>NZ_FNSO01000004.1:4800000-6075000 GCF_900105945.1 Amycolatopsis tolypomycina | reverse complement strand
CCAGACAACCAGGAGGTTGGCTTAGAAGCAGCCACCCTTGAAAGAGTGCGTAATAGCTCACTGGTCAAGTGGTCCTGCGCCGACAATGTAGCGGGGCTTAAGCACACCGCCGAAGCTGTGTCATTCGTGCAATACATCGGCTTCACTCCTTGAGGGTGTTGTCTAGTGGCACGGATGGGTAGGGGAGCGTCCTGCATCCAGGGAAGCGGCGGCGGAAGCCAGTCGTGGAGGGTGTGGGAGTGAGAATGCAGGCATGAGTAGCGAATGCAGAGTGAGAAACTCTGCCGCCGGATGACCAAGGGTTCCTGGGCCAGGCTAATCCGCCCAGGGTAAGTCGGGACCTAAGGCGAGGCCGACAGGCGTAGTCGATGGACAACGGGTTGATATTCCCGTACCCGAGCATGTGCGCCCATGACGAGGCGTTTGATACTAACCACCCAAAGCCATCGCCCAATGTCTTCGGACGGAGGGTGGTGTGTGGAGCGTGGGACCTGATTTCGTAGTAGTCAAGCGATGGGGTGACGCAGGAAGGTAGCTCCGCCAGGCGATGGTTGTCCTGGTATAAGCGTGTAGGCCGGAACATAGGCAAATCCGTGTTCCATGAGGCTGAGACGTGATGTGTAGCCGTTTGAGGCGAAGTAGAGTGATCCTATGCTGCCGAGAAAAGCCTCTAGTGAGTGCATGCACGGCCCGTACCCCAAACCAACACAGGTGGTCAGGTAGAGAATACCAAGGCGATCGGGTGAACTGTGGTTAAGGAACTCGGCAAAATGCCCCCGTAACTTCGGGAGAAGGGGGGCCAAACATCCTGAAGCTTTTTACAGGCTAGGGGTGGGTGGCCGCAGAGACCAGCGGAAAGCGACTGTTTACTAAAAACACAGGTCCATGCGAAGTCGCAAGACGATGTATATGGACTGACGCCTGCCCGGTGCTGGAACGTTAAGAGGACCGGTTAGCCTTTCGGGGCGAAGCTGAGAATTTAAGCGCCAGTAAACGGCGGTGGTAACTATAACCATCCTAAGGTAGCGAAATTCCTTGTCGGGTAAGTTCCGACCTGCACGAATGGCGTAACGACTTTCCGGCTGTCTCAACCACAGGCCCGGCGAAATTGCACTACGAGTAAAGATGCTCGTTACGCGCGGCAGGACGGAAAGACCCCGGGACCTTTACTATAGTTTGGTATTGGTTTTCGGTTCGGCTTGTGTAGGATAGGTGGGAGACTGTGAAGCGGCAACGCTAGTTGTTGTGGAGTCGTTGTTGAAATACCACTCTGGTCGAATTGGGAATCTGAACCTCGGACCATGATCTGGTTCAGGGACAGTGCCTGATGGGTAGTTTAACTGGGGCGGTTGCCTCCTAAAGAGTAACGGAGGCGCCCAAAGGTTCCCTCAGCCTGGTTGGCAATCAGGTGTTGAGTGCAAGTGCACAAGGGAGCTTGACTGTGAGACAGACATGTCGAGCAGGGACGAAAGTCGGGACTAGTGATCCGGCACCTCCTGGTGGAAGGGGTGTCGCTCAACGGATAAAAGGTACCCCGGGGATAACAGGCTGATCTTGCCCAAGAGTCCATATCGACGGCATGGTTTGGCACCTCGATGTCGGCTCGTCGCATCCTGGGGCCGGAGTAGGTCCCAAGGGTTGGGCTGTTCGCCCATTAAAGCGGCACGCGAGCTGGGTTTAGAACGTCGTGAGACAGTTCGGTCCCTATCCGCCGCGCGCGTAGGATACTTGAGGAAGGCTGTCCCTAGTACGAGAGGACCGGGACGGACGAACCTCTGGTGTGCCAGTTGTTCTGCCAAGGGCATGGCTGGTTGGCCACGTTCGGAAGGGATAACCGCTGAAGGCATCTAAGCGGGAAGCCTGTTCCAAGATGAGGTATCCCACCCTTTGTGGGTTAAGGCCCCCAACAGACCATTGGGTTGATAGGCCAGAAATGGAAGCACAGTAATGTGTTGTCGAGTTGACTGGTACTAATAGGCCGAGGACTTGCCTACGAAGATGTTACGCATCCACTCTACGGTTCTGAGACACCATGCGTGTTTCGTAGTGTTTCGGTGGTTATAGCGTCAGGGAAACGCCCGGTCCCATTCCGAACCCGGAAGCTAAGCCTGACAGCGCCGATGGTACTGCAACCGAAGGGTTGTGGGAGAGTAGGACACCGCCGAACTTACTTTGAAGGAAGGGCCCCGGTCGAGACGGAAACGTCTCCCGGGGCCTTTCTCCATTTCACGACATACCCAAGGAACGGGCCGGCCGAGCTTCACCCCTGCTCGGCCGGACGCCGCAACAGGTAGGTGTCCATGATCCACCCGTGCCGCTCCCGGGCTTCCGCCCGCGTCTCCCGGATCCGGGCGGCGAGCGCGGCCGTCAGCGGGCCCGACACGAGCACCTCGTCCGGCGTGCCCACGTACGCCCCCCAATAGATCTGCAGCCCCTCGTCGACGTACCGGTCGAACGTCGTGTGCGCGTCGAGCAGCACGAACACGTCGTCCGCGCCGGCCGGCCAGCCCTCCGCCAGGCGGCGGCCCGTGGTCAGCTGGACCGCGCGGCCGATCTGGTTCATCGTCGTCCGGTGCCGGGCCACCAGTGCCGAGATGCTGCTGATCCCCGGCACGACCTCGTAGTCGAACTCCACGTTGCCGCGCGCCAGCACCGCCTCGATCAACGCGATCGTGCTGTCGTACAGCGACGGGTCGCCCCACACCAGGAACGCCCCCGACTCCGCCGGACCCAGCTCCGTCCGGATCAACTCCTCGTACACCTCGGCGCGCGCGGCGTGCCAGTCGGCGACCGCCTGGCGGTAGTCCGCCGGCGTGCGGTCGCGCGGCGGGTCCTGGGCGAGCACCACCCGGTACCCCGGCCGCGTCACGAACCGGTCGAGGATCTGCTCGCGCAGCCGGACCAGGTCCGCCTTCTCCGTCCCCTTGTCGAGCACGAAGAACACGTCGACGCGGTTGAGGCGGTCGATCGCCTGCACCGTCAGGTGCTCCGGGTCGCCGGCACCGATTCCGATCGCGTAGAGCTTGCGCATCCCGCGAGTCTGGCGGGCCCCGCTGCGGAACCCCTACCCCCGATGGGTATAAAGGAAGGAGGACGAAAGGACGGGGCGATGACCGAAGCGACCTACACCGTCGAGGGCATGACCTGCGGACACTGCGCGACCTCGGTCCGCGAGGAGGTGTCCGAGCTCGACGGCGTCCGGCAGGTGGACGTCGACGTCGAGAGCGGCCGCGTCACCGTGACCAGCGACACGCCGCTGACCACCGACGCCGTCGCCGCGGCCGTCACCGAGGCCGGATACCGCCTGGTCGCCTAGCCATGACCGCCGCGCCAGCCACCAGCGTCGAGCTCGCCATCGGCGGGATGACGTGCGCGTCCTGCGCCGCCCGCGTCGAGCGCAAGCTCAACAAGGTCGACGGCGTGACCGCCACCGTCAACTACGCGACGGAAAAAGCGCGGGTCACCTACCCCGGCCGGCTCTCGGTCGACGACCTCAAGGCCGTCGTCGAGGCCGCCGGATACTCCGCGCGGCTGCCCGAACCCGAGACGCCCGACGAGACGCCCGCCCTGCGCAAGCGTTTGCTCATCGCGGCGGCCCTGACCGTCCCGCTCGTGGCCCTCGCGATGGTCCCCGCCTTTCAGTTCGACCACTGGCCGTGGGTCTCGCTCGCCCTCGCCGCCCCGGTCGTGACGTGGGGCGCCTGGCCGTTCCACCGCGCCGCCGCGGTCAACCTGCGCCACCTCACCGCCACGATGGACACGCTGATCTCCCTCGGCGTCGTCGCGTCGGTGGGCTGGTCGCTCTACGCGCTCTTCTCCGGCATGGCACACCTGTACTTCGAGGTGGCCGCCGCGATCACCACGTTCATCCTGGCCGGTCGCTACTTCGAGGCCCGGTCGAAGCGCCGCGCCGGGGCCGCCCTGCGCGCGCTCATGGACCTCGGCGCGAAGGACGTCACGGTCGTCCGCGACGGCGAAGAGCACCTCGTCCCGATCGACGACCTCCGCGAAGGCGACGTCTTCGCGGTCCGGCCGGGCGAGAAGATCGCCACCGACGGCGTGGTCGCCGAGGGCGGCTCCGCGGTCGACACGAGCATGCTCACCGGCGAGTCCGTCCCGGTCGAGGTCGGGCCGGGGGACGCGGTCACCGGCGCCACCGTCAACGTCGGCGGGCGGCTGCTCGTGCGCGCGACCCGCGTCGGCGCGGACACGCGGCTCGCCCAGATGGCCCGGCTGGTCGAGGCCGCGCAGAACGGCAAGGCCGAGGTCCAGCGCCTCGCCGACCGGGTCTCGGCGGTGTTCGTCCCGGCGGTCGTCTTCGCGGCGCTGGCCACGCTGGTGGTCTGGCTCGCGACGGGCGGGAGTGCCGAGCCGGCGTTCACCGCCGCCGTCGCGGTGCTGATCATCGCCTGCCCGTGCGCGCTCGGCCTCGCCACGCCGACCGCCCTGCTCGTCGGCACCGGCCGCGGCGCGCAGCTGGGCATCCTCATCAAGGGCCCCGAGGTGCTCGAGTCCACCCGGCGCGTCGACACCGTCGTGCTCGACAAGACCGGCACCGTCACCACGGGCACGATGACGCTCGTCGAAGGCGACGGCGAAGTCCTGCGGCTGGCGGGCGCCGTCGAGGCCGCCTCCGAGCACCCGATCGGGCGCGCCATCGCGGCCGCCGCCCGGGAGCGGTTCGGCACGCTGCCCGCCGTCACCGAGTTCCGCGGCACGCCGGGCGTCGGCGTCACCGGCGTGGTCGAGGGGCGCGTCGTGAGCGTCGGCCGGGCCGCGGGCGGGGACGCGACCACGGTCGCCGCGAGCTGGGACGGCGAGGTCCGCGGCACCCTCGTCGTCGCCGACACGATCAAGCCGACGTCGGCGCGGGCCGTCGAGGAGCTGCGCGCCCTCGGCCTCACGCCGGTGCTGCTGACCGGCGACAACGCGGGCGTGGCCCGGAAGATCGCCGCCGAGGCGGGCATCGACGAGGTCGTCGCCGAGGTGCTGCCCGAGGGCAAGGTCGACGTCGTCAAGCGGCTGCAGGCCGAGGGCCGCGTGGTGGCGATGGTCGGCGACGGCGTCAACGACGCGGCCGCGCTCGCCCAAGCCGACCTGGGCCTGGCCATGGGCACCGGCACCGACGCGGCCATCGAGGCGAGCGACCTCACGCTGGTCCGCGGCGACCTGCGGGCCGCGGGCGACGCGATCCGCCTGGCCCGCCGCACCCTCGCCACGATCAAGGGCAACCTGTTCTGGGCGTTCGCCTACAACGTCGCCGCGGTGCCGCTGGCGGCGCTCGGGCTGCTCAACCCGATGATCGCGGGCGCGGCGATGGCCTGCTCGTCGGCGTTCGTGGTGAGCAACAGCCTCCGGTTGCGCCGCTTCCGGTGAACCCCCGGAGGGTATAGTCGCCAGGTGAGGGATGCCGACGACGGGACAGGTGGGGCGATGACGGGTTACGGCGGCGACCGGGAGGCCTATCTCAAGCGCCTGCGCCGGATCGAGGGGCAGATCCGCGGGCTGCAGCGCATGGTCGAGCAGGACAAGTACTGCATCGACATCCTCACCCAGGTCTCCGCGGCGACGAAGGCGCTGCAGTCGTTCTCGCTCGAGCTCCTCGACGAGCACCTCGCGACCTGCGTCGTGCAGGCCGCCGCCGCGGGCGGCGAGGAGGCCGACCTGAAGGTCCGCGAGGCCTCGGACGCGATCGCGCGGCTCGTCCGCTCCTAGCTCACCGGAGTACTTACCGGAGCACGACGACCAGGGTGAGGCCGCCCGCGTTCGTCGTGAAGTGCACGATCACCGACGCCAGCACACCGCGGCCGAAGTGACGCCACAGGTGCAGGAAGATCCCGGCGACGCCCGCCGCGGCCATCGCCAGCACCTGCAGCACCACGACCGGCGTGGCGCCGAACAGCGCGTGCACGGCGGCGTTGCGGCCGATGGCGAGCGCCGGCAGCGCGTGCCAGAGCCCGAACAGCGCCGCCGAGCAGAGGATCGGCGGCCAGCGCCACCGCTCGTCGGTCGCCCCGAACAGGCCCGGCAGCACCCCGCGGAACGCGACCTCCTCGATGAGGACCGTGCCGAAGAGGATCCGCCCGCACGTCAGCCACAGCAGCTGCGCGAGATCGGGGTCGCCGACACGGCCGTCCTGGTAGACGGTCCGCAGTCCCGGCACGGCCACCGCGATGCCGAACACGAGAGCAACGGCGGCCGCGCCGAGCAGGCCGACGAGCGCGGGCCGCCGGAGGCCGCGCAGCCCCAGGTCGGTCCACGAGCACCCGGCCGCCCGGCCCAGCGCGACCAGCACCAGCGCGGCCACCAGGCCGCACACCGGATAGGCCCAGCCGGGCAGCACCCGGTTGGCCAAGGTCGTCGACGCGGCCAGCGTGCCGACGGCCGCGACCAGGGCGAGCACCCGCCCGGCGGACCAGCTCACGGGATGGTGTCCCGCGAGGTCAGGGCGGCGGTGGGTGGGTCGGGCCGCGGTTCGCGCAGCTCGGCCGCGGGGGAGATGGTCGAGGTCGGGTTCGAGGCCGGGACCGGGGCTTGGGCCTGGGCCTGGGCTTGGGCCGGGGCTTGGGCTTGGGCTTGGGCTTGGGCTTGGGCTTGGGCCGGGGCTTGGGCTTGGGCCGGGGCTTGGGCCGGGGTCGGGGTCGGGGTCCGCGGCCGGTCGGTGGCGTCGGCCGGGATGTCCGGCTTCCTCGGGGTCTTCGCGGCCACGGTCGAGCCGGGGCGGGCCGGGTCGGTGCCGCAGGTGGGGCGGGCGCCCGCGGCCGACGCCGTGACCAGCGCGGACCGCGCGAGGCCCGCCAAGGTCAGCCGACCGCGTCGGAGAGGTCGCCGGCCGGGGACCGCCGCTGGACGGGCACTCTCTTCGACATCGGCAGGGTGGCTTCGGGATCGAAGGGGGCGGGCCGATCGTCGAGCGCAACGGCGGCTTCGGACAGCAACCCGCGGCAGCCGAGCAGGGTGGCTTGCAGCCGGTCGCGGACTTCACTGAGGGCGGCGACCTCGCCTTCGGCCGCCTTGACCAGCGATTCGCTGCGCCGCTCGGCCTCGGCGACGAGTTGCTCGGCCTCGGCTTTGGCGGCCGCGAGCTGGTCTTCGCGGCGGCGCTTGGCCTCGGCGGCGAGTTCCTCGGCTTCGGCCTTGGCAGCCGCGAGCTGGCGTTCGCCGTCGGTGATGAAGTCTTGGCGTTGGCGTTCGGCGGCGGCGGTGACCTCTTCGGCCTTGGCCTTGGCCGTCGCGAGGTGGTGTTCGGCCGTGGTCACCAGGTGGTCCGCCTTGGCGCGGGCGGCCGCTTCCTGCTCGGCCAGCTCGCGCATCGAGGCGGCGCGGCGGACCGTCATCGCGCGCGTGTGGTCCTCCTCCAGCTGGGCCCTGCGGTGGGCCGCGGCCTCGTCGAGCTCGCGGCGGCGCTGCTCGGCCGCGCGCACGAACTCCTCGTGCTCGGCGCGCCGGCGCTCCCGCTCGGCCTCCGCCTCGGCGACCAGCGCGCGCTCCTTCTCCGTCAGCCGCACGGCCTCCTGTTCCGCCTCGCGGCGGGTGCGTTCGGCGGCTTCCGTTGCGCGCGCGGTGATTTCCGCCGCTTCCTCGCGGGTGAGCTCGATCATCCGGCGGGACCGCTCCTGCAGCGCGTCCGGGGCGATCGGTGTCCGGCTGATCCGGTCGATCTTCGCCCGGAGCTCCCCGTTTTCCTCCGCGAGGGTGGCCACGCGCTGCCTCGCGGCTTCGCGTTCGGCGGTGAGTCTGCGCATCTCGGCCTCGGCCCAAGCGACGTACTCGGTGACCTGCGCGCGCTGAAAACCGCGCCACGCCAGGTCGAATTCGGGTCGCGTGCGCACCTCGTCCTCGCCACCGCCGGGGGCCATGCCTCACCTCCGAATTGGATGGTTTCTCCTCGGCCGCACGTTTTCCTTGCGGCACCGGGAATTTCCGTGCGCACTCCAGTGTGCCGCAAACCCGCCCCCGCGCGCCGCCCGGGCGGGTGATCATTCGTCGAGCGGTTCTCCGGGACCGGTGGACGTGCTCCGCACGCCCGGCAGTTCGGCGAGCTCGGCGGCCAGGTCGTACAGGTCGCCGCGGCCGTCGAGCCGCAGTGTGACGACCGCGATCCGTTGTCCCTCTTCGGAAACCGTGACATCCGGGCCTTCGCCCCGGGCCGGGGGCTTCGCCACCCGGACCCCCCAATCAGGTTCGTGCTCGACCTCGACGTGATGGACGACCCACCCCCGTCCGGTGCACGCCGCCAGTGCCGCGCGCAGCACTCCTTGACCGTCGAGGTAGCTCAGCCGCACCACCGGGGGCTCGCGGCGGTGGCGCGCGACGAACCGCTGCAACGGCGGGAAGCCGCGCGTCACCACGAAGTGCCCGATCGTCGTGCCGACCGCCAGCACCGGCAGCCCGGCGCCGCAGGCGGTGCCGACCGCGGCGGTGAGCCAGATCGTCGCCGCCGTCGTCAGGCCGCGGACGGCGTCGCGGCGGACGAAGATCAGGCCGCCGCCGATGAAGCCGATGCCGGACACGATCTGCGCGGCGATCCGCGACGGGTCGAGCGAGACGTGGTCGCTGCTCAGCAGGTCGGCGAAGCCGTACTTCGACACGAGCATGAACACCGCCGACCCGACGCCGACCAGGCTGTGCGTGCGCAGCCCGGCGGCTTTCATGCCCGCTTCGCGTTCGAGCCCGATGGCGACGCTCAGCACGAGCGCGAGCACCACCGGCGGCAGCAGGTCCCACTGCGCCGGCGTGGACCACAGCGTCGACAACGTCTTGACCTCCTCTTCCCGTGACGGCACGCGGGGAGAACCGCGGTGGCCGTCACCTCGGCATACTGGGCCGGAAGCACCGATCGTGCCAGGTGGAGGGGGACCCGTGACACCGAGCCGGACCGTCCCGGCGCCGGACTTCGTGGGCTACCCCGCGGTGCGGCGCGGCATTCGCACGCTGCTGGACGCGCACCCCGGCGCGCTCGCGCGGCCGGTCCCGGCGTGTCCGGAGTGGACCGTCGCCGACCTGCTCGGCCACCTCGCCGAGATCGCCGAGCGCGTGCTCGTCCGCCACGGCGGCACCCCGCCCGAGCCCGCCGCGGACCCGCTCGACCGCTGGGACGCCGCCGGCGCACTGCTCGACCCGCTGCTCGCGGGCGCGGGCGGGCGCAGCGGCGAGATCATGGTGATGGACGCCTACACCCACGAACTCGACCTCCGCGCGGCCCTCGGCGTACCGCCGCCGCGGACGCACGTGGCCGCCGCGGCGAGCGTGGACGTGCTGGTCCGCGGCCTGTCGGGCTCGATCGTCCGCCTCGGGCTCCCGGCATTGCGCCTGCGCACAACGGACGGCGAGGAGTGGCTGGCGGGCGAAGGCCGCCCGGCGGCGACGCTGACGGCTCCCGCTCACGACCTCTGCCGCGCGCTCGCCGGCCGCCGTTCCCACGCCCAGCTGGCGGCGTTCGACTGGAGCGGGCCGCCGGAGCCGTGGCTGCCCGCGTTCAGCTGGGGCCCGTTCAGCCCGCCCCCGCACCCGGGTGCCTGACCGGACGCCGTGAAAGGGTCGTTCATGACGTCGGGCGCACTGAACGACCCTTTCATGACGTTCTCAGCCGCCGGGTGGGGTTACCGTCAGCAAGGCCGCCAGTGCCAGCACCACCACGCTGAGCAGCACCTCCACCCCGACCGCGAGCCGCAGCTTGCGGACGTCGGCGGTCACCACGGCCGTGGCGCCGTCGGCCGGTGCCGGGGCCAGGCCCCGGCGGACCGCGCGGCGTGATCGGCTCGCCACCAGCAGCAGGATCGCGAGGCCCGCGATCTTCAGCAGCACCAGCAGCCCGAACTTCGTGGTCCAGAGCGTCTCCAGGGACGGCATGATCCGCAACGCCAGTACCGCGCCGCTGAGGGCGATCGCCGTCACCGAGCCGGCCGCGATGCGGGAGAAGCGCGTTGCCACCGCCGTGAGGTCCTCGCCGTCGGCCGGGCGGTGCAGGCACAGGGCCAGCTGGACCAGGCCGCCTGCCCACAACGCGATCGCCCCGAAGTGCACCAGGTCGGCCGTCACCGAGACGAACATGATCGGGTCCGAGACCGGGTGGCCGGTTGCCGAGAACGTCAGCAGCACGAGGAAGCCGGTCACCATGGCGACGTTCTCGTAGCGGGACCGCAGCCGGTCCGGCAGGCCCGGCCGCAGCAGGCGGGGCAGCAGCACGGTCAGCGCGGCGAGCGCCGCCAGCCGCAGGAGCAGCAGCTTGCCGTAGGCGACGCGCAGCGTGTCGGCCAGCAGTCCCGTGTCGAACACGGCTTCGAGTCCGCGCCCGGCCGCGTACGGGCCCTGCAGCACGAACGTCGCCACCGTGGCCGCCGCGACCAGGCCCGATCCCCAGTACAGCAGGCGGCGGGCGCGCCGGTCGGTCCGGCCCGCCGGGCGACACAGCACCAGGAACGCCAGCCCGCCGAGCAGCACCACGCCGACGTAGGCCAGCCAGCGCACGGTCGTCGAGACGGCGTCGACCGCCGCGTCCGTGCCGGTGGCCGCGGACACCGCGCCCGCCGACGTCACCAGCGGGCCGGTGCCGACGACGAACGCGAACGTGCCGCGCACCGGGTGCGAGTCCGCCGAGACGAAGGCGTATTCGACGAGGTAGCTGCCGTCCGGCAGGTCCGGCTGCAGCCGGACGCCGACCTGCTCGGCGACGTCGCCGGGCTGGAACACCGGCCCGGAGTCCACCTGGCGGCCGGTCAGGTCGACGACCTTGATCGAGCCGGGCTGGATGCCGACGTTCTCCGACAGCGTGATCGACACCAGGGACGGCGCCGCGCTCAGGCGGGCGCCGTCCCCGGGGGTCGACGAGAGGACCTCGACGTGCGCCGAAGCCGGAGTGGCGCCGAGCACCAGCCAGCCGAGGAGGAAGGCCAGCAGGGCCAGCGCGCGCTTCACGCGGCGAGCGCGGGCTGCTTCGGCGCCCCGCAGGAGCAGCCGGTCAGCTTGCGTTCGGCGGCGGAGGCGCGCCGGTGCAGGATGACCGCGACGACCATCGGGATGGTGACGATCGTGTTGTAGAACAGGTGCAGCTCGACCCGCGGCACGAGCAGCTGGATGACGCTGGTCGGCACCTTCGCCCCGGCCAGCCGCCAGCCGCTCTGCGCCTGGATGAACAGCAGCAGGTGCTCGATGTGGTGCCAGAACTGGAGGCCGAGCGCGAGGTTCCACCACTGCCGCGAGCGGCCCGCGAAGCCGTGCCGCAGCACCCACAGGAACACCAGCATCACGAGTGCGTAGCCGTAGTGCAGCCATTCCTGGGAGATCAGCCACGGGAACGGGACGCCGAGCACCCCCCGCGCGCGGGACGTCGGCCAGCCGAAGCCGTAGATCTGGACGGCCTGCACGATGTGCTCCGCCCAGTGCGCGACGACGATGATCATGAACGCGGCGAGCGCCCGGTTGTGGTACTTCCCGTTCAACGTCCCCAGGAAGCCGGCCGGCCGAACGAACTCGGAGGTCGACATGTGCTGCCCCTTCTCGACAGGGCCGAAAGATCGGCCGCATCGACCATAAATGCCGGGACGCCCGGTTTCGTTACTCCGGATTGCCCATCTTTCCGGCCCCGCGACGACGAAAAACCGGCCGGAACGCCCCCTGCGCGCCCGGCCGGCTCTCGTCGCCCAGCCCCTGGATGTCAGTGGAAGGCGATGCCGTCCGGCAGCTCCGGCTTCGGCGGGATCCGGAACAGCTTGGTGAACAGCTCGAGGTGCGCGAAGTCGCCTTCGATCCGCACCCGGCCCGAAGCCAGCGCCTCGGACGCGGTGAGCTGGCCGTTGACCAGGTCGATCAGCTCCGGGCCCTGCGGCTCGATGACCAGGTCCGCGGCGGGGTGCTCGCCCGAGCCGACCTTCAGGGTGCCGTCGTCGATCATCGCGTGGATGATCAGCGAGTCGTGGTGGCGCAGGACGTAGGTGACGTGCACGCCGGCCGCGGCTTCCTGCTGGAACGTCGTGTAGAGCGAGAGGATGGCGGCGTCGTTGGTGAAGACGTCGTCGTCCTTCGGGTGCCCGAGCGACCGCGCGCCCCACAGGCCCAGGTCGAGCAGGATGTGGTCGAGCTCGCTGCCGTACTCGGTCAGCTCGTAGACCAGGCTCGCGTCCAGCTGCGGCAGCACGCGGCGGCGGATGACGCCGGCCTGCTCCAGCTCGTTGAGCCGGGCGGACAGGATGCTGGCCGGGATCCGCGGCAGGCCGAGCTGCAGCTCGGTGAACCGCTTCGGGCCGAGCACGAGGTCGCGGATGACCAGCATGGACCAGCGCTCCCCGACGATCTCGAGGGCACGCGCGAGGCCGCAGAACTGTCCATAGGTGCGAGTGGTCGTCATACTCGGTCCTCACTTGTGGTCTCAGTCGGTGGGCCGGGGCGGGTGCCCGCGGGGCTGTGCCCTCGCGATCCAGGTTGACGAACGACCGGCGGTGCCGACCAGTGCGCGATGCACCCCTCACCCATGCGTTACGCGCGAATCCGCATGCGTTTTGCACATCCCGATCGGTGCGCGGCGCACTGGTCGCAGGTCGGCGCGCCGGAGAAGAATTCGGGTTCTCGGATCGCGCGCACGGGATGAGGAGCCTCAAATGACCGGTTCGGCCGTGCAACCCGCCCCGCCCCGCACGCTCACCGCCACACCGCCCGCCGCCGGCCCCCCGGTGCTCGCGTTCAAGCGGCACCTGCGCGCCGAAGTGCGGGCGGGCAAGGGCGCGTACCTCTTCTCCGAACAGGGGGTGATCTCGATGCGAGGGGCGCGCATCGAATCGCTCGCGCCCCTGCTCGACGGCACCCGCGAACTCGGCGAGGTGCTCACGGCCCGGCCGGACGGGATGACACCCGAGGAGGTCGCCGCGATCGTGGCCGAGCTGGTGGACGCCGGCCTGGTCTCGGTGCGCCCGGCCCCGGGCCCGGCCGTCGACGAGCGGGAGCTCGCGTACTGGGACGCGTGCGGCGTCGACGCGCCGTCGGCCGCGTCCCGCGACACCCGCCGCGAAGTCCGGCTGCTGGCCGTCGGCGACGACGTCGACACCCGGCCCGTGGTGCGTGCGCTGGCCGACGCCGGGCTCGAGGTCGCGCCGTCCGGCTCGGCCGCCGACGAGGCCGACCTCAGCATCGTGCTGTGCACCGACTACCTCGACCCGCGTCTGGGCGAGCTCGACGCCGAACACCGGCGGACCGGCCGCCCGTGGCTGCTGGCCCGGCCGTTCGCCGCGCAGGTGTGGATCGGGCCGATCCTGCGGCCCGGCGAGTCGGCGTGCTGGCACTGCCTGACCAACCGGCTCTGGGGGCACCGGCACGCGGAGGCCTGCGCCCAGGAGCTGCTCGGCCACGAAGGGCCCGCGCGCCGCCCGGCCGCCGCGCTGCCGTCGCTGACCGCCGCCGCGGCGCACCTGATCGCGCTCGAGGCCAGCAAGTGGCTGGCCGGCTACCGCCACGGCGGCCAGGAGAGCGTCTGGGTGCTCGACACGCTGGACCTGCAGGGCAAGCTGCACGAGCTGCGCCGCCGTCCGCAGTGCCCCGAGTGCGGGGACGCCACGCTGGTGGCCGCGCGCGCGGAGCTCCCGATCCGGCTCGCGCCCGCCCGCAAGACCACCTCGACCGGCGGCGGCCACCGCACCTTGACGCCGGCCCAGACCCTCGAGCGCTACCGGCACCTGGTCAGCCCGGTCACCGGGATCATCCGGGACGTCCGGCCGGACCCGGCGGCGCCGCCGTTCGTCAACGCCTACCGGTCGGGGTTCAACGTCGCCCGCGGGATGACCGGCGTCGCCGGGATGCAGGCCGGGCTGCGCAGCGAGAACGGCGGCAAGGGGGTCAGCCCGATCGACGCCGAGGTCGGTGCGCTCTGCGAGGCCGTGGAACGCTTCTCCGGCAACTACCAGGGCGACGAGCAGCGCATCCGGGCGTCGTTCGACGAGCTCGGCGCGGCGGCCGTGCACCCCAACGACTGCATGCTCTTCGCCGAACGCCAGTACCGCGAGCGGGCCGAGTGGAACGCCACGCACGGCCTGTTCCAGCACATCGCCCCCCGGTTCGACACCACGGCCCGTATCGACTGGACCCCGGTCTGGTCGCTGTCCGGGCAGCGGCGGCTGCTGCCGACCGGGTACCTGTACTACGGCGTGCCCGCCGAATGCGGTGTCCGCGGACTGCACGCGGACTCCAACGGCGCGGCGGCCGGGAGCAGCCTCGAGGACGCCGTCCTCCAGGGCACGCTCGAGCTCGTCGAGCGGGACGCCGTCGCGCTCTGGTGGTACAACCGCACGCCGATGCCGGGGCTGGACCTCGGCTCCTTCGGCGACAGCTGGCTGGAGGAGATGGCAGGCAACTACGCCGGGCTGGGCCGGGAACTGTGGGCCCTCGACCTGACGTCCGATCTCGGCGTGCCCGTCTTCGTCGCGATCTCGCGCCGCACGGACGGACCCCACGAGCACATCATGTTCGGCTTCGGCGCCCACCTCGACCCGCGGATCGCCGTGCGGAGAGCGGTGACGGAGCTGAACCAGATGATCCCGGACCTGCTCGAACTGGGCCACGCCGTGGACGACCCGGACACCGCGCGGTGGCTGGAGTACGCGACCGTCGCCAACCAGCCCTACCTGCGCCCGGCCGCCGGCGAGCGGACGCGGACACTGGCCGACTTCCGGTTCGTCCACCGGCCGGACGTGCGCGACGACGTCGAAGCGCTGGCCAGGACGCTGGCGGCGGCGGGCAGTGACCTGCTGGTGCTCGACCAGACCCGGCCCGACGTCGGCCTGCCGGTGGTCAAGGTGCTGGCTCCCGGACTGCGGCCGTTCTGGGCCCGGTACGCTCCCGGCCGGTTGTTCGACGTTCCGGTGCGGCTGGGTCGGCTCGCCGAGCCGACGCCTTACGAGCGGCTCAATCCGTTCCCCATGTTCCTGTAGCACACTGCGTGCATCGAACGGCGATTTCGTCGTGGGTATAGGAGTTTGCGTTGACTGCCGAGAGCCCGCAGGGGCACGCCGAAACGGTCCGGCTGTGGTCGTTGACCGAAGACACGCTGATCGAGGCCGGTGACGACGGGTCACTCGTGGCGATCACCTGGTGGGGCGAGTACGAATTCCCCGGCGCGGCCGACGGGGTGCGCGAATCCCTCGGCAGGCTCGCGCTGGGACCGGTGTCGATGGCGAACCTCGCGGTTCCGGGCCAGGCCGCCGGCAGCGACCAGTGGCGGCTTTCCCTGCGCAAGATCCTCACCCGGCTGTCCGGGTCGGTGGTGCACTCCCTCGCCCTCAACGACGGGCGCGGGCCGGTGCTTTCGGCGATCCCGGTGACCCAGTTCCCGGTGTTCCCCGACCGGCCGCTCCCACCCGGCCGCCAGGTGCGGCTGTCGCGGTTCACGGCGTTGCGCGCCGACGAGGGCGCGCTGCTGGCCGAGTCGCCGGGGGCGCGGTACAAGGTCGCGCTGTTCCGCCCGCCCGCGATCGCGATCGCCTCCGCACTGGCTTCCCCGGCGACGGTCGAGCAGCTGGCCGAGACCACCGGCGTGCCGGTGCCGGTGGTGGCCGACGTGGTCGAGTTCCTCGTCGCCGCCGGAGTGGTGCTGCTGGGCGACGCCGAAGGCCGTTTCATCGAGCACGGCGACCCGGACACGGCGATCTGGTCGCACGACGACCTGATGTTCCACGCGCGCAGCCGCACCTGGCAGAAGGGCCCGCCGCCGGACCCCGGCGTCGGCCGCACCGGGGCCGAGCCCCCGGTGGTCAAGCCGGTGACGGCGGGCCCGACGTTCCCGCTGCCCCGCCCCGACCCGCTGGCACTCCCCGACCGCGACCCGACCCTGACCGCGCTGCTGGAGACCGACCTCGCCTGCCCGGACTTCAGCGAACGGCCGCTGTCGGCCAGGCAGATCGGCGAGTTCCTGTTCCGCACCGCGCGGGTGCGCTCGGTGGGCCCGGCCCACCTGCCCGGCGGGCCGGCGCACGAGGCGTCCCAGCGGCCGTACTTCAGCGTGGCCTGCCTGTACGAGCTGGAGATCTACGTCGGCATCAACCGCTGCACGGACCTGGCGCCCGGGATCTACCACTACGACCCCCTGTGGCACACGCTGACGCTGATCAACGACGACGCGGCGGTGCTGGACAACCTCCTGGACATGGCGATGATCGCGGCGGGGAGTCATCGCCGCCCGTCGGCGTTGCTGACGATGACGGCGCGGATGGCCCGGATCGCCTGGGTGCTGGGCGGGGCGGCGTACGCGACCACGTTGCTGCACCTGGGTGCGTTGCAGCAGGTCTTCTCGCTGGCGGCCCGGGCGATGGGCCTGGCCGCGCACGCGGTCCCGGTGGATTCCGGGGACCGGGTGGACCGGGCGTTGAAGCTGGAGTGGCCTGCCGAGGTCAGTGTCGGGGAGTGCGTGCTGGACTTCCCCGAGTAGCGGAAGCGGGCCGGCCGGCGGGAAAATCCCCCGTGGTGGCGAGCCGGATCCTCAGGAACGGCTGTTAGATTGCAGTCTTGGGGAAGTGGCTGCGTTTCTGGGAGGCGCCGCGTGGTCGTCACTGCGAGAGCGCCTGACGTGAGAGTCCGATCGCCGTATTCGCGGAGGGCAAAGGGAGCAACGCGATCGCGTTCGGATACCGTCGTTCCGCTGGCGGGGAAGGCTTTTCCGGCCCGGCTCGTCTACACCGTGCATGCCGGGGTCTGCTTCGGGATCGGCGTGCTCGGCCTGCTGGGTCCGCTGCGGGACGTCCGGTCCTGGCCCGTTTCGCTCGTCGCGGCCGGGTATGCCGTGGCGCTCATCGCCGTGCACCTGGTCGGGTTCGGGTACGGGCGCATCCGCTTCCGAGGGCCCGCGCTCGCCCTGCAGGCCGTGCTGGGGCTGGTGCCCGTCTTCCAGCTCGGCGTCGCCTGGAGCGTGCTCAGCAGCTTCTTCGTCGGCAGCGTGCTCCTCGTGGCCAAGCCGCTCGTGTCGCTGCCCGTCCTGGTGTTCGTCTCGAGCGGGGTCGGTGTTATGTCGGCCAGGGCCGGGGCCGGGCCGTCCATAGCGGACGGTCTGCACGGTGCGGCGCTCACCGCCGTCGCCGCCGGCGCCGTGTTCGGGCTGGCCTGGTTCGTGCGGCTGGCCGCCGAACGCGAGAACGGGCGGCGCGAGCTGACCACCCGGGTCGTCGCCGAGGAGCGGATGCGCTTCAGCCGCGACACGCACGACCTGCTCGGGCTGAGCCTGTCGGCCATCACGCTCAAGGTCGAGCTGATCCGGCGGCTCGTCGACGCCCAGCCGGCGCAGGCCCAGCAGGAGCTCACCGAGCTGGTGACCATGTCCCGCCAGGCGCTCGCCGACGTCCGCTCGGTGGCGGCCGGTCAGCGGGAGCTGTCGCTGGCGGACGAGTGCGCCGCCGCGGCCGCGGTGCTGACCTCGGCCGGGGTGACCGTCCGGTTCGACCCGGTGCTGCCCGAAGGACTTCCCGAGGCCGTGGCCACGACGTTCGCCACCGTGCTGCGCGAGAGTGTCACCAACGTCGTGCGGCACAGCAAGGCGACCTGGTGCGAGTTCGCCTTCGGCGCCGGTGGCGGCGAGGCGTGGCTGACGGTGGCGAACGACGGCGTCGTGCCGGGCGAAGCCGAGCCGTGCGAAGAGGAGCACGGCTCGGGGCTGCGGAACCTCGCCCACCGCGTCAGCCTGCACGGGGGCGAGCTCACGGCGGGGGCGGGGCCCGGGGGGACGCACCTGCTGCGCGCGAGCGTCCCGCTGGAGCTGTTCGGAGTGGGGGCGCGGAGCTGGTTCGACCCGTTCAGAGCCATTCGGCGTCGGTGGCGATCCTGATCGCGTGCACCCGGTTGCGGGCGTTGAGCTTGGTGACCGACGCGGCCAGGTAGTTGCGGACCGTGCCGGGGGAGAGGAAGAGGTCCGCCGCGATGTCGGCGACGTTGCGCCCGCGCGCGGCGAGCGCGAGGATCTCCAGCTCGCGCGGGGTGAGCGGGCAGTCGTCGGCCTCCCAGGCGGACAGCGCGAGCTCGCTGTCGATCACCCGCCTGCCGATCGCGACCGACCGGACCGCGTTGGCGAGCTTGTCCGACGGCGCGTCCTTGAGCAGGAAGCCGTTGACCTTGGCGTCCAGCGCGCGCCGGACCGTGCCCGGGCGGCCGAGGCTGGTCAGGATCAGCGTGTGGCACTCCGGCAGGTGCTCGTGGATCTCGGCGGCCGCGGTCAGCCCGTCCTTGCCGGGCAGGTCGATGTCGATCACGGCGACGTCCGGCCGGGTGGACTTGGCGGCGGGCAGGATCTCGTCACCGGAGTCCACTTCGGCGACGACCTCGATGTCGGATTCGAGGCTCAGCAGAGCGACGAGGGCACCGCGGACCATGTCCATGTCTTCGGCAAGCAGAACCTTGATCACGTCGTTCCTCGCTTCCCCCAGTCGAGCTATTTCCCCGTGCGGAATTGTACGCCATTGGGCGATCCCGCCGGAGGATTCGCCGGTCGCTCCCGCGCGACCGGCGGCGTGAATCGGCAGCCGAATTTCCGGCCGCGGCGCCGCCGCGACCACCCGCAGGCCCGGGAATCCCCATTCCCGGGCCTGTACGGGCCCTCAGTACCCCATTCGGCCGCCGGTCCGCGTGAAAAGCCACCGCGGCCGAGTCGGGCGGCCGTCGGCCGGCTGGGGAGTCAGACCGCGACCGGGTGCCGCGCCGGGGCGTGGCGCAGGTCGGGCAGCGCGAGCAGGACCGGCGGGTCGAAGCCGTGCCGGGGCCGCAGCCGGACGTCGGCCAGGCTGGCGGCGACCCCCCGGTGCACGGTCACCGGCCCGGCGAGCCCGGTCATGGGCCGCAGCCCGCGGTCGTCGTTCGGGCAGCTGCCGAACGCGTGCGTGATGACGTACCACGAGCCCAGCGGCACGTCGGTCAGCGTGTACTGGCCGGCGCCCGGCAGGATGACGTGGCGCGCGGGCGCGCCCTCGGCGATCTTCGCCGGGAAGAGCCCGACGAACACGGGCCCGGTCTCCGCGCCCGGCGGCCGCCAGACGTGGCCGCGCACGGCGGCCTCGGACCCGGGCTGACCGGCGCGTTCGGCGATCCGTGGCGTGGTGCCGCGCAGCTGGCGGTACCCGGTCGGCGAGAAGCCGACGCTGCCGCTGAAGCGCGCGCTGAACGTGCCGACGCTGTTGTACCCGACCTGGTGGCTGATGTCGGCCACCGAGATGGTGGTGGTCGCGAGCAGCCGCTTCGCCTCCGCCAGCCGCAGGGCCGACAGGAACCGTCCGGGGGACAGTCCGGTCGCCCGCAGGAAGACGCGGGTGAAGTGGAACTTGCTGAACATCGCGGCCTGGGCCAGGTCGTCGATGGTGAGGCGCTCGCCCAGGTTGTCCCGCATGGTCATGATGGCGCGTGCCACGGCCTGACGCACGATTTCGTCCATGGTGGCCGTTCCTCCCGTCGCCGGTGCCTGCCGGACGCGTCCCCCTGCGGACGCGTTCGGCGCCGGAAAATTGGTATGGCAGAACTCTAGGTCGGAACCCGTCTACTTCTTAAGTGCTCTGTGCATCGTTCCGAATGGATTTCACCGGGCCCGGACATGCGTTTTGCATATGGGTGGGAATGCGTTTCGCACAGGGTTGCCCGAACGGGGTTGAAGCGAGTCGTGACCGGGCATGCATCGCTGTGACAGCGGCAGGATCAAGTAGCTCAGCGCGCCGGATCGAGTGCGCAGTGTGACGAAATCGGCCTCCCAGTGGCCCGATTTCGCCCCTTGATCCCCCGTTCGGCCCACGTCTGGGCACTACACGGAGTAGTCATAAAGCACAGTGCCCCGATGATGTGGGCACTGGTTCCCGAGCAATCGCCGGCGCACTATTTATGGCACGTGAAGCATTCTTCTTCGCCACTGGGAGCCTCAAATGTCTGCACAGTTTTCCGCCGACGTTCGCGCACTTTTCACCGACCTGGGGATCGAGGTCGAAAAGGTTGGCGCGGTCAAGTCCGACCTGGTGATCGACAGGTTCGATCGGCACGGCGGATCCGCGGCCGTTCGCGACTCGATCATCTGGACCCGCATCGACGTGCCGGTCGAGGCCGGGCTGGCCGCCTGACTGGTGTGGACCAGTATTGCCGCTGGTCCGGACCTTGGGAGCCGGTCACCGGAGCGCGCGGTGCGCCACGGTGGCCGGCTCTCTCGTGTGCTGTCCCTCCGCCGGAGATGCCGACCCGGAAAATTTCCCACCGGGATTGCAAACGGTGTTTTGCCTTACGTCCGGTAGTCGTCCGGACGCGTAAGGCCGTGTTCTCCATGAGTTTGCACCGCTGTCGGCGCACAATGTTTCCGGTAAGCCCCGAACGGCCCATCCGGGAGCTCGGTCGAAATGTTTAACTGTGCTTCTGGGGAGAACTGGAGAGTTCGTAAGGCGGAGGCGCCGCGTGATCAGAGTGCTCGTTGCCGAAGACATGCACATCGTCCGCGGGGCGCTGGTGGCGCTCCTGCGGCTGGAGCCCGACATCGAGGTCGTCGCCGAGGTGGCCTCCGGGCCGGAGATCCTGCCGGCGGCCCGGTCAGCGGCCGCCGATGTGGCGATCATCGACATCGACCTGCCGGGCAAGGACGGCCTCACCGCGGCCGGTGAGCTGCACGAGCAGCTGCCGGGGTGCCGCACGCTCATTTTGACCAGCCTGGGGCGTCCCGGGACGCTCAGGCGGGCGCTGGACGCCAAGGTGAGCGGCTTCCTGCTGAAGGACGCGCCCCCGGACAAGCTGGCCAACGCGGTCCGCGGGGTGGTGGCCGGCCGCCGGATGGTCGACGGCGACCTCGCGCTGGCGGCGTGGGACAGCGTGGACTGCCCGCTGACGGTCCGCGAGCTCGACGTGCTGAGGATGACCTCGCACGGGTACGGGACGGTCGAGGTGGCCGCCCGGTTGTTCCTGTCCGCGGGCACGGTGCGGAACTACCTCACGACGGTGGTGGCCAAGCTGGGCGCCCGCAACCGCGTGGACGCGATCCGGATCGCCCGGGAGTCCGGCTGGCTGTGAGGTCCGGCCGGCCGAGCGGTCCGGCGGTAGCCCTCCCGAGCAGGTCTTCGGGAGGGCAGTTCTCGCTGCCGGGACACCGGATCACCTGACGCGGCCGCTGCTGCGGTGCCGGTTGCTCTGCCCGCCCGCGGAATCCTGGCCCGGGGCCGCCGAGGTGTGCGGCTCGATGTGGCCGGCGTGGGTGGGGAGGTTGCTCGGGTCTGCTGGCTGATGTGATCGCTGCCGGTGGGGAGGCTGCTCGGGCTGGCCGATGTGGTCGCTGCCGGTGGGGAGCCTGCTCGGGCCTGCTGGCTGATGTGGCCGCTGCCGGTGGGGAGCCCGCTCGGGTCTGGTGGCCGATGTGGCCGCCGCCGGTGGGAGGTCGCCCCGGTCCGCCGCTCGACGTGCCCATCACCACTCGGGCCGCTCCGATACCGTTGCCGCGAGGCGATACCCGGGCCGATCGCCCGTGATCCTGCCGGCGGCTACCCGCGGGTGCCGCCGGCAGTGGTTTGGACCGGACGCCGCAAAGGTTCAGACCGGGACCACCGCGCGGAGCCGGAACCGGCCGTCGTCCACGACGCCTGCCGTCAGCTCGCCGCCCAGGTCCGAAACCCGGTGGGCGAGGTTGCCGATGCCGCTGCCCGAGTTGCCGCCGCCCGGGGGGCGGGAACCGTTGCCGTTGTCCGCGGGCTTCGCCGCGGGGCGGGCCGGGCCGTCGACCCCGTCGTTGACGATCTCGAGCGTCACGCCCTCGTCCGTGCGGCGCACGGCGATCTCGCACGTCTCCACGCGGCTGTGCCGGAGCACGTTCGTGACGCCTTCGCGCAGCACCACCGCCAGCACCGTGCGCACCGGCGCGGGCAGCTCGTCCTGCAGCATCTCCATCCGGACCCGCACGTCGGCCGCGGTCAGCACCGAGCGCGCCGACCGGGACTCGCTGTCCAGGGACAGCTCGCGGTAGCCGCTGGCGACCGAGCGGACGTCGGACAACGCCTGCCTGGTCAGGCCCAGGATCTCGAGCAGCTCTTCGGTGGCGCGGTTGCGGTCGAGCGGCAGTACCCGCGACGTGAGCTCGCTCTTCAGTGCGATGGCCGAAAGGCTCATGCCGAGCAGGTCGTGCAGGTCCCTGGCGAACCGCAGGCGTTCCTCGGCGACGGCCATCTCGGCGAGCCGTCGCCGGCTGTGGTCCAGCTCGGCGGCCAGCCGGACCAGCCAGAGCATGCCGAACACGATCAACCCGATCACGATCGTGCCGATGGAGAACTTGATCGCGTACAGCGTGCCCTGGCCCGCCTGCCCGGCGATGTACTGCAGCCACAGGTAGACGCCCGTGTTCGCGGCGAACAGCGTCCACCCCGCGGCCGGCGGCAGCACCAGCAGGCCGCAGCCCATGAGCAGGGACGGCATGCTCACCCAGTCGTGCTGCAGGGGCAGCACCGGGAGGTAGATCAGGCACGCCTGGACGAACAGCATCGCGATGCTCTGGCCCGAGCGCAGCCGCGTGGTGGGCCGGTTGAAGTAGGAGAACTGCAGCGTCAGCAGCGCCGCCGCCGACCCGGTGACCAGCGCGATGTGCCACGGGTTCGTCGTCAGCAGCAGCTCGTGCAGCACGGCGGCCAGGCCGAGCAGGCCGAAGGCGACCGGCAGGAGCACCCGGATCCGCCGCGACTCGGCACGGGCCTTCCGGTCTCCTTCGTCGGGCACGACGACCGGCTCCGGCTGGTTCGGCAGCGGGAGCTCGACGCGCAGGCGGAACCGCCCGTCGTCGCCGTGGCCCGTCGTCACCTCGCCGCCGAGCGCGGCCACTTCGCGGGGCAGCCTGCTGAGCAGGTCGGGTTCGTCCGGGAGGGCCTCGGGATCCACCCCGTCGTTGACGATCGCCAGGCTGACCCGGCCGCGGTCCTTGCGGACCTCGATTTCGCAGTGCTCGACGTCGCTGTGGCGCAGGACGTTCGTGACGCCCTCTCGCAGCACCTTCGCCAGCAGCGTGCGGGCCTGGACCGGCAGCTCGGCCTGGTCCAGGTGGACCCGCACCGCGATGTCGGACGCGGTGAGCAGCGACTGCGCGGTGCGGAACTCCTTCTCCAGCGAAAGCTCGCGGTAGCCGTGCGACACCGCGCGGACGTCGGCCAGGGTGCGCTGCGCGGTGGCGGTCATCTCGGCCAGCTCGGCCTTCGCCTGCTCGCTCGACTTCCGCAGCAGGCGGTGCACGAGTTCACCCTTGAGGGCGATGGCGGACAGGCTGATGCCGAGCAGGTCGTGCAGGTCCCTGGCGAAGGCCAGCCGCTGCTCGGCGACCGCGCGCTGGGCCAGTTCGGTGCGCGCCCGGTGCAGTTCGCGGATCATCCGGGCGAGCTGGGTGAGCAGCGTGAACGCGAGGCTGTAGAAGATCGCGCCACCCACCGTGTAGAACGCGATCAGCGGCGGGTCGTACAGCAGCTCGATCCAGAGCACCCCGCCGATGTTGAGGACGAACAGCGGCCAGGCGAACCGGGGTGGCAGCACCAGCAGCACGGTGCCGCCGAAGAACACCGGCATCGCGGCCCACATGGCGTCGAACGTCAGGACCGGCACGTACCCGAGGACGGCCAGGACGATCAGCAGCAGCCTGCTCGCCGTCGAGTCGAGCCGGACCGAGGGCCTGCTGTAGTGCAGGAGCTGGATGCCCAGCAGCACCCCGACCGCGGCGACCGCGTACACGGCTTCCAGTGGGGTGATCGGCAGGGGCAGCAGGTTGGCGAGCAGGGTGAACCCGAAGCTCGCGACGACCACGGTGATCATCGCCGCCGCCAGGTAGGCCGCGAGCTTCGGCCGGCGGTCCACGACACTCGTGCCGCGGGGCTCGGTGACGGGGTTCAAGGCACCGGTTCTGGTCGGTACGGCTCCCGGAGACATCGGCTGCAGTCCTCCGGCGGGTCGGTGGTGCCCGGAGCCAGCGGCTCGGTCCGGGCGGAACTCGGTGTGCATGCTCCGGTGGATCCTATCTCAAGACGGCCCCCCGTCGTTACGGCGAAGAGTGGCCGTGCGGCGGGGTTTCCGCCGCGGACGGCCCTACTGGTCCAATACTGGTTCAGTCCGAAAGTAGGTCGCCGGGGACGCCGACGAGGTCCAGGAAATCCAGGTACGGCACGGCAATCGACCCGAGGTGGCGCACGAACCGCCCGTCCAAGCGGAAAAAGCTCAAGCCGGGGGTGTCGGTCCCGGTGCGGCCGGTGCCGTCCAGGTGGCGGGTGGCCGGGAAGTCGGCACCGAACCCGTTGTCCACCGCGGAATAGCCAGGCAGGTCGCGGCCGAAGTGGCGCCCGTAAAGGACGAACTTCGAGTACGGTGTGTGAGAAACGACCACCAGGCGGGTGTCCGCGGCGTGCAGGACGGCGGCGACCTCGCCGGCGGGCGTGGTGGCGCCGGGCAGGCTCGCGTCCGGCATCCGGTGGTGCACGGCGAGCCGTCGGTGGCCGCCGAAGAGGCCGGCCAGTGTCACGCGGCCGGCCGGGCCGACGAACTCGTACGCCGAAGCCGCCACGGCGCGGGGCCGGAGTGGCTTGGGGCCGGTGAGGGTGGGATCGGGCAGCACCAGCTGGGTCATGATCGCCTCCTGGATGACAGCTCCTGTCGCACTCGCGGATTCTCCGCCGGAGGACGGGGTGCGGTCACCGGTTGCGGCGCGATCGCGGCAAGGTGGGAGACGCCGCCGGGCGCGCCGGAGGTCCGGGGCCTAGGCTCGCGCCATGGCGCGGTACTTCGATGTCCACCCGGACAACCCCCAACGGCGGGCCATCGGCCAGATCGCCGACCTCGTGCGGCAGGACGGCCTGATCGCCTATCCGACCGACTCGTGCTACGCGCTGGGGTGCCGGCTCGACAACCCGGACGGCCTCGACCGGATCCGCGCGATCCGGCGGCTCGACCGGCGTCACCACTTCACGCTCGTCTGCCAGGACTTCGCCCAGCTCGGGCAGTTCGTGCACGTGGACAACAGCGTGTTCCGCGCGATCAAGGCGGCGACGCCGGGCAGCTACACGTTCATCCTGCCCGCCACGAAGGAGGTGCCGCGGCGGCTGACCCACGAGAAGAAGAAGACGGTCGGCGTGCGCATCCCCGACCACGTCGTCACCCAGGCGCTGGTGGCGGAGCTGGGCGAGCCGCTGGTATCGAGCACGCTGCTGCTGCCGGACGTGGCCGAGCCGCTCACCCAGGGCTGGGAGATCAAGGAAGAGCTCGACCACGTCCTCGACGCGGTCGTTGACTCCGGCGAGTGCGGCGTCGAGCCGACCACGGTCGTCGACTTCTCCTCGGGGGAGGCCGAGGTGGTCCGCCGGGGCGCCGGGGACCCGGCGCGGTTCGAGTGACCGTCAGTCCACTTCGGACGTCCACAGCGGGTTCCGCCGCGACGGCAGCAGCCCGACCCAGCGGGCGGCTTCGTCCCCGGTGGCGGTGACCGCCAGGTCGGCGGCCGCGCGGCGGCCGGTGAAGAGCAGGCAGAAGTCGACGGCGGGGCCGGTGATCCGGTCCGGCGCGTCGGCCGGCCCGAACTCCCAGCGTTCGCCCGAGGGCGCGACGAGCTCGTAGCGGAACCGCCCGGCGGGCGGCTCGCCGTGCCCGGCGTAGACCTCGTCGCGGGTGCGGACGCCGTAGTAGGCCACGTGGCCGACGCTGTCGGTGCGGCGCAGGCCGGCCCCCAGCACGTCGGCGATGTCCTGGCCGCGGGCGAACAACGCGGTGAGCAGGGCGGCCGCGACGACCGACGGGCGCAGCGGGCCGCCGGGCCACGGGATGTCCTCCTCCGTGCTCGCCAGCAGTTCGGTGGCCTTGCGGTGCTCGGAGAGCCAGGCGACGACGGCGTCGCCGAGCATGCCGGCGTTGGTGACGCGGGGAGCGGAAGCGCTTTCTTCGCCTTCGACGCCGAGCACGACGCGGCGCGCGACGACGGTCAGCTCGGCCAGGTACCCGGTGATCGCCCGGGCGGCGGGCAGCATCACCCGCCCTTCGTGGTCGCGGATCAGGTCCGCGAGGGCGTCCGCCTCGGTGGCGAGGTCGGCGTGCACGTCTTGCATCGGGGAGTTTCCTTAGGGCAGGTGCGAGTGGTGAAGGATCGATGCTGCTCCTGCCACGAGGCCGGCGACCACTCACAGGTTGCGGTGCCGGATCGGCTATGTTCGCGGGGACCGAACGCGGGGAGGCGCGATGAAGTACCTGCTGGCGATGCACATGGATCCGGACGTCTGGGACGGCCTGTCCGAGGAGACCAAGGACGCGGTGATGACCGGCCACGGCGAGTTCATCCGCCGGATCCGCGAGTCCGGCGAGATGATCAGCACGCAGGCGCTCGACGCGCCGGCGAAGAGCGCGGTGGTCCGCGTCAAGGACGGCCAGCCGGCGGTCACCGACGGCCCGTTCGTCGAGTCGAAGGAGTTCCTCGCGGGCTTCTACCTCGTGGAGTGCGCCAGCCACGAGCGTGCGTGCGAGGTGGCCGCGATGATCCCGGACGCGGGGATCGAGGGGCTCGGCATCGAGGTCCGGCCGGTCGTGTTCTTCGCCGACGCCGAGACCGAAACGGAGTTCACCGGCGGGTGAGCGGGGACGTCGGCGAGCTGCTGCGCCCGCTCGTGCCGCGGGTGCTGGGCGTGCTCGTGCGCCGGTACGGGCAGTTCGACGCGTGCGAGGACGCCGTGCAGGAGGCGCTGGTCGCGGCGTCGGAGCAGTGGCGCGAAGGCGGCGTGCCGGACAACCCGCTCAGCTGGCTGGTCACGGTGGCCACGCGGCGGCTCACCGACCACTGGCGGAGTGAGAGCGCGCGGCGTCGCCGGGAGGAGACCGTCGCGGCCCGGGAGGTCCCGGACGCCGCCGTCGCCGTCCCGGACGAGGACGACACGCTGACGCTGCTGTTCCTGTGCTGCCACCCGGCGGTGTCCCCGCCGTCGCAGGTGGCGCTGACGTTGCGCGCGGTGGGCGGCCTGACGACGGCGCAGATCGCGAAGGCGTTCCTCGTCCCGGAGGCGACGATGACCCGCCGCATCACCCGCGCCAAGGAGAGCATCGCGGCGGCGGGCTCGACGTTCGGCGACCCCGAGGCGGCCGGCTACGCCGAGCGCCTGAGCGTCGTGCTGCAGGTGCTGTACCTGATCTTCAACGAGGGCTATACGGCGACGTCGGGCACGGACCTGCAGGTCCCGGAGCTGGCGCAGGAGGCGATCCGGCTGACGCGCGCGGTGCGGGCGTTGCGCCCGGAAGACGACGAAGTCGCAGGCCTGCTGGCCCTGATGTTGCTGACGGATGCCCGCCGCCCGGCCCGCACGGCCGAGGACGGCACGCTGGTGCCGCTGGACGCGCAGGACCGCACCCGCTGGGACCGCGCGATGATCGCGGAGGGCACGGAGCTGATCGGCCGGGTGCTGGGCCGCGCGCCCGTCGGCGTGTACCAGGTCCAGGCGGCGATCGCGGCCCTGCACGACGAGGCGCCGAGCGCGGAGACGACGGACTGGGTGCAGATCGCGCAGCTGTACGAGGTGCTGCAGGAGCTGGCGCCGAGCCCGGTGGTGACGCTGAACCAGGCGATCGCGGTGGCGATGGTGGACGGTCCCGGCCGCGGGCTCGAGCTGCTGGATTCGATCGCCGCGGACAGCCGGATGCAGCAGGGGCACCGGCTGGACGCGGTCCGGGCGCACCTGCTGGAGCGGGCGGGGGATGCGGTGGGGGCGCGGGAGTGCTACCTGCGCGCCGCCGGGCGGACGGGGAGTGTGCCCGAGCGCCGGTATCTGGAGGAGCAGGCCGCGCGGCTGGGCTGAGCCGGTGGGCTTGCCGTTGTCATGAACGAGTCGTTCATGACGTCCGACGCCATGAACGACTCGTTCATGACATGCGGAGGGGGCGAACCGGCGCGACCCGAGCCAGGTCCAGAAGCCGGGACGCGACGGAACGACCGCGGCCGGAGGAGCGAATCCCCGGCCGTGGCCGCCGCCTGGAACCGTCCTCAGTGGAGGGCGACGCCGTTCTTCGGCTCCGGAGCCGAGGTCAACCGGAACAGCCGCGTGAACAGGTCGAGGTCACGCAGGTCGCCCTCGATCGAGACCGAGCCGTCCTCCAGCGCCTGTGCCGGGGTCGAGTGCCCGCTGATCACGTCCAGCAACGCCGAGCCCTGGCTCGAGCGGATGATCAGGTCCGCGTCCGGGTAGCGGCCCTCCGAGACCTTCAGGTCCCCGTCGTCGATCATCGCGTGGAGGATCATCGTGTTGTGGTACTGGATCTCGAACGTGATCTGGACGCCGGCCGCCGCTTCGGCCTGGAAGGTCGTGAACAGCGAAAGGATCGCCGCGTCCAGGGTGAAGATGTCGTCCGGGCCAGGGTGGCTCAGGGAGCGGGCGCCCCACAGGCCGAGGTCGAGCAGGATCTGGTCCAGCTCGCTGCCGTACTGGGTGAGCTCGTAGACCAGGCCGGCGTCGAGGTCGGGGCGGACCCGGCGGCGGATCACGCCCGACTCCTCCATCTCGTTGAGCCGCGCCGAAAGGATGCTCGGCGGAATCTTGGGCAGGCCGGTCCGGAGCTCGTTGTAGCGCTTCGGGCCGAGCACCAGGTCGCGCACGATGAGCAGGGCCCAGCGCTCACCGACGAGTTCCATGGCGCGGGCCAGTCCGCAGTACTGTCCGTAGGTGCGGGTGCGTGCGGTCATTGATCCTCACTTCGTTCCGTGCGGGGTGGGTCGGTGGTGCGGTGGGTCAGAAGTGGTCGCCCTCCGAGATGAGGTCGTGGTGCAGCAGCTGCAGCTCGTCGCACGGCTCGACGCCGAGCTCCTCGCTGAGCCGCTTCCGGAGGTTGCGGTAGACGGCCATCGCGTCCGACCGGCGGCCGCTGCGACCCAGCGCCCGCATCAGCTGCCCGTGCAGCGCCTCGTCGAGGGGGTTGCCCGCGGTCAGCGAGCGCAGTTCCCCGATCAGCTCGCGGTGGTTGCCGCTGGTGATCTCGGCCTCGATGAGCATGTGCAGCGCGTTGCGCCGCTGTTCCAGCAGCTCCATCGTGTACGGGAGCAAGATTGGTCCACAGTGGACGTTCGCGAGCGGTGGCCCGGTCCACAGGTCGAGGGCGGCCCGGAACCGCGCGGCCGCCGCCGCGTGCTGGTCCTGGCGCAGCAGGTCCTGCGCCTCCTGCTGCAGCTGCCCGAACCGGTGGACGTCGACCTGGCTCGGGTCGATCCGGAACACGTAGCCGGGCGCCTTCGTGACGAGCAGCTCGTCGGCCCCGTCGCCGAGGCTGTGCTGCTCGAAGCAGCGCCGCAGGTGGTAGACGTAGGTGTGCAGCGTCGTCCGCACCGTCCGCGGCGGCCCGCTCGGCCACAGCTCCTGCGTGATCGAGTCGACGTGCACCATCTTGCCCGGGCGCATCACGAGCAGGGCCAGCAGTTGCAGCAGTTTCGGGGCCGTCGGCGTGTAGTCGACGCCGTCCCGCAACACCCCGAGCGTGCCGAGGACCGTGAACTGGACCACACTTTCGGGTGGTTGCACGGGCCGTTGAGTCACGCCGACCAGCCCGTCCGATAGCCTCTTCTCGGAGTACATGCCGCGCGCCTCCAGTGTTCTGCCGCGATGTCTCAGCTCCACGGACTTTCAGCTCCCCAGTTGGCCTCGCGACACCGAGCACAATCCGGCCGCGGGCTGTCCACTGTCGAATGTGACAGAGCCGGGCCACCCCAACCAGTGAGCGGTCCACCAGAGTCAAGATGCGTTTTCCCCGACGGACCCGTGCGTTCCGCACGTCCGGCGCGGGCCCGACCCACCCGTGGCCACCGGTCCGAGGCGGGCAAAGCCCAGGTCCCGCACGGCCTGGCAGGGCGGGAAAAGGGGAACCGCGCCCGCCGTGCCTCCTCGGACCGGCCTTTCTGCCAACCGGGCCCGGTGCGTCGCGCACGGCGCGGATGTGCGTTCCGCACAACGGAACCAGGACGGCCGCACGGTCGTCGCTCCGTTGCTGCGCCGGCCTCGCCCGGCCTTCGATCGGGCATCCACCGGCCCGCGAGGGGCGCCGTCTTACCTGGCGAGGAGGGAACTTGACGTCGGTAAGGAATTAGAGGTTGGACTGATGATCTTGCGATCGGTGGCATCCGGGGGCGCCGACGGCGAAGACCCGTCGGCGGGTGTGGAGCGGTACAGGCAGGTCCAGGCGCCGGAACAGGCCGTCCAGCCCGCCGTTCTGCGCGCGATCGAAATGATCCTGGAGCGGTACTTCGAGCCGATCACGTTGTCGGCGCTGGCGTCCGAGGTGTTCGTGAGCCCGTTCCACTTCTCACGCATCTTCGCCAAGGCGACCGGGGTGACGCCCGGGCGCTTCCTCACCGCGGTGAGGCTGTTCGAAGCCAAGCGGCTGCTGCTGACGACTTCCCTGACGGTGTCGGACATCGTCTGCAGCGTCGGCTACAGCAGCGTCGGCACGTTCACCAGCCGGTTCGCCCGCGCGGTCGGGATGACCCCGACCGAGTACCGCGAGCCGGAGGTCGGCGAGCTGCTCGTGGCGCACTCGGCCTACTTCCAGCGGCTGCCCGCGCTGCGGTCGCTGCGGGAGGCGGGCAGCACCTGCGCGTCCCTGCAGGGGGGCAACGAGCGGCTGGCCGTGCGGTTGCGGTTCCCGAACGGTGCCGCGCCCGCGAACGTGCTCGTCGGCGTGTTCGCCGACGCGGTGCCGCAGAGCGGGCCGGTGGCCTTCGGCGGGCTGGCCGACTCCGAGTCGGCCGGGCTGACCATCCACGGGGTGCCCGAGGGCACCTGGACGGTCATCGCGGTGGCCGACCACGGCGCGGGCCGCCGCCCCGCGGACGGGCCGGCGTTCACCATCGGCTCGGCGACCGCGACGGTGACGCCGTTCGAGCCGTCGGAGGTGGCGATCCGGCTGCGGCCGCCCGCCCTGACGGACCCGCCCATCGCGATCACCCTGGCCGCGCGGCAGACGCCGGGCAGCCAGCAGATGCTCGCCGCGTCGCGCGCACACCTGCGCGCGGTGGCCTGACCCGGCACCGGACGAAAAGGAACGAGTGATGGCGACTTTCTTCGGTGTCCTGCGCAAGCGCGCGCTGGCACCTTCCCTGGCGTCCGTGGGATTCGAGGAGCGCGGCTTCCCGGTGACCCCCACCGCGGCGACGGCCCGGCTGGAGGCGGTGCCGCAAGCCGTGGTGTGCGGGTTCGAGTGGGCGATCGAGGGCGCTTCCCTGTGGGAGCTGGAACGGCGGCTCGCGCTCGTCGAGCCCGAACAGCGCGGCTTCGCGTACGAAGGCGCGACGATGGGGTACACGATCCTCGACGCGATGCCGGGCGGCGGCCGCGACCGCACGAAGGCCCTGCTGGAAGGACCGGGGGAGCCGCACATCTTCCTCACCTACATCGGGATCGGGTTCGCGATGGCCCGGCTGCCGCGTCCACTGTGGAAGAACATCCTGCCGGAGCTCGACGGGGTGCACCACCACCCGATCATGAGCTGGCTGGCCGTCGACGGCTACGGGTTCGACCGGGCGTACTTCGACACCCGCCGGTGGGTCGACGAACAGGCCGAGCCGGCACCGTACCCCTGGGCGGGGCGCCCGGACTACTTCTCCCGTGCCTTCGACCAGGGCGTGGGCCGGGCGCTGTGGTTCATCAACGGCGGCGTGCCCGAGGCCGCCGCGGCCGCGGCCGACGCCTTCCCCGAAAGCCGCCGCCCCGACCTGTGGAGCGGGATCGGGCTGGCGGCCACCTTCGCCGGCGGCGCGGACCGGGCCGGGCTGGCGACGCTCCGGCGGCTCTCCGGACCGCACCACGCGGAACTGGCGCTGGGCGTGGTGTTCGCGATCAAGGCGCGCACCTACTCGACGTACGTGCCGGAGCACAGCGTCCTCGCGGCCGAGGTCCTCGCGGACCTCACGGTCGAGGCGGCCGAGGCACTCGCGGACCGCACCGAGGTGTCCTTCGTGGACGAGGGTCCGGAGCCGCCGTACGAGCTGTGGCGCGAGCGGATCCGCGCGGAGTTCCGTGCCGGCTCACAAGAGCGCGCGGCCTGAGGGACCAAGGTCACCGGCAACCGTGGAGTAGACCGCTGACCAGCGAATCTGTGACCGTGAAAGCGAACGAGCTTCACCTCATTCCCATCTACCCGTAAGGGGGAGAGTGCGTTGGGCAATGGTTGGCGCACGCTCAGGCGTCGAATACTGACTCCGGACGTTTCGGAGACCTCGCTGGAGAAGCGGGGCTTCCACCGCAAGAGCCCAGCCGCTCAGGAACGACTCGAGACGATCGGGGAGAAGTTCCTCCTCGGCTACGCGCACGCGGTCGAGGCGCGCTCGGTCGAGCAGGCCGAGGAGTGGCTCGAGGAGATCCCCACGCAGTTCCGCGGGTTCGCCTACGAAGGCGCGGGCATGGGCTACGGCGTCCTCGACGGGCTGCCGTTCGGCAAGAGCTCGAACACCGCCGAGTTCCTGGCCGGCCCCGGCGAGAAGCACGACTACATCATCTACGTCGGGGTCGGCTGGGCGATGTGCCGGCTGCCGCGGTTCGCGTGGCCGAAGGCGTCGGCGTTCGACCCGCTGCTGCGCTGGCTCGTGCTCGACGGCTACGGCTTCCACCAGGCGTACTTCAAGACCGAGAAGTACATCCGGAACCAGTACCAGGAGCCGGGGTTCTCCTGGCCGGACAAGCGCTACGACGGCTACGCGCTGCGGGCGATCGACCAGGGCATCGGCCGGGCGCTGTGGTTCATCTGCGGCACCGACGTCGACCTGGTGACCAAGACGATCGAGGAGTTCCCCGAGTCCCGCCACGGCGACCTGTACGCGGGGATCGGGCTGGCCTCGACCTACGCGTGCGGCGTCACCGCCGACGAGCTGGCGGAACTGGTCGACCGGGCCGGGATCCACCACGGGCCGCTGGCGCAGGGCAGCGCGTTCGCCGCCGAGTGCCGGGTGCGCTCGGGCCTGATGATCCCGGAGACCCAGATGGCGGCTCAGGCGATCTGCGGGATGTCCGCCGAACGCGCCGCGGCCATCACGCAGGAGGTGCGCCCGGCCGTCGTCGGCGGTGTCGACATCGACGGTGACGACGTCCCGGCCTTCGAAACCTGGCGGCAGCGGATCGCCGAAGAAGTGCTGACCCACGGAGGGAAGAACAAATGACCGCGACCTTGGGCTGGCTGCGCAAGCAGCTGGCGGGCATCGTGGCGCTGGCGCTGATCCTCGGCCTGTTCCTGGTCGCGCGGCTGCCCAGCGTCTCGGCCGCCGAGCAGGACACGATGGCGGACAAGTTCCACTTCACCCCGATGACGATCGCGCTGCCCGCGGCGACGAAGTCGCAGTCGATCCGGACGGTGAACAAGGAGTACGAGAAGATCGCGGCCTGGATCTCCTCGGTGGGTGCCGCGATCGCGATCAACGACATCAGCGGCAGCGGCAAGGCCAACGACATCTGCCTGGTCGACCCGCGCAGCGACCAGGTCGTGGTCACGCCGACGCCGGACTCGGGCCCGCGGTACGCGCCGTTCGCGCTCGACCCCGCGCCGGCCCTGCCGACGTGGGACTACATGGCCCCGATGGGCTGCGTCCCCGGTGACTACAACGAGGACGGCCGCACGGACATCCTGGCCTACTACTGGGGCCGCACGCCGGTGCTGTTCCTGCAGAAGGCCACCGCGACCCGGTTCGACGCCTCGGCGTTCCAGCCGGTCGAGCTGGTGCCGGGCAACCACCGCGGCGCGGACGGCAAGTACAACGGTCCACTGTGGAACACCGACTCGGTGACCATCGGCGACTTCGACGGCGACGGCCACGTCGACATCTTCGTCGGGAACTACTTCCCGGACAGCCGGGTCCTCGACCCGAACGCCGACGGCGGGATCACCCTCAACCAGTCGATGTCGCACGCGGTGAACTCCGGCGAGAAGTACATCTTCCGCTGGACCGGGGCGACCGCCGGGGCGAACCCGGCCGCGCAGTACGTCGACGCGTCGCAGGGCATCCCGGAGACCGCCCGCTTCGGCTGGACGCTGGCCTCCAGCGCCACCGACATCGACGGGGACAACCTGCCGGAGCTCTACATCGCCAACGACTTCGGCCACGACCACCTGCTGTACAACAAGTCCACGCCGGGCAAGATCGAGCTCGCCGAGGTCACCGGCGTCCGCGGGATCGACGACCCGAAGTCGAAGGTGCTGGGCCACGACTCCTTCAAGGGGATGGGCGTCGACTTCGGCGACCTGAACCACGACGGCCTCTACGACCTGTTCGTCAGCAACATCACGACCTCGTGGGGTATCGAAGAGTCGAACTTCCAGTTCATGAACGAGGCGAAGAACAACCTCGACCTGACCCAGCAGCTCAAGGACGGTGTCGCGCCGTTCCACGACGACAGCGCCGAGCACGGTACGGCGTGGTCCGGCTGGGGCTGGGACGTCAAGATCCAGGACTTCAACAACAGCGGCGACAACCAGATCGCGCAGGCGACCGGGTTCGTCAAGGGTGCGGTCAACCGCTGGCCGAACCTGCAGGAGATCGCCACGGCCCACGACGGCCTGCTGTCGAACCCCTACTGGTGGCCGAACGCCCAGGCCGGTGACGACATCGGTGGCGACCAGACGCTGCACTTCTTCGTCAAGAGCTCCGACGGCCGGTACACCGACCTCGCGCCGCAGCTGGGCCTGGCCGTCCCGGTGCCGACCCGCGGCATCGGCGTCGGCGACACCAACGGCGACGGCCTGCCCGAGTTCGCGGTGGCGCGGCAGTGGGAAGCGCCGATCTTCTACCACAACGACAGCCCGAACCCCGGCAAGTACCTGCAGCTGAAGCTGACCACGGACGCCCCGGTGGCGGCCGGCCCGCTGCCCGCGGCCGGTTCGCCCGCGATCGGCGCCCAGGCCACCGTGACGACCGCGGACGGCAAGAAGTTCCTCGGCCGGGTCGACGGCAGCAGCGGGGAGGCAGGCCGGCGCAGCTTCGACGTCCAGATCGGTCTCGGCCACGACGTCCAGGGCCCGCTCGACGTGCGCCTGCAGTGGCGTGACCGGACCGGGCAGCTCCGGACGGAGAACCTGAAGCTCGAACCCGGCTGCCACATGTACCAGCTCGGCACCACGGCGAAGGAAGCGATGTGACATGACCACCCCGACTCTGACCAAGGTGGACACCGCGCCACCGAAGCGGACCAACAAGGTCATCACCGCGCTGCGGCGCTTCGCGATCTCGATCACGATCTTCAACATCATCGGCTACACGTTCCTCGGGTTCGAGCAGCCGTGGCTGTACCCGTTCGTCGCGCTGGCGACCGCGTACACCACGGAGATCCTGCTCGAGATCATCAACTCCAAGGTGACCAAGCGCGGCGTCCGGTTCAAGGGCGCCGGGTTCAAGGGCCTGGTGGAGTTCCTGCTGCCGGCCCACATCACCGGTCTCGCCCTGAACATGCTGACCTACGTCAACGACCAGATCCTCGTGATGATCTTCGGCGTGGTCGTGGCGGTCGGGGCGAAGTGGGTGCTGCAGGCCCCGGTGTACGGCCGGATGCGGCACTACATGAACCCGTCGAACTTCGGCATCACGATCATCCTGCTGGTGTTCCCGTGGGCGAGCATCGCCCCGCCGTACCACTTCACCGAGCAGATCCCCACCTGGGGCGGCTGGCTGATCGTCGCGATCATCCTCGTGTCGGGCACGGTGCTCAACGCGCTGCTGACCAACCGGATGTGGCTGATCGCGGGCTGGCTGAGCTTCTTCGTCATCCAGGCCTTCGTCCGCGGCTGGCTCTTCGGCACGTCCATCCCGGGCGCGCTGGCGATGGGCACCGGCGTCGCGTTCGTGCTCTACACGAACTACATGGTCACCGACCCTGGCACGTCGCCGTCGAAGCCGGCCTCGCAGTTCCTCTTCGGTTCCGGGGTGGCGCTCGCCTACGGCTTCTTCACCGCCGTGCACGTGGCCTACGGCCTGTTCCTGGCCACTGCGACGATCTGCCTGATCCGCGGCATGTTCCTGTGGGGCCTGCACTTCTCGAACAAGGCGCGGGTCAAGTTCGAGGCCGACCAGGCCGCGCAGAAGGCGAAGCTCGAGCTCGCGCCGCCCGCACCCGAGGCGGCGGACGAGAAGCCGGGAGCCGTCGCGGCATGACCGGCTCGCAGCAGGAAGCCCGGGCAGCGCGCACCGCGCCGCCCGGGCCGCCGCGCCGGGCGACCATCCGGTTGCTGAAGCAGCTCTTCACCGACCGGCTCGCGCTCATGGGCGACAACGCCGAGACCTACGGCGACGTCGTCCGCATCGCCATCGGCCCGAAGGCGATGTACCTCGTCAACCACCCCGACCTGGCCAAGCACGTCCTCGCGGACAACGCGGCGAACTACCACAAGGGCATCGGCCTGCAGGAGGCCCGCCGGGCCCTCGGCGACGGCCTGCTCACCAGCGACGGCGAGACCTGGAAGAAGCAGCGCCGGACGATCCAGCCGGTGTTCCAGCCCAAGCGGATCTCGCGCCAGGCCGCGGTCGTCGCGGCCGAAGTGGACGCGTTGATCCAGCGGCTCGCCGCGCACGACGGGCCGGTCGAGATCCTGCACGAGATGACCGGGCTGACCCTCGGCGTGCTCGGCAAGACGCTGCTGGACGCCGAGCTCGGCGGCTACGAGACGCTGGGCCACTCGTTCGAGGCCGTGCAGGACCAGGCCATGTTCGAGGCGGTCACGCTGAGCATGGTCCCGCAGTGGGTGCCGCTGAAGAAGCAGCTGGAGTTCCGGACCGCGCGCGACGACCTGCGCCGGATCGCCGACGAGCTCGTCGAGCAGCGGCTGGCGGACCCGGTGGAGAACGGCGAGGACGTGCTGTCCCGGCTGATCGCCTCGGGGTCCGAGGACGGTGCTTCGCGCGAGCGCATGCGGGACGAGCTGATCACCCTGCTGCTGGCCGGGCACGAGACGACGGCGAGCACGCTCGGCTGGGCGTTCCACCTGATCGACGAGCACCCCGAGGTCGGCGAGCGGCTGCACGCCGAGGCCGCCCGAGTGCTCGGCGACCGGCTGCCCGAGCACGAGGACCTGCGGCGGCTCACCTACACGGTGGCCGTCGTCGAGGAGGTCATGCGGCTGTACCCGCCGGTGTGGCTGCTGCCGCGGATCGCCCAGGCCGACGACGAGATCGGCGGGTACCACGTGCCGGCCGGCTCCGACGTCGTCGTGGTGCCCTACACGCTGCACCGGCACCCCGAGTTCTGGACCGACCCGGAGCGCTTCGACCCCGGCCGGTTCGATCCGGAGAACCCGGCCGGGCGGCCGCCGCGGTACGCCTACATCCCGTTCGGCGCCGGGCCGAGGTTCTGCATCGGCAACAGCCTCGGCGTGATGGAGGCGGTGTTCGTGCTGGCCATGGCCGCGCGGGACCTGCAGCTGCGGAAGGTGCCCGGCAAGGTCGTCGACCCCGAGGCGATGCTGTCGCTGCGGGTGCGCGGCGGGCTGCCGATGACCGTGCACCGCCGGGAACGGACGCGGCGGGCCGAAGCCGCCTGACGTCTACTGTGGACAATCGACGAGGAGGTAGGGCGGTGCAATCCGAGGCCACCGAAGAAGAACGCGTCAACAACATGACCCTCGAGGCCTACGCGGACACGATCGTGCCCGGCGAGAAGCGGCACGAGGACGACCGGGCGATCGCCGGGGCCGCGCCCGGGCCGGGTTCGGTGGCGGCGGGCGCGCTCGAGCTGCTGAACTTCGACGCGACCGGCGTCACCGTCGGCCTGCCCTACCTCGCGCAGTCGCTCAACGACCACGCGAAGTCCTACGCGGGCGAGGTGGAGCTGGCGCTCGACCACGACGTCCCGCCGTTCGTCGCGCTGCCGTACGAGCACCGCCGCGAGCTGGTGCGGCGGCTGACCGCGCCCGGCCACCCCGAGAAGGACGGCTGGGTCAGCCTGGCCCTGTTCTGCAACATGGCCTTCGACAGCGCCGCGCACAAGCACACCGCCGACGCCATCCGCGAAGGGCACCCCGGCCTGCTGGCGCTCGGGTACAAAGCCCCGGACGCCGACGGGTTCTGGCGGTTCCCGAAGTACGGCTACGGCCGCAAGCTGGCCGAACTCCACCCGGACACGACCCCATCGGGGAGCCCCGCATGAACGCGATCGACAAGACCGACGTCGTCATCGTCGGCAGCGGCTTCGGCGGGTCCATCCCCGCCTACCACCTCGCCGCGGGCGGGGCCAAGGTCACCGTGCTGGAGCGCGGCCCCTGGCTGGCCGCGGCCGACTTCGAGCACGACTACCTGCTCGGCTCGTCCTACACCCGGGCGTTCGACTTCGTCGTCGGCGACGGGATGAGCGTGCTCGGCGGCAACTGCGTCGGCGGCGGCAGCGTGGTGTACTTCGCCGCGATGCCGCGGGCGCCGAAGTTCGTCTTCGAGCGCCACGGCAGCATCGGGCGGCGGATGTGGCCCTCGGTCATCACGCGTGACTCGCTCGAGCCGTGGTACGACCGCGTCGACGAGTCGATCCCGGTGTCCAAACAGGACTGGAGTGACGTCTCCTACGCCGGCGGGCTGTGGGCCGCGGCCTGCAACCACTCGGGGCGCACGGCCAACCCGGCGCCGGTCGCGGTCGACAACGACACCTGCGTCAACTGCAACTTCATGATGGCGGGCTGCAAGTTCGACGCCAAGCGCTCGATGCTGACGAACTACCTGCCCGCGGCGCTTTCGCACGGTGCGGAGATCCGCCCGCTGCACGAGGTCCAGCGCCTGGAGCGGACCGAGGACGGCGGCTACCGCGTTTACTTCGACCTGATCGACGAAGAGGACTACCGGATCCACACCGGCAGCGGCGTGATCGAGGCGAAGATCGTCATCATCGCCGCCGGCGCGGGCGCGACGCCGGTGATCCTGCAGCGCTCGGAGGCCGCGCTCGGCACCATGCCGCACGGCGTCGGCCGGTACTTCTCCGGCAACGGCGAGCGGCTCAACACCGCGATCATCGACGAGGACCGCGTCCGCGAGGTGCTCGGGCTGTCCCGTGAGGACGGCCCGGTCTACTCCGCGAACCACATCGGCAAGGGCCCGACCGTCGCGAACTGGGACAAGCTCGACGGGTCGCTGCCGGAGTACGAGCGGTACTCGCTGGAGCAGCTGTACTTCCCGCCGGGCCTGGGCACCATCCTCGCCCAGGTGCCCGGCGGGCAGGAGCCGCGCTGGTTCGGGGCGGAGAAGAAGGAGATCCTCAAGCAGTGGGCCAACTGGCTCACGATCTTCCTGATGACCGAGGACGACAACGAAGGCGTCTTCGGCACGCCGCCGCCCACCGGCAACGCCTACCGGATCTCCCAGCAGATGCTCGGCCGCGGGCCGCTGCGCTACGACCCGACGCCGAACACCCGGCGCGGCTGGGCGCTGGCCGACGCCGACTGCAAGGAGATCATCGAGAAGGACGGCATCGGCAAGGTCGCGCCGTGGACCAACGACGTCGTCGGCGCGTACACCGTGCACCCGCTGGCGTCGTGCCGGATCGGGGACGACGCGGCGACGTCGGCGCTGTACCCGAACCACGAGCTGCGCAACCACCCGGGCATCTTCGTCACCGACAGCGCGTCGGTGCCGGGTGCGCTCACCGTGAACCCGGCGATGACCATCGCCGCGCTCGCCGAGCGTTCGGTGCCGAGCATCGTCCGGGCCGCGCAGGCCCGCGGCATCGACGTCAAGTACGGCGCCCCGGCGCCCGACGGGTCGATCACCGGCCGCCGGGCGGTGTCCAAGCTGGACCTCGTCGCCGGCAACTGATGCACGGCCACTTCGAACTCGCGCTCCTGGGCACCTGGGAGCGCGAGTTCGCCGTCGGAGGAGGTTCCATGGCACCGGGACTGGTGCGGTTCGCCCTGCGGCGGGCCGTGCAGGACGTCAAGCACGTCGAAGCCGTGCGGCCGCGGCGGGCGAAGGGCCAGGTCCGCGCGGTCTACCGGCAGCTCGAGCGGGACTTCGGGATGCTGGCGCCGCCCATCGCGCTGCACTCGCCGTCCCCGCCGGTGCTGGCCGCCGCGTGGCTCGTGCTGCGCGAATCGCTGGTCGCGGCGGGCGTCTCGAGCCGCGCGGACCGGGAAGTCGTCGCGGCCGCCGTCTCGGCCGCCAACGCCTGCCCGTACTGCGTCGAGGTGCACGCGATGGCGGTCGGCGCACTGGGCGACCCGGGCACCGCGGCCGCGCTCGAAGCGGGCACGCCGGGGGAGATCGCCGATCCCGACGCCCGCGAGCTGGCCGGGTGGGCGCGCGGCGCGGGCCCGCTCCCACCCGGGGTGCCGGCCGAGGCGGCCGCCGAGTTCACGGCCGTGGCCACGGCCTTCCACTACCTGAACCGGATGGTCGCCGTCTTCCTCGGCGACTCGCCGCTGCCCGACCGGGTGCCCGCGTCCGCGCGCGGCAAGGCGAAAGCGGTACTCGGCCACTTCCTGCGGCCCGGCCAGGCCCCACCGGCCGGCCGGGCGCTGGAGCTGCTGCCCGCCACCGGCGTCGACGGCCCGGACTGGGCCCCGCCGGGCAGCACGCTGGCCGACGCCTTCGCCCGGGCCGGGGTGGCCGTCGAAGCCGCCGGAGAGCGCGTGCTGCCGCCGCGGGTGCGCGAGCTCGTGCGGCGCGAGCTGAAGGCGTGGGACGGCCGCCCGCCCGGGCTGGGCCGCTCCTGGGCCGACGCGCCGCTCGCCGAACTGCCGGCGGCGGAGCGCCCGGCCGCGCGGCTGGCCCTGCTCGTGGCCAAGGCCGCGTACCAGGTCGACGACGAGGTCGTCGTGGCCGCCCGCCGGGACCGCGCCGACGACCGGGGCCTGATCGAGCTCGTCTCGTGGGCGGCTCACGCCGCCGCCGAGGAGCTCGGCAGCCGCCTTTCCCTGCGCCCACGAGGAGAAGACGTGTCACGCGGGCGCGGGTGATGATTCGGAAAGGAGCTGATCGACCGGCAGGCCGGACCGCAGCACCGGGACACAGCCGATTGCGCCCGGGACGCCCGCGACCTGCCCCGCCGGATCCCCTCGATCGCTCCCCGGCGGCCGCCGCACCGTGGCCCACTCACCCCCGCCACGAGCTCGGCGGCCGCCGGCCCGTCCCCCGAACCTCCCCCAGGAACGAGTAGCGAAAGGACATCCGGTGACTGACACGACGGCCGTGATCGCCGACCTGACGACCGAGGCCGAGGGCGTGGACGCGCTCGTCGCCGGCCTTTCCGAGACCGACTGGGACACCCCGACCCCGGCGCCCGGCTGGACCGTGCGCCACCAGGTCGGGCACCTCGCCTTCATCTTCCGCATCGCGGGGCTCGCCGCGGCGCAGCCGGAAGCGTTCGTCGCGATGACGAAGTCGATCGGCGGTGACCTCGACGCCGCCGTCAACGGCGCCCTCCAGGAGTACCTCGGCGGGCCGGCGGAGGTCCTGCTCGGCCGCTGGCGTGCCGAGCGCGACCAGGGCATCAAGGCGCTCGCCGCGGTCCCCGGCACCGACCTCGTGCCGTGGCTGGTCAACCCGCTGCCGCCGTACGTGCTCGCCTGCGCGGGCATGATGGAGGTCTTCGCGCACGGCCAGGACATCGCCGACGCCCTCGGCGTCCGGCCGGTGCGCACCGACCGCCTCGCCCACCTCGTCGGGTTCGCCGTGCGCGTGCGCGACTTCGGGTACCAGGCGCGCGGCCTGACGCCGCCGGAGGAAGAGTTCCGCTTCGAGATCACCACGCCGTCCGGGCGGCTGCTGACCTTCGGGCCCGAGGACTCGCCGGAGCGCGTCACCGGCGGTGCCGAGGACTTCTGCCTGCTGGTCACCCGGCGGCGGCACCCCGACGACCTCGACGTGCGCGCCGAAGGCGGGCTGGCCCGGCAGTGGCTGGAGCTGGCCCAGGCGTACCGGGGCCCGGCGGGCGACGGACGCCGGCCGGGGCAGTTCCCGGCCTGATCAGTCCGCTGTGGACGGTCGAGGGCGGCGCGGCGGATTTGTTCACCGTTGCGCTACCCGCGGCCGGGGCAGGGAGAAAGAAGAAGCCGGGCGCGCGGGAGCCCATGCTGAAGCGGGCTTCGGCGACCGCGGGAACCCCGGCGGTACGCAATGAACGACCGGGCGGCGGGTGCGAACCCGCGCCGGACAGAACCGGGAGCCGTCGCCCTCGCGACGGACGGGCTCGAGAGCTATTTGGGAGTGCGGTGGCATGAGCGGTGAGCGGATAGCGATCGTCGGGATCGGACTGCGGTATCCGGACGCCCGTTCGCTGGACGAGCTCTGGGAGAACGTGCTGGCTGGCCGCCGCGCGTTCCGACGGCTGCCCGACGAACGGATGAACCGGGCGGACTACTACTCCCCGGATCCGGCGGCGCCGGACCGGTTCTACGCACAGAAAGCCGCGGTGCTCCGCGACTTCGAGTTCGACCGGGTCGCGTACAAGGTCGCCGGCAGCACCTTCCGGGCCACGGACACCACGCACTGGCTCGCGCTGGACGTCGCCGCCCAGGCCCTGGCCGACGCCGGGTTCCCCGAGGGCGACGGCGTGCCGCGGGAGGCGACCGGTGTCGTCATCGGCAACAGCCTGACCGGCGAGTTCTCGCGGGCGAACATCATGCGGCTGCGCTGGCCGTACGTCCGCCGGACCGTCGCCGCGGCACTGTCCGAGCGCGGCTGGGGCGACGACGAGACGGCGTCCTTCCTGCGGGAGCTCGAGGTCCAGTACAAGGAGCCGTTCCCGGAGATCAACGAGGACACCCTGGCCGGCGGCCTGGCGAACACGATCGCCGGGCGCGTCTGCAACTACTTCGACTTCGCCGGCGGCGGCTACACCGTCGACGGCGCGTGCTCCTCCTCGCTGCTTTCCGTGGTGAGCGCGGCCAACTCGCTGGCGCAGGGCGACCTCGACGTCGCCATCGCCGGCGGTGTCGACCTCTCGATCGACCCGTTCGAGGTGATCGGCTTCGCCAAGACCGGCGCGCTCGCCAAGCGCGAGATGAAGGTCTACGACGCCGACTCGAACGGCTTCTGGCCGGGCGAAGGCTCCGGCATGCTCGTGCTGATGCGCGAAAGCGACGCGATCGAGCAGGGCAAGCGCATCTACGCTTCGATCGGCGGCTGGGGCGTGTCCTCGGACGGCAAGGGCGGCATCACCCGGCCCGAGGCCGCCGGGCACCGGCTGGCCCTCAAGCGCGCCTACGACCGCGCGGGCTACGGCGTCGAGACCGTGTCCTACTTCGAGGGCCACGGCACCGGCACCGCGCTCGGCGACGCCACCGAGATCGAAGCCCTCTCCACCGCTCGCCACGCCGCCGACCCGCTGGCCGCCCCGGCCGCGCTGTCGACGATCAAGGGCAACATCGGGCACACCAAGGCCGCGGCGGGCGTCGCCGGGCTGATCAAGGCGACGCTCGCCGTGTACCACCAGGTGATCCCGCCTGCGACCGGCCACTTCGACCCGCACGAGAAGCTCACCGGCGACTCGGCGCGGATGTACGTGCCGCGCGAGGCCCAGCTGTGGCCGACCGACGCGCCGGTCCGCGCCGGTGTCTCGGCGATGGGCTTCGGCGGGATCAACTCGCACGTCACGGTCACCGAGGCGCCGGGCGCGCCCCGCAAGACCGAGCTCGACGAGCGGACCAGGGCACTGGTCTCCGGCCGCCAGGACGCCGAGCTGCTGCTGCTCGACGCCGACGACGTCGAGGCGCTGCGGGCCCGGATCACCGGCCTGCTGGAGATCGTGCCGAAGCTGTCGATGGCCGAGCTCACCGACCTCGCCGGGCAGCTGGCGGGCGAGCTCGCCAACCGGCCCGCCCGCGCCGCGGTCGTCGCGACCGGTCCGGAGGAGGCCGAGCGCAAGCTGACCCGCCTGCTCGAGCTGCTGGGCACCGACGGGTCCGTGTTCGCCGCGACCGACGGCATCTTCGCCGGGCACCGCGTCACCGAGCCGCGCATCGGCTTCCTGTTCCCGGGCCAGGGCTCCGGGCGGGCCGTCGACGGCGTGCTGCGCCGCCGGTTCACCGCCGCCGACGACGTCTTCCGCGCCGCGGGCCTGCCCACCGGCGCCGACCACGTCGCCACCGAGGTCGCCCAGCCGCGGATCGTCGCCGGCTCGCTGGCCGCGCTCCGGGTGCTCCGCTCTCTGGGCATCGAGGCGCAGACGGCGGCCGGGCACAGCCTCGGCGAGCTGACGGCGTTGCACTGGGGCGGTGCCCTGGACGAGCGCGCGGTGCTGCGGCTGGCCAAGGTCCGCGGCAAGGTGATGGCCGAAACCACCGCCGACGAAGGCGCCATGGCGGGCATCGCCGCGTCGCCGAGCCGCGCGGAGGAGCTGGGCCTGGGCTCCGACGTCGTCATCGCGGGCTACAACGCCCCCGAGCAGACGGTGATCTCCGGCCCGGCCGCGGCCGTCGACCGGGTGATCGCCCGCGCCCACGCCGCCGGGGTCACCGCGACCCGGCTCAAGGTGTCGCACGCGTTCCACTCGCCGCTGGTCGAGCCGGCCGCGACGGCGATGACCGCGCCGCTGGCGGAGATCCCGTTCTCCCGCCTGGAGCACGCCGTCGTCTCCACCGTCACCGGCGACGTCCTGCACGCCGCCGAGAACCTGCCCGAGCTGCTGCGCGACCAGATCGTGCTCCCGGTCCGCTTCCGCGAAGCCGCCGCCAAGGTGGCCGAGCGCAGCGACCTGGTGATCGAGGTCGGCCCGGGCCGCGTCCTGACGGGCCTGTTCGAGGAGATCGCGCCGGGCACGCCGGTGCTGGCCGTGGACACCGACAGCACCACGCTCAGCGCGGTGCTGCGGGTCGCCGGTGCCGCGTTCGCGGCCGGGGCGCAGCTGACCACGGACCCGCTGTTCGAGGGCCGGGCCGTCCGTTCGCTGCCCGAGGACGGCGTGTTCAACTTCCTCGCCAGCCCCTGCGAAGCGGCGCCCGAGATCGACAGCGAGCTCGCCGCGGAACTGGCGGCCGAGAAGGAGCAGGCGGCGTCGGAAGCCGCGGTCGAGGTCGGCGGCGGCGCCAACGCGACGCTCGACCTGCTGCGCAAGCTCGCCGCCGAGCGCGTCGAGCTGCCGCTGGAGACCGTCACCGCGGACACCCACCCGCTCGACGACCTGCACCTGTCGTCCATCACGGTCGGCCAGCTGGTCAACGACGTCACCCGGGCGCTGGGCCGCCCCGCGCTGGAGGGCATGCCGAACTTCGCGACGGTCTGCCTCGGCGAGCTGGCCGAGATGATCGACGAGCTGGCCCAGACCGCGAAGCCGGCCGAGACCGGCGGCAGCGAGGTCCCGGGCGCCGGCCCGTGGGTCCGGCCGTTCGCGGTCGAGTACGTGCCGGCCCCGCGGCCGGTGGCCGACCTGACGCCGGGCCTCGGCCAGGCGCGCTGGGAGGTCTTCTCGACGCCGGGGCACCCGCTGGCCGAGCCGCTGCGCGCGGCGCTGGCCCGCGCGGGCGCCGGGGACGGCGTGCTGCTCTGCCTGCCCGCCGACTGCGACGCGAGCCACGCGGGGCTGTTCCTCGAAGCCGGTCGCGCCGTCATGGCCGCGCCCAACGGCACGCGCTTCGTCGTCGTGCAGCACGGTCTCGGCGCCTCCGGGCTCGCGAAGACCCTGCGGCTCGAGGACCCGTCGGCCCGCACCACGATCGTCGACCTGGCCGACCCGGCCCCGGCCGACCCGGCCGCGATCGCCGACGCGGTCAAGGTCGTCGTCGCCGAGGTCGCCGCGACCACGGACTTCGCCGAGGTCCGCTACGGCGTCGACGGCGGCCGGACGGTGCCGCGCCTGGTGGCGGTCGCCCCGGCGCCCACCGGCCCGATCCCCGAGTCGCTGGAGGCGGGCGACGTCCTGCTCGTCACCGGTGGCGGCAAGGGCATCACCGCGGAAAGCGCGCTGGCGCTGGCCAAGGACTCCGGCGCGAAGCTCGCCCTGCTCGGCCGGAGCGACCCGGCCGACGACAGCGAGCTGGCCGAGAACCTCGGCCGGATGAAGGCCGCGGGCATCGACTACCGCTACGAGCGCGCCGACGTCACCTCGGGCACGCAGGTGGCCGACGCGATCGCCCGGATGCAGGCCGAGCTGGGCCCGGTCACGGCGGTGCTGCACGGCGCCGGGCGCAACGAGCCCGCCGCGTTGTTCAGCCTCACCGAGGACACCTTCCGCAAGACACTCGCCCCGAAGATCGGCGGCCTCAACGCGGTCCTCGACGCGATCGACAAGAGCAAGGTCAAGCTGCTGGTCACCTTCGGCAGCATCATCGGCCGGGCCGGCCTGCGCGGCGAGGCGCACTACGCCACGGCCAACGACTGGATGACCGAGCTGACCCTGCGCTTCGGCCGCGAGTACCCGCAGGCGCGGGCGGTCGCGCTGGAGTGGTCGGTCTGGTCCGGCACCGGCATGGGCGAGAAGCTCGGCGTGGTCAGCGCCCTCAAGCGCGACGGCATCACGCCGATCCCGACCGAGGACGGCATCGCCATCCTCAAGCAGGCGCTGGCCGACCCGGCGGTGCCGCCGGTGCTGGTCGTCTGCGGCCGGACCGGTGGGCTGGCGACGCTGCCGATCCAGCGCAAGGAACTGCCGCTGACCCGGTTCGTCGACCGCGCGGTCGTGCACTACCCGGGTGTCGAGCTGATCACCGAGGCGGACCTGTCCGCCGGCTCGGACCCGTACCTGGCCGACCACCTGCTCGACGGGCAGCTGCTGTTCCCGGCGGTGATCGGGATGGAGGCGATGACCCAGGTCGCCGCCGCCACCCTCGACACCGGCGGTGCGCCGGTACTGTCCGACGTGGAGTTCCTGCGCCCGATCATCGTCTCGCCGGGCGGGTCCACCACGATCCGGCTGGCCGCGGTCGCCCGCGACGCCGACACCGTCGACGTGGTGCTGCGCAGCGACGAAACCGGGTTCAGCGCCGACCACTTCAAGGCCCGCCTGAGCTTCGCGCGGCCCGCGGAGATCGGCCCGAAGCAGGCCCGTGACACCGACGTCCCGTCGGTGCCGGTGGAGCCGCTGTCCGAGCTGTACGGCACGGTTCTGTTCCAGGGCAAGCGGTTCCAGCGGGTCGTCGGCTACCGGCGGGCGAGCGCCCGGCACGCGGTCGCCGAGATCGCGACCACGGCCGACCACGACTGGTTCGCCCCGTTCCTGCCCCAGCAGCGGCTGCTGGCCGACCCGGGCACACGGGACGCGATGATGCACGCGATCCAGTGCTGCGTCCCCGACGCGACGCTGCTGCCGCAGGGCATCGAGAAGCTGCACCTGGCCCAGCCGGGCGCCCAGCACCCGGAGTACGTGCTGCTGGACGCCAAGGAGCGGCTGCAGGACGGCGACAGCTACGTCTACGACCTCGACGTCCGCAACCCGGACGGCGAGCTGGTGGAACGCTGGGAAGGCCTGATGCTGCGGGCGGTCCGCAAGACCGACGGGGCCGGGCCGTGGGTGCCCTCGATGCTCAGCTCCTACCTGGAGCGGGCGTGCGAGCGGTTGCTCGGCGGCACCCGGTCGGTGGTCCTGGAGCCCGACCCGGCAGGCGTCGAGGTCGGCGGCATCGCCGAACGGCGGGCGCAGACCGCGCTGGCCGCGAGCCGCGCGTTCGACCGGCCGGTCGAGATCCGCTACCGGCCGGACGGCAAGCCGGAGATCGACGGCGGCACGATCACCGCGTCGCACAGCTCCCGGCTGACCCTCGTCGTGGCCGGCACCGGACAGGTGACCTGCGACGTCGAGACGGTGCTCGAGCGGACCGAGGAGGACTGGGGCGGGCTGCTCGGCGAGGACCTGCTCTCGGTCGGCAGGCTGCTGGCCGCCGACGCGGGCGAGCCGATCGCCGTGGCGAACACCCGGGTGTGGAGCGCCCTGGAATGCGTCCGCAAAACGGGCGCGATGACCGAGTCCCTGACCGTGCGCCGCGTGGAAGCCGACGGCTGGGCCCTGCTGGCCTGCGGGTCGGCGCGGATCGCGACCTGGGCCACGACCGTCAACGACCGGACCGAGCCGGTGGTCTTCGCGGTGCTGCAGGCAGAGGAGAACTGAGCATGTCCGACTACTACGAGATCCGCCACACGGTCGGCTTCGAAGAGACGAACCTGGTGGGCAACGTCTACTACGTGAACTACGTGCGCTGGCAGGGCCGGTGCCGCGAGATGTTCCTGAAGGAGAAGGCCCCGGCGGTGCTCGAGGAGGTCCGCGACGACCTCAAGCTCTTCACCCTCAAGGTGGAGTGCGAGTTCTACGCCGAGATCACCGCGTTCGACGAGCTGTCCATCCGGCTGCGGCTGGAGGAGCTCACCTCGACGCAGGTCCAGTTCGCCTTCGACTACGTGCACCTGCACCCGGACGGCGAGCGGCTGGTCGCCCGCGGCCGGCAGCGGATCGCCTGCATGCGCGGCCCGAACACGGCGACCGTGCCGTCGCGGGTGCCCGAGCAGCTGCGCGAGGCGCTGGCGCCGTACACGACCAGCGCGGTGAACGGCAGGGGAGCGTGACGTGGCCGACGCCGGGGAAACCAACGACCGGGCGGTCCTGAAGCGGCTGCCCACCCCACCGGGGCGGCGGCACCTGTCCACCCAGACCGGGTTGCGCGAGGTGATGGCGCAGTTCGCCACGGGGGTCACGGTCCTCACCGCGGGCGGCGAGTCGGGCCACGGCATGACGGCCAACGCGTTCTCGTCCGTCTCGCTGGAGCCGCCGATGGTGCTGTGCTGCGTGTCCCGGGCCGCCCGGATGCACGCCGCCATCACCGAAGCCGGCTCGTACGCCGTGAACATCCTGGCGGCCGACCAGCAGGACCTGTCCAAGTACTTCGCCGACTGGCGCCGTCCCGCCGGGATGGCCCAGTTCGACCCGGTGGCCTGGACGCCGGGGGCGAAGACGGGGGCGCCGCTGCTGGCGGGCGCGCTGGCGTGGCTCGAGTGCGAGCTCGAGGCGGCCTACGAAGGCGGTGACCACTCGATCTTCCTCGGCCGCGTGGTCACCTCCAGCCGCGGCACGGGCGACAACTCGCTCGTGTTCTACGGCGGCGGCTACCACGAAGTCGACGGTCGCGCCCGCGCGGCCTGAGCGGGAGGAATGCGATGTTCGTCGCGGTGACCGGGGGCACCGGGTTCCTCGGTGCGCACACCGTGCGGGCCCTGCTGCGGCACGGCCACCGGGTCCGGCTGCTCGCCCGGCGGCCGGACCGGGTGGCGGCCGCGCTGGCCCCGCTCGGCATCGCCCCGGAGCAGGTCGACGTCGTCCCCGGCGACGTCACCGACCCGGCGGCGGCCGCCCGGCTGGTGTCCGGTGTGGACGGTCTCCTGCACGCGGCGGGCGTCTACACCTTCGACCCCCGCCGCCGCGCCGAACTGCGCCGGGTGAACGAGCACGGCACGGAGGTCGTGCTCGCCGCGGCCCGGGCCGCGGGCGTCGCCCGCATCGTCCACGTGTCGACGGTGGGGACGCTGTACCCCGCAGCGGCCCCGTCGATCGGGCCGGGTACCCCGCCCGGCTCGTCACGGGAGCCGTACCTGGCCTCGAAAACGGCGGCCGAGCGGATCGCGGGGGAGTATGGCGCGACGATCACCCGCCCCCCGGCCCTGCTCGGCCCGCACGACCCGCACCTGGGCGACCAGAACGCCCGGCTGCGAGACCTGCTGCGCGGCCTGATGCCCCTGTGGCCGACGGGCGGCTTGCCCCTCGGCGACGTCCGCGACAACGCGGAGCTGCACGCCCGCCTGTTCGACGGCGTGGACGGGACGGAGTTCTTCGGCCCCGGAACGTTCGTGACGACTCGGGAGTATTTGGCAGCGGTGCGCGAGGTGACGGGCCGCCGCCTCCCGGCGGCGTTCTTCCCGGCCCGGGCGCTGACCGTCGCGGGCCGGGCCGCGGACGTGCTTCAGCGGTGCTGGCCGGGGCGCCTCCCGGTCCAGTACGGCGCGATCCACGTGTGCGCGGTCGCGGTACCGGTCGAGCCGGCGGCCCCGAGTGCCGGGGTGGTTGCTCGGCCGTTGGCGGAGACCTTGGCGGACACCGTGCGCTGGCTTGCCGGGAGCGGGGCGCTCGCGCCGCGCCGGGCGGGCCGGGCGGTGGCTGGTTTCGGTGCTGCCGCCGGGGTGCCCGCGCGGCCTGCCGCCGAGGTGGCTGCGCCGGCTGCCGGTGTGGCCGCGCAAGCTATCGACCTGGGTGTGCCTGCGTCGGTCGCCGAGGTGTCCGCGCAGGCTGCGGGCCCGGGTGTGCCTGCTCCCGCCGCCGAGGTGTCCGCGCGGCCTGCGGGCGTGGCCGGCTCTGCCCCGGCCGGTGTGCCCGCGCGGCCGGGTGCGTCTGCCGCCGCCGGGGTGCCCGCGCGGCAGGCGGACTCCGTGCCCGGCTCCGCCCCGCACGACCGGGAAGCCCTTTCTTCGACAGCCCCACCAGCCGGCCCCGCCGGGTCCGGCGCGACCGGAAAGGCACTGCCATGACCGCGCACGAGGAGACCGACGACACCACGCGCCCGGTCCGGGCCGTCCCGGACCCGCCTGCCGAGCCGGTGGTCGCGGCGGTGCCCGCCATCACCCGGCCGATGCCGCGGCTGGGCCGCGGGATCGTGTGGAGCATGATCGTCGCCGAGATCGAGCAGGACAACCTGGAGCGTCTCGGCCGGCTCAGGGACGCCGCGTGAGCGTTCCGTCCGACGCCGGCGCCCGGCCGCTCGACGACGCCGAAGTGGTGCCCCTGCCCGACGGCGACCGCCGCGGGCCGGGGCACCACCGGCGTTCCGTGCCCAGCGGCGACGCCCAGGTCATCTCGCTGCACCCGGTCGCCGAGCCGGAGCCGGGCATGCCGCTGCTGCGCAAGCGGCGCGACGAGCTGGCCGCGCACGTCGCCGAGGGCCGGATGGACGCCGTGCGGCGCCAGCACTCCCTCGGCAAGTTCACCGCGCGCGAGCGGCTCGCGCTGCTGCTCGACGACGACTCCTTCACCGAGATCGAGCCCTACCGGCGCCACCAGGCCCGCGGGCTCGGCCTCGAGGACAACCGCCCCTACACCGACGGCGTGGTGGCGGGCTCCGGCACGATCGACGGCCGTCGCGTGTTCGTCTACGCCCAGGACTTCACCGTGTTCGGCGGGTCGCTGGGCGAGGCGCACGCGGCCAAGATCCACAAGGTCCTGGACCTCGCCGTGGCCACCGGCTCGCCGGTGATCGCGCTCAACGACAGCGGCGGCGCGCGCATCCAGGAAGGCGTGATGGCGCTCAACGGCTACGGCGGCATCTTCCGCCGCCAGGTCGAGGCGTCCGGGGTGATCCCGCAGATCAGCGTCATCCTCGGGCCGTGCGCGGGCGGCGCGGCGTACTCGCCGGCACTGGCCGACTTCACGTTCATGGTGCGCGACACCGGCTGGATGTTCCTGACCGGCCCGGACGTGGTCGAGGCGGTGACCGGCCGCCGCGTGACGCACGACGAGCTCGGCGGCGCGGACACCCACGGCCGCCACTCCGGCGTCGCGACGGTCGTCCACGACGACGAGGAGAGCTGCCTCGCCGACGTCCGGTACCTGGTGTCCCTGTTGCCCCGCAACTACCTCGAGCAGCCCCCGGCGACGCGCGAGACGGGCGCGACGGCGGACTGGCGGCCGCGGCTGGCCGAGCTGGTGCCGTCGGAGCCGAACCGCCCGTACGACATGCGGGACGTGTTCTCGGAGATCGCCGACGACGGCGAGTTCTTCGCGCTGCACGAAACGTGGGCCCCGAACGTCCTGTGCGCGCTGGCCCGCATCGACGGCCGGGTGGTCGGCCTGGTCGCCAACCAGCCGTGCGTGCTCGCCGGCGTCCTGGACGGCCCGGCCTCCCAGAAGGCGGCCCGGTTCGTCCGGTTCTGCGACGCGTTCGGCATCCCGCTGGTGACGCTCGTCGACGTCCCTGGCTTCCTGCCCGGGGTGGACGAGGAGCGCAGCGGCATCATCCGGCAGGGCGCGCAGCTGCTGCACGCGTACTGCGAGGCGACGGTCCCGCGCGTCCAGGTGATCCTGCGCAAGGCGTACGGGGGCGCGTACATCGTGATGGACAGCCGGTCCATCGGCTGCGACCTGTCACTGGCGTGGCCGACGAACCAGATCGCGGTGATGGGGGCGGAGGGCGCGGTGAACGTGCTGTTCCGCCGCGAACTGGCCGCGGCCCCGGACCCGGCGGCGTTGCGGGCGAAGCTGGTCGCGGAGTACGTCGCGGAGTACCTGAACCCCCAGTACGCGGCCGAGCGCGGCTTGATCGACGACGTGATCGACCCGGCCGACACCCGCGCGGCGATCGCCCGCGGGCTGGCGATGTTGCAGGACAAGCGCAAGCCGGGCCCCCAGCGCAAGCACGGCAACCATCCGATCTGAGCGGTTGAGGAATCCGATGCCAGCAACCGAACCCACCCGCCCGAGGCTGAGGGTGGTCCGCGGCCTGCCGGACGACGCCGAGCTGGCGGCGGTGGTCGCGGCTCTGCTGGTCGTGTCGGCTGCGGGTCCGTCGTCACCGGTGCCGGCACGCTCGGCGTGGGCGGCACCGGGGGCCCGCAGGGACGCACCGAGAACGGCGGGCCCGGACGCCTGGCGCCTGTCCGGCTTACCCCTCTGAGGCGGGTTTCGGACGACTCGTTCGTGTCGTGGGACGGCATGAACGAGTCGTTCACGCCGGTAGGGGCCGTGGTGGCGGAGGCGCGGGGAAGGGGTGCTGGCACCCTACGCTGATCTGTCGCATCAGTGTGACATTTTAAGTGCCTCACGAATGTGCCTTTTATGCATAGGGTCGGAGAGGGGAGTCAACGCCGCCTCGACGTGCGCGCCCCCGCGGGGGCGCGAGGCCGTGTCCTGCCGCTCGCCTGCAGCGCCCAGTAGCCGGCCCTCAGGCCGCCTCGTCCAGGTCGAACGCGTCATACGCGTCGAACTCGTCGCTGTCCCACGCGGCGACCGGCAGCCGCCGCACGGGGGCGGGGTCCTCCGGACGGGTCCGCTCGCTCACCCGATCGGTCCGGATCCGGGCGGCACCGTCGAAACCACCCTCGGCTTCGGCGAAGATCTTCCGGAGACGCTCGTTCATCCTGCACCTCGGCGGTCGTGGCCGGTTCATGTCCGTCCAGTTCACCGTGCCGGTGCCGGGGCGTGCGTCTCGCCCCCTGCGGACCGGGAACCTCGATCGCGGCGCGACGGGGCCTCGACCCCGGGAGCGCACCATGGACGGCGTGCAGGAGTGAGACGGAGGTAACACGATGACCCTTCCCGCCATCCGGAACGACCGCGAGCTGATCGAAGAGGCGCTGGGCGTCCCCGCGCCGCGCACCGCCCCCGAGGCGGCGCCCGCTCCGGCCGAAGCTCCGGCGCAGCGCGAGTACCTCACCGACACGATCGTCCTGGGATACAACTGATTCCGGCCGCGAGGCCGCAAGATCCGAGATGCCGCAGACGACGGGCAGCAGCCAGACTGGAAGCTGTTTCGCCCTTGGTTCGTCGCGCTCGGTAGGGAGGCCAGCGGATGGCTATGCACCTCCGGCTCACGGCGGGTGTCGAGCTGCTCGACAAATGGGCGGAATCCGCTACACAAGCCGAACGAAATGTTCTCTACGAAGCCTTGTTCGCCATCGGCGACGGTTCCGTATTCCTCATTTACGACGTTTTCGGCGACCCCGATGACATTTCCAATTTCATCGTGATGGTCAAAGCGGATCTGATGGTGAAGATCAACGTGCAGCGCGCCGAATCGGCGTTCGACGTCCTCTACGTCGGCACCCTCGACGACGACGCGACCGCCAACGCCGCCGAGATCGCGGCCGAGCTCGCCGCCGACGTCGTGGTCGACGCGGACGTCGACGACGGCTGACTCCGCCGCTTCCCGCAGTGCCCCTTGGCCCGAACGGCCGTATTCGACTCGCGCGAGCGGCCGTCCCCACTTGTACGGATGGCCCTCCCGGACGTGCATTCGTCATCTTGACGTCTCTCCGGCCGTGTGGAACTCTCGGGCTTGTTCGCAGTTCATGGGGGTTCTCGGGGGCAAAAACAAGGAGGCTGCCGATGTCTTCACCGGAATTCGCGGGATTGGACGTTTCCGGGCGGGTGCGGGCGCGGGACATCCAGATGGCGGGGGTGGCCGACGTCCGCCGCCGCGTGCTGATGATCTCCGGCGCCATCGACACCTCCGACCACGACGTCTCGGTCACCGTCAACCTGCCCGAGCCGGGGCGCTGGCAGATCATCAAGTCCGAGACCAACCTGACCGACCAGACCTGGGTCGCGATGCAGGTCGTGATGGACGCCGAGTCGACCTTCGTCAACGACCCCGAGACGCTCGTGATGTCACGGCAGTTCTCGAAGTCGTTCATGACGCCCGACCAGCGGCGGCTGACCTTCTACGGCGGTGAGGTCCGCCCGGGCGAGGCCGTCCTCAAGGTCTACGAGATGGAGACGAGCGCGCGCAAGCCGGCGTACTCCTACTCGCGGTACAGCCCGATCGCGACCGACAGCTTGGAGCAGTCCCAGCAGACGCTGGAAGAGCTGGTCCAGAACGGGATGGCGCGACGGCCGATGGTCGAGCTCATCGTCCCGGTCACCGTGATCGGCTGACCCGGGTGCCGTCCGGACGCCGGGGGAGCCGGTGACCACCTTCATCCCCGGGCCGCACCTGCTGGAGTCGCCCCGGGGCCGTGACTGGCCGCGGCTGCCCGCCGCGCCCGTGGCCGCGCAGGACCCGATGCCGCCGTCGCGGGCCGACGTCGTCGTCGTGGGCGCCGGCCCGGCCGGGCTCGCGGTGGCGTCGGCGCTCTGGCACCACGGGGTGCCCGACGTCGTCGTGCTCGACCGCGGGGGCCGGCCGTGCCGCCGGTTCTTCGACCGGGTCGACCTGCTCGGCCAGCGGGTGCTGCGCTCGCCGTACGAGCACCACCCCGGTGTCGAGGGCTACCGCGACTGCGAGCTGCTGGACTTCGCCCGGCTGCACTGGGCGCGGCTGACGCCGGTGGAGCGCCGGGAGGTCCGGATGGCGCAGGCCGGGCACCGCTCGGTCGTGCCGGTGGACGTCTTCGAGGCCTACTGCGACCACCTCGTCGCCACGCACGACGTGGCCGGGCGGACGTGGCGGGCCACCGTCCGCGAGGTCCTGCCGGGGACGTCCGACGTCACCGTGCGGACCGACCGGGGCACCGTCACCGCCCGGCACGTCGTGCTCTGCCCCGGCGAGGAGCGCCGCGAGGCGCCGCGCGAGTGGTGGGGCGGCGGCGCCGCCCCGCCCGGCGTGGCCTACTGGGACGAGCGGCCCGCGTCCGGGGGCGAACGCCAGGTCGTCGTGGGCGCCGGGCTGACCTCGGCGCACCTGATCTCGAACGCGCTCGCGGCCGGCCGCGAGGTGCACTGGGTGATCCGGGAGCCGGGCGAGCGCTACCAGTGCGCGGACGTCAACTCGAAGTTCTTCCGGCCCGAGGGCCGGGCCCGCATCGGCAACGTCGGCTGGGACGACCGGCTGGGGCTGCTCGCGCAGTTCCGGCGCGCGTCGATCATGTTCGAGTTCCGCCCGCTGCTCGAGCGGGCCGAAGCCGAGGGCCGCCTGGTGGTGCACCGCGGGGAAGCGGTCACCGGGGTGGCGGCCGCGACCGGCGGCACGGCCGTCGTGCGGCTGGCCGGCGGGCAGCGGGTCGGGGGTGACTGCGTCGTGCTCGCGCTGGGCACGACGCCGGAGACCGGCCGGGGGCTGCTGCCCGAGGAGGTCGTCGGCGAACGGGACGGCTGGCCGTCGCTCGACGAGCGCACGCTGGCCTACACCTACGCGCCGCGGGTGTCCGTGGTCGGCGCGGCCGCGGGCATGGTGCTCGGCCCGGCGGCCCGCAACATCGACGGCCACCGCGTCGCCACCGCCCGCGTCGCCGACGCGATCGCGCGGGGCGTGCGCGGCGGGACGCTCGCCGCCGCGCCGGTCCGGGCCGAGGTGGGTGCCGGTGTCTGAGCAGGAACCGTACGACTCGCGCTTCACCCTGCCCGACGTCGACGCGTGGCCCGAGACCGAGGTCGGGGTGATCCTGCTGGGCCTGGAGCCCGACCGCCTGGTCGCCGGGCTCGGGTTCGCCACGCTCGCCGACGACCCGGCGCTGGTCACCCAGGCGGTCGACCAGGCGCGGCACGGCGTCTTCGCCGCCGACATCGTCGGGCTGACCGAGGCGGGCCTGCTGCGGTGGCGGGCGCTGCGGCCGGTGCTCGACGCCGTGCCGGGGCGCCCGGCCGCGGGTGCCCTGCGGCAGGAGTGGGCGAACTCGGCCGACCTGGTGGCGGTCGCCGTGCCGGGCGTCGGGCCCGCCGCGCTGGCGTACCTGACGGCCTGCTGGATCCGCCGGGACGAAATCGACCGGCTCGCCGACCGAAAGGAACCCGATGTCCTACCTGAAGTCGCTCCCGGCTGAGACCACCCTGCTCCAGGTGTTCCAGGCCTACCCGGGACCGGCCCGGCACCTGCTGGCGTTCCACGAAACGCTGCTGCGCGGGGAATCGCCGTTCACGCCCGGCGAGCGGGAAATGATCGCGGCCTACGTGTCCGGCGTGAACGCCTGCGATTACTGCCACGGCATCCACACCGTGACAGCCGAGGCGTTCGGCGTGCCGGAAGGGGTGCTGGCGGCGGCCGTGGCGGACCTGGAAACGGCGCCGGTGGACGACAAGCTGAAGCCGGTGCTCGCCTACGTGGGCAAGCTGACGCGCACGCCGGCGCGGATGACCGAGGCCGACGCCGAGGCCGTGTTCGCGGCGGGCTGGGACGAGCGGGCCCTGCACGACGCCGTGCTCGTCTGCGCGTTGTTCAACTTCATGAACCGGATGGTCGAAGGCCTCGGCATCGAGGCCGACGCGGCGTACACGACGACGTCCGGGGAGCGGCTGGCCGAGGGCGGTTACGCCGGGCTCTCGGGCCTGCTCGCCGGTTGACCGAAAAGGCCGTCACCACCGCGGTGGTGACGGCCTTTTCGCGCGCTCAGGCGGCTTCGCGGCGGCCGATGTCCGGAGTGGACGGAGCCGAGTCCGCTGTGGACAGCCGGTGGCCCAGCCAGTCCTCGTGGTCGAGCAGGCGCAGGCGCTCGTCTTCGGTGCGCGCCACCCGGCGCATCGACAGCCGCAGCAGCGGCGGGGCCATCACCGACGTGACGATCGCGACCAGCACCACCATCGTGTAGGTGGCCGTGTTGAGCACGCCGAGCCGGAGGCCGGTCATCGCCACGATCACCTCGATCACGCCGCGGCTGTTCATCCCCGCGCCGAGCGCGAGCCCTTCCCAGCGGCTGAGCTTGCTGATCCGCGCGCCGATGTAGGCGCCGACGAACTTGCCGACGATGGCCAGCGCCAGCAGGGCGATCGCGGCGATCGCGGTGGTCGGGTGCCACAGCGCGGTCAGGTCCATCCGCAGGCCGGCCGTGGCCAGGAACAGCGGCGCCAGCACGGAAAGCACGACCGTGCGCAGCGGCGCGAGCTTCGGCTGCGCCGAGCGCGACTGCGCGATCAGGATGCCGCCGACGAACGCGCCGAACACCGGCTCCATGTGGAGGCTCTGGGTCGCGGCGCCGAACGCCAGCAGGATGATGACGGCCATGCCGACCGCCGGGCCCGGCTCCGGGCGGCGGGCCGCCATGTCCATCAGCTTCCGCACCACCACGCGGCCGACCGTCCCGGCCAGCGCGACGAAGCCGAGCAGGTAGCCCACCGACAGCGAGACGATCCCGGCGGTGACGCCGACCGTGGCCGCCGCGGAGACCACCGACAGCAGCAGCCAGCCGACCACGTCGTCGACCATGCCCGCCGCCAGTGTCAGCTGGCCGATGTTGCGGTGCAGCAGGCGCATGTCGGTGAGCGTCTTGGCGATCACCGGGATCGCGGTGACGCACATGGCGACGCCGATGAACAGGGCGAACACCCAGCGGCTGGAGTTGCCGCCGAGCAGCGAACCGGGCAGCACGAACCCGAGCGCGATGCCCAGGCCCAGCGGCAGCAGCAGCCCGAAGAGGCTGACGGTGACCGCGACCCGGCCCTGGCGGCGCAGGATCCGCGTGTCGAGGTGGGTGCCGGTGATGCCGACCAGCAGCAGCACGGCGAACTGGCCGACGGCGTCGATCAGGTGGATCTGCTCGGCCGGCTGGGTGGGCAGCAGCCAGTTCGAGATGCCCGGCGCGAGGTGGCCGAGCAGGGTCGGGCCCAGCAGCATGCCGGTGACGAGCTCGCCGACGACGGACGGCAGCCCGAAGCGCTCGCCGAGGCGGCCCAGCAGCCGGGCCAGGGTCAGGAGGACCAGCAGGCCCAGCAAAAACAACAGAAGGGGTTGTGGCGCGATCGGCGCCACGGGAGCGGCAAGGTGCATGGTCGACCTCCACGAGTACTTCGTCAGCCGAATTGTTCCGGCGGACCGCCGGTGCGGGCGTCTCGATTCGTGCGGATCTCACGAATTCGCGCTGCAATTCGCCGGATTGTCCTTTTTTCGGGAGGATTACCGTAGGATCCGGGCAGGGGTCCGATTTTCCTGAAATGCACCGTAATGAGGGGAGTTTCTCCATGGGCAAGAAAATCCGCAGACTCGCGACCGTGGTGGCGGCGGCCGCCGGGCTGGTGGCCGCGACCGCGCCGGCGGCGTCCGCCGCGGCCCCGGTTCACCTGTTCGCGGCACCGACGTTCGCCTTGTCCGCCAACGCCACCGTTGCCGCCGTCGTCACCGGCCTGCCCGCGAACGGGACGTTCTGGGTCGGCGAATGCGGCTGGGTGCCGACGGGCTGCGCGGGGAACCCGGCGACGGTCGTGGAGGTCCACAGCGACGCGAACGGTGTCGCGTTCACGACGATCGTGGCGCAGAAAGTGTACGTCGGCAATATCGGCGACGGTGTCGACGTGACGGTCGACTGCGCCGCCGTGCAATGCACGCTGGGGGTGTACGACGTTTCCGTGACGGCGCTGGACCGCGTGAACATCCATTTCCGCTGACCGCCGGTCGTGAGTGGTGAAGCGCGTTCTAACCCGCTTTACCACTCACGACGGGCGCGGGGTCAGGAGGCGAGGATCTGCGCGGCGCGGGTGTCGTCGCCGCCGTCGTGCGCGGCCAGCAGGTCGGCGAACCGGTCCGCGGGCAGGATGCGGACGCCCAGCTCGGCCGCCTTGTCCGCCTTGCTGCCGGAGCCTTCGCCGACGACGACCAGGTCCGTCTTCGCCGAGACCGACCCGGACGCCGTGCCGCCGAGCCGTTCGACGGCCTGGTTGCCTTCGTCGCGGTTCTTCAGGCCGGGGACGGCGCCGGTGACGACGACCCGCATCGGCGAGCCGTCCGGCTTGCGCAACGGGAGCACGGTGGCCGCGGCCGGCGGCGGGGTGGCGTCCGGCTCGGTCATCGTGAGGCCGCGGGCCTCGAGCTTCGCGATGACCCCGGCCAGCTCGGCCAGCTCGCCCGCGATCGTCTCGGCGCGTTCCCGCCCGACGCCTTCGACCTCCTGCAGCTGCTCGGGGGTGGCCGCGAGCAGCGCGTCCATCGAGCCGAAGTGCCGCGCCAGCCGCCGCGAGACCGCCCGCCCGGCCATCCGGATGCCGAGCCCGGTCAGCAGGCTCGACAGGGGGCGCTTCTTCGTGCCCGCGATCGCCGCGACGAGCTTGCCGCCGGAGATCTCGCCGAGCCCGTCGAGCGCCGCGAGCCGCGGGACGTCGAGGTCGTAGAGGTCGGCCGGGTCGGCGACGAGCCCCTCGGCCACCAGCAGGTCGATGATCTTGCCGCCGAGGCCCTCGATGTCCATCGCCTCGCGCGTGGCGTAGTGGGCCAGGATCTTGCGCGCGCCGCAGGCCCGGCCGCCGGTGCAGCGCCAGCGGATCTGCGAGCGGTCGATCTCGGAGCCGCAGTCCGGGCAGACCTCGGGCGGGGTGAACGGCTGGGCGTCCTTCGGCCGTTCGTCGAGTTTGGCGCCGGTGATCTCGGGGATCACGTCACCCGCGCGGCGCACGAACACGGTGTCGCCGACGCGGACGTTGCGCCGCTCGAGGTCGTCGAAGTTGTGCAGGGTCGCCGAAACGACCTTCACGCCGTCGATGAACACCGGTTCGAGCGTGGCGACCGGGGTGATCACGCCGGTGCGGCCGACCTGGACGTCGATCGAGAGCAGCCGCGTGCTGCGCGTGTCGGCGGGGAACTTCACGGCCACGCCCCAGCGCGGCGCCTTCGTCGACGCCCCGGCGGCGTCGCGGTCCTCGGGCCGGTCGGCCTTGATGACCGCGCCGTCGACGCCGAAGCCGAGCGACCCGCGCAGGTCCCGGATCTCCGCGACGGCCGCCTCGATCTCTTCGGTGCCGCGGCAGACCTTCAACGCCGGCTTGCAGCCCGACGTCGTCGCGACGCCGAGCTTTTCCAGCTCCGCCATCGCTTTCGAGTGCGTGCCGTCGTCGGCGAGCCCCTGCACGGCGTAGGCGACGAACGACAGCGGCGCGGAGTAGGCGCGGTCGATCGCGCGCAGCGTCCCGGCCGCGGCGCTGCGCGGGTGCGCGAACGCCGGCTCGCCGTGCCCGGTGCGGAGCTCGTTGGCCGTCCGGAAGTCCTCGTCGGTCATGAAGACCTCGCCGCGGACCTCGATCGTCCGGGGTGAGGAGAGCTTGGCGGGCAGGCCCTTGGCCAGGATGGCCCGGGTGGTGACGTCCTCGCCCATCGTGCCGGTCCCGCGGGTGAGGACGAGGGTCAGCCGCCCGCGGGAGTACCGGGCCGCGACGGCGAGGCCGTCCAGCTTCGGCTCGACCGTGTACGCGGTGACGGGGTGGTCGAGGACGCGTTCGAGGCGGGCCGCCCACTTGCGCAGGGACTCGGTGTCGAAGACGTTGTCCAGGCCCAGCATCGGCGTGCTGTGCGGGATCTCGGTGCCCGGCGCGACGCCGGCGCCGACGGCCTCGGTCGGGGTGTCGGCGGGCTTCCACGCCGGGTGCGCGGCCTCGGTCGCGATCGCGCGGGCCAGCAGGGCGTCGTAGGCGTCGTCGTCCATGCGGACGTCCGAGCCGGCGTAGTAGGCGGCCGCGGCGGCGCGGATCTCGTCGAGCGCCTGCTCGTACCGGGCGGCCGACGGGAACGGCTTCGCCTTCGCCGGGTCGACGGGGTCCCCGGTGCCGGGGGGAAGTGCCGTGGTCATCGCCGATCCCTCGCTCCTCGGCCGTAGGAAGGGCCGGACGGGCCCACCGGGGACGCTAGTCCCGCCGGCGGCGGCCGCCATCTCCGAAAATGCCGTGAAGGCCACCCCGGTCGCCCGGGGTGGCCTTCACGCCGGGCACGCTCAGCCCTTGACGGGGCTGCTCTGGTGCGAGAACAGGCTCAGGTCGCCTTCGCCGTTGCGGACGACGACCCAGACCGCCCGGATCTGGTTCTCCGGCGCGATCTCCGACTCACCGGGGCGGATGATCCCGCCTTCGGTGATCGCGATCGCGATGTCCGGCTCCAGGAACTTGACCTCCAGCGGCCAGCCGTACACGTGCGCGCCCTTCAGCGGTCCCGAGAACCCGGCGCGCATGTAGTCGCGGATCTCGTCGCGGCTGGTGAGCTGGTTGTCCTGCAGCAGCAGGCTGCCGTTGGCCGTGAAGACGTCGGCGAACTTGTCGGCGTCGTTCAGCAGCCAGGCGTCCTGGATGCGCTGCGGCACGGTGAGGACGGCCTTTTCGTCCGCGCTGGTGAACCCGCGGTAGAAAGAGGTGTCCTCGTCGACTCCGTGTGCGGCGAGGATCGCCGTGGCGTCGCCCCACGAATTGGTCGGCACAATGATCTCCTGGTCTTTTCGGTTACCAGCGGAGCGTGGCGCCGGCGCCGCGCGGGCTGTTCTGGTAGACGGCCAGCTGCCATTCGTTGTCGCGCTTGACGACGACCCAGGTCGAGCGGACGGCGAGCTCTTCGTCGATTTCGGTCTCGCCGGGGGCGAGGATGCCGCCGTGCGTGCGGATCAGCGCGACGGTGTCCGAAACGAACCGGAGGTTGACCGGCTTGCCCGTGACGCCGGTGCCCTTGAACGGGCCGGCGTAGGCGGCGGCCATGAAGGCGCCGATCTCGTCACGGCCCTTCTTCAGCACGTCACCGGGGAGGATGAGGATGCCGTCCTCGGTGAAGGCCTTGGCGACACCGTAGCCGTCGTTCTTGGTCCAGGCGGCGATCAGGCGCAGGGGGACGTCGAGGGCTTCCTTTTCCTTTTCGGAGGTGAAGGGCCCGTAGTAGTCGTCCAGTTTGGCCTGCTCGTCAGAAGTGGGTGCGGACACTGTTGCTTCTCCTTCGATCGGTCGGCCAACCAACGGCGGGGGTTACGATCGGCCCATACGGCGTTCATGGTCACACGCGCCGCGGTGCGGAAACCTCTCCTGAGTTGCCGGTGTTGCGGCGCGATTCCGCGCAGGCCAGGAGATGCGGCGGGGTGGTGGTTCCCGGAATCCTGGCCACGGAGATTCGAGCCACATTCGTCAGCCAAGGAGAGCCGGATGTCCGAGAAGGCTTCGTCCCTCGTCGCGGGGGCCAAACAGTGGGCCACCTACTACGGGAAGTTCACCCAGGGCGAGGAGAGCGCCGCGGTGACCGCGCAGCTGCGCGCCCGCGCGGCGTGGGACGCGAACGACGCCGGCGCGTTCGCGGAGTCGTTCGCCGAGAACGGCAGCATCCTCGTCGACGACGAGCAGATCAACGGCCGGGACGCGATCCTGGCGTTCTTCAGCGAGGCCTTCGGGGCCACGCTGTCGGGCACCAAGCTGGTGACCGAGCCGATCGAGGTCAAGGTCCTCGAGCCGGGGGTGGCGGTGGTCATCACCGACGGCGGCGTCCTGTACGAGGGCGAGACCACGGTCCCGGTGGAGCGCACGGTCCGCGGCACGTGGGTGGTCGCCCAGCTCGACGGCGAGTGGCGCCTGGTTTCCCAGCAGACCAGCCCGGTCAAGGGCTGAGGGGACGGACATGACTGAACGCACGGGAGTGGTGACGTTCCGCGGGAACCCGGTCACGTTGCTGGGCCCCGAGATCGCGGTCGGCGACCAGGCCCCGGACTTCACGGCCCTGGCCACCGACATGCGCCCGGTCCGGTTTTCCGAGCTGGGTGGAACCCGGGTGATCTCGGTGGTTCCGTCGCTGGAGACCCCGGTGTGCGACCTGCAGACGCGCAGGTTCAACGAGAGCGTCACGCAGCTGGGCGAAGCCACGGTGCTGACGATGTCGGTGGATCTCCCGTTCGCCCAGGCCCGCTGGTGCGGCGCGGCGGGGGTCCAGGGGGTGCAGACCCTGTCGGACCACCGCGACGTCTCGTTCGGCCTGGCGTACGGCGTGCTGATCAAGGAGTTCCGCCTGCTGTCGCGAGCGGTGTTCGTGGTGGACGCGACGGGAACGGTGGTCCACGCGGAGTACGTCCCGGAGGTCGGCCAGGAGCCGAACTTCGACGCGGCGATCGTGGCCGCCCAGGGAGCGGAGACCGCTCGCACGACCGAGGGCCGCGCAGCCTGACTGTCCACGCACGGGACGGTCATCCCGCGAAGGCCGCCAACCGGGTCCCCCTGCACCCGGTGGCGGCCTTCGCTTTTGCCCTTTTCCGGGAGCACCGGGAACGCCGAAACGGGCCCCGCGACCACCAGTGGTCGCGGGGCCCGTTGAGTCAGCGACTCAGGCGGCCCGGGGCAGCGCGTCGATCTCGGCCAGCCGGACCTTCAGCGCCTTCTTGTCCGCCTTGCCGACCGCGGTGTGCGGGAACGCCGTCAGCACCTCGAGCCGTTCCGGGATCTTGAAGGCGGCCAGCCCCCGCTCGGTCAGGAACCGCGCAATCTCCGCGAGCGACAACGAGCACCCGCCGTGGAACCGGACGAACACGCACACCCGTTCCCCGTAGACCGGATCCGGCGAGGGGACGGCGGCCACCTCGGCGACCTCGGGCAGCTCCTGGATCAGGGTCTCGACCTCGCCGGCCGAGATCTTCTCCCCACCCCGGTTGATGAGGTCCTTGACCCGGCCGCAGACGACGGCGTACCCCTCGGGCGTGATCCGGACCAGGTCACCGGTGCGGAACCACCCGTCCTCGGTGAACGACAGCTTGTTCTGCTCCGGAACGCCGTAATAGCCACGCGGCGTCCCCGGGCCCCGGGTGAGCAGCTCACCCTCCCCGCCGGGCGGCACCGGCCGCCCGTCCTCGTCGACGACCAGCAGCTCGTCGAAGGGACTGACCGGCGGTCCCTGGGTCCCGAAGGCGAGCTCGTCGGGAGCGTCCGGCGGGGTGTAGCAGATCAGCCCCTCGGCCATCCCGTAGACCTGCTGCAGCCGGCACCCGAGCGCCCGGGCCATCCGCTCCGCGATGTCCGGCGCCAGCATCGACCCGCCCACGTGCACGTACCGCAGGCTGCTCAGGTCGGGCTTCACCGAAGCCGCCGCGTCGACCCACTTGAGCACGACGGCCGGCACCGCCGAAGTCGCCGTCACCCGCTCGGCCTCGATGGCGGCGAAGACCGGCTCGGGCCGCGGGGAGGACGAGAACACGACCCGCCCGCCGGCGTGCAGCGCCCCGAAGATCCCCGGGCTGGCCAACGGGAAGTTGTGCCCGGCGGGCAGCACGGCCAGGTAGACCGTGTCGGCGTCGAAGGCACAGGCACGGGCGGAGTGGGTGATGTTGAACAGGTAGTCGTCATGGGTCCGGCTGATGACCTTCGGCACGCCCGTGGTCCCGCCGGAGAGCAGGAACACGGCGATGTCCGACGGCGACGGCCCGTGCGCGTCGAGCCACGCCCGCCGGCCGGCGACGTCGCCGGCCGGGTCCAGCAGGGCACGGACGTCGACGGCCTCGGGCACGACGGAATCCCCGACGACCAGCACCGAGGCCGGGCCCGGCAGGGCCGAGGCCACGCGGAAAGCCAGCTCCTGGTGGTCGAAACCGCGCCAGGAGTCGGGCACGACCAGCGCCTTGGCCCCCACGTGCGCGCCGATGGCCGTCAGCTCGTGGTCCCGGTGCGGCGGCAGCATCATCGTGGGAACGACCCCGAGCCGCAGCAACGCCGCGGTGACGACGACGAACTCCCAGGTGTTGGGCAGCTGCACCAGCACGGTGTCCCCGCGGGAAAGCCCACGCTCGCCCAGCCGCACGGCCAGTGCGTCGGCCCGGACGGCGAGGTCGCGGTAGGTGAGCCGGGTGGCGCCGTCGACGACGGCCACCCGCTCGCCGCGGGACTCGGCCCATTCCCAGAGGTAGGACCCCATGGTCCGGCCCGGCCAGACCCCGGCCGCGCGGTAGGCGTGCGCCAGGTCCGCGGGCCAGGGGACGAAACCGTCGAAACTCATTCCTGCTCCCCCGTGTCCTCGGCCATCCGCTCGGTGAGCAGCGCGGCGACCGCCTCGATCGTCGGCCGGTCCCAGAACAGCGTCGCCGGCAGGGCGAACCGGAAGCGCCGCTCCAGCCCGCGCCGGATCCGCACGGTCATCACCGAGTCGAGACCCATTTCGATGAGCGGCCGCCGGGAGTCCACTTCGGACGCCGCGAGGCCGGTCTCGGCCGCGACGTGCTTGCGGATCTCCTCGGTGACCGCCGCCGACAGCTCGGCGCCGGTGAGCCCGGCCCACGGGACGTCGACCAGGTCCGCGGCGGTGGCACCGGCCGCGGCCTCCTCGGGCAGTTCGGAGAGCAGCGCCAGCTTCCGCACCCCGGGCTCGCCGGGCAGCGTCCGCAGCATGACCGCGTACCCGAGGTCGTGCCGGGCCGCGAGGTCCCACGCCCCGAACGCCTCGGTGACGCTGATGTCGGCCGTGCCGCGGGCGGCGAGCTCGGCGTCGATCACCGCGGTGGAGGTCGACATGCCCAGCCCGCGCCACGACGTCCACGCGTAGCTCGCGGCCCCGGTGTCGCCCGCCGCGCGGCGGTGGGCGGCCAGTGCGTCGAGGAACGCGTTGCCCGCCGCGTAGCTGGCCTGCCCGGGCAGGCCGAGCAGCTGCCCGCACGAGGAGAACAGCACGAAGAAGTCCAGCGAGCCCGGTTCGAACAGGCGGTGCAGGTTCAGCGCGCCCTCGACCTTCGGCCGCATGACGCGGCGCAGCGAGGCCTCGTCGAGCTTGCCGAGCGTGCGGTCGTCGAGCACGCCGGCGGCGTGCACGACCCCGCGGAACGGCGGCAGCCCGAGCGCGTCCGACGACAGCTTCGCGGCGACCTCGTCGGCGTCGGCGACGTCCACCGCGACCGGGATCACGGTGACCCCGAGCCGTTCCAGGGCGACCACCGACTCGACGGCGTCGATCTCGGCCTCGTCGGTCAGCTCGCCCCACTTCGCGCGTGGCGGCAGTCCGCGGCGGCCGGCGAGCACGATCCGCCGGGCCCCGCGGTCGGCCAGCCAGTGCGCGACCTCCAGGCCGAGCACGCCGAGACCGCCGGTGACCAGGTAGGTCGCGTGCGGCCGGGCGGCCAGGCGCGGCTGCGTCGGGTCGCCCTCGAGCCGGTGCAGGCGCCCGACCGAGGCCTCGCCGTCGCGGACGACGACGACGTCCTCGCCGCGGATCGTCCGCAGCACCTCGACCAGGCCCGCGATGTCCGTTTCGGACTGTCCGATGTCGACAGTGCCGCCCCAGAGGTCGGGGTGCTCGCCGCCGATCACGCGGCCGACGCCCCACAGCGGGCCGTGGCCGAGCGCGTCGGCCTCGGCGGCCTCGCGGACGCCCTCGGTGAGGCACCAGACCCGGGCGGTCTTCGCCTGCCCGGTCGCGGCGACGCGCTGCGCGGTGCGGGCGAGCAGCCACGACCCCGCCGCGGCGGCGTCGCCGGTCGCCCCGGCGGCGGGCACCACGAGCAGCGTGTGGTCCGGGCCGAGCACCCCTTCGGGCAGGCCCTCCGGCGTGGCCGCGACCAGGTGCGCGACCCCCAGCGCGTCGAGCCCGGTGGTGACCCGCCGCAGGACCGGCGAGTCCGGCCCGACGAGCACGAGGTTCCCGGCCGGTCCGCCCGCGGCGCCCTCGGCCGGGCGCCAGGCGAGCTTGTGCACGACCTGGCGCGGGCTGGTGACGGCACCGGCTTCGCTGTCCAGCACGCCGTACTTGAGCCGGGTCAGCCGGCCGACGACGGTGCCGTCGAGGTCGGCGATCTCGACGTCGACGGTGTCGTCGGCGACCACGCGCACGGTCACCCTGGCCCGCGACGGCGACTGCTCGGCGAGGGTGACGCGGTGGATGTGCGCGGGCATCCGCAGGATCGGCGGCCCGCCGAAGGCGACCGAAGCCGCCGACAGCGCGCCGTCGAGCAGCGGCGCCCACGTGCTGGGCAGCTCGTCCGAGCCGGGGTCGGTGTTGACCGTGACGACGAGGGTGCCCTCGCCGCGCCGGATCTCCTCGACCGCCCACGGGAAGCCCATCGCGGCGACGCCGAGGGTGGCGAGCCGGTCGATGACGTACCCGGTCGGCAGGTCCTCGCTGGTCCGCGCCTCCGAGCGCTGGCCGCGGATCGAGCCGCCGAACGCGCTGACCGCCGCGGTGGTGTGGGTGACCCAGCCCTTGTCGTCGCCGTCCTCGGCGTTGACGTCCTCGATGATCCGCGACGACAGCCGGAAGGCGCCGTCCTGCAACACGATCTGGAGGTGCCGCGGCCGGGTGACGCTCACCGGGACGCGCAGTGCGACGTCGGAAAGCTCGTGCCAGGCGCCCTTCGCCGAGGCGGCGGCGGTGAGGAAGCTGTTGAGCAGCACGGCGGCCGGGATGATCTCGACCTTCCGCACCGGGTGGTCGCCCGGGTACGGCCGCGAGTCGCGGTCGAGGTAGGTCAGCCAGGCCTGGGCCGGGTTCGCGCCGTGCACGTTGATCCGGCCGCCGAGCAGCGTGTGGCTGTCGAGGTCGTGCTGCTCGGTGAGGAACGAGCGGCCGACCGAGTCGTCGACCCAGTGCTCCTTGCGCTGCCACGCCGTGGTCGGCAGGTCCGCGAGCGTCCCCTCCGGCCAGTGCGCCGCCCAGTCGACGTCGGCGCCGCCGCAGTACAGCACGCCGAGGTTCGCCAGCAGGGTTTCGCGCTCGGGCCGGTTGCGCCGCAGCGAGTGCGTGACGACGGCGTCGGTGATGCCCAGCTCGTCGAGGGTCTCGTTGATCGAGTGCTCGACCACCGGGTGCGGGGAGACCTCGACGAACAGCCGGTAGCCGTCCGCCGCCGCGGCCGCGACGGCCTCGGCGAACCGCACGGTGCCGCGCAGGTTCGTGGCCCAGTAGGCGCCGTCGCGCGGGGCGTCCGACCGCGGGTCGGCCAGCGCGGTGCTGTACACCGGGACGTCGGCCGGGGCGGGCGGCAGGTCCGCGGCGGCCGCGGCCAGCGACTCCAGCAGCGGGTCCATGTGCGGGCTGTGGAAGGCGACGTCGGAGTCGACCCGGCGCACGGCGAGGCCCTCGGCGGCGAACCGCTCGCTCGTCTCCTGCACGGCCTCGATGTCCCCGGAGAACACGGTCGAGCCGGTGGCCGCGGCGACCGCGACGGCGATGTCGGTGCGGCCCGCGAGCCGGCGCCGCGCCTCCTCCGGCGGCAGGTTCACCATCGCCATCGCGCCCTGGCCCGCCACCTGCCGCAGCAGCACGGACCGGCGGCAGACCAGCCGGGCGCCCTGCTCGAGGGTGAGCATGCCGGACGTGACGGCCGCGGCGATCTCGCCGACCGAGTGCCCGATGACGGCGTCGGGGTGGACCCCGCGGTCGCGCCACAGCGCGGCCAGCGCGACCTGGACGGCGAAGATCATCGGCTGGATGACGTCGACCGGCTGCGCCTCGTCCGACCCGATGGTCGCGCGCGGCGAAACTCCCATCTCCGCCTGGAAAACGGGCTCGATCTCGTCGATCACGGCCGCGAACGCGGGCTCGGTGGCCAGCAGCTCGCGGGCCATCCCGGTCCACTGCGAACCGTGCCCGGAGAAGACCCAGACGAGGTCCTGGCGCGAGGTCTCCGGCAGCGCGCGCCCGGCGACCCCGCCGGTGCCCGAGGCCGCGAACTCGGCGAGCCGGGTGCGCAGCGCCGCGGAGCTGTCGGCGGTCACCGCGGCCCGGAACGGCAGGTGCTGGCGGCGCCGGGCGAGCGTGTGCCCGATGTCGGCGAGCTCGGTGTCGGGGTGGCGGGACAGCCAGTTCGCCAGCCGCCCGGCGTACTTCGAGACGGCCGCCTCGGTCGCCCCGGACAGCGGCAGGACGTTCGGCTTCCCGCTCGTGGACTTCGGCTTCTCCGCCGCCGGTTCGGCTTCGGGCGCGGCTTCGAGGATGACGTGCGCGATGGTGCCGCCGTAGCCGTACCCGGAAACCCCGGCGCGGCGCGGCGCGCTGCTCTGCGGCCACGGCGTGTTCTCGGTGACCACGCGCAAACCCGAAGTGGCCCAGGGGATCTTGGGGTTCGGCGTGGTGAAGTTGAGGCTGGGCGGGATCTCGGCGTGCTGCAGGGCCAGCACGGTCTTGATCACCCCGGCGACGCCCGCGCCGGCTTCGAGGTGCCCGACGTTCGGCTTCACCGAGCCGATCAGGCACGGCGCGTCGGCCGGGCGCCCGGCGCCGAACACCGCCGTCATCGCGCCCGCTTCGAGCGGGTCGCCGACGCTGGTACCGGTGCCGTGCGCCTCGACGTAGCCGACGGTCGCCGGGTCGATGCCGGACGCCTCGTAGGCGCGGCGCATCAGGTGGGCCTGCGCCTCGCCGTTGGGCGCCATGATGCCGTTGGTCTTGCCGTCCTGCTGCACGGCGCTGCCGCGGATGACCGCGAGCACGCGGTCGCCGTCGCGGCGGGCGTCCTTGAGCAGCTTGAGCACGACGATGCCGCCGCCCTCACCGCGGCCGTAGCCGTCGGCCGAGGCGTCGAAGGACTTGCTGCGGCCGTCGCGGGAGGTCGCGCCGGCGGCGTCGAGCACGACCGAGAGGCCGGGGCCTGCCATCACCAGGATGCCGCCGGCGAGGGCGACCGGGCACTCGCCGGAGCGCAGCGCCTGGGCGGCCAGGTGGATCGAGACCAGCGACGACGAGCACGCGGTGTCCACCACCATGCTCGGCCCGCGCAGGTCGAGCGCGTAGGACACCCGGTTCGCGACCGCGCAGAACGAGCTGCCGATCCCGGTCCACGCCTCGATCCGGGGCAGGTCCTCCAGCAGCCGCCGCCCGTAGTCGTCGGCGCCGACACCCATGAACACCCCGGCGTCGGTGCCGCCGAGCGAGCGCGGCGGGATCCCGGCGTGCTCCAGCGCCTCCCACGCCAGCTCCAGGGTGATCCGCTGCTGCGGATCCATCAGGGCGGCCTCGCGCGGGGTGACGTCGAAGAAGTCGGCGTCGAACTCCTTGACGTTGTCGAGGAACGCGCCGCGCTTGGTCACGTCCCGCACGACCGCGGCGTGCTCGCGGCTCTGGCCGGCGTGCCACTCCCAGCGGTCCGCGGGCAGGTCGCCGACGTTGTCGCCACCGTCGCGCAGGAGGGCCCAGAACGCCTCTGGTGACTCGATTCCCGCGGCGAAACGGCAAGCCATCCCGATGATGGCGACGGGTTCGGGGAAGTTCATCGGCCTTCTTTCGTTCGTCCCGCGGACGGCGGGCGCCGGGCAAGGACACCGAAGATCCGGGCGAGCCGGTTCCGGCCCGCCCGGATCGGGGGGACCGGGCTACTTGTGGCCCACCACCAGGGCGTGGCTGAAGCCGAGGTCGGCGAACCGCTCGACCCGCGAGAAACCGGCGTCGCGCACGGACTTCTCCATGTCCGCGGCCGACCAGGTCATGCCCTCGCCGGAGGCCAGCGCCAGGAAGTAGGGCGAGACGAGCCCGCCGGACAGCGAGCCGGTGCCCTCGTCGTTGGAGACGAAGTTGTAGACGAGCACCGTGCCGCCCTCGGGGAGCGCGTCGTAGCACTTGCGGAGCATCTCGGTGTTCCGCTCCAGCGACCAGATTTCGTAGATGTGGAAGTACAGGATCGCGTCGGCGCCCTCGGGCAGCCGGTCCTTCAGCATGTCGCCCGGGTGGAAGTGGACGCGCTTGCGGACCGACGGGTCCTCGATCTTGTCCGCGGCGAGCCGGGTGACGCTCTCCTGGTCGAAGACGGTCATCTCGAGCTCGGGGTAGCGCTCGGCCAGCTTGACCGAGTTGGTGCCGTCGCCGCCGCCGATGTCGATGGCGTGCTTGATCCCGCTGAAGTCGTAGTACTCCAGGAACTGCTCGAACGCGCGGTTCGAGGCGTCACCCATGTTGTCGTAGAAGACCTTCTGCAGGTCCGGGGTGGCGGTGAGCTTCGAGTAGAGCGTGTCGCCGGGGCCCTCGAGGTGCCGCAGGCCGACGTTGGTGCTCTGCCGCATCGACTCGGCGAAGTCCACCAGGGTCTTGTTGATGATCTTGTCCTGGATGTCGATGAGCGGCCCGAGGAACCGTTCCCCGTCCTTCAGCAGCTTGCGGCGCACGATCGGGGCGTTGACGAACTTCCCGTCCTTCTTTTCGATCAGCAGCAGGGACGCCAGGCCGAGCAGCAGGACACGCGCCGGGTACTCCTCGACGCCGAGCGCCTCAGCCGTCTCGGTGACGTCCAGGCCGCCGCTGTCCTCGAGCTTCTGGAACAGGTCGAACTCGAGACCCGTGCGCAGCAGTTCGAACGCGGTGTGGCCGTGGATGAGGATCCGGAGGTAGTCCGCATCCGAGATCGGGACGCTCGTCGCCATGGCTTGTGCTCCTTCGCAAGGGATGGGTCGGCCGCCCGGCTCGCCCGCATACGAGGATGATCGGGCCGAAAACCCGGCGGCGCCTCCATTTCTGCGGTGCGGGCTCGCTCGCCTGCGGACAGCCGCTCGAAGCGCACGACGGGAGACGCGGGTGGGGTCGGAGCGGCCCAAGGTGACCTTGGTTGCGCTCAACGCACCGAAGGCCACATTGGGTGCGCTCAACGCACCGAACGCCACATTGGGTGCGTTGGACGCAACCAACGCCACATTGGGGCGCTGGGGGCGGGGCCGGGGCGGGACCTGTGCCGGGTTGCCGGGCGGCTGCGGCGGCGAGTGTGTTGCTGCGGCGCTGGGCGACTGCCGGCGGGCTGGGCGCCGGGCGACCGCGGGCCGGGCGGGCGCCGGCGCGACCGCAGCCGGGCCGGGCTTCGGGCACCGGGTGGTTCCGGGTGCGGGAGACCGCGCCGGGGTGCCGTGGCGGGCGGGGCTCACTCTGCGTAGATTCGGGGCGTGACGGACGGCCGGTGTCCCAGCTGCGGCAAGCCCCTCCCCGTGCGGGCGGGTGGCGGCCGCGGGCGCGTGTCCAAGTACTGCTCGCCCGCCTGCCGGCAGAAGGCCTACCGCGAACGGCAGCAGCCCGCCGCCGGGGCCGCCGTTCCCGATCTCATCGCCGATATCGAGCAGCGTGTCCGGCGGCTGGCGCCGCAGCTGCCCGAGGCCTTCTACACCGATGTCACCGATCTGGCCTCGACCGTCGGCCGGCTCCGCCGCATCGCCCAGCTCGCCCGCGACGCCGCCGTCACGGAAAACGTCACGGAGAACGTCACGGAAAACGTCACGCGGGCGCGCGTGACGGAGAAGCCGCCGGAAAACGTCACGGCCGACGCCGTGACGGAAGAAACGGAAGATTCCGTCACGGACGGCGCCGTGACGGAATCCGGTGAAGACGACGAGGTCACCGCCGCCGTGCGGGCCGGGGACGAATGGGACTTCGCCGGGCTCGTCGAGCCGTACCGGCACGAGCTGCAGGTGCACTGCTACCGCATGGTCGGCTCCTACGACGACGCCGAGGACATGGTCCAGGAGACCTTCCTCCGCGCCTGGAACCGCCGGGACGCCTTCGAGGGCCGCTCGACGTTCCGTGCCTGGCTCTACCGGATCGCGACCAACGTCTGCCTCGACTTCCTGCGCCGCAACCAGCGCCGTCCGCAGCGGTACGAGCCCGTGCCGGGGATGGACAACGGCGCCGCCGAACCACCCGCCAGGGTGACGTGGCTGCAGCCCTACCCGGACGCGATGCTCGAGGACGTCGCCGCCACCGATGTCGAGCCGGAGCGGGCCGCGGTCTCGCGCGAGACCATGGAGCTGGTCTTCCTCGCCGCGATCCAGCACCTGCCGCCGCGGCAGCGGGCCGTGCTCATCCTGCGTGACGTGCTCGGCTGGCCCGCCGCCGACACCGCCGAACAGCTGGACATGAGCGTCGCCTCGGTCAACAGCGCGCTGCAGCGGGCGCGGCCCGCCCTGCGCCGCCACCTGCCCGAACGGCGCAGCGACTGGACCATGCCGAGCCGGCCGACCAGCGAAGAGCGCGAAATCCTGCAGCGCTACATGGACGCGGCCGACCAGGCCGACGCCGCCGTCGTGGCCGAGCTGCTCAGCGAGGACGTCGTCCTGACCATGCCGCCGAACCCGTTCTGGTTCGTCGGCCGCGACGCGATGATGGCGTTCATCAAGCCCTCGATCGACCCGGCGTCGCCGCACTTCCAGGGCACCTGGAAGCACCTGCCGACCTTCGCGAACCGGCTGCCCGCGGCCGCGGGCTACCTGCGGCGGCCCGGCACCACCGTCTACCGGGCGCAGGTGCTCGACGTCCTGCGCATCGAGGGCGGCCGGATCGTCGAGATCACCTCCTTCGAACCCCACCTCTTCCCGGCCTTCGGCCTGCCGCTCACGCTTTAGCCCGATCCGGGCGATGAGTTCTCCGGCGGGCGTGCGTCTCAATGTCCGACAACGCGGGCAACACAGCACGCGAAGAGACGCGAAGGAGAGAGCGATGTCGCTCGAGAAGAAGAACGCGATCGTCTACGGCGCCGGCGGCTCGATCGGCGCGGCGGTGGCCAAGGCGTTCGCCGCCGACGGCGCGCACGTGTTCCTCGTGGGCCGCACCCTCGAACCGCTGCAGGCCGTGGCCGACGAGATCGAGGCCGCGGGCGGGTCGGCGTCGGTGGACGTCCTCGACGCGCTCGACGAGTCCGCCGTCGAGGAGCACGCCAAGACCGTGGTCGTCGAGGGCGGCAGCCTGGACGTCTCGATCAACCTCATCACCCGCGGTGACGTGCAGGGCATCCCGCTGGTCGACATGAAGGTCGCGGACTTCACCAGCCCGATCATCACCGGCGTCACGACGAACTTCATCACCATGCGCGCCGCCGCGCGGCACATGGTGGAGCAGGGTTCCGGCGTGATCCTCGCCCTGGACAGCGGCTCCGCGCACGGCAGCCCGATGATGGGCGGGACCGGGTCCGCCGACGGCGCGATCGACACCCTCGTCCGGAACCTGGCCGCCGAGATCGGCCCCGCGGGCGTGCGCGTCGCCGGGATCTGGACCGCGGGCCTGCCGGAAACGCTGTCGCCGGAGAAGCTGGCGGCGTTCAGCGGCGCCCCGAAGATGGACGACGCCGCGTTCCAGGGTCTGCTCCAGCACCTGGACGGGATGCGCATGACGAAGAAGTCGCCGACGTTGGCCCAAGTGGCCCAGACCGCGGCGTTCCTCGCCTCCCCCGAGGCCGGTGCCATCACGGGCACGTTCGTCAACGTCACGAGCGGCATTTTCCCCAGCTGATCGACCTTTCCGGCCTAGTGGATTCGTCTCTTCAGGCGAATCCCAGTACGGCCGAACGCAGTCAGTGAGCGCAATCCGGAAGATGCGGCCCGCCTCGCGCAAGCACAACGATGTGCTCGGATTCCTCGCCCCTTGTTCCGCCGTTCGGCGGAGCGGGGTCGAGGCGATGGCTGGGGGGCCAGGCCACATGTGTGCACCGGGCACACGTCGAAGAGGAAAGGAAAGCTGATGTCCCTGGAGAACAAGAACGCCATCGTCTACGGGGCCGGTGGTTCCATCGGCCGCGAAGTGGCCAAGGCGTTCGCCGCGGCCGGGGCCCGTGTCTACTGCGCGGGACGGACCCGCAAGAACCTCACGCCGGTGGTCAAGGAGATCACGAACGCCGGCGGCTGGGCGAAGGCCAACGTGGTCAACGCCCTCAACGAGGCCGCGGTGGAGCGCCACGCCAAGGCGGTGGTCGCCGAGAGCGGCAGCCTGGACATCTCGATCAACCTGATCACCCGCGGCGACGTGCAGGGCACGCCACTGGTCGACATGATCGCCGACGACGTGACCGGGCCGGTGCTCACCGGGCTGACGACGAACTTCCTGACGGCGCGGGCCGCCGCCCGGCACATGGTGGAGCAGGGCTCGGGCGTGATCCTCGGCCTGAACAGCGGCTCGGCCAACGGCAGCCCGATGATGGGCGGCACCGGCCCGGCCGACGCGGCGCTGGACACGCTGTTCCGCAACCTGGCGAACGAGATCGGCCCCGCGGGCGTGCGCGTCCTCGGCATCTGGACGGCGGGCCTGCCGGAGACGCTGTCCCCGGAGAAGCTGGCGGCGTTCAGCGGCGCCCCGAAGATGGACGACGAGGCGTTCGCCGGGCTGCTGCAGCACCTGGACGGGATGCGCATGACGAAGAAGTCCCCGACCCTGGCGGAAGTGGCGGCGACGGCGACGTTCCTCGCCTCCGACCGGGCGGGCGCGATCACGGGCACGTTCGTCAACGTCACGAGCGGCACGTTCCCGAGCTGACCACCGGCCACGGACGGAAGGGGATCCTCGCCACGGCGGGGATCCCCTTCGGCGTTCGGTGACACGGAAGATTTCTTCGAACGTTCCCCCGCTCGCCCGCGGGGCAAACCATGAGACGTCCACCGCCCGACCCGGGTGTGAGGCTGGCAGCAGGCCGCACCGCAGCAAGTGACGGCCCTCCACGTACCTCTCACGCCAAGGAGGCCGGCACATGGCCGGACAGGTCGGAAGCGTCGCCGTCGTCCTCGGTGGCAGCATGGCCGGTAGCCTGGCGGCCCGGGTGCTGTCCGAGTCCTACGAGAACGTCCTGGTCCTCGACCGCGACACCGTCCTCGGGGTGACGAAGCCGCGCCGGGGCACGCCGCACACCCGGCACGCGCACGGGCTGCACGCTCGGGGCCAGCGGATCCTCGAAGACTTCTTCCCCGGGTTCACCGACGAGCTGCGCGCGTCCGGCGCGCCGGTCGGCGACCTCGGCGAGATGCGCTGGTACTTCAACGGCCTCCGCCTGCCCTACACCCACACCGGCCTCGTCTCCGTGACGCCGACGCGCCCGGTGCTGGAGAACCACGTCCGCACGCGCGTCAACGCGCTGCCGAACGTCACTTACCTGGAGCAGCACGACATCCTCGGCCTCGTGTCCACTTCGGACAACGAGCGGGTGATCGGCGTGCGGGTGCGCGACGCCGACGGCGTCGAGAAGGTCCTCCGCGCCGACCTCGTGCTCGACGCCACCGGCCGCGGCTCGCGGACGCCCGCCTGGCTGGAGCAGCTCGGCTACGCGCGGCCCACCGAGGACCGCGTCAAGATCGGGCTGGCCTACACCACCCGGTTCTACCGCCGCCCGCCCGGCTCGTTCACCGACACCTGGTCGATCAACCCGGTCGCCTCGCCCGCGCACCCCCGCGGCGCCTTCTTCGGACTGTCCGATGAGGACACCTGCATCGTGTCGCTCACCGGCATCCTCGGCGACCACCCGCCGACCGACCACGACGGCTTCGTCGAGTTCGCGAAGTCCCTGCCGGTGCCGGACGTCTACGACGGCATCAAGGACGCCGAGCCGCTCGACGACGCGACCTCCTTCGGCTTCCCCGCCAGCGTGCGCCGCCGCTACGAGCACCTCGAGAAGTTCCCGGCCGGCCTGCTCGTGCTCGGGGACGCGATCTGCAGCTTCAACCCGGTCTACGGCCAGGGCATGAGCGTCGCTGCCTGGGAGGCCTTCACCCTCCGCGAGCACCTGCGGGGCGGCGAAGTCGACCAGTACGCCTACTTCCGCGACATCGGCCAGGTCGTCGACGCGCCCTGGGCGGTTTCCGCCAGCGGCGACCTGGCCTTCCCCGGTGTCGAAGGCGAGCGCACTCCGGAGATCGAACAGGGCAACGCCTTCATGGGCATGCTGCAGTACGCCGCGTCGAAGGACCAGGAGATCGTCAAGGCGTTCATGCGCGTGGCAGGTCTGATCGACCCGCCGACCGCGCTGATGGACGAGGCACTGGTCCAGCGCGTCCTCTCGCACCAGCCCGCCGAAGGCCAGGCCGCCTGACTCTCCTTGCCCGGCAAGCAGAAAACCCCGCAAACGCGGAGACGTGGGTCACCCGCGCCCGTGGCTAGCGTCGGAACCGGCGCTGCAGGATTCGAGGAATTGGAGTGTGATCATGTCCCGGTCCGTTCATGAGGCGTTCTCCGCGCAGGCCGCCCGAACCCCCGACGTGGTGGCGGTCTCCGGCTCGGACCGGACGCTGACGTACCGGGAGCTCGACGAGCGCGCCAACCGGCTCGCCCACCGGCTCGCGGGGCTGGGCGCCGGCCCCGACGTCCCGGTCGCGGTGCTGCTCCAGCGCAGCACCGACGTCGTCGTCACGTTCCTGGCCGCGCTCAAGGCCGGCTCGTTCTACCAGCCGATCCACTCGGCCTACCCGGCCGACCGGCGCCAGTGGATCGTCGACCACTCGAAGGCGACCATCCTGGTCACCGACGAGGCCTCGAAGGGCCTGGGCATCCCGTCGGTCGCCGACGTCGTGCTGGCGTCGGAGGACCTCTCCGACCAGCCGGCGACGGCCCCCGCGGTCACGCTCGACGAGAACGCCCCGGCGTACGTCATGTACACCTCGGGTTCCACGGGCGAGCCGAAGGGCGTGGCCGTGCGCCACACCGACGCGCTCGCGCTGGCGCTGGACTCCACCTGGGACACCGGCAACCACGAGCGGGTCCTGCTCATCGCGCCGCACGCGTTCAACGTCTCCACGTACGAGATCTGGGTCCCGCTGCTGCACGGCGGCACCGTGTTCGTCGCGCCCGAGGGCAAGCTCGACATCCCGACGCTCGGTGCCCTGCTGGCCGAGCACGCGATCACCGGCGTGCACCTGACCGCGGGCCTCTTCCGCGTCGTGGCCGAGGAGGCGCCGGAGAGCCTGGCCGGCGTCCGCGAGGTCCTCACCGGCGGCGACGTCATCGCGCCGACCGCGGTCGCCCGCGTGCTCGAGGTCAACCCGGACCTGACCGTCCGCGCGATGTACGGCGCGACCGAGGGCACGGTGTTCAGCACCAACGCCGCGATCCGCGCGCCCTACACCCCGGGCCCGGTGGTCCCGGTCGGGCGCGCGATGGACGGCGTCGAGCTGCACGTGCTGGACGAGCGCCTCGACCCGGTGCCCGACGGCACCGTCGGCGAGCTGTACTTCGGCGGCGTCGGCGTCGCCCTCGGCTACGCGGGCCGCCCGGACCTGACCGGCGAGCGGTTCGTCGCCGACCCGTTCGGCGCGCCCGGTTCCCGGATGTACCGCACCGGCGACCTCGTGCGCCGCACCCCGGCCGGGGAGATCGAGTTCGTCGGCCGCGCCACCGACCAGGTCAAGATCCTCGGCTTCCGGGTCGAGCTCGCCGAGATCGAGGCCGCCATCGCCGGGCACCCGGGTCTCGCCGACGTCGCCGTCATCGCCCGCGAGGTCAAGGCCGGGGACGTCCGCCTGGTCGCCTACCTGGTCGCCGAGTCCGGCGAGCCGGACACCGGCGCCATCCGCGAGCGCGTCCGCTCCCGCCTGCCGGAGTACATGCTGCCCGCCGCGTTCGTCGTGGTGGACCGGTTGCCGCTGACCGCCAACGGCAAGCTCGACCGGGCCGCGCTGCCGCAGCCGGAGTTCGAGACCGCGGGTGCCTCCCGCGCGCCGAGCGGCCCGAAGGAGGAGGCGCTCTGCCGCGCGTTCTCCGAGGTGCTCGGCATCGAAGAGGTCGGCGTCGACGACAGCTTCTTCGACCTGGGCGGTCACTCGCTGCTGGCGATGCGCCTGCTCAACCGGATCCGCGCCGAGCTGGGCGTGGAACTGAAGATCAACACGCTCTTCGACACTCCGACCGTGGCCGGCCTGGCCCAGGTGCTCTGAGGGAGACCGAGATGACGAACCCCTTCGACGACCCGGACAAGAACTACACCGTCCTGGTGAACGCCGCGGGCGAGCACTCCCTGTGGGTGTCCGGCATTCCGGTGCCCGCCGGCTGGGAGGTCACGTACGGCCCGCGCGGGCGCCAGGCCTGCCTGGACCACATCGCCGAGAACTGGCGCGACCTGCGGCCCAACGCGGCCGCCCGCCGCGCCGCCTGACTCCCGGACGCCGCCCACCGCGCACACCCCAGGAAAGAAGGTTTCCCATGGCCACCCCGAACCCGTCGGCCCTCGACGGTCTCGAGCTGGACTACGTCCGTTTCTACGTCGGCAGCCTCGACACGGCACGGGACTGGCTGGTGCGCGGGTACGGCCTCGGCGAACGGCCGCTGGGCGACTCCGGCCCGGACTGGGCCACCGTGCGCTCGATCGAGATCGGGGCCAACGACGTCCGGTTCGTCTTCAGCGAGCCGCTCGTCGAGGACCACCCCGGCACCGCCTACGTCGACCACCACGGCGACGGCGTCTCGGACATCGCCCTGCGCGTCAGCGACGCGAAGGCGGCGTTCGAGGCGGCCGTCGCCCGCGGGGCCCGCCCGGTCGCCGGGCCGTCCCGCGCCGGGAACGTCGTCACGGCCAGCATCATGGGCTTCGGCGACACGCTGCACACCTTCGTCGAGTACCCGGACGGCGTCCCCGCGCCGATCGCGTCGAACGCCGAGGAACCCGGCGCGCTGCTGGAGATCGACCACTTCGCGGTGTGCGTGGAGCACGGGCACCTCGACGCCACGGTCGACTTCTACCGGGACGTGCTGGGCTTCGAGCTGATCTTCGCCGAGACGATCGCGGTCGGCGCCCAGGCGATGACCACGAAGGTCGTGCAGAGCAAGTCCGGCAGCGTCACCTTCACGCTGATCGAGCCGGACACCTCGAAGGAGCCGGGCCACATCGACGACTTCCTCAAGGACCACGGCGGCGCGGGCGTGCAGCACATCGCCTTCACCACCAACGGGATCATCGAGGCGGTCGACGTGCTGCGCGACCGGGGCGTCGAGTTCATGGGCACCCCCGCCTCCTACTACGCGGACCTGCTGCAGCGCGTGGTGCCGGAGCAGTACTCGGTGGCGAACCTGCGCGAGCAGCAGGTGCTGGTCGACGAGGACCACGACGGCCAGCTGTACCAGATCTTCGCCCGCTCGGTGCACCCGCGGAACACGATCTTCCTGGAGCTCATCGAACGGCTCGGGGCGCGGGGCTTCGGCAGCGGCAACATCACCGCGCTGTACCAGGCCGCCGAGCGCCAGCGCGACCACCACTGAAAGCCCTGCAGGGAAAGGGAACCTTCCGATGAGCCGCTACCCGCTGTCGGCCAACCTCGGTCTGCTGTGCATCTTCGACAAGGGGGAGACGGACGGCGCGTTCGGGCCCCGGCACCTGGTGATCCACGGCTGGCGGGTGCGCGGCGAGCTGGACCTCGACGCGCTGCGCGGCGCGCTGGACGACATCGTCGAACGGCACGAGATCCTCCGCACGGAGATCGTCCGCGAAGGCGGCGAGCAGTACCAGCTCGTGCACCCGCCGTGCTCGCCGGAGCTCGTCCTGCACGACCTGACCGACGACGGCCGCCCGCGCGACGAGCAGGTCGACGAGTTCGTCAACACGATCGAGGCGGGCCGGCTCGGCGCCGACCAGCTGCCGCACCTGCGGGCCGAGCTGGGCCGCTTCGACGACCGGGACGGCGTGCTGGTGCTCATCGTGCACCACACCGCCGGCGACGGCTGGTCGCTGCACGTGCTGATCCACGAGCTGGCCGTCAGCTACGCGCGGCGCCGCGGCCTCGACGTCCCCGCGCTGCCGGAGCCGCGCCAGTACGGGGAGTTCTCCGTCTGGCAGATCGACGACCTGGCCAGTGAGCAGGCGGAGGCGTCGCGCGGGTACTGGGGCGGCAAGCTGCGCGGCGGCCGGATGCTCGACATCAAGGCCGACCGCACGCTCGCCCCGGAGACCGCGGCCGTCTACGCGGTGGAGCGGTTCCTGCTCGACGCCGAGCTCACCCGGAGCACGACGGAGCTGGCGCGGGTGATGCACTGCTCGCCGTTCATGGTGCTGCTGGCCGCGTTCAACGCGCTGCTGGCGCGGATGTCGGGTGCCACCGACCTGGTGGTCCCGATCATCACCTCCGGCCGCGCCGACCAGTCGCACTACGAGACGATCGGCCCGTTCTTCAACCTGGTCCCGCTGCGGACCGACATCGACGGCTGCCGCACCTTCTCCGAGCTGGTGCTGCGGATCCGGGCCACCTGCCTGGAGGCCTACGCGCACGAGCTGCCCTTCAGCGAGGTCGTCGCGCAGGCGCCGGAGATCAACAAGACCTACGAGCGGGACGACAACGCCGTCTGCGCCATCCAGGTGCTGCAGTTCCCCGGCATGACCGAAGCCGAGACCGTCGGCGACGTCGAGTACGCCGAGGTCCGCAAGCGCACCAAGTCCTGCCAGGACACCTCGGACATCCCCAACGGCGTGCTGTGGGCCCTCGACATCCTCGGGGACGGCGAGATCGCCGGCACCGCGCGCTACAACACCGAGCAGTTCGACCGGGAGACGATGGTCCGGATGATCGAGGACTACCGCGGGATCCTCGCCTCCGGCCTGGCCGACCCCAACCGTCCACTGTGGGCACTCTGACGATCCAGCAGCAGCGGCGATTTCTAGGAGGAATGCGCACATGAGCGCAAGCGATGAGAACTACGACGTCGTGGTCGTCGGCGGGGGACCCGGTGGCGCGGCGACGGCCGGGCTGCTGGCCGGCATGGGGCACAAGGTCCTGGTCCTGGAGCGCGAGAAGTTCCCGCGCTACCACATCGGCGAGTCCCTGATCACCGGCGCGCTGCCCACCTTGGACGACCTCGGCCTGATCAAGCGGCTGGACGCCATGGGCTTCACGAAGAAGTACGGCGGCACGCTGCTGTGGGGCAAGAACCAGGGCACCTGGGGCTTCCGGTTCACCGAGTCGGCCCTCTACGACTACGCCTACCAGGTGCGCCGCGCCGACTTCGACGCGCTGGTCCTGGGCCGCGCCCGCGAGCTGGGCGCGAAGGTGCTCGAAGAGGTCACCGTCCGCGAGCCGATCTTCGACGGCGAGCGCATGGTCGGCGTCACCTACGCGGAGAAGGGCAGCAAGGAGACGAAGGAGGCGCACGCCAAGTTCGTCATCGACGCCACCGGCCAGAACCACATCCTGGCCAAGCACTTCGACTCCGTCGTCTGGCACGACGACCTGCGCAACATCGCCACCTGGACGTACTGGCAGGGCTGCAACCTCTACAGCGGCACCAAGGCCGGCGACATCATCTCGGAGAACCGCCCCACCGGCTGGTTCTGGTTCATCCCGCTGCACGACGGCACGGTCAGCGTCGGCTACGTGACGCCGCTGGAGGAGTACCAGAAGTCCGGCAAGTCGCTGGAGGAGCTGTACTTCGAGGAGCTCGGCAAGACCGAAGAGGTCAGCACCCTGGTCAAGGGCGCGACCCGGGCGAGCGGGTTCCGCAACATCAAGGACTGGTCCTACACCGCCGAGCGCTTCCACGGCCCGGGCTGGGCGCTCGTCGGCGACGCGGCCGCGTTCGTCGACCCGCTGCTGTCCACCGGCGTCACGCTGGCGCTGCGCGGCGCGCGGGCCCTGGCCGACGCGATCGACGGAGCCCTGCACGACCCGTCGGTGGAGGACGAGCTGCTCGGCCTGTACGAGGAGAGCTACCGCACCTTCCTCGACTCCGTGCTGGACTTCGTGCGGTTCTTCTACGACCGCACGAAGAACAAGGAGGACTACTGGGACAAGGCCCAGGAGCAGATCGACCCGCAGAAGCTGCGGCCGCGCGAGACGGACTTCGCGACCATGCTCTCGGGCCTGACCGGGATCAACGACATCTTCCAGCAGCGCCGGCGCGCGGCTTGAGCGTCCTTTAGGAGAGCACGAAATGAGCGAACACGAGATCCTCGCGCCGCAGGGGAGAGGTCTCACCTACCGCGGGGTCGCCTACGACTGCGGGTCCAACCACGAGACCGGCCAGGGCCACAACTCGCGCATGGTGTGGAACGACGACATCATGCGCACCGAGATCGACTCGATCGCCGACGGCCTCAAGGCCAACTCGGTGACGATCTACGGCACCCTGTTCGACCGCCTCGAGGCCACCACGGCCCACGCCGTCGAGCGCGGCCTGCACGTGTGGCTGCAGCCGCGCCTGATGGACGGCGAGCAGCCGGACGTGCTGGAGCACATCGCCGAGACCGCGCGCCTGGGCGAGAAGTTCCGCAAGCAGGGCGCGGACATCCACGTCAGCGTCGGCTGCACGCACGCGATCCAGACCATGGGGATCATGCCGGGCGAGTTCTACCACAACCGGATGGGCAACGCCTTCCCCGACTCCGACCACCACTTCCTGCGCCCGGTCGGCCCGATCGACCACGACGACGTCGAGCTGAAGCTCAACGCGTTCCTGGGCCAGGCGGTGAAGGTCGCACGGGCGAACTTCAGCGGCGGCATCACGTACTCGGCGGGTTCGTTCGAGCGGGTCGACTGGACGCCGTTCGACTACATCGGCATCACGGACTACTTCCACGCGAAGCCGAGCCGCGAGGCCTACATCGCCGAGCTGGACTCGTACCGCAAGTGGGGCAAGCCGATCATGATCGCCGAGTACGGCACGTTCACCTACGCGGGCGCGTCCGAGAAGGGCCTGCTGGGCTTCGACATCGTGGACCGCACGGTCGAGCCCCCGCGCGTGTTCGACGGCTTCGTCCGCGACGAGCAGGCCCAGGCCGACTTCCACCTCGACCGGCTGCGCCTGTACGACGAGTTCGGGATCCACAGCGTCGCGGTGACGGAGTTCGTCCACCCGACGCACCCGCACTCCGAGGACCCCCAGTGGGACCTCGACACGGCGAGCATGACGATCACGAAGACCATCCGAGACGACTACTTCGACCACTTCTCGACCTACCGGATCGAGCCGAAGGAGTCGTACAAGGCGATCGCCCGCTACTACGAGGCGGTCACCGAGCGCGAGCGCCGCGCGGCAGCCTGACCTGGGGGCCTCCCGAGCCGCCTCGCACCGACGGGTGCGAGGCGGCTTTTCCCGTTCCCGTGCCCCGGCCCCGGCCCCAAGCGCCCCAATGTGGCGTTGGGTGCGTTGGACGCACCCAATGTGGCGTTCGGTGCGTTGGACGCAACCAACGCCACATTGGGGCGCGCGCTGCGAATCCGGGCCGGCGCGCGAAAGAGCCCCGGGCCGGCGAACCGTCCCGGGGCTCGAGACGGAGAAACCTACGCGGCCGCGGCTTTCCCGTTCCGGCGGCGGCCGGGTGGGGGCAGCCGGCCACGCCGGTCACGCCCCGAATCACGCGAGTCCCGTCCTCGATCACGCGAGTTACGTCTCTGATCACGCGGGTCCCGTCCTCGATCACGCGGGTCCCGCCTCGGGTCACGCGAGATCTGGGCCGGCGCGCGAAAGAGCCCCGGGCCGGCGAACCGGTCCCGGGGCTCGAGACGGGAGAAACCTACGCGGCCGCGGCCGCCGAGGACTCGGTCAAGCGGATGGGCAGCTCGTTGAGCCGGTGCACGAAGTAGCTCGGCTTCCAGCCCAGGTCCGCCTCCGGGATCGCCAGCTGGATGTCCGAGAACTTGGCCAGCAGGCTCTTGAAGAAGATCTCGCCCTCCAGCCGGGCCAGCGGGGCGCCCAGGCAGAAGTGGATGCCGTGGCTGAAGGCCAGGTGCGGCGTCTGGCGCTCGAGGTCGAACTTGCCCGGCTCCGGGAAGTCGCGCGCGTCGTAGTTCGTCGCGGTCAGGGAGATCGCCACGTGCTCGCCCGGCTGGACCGTGACGTCGCCGATCGTGACCTCCGCCTTGGCGAAGTGGTAGGTCACCGTGACCACCGGCGGGTCGACGCGCAGGATCTCCTCGATCGCCTTGGGCACCAGGTCCGGGTTCGCGCGCAGCTTGGCGAGCTGCTCCGGGTTGCGCAGCAGGGCGAGGATGCCGTTGGCGATCATGTTGACCGCCGTCTCGACCGAGCCGATCAGCATCAGGAAGATGTTGGACCGCAGCTCGATGTCCGACAGCGTCGAGTTGCCCTCCTGGCCGGACAGGATCGCCGAGATCATGTCCTCGCCCGAGGTCTCCTTGCGCTGCGCGATCAGCTTCGTCAGGTAGTCGTCGAACCAGCGGCCGGCCTGGAAGATGTCGTTCTGGTCGGTCACCTCGCCCAGGCCGGTGACGATCCCGCAGTACTCGCGGAACTCCGCGCGGTCGGACATCGGGACGCCGAACCACTCGCAGATGACCTCGTTGGGCAGCGGGATCGCCAGGTCCTCGACGACCTCCGCGCTGCCGGTGGCGGCCACCGCCGCGAGCAGCCGGTCGGTGATCTCCTGCACCCGCGGGCGCAGGTTCTCCATGTACCGCGGGGTGAACGCCTGCGAGACGAGCTTCTTCATCCGGGTGTGGTCCGGCCGGTCGTTGAACACCATGGAGTGGCGGAAGAAGTCGTCGTTGTACAGCGCCAGGTACGGCTTCAGCGTCGGGTCGGCGACCTTGTCGCTGCGGGCCAGGCGCGGGTCCGAGAGCGCGCGCCGCGCCTCGCGGTAGCCCGTGACCAGCCAGGCCGGCATGCCGTCGGGCATCGAGACCTTGTGGATCGGGCTGTCGGTGCCGAGCTTGGCCAGCAGCTGCGGCGGGTTGGTCAGCTCCGTGGCCTCGAGCGGCACGCGCGGGGCGTCTTCTGCGGACATCTGTCACTCCTCAAAGGTCTTCGGCCGAACCCCGCGCCCACCCCAGGTCGGCCGCGGTCGCCGTTGCTCGTTCCCCGGGTTCATCTTCGCCGCGGCCCCGCCCGCGAACACCTCGCGTCTTGCCCAGTGCCGCGGCGAAAATCCTTCACCGGGTCATGTCGGGAACGGTCCAGCCGTCGATGTCGTACTCGTTGAGGCACGTGTCGACGAACCGCTTGTAGTCGTCGACGTCACCCGAAGCGACCTGCCCGAAGAGCAGCTCGATGCGGGTGTTCTCGTGGCTGCCGGCGTAGTTGCGCTCGTAGAGCTCGTGCCGCCCGCCGAACTCGGTGCCGACGGCGTCCCACAGCAGCTTCATCACCTTGACGCGCGTCTCGGCGTCGATGCCGTTCGAGCCGCGGACGTAGGTGTCCAGGTAGCCGCGGATCTCCGGGTTCTTGAAATCCTCGGCGCTGGAGTTGATGTAGATCAACGCGCTCGCGACGTCCTGCAGCACGATCTCGCGGATGCGGGCGTAGCCGACCTGCGTGAACCAGCGGTAGGCCTGGCCGTAGGCCGGGTTCGGCAGCAGCGCGCCGTCGCGCCACGGCACCGGGTTGCGCGCCGCGGCGTCCGAGAGGCCCCAGAACAGGTTGCGCCACGCCAGGACCTCGCCGAGACGGGTCTGGACGCCGCGGAAGTCCTCGGTGCCGGTGATCTCCAGCGCCTTGGCGATCAGGCCGGCGATGAACTCCAGCTTCACCGCCAGCCGGGTGCAGCCCTGGAACGTCGATCGCTCGATGAACCCCGACTGCCCGGTGAAGGTCTGGACCTTGCCGAGGTCGCCGTAGATGAAGACGTTCTCCCACGGGATCAGGACCTTGTCCAGCACCAGGATCGTGTCGTTCTCGTCCAGCCGCGACGAGAGCGGGTAGTCGAACGGCGACCCGACCGCGTTGGCCATCGACGTGTACGACGGACGGCAGATCAGCTTCATCCCCTTGGCGTCCATGGGGATCGTCGCCACGAGCGCGAACTCGCGCTTCTTGATCGGCAGCCCGTAGTGCGCGATGAAGTTGTAGTGCGTCAGCGCGGACCCGGTCGCGACGACCTTCGCGCCGCTGACCACCAGCCCGGCGTCGGTTTCCTTCTCCACGTGGACGAACACGTCGCGGACTTCGTCCGGCGGCCGCTTGCGGTCGACCGGCGGGTGGACCAGCGCGTGGTTCCAGTAGAGCACCTTCTCCTGCGATTCCCGGTACCAGCGCTTGGCGTTCTCCTCGAACGGCGCGTAGAACTCGGAGTTCGCGCCGAGCGTGCCGAGGAACGACGCCTTGTAGTCGGGGCTGCGGCCCATCCAGCCGTAGCTCATCCGCGCCCACGTGGCGATCGCCTGCTGGTCGGCCACCATGTCCTCGACGCTGTGCGGCGTGCGGAAGAACCGGTGGGTGTAGCCGCCGCTGCCGGTGTCGGTCGGCGCCGTGAGCACGTCCTTGTACTTCGGGTCGTGCAGGGCGTCGTACAGCCGTGCGGTCATCCGGATCGGGTTGCGGAACGCCGAGTGCTCGGTGACGTCCTTGACGCGCTCGCCGTTGATGTAGACCTCGCGGTCGTCGCGCAGGCTCTCGATGTACTCGGCACCGGTCAGCGGCCGGGCCGGACGGCTCTCGTTCATGGCCACTTCCCCCTGTCCGTTCACTTCTTGCGGGCGAGCGTGACGCCGTCGGCGACCGGCAGCATCACGGTGTCGAACCGCTCGTCGACGGCGAGCTTGGCGTTGACGCCGGCGACGACTTCGGCGGCGTAGCGGGGAAGGTCCTCTTCGACGTCTTCCGGTGCCGCGACGGTCCCGTGCAGCAGCACGTTGTCGAGGATCAGCAGGCCGCCCGAACGCAGCATCGGCGTGACGGCGTCCACGTAGTACGGGTACGACGTCTTGTCCGCGTCGATGAACACCAGGTCCGCCTCGCCCTCGCCGACCAGGCCGGGCAGGGTCTTGCGGCCGGGACCGAGCTTGAACTCGATCTTGTCGGCGACGCCGGCCAGCTCCCAGTGCTTGCGGGCGATGCCGACCCAGTCCTCGGTGACGTCACAGGTGATCACCCGGCCGCCGGGCGCGAGACCGCGCGCGAAGGCCAAAGAGGACAGTCCGGTGAACGTCCCGACGTCGATGACCGTCTTCGGGGCGACCAGCTTCGCGATCAGGTGCAGGAAACCGGCCTGCTCGATCGGCGTCAGCATCTCCGAGAGTTCACCGACCTTGGCGGTGTCCTCGATCAGGCTGCTCACCACCGCGTCCGGTTGCGTGCACGAACTGACCACGTAGGCGATCGTCTTCTCGTCCAGGAAACTGAACGTACTCATGCGTCCTCCACGACGGCGCGCGATCCGGCCGGGTTCCGGTGGGCAAAGGCCAGTATCGGCCCGGCGCGAAAGCCGTTGCGTCTCCTCGTTTGCACTGCACAGGCGGCCCTCAGCACTGGGGGAGATGCGCCGGTTCGGCCGAGCCGACGATCCTGACCTTTGCCGACGACGACACCACCTCCGGAGTCGAGGAGATTCGATGCGAGTCCTGTTCACCGTCTACCCGAACTCACTGGCGCACCTCTACCCGGTGGTACCGCTGGCGTGGGCGCTGCAGAGCGCGGGTCACGAAGTCCGCGTGGCCGCGCACCACAGCGCGGCGGAGATGATCATCAAGACGGGCCTCACGCCGGTCCAGCTCGGTGACCCCGACCAGCCGCCGGTGCGCCTCACCGACGACTGCGCCCCGCCGCACCACCAGGACATCGTCAACCGCTACTCCGACGTGATGGGCCTGTCGCCGGAGGGCCGCGAGCACTGGATCGTGTTCTACCAGTGGCTGATGCAGCCGACGTCGGACTACGTGCGGCTCGACCGCCGCGAGGCCGAGGACCTGATCGACTTCGCCAAGGTCTGGCAGCCCGACCTGATCTCGTGGGACGCCACGATCCCGGCCGGCGCCGTCGCGGCGAAGGTCTGCGGCGCGGCGCACACGCGGCTGCTGATCGGGCACGACATGTTCGGCTGGTCGCTCGACCGGCTGGCCGAGAACAAGGACGCGCTCGTGGCCGCCGGCCTCGACCCGAACCCGCTCGCCACGCTGATCCGCCCGCTGGCCCAGAAGTACGGCTTCGAGGTCGACGACGAGCTGCTGGTCGGCAACTTCAGCATCGAGACGATGCTGGAGGGCCTGCGCCTGCCGACGAGCACGAAGAAGCTGCCGATGCGGCACGTGCCCTACATCGACCCCGAGGTGCTGCCGAAGTGGCTGTACCAGCGGCCCGAGCTGACCCGCTGCGAGTGCTGCGGCCGCAAGAACCGCCGCCGCGTCGCGCTGTCGCTCGGCGAGTCGACGCGCCGCTTCATCAAGGGTGACTGGGACCGCGCGCCGAAGATCATCAAGGCCCTCGGCGAGCTGGACGACCTCGAGATCGTGGCGACGCTGGACAAGGCGCAGCTGGCCGACGTCGAGGAGATCCCGCCGAACGTCAAGGTGATCGACTGGGTCAACCTGGCGCACCTGCTCCCGACGTGCTCGGCCCTGATCCACCACGGCGGCATCGGCACGTACTCCTCGGCGGTGGCCAACAAGGTCCCGCAGCTGGTGTGCGACGTCGAGGGCATCTCCCTGCTGATGCGCCTGGTCGAGGACGGCGGCGACATCAACAAGACGGGCACCTACCGCCTCGGCTGGGAGTTCGACGAGCGCGAAGAGGGCGCGCCCGACGAGGCGACCGCGCACTGGGAGCTGCCGGCGAAGAAGGTCGAGTCCACGGTGGTCTCGGACTTCGTGATCTCGACGGGCGCCGGCGTCCGCCTCGACCACCGCGCCAAGACGGTGGAGGAGATCCGCGACCTGGTCTGGGCGGTGGCCACGGACCAGCGCTACCAGCACGCGGCCCACGCCCTGCACGACGACTGGCTGGCGATGCCCAGCCCGAGCGACATCATCCCGGACCTCGAGAAGCTCGTGGTCCAGCACCGCCGTCGCTGAGCCTCCCCCGAAGCCGCCGCCCCGCACCCCGCGGGGCGGCGGTTTTCGTTGTACGGGTCGTTGCGCCGCACGCGAAAGGCCCCGCCGAGCGAACTCGGCGGGGCCTGGTCGAACCGGGTCAGAGCACCTCGACCTCTGGGACGAACCGGATCCACTTCCCGCCCGCGGCCCGGAACTTCTCCTCCTTCGCCATGATCTCCTCGGCGTGGTTCCACGCGAACAGCACGGCGTAGTCCGGGTAGGCGTCGGAGAACGCGGACGGCGGCCGCACCGGCAGGTGCGACCCCGGCAGCAGGTGCCCCTGCTTGCCCGGCGTCGAGTCGACGACGAACGGGATCAGGTCCGTCGTGATGCCGCAGTACGTCGTCACCGTCGAGCTCTTGCCGGGTGCGCCGTAGCCGACCACCGTCTTGCCCTGGTCGCGCAGGTGCGTCAGGAGCCCGACGAGGTCGTCGCGGATGCGCTCGACGTTGCGGCCGAACCGCGCGAACGTCAGCGGCTCCGAGAGCTTGCCCGCCTCCTCCTCGGCCAGCAGGGCGTCGAGCGAGGCCGACGGCGTGCGCGCGCCCGGGCGGGCGATCGTGTACCGGACCTCGCCGCCGTGCATGTCGATGTGCTCGGCGTGGACCAGCTCGAAGCCGAACCGCTCCGCCATCGCGCGCACCGAGCCGGCGCTGAAGTAGAACACGTGCTCGTCGTAGATCTGGTCGAACGCCATGCCCTCGATGATCGTCGCGAGGTACGGCTCCTCGAACACGAAGATGCCGTTGTCCGACAGCAGCGCGTCGATGCCGCGGAACAGCGACTCGACGTGCGCGATGTGGCAGATCGTGTTGGCGCCGAAGATGACGTCGGCCGCGCCGTGGGCGCCGCGGACGGCGGCCGCGGTGTCCGCGTCGAAGAACGCCGACAGCACCTGGACGCCCTTGGCGCGCGCCAGGTCCGCGACGTTCCCGGACGGCTCCACCCCGAGGTGGCGGATGCCCGCTTCGGCGATCGTCGACAGCATGACGCCGTCGTTGCAGCCGATCTCGACGATGAACGGGTCCGGCCCGGTCAGCTCGTTGGCCAGGAACCACTCCGCGTCGGTCCGGAAGTGCTTGCGGTGCCCCGCCGAGCCGGAGGCCTGGTACCGGTAGCCGGCGTGGTAGCGCAGCTCCTGCGGCACCTCCTCCATCAGCTGCACCATCGTGCAGTCCTCGCACGCCCCGACCGCGAGCCGGAAGCGGAACTCGCCCTCGACCTCGTGGGGGAGCAGGAAGCCGTTCGCTGTCGGCTGGTCACCGAGGTCGACGAACTCGACCACGCGGCCGTCGCACACCCGACACTTCGTACCCATGGACTGGCCCTCACTGTTGGTGGTCATCGAATCCTCACTCCGCGCCCTTGTCGTCCTGCGCCAGCCACCAGTCCGCGCCGCGCGCCCACTCGACGGTCTTGGTCAGCCCGTCGCGCAACGCCGTTTCCGGGCGCCAGCCGAGGATCGCGGCCGCCTTGGCGTTGTTCGGCACGCGCCGCGCCAGGTCCTCGTAGGACGCGCCGAGCTTGACGCCGGTGTCGACGTCGACGACGTCGGTCGCGCCGGTCAGCTCGCCGACCAGCCGGACGACCTCGCCCACGGTGGTCTCGACCATGCTGCCGATGTTGAACGCCTGCCCGGACGAGTCCGGGTGGTCGGCGGCGCGCAGCGTGCCCTCGATCGCGTCGTCGACGTAGGTGAAGCAGCGCGTCATCACGCCCTTGTCGTAGACGACCAGCGAACGCCGGTTGAGCGCCCGGTGGATCGACCGGCTCACGATGTAGGCGGGCCGCTGCCGCGGGCCGTAGACGTTGAAGTAGCGCACGATCGTCGCGTCGAGCCCGCGCTGGCGGACGAACGCGAACGTCAGGTGCTCGGCCAGCGCCTTGCTCGAGGAGTAGGACCACCGGTCGTGCGACGTGCCGCCGAGCACGCGGTCGCCGTCCTCGTGCCACGGCACCGCCGGGTTCTTGCCGAAGACCTCGCTGGTGCTGGCCAGCACGACCTTCGCGCCCGCTTCGAGCGCGAGGTCGAGCACGGACCGCGTGGCCGCGTAGTTGATGTCGATGACGTCGAGCGGGCGCGCCAGGTACTGGTCGACGCCGACGACCGCGGCCAGGTGGTAGACGACGTCGACCCCGGGCCGGATCGCCTCCGCCAGCTTGGTGGTGTCGCGCAGGTCGCCGCTGATGTACCGGACGCCCTCGACCGGGACGCGCGGCGGCGCGACGTCCAGGACGGTCACCCGGTCACCGCGGTCGACCAGGCGCTCGACCAGGTGCGACCCGACGAAACCGGACCCACCGGTGACGACGGCGTGCTTAGGGCTGTTCATCGGCCGGTCTCCGTCTCGGTCGGCGTGCCGGGGATGGCGTCACCGCGGCCGATGCCGCGGTAGACGTAACCCGCGGCACGCAGCTCGTCGATCTTTTCCTTCGGGTAGTACGCGCGGCCGTCGAGGACCAGGCAGTGCGCGGCGACGGGCAACGCGGCGAAGTCGATGTCGTGGAAGTCGCGGTGCAGCGCCAGGATCGCGAGGCAGTCCGCGTCGCGCACGGCCTCTTCGAGGCTCGCGGTGGGCCGGATCCCGAACAGCTCCTCGGCCGCGTCCGGGTCGACCAGCGGGTCGTGGACGGACACCGTGAGGCCGGCCTTGGCGAGCGTCTTCACCGCGCCGACGGTCGGGGTGGCCCGCAGGTCGCCGGTGTCGTTCTTGAAGGCCAGGCCGAGCACCGCCACCTTGCTGCGGGTGGGGTTCTTGCCCTGGCGCACCAGCTCGTCGATGGCCAGTTGCGCGGTGTACTCCGGCATCCCGGCGTTGACCTCGCGCCCGGCCGGCGCGGTCCGGATCGGCAGGCCGTGCCGCTCGGCCGAGCGCCACACCATCCACGGGTCCTTGGTCAGGCAGGAACCGCCGACGCCGACGCTGGGCAGCAGGATGTTCACGTTGCCCGCGCCCTTGGGGATGGTGTTCGCCGCGGTGATCACGTCGAGCACGTCGACACCGTAGAGCGCGCAGAACATCGCGAGCTCGTTGGCCAGCGCGATGTTCAGGTCGATCCACCAGTTGCTGGCCAGCTTGACGATCTCGGCCGCCTCCAGGGAGTCGCGCGGGATCACCTCGACCCCGAGCGCGCGCCGCCAGAACTCCTCCGCCGCGGCCTCGCTCTCCGCGCCGAGGCCGCCGGCCACGATCGGGAACGTCCGCAGCTCGCGCAGGGCCGTGCCCTCGGCGAGCCGTTCCGGGGTGAACGCCAGGCCGAAGTCGACCCCGCCGAGCAGGCCGCTCTCCTCCTCGAGCAGCGACAGCACGATGCCGCGCGTGGTGCCCGGCGGCACGGTGCTCTTGAGCACGACCAGCTGGCCCGGCCGCAGGTGCTCGCCGAGCGCCCGGCAGGCGCCGCGCAGCTGCTCTTCGGCGAGGGAACCGTCTTCGCGCACCGGGGTGCCGACCGCGATCAGGATGACGTCGGCCTCGCCCGCTTCGGCGATGTCCGTGGTGACACGCAGGTTCCCGTCGGCGAGGCCGCGGAAGATCAGCTCGGCGAGCCCCTCTTCGGCGAACCGGCAGTGGCCGCGCGCCAGCTCGTCGACCAGGCGTGGGTCGGTGTCGACGCCGACGACGTCGAACCCGCGGTCGGCCAGCGTCGCGGCGATGCACGAGCCGACGTAGCCGAAACCGATCACCGCCACTCGGAACCGGTCTTGATCGGGCAGAAAACGCATCCGCGTCTCCAATCGGGTGATACTGCCTCCGGGACCGGCACGCGGGCCGGGTCCTGCTCGAACTCGTCGGGGGGCGAACGCGCGCCGACGGCGGATCTCCCCGCCGACCATGGTCCGCGCGCCGCGGCGCCGGTCGCGTCTCCTCTGTTGCTTGCGCCGCACCGCCAGAGAAGCTCCGGCGGCCCGGCCCGCTTATCGTGGTGGGCATGGCTGAAGCCGCCGATCTCCCGATGATCCGGCAGATCTCCTCCCGGCTGGTGTACGAGAACGCGTGGCTGAGCGTGCGCGAAGACGGCATCGAGCGCCCCGACGGCTCCCGCGGCATCTATTCGGTGATCGACCGCCCCGACTTCGCCGTGGTGATCGCGGCCGAGCGCGGCGGCTTCCACCTCGTCGACCAGTACCGGTACCCGCTCGAGGCGCGGTACTGGGAGTTCCCGCAGGGGTGCTTCCCCGGCCGCCGCGGGGGCGACCAGCTCGAGCTGGCCCACCGCGAACTGGCGGAGGAGACCGGCCTGCGGGCGGCGTCGATGGTCCCGATCGGCAGGCTGGCGGCGTGGCACGGCGCCAGCGGCCAGATGTGCACGGTGTTCCTGGCGACGGACCTGGTGCAGGGCGTGCCGGAGCGCGAGCACGAGGAACAGGACATGCGCCACCGCTGGTGCGCGCGGGCGGAGTTCGAGTCCCTGATCCGCTCGGGCGGCATCCGCGACAACACCACGGTCTCGGCGTACACGCTCCTGCGCCTCCACGAGGAAGAAGGGGGCACTTTCACGTAAAAGTGCCCCCTCCCTCCGCGGCATGTCCGGGCGCGGGGGGCGGGGCGGGTCAGGGGCGGACGACCTCGCGCAGGGCCGCGGCGAACTCGTCGGGGTGGGTGACGTACCCGACGTGCCCGCCCGGCAGGTGCACGATCGTGTTCCCGGTGTGCTCGGCCAAGACCGTGTTGGGCCGGTACGGGAAGGTGTCGCGCGCGTCGCCGCCGGCCAGCACCAGCTTGTCCGAAAAGGACTTCAGCAGCCGCAGGTTCGGGCGGTAGGCCGGGTACGGCTTCAGCTCGTGCTCGAACCAGAACACGTGGTTGCGCCGGATCCGCCCGAGCATCTCGGCCAGCTCGTCCGGCGGCAGCTCGGTGCGCCGCGGCGGCTTCGTCGTGGTGTCCATGCCCATCCCGGCCCGGAACGCCTTGCGCGCGGCGTCGACGCCCTCGCGCCGGTAGACCTCGTACAGCTCGGAGTAGAACCCGAGCCAGTGTTCGGCGTCCGGCAGCACCGACGCCAGCGGCGGCTCGTGCGCGACGACGGTGTGCACCAGGTCGGGGTGCCGCTCGAGCGTGGCGAGCGCGACGATCGCGCCGGAGCTCGACCCGAACACCGCGGCCGGGCCGGGGGCGAGGTGGCGCAGCAGGGCGCCGATGTCGTGGGCGTCGTCGGTGAGCCGGTCGTCGCCGACCGGGCCGTCGAGCGGGCTGCGGGAGAACCCGCGCCGGTCGTAGGTGATCACCGTGTACTCGTCGGCGAGCGTCTCGGCCAGCGGTACGAACGGCGCGGCGTCGCCGTTGCCGCTGGGGATGATCAGCAGCGCCGGGCCGGCGCCGCGGACCTCGTAGTAGAGGCTCGCGCCGGGCACGGCCAGCCGGTCGATGGTGACTCGCATGCGCATCCTCCGGTCACGGACGGTTTGGCGCCAGTCTGGGCCGGGCGCCGCGGCCCGCGCGTCTTTCCGCTTGGCCTTCCGGTGGCTCTTCCGGATTGCGCGGCCGCGTCCGGCCGCATTCCGCGAGGTGCGCGCGTTCCCGGCCGGGTGCCACCGTCGGGAGCGCGCGCGGCGTCCTGTTGCGCCCGGAGCCGCCCGGCCGGGCCTCCGTAGTCCGTCACACCGTGGAGGTCCAGGTGCCGAGCACCCCACTTCCGACCCGGGCCCAGCTCGTCGAACGCGCCGCCGGGCTGGTCCCGCTGCTGCGCGCGAACGCGGGCAAGGCCGCGCAGGACCGCCGGCTCACCGAGGAGACGATCGACGCGCTCGCCGACGCCGGCGTGTTCAAGCTCCGCGTCCCCGCCCGCTTCGGCGGCTACGAGGCGGACACGACCACGCTGATGGAGGTCGCGACCCAGCTCGGCCGCGGCGACGGCTCCGCGTCGTGGGTCGCTTCGGTCTACTCCATCCCGGGCTGGATGGTCTGCATGTTCCCCGAGGAGGTGCAGGAGGAGGTGTTCTCCACCCCGGACGTCCGGGTGTGCGGGACGCTCAGCCCCACGGCCTTCGCCAAGACCGTCGCCGGTGGCTTCATCGTCAACGGCAAGTGGAGCTTCATCAGCGGCGCGCCGCACGCGCAGTGGCAGGAGATCATCGCCATCCTCGACCCGGGCGACGGCAGCGAGCCGTACCCGCTGATGGCCCTGGTCCCGATGGCGGACCTGCAGGTCGTCGACGACTGGTACGCCGTCGGCCTCAAGGGCTCCGGCAGCGTCACGACCATCGCGCAGGACGTGTTCGTCCCGGCCGAGCGGGCGCTGCCGATGCCGACGGTCGTGCAGGGCAACACCGTCTCCGAGCGCAACGCGCGGATCCCGATCTACCGCGCGCCGCTGGTCCCGGTGGCGGGCGCGAGCAGCGTCGGCACCCTCCTCGGCCTGGCGCGCGCGGCCATGGAGAACTTCCTGGAGTGGCTGCCGGGCCGCCGGATCGCTTACACCGCGTACACGAAGCAGTCGGACGCGGCGGTCACGCACCTGCAGGTCGCGGAGGCGGCGCAGAAGATCGACCAGGCCGAGTTCCACGCCCGCCGCATCACGTCCACTGTGGACACCAAGGCGATCGAGGGCGTGCCGTGGACGCTCGAGGAGCGCGCCCGCAACCGCGCCGACGTCGGCGAGGTCTGCAAGCTGGCCAAGGAGGCCGTCGACATCCTCGCCGCCGGCGCCGGCGGCGCGTCGATCTACCAGCACGTGCCGATCCAGGGCATCCTGCACGACCTGCAGGCCGCGAGCCTGCACGCGTTGATCAACCCCACTACGGCCGCGGAATTGTATGGTCGTATTCTGTGCGGTTTGGAACCGGACACCGCCTACATCTGAGCCGACGATTTCGCTGTCCCGCCCCGGCCCGCCGCAGGAATTCGCTGTCGCAGGTCAGGGCGTGGAACGCCCGGTGAAAACAGTGAGAACGCACAGTCCCGGCCACCGGTTCCCGGCGGGGGTCGCACCGCATTTCGGAAGATGCCCGTGACAAGCGGACTCTGGGACAGTTACTCACCGTACGAACCGACCTCGAAGTCACAACGCCTTGTGCGTCTGGCCTTTGTGATCCCTCGGTTGGCCGGCGGCTTTGATGGAGAGAGGATGATGAAAAGTGACCGGTAACGGCGCGCCGCCCTTGGCCGGGCGGCGGGAGTGGTGGGGGCTGGCGGTGCTCGCCCTCCCCACGATGTTGACGATGATGGACATCAACGTCCTGTTCCTCGCGCTCCCGCACCTGAGCGCTGACCTGGGCGCGAGCAGCACCGAGCAGCTGTGGATCACCGACATCTACGGCTTCCTGATCGCCGGGTTCCTGGTGACCATGGGTACGCTCGGTGACCGGATCGGCAGGCGGAAGGTCCTGGTGACCGGCGCCACGGCCTTCGGCATCCTTTCCGCGGTCGCGGCCTTCTCGACCAACCCCGAGATGCTGATCGTGATCCGCGCCCTGCTCGGTATCGCGGGTGCGACGATCATGCCGTCGACGCTCGCGTTGATCATGGGCATGTTCCAGCACCCGAAGCAGATGGGTGCCGCGATCGGTGTCTGGGCCACCTCGATGATGGCCGGTATCGCCCTCGGCCCGGTGGTCGGCGGTCTGCTGCTGGCCTCGTTCTGGTGGGGTTCGGTCTTCCTGCTCGCGGTGCCGATCATGGTGCTCGTGCTGGTGTTCGGGCCGATCCTGCTGCCCGAGTTCAAGAACCCCCAGGCGGGCAAGCTCGACCTGGTCAGCGTCGCGCTGTCGCTGCTGGCGATCCTGCCGTTCATCTGGGGCCTCAAGGAGGTCGTCCGCTCCGGCTGGGCGGTCGCGCCGGTCCTGGTGGCCGTGGCGGGCATCATCTTCGGCGTGGCGTTCGTGGTCCGGCAGCGCAAGCTGGCGAACCCGCTGCTCGACGTTCGCCTGTTCGCGATCAAGGCCGTCTCCGGCGGTCTGATCCTCGGCCTGCTGTTCGCCGCGATCCAGGGCGGCACGGGCCTGCTGGTGACCCAGCACCTGCAGGAGGTGGAGGGCTTCTCGGCCCTGAAGTCCGCGCTCCTGCTGCTGATCCCGGCCGTGATCATGGTGGTCGGCATCCAGGCCACCAACCCGCTTTCGCTGAAGGTCAAGCCCGGCGTCATCCTGATCGTCGGCATGCTCGTCGCCGCGGTCGGCATGGTGGTGCTGAGCCTGTACGACACGACTTCGGGCGTGGCCGTGCTGATCGTCGGCTCGAGCATCATCTTCCTCGGCGGCAGCCCGATCGGCGTCCTGGTCAACAAGGTCGTCATGGGCTCGGCCCCGCCGGAGAAGATGGGGTCGGCGGCTTCGCTGCAGTCGACCGGTGGTGAGCTGGGCGTCGCGCTCGGCATCGCCGCGCTGGGCAGCATCGCGACGGCGGCTTACCACAGCCACCTGACCGTGCCCGCCAGCGTCACCGGCCCGGCCGCGGACGCCACCCGCGAGAGCATCACCAGCGCGGTCCAGGCGGCGGGTTCCCAGCCGCCGAACGTCGCGCAGGACCTGCTGAACGCGGCCGGCAGCGCGTTCACCAGCGCCCTGAACACCACCGCGGGCATCTGCGCGGTCGTGTTCGTGGCCCTGGCCGCGCTGGCCTTCGCCACCCTCCGGCACATCCCGGTCCCGCCGGCGCCGCCCACGGGCCCGCCGCCGGAGGCCGCGCCGGAAGGTGCCCCGGAAGGGGAGACCTCCGCGGAGGCGGCCCAGGCCTGACGGTCTGGAAAACCCTTGGTCCGGCCGGATCGCGCGAGCGGTCCGGCCGGACCGTCCCGTGAACGAGCCATGCGGAGGAGTCCCCGATGGAGCCCATGATCAACGTCATGCAGCCGGCGCTGGGCGAGCAGGAGCTCGCGGCGGTCCGGGAGGTGTTCGAGAGCAACTGGATCGGCCGCGGCGCCCGCACGCAGCAGTTCGAGTCGGCTTTCGCACGGCACATCGGCGTCGACGCCGATCACGTGACGTCGACGAACTCGTGCACCGAGGCGACGTTCATCGCGATGGAGCTCCTCGAGATCGGCCCGGGCGACGAAGTCGTGCTGCCGACGCCGAGTTTCGTCGGCGCGGGCAACGCGATCGCGTCCCGCGGCGCCGTGCCGGTGTTCTGCGACGTCGACGAGGCGACCCTGAACCCGCGCGTGTCGGACATCGAGGCGGTGCTCACCGAGCGCACGAAGGCCGTGCTGATCCTGCACTACGGCGGGTATCCCGGCGAGGTGAAGCAGATCGCCCAGCTGTGCCGCGACCGCGGCATCCACCTGATCGAGGACGCCGCCGTCGCCATCGCCTCCACTGTGGACGGTCAGAGCTGCGGCACCTTCGGCGACATGGGCGTGTGGAGCTTCGACCACGGCAAGATCGTGGTCACCGTGGACGGCGGGATGCTGTGCGTGCGCGACCCGGAGCTGGCCGCCCGCGCGCCCAAGATCGCCTACCTCGGGATGGAGCAGCGCAGCGGGTACGACCAGGCGATGCGCGCCCAGACCCGCTGGTGGGACTTCGACGTGACGTCGTTTTCCCGCCGCTCCACGACGAACGACGTGCTCGCCGCGATCGGCAACGTCCAGCTGAGCCGGCTCGACGGCTTCATCGCCCGCCGCCGCGAAGTCGCGGAGGCCTACGACGCGGGCCTCGCGGACGTCGCCGGGTTGCGCGTCCCCCCGCCCCTCCCGGCGGGCCACACGTCGTCGTACTACATGTACTGGCTCCAGTTCGACGGCGGCATCCGCGACCAGGTCGCGCGCGACCTGTACGAACTGGGCGTCTACACGACTTTCCGCTACCCGCTGCTGCACCAGGTCCCGGCGTACGGCTCGTCGGCGGTCCTCCCCGGCGCCGAAGCGGCCGCGGCGAAGACGTTGCTGCTGCCGATGCACCAGTCGCTGTCGGACGCGGACGTCGACCGCGTGATCTCCGCCGTGCGCGAGTGCACCGGCCGCCGCATCGGCGTCGCCCGCGCGGCCTGAAACCCCGCAGCCGGGAAGACGGCTTGGCGCCGCCGCTCTGGCACGGTTGTCGGTAAGCGTCCCGGCGTCGGAGTGAGGATGATGGTCATGAAGGCTGCGGTGATTCCCGGGGTCAACGAGGAGTGGGAGCTGCGGGAGGTACCGACCCCCGAGCCCGGCCCGGCCGACGTGCTCATCCGGGTGCGCGCCTCCGGCATCTGCTCCAACGACGTCCTGGTCACCAAGGGCATGTTGCCGTTCCCGGCGTTCGACCCGGCGATCCCCGGGCACGAGCCGGTTGGCGAGGTGGTGGCGGTCGGCGACGCGGTCACCAGCCGGCAGGTCGGCGACGTCGTCGGCACCACGTGGATCCGCGGCACCTGCGGCAGCTGTGACTACTGCCGGCTCGGTCTTCCGCTGTCGGCCCGTGCGGCGTTCGCCTGCGCGGCCCCGGTGTCCACCGGGTTCACCGTCCAAGGTGGACAGGCCGAGTACATCGTGGTCGCGGCCGACCAGACGGTGCTGATCCCCGACCACCTGTCCCCGGAGCTCGCGGTCCCGGTGCTGTGCGCGGGGTACACGAGCTGGAGCGCCCTGCGGTCGGCGGACCCGAAGCCGGGCGAGCGCGTCGCGGTGGTCGGCATCGGCGGCCTGGGCCACCTCGCGGTGCAGTACGCCCGCGCGTGCGGCTTCGACACGATCGCGGTGACGAGCTCGCCGGAGAAGCACGACCTGGCCCGCGAGCTGGGCGCGAGCACGGTGGTGTCGAACGGCGAGGAACTGCGCGCGGCGGGCGGCGCCGACGTGGTGCTCGTGACGGGCACGTCCTACCGCGCGGCCGCGGACGCGATGACGGGCCTGAACGTCAACGGCCGCTTGGTCCTGGCGGGCATCGACGTGACGGAGCCGTTCACGCTGCCGCCGATGCTGCCGTTCTTCGGGCTGGGCCAGCGGATCATCGGCGCGACCCACAACGGCACGGAGTACCTGCGCGAGGCACTCGACCTGGTGGCGGCGGGCAAGGTCAAGCCGCTGGTGGAGACGTTCGCGGCCGAAGACGTCGCCGAAGCCGTCCGCAAGGTCGGCAAGGGCGAGGTGCGGTTCCGCGCCGTCGTCACGTACTGAGACCGCGGCCGGGGGCTGTTGTGCGGATCCTGTTCACGACCGTGGCCCTGCCGGGTCACTTCTTCCCGTTGGTCCCGTTGGCGTGGGCCTGCCGCGCGGCGGGGCACGAGGTGCTGGTGCTGAGCGCGGAGCACTTCGTCCCGACGGTGCTCGGATCGGGCCTGCCGGGCACGTCATCGGGTCCGGCGGAGCGGTTCGCCGACCTGGTGGCGGACGACCGCCCGAGCGAGGGCCTGGCCGAGCAGCGAACGGCCCACGGCCGGGTGTTCGGCCGCATGGCGGCGCGGGCCCTGCCGGGCACCTCGGTGGCGATGCGCGCGTGGCGGCCGGACGTGGTGGTCAGCGAGCGGGCCGAGTTCGCGGGCCCGATCGCGGCGTGGAGCCTCGGAATCCCCCAGGTGGAGCTGCACTGGGGGGTGGCGGCCCTCCCGGAGTACCGCTGGGGAGCGGCAACGGAGCTGTCGGTCCAGCTGGCGGCCAGGGGCCTGGACCTCCTTCCCCGGCCGGCGGCGGTCCTGAACCCGTGGCCACCGTCGTTGCGCCTCCCCCACGCGGCGGCCCACACGGGCATCCGCCCCCTGGCGTACAACGGCGAGGCCCGGGTGCCGGACTGGGTCCTGCGCCGCCGTCGCCGGCCCCGGGTGTGCTTGACGCTGGGCACGGTCGTGCCCCGCACGGGGCGCAGCCAGGTGGCGGAGAGCGTGGCGGACATCGTGGCCGCGCTGGCGGATCTGGACGTGGAGCTGGTGGTGGCGGTGGACGACCGCATCGCGGCAGGCTGGCCCCCGTTGCCGGAATCGGTCCGCCACGTGGGCCGGATGCCGTTGTCCCCGGTATTCGCAACCTGCGACGCAGTGATCCACCACGGCGGCCAGGGCACGGCACTGACGGCGATCGAGGCGGCCTTGCCCCAGCTGGTACTGCCGGTGTTCGACGACCAGTTCGACAACGGCGAGTCGGTCGCCCGCGCGGGTGCGGGGGTGCGGTTGCTGCCGGACGAGATCGCCCCGGAGGCCATCGCGCGCGAGTGCGCCGCGATTTTGGAGAGGCCGGGCTACCGCCGGGCAGCGGAGATGCTGGCGGCGGAGTCGGCGGCCCAGCCGACGCCGGCCGAGGTGGCGGAGAGCCTGGTGGAGCTGGCGGAGGAGGGCACAGCCCAGGCCGCTTGAGGGGCCGCGTTGGCGGCGGAGGGCACAGCCCAGGCGCTTGAGCGGTGGGCCGCCGTCGCGCGGCCCACCGCTGCGGCCGCTGGCGCGGCCCAGCCTTCCCGCCGGTGTCGGCCGGGCCAGCCTTGCGGCCGCCGTCGAGCGGGCCAGCCGAGGGCGCCTGAGCGCCCTGGAGTGCCGGTTCGCGTTGGTGCGCGGGCCAGCCGTTGGGCGCCTGAGTGCCCTGGAGTGCCGGTTCGCGTTGGTGCGCGGGCCAGCCGTTGGGCGCCTGAGTGCCCCTGGAGTGCCGGTTCGCGTTGGTGACCTCGGCCGGCCGGGCCGGGTGATGCTTGGTCACGCTCGAGCCGACCCGCGGCTGCGTGTCCTGCACGCAGGGGGAGGGCCTGCTCCAGCCGCGGGAGTGCCGGCGACCCGGCCGCCCGCCGCCCCGGGAGACCTCGGCTGAGGTGCGGGAGCCCGGGCGCCGAGGGGCTGGAGCGTCAGCGGAGCCAGGCGATGATGCCCTCGAAGGCCTCGCGTTCCTGGCGGCTGAGCTGCGGAGACAGGCGCAGGTCGGGGTGCCAGACGGGCGCGAGGTACTCCGGCGCGGCGAACGGTCCCGGTCCGGTGAGCCCGTTCAGCAGGTAGCCGGAGTGGCTGTAGCCCGCCGACCGCTCGACGGCGTTCAGCAGCTTTCTCCCCATCGAATCTGACACCGGAAGTCCTCCGCCTTCGTCCGGCCCGGGCGGGCCGCGTTCTTCCATGATGCTGTTTCTCGGCGGGGAATACCACCTCGGGGTGGGGTTCGGGTGCCCGTGACCGAGGACAGCAAGATGGAAGATGCGCGTGGGTCGCCTCGTGAGGTATACGGCCTCCCTTCGTCGTCGCATGGGCTTTGTGTCCAAAGTGGAGTGTCGGGATCAGGCTGCCTCCGGTGTGGACGGTCGTGGGGTGGGCGTCTCCGAAGTGGACGGTGGGGCGCCTGCGACGGGCGGGGGTGGACCGGGGTCGGGGAGTGGTCCGGTGTGGGAGTGGAGGCGCAGGTAGTGGAGCTTCCTGAGGTGGCGCTGGACGAGGCCGGCGCGCCGGGCTTCGGCGAAGACGTTGCGGGCCGCTTGGTTGGTGCGCCGTCGGCGGTGTCGGGGTTCGGGTTCGGGCATGGTGGGCCTCCGCGGGTACGCCGGACGAGTCGGCGTGTCAGGTTGACGGGAACATTGCTCGGTGTGACGGCTCGATTGCAGTTTGCCGCCCGGATAACAAGATTGTTGCGACAAGGCTGAGGCGAAGGGCGGTTGCGCCACTCGGACGCTCGCACGGTGCGACTTCCGGACTCCGGCGCGGACAGGCCACCGTCCACAGTGGGAGCACCGGGAGGCCTTCGGATGTGGGGCCGGTCACGTGGCCAGGGGAAGCCGTGCGCAGCTCGCGCACGGCGTCTTCCCTGGTGGCGCCCCCGGCAGGACTCGAACCTGCGACCTAGAGATTAGAAGGCTCTTGCTCTATCCAGCTGAGCTACGAGGGCCCGCGCCGACGGCCTGCTGCCGATCGTGCCGGTCGCCCGGCACGGGCAGCTTAGTCGTCGCCAACCTCTCGATCGTTCGACACCGGCGAATCGTTTCAGGTCTCGTTAGACGTAATTCGACGGTTCGCCGCCGCGGACGCCTCCCCGGCTGCGACCGGCATCGCCCGGTACGGGCTCCGCGACGCCTCGGCAGGGATCGGACCTGCCTCGTGACCCGGAGTGTGCCTGCGGCGCTCGGAGCTCGAACCTGCGACCCAGAGATTGGAAGGCTCTGGCTCGCCCCCGCGGTACCCGGCCGGGACTCGCCCCTCGAGAGCCCCGGCCGGACCGGCCGGCAGCCAGCCGGAGTGGCATCCCCCGCGCCGCGAGATCGAGGTGCAGTGGCCTGCTCGCCCTCGTGAGCACCGAACGGGCCGGAGCGCGGGCCGGCGAAAGGGTCAGGCGCCCACAGCCTCGAAACGAGACCCCTGGGGCCCGTGGGCGCGCCCCGCCGCTGAGGCGCGCCCACGGGGTGGGGCCGCTGTCGGGGGCAGCGGCCCCGTACGGGCCCGGCCGCCGCCGCGAGCCGGCTCTTTCCTGGAGCTGGCGGCGGGCTCGGACCCAGCTCGTGGTCCTCACTCCCAGATCTGGATGCCCCGGACCAGGAACGGGGCGTCCGGGACGTACGTGCCGCCGCCGGGGTAGGTGACGAAATCTCCCTCGGTCGAGCATTCGTCGTCCTGGTACACCGTGACGTCGCGTGTCATGCGGTTCACGAACGAGGAGCCGTCGAATCCCTCGGGCAGGGGAATGCATTCCCCTGGATTCACCGTGCGCAGGTCGAACCTTTCCGGCTCGCCGCCGTACTGGTCCGCCGACCACACGCAGAATTCGCCCTTCCGGCACCCCGGGTCGGCCTGGTTCGGGGCCGCCTGGGCGGCTCCGGCGCTGGTCAGCAGCCCGACCACGGCCAGGACCAGCAAGTGCGGCAGGCGCGAACGAAGACGACGTGAAGACATGGTGGATTTCCCCTCCGGAATCGCGGCCCGTGCGGGCCGCGGTGAACGTGTGATTCCAGATTGACCCTGGGGTGCGGGTTTGTCAGCCCGCAATTTCGATTCTGTGGACAACTGCCCGGCGGCGGAAAGGTTGTCCACAGCCGCCGAGGAAGGCCTTGCGGAATGCCGGAGGCGGTGCTAGGCGGGCCCCGTGCTGCCCCGCACCACCAGCGAAACCGGCACCTCGACCGGCGCCGGCGCCGAGCCGTCGTCCAGCAGGTCCAGCAGGTCCAGCGCCAGTTCCCCGGCGATCCGGCCCTTGGCCGCGAGGTCCTGCCGCACCGTCGTCAGCGGCGGCGACGACCACGACGCCGGCGGGCTGTCGTCGAAGCCGGCCACCGACAGCTCGCCCGGCACGCTGATCCCCAGCTCACGGGCCGCGGCGAGCACCGCCAGCGCCAGCTGGTCGGACATGCACAGCACCGCCGTCGGCCGCGGTGACGCCGCCAGCAGCGCGAACGCCCCCGCCATCGCGCTCTCCGCGCTCAACCCCGCCGCCTCCTCGACGACGACCGGGCACGACCCCAGCTCGTCCAGGTAGCCGCCCAGCCGCTCGCGGACGTCGTGGAAGGGCGCCTGCAACGCCTCCGCCACGCTCAGCCGGCCGCCGCCGGGCGTGAGGTGGCTGCACGCGGCGAAGATCCCGAACCGCCGATGCCCCAGGTCCAGCAGGTGCCGCGCGGCCAGCGCCGCCCCGAGCCGGTCCGCGCAGCCGACTCGCGCCGTCCCGGGCAGCAGCGGCTGGTCGATCACCACGAGCGGCAACCCGCGCGTGCGCACCGCGTCCAGCGACGGAGCGCCGTCGGGCAGCGAGTACACGATCGCGAGGTCGGCCTGCGCCGTGCGCACCCGGTCGGGCGCGGGACCGCCGAAAACGCCGCCGGGCAGGAGCAGCAACGCGTGCCCGCGCGGGTCGATCACCCGCGCCAGCGCGTCCAGGGTCAGGTACAGGGCCGGGTCGGAAAACGCCATCGACAGCGACGTGTCCAGCAGGACGGCGATCGCGCCCGTGCGGCTGGTCGCCAGGCTACGGGCCGTCGGGTCCGGACCGGGGTAGCCCAGCTCGGCCGCCACCCGCAGGACCTGGTCACGCAGCCGGGCGGACAGCTGGTCGGGGCGGTTGTAGGCGTTCGAAACCGTGGCGCGCGAGACGCCCACGGCGCCGGCGACGTCGTCGAGCGTGGGACGGCGGCGCCGGGTCATCCGCGCAGTCTAGCCGCAACCCGGTGGACTTTCTGAAGCGCTTAAGTCACGCTGGAAGACACGAAAGGGGGACCCATGCGGGACCGGATCGCGGTGTTCACCGTGTTCGCCCTCAACGGGCTCGCGCTCGGCTCGTGGGCGTCGCGCACGCCCGCGCTGGCCGCCCAGGTGCACGCCTCACCCGGGGTTTTCGGCCTCGCCCTGCTCGGCGCCAGCGTCGGGATGCTCGCGGCCGCCTCGGTTTCGGGGCGGCTCATCGAACGGGCCGGTGCCCGCGCCGTCGTCGCCGGGAGCACCGCGCTGGCCGCCGTCTCGCTCGTCCTCGTCGGGCTCGCGCCGAACGTGCCCCTGCTCGCCGGGGCGCTGCTGGTCATCGGCGTGAGCGTGGGGATGCTCGACGTCGCCATGAACGTCGCCGCGGTCGCCGTCGAACGGCGGCTGCGCAAGCCGGTCATGGCCGTCTTCCACGCGGGCTTCAGCTTCGGGGCGCTCGCCGGTTCGCTGGCCGCGGGCCTGGCCGCCGGGCACGGGTGGTCGCCCGCCCGGCACCTCGGCGTGGCCGCGGTCGTCGCCGTCGCCGTGCTGCTGGTCGTGGTCCGCGCCGTCCCCGGCAGCCGCCCCGAGCACGCCGAAACGCCCGCCGTGCCGCCCGGCCGCGCGCCGATCCGCCGTCCCGTCCTGTGGCTGCTCGCCGCCGTCGCGCTGTGCTCGGCCATCGCGGAAGGCGCGTCGTCGGACTGGTCGGCCCTGCTCATGACGGCCGAACGCGGGGTCGGGCAAGGGGCCGCGGCACTCGCCTTCGCCGGGTTTCAGCTGGTCATGGCGCTGACCCGGCTGGCGGCCCCGTGGGCGCAACGCCGGTTCGGCCCGACCCGCTGCCTCGCCGCGGGTGCCACGCTCGCCGCCGCCGGGCTGGTCGCCGCGGCCGCGATCCCGGTCGCCGCCGTCGGGTTCGCCGGGTTCGCGCTGGCCGGCGCGGGTCTCGCCGCGTCCTTCCCGATGGCACTCGGCCTCGCCGGTGACGCGGGGAAGCGCGGTGACGGCTCCGGCGGCGAGCGCGAGCTCGGCTTCGTCACGGCCATCGCCTACACCGGCTTCCTCGCCGGCCCGCCGATCATCGGCGGCATCGCGCAGGTGACCGACTACAGCGTGGCGTTCGTGTTCGTCGCGGTCGTCGCCGCGCTGATCCTCCCGGCCGCGGTCGCCGCCCGGCGGTCGCGACGGCGGGAGGAAGCGGACGCGATGGTCGGCCGGTAGCCGTTCCGGACACGAAATCCGTGCCGCAACCGGCGTTTCCGCCACGCCCGGGGCGTTGACAGCCTCGTGGTGCGCCAGGCAAGCTGAACCCCGTCGGTAAACTGAAATGAATACGGCGACGTTTCAATTTCAGGTCGGCTGATCAAGGCGGGGGCGCCTTGATCCGGGGAGGACGTCGTGAGAGTTGTGCTGCTCGGCGGCGCGGGGGCGCTCGCCGGCCGGAGCGGGCGGTTCGGCGGGACGGGGCTGACGCTCGTGCGGGACGCCGTCCCGCGGCTCGTGCTGGTGCCCGTCGCCTTCCGGCTGGCGCTGTTCCTGCAGGCCGTCTGGTCCGGCGGTCCGCTGAGCGCGCCGGTGCTCTGGGGCGCGATCGCCCTCTACCTGGTGCCCAACCTGCTCGAAGTGGCCTGGGTCTTCCGCCGGGCCACCGGGATCCGGCCGGTGCTGGCCGCCGATACCGCGTACACGCTCGTGACGAGTCTCGCCGCGGCCGTGTTCGCGGCGCAGTCACCCGAGCTGCTCACGCTGGCCTGGCCGAACATCATGGGCACGGTCATGGTCTGGACCCTGCTGCGCGGCGCGCCCGCGGGGGCCGTCGCGATCGCCGGCGCGCTGCTCCTGCGGTACGGCATGGCCGCCGTCTCGGGCACGTCGGCGCCCGCCACGTGGATCCTGCTCGCCCTGGTCGCGGCCGCGGTGACGGCGCTGGCGATCGTGCTGCTCGTCGCCGGCTCCGTGCGGTTCGCGCTCGGCCTCGGCGAGCAGCGCGGCCGGGCCGCCGAGCGGGAACGGCACCGCCGCGACGTCCACGACACCGTCCTGCAGGTGATGGAGTCCCTCGCGTTGCCCGCACCCGGCGACGCGCTCGACCCGCGCGGCAGCCTCGACCAGGTCCGCCGCACCGCCCGCGCGCACGCCCTGCGCCTGCGGCTGAGCCTCGACGGCGACGCGCCCGCCGAGCCGGGCGGGCTCGAACACCGCCTCGGCGCGCTGGCGGTCGAGATGACGGCGGACGGCCTCCGCGTCGATCTCGTCGTGCTCGCGAAGCCGGCCGACGTCCCCGAAGCCGTCGTCAACGCTCTTCACGACGCAACCCGCGAAGCACTGCGAAACACCTTGAAACACGCGAGGACGGCGAAGGCCGTGGTGTGCCTCGAAGAGCGCGAAGACGTCCTGACGGTGTCCGTCCGCGACCACGGCACCGGCTTCGACCTCGGCGCGCGCCGCGCCGGCTTCGGCATCGAGAACTCGATCCACGCGCGGATGGCCGAAATCGACGGCGACGCCCGCATCGACTCGGCGCCCGGCCACGGCACCCGCGTCGTGCTGACCGCGCCGCTAAAGCTGGGTTTCCCCGTCGGGTGAGTCCCGCCACTGGGCGAACGGACGGTCCAGCGTCCACTTCCCGTCGGACTCGGACAGCACGCGGTATTCGCAGGTCGCCGGGTTGGACAGGGACTCGAACAGCTCGATGCTCCAGCCGAAGAGACGACGGCACAGCAGCCGCAGCGTGAGCCCGTGGGAGACGATCAGCACCGTCTCCGGGTGACTTTCGTCGCGCATCCGCAGGTCCGAGAGGAACGCCGCGACGCGGTCGTCGACATCGGCGCCCGATTCGCCGAACGGCAGCCGGTAGAAGAAGTGCCCGAACTCGTGCCGCCGCGCCTTCTGGACCTCCTGGTCGGCCGGGTCCTGCAGGTTGCCCCAGTCCTGCTCGCGCAGCCGCGGTTCCGGCACCACCCGTTCGCACGATGCCCGGATGTCCAGCAGCCGCAACGTCTCCCGGGTGCGCAGGTACGGGCTGACGTACACCGCGGGCCGGGCGCCGTCGAGCAGCCGCACGATCTCCGGCGCCACCGCGCGGGCCTCCCGCTCGCCCTTCTCCGTCAGCGGCAGCGCGTGGTCGGGGATCCGCGTGTAGGCTAGCTCGTCGACGTTGCCGAGCGACTCGGCGTGCCGCAGCAGGATCATCTTCACGGCGCCCATCCTGCCCGTCACACGGGCCTGACCGGGGCGGGGCATACCCTCAGGGGCGTGTCCGCCACGAAATCCGACGTCCCCACCCAGCGCCGGGCCAGTGTGCTGCCCCTGCTCGTCGTCGGCGTCCTGCTGGCCGCCGTGGTCGCGATCGGCCTGATCGCGCTGACCGGCGGCGCCGGCTACGCCATCGCCGGCCTGCCCGACCCTGGGCTGGTCACCAAGTACGGCATCACCGTCATGCGCGTGCTGGCCGAAAGCGCGTCGGTGATCTGCGTCGGGGCGCTGCTGCTGGCCGCCTTCCTGGTGCCGCCACAGAAGTCGGGGACGCTCGGGCCCGAGGGCTACGGCGCCCTGCGCGCGGCGGGGATCGCCGCCTGGGTGTGGTTCGCCGCGGCCCTGCTGTCGGTCGCCTTCACCGCCGCCGACACCGCGGGGAAGCCGTTCGGCGAGGTCTTGGACCCGCAGACCCTGCTCGACCTCGTCGGCGCCATCGAACAGCCCAAGGCGTGGCTGTGGACGGCGCTGATCGCGGTCCTCGTCGCGCTCGGCTGCCGGCTCGCGCTGTCCTGGGGCTGGACGGCGGTGCTGTTCTTCGCGGCCGTCGGCGGCATGGTCCCGGTCGCCGTCACCGGGCACTCCGCCAGCGGCGGCTCGCACGACGTCGCCACCAACAGCCTGCTGTTCCACCTGGTCGCCGCCGCGCTGTGGGTCGGCGGCCTGGTCGCGCTGCTGGCCCTGGGGTACCGGCGCGGGGGCCACCTGAGCCTGGCCGCGCAGCGGTTCTCCAAGCTGGCGCTGGTCTGCTGGATCGTGATGGCGCTCTCCGGCGCGGTCAACGCGCTGGTCCGGATCGGCCTCAACGACCTGTTCACCACCGACTACGGCCTGCTGGTCGTGGCCAAGACGGTCGCGCTGCTGCTGCTCGGGGTGTTCGGCCACCAGCAGCGCGAAAAGGGCGTCGCGAACCTCAAGGACGGCACAGACGGCCGGGGCGGTGCCCAGCTGCTGCGCCTGGCCTCGGTCGAGATCCTGATCATGTTCGTGACCATCGGCATCGCGTCCGGGCTGGCCAGGACGCCACCGCCGGCCGACGCGGTCACCCAGCCGTCCACCACCGAGCTGCTGATCGGCTACGACCTCGACGGCGCGCCGACGGTGTGGCGCCTGCTCTTCGACACCCGCTTCGACCTGGTGTACGGAACGCTCGCACTGGTATTGGGCGGCCTGTACCTGGCCGGCGTCCGGCGGCTGCTGCGCCGCGGCGACACCTGGCCGGTCGGCCGCACGATCGCCTGGATCGCCGGCTGCGTGGTGCTGCTGATGGCGACGTCGTCGGGCATCGGCCGGTACGCGCCCGCGATGTTCAGCGTCCACATGGGCAACCACATGCTGCTGTCGATGGTCGCGCCGGTGCTGTTCGTGCTCGGCGGCCCGGTGACGCTCGCGCTGCGGGCCCTGCCGGCCGCGGGCAAGGACGCCCCGCCCGGGCCGCGCGAGTGGCTCGTCGCCTTCGTGCACTCCCCGGTGTCGCGGTTCCTCACCCACCCGGTGGTCGCGCTGCTGCTGTTCGTCGGCTCGTTCTACGCGCTGTACTTCTCCGGCCTGTTCGACAACGCGCTGCAGTACCACTGGGCGCACCTGGCGATGAACGCGCACTTCCTGCTCGCCGGGTACGTCTTCTACTGGCCCGTGATCGGCGTCGACCCGTCGCCGCGGCGGATCCCGTACCTCGGCCGGCTCGGCATGATGTTCGCCGCGATGCCGTTCCACGCGTTCTTCGGCGTGATCCTGATGAGCAAGCAGACGGTCATCGGCCAGGCCTTCTACAGCCAGCTGCACCTGCCGTGGGTCACCGACCTGCTCGCCGACCAGCGGCTCGGCGGCGGCATCGCCTGGGCCGCCGGCGAGGTCCCGGTGCTGCTGGTGCTGATCGCGCTGCTGGTGCAGTGGTCGCGGCAGGACGAGCGCGAGGCGAAACGGCGTGACAGGCGTGAAGCGGCGACCGGCGACGAGGAGCTGAACGCCTACAACGCGATGCTCAAGAACCTCGCCGACGGCAAGCGACCCTCGGGTTCCAGTTGAGGTTGAGCCGCCGTCCGGCTGCCGGGAAAACGGCCGTTTTGCTACTCTCGCCGTGATCTCGGGCTGACTTTCGGTAGTCCGACGGTGACCGCCGTCGAGGCGCGATCAAGCGCGCTCTACGATCGTGGGTATGGCCGAGTTCATCTACACCATGAAGAAGGTGCGCAAGACCGTCGGGGACAAGGTCATCCTCGACGACGTCAGCACCGCGTTCTACCCCGGCGCCAAGATCGGCGTGGTCGGGCCGAACGGTGCCGGTAAGTCCACCGTTCTCAAGATCATGGCGGGGATCGAGCAGGCCAGCAACGGCGAAGCCTTCCTCCAGCCCGGCGCCTCCGTCGGCATCCTCATGCAGGAGCCGGAGCTCAACGAGGAGAAGACGGTCCGCGAGAACGTCGAAGAGGGCCTGGGCGAGGTCAAGGTCAAGCTCGACCGCTACAACGAGGTCCTCCGGCTGATGGAGACCGACTACAGCGAAGAGCTGCTCGAGGAGATGGGCAAGCTCCAGGAGGAGCTCGACCACGCCGACGCCTGGGAGCTCGACTCGACCGTCGAGCAGGCCATGGACGCGCTGCGCTGCCCGCCGCCGGACGAAGGCGTCTCCCACCTCTCCGGTGGTGAGCGCCGCCGGGTCGCGCTGTGCAAGCTGCTGCTGTCGGCGCCCGACCTGCTGCTGCTCGACGAGCCCACCAACCACCTGGACGCCGAGAGTGTCCTGTGGCTGGAGCAGTTCCTGGCCCGCTACGCCGGTGCCGTGCTGGCCGTCACCCACGACCGGTACTTCCTCGACAACGTGGCCCAGTGGATCATGGAGCTCGACCGCGGCCGCGTCGTCGGCTACGAGGGCAACTACTCGACGTACCTGGAGAAGAAGCGCGAGCGCCTCGAGGTCCAGGGCAAGAAGGACGCGAAGCTCGCGAAGCGCCTGAAGACCGAGCTCGAGTGGGTCCGGTCCAACGCCAAGGCGCGCCAGACCAAGTCGCGCTCGCGCCTCGACCGCTACGAGGAGATGGCGGCGGAGGCCGACAAGCACCGCAAGCTCGACTTCGAAGAGATCCAGATCCCCCCGGGCCCGCGGCTGGGCAACGTCGTGGTCGAGGTCGAGAAGCTGCAGAAGGGCTTCGACGGCCGCGTCCTCATCGACGGCCTGTCGTTCAACCTGCCGCGCAACGGCATCGTCGGCGTCATCGGCCCGAACGGCGTCGGCAAGACCACGCTGTTCAAGACCATCGTCGGGCTCGAGGAGCCGGACGGCGGCGAGGTCAAGATCGGCGAGACGGTCAAACTGTCCTATGTGGACCAGAACCGCGGCGGGATCGACCCGAAGAAGACCGTGTGGCAGGTCGTTTCCGACGAGCTGGACTACATCCACGTCGGGCAGACCGAAATGCCGTCGCGGGCGTACGTCAGCGCGTTCGGCTTCAAGGGCCCGGACCAGCAGAAGCCGGCGGGCGTGCTCTCCGGTGGTGAGCGCAACCGGCTCAACCTGGCGCTGACGCTCAAGCAGGGCGGGAACCTGATCCTGCTCGACGAGCCGACGAACGACCTGGACGTCGAGACGCTGGGCTCGCTGGAGAACGCGCTGGAGCAGTTCCCCGGCTGCGCCGTCGTGATCTCCCACGACCGGTGGTTCCTCGACCGGGTCGCGACGCACATCCTGGCCTGGGAAGGCACCGACGAAGACCCGGCCAAGTGGTTCTGGTTCGAAGGCAACTTCGAAGGGTACGAGAAGAACAAGGTGGAGCGGATGGGCGCCGAGGCTGCCCGCCCGCACCGTGTCACCCACCGCAAGCTGACCCGCGACTGAGGGGGCGGGTTTCCCCGTGGAAGCCAGCAAACAGCACCGGACGGGCCCGCTCTCCGCTCCGTCGAACGCCGCCTCCGCGGGAGGGCGTACGTCGGCGGAGAGCGGGCGCTCCGCGCATGCCGGGGGAACCCTCTCCGCAGTCGGCAGGCTGATCGAACGCGCGGACGCGCTGCACCTGCGCGCGCCCGAGCTCGCGCTCGTGCTCGGCGAGCGCGCGGCGGCGTTGTCCGAAGCCGCCGGCGCCGACGAACAGTGGATCCGGGCCGAGAGCCTGGTCGTGTCCGCGCGCGTCCGGCTCGGCGAGCGGCCGGGCACCGTCGGCCGCGCGGTCGCGGCCCTGAGCGCGGCCGAGCACGCCGGCTACGGCGACATCGCCGCCCGGCTGCGCATCGACCTCGCCGTGTGCGCGCGCAGCCTGGGCGTGCCGCTGACCGGGCTCGCCGCGCTGCGGCCGGTGCTCACCGACCCGGTCGTCTCGCCGGTGCACCGCGCCGCGGCGCTGTGCCACCTGGTGGGCTGCCTCGGCCAGCTCGGCCGCAAGTCGGAGCTGGACCGCGTGCTCGTCGAGGCGGACAAGCTCGTCGTCGGCGACGACTCGCTGGGCGCCGACACGCAGCTGCTCGTGCGGGCGCTGCTGCGCGTCGGCACGGCCGCGCACCGGCGGCGCCACGGAGACCTGACGGCGGCGGCCGACGCGGCCCGGACCGGCCTGGGCTTCCTGGAGCGGCTCGACAACCCGGCCGACGACGGCGGCCTCGTCCGCATCCGGCTGGTGCTGCTGCTGGTCAGCACGCTGCTCGACCGCGGCGACACCGAAATGGCGTACGAGATCGCGGAGCCGGTGCTGGCCGAGCCGGTCCGGGCGGCAGGCGTCGCCCCGATGGGCTGGCTGCGGCTGGCCGTGGCGACCCGGATCCACCTGCCCGCGGGCGCGGGCGAGGCGGCGATCGAGCTGGTCCGCGAAGCCGTGGCGAGCACCGACCGGCACGGGCTGTCGGCGGTCACCGCGCGGTTGTGGCTGGAGCTGGCGCAGCTGCAGGAGCGGTTCGGGCAGGCGGAGGAGGCCATCGCGTGCCTGTACCGCTCGCGGGCGGCCGAGCAGCTGCACGCCCGGGCCCGGCGGCAGGCGTGCAGCGTGCTGGCCGGCGAGTTCGGCACCGGGGAGCCGGCGTCGATCGACCTGGACGAAGTGCTGAAGGCGGTGCCGTCGCGGCCGATCCCGGTCGTCGCGGCCGAGCCTGCGCCGGTGGCGCAGCCCGCGCCGGAGCCGCCTGAGCCGCGGACGCCGGCGTGGTCGTTCGGGCGCGAGGAGGCACCGTCGCGGCCCGAGCCCCGGCAGCCGGCGGCGCCAGCGTGGTCGTTCGAGCGGCCGCGGGTGACGGCGGACGCGGCCGAGACGACGCTGATGCCGGCCGTGCGGGACGAACCCGCGCCGCCGGGGCGCCGGTCTGTCGAGCGGGCGGAGCCTCGGGTGCGTCCGGAGCCTCTGGTGCGGCCGGAGCCGGTCGTCGAGCCGGTTGCCGTGGAGCGGGCTGTCGTGGAGCGGGCCGTCGTGGAGCGGGCTGTCGTGGAGCGGCGGCCGGAGTCTGGCGAGCGGGCGCCGGAGGTTCGCCCGGAGCCGGTCGAGGTGGCGCGGCGAGAGCCGGAGTTTCGTTCGTCGTCTGCTGAGCGGCATTCGGAGCCTGCCGAGCGGCGGCCGGAATTTCGATCGGAGCCCGTCGAGGGGCGGTCGGAGTTTCGTTCATCGCCTGCCGAGCGGCGTGCGGAGTTTCGTCCGGAGCCCGCTGAGGTGCGGCCGGTGCGGGAGCCGGAGCCCCGGCCCGTGCCTGCCGAGCCGGAGTCTCGTCCGCAGCCGGCCGAGGTGCGACGGGCGCCGGAGCCTGCCGAGCCGCGGCCGCGTCAAGAGGCCGGAAACCGCCCCGCGCCGGAGCCCGTCGAGCCGCCGGCCGCCGAAACCGGCAAGACCAAGTTCTCCTGGGCCGCGCTCGCCGAAGCCCGGCTGCGCGAGACGGCCGCCGAGCGCGAGTCGGCGCCCACCCGCATCACGCCGGCGTTGCCGCTCGCACCCGAGCCCGCCGCCGAGCGGGAACCGTGGGCGTCGGAGGCGCGCCGTTCGGAGCCGCAGCCGTCGACGCGCCACGACGCCGAGCACGGTTCGGTGGCCGCGCGGTCGGTGCTGGACCGCCTGGGCATCTCGGCGGCCGGGGGCGCCGGGGGCCGCCGCCGGGCCGAAGACGCCGAAAGCCCGCGCGCGGAGGAGCCGGCCCGGCCCGAACCCGAGCTCGCCCCACCGCCGCGGCCGGAGGACGAGCCGCCCTCGGTGCCGGACTACCGCGACGAAGCCGAGCCCTGGCTGCCGCGGCTGCGGATGCCGCCGTCGCTGGAGCCGATGGAGGACTTCGGCCACTGGACACCGGCGACGGCCCCGTTCCCGGAGAGCTACGCCCGCGCGATCTCCGAGGACGAGCCCCCACCGGACGCCGGCCTCGCCGACCTGCTCGCCCGAGCACTGGCCGAGCACCAGGCAGGCACGGCAAGCGCGGCGGCACTGGTGAAGCAACTCGGCTCCCAGGACACGACCCGCCGCAACGGCCACGGCCGCAACGGCCACGGCGCCGAGGTGTCCGATTCCCGCGGCCACCGGTCGCGCGACTGACCGCGGACCGGCAGCAAACCGACCCCCGCGCGGGCAGGGTTCCGGCAAAGTTGTCCGAGCAGCCGCGCTGCTGGGCTCAGCCGGGCGTGGCAGCGGGTTCGAACGTCATGAAAGTGTCTTTCATGACGTCTGGCGCAGTGAACGAGTCGTTCACTGCATCGGCGACAGCTCCACCGGCCTTCGGCCACCCGGTGAAGGGTCACTCAGCGATCGACTTTGCCGGAACCCTGCCCCGCGGGGGCGCCCCCCGTTTTCCACGCTACCGGAGACCACCGACAGTTTCGGCGTGGAAGGTCGCCCACGGCCTTGGCCTCAAAGGGCCCCACCGGGGAGTTCACCCCGGCCGCGTCCCGGTCGGTGAGACGCCCCGCTGGAGCGCCGACCTGCTGCGGCTCGAACACAGTGGGATCCGTCGCACCCCGGCGTCGCCGACTGGCCGACACCGTTCGCCGAGCGGTGTCACACCCGGCTAGCTGAACCGATCACGTCGAGCCCACGACGAACCGAACCCGGCGGCCACGGCTGGTCACAGCCGCGCGGAGGCTTGGAACGCAACCCGTCAGTAGCTTGACCGATCACGCGAATCCCATGCCCCGGAAGGGTTTCCGCGCGCCGGGGAACCTCCGGGTCTTCATGTGTTCCCCGACCCCGGCGCATTAGTGTGGGGTGGCCGGCTCAACGCGGAACCGGCGCGGTGCCACCTCACGCAAACTGGAGTGTTGTCTCAAATGAGCTCGACCGGAGTCTCGTCCCTACCCGGAACCGGAGCGGACGCCGAACCCGAATTCGGCAGCCCGCGCTCCTCGGCCAGCCCGGAGCAGATCAGGGACGACCTGATCGACTCCGCCGCCGGGCTGGCGCCGGAGATCGGTGAGCTCATCCGCCTCTACTACCGGCACATCCCGCCGGAGGAGATCGTCGGCGACGAGGCCGTCAACCTGGTCGGCGCCGTCCGCTCGCACCTGCAGCTGGCCAAGCACCGGATGCCCGGCCGCCCGGCCGTGCGGCTGCTGAACCCGACCGTCGCCGAAGACGGGTGGGCCCGCGAGGCCACCGTCGTGCAGGTCGTCACCGACGACATGCCGTACCTCGTCGACTCGATCGCCGCGGAATTCGCCCGCGACGGCGTGCAGGTGCAGCGCATAGTTCACCCGATCGTGGTGGTCAGCCGCGACCTCACCGGCGAGCTCCTCGAGGTCCACCCCGACGCGGACCCGGCCGAGCCGCCCGCGAACGCGGCCGCCGAGTCGTGGATGTACATCGAGATCGACTTCGTCACCGACCGCAACCGCGCCCGCGAACTCGACAACCGGCTCTCCAGCGTGCTCGGCGACGTCCGCGAGGTCGTCGAGGACGCCGAAAAGATGGCCCAGACGGCCTGCCAGCTGGCGAGCGAACTCGAGAACGACCCCCCGAAGCTGGCGAAGGACGAGGTCGCCGAAGGCGCGCGGCTGCTGCGCTGGCTGGCCGACGGCCACTTCACGTTCCTCGGCTACCGTCGCTACGAGCTGGTCGACAACCCCCACCCGGACACCGACGAGCCCGCCCTGCGCGCGGTCCTGGCCTCCGGCCTCGGCGTGCTGCGCCAGGACAGCCTCGCCGCCCGCGGCCTGACCGCCGGCCCGGACACCGCCGCCAGCGCCCTCGCGCCCACCCTCCTGGTGCTGACGCAGGCCAGCGCGCCCTCGACCGTGCACCGCCCGGTCTACCCGTACTACGTCGGCGTGAAGACCTTCGACGCCGCGGGCAAGGTCACCGGCGAGCACCGCTTCCTCGGCATGTTCACCACCACCGCGCTGCACGAGAACGTCCTCGACATCCCCGTCGTCTGCAAGCGGGTCCGCGAGGTCATCCACCGCGCCGGCTTCCCGATCGAGTCGTTCTCCGGCCAGCGGATGCTGGAGATCCTGCAGAACTGGCCGCGCGCCGACCTGTTCTCCGCCGACACCGACTCGCTGTACTCGACGACGACCGGCGCGATCACGCTCTCGGACCGCCGCCGGCTGCGCCTGTTCCTGCGCCGCGACCCGTACGGCCGCTTCTACTCCTGCCTCGTCTACCTCCCGCGCGACCGCTACACCACGCGCTCGCGGCTCGCGATGCAGGAAGTCCTGCTCGAAGAGCTCGAAGGCACCCAGCTCGAGTACAGCGCGCGGATCGGTGAGACGGTCCTGGCGCAGGTGCACTTCGTCGTCCACACCGACCCGGCGCGCCGCCTGGAACCGGACACGCTCAAGATCCAGGACCGGCTGAACGACGCCGTCCGCACCTGGGACGACCGGATGGTCGAGGCCGTCCTCGACGAACGCCGGGAGCGCGCCGACGGCGGGGTCGCGGTCGGGATCGTCGGCGAGGAGTCGGCCACCGAGCAGGGCCAGCGCTTCGCGATGGTCTTCCCCGAGGGCTACAAGGAGGACTTCACCGCCGAAGAGGCGCTGGCCGACCTCCGCTCGCTCGACTCGCTCACCGACGAAGGCGACCTCGCGCTGTCGTTCTACCAGCCCGCCGACGCCGCGCCGGGGGAGCGGCGCTTCAAGCTCTACCTGCGCGGCGAGGGCGTCACGCTCTCGAAGGTGCTCCCGGTGCTGCAGGCCATGGGCGTCGAGGTGGTCGACGAGCGGCCGTACGAGCTGCACCGCGAAGACGGTGGCGCGTGCTGGATCTACGACTTCGGCCTGCGCGTCGACCAGAAGATGCTCGACGAGTCCGACGAGCACGCCGTCGAAGAACTGCGCGGCCGGTTCCAGGACGCCTTCGAGGCCGCCTGGCGCGGCGACGCCGAGGTCGACGGCCTCAACGGCCTCGTGCTGCGGGCCGGCCTCACCTGGCGCCAGGCCGCCGTGCTGCGCGCCTACTCGCGCTACCTGCGCCAGGCCGGCAGCGCGTTCTCCCAGGACTACATCCAGAACACGCTGCTGAACCACACGCAGGTCGCCACCAAGCTCCTGCGGCTGTTCGAGGCGAGGTTCGACCCGCAGCTGTCCGACGCCGACCGCGAGTCCGCGACCGACGCGCTGGCGAGCGAGCTGAACGCGATGATCGACGAGGTCACCAGCCTCGACGAAGACCGGATCCTGCGGCGCCTGATGGCTGTCATCCGCGCCACGCTGCGCACGAACTACCACGTCAGCGCGGCCGACGGGACTCCCCGCGAGTACCTGTCGATCAAGCTCGACCCGGCCGGCGTGCCCGACCTGCCCGAGCCGCGGCCGAAGTTCGAGATCTTCGTCTACTCGCCGCGCGTCGAGGGCGTGCACCTGCGCTTCGGCGAGGTCGCGCGCGGTGGCCTGCGCTGGTCGGACCGCCGCGAGGACTTCCGCACCGAGATCCTCGGCCTGGTCAAGGCGCAGGCGGTGAAGAACGCGGTGATCGTGCCGGTCGGCGCGAAGGGCGGCTTCGTCGTGAAGCGCCCGCCGGCCCCGAGCGGCGACGCCAGCATCGACCGCGACGCCCAGCTCAACGAGGGCATCGCCTGCTACCGCATGTTCATCTCCGGCCTGCTCGACCTGACCGACAACCGGATCGAGGGCAAGACAGTGCCCGCGCCGGGCGTGGTCCGGCACGACGCCGACGACTCCTACCTGGTCGTCGCGGCCGACAAGGGCACCGCGAAGTTCTCCGACATCGCCAACGAGATGTCGGCGAAGTACGGCTTCTGGCTCGGCGACGCCTTCGCGTCCGGCGGTTCGGTCGGCTACGACCACAAGGCCATGGGCATCACCGCGAAGGGCGCCTGGGAGAGCGTCAAGCGGCACTTCCGCGAGCTGGGCAAGGACACCCAGACCGAGGACTTCACCGTCGTCGGCATCGGCGACATGATGGGCGACGTCTTCGGCAACGGCATGCTGCTGTCCGAGCACATCCGGCTGGTCGCGGCGTTCAACCACATGCACGTCTTCCTGGACCCGAACCCGGACGCGGCCACGTCGTTCGCGGAGCGGCGCCGGCTGTTCGACCTGCCGCGCAGCTCGTGGGACGACTACGACCGTTCGCTGATCAGCGAGGGCGGCGGCATCTACCCGCGCACGGCGAAGTCGATCCCGATCAGCCCGCAGGTCCACGCGGCGCTCGGCCTCGAGGAGGGCGTCACCGCGCTGGCGCCGATGGACCTGATCCAGGCGATCCTGCTGGCGCCGGTCGAGCTGCTGTGGAACGGCGGCATCGGCACCTACGTCAAGGCGGAGAGCGAGTCCCACCAGGCTGCCGGGGACAAGGCCAACGACGCCATCCGCGTCGACGGCAAGCAGCTGCGCGTCAAGGTCTTCGGCGAGGGCGGCAACCTCGGCCTGACCCAGCTGGGCCGGATCGAGTTCGCCCGCAGCGGCGGCAAGATCAACACCGACGCGCTCGACAACTCGGCCGGCGTCGACTGCTCCGACCACGAGGTCAACATCAAGATCCTGCTCGACCACCTCGTGCAGACCGGCAAGCTGGAGCGCGAGCAGCGCAACGAGCTGCTGGAGGAGATGACCGACGAGGTCGGCGCGCTGGTCCTCAAGGACAACTACCGGCAGAACGCCGTCCTCGGCGTCAGCCGGGCGCACGCCGCGCCGATGCTGTCGGTGCACGCGCGCCAGGTGCAGGCGCTGGTGTCCGCGGGGGCCTTCGACCGCAAGCTCGAAGCGCTGCCCACCAACTCGGAGTTCCGGGAGCTGGAGAAGGCGGGCAAGGGCCTCACCTCGCCGGAGCTGGCGACGCTGCTCGCGCACGTCAAGCTGGAGCTGAAGGACGAGCTGCTGGCCAGCGACCTGCCCGACTCGAAGGTGTTCGCGGCCCGGCTGCCCGAGTACTTCCCGACGCCGCTGCGCGAGCGGTTCGGCTCCGCGATCGGCGAACACCCGCTGCGCCGGCAGATCATCACCACGCTGATCGCCAACGAGGTGGTCGACGGCGGTGGCATCTCGTTCGTCTACCGGCTCATGGAGGAGATGAACGCGACGGCGACGGACGCGGTGCGCGCGTACGCGGTCGTCACGCGGGTGTTCGACCTGCCCTCGCTCTGGCAGGAGATCGACGCGCTCGACAACGTCGTGTCCACCGACGTCGCCAACAACATGGTGCTGGAGACGCGGCGGCTGCTCGACCGGGCCGCGCGCTGGTTCCTCACCAACCGGCCGCAGCCGCTGGCCCCGCTGTCGGAGATCAAGCGCTTCGGCCGGGTGCTCGACAAGCTCGTGCCGAAGATCGGCGACCTGCTGCGCGGCCGCGAGGCCGAGTCGGTGCAGGCGCACGCGGACGAGCTGATCGAAGCCGGGGTGCCGGCGAGCCTGGCCCGCCGGGTGTCGCTGCTGCTGCACACCTACGGCCTGCTCGACGTCACCGAGGTGGCCGAGCTCGCCGAGCAGCAGATCGGCGTGGACGCCGTGCACAGCCCGGCCGAGACGGCGGAGCTGTACTACGCGCTCTCGGCGCACCTGGACATCGACTCGATGCTCACCGAGATCAGCAAGCTCGAACGCGGCAACCGCTGGCACGCGCTCGCCCGGCTTTCGCTGCGCGACGACGTCTACGGTTCGCTGCGGGCGATCACGCTGGACGCGTTGCGGCACAGCGATCCCGGTTCGTCCGGCGACGCCAAGATCGCCCAGTGGGAGAAGACGAACGCCTCGAGGCTGCAGCGGGCGCGCGTCGCGCTCGACGAGATCACCAAGTCGGGCCGGCTCGACCTGGCGACGCTGTCGGTGGCGGCGCGCCAGATCCGGAGCACGGTGCGGTGACCTACGTATCGCTGATCCGTCCGCGCTGGACGGACATGGACGTCTACGGCCACATCAACCACGCGAAGATGGTGACGCTGCTCGAAGAGGCACGTATCCCGCTGCTGTTCGAGGGGGCGACGAAGGCGGGGCTGGACCAGCTGCCGAAGGGTATCGTCGTGGTCCGGCTGGAGGTGGCGTACAAGGCGCCGATCGTGGTGTCCGGCCAGCAGCTGCGCGTCGACATTGACCTGACCGAGCTGCGCGCGGCGAGCTTCACGCTGGCCTACCGCGTCCGCGGCGGGCCGTCGGCGGACGACCCGGTGGCGGTCACGGCGGAGACGGTGCTGGCGCCGTACGACACGGTCGCGCTGCGGCCGCGTAGGCTCACCCCGGCCGAGTCGGAGTTTCTGAAGCAGGGGTTCGCGGATGCCTGAGTTGTTCGTGCCGGACGCGGCCGACCGGGAGACCCTCGGCGCGTTCGTCGCCCGCGCGGTCCGGCTGGACGGCCAGACGGCCGTCCGCCTGCGACAGCGCGGCGACGGCGTGGTCGAGGCCTGGACGGCCACGCCGTTCGAGTGCCTGGCCACCCGAGCGGTGGCCGGCGACGTGACACCCGGCGACGTCACGGTGTCCGGCAACGAGCTGCTGGCGGCCTTGACGGTGGCGGGCGGCCCCCGCATGGACCCGGGCCCGGCCCGCGACCTGCTCTGGCACGGCGAGCTGCCACCGTCGGGCCGCTGGCCGCTGGTCGACGAGCTGCCCGCGCGGGTGGTCTCGGAGCTGGCGGACCGCGGAGTGACGCTGGCCAGGGACAACGCGGGCCCGCACGGCACGCCCCCGGCGTCCCTGATGGACCAGGCGGTGCTGACGGTGACGGGCGAGTCGGTCGAGGTCAAGGTCCAGATGCGCTGCCTGTTCGCGATGTCCGGAATGGGTTTCGTGGATTCGGACGTGGAGGGTGACGTGGTCCGCGTGACGGCGACGGATTCGTGGCTGCGCCTGGACGCCCGGTACGGGGCGATCGTGCGGCGCCGGCACGCGCTGTTGCCGCTGCTGTTCTGACGAAGTCCTTACGGCGGCCACCGCTCCCGGCCGAGCGGTGGCACGCTGGTCGCATGGCCCCGGACGAAGACCCGACCGCGGAGTTCCTGGATTCGGTGCGTGCCGAAGAAGCTCCGTGGCGGACGGACCGTCCGGCGGGTGAGCGGGCACCATCGCCCGCGGAACGACCTGAGAGGTGGGGCCGCACGCGCGCGGCGGGCCGGGCGGCCGCCCAGGCGGCGCCCTACCTCCAGGCCGCGGCGTTGGTGGCCTGGCTGGCGAGCGGTGCCTTCGACGACGGGCCGGGCAACCAGACCGGCTGAAGCCCGCGCCGCGCAGGGCCCGCCCTCCCTGGGCGGGTTCCGGCAAAGTCACGCCGCGAGCGGCTCGCCCGTAATGATCTTGATCCGGCGTGTGGCTCCCGACCGGCAACTCCGCGCACCCCGATCCTGCCGGCGGCAGCAGCTGATGCCCCAAGGCGGCCTTCGGTGCGTTCAACGCACCCAACGCCGCCTTCGCTGCATCACAGCCCGCAACAACCGTCCCCATAGCCCCGGCAACGACACCACTCACCCCACCGCGACCGCAAGCCACCCACGACCGGCACCAACTCGACCAAGAACGTCATGAACGACCCGTTCACGACAACGCAGCTCCCACCGGCCGGCCGGAAAAGCGCCCGGCCGGAAAAGCGCCCGGCCGGAAAAGCGCCCGGCCGGAAAAGCGCGCGGCCCGCCCTCCCTGGGGGCTGCCCCCGCTTCCAGCGTATCGGCAGCGACCGACGAAAAACCGAAAGAACCAGCCACCGGCCCGAGTTGTCCACACCCACCGCGGATTGTGGAAAGCCTCAGACCAGCCAGGCGGCCGAGTCCGCAGGCAACCTGCCCTCCACCAGCGGACTGCTCGCCAACAAAACGTCACCCGGCGGCAACGCAATCGGCGAAGCCGACGTGTTCAAAGCACAAACCAGCCCACCCCCACGCCGCCGGAACGCGAAACACCCGGCCGGTGCGCCGTACCACTCCAGCTCGTCCCCGCTGAACGCCGGGTGCGTCTTCCGCAGCTCGATCGCCGCGCGGTACAGCGACAGCGTCGAGTCCGCGTCCTCGATCTGCTTCTCCACCGTCAATCCTGCCCACGAAGCCGGCATCGGCAGCCACGTGCGCGGGTTGCGCGAGAACCCGAACGGTGGCAGATCGCCCTCCCACGGCAGCGGTACCCGGGAAACGTCTCGCCCGAACTTCGCGCCGCTGGTCTTGGCCCGCGGGTCGGCCATGTCCGACGGTGACAGCGGAACGTTCGCCAGCCCCAGCTCTTCGCCGTTGTACAGGTACACCGCGCCCGGCAAGGCCAGCTCCACCAACGCCATCGCCCGCGCGCGGCGCACGCCGAGGGAACCGCCGCCGTAGCGGCTCACCTGGCGCCAGACGTCGTGGTTGCCCAGCGTCCACGTTGCCGGGGCGCCCGTGCGGGCCGGGACCGCCAGGGACCGCTCGATGGCCGTGCGCATGGCGTCGGCGTCGAAGTGCGTGAGCACGAGCCGGAAGTTGAACGCCAGGTGCAGCTCGTCGGGCCGCAGGTAGCGCGCCAGCCGCTCCTCGTCGGTCACCCAGATCTCGCCGACCGCCATCGCGTCCGGGAACTCGTCGAGGACCTTGCGGATCATCTGGTGGATCTCGTGGACGCCGTCGTGGTCCCACCGCGGGTCGTAGTAGTGGCTCGGCCCCAGCGGGTTCGCGCGCGGGTCCATGTCCGGCAGGCCGGGCGGTTTGGCCATGCCGTGCGCGACGTCGATGCGGAAGCCGTCGACGCCGCGTTCGAGCCAGAACCGCAGGGTGCGTTCCAGGTCGGCGGCGACCTCCGGGTTGGCCCAGTTCAGGTCCGGCTGCTGCGGCGCGAACAGGTGCAGGTACCACTGCCCGTCCGGCACGCGCGTCCAGGCCGGGCCGCCGAACGTGCTGACCCAGTTGTTGGGCGGGTCTTCGCCCTTCGGGCCGACGCCGTCGCGGAAGATGTAGCGGTCGCGCTCCGGGCTGCCCGGCTTCGCCGCCATCGCGGACTTGAACCAGGCGTGCTGGTTGCTGGTGTGGTTGGGGACCACGTCCACGGTCACCTTGATGCCGCGCTTGTGCGCCTCGGTGAGCAGCACGTCGAAGTCGCCGAGGGTGCCGAACACGGGGTCGACGTCCCGCGGGTCGGCGATGTCGTAGCCGTGGTCGGCCATGGGGGAGCGGTAGAAGGGCGTCAGCCACAGCGCGTCGACGCCCAGCAGCTCCAGGTAACCGAGCCGGGAGTGGATGCCTTCCAGGTCCCCGACGCCGTCACCGTCCGAGTCGGCGAACGAGCGTACGTAGACCTGGTAGAAGACGGCGTCCTGCCACCAGGCTCCCCGGCTCATACGAAGCTGTTCATCATGCTGTGCGCGGCCATCTCCAGATACGCCCAGAGCTGCCCGCGGTACGGCTCTTCCAGGTTCTCTTCGTCGACGGCGATCCGGATGCAGCGAAGCCAGGCATCCCGCTCGAGCGGCCCGATCTTGAACGGCGCGTGCCGCATCCGCAGCCGCGGGTGCCCGCGCTGGTCGGAGTAGGTGTGCGGGCCGCCCCAGTACTGGATGAGGAACAGCCGGAAGCGCTCTTCGGCTGGCCCGAGGTCTTCTTCGGGGTAGAGCGGGCGGAGGATCTCGTCGCGCGCGACCTCTTCGTAGAACCGCCCGACGATCCGGCGGAACGTCGGTTCGCCGCCCACCGCTTCGTACAGGTTCGCCGGTTCGCTCACTGCAGACACGCCTTCCATTTTGCCCCTGGGGTGCGGGTTCCCGACGCCCGGTCCGTTCGGTCCCGGTCCGTCGCGAACCCGCTCCCCAGCGTAGTGGCGCCTACTTCCCGGGAGCCGGGGCCGCGGGCGGGAACAGCCGGCCGAGCGGCGGGTCGAAACCGGCCTCCTCCAGGGCCGCCAGCAGCTGGGCCCGCAGCGCCCGCTGCACCGCCCACTGCTTGCCCGGCCGCACCTTCACCGTCAGGCGCAGGGAGAGACCCTCCGGTGTGACGCTTTCCACACCCAGCATCTCCGGCGGCTCGAGGACGTTGTCCTTCAGCGCTTCGCTCTCGGTGGCCGCCGAAGCCGCCTCGCCGAGGACCGTCGTCGCGCGCTCGACGTCGGCCGTGTAGCCGAGCGGCACGTCCACGACCGCCACCGCGAAGCCCTGGCTCGAGTTGCCGACGCGCAGGACCTCGCCGTTGCGGACGTACCAGACCGTGCCCTTGACGTCACGCAGCGTCGTGATCCGGAGGCCGACCGACTCGACCGTGCCGGACGCCTCGCCGACGTCGACGACGTCGCCGACGCCGTACTGGTCCTCGACCATCATGAAGATCCCGGACAGGAAGTCCTTGACCAGGTTCTGCGCGCCGAACCCGATCGCGACGCCGATGATGCCCGCCGACGCGATGATCGGGCCGAGGTTGATGCCCAGTTCGCCCAGCACGAGGATGAACGCCAGGCCGTAGATCAGGAACGTCGCCATCGACTTCAGCACCGAGCCGATGGTCTTCGCGCGCTGGCGGCGCCGTTCGATGATGGCGGAGCCGAGCACCTCCGGCGCGCGCTCGCGCAGGGGACGCAGCATCGACGGGAGCTTGCCGCCGGTCTTCGGCAGTGTCGTGACGCGGTTGATCAGCCGTCTGACCAGCAGCCGGACCAAGAACGCGATCACGATGATCATGAGGATCTTGATCGGCTTGGTGATCAGCCAATTCGCCGAACCCGCCAGCCACTTGTTGTTCGTGACATCGAAGACCTGGTAACAGAACGTGCTGGGGTCCTGGATGCACGGCGGGTCGGCGGAGGGGAGCAGGGAGAGCACGGGGGTTCGTTCATCCTTCCGATCGGGTCGGGTAGCCCAACGTCGAGTGGATGTTGGGTCGCGCGGATGTGACACGTCTTGTAACACACGTGCGCTGGGGGCCTGTTCTGTGGTCGACTATGCCTACGCCCCTGGAGGTGGTCGAGTGCCAGACCGACAACCCAGCCCCCGCGGCGCCTCCGGCCGAGCCACGGCCGACGAGGCGCCAGAGGTGGTCCTGCGTGCCTACCCGGGGGGTTCCGCATCCGGCGGAGCAGTCCCGGCCGGGCCGGGGACCCGCCCAGGGGGAGTGACCCGCCCGCCCGGACAGCGTAGAGGCCGGGATCCGGCCGCCCCGGCCTGGGGGCGGCGCCGGGTGCTCCTGCTCAACGCCACTTTCGAGCCGCTGACGGCGCTGCCGCTGCGGCGCGCCGTCGTGCTCGTGATGTGCGGCAAGGCCGAAGTGGTGCACGGTGACCCCGGGGGGATCGAGCTGCACTCGGCGAAGGTCTCGCTGCCGGTGCCTTCGGTGATCCGCCTCAGCACGTACGTCCGCGTACCGTATCGGGCCCAGGTGCCGCTGACCCGCGCGGGGCTCATGCACCGCGACCGGTACCGCTGCGCCTACTGCGGCGGGCGGGCCGAGACGATCGACCACGTCGTCCCGCGCAGCCGGGGTGGCCCCCACAGCTGGACCAACTGCGTCGCCTGCTGCGCCAAGTGCAACCACCGCAAGGCGGACCGGCTGCTCTCGGAGATCGGCTGGCGGCTGCGGGTCGTCCCGCGGGCGCCCCACGGCCCGCACTGGCGGCTGCTCGCGCACTCCAAGGAGGCCGATCCGCTCTGGCGGCCGTATCTGGGCTCCGCCGCCTAGTTCTTCGGGGGTGGAGCCCCCTGGACAAGCCGGCGCCCCGGCTGCCTGTGCGGCGGCCGGGGCGAGCCGGGTGCTTGCGCGCGGTGTTCAGGTAGTGCGTGCGGCCCTGGAGTACGGGGTCAGGCAGCGAGCGCGTAGTCGCTCTGGCAGGTGACGCGGGTGCCCATGGTGACGCGCGTGCCGCGAGTGACACGGGTGCCTCGCGTGACGCGGGTGCCGCAGGTGACTCGCGTGCCGGCCGTCACACGCGTGCCCATCGTGACGCGAGTGCCACGCGTGACCCGGGTCCCGCGGGTGACTCGCGTGCCGGCCGTCACCCGGGTGCCCATGGTGACGCGGGTTCCCGCCGTCACCCGTGTACCGCGAGTGACGCGTGTACCCCGGGTAACCCTTGTGCCCGCCGTCACACGCGTTCCGGGCACGAATTCGATGTCGCTCAGTGACGAGGTGGTCTCGGTGATCGCCTGTGCGGGCGTCTGGACGCTGTTCATGGCAAGGCCTCCTGGGACCGGTGCGTTACCTGCTGGGGCTGGGGAGCGGGGCGCAAGGCCCGTACAGGTGAAAAAGCTACGAGGATTTCAAGGCGCCGACAAGACGACAGCGGCGGGTGCGGCCGCCTGTACGTTGAGTTGCAACCTTTCGGCCCGACGGTCTTCGCCCCAACGTTCCAGTGGCCGCGAGCCAAGCGGCGGACGGCACTCGGCTTACGACGAACGGTCGAGTGCGCCGCGCGCGGTGGCTGAGGTGTCTTCGAGGTCATCCGATACGCTCACCGGCGTGAACGTTGTCGAGACGATCGTGGTCTTCGCCGTGATCCCGCTGGCCATCTACGGTCTCGCCGGGCTGCTGACGCTCCGGCGCAGGTCCGGCGCTGCCCCGCGGCACCGGTCCGGCCAGGCCTGGGACTACCCGGCCATGTGGTGGAGCGCCAACCCCGAGGGTGCGGGACACCGGCACGCCGGCACTGAGAATGTTGCGCCCGAGGGCGCCCCGACCGCGGCGGGAGGCGCTCGTGGCAACTGGTGAGCTGACGAAGCGCGTCGACGAGTCCGAGCTGGGCTACGGCGAGGCACTGATGGCGACCGGACGGGTGTCCGCGGCCAAGATGTACGAGCCGGCGGCGCCGGCCGGGCCGTTCAACACCCGGCAACTGGCCCGCCTCGACGAGGCGCTGACGTTCGCCTCGCGGGAGACCGGGCTGGACTTCAGCCTGTACCTCGGCGAGCTGGGGCCGGAGAGCCGGGCAACGGCGGAGAAGCTGCACGCGACGACGGCGGACCCGGCGAACTCGGTGCTGATCGCGGTGTCGCCGGGCGAGCGGCTGATCGAGATCGTCACGGGCAAGGTGGCGCACCTGCGGCTGCCGGACCGCGGCGCCAAGCTGGCGGTGGCGAGCATGGTGGCGTCGTTCAAGGAGGGTGACCTGGTCCGTGGACTGGTCAACGGCCTGGTGAACGCGCTGCGGATGCTTTCCGACCAGGCGGGCCCCGCGCCCCGCTGACTTAGCTGACGAAGGAGCCCCGCACCTGTTCGAGGTGCGGGGCTCTTTTCGTGCGTCCCCGGCCGTCGTGAGTGGTGAGGCGGGTTCTAACCCGCCTCACCACTCACGACCGGGTCAGGCCTGCGCGTCGAAGTCCCGCGCCGCCAGTGCCCGGACGATGCCCGCCCTGCCCTCCGATACCAGCCTGCGCAGGGCCTGCGGGTGCTCGCCCGCCAGCCACTCGTCCGAGGCCGTCACCGTCTCCGGGGCCACCGCCCACGACGGGTACAGGCCGATCGCGATCGGCTGGGCTCGCTCGCTGGAGCGGCGCTGCCACACCTCGTCGATCACCTCGAAGTAGCGAGCCACGTACGAGCCCAGCAGTGCCTTCTGGCCCGGGTGCGAGAAGCCCGAGATGAGCGAGTCGCTGACCGCGTTGGGCAGCTCGTCGTCGTACACCGCGCGCTGCCACGCGTCGGCCTTGGCCTCGTCCGTGGGGCGCAACGCCCGGGCGCGCTCCGCCTGGCGGCGGCCCGTTGCCGTGTTGTCGCGGGCCAGCTCGGCGTCGATCTCCGCCGTGTCCGCCTTGCCGTGGGCCACCAGTGCGTGCAGGAGGCGCCAGCGCAGGTCCGTGTCGACCGTCAACCCCTCCAACGGCGCGGAGCCGTCCAGCCAGCCGGACAACACCGACAGGGTCGACGCGTCCAGCACCGAGCCGGCCAGGGAGTTCACGAACGCCAGCTGGTGGTCCGAACCCGGCTCGGCGCCGCGGACCAGCTCCAGCAGCCGGGCGGTGAACGCCGGCCAGCCCGTCGCCGCCGCCCACTCCTGCTCCGCGTACGAGTTCAGTGCCGTCTGGGCCTGCAGCAGCAGGCGCTGGACCACGCCGACCTCGGACTCCGTGTGGATGCCGCGCTGCACCAGCGTGACGAAGTCGCGGGCCTTCAGCTCGGCCTCGCGGGTCATCTCCCACGCCGCCGACCAGCAGAGCGTGCGGGGCAGCGGCTCGGTGATGTCCGCGATGCGGTCGATCAACGTCGTCAGCGACGCCGGGTCGAGGCGCATCGTGCAGTACGTCAGGTCGTCGTCGTTGACCAGGACCAGCTTGCCCGCGGGCAGGCCGACCAGGTCCGGGACCTCGGTGCGCTCGCCGTCGACGTCGAGCTCGACGCGGTGCTTGCGGACGATCTTGCCGGCGCCGTCCTCGTCGTACACGCCCACCGCGACGCGGTGCGTGCGCAGCTCACCCGCGCCCGGCTTCGCCCCCGACTGCACCACCGCGAACGACGTGAACGACCCGTCCGCGCCGACCTCGTAGCGCGGGCTCAGGGAGTTCAGCCCGGTGGTCTCCAGCCACTGCGCGCTCCACCACGACAGGTCGCGGCCGGACGCCTCTTCCAGCGCGCCCAGCAGGTCGGCCAGCGTCGCGTTGCCCCACGCGTGCTTGCCGAAGTACACCTTCAGGCCGTCGAGGAAGTGCTCGAGCCCGACGTAGGCGACGAGCTGCTTGAGCACGCTGGCGCCCTTGGCGTAGGTGATGCCGTCGAAGTTGACCTCGACCGCGTGCAGGTCGACGATGTCGGCCGCGATCGGGTGCGTCGAGGGCAGCTGGTCCTGCCGGTAGGCCCACGACTTCTCGATGTTCGCGAAGCTGGTCCACGCGTTCTTGTACTCGGTCGCCTCGGCCTGGGCCAGCACGCTCGCGAAGGTCGCGAACGACTCGTTCAGCCACAGGTCGTCCCACCAGCGCATGGTGACCAGGTCGCCGAACCACATGTGCGCCATCTCGTGCAGCAGCGTCTCGGCGCGCCGCTCGTAGGCGTAGCGGGTGACGCGGCTGCGGAAGACGTAGTCCTCCAGGAACGTCACCGCGCCGGCGTTCTCCATCGCGCCCGCGTTGAACTCCGGCACGAACAGCTGGTCGTACTTGGAGAACGGGTAGGGCGTGCCGAACTTCTCGTGGTAGAAGCCGAAGCCCTGCTTGGTTTCGGTGAACAGCCGATCGGCGTCCATGTGCTCGGCCAGCGACGCGCGGCAGTAGATGCCGAGCGGGATGGTCTTGTGGGCGTCGGTGTACTCGTCACGCCACTCGGCGTACGGGCCGGCGATCAGCGCCACCAGGTAGGTCGAGATCCGCTCGGACTCCTTGAACACCGTGCGGACCGCGCCTTCCGGCGTCTCCTCCGTGGACTCCACGACGGCGTTGGAGATGACCTTCCAGTCCTTCGGCGCGACCACCGTGAGCCGGTAGACCGACTTCAGGTCCGGCTGGTCGAAGCAGGCGAACATGCGCTTGGCGTCCGCCGTCTCGAACTGCGTGTACAGGTAGACGCCGTCGTCGACCGGGTCGACGAACCGGTGCAGGCCCTCGCCGGTGTTCATGTACCGGCAGTCGGCGGTCACCGTGAGCTCGTTGGCCTCGGCCAGCCCGGCCAGCGCGATGCCCTTGTCCTCGACATACGCGCTGACGTCGACGTCCGCGCCGTTCAGGGTGGCCGAGTGCACGCGGTCGGCGACGATGTCGACCCAGGTCGATTCACCGGCCCGGGCGCTGGAGAACCGGACGGTCGTCGTCGACGCGAAGGTCTTCTCCCCGGGACCGCCGTGGCCGTTCGTCAGATCGAGCTCGATGTCGTAACCGGTGACGTCGAGCAGATCCGCGCGCAGCTTGGCTTGGTCGCGGGTCAGGTTGGGGGCGGGCACAGGCACCTCTGGTCGTTGGTATCGGTTTTCAACTCCCCGCATCCAATCATGGGGACGGGGTGGCGGGCGATAAGGGAACAACCCCGCGTTTCCCGGTGTTGGCCTCCTCGTGTGGGGTCCGCCCACATCGAAACGTGCCTGGAGGAGTGCCCCGATGACCGCTGCCGAGCAGCCCACGAAGGTCGATTTCTACTTCGACCCGATCTGCCCGTTCGCGTGGATCACCTCCCGCTGGATCCTGGAGGTGGAGAAGCACCGCAACCTGGACCTGAACTTCCGGATCATGAGCCTGTCGGTGCTCAACGAGGGCCGGGACGAGCTGCCCGAGCAGTACAAGGAACTGCTGGCGAAGGGCTGGGGCCCGGTGCGCGTGGCCGTGGCGCTGTCGCAGCTCAAGGGCGAAGAAGTGCTCCGCCAGTACTACACCGAGTTCGGCACCCGCTACCACAACCAGGGCGTCAAGGACTACGACACGGTCATCAAGGAGGCCCTGGAAGCGATCGGCGCGCCCGCCGAGCTGGCCGAGGCCGCGCACTCGACCGAGTACGACGAGGCACTGAAGAAGAGCCACCACGAGGGCATGGACCCGGTCGGCCAGGACGTCGGCACCCCGACGATCCACATCGACGGCGTGGCGTTCTTCGGCCCGGTCCTCAGCTCCATCCCGCGTGGCGAAGCCGCGCTGAAGGTGTTCGACGGCGCGGTGGCGCTGGCGAGCTACCCGGACTTCTTCGAGCTCAAGCGCACCCGGACCGGCGAGCTCAACTTCGACTAAGGCGTCGCCAGCGCGGCCAGGGTGACGTCGCTGGGGTAGCGGGACGCGGCGACGGCGGCCACTTCGGTCGTCTCGCCGCGGCCCACGCCGGCCTTGAGCGTGATCAGCTCGTGCAGGCCGTCGCGGTGGTAGCGGACGAACTCCGCGTCGACCGGCTCGCCGTGGCCGGGCACGACGACGCGGGGTTCCAGCGCCAGGATCGCGTCGAACGCGGCCGGCCAGGCGGTCAGGTCGCTCTCGTCGCTGAACGAAAACTCGCTGAACCCGGCTTCGGCGTGCTCGACGACGTCGCCGCCGAAGACCACAGCCGCGTCCGGCACGTGCACCACGACGTCGTGGCCGGTGTGCGCGGGGCCGGGGTGCAGCAGGACAGCCGTGCGGCCGCCGAGGTCGAGTTCGACGTGGTCGGTGAACGTGTGGTCCGGGCCGGTGATGGTCGTGCGGGCGATCGCGTCGGCGATGTCCGGTTTGCCCTCCTTGCGGTAGTGGGCGATCCACTTCGCGCGGACGGCGTCGATGTCCGTCCCCAGTTCGGCCGCGCAGCCCTGGTGCGCCCAGACCTCGCACGGCAGGAACGCCTCGGTGCCCCAGGCGTGGTCGAAGTGCGCGTGCGTGTAGACGACGACCCACGGCAGCGGCGTGATCTCACGGATGGCGGCCGCGAGCTCGGCGCCCTGCTCGAGGTCGCCGCGCGTGTCGACGACCAGGCAGCGTTCGGTGCCCACGACCAGCCCGACGGTCAGGTCCAGCTCCTCGTAGCGGCGGGCGTGCACGCCCTCGGCGACCTCGATCCAGCGGCCGGTCATGTCAGCACTCCTTCGATCAGGACGGGAGCGGCATCGCTCACGTCGGTTCGAGCGGCCAGGACGACGTCGCCGCCGTGGCCGGCTTCGGTCAGTTCGCGGCTCGACACGCAGGTCGCCAGGGCCGTGACGTCGACGGATCGCGCGGCGAGCGCGGCCTCGGCGGACAGCGCGAGCCCGAGGCCGGCCAGCGCGGCGGCGATCGCCCCGGCGCCCATCTGGTCCTCGACGCACGGCCGCAGCGGCCCGGACGTTTCGCCGTCACCGAAAATGTTCACCCCCCAGCGTTCCCCGGCCGCGATCGGCGTTGCGGAGGCAGCCCGCGAGCAGGTGCGCGCCGGTCTCCGCGACGGCCTTACCCAGCGTTGCGCCGTTGGCCGAGGGGACACCGGCAGAGCGCCCGGCGGGATTTCCGTCACAGAAGAGGGCCGCCGGGTGAGTTCGCCCTCGCCCACGATGACCGCCCCGGCCGCCCGAGCCACCCCGCGCCGGCGAACGGGCAGCGCGCGGTTGGCCACGAGATCCGTGGTGGCGCTGAACGAAAGCACGTCGACGATCACCAGCACGGCACCCCAGTCGAGCCGGACGTCGTAGCCGGTCTGCTCCCAGATCCCCACCCCCGGAGCATGCCCGAAACCGGACCGGATGGCAGACTCCAGCCGTGCGTGTCTACTTGGGATCCGACCATGCCGGTTTCGAGCTGAAGAACCACCTGGTGGCTCACCTGGAGAAGCAGGGCCACGAGGTCACCGACGTCGGTCCGCACGTCTACGACGCGGCCGACGACTACCCGGCGTTCTGCGTCGAGGCGGCGCTGCGCGTGGTGGCCGACGAGGGCAGCCGCGGCATCGTCGTCGGCGGCTCCGGCAACGGGGAGCAGATCGCGGCCAACAAGGTGCCCGGCGCGCGGTGCGGCCTGGCCTGGAGCGTCGAGACGGCGAAGCTGTGCCGGGAGCACAACCACGCCCAGCTGATCGGCGTCGGCGCCCGGATGCACACCGCCGAAGACGCCACCGAGATCGTCGAGGCGTTCCTGGCGACCGAGGTCTCGCCGGAGGAGCGGCACGCCCGCCGCGTCCAGCAGCTGCTCGACTACGAGCGCACCGGGACCCCGCCGGCGTTGCCGGAGGCCTGATGCCCGAAGGGCACACGCTCCACCGGCTCGCGCGGCTGCACAAGCGCCGGTACGCCGGCGCCCCGCTCGCGGTGAGCAGCCCGCAGGGCCGGTTCGCCGCCGAAGCGTCCCGTTTGGACGGTCAGGTGCTCGCCGGCGTCGAGGCGTACGGCAAGCACCTCTTCCACGACTACGGCCCGCACGGCGTGGTGCACATCCACCTGGGGCTGTACGGCACCTTCGGCGAAGCGCCGCTGCCGGCGCCCGAGCCGGTCGGCCAGGTCCGGCTGCGGCTGGCCGGCCGGACACATTGGACGGACCTGCGCGGGCCGGCTCGCTGTGAACTGCTCGCCCCCGAGCAGGCCGACGCGATCAAGGCCCGGCTCGGCCCGGACCCGCTGCGCCGGGACGCGAAACCGGAGCTGGCCTGGGCGCGCATCTCGCGGTCCCGGACGTCGATCGCGGCGCTGCTGATGGACCAGGCGGTGCTCGCGGGCGTCGGCAACGTCTACCGCGCCGAGGTGCTGTTCCGCCACGGCGTCGCGCCGCTGACGCCGGGACGGGCGCTGGACCGCGCGGTGTGGGACGACATGTGGGCCGACCTGGTGACGCTGATGCGCGCCGGCGTCCGCGTCGGCCGGATCGACACGGTGCGCCCGGAGCACCTGCCGGAGGCGATGGGCCGGGCGGCCCGCGTCGACCGCCACGGCGGCGAGGTCTACGTCTACCGCCGGGCCGGCGAGCCGTGCCTGGTGTGCGGAACGCCGGTGGCGAACTCAGAGCTGGTCGGGCGCAACCTCTACTGGTGCCCCACCTGCCAGAACTGACATGAACGACCCTTTCATGACGTCAGACGTCATGAAAGGGTCGTTCATGTCATGCGGGCCGGGGCGTCAGAAGTCGAAGCCGCCCCCGTCGAAGCCTCCGCCGTCGAAACCGCCACCGTCGAAACCGCCGCCCCAGTCGCCGCCGCCGTCTCCGCCGAAGTCGCCCCCGGCGTCACCGCCGGCGTCGCCGCCCATGTCGCCGGACTCGAGCGCGTCCTGCTGGCCCGCGTCGTAGCCGGATTCCCAGGCCGAGGCGCTCGCGATGCCGCTCATGCCGGAGAACATCGCGCTGAACAGGAACATCGAGCCGAGGCCCCAGGCGCCGGCGACGAGCGCGGGCTTCCACCACGGCTCGCTGTACCAGCCCTGCGGCACCGGACGGCCCGCGACGCGGCCGCCGGGGTAGTAGTACGGCGTGTCCTGGCCGGCCTCGGGGGAGGCGGCGTAGTGCTGGCCCTCGACGTCGACCTCGCGGCGCTCGGTGACCTTGCCGGCGCGCTCGCGCTCGGCCTCCTCCGGCAGCTGCGGGCCGGGGTCCATGCCCATCGCGACGCGCGCGGCGCGGACGTAGTAGAGGCCCTCGACGGCGGTGTCCTTCACCAGCCGGGCCTGCTCGATGGTGCGCGCCTGCTCCAGCTGCGAGCCGGCGGCGTTGTAGCGCTCGCTCGCGTCGGCCATCGCCTGCATCGACGCGGTGTCGTTGCCGTTGAGGTTCAGGACCTGGCCGCCGAGCCGCTCGACCAGGCGCCGGGCATCGGCCTTGGCGTCGTCCAGCTCCCGCTGCCGGGCCGCGGCGCGCTGCCGCGAGAAATACAGGCCGCCGCCGACGATCACGACGACGAGCACGATCAGGAAGATCGCGGTGCCCATGGACCACTCCCAGAAGTTCGGGGCTCGGTGATTGGACGTCACCTTTGATTCGGACAACGCGGACGCTACGCGGTGGGTTCCCGGTGGGTGATGCGGCCCACCGCGCGCCCTGGCCGAAAAAACTAGAACACGTTATAGTTCGGCCATGAAGTTCACCCTGTCGATCGCGATGAACCCCCTCGATCAGCTGGGCGAGCTCGCCCGGGCCGCCGAAGAGGCCGGCTTCGCCTCCATTGCCCTGCCCGACTCGCTCTTCTACGCCGAGACCGTCGACACCGACTACCCGTACACCCCCGACGGCAGCCGGTTCTGGACCGCGGATACGCCCTGGGTCGACCCGCTCGTCGCGGCCGCGTCGATGGGGGCGGTGACCAGCCGGATCCACTTCTACACGTCGGTGCTCAAGCTCGGCTCCCGCAACCCGGTGCTGCTCGCCCGCCAGGTCGGCTCGGTGGCGGCGCTCACCGGCGGCCGGTTCGGGCTCGGGCTCGGCGTCGGCTGGCTGCCGCAGGAGTTCGAGTACTGCGGGGTGCCCTTCGAGCGGCGTGGCAAGCGCGTCGACGAGGCCATCGACGTGCTGCGGCTGATCCTCGGCGGCGGCATGGTCGAGTACCACGGCGAGTTCTACGACTTCGACAAGATCCAGATGAGCCCCACCCCGCCGGGGCGGGTGCCGTTCTACATCGGGGGCCACACCGAGGTCGCGCTGAAGCGCGCCGCGCGGGTCGCCGACGGGTGGTCGTCGGCGATGATGAAGCTCGACGACCTGCGCTCCACCATCGCCCGGCTCAAGGAGCTGCTGGCCGAGTGCGGCCGCGCCGGTGATCCGTTCGAGTACCAGGCGGTCTGCATCGACGCCTTCGGCCTGGACGGCTACCGCGCGCAGGCCGAAGCGGGCGTCACCGACGTCATCACCATGCCGTGGGTGTTCGACGGCGTCGGCTTCGACGCGCCGGTCGAGCCGAAGCTCGAGGCGATCCGCAGGTTCGGGGCCGAGATCATCGCGAAGTTCGAGGAGTGACTTCCATGGGCGTGCAGGTCAGCTGGGACACGGCGGCGGAGCAGCCGCCCGCGCGGCGCGCGGCGTTCGCGTCGATGACCGCGGTGACGGCGGGGGACAAGGAGGCCTGGCTGGCGCTGTTCGCGGCGGACGCCGTCGTCGAGGACCCGGTGGGCCCGTCGATGTTCGACGCCGAGGGCAAGGGCCATCACGGCCGCGACGGCATCAGTGCGTTCTGGGACATGACGATCGCCAACGTCGAGCGCTTCGAGTTCACCATCCGCGACTCCCACGCGGGCGGCGACGAGGTGGCCAACGTCGGGACGATCACGACGTTCCTGCCGGGCGGCTACCGCGTCGACACCGACGGGGTGTTCGTCTACCGCGTCGGCGACGACGGGCTGATCCGGTCGGTGCGGGCGTTCTGGGAAACCGAGCGCGCGATGGCGACCGCGCGGCAGGTGGCGGAATAGCGTCCCGGCCAGCGGAAACCCAGTTTCATATCTGATACATGATCTCTTGACGCCGGGACTGGCGGGACTCTCTACTGGGTCGGAGAAGACCTCCGACGTTTCCACCGGGAGTACGCCATGTCCTTCTTGCGTCGCACGGCGAGCGCGGCCGCGGTCCTCGTGATCGCGGCCAGCGGTCTCGTCCTGGGCTCCACCCCCGCGCCCGCCCTCGAAAACGGCCTCCTGCGCACGCCGCCGATGGGCTTCAACAACTGGAACTCGACGCAGTGCCGGGCCGAGTTCAACGAAACGATGATCAAGGGCATCGCCGACATCTTCGTCAGCAAGGGCCTGAAGGACGCCGGCTACACCTACGTCAACATCGACGACTGCTGGGCGCTGCCGTCGCGCAACTCGGCGGGGAACCTGGTGCCAGACCCGGCGCGCTTTCCCAACGGCATCAAGGCACTCGCCGACTACGTGCACGCCAAGGGCCTCAAGTTCGGCATCTACACCAGCGCCGGCACGAAGACCTGCAACACCGCGGGCTTCCCGGGCGCACTGGGCCACGAGCAGCAGGACGCGAACCTGTTCGCCTCCTGGGGCGTCGACTACCTGAAGTACGACAACTGCAACAACCAGGGTGTCGACGCGCAGCAGCGCTACAAGGCGATGCGGGACGCCCTGGCGAAGTCCGGCCGCGCCATCGCGTACTCGATCTGCGAATGGGGGCAGACCAGACCGTGGACCTGGGCCGAGCCGGTCGGGAACCTGTGGCGCACCACCGGTGACATCTCCGACAGGTGGTCGAGCATGATCGGCAAGGCGCAGGCCAACCGCGGTCTCGCGCAGTACGCCGGCCCCGGGCACTGGAACGACCCCGACATGCTGGAGGTCGGCAACGGCGGGATGACCACCACGGAGTACCGCACGCACTTCAGCCTGTGGGCGATGATGGCGGCGCCGCTGCTGATCGGCAGCGACCTGCGCAAGGTGTCGGCCGACGACTTCGCGACCCTGAAGAACACCGACGTCATCGCGCTCGACCAGGACCCGCTGGGCAGGCAGGCGACGGTGCTCAGCGCGAACGCGGGCCTGGTCGTCTACAGCAAGGTCCTCGCCAACGGCGACCGCGCGGTGGCCCTGTCCAACGAGACGGCCGCGACGGCGACGATCAGCACGACGGCGTCGGCCACCGGGATCGGCGGCGCGGCCTCGTACACGCTGAAAGACCTGTGGAGCAAGGCTGTCCGCACCACCACCGGCACGATCAGCGCCTCGGTGCCTTCGCACGCGACGGTGCTGTACCGCGTGTCCCGGGCCGGCGGCGCGGCCCGCTTCGAAGCGGAGTCCGCGTCCCTCTCGGCGGGCGGCACGATCGACGCGAACCACGCGGGCTACTCCGGGACCGGCTTCGCGAACGGCGCCAACGCCGTCGGCAGCTACGTCGAATGGCAGGTGACCGGCCCGGCGTCGACGCTGACGTTCGGCTTCGCGAACGGCACGACGGCGGCGCGTCCGGTGGACATCTCGGTCGACGGCGCGGTGGTCGCCGCGGCGGTGCCGTTCCCGTCGACCGGCGCCTGGACGACGTGGAGCACCCTCGCCCGCCCGATCACCCTGGCGGCGGGGTCACACACCGTCCGCCTGACCGCGACGACGGACGCCGGCCCGGCGAACCTCGACTACCTGGACGTCTCGCCGTAGACCTACCTGGCGGAGCTGCGTTCGTCGTAGCTCCGCCGGGCCGCTTCGACCTTGCCGAGGTTGCCGGACCACTCGGAGAGCGACGCGAACAGCGGGCCGAGGCTGCGGCCGAGCTCGCTGATCTCGTACTCGACGCGTGGTGGCACCTCGGCGTGGTAGGTGCGCACGACCAGGCCGTCGCGCTCCAGCTGCCGCAGCCGCTGGGTGAGCACCTTCGGCGTGATCGTGGCGATCCGGCGCTCGAGCTCGACGAACCGCTGGCGCCCGAACTCGTTGAGCGCCCACAGGATCGGCGTGGTCCACCGGCTGAAGACGATGTCGACCACCGGGGCGATCGGGCAGGCCAGCTCGGGTGTGGTCTCGGTCACTTTGGCGCCTCCAGCCAATACTTTCCTCTAGGTACCTACTATAAACCGGAATGTAGCGTCGTGCCCATGATCATGGTTGTGGGAGCGACGGGAAATGTCGGAGCGCCGCTGGTGCGCATGCTCGCCGAGGCGGGCGAAGAGGTGACGGCGGTGTCCCGCCGGATCACGGCGGCGCCGCCCGGAGTCGTTGTGCGGCAAGGAGACCTGGCGACACTGGACTTCGAAGGCGTGTCGGCGGTCTTCTTGATGGTGTCGGGCGCTTTCGTGCCTTTGGACGACGTCCTGGCCCGTGCGGCAGCGGCGGGCGTCCGCAAGGTGGTGGCGCTGTCGTCCCAGGGCGTGGCGACCGGACGGCACCCGGCGGTCCTGGAGGACTCGGTGCGCCGCTCGGGTCTGGAGTGGACACTGCTGCGGCCGGGCGCGTTCGCGTCGAACACGCTGCAGTGGGCGGAAAGCGTGCGCTCGGCCCGCGAGGTGGTGGCCCCGTTCGCCGACGTGGCGCTGCCGGTGGTGGACCCGGAGGACATCGCGGCGGTCGCGGCGGCGGCGTTGCGCGAAGACGGCCACGCGGGCCAGGCGTACACCCTGACGGGCCCGGCCCCGATCACCCCGCGCGAGCAGGCGGCGGCGATCGGCGCCGCCGTGGGCGAGCCGGTGCGGTTCACTTCGCAGACACGCGAAGAGGCCCGCGCGATGCTGCTGGGCTTCATGCCCGCCGAGGTGGCGGACGTGACGCTGGACATCCTCGGCGCACCGACGCCGGCGGAGCAGCAAGTGAGCCCGGACGTCGCGCGGGTCCTGGGCCGGCCGCCGAAGCCGTTCGCGGAGTGGGCGGCGCTGCTCGCGGGGGCGTTCAAGTGACGGTCCTGGCCCACCGCGAGCAGGGTTCGGGCGCCCCGGTGGTGTTCCTGCACGGCAACCCGACGTCGTCGTACCTGTGGCGCAACGTGCTGCCGTCCCTGCCGGGACGGCGGCTGGCACCGGACCTGATCGGCATGGGCGACTCGCCCAGGCCCGGCATCGAGTACACGTTCGAAGACCACGCGCGCTACCTGGACGAGTGGTTCGACGAGCTGTCACTGGAGGACGTCGTCCTGGTCGGCCACGACTGGGGCGGCGCCCTGGCGGCGGACTGGGCGTCCCGGCACCCGTCCCGGGTCCGGGGGCTGGCGTTCACCGAAGCGGTCTTGAAGCCGATGACGTGGGAGGAGTTCCCGCCGGCGGGCGCGGCGGTGTTCCGCGCGATCAAGACCTCCGGTGAGCCGCTCATCGGGGACTTCCTGTCCGGGCTGCCCCCGGAGTACGCGCGGATGTATCCGACCCCGGAGTCTCGCCGCCCGTTGCTGCAGTTCGCGCGATCACTGCCCTTGGGCGGCGAGCCGGCGCCGGTGGTGGCCCGGATCGAGGCGTTCGGCGAGTGGCTCGGCGCGACCCCGGAGATCCCGAAGCTGCTGGTCACCTTCGAGCCGGGCCCGGACACGATGCTGACGCCACCGATGGTGGCGTGGCTGGCGGCGGCGTTCGCGTCGCTGAAGGTGGTGCACCACCCGGTGGTGGCGGGGCATCACACGCCGGAGGACCAGCCGGAGCTGCTCGCGGAGTCACTGACGGCCTGGCTGCCGGCACGGTGATCCGGCCGCTGCCGCTCGCGCGGCAGCAGGCCGAACTGGCGCAGCCGGTCCGCCGCGGAGAACGGCCGGATGCCGAGCCCGGCCAGGTTGTAGGCCATGAGGTGCACCAGCCGCGGGTCGGCGGCGGTGCGGCGCAGGGCCCGGCCGCTGATCCGCGCGACGATCGGCGAGGTGTTCGTGATGAGCCGGGCGGCGCGGTGGCTCATCCGCTGGTTGTGGACGAGCGCGGGCATCCGGTCGGCCTGGTAGGCGGGCAGCGCCCGGTCGACGGCGGCGGCGAAGTCCCCGGCCCCGTCCCACTGCTCGGCGATCAGCGCGGCGAGCACCTGGGCGTCGGCGACCGCGCAGCCGAGTCCCTGGGCCGCCATCGGGTGCACGACGTGGGCGGCGTCCCCGGCCAGCGCCAGCCCCGGCGCGATCAGCCGGTCGGCGAGGAAGCGGGACACCGGCAGCGACTGCGGCCGGCGCGGCCGGGCGGGTACCGCGTCGGCCAGCCAGTCCAGAGCCGGGACGTCGGCCGCCAGCCCGCGATACCAGCGCCGCGCGTCACCGCGGAGTTCGTCCGGCTCGACCTGGGCGTACACGCGTACCCGGTGGCCGGGCAGCGGGTAGACGAGCCGCAGGCCGCGCGGGCTCCGGTAGGCGGTGAACGCGTCGGCGGCCGTCCCGGCGACCTCGAACGTCGCCAGGCGGTGGGGATAGGCACGGCGGTACCCGGCGATCCGGACCTGCTTGCGCAGCGCGGAGGAAACGCCGTCGGCGGCGACGACCAGCCCGGCCCGCACCCGGTAGGGACGGCCGTCTTCCTTCAGCCACGCACCGTCGATCCGGCCGCCGTTGCCGGTCAGCTCGGTGACCACGGTGGCGCGCCGCAGCTCCACCGTGGCGGGCAGGCCGGCGGTGAGCGCGCGCAGGATGCCCGGGTAGTCTTGGGCCAGCAGGTGACGGCTGCCCTCGGGCAGGTCGCGGTAGTCGATGGCGAGCAGCGGACCGCCGAGTTCGTCCCGGGTGACGAGCCGGGACAGCCGCAGGGCGCCGTGGTCGTCGAGCCGGGACAGGACGCCCCACTCCTGCAGCGCCGGGAGCGCGGAGGGCTGGAAGACCTCGCCCTTGGCCACCGGGCGGATGCCGGGCGCCTTGTCGACCACGAGGACCCGGAGGCCGAGTGACCCGAGGGCGCAGGCGGCCGACAACCCGGCGACGCCGGCCCCGCACACGAGTACGTCGGTCATCGCGCCGCCTCCCGGTAGCAACCGAGCGCCCGCAGGGCCAGGCCGTTGGTGATCGCCGTGTTGAAGTACCGGTAGCAGTTGCGGATCCATTCGCTGACCGGCGCCGCGGGCCAGGTGCCGTCCCGGTGCTGGACGTCGAGCAGCCAGCGCACCGCGCGGCGCGCGGCCGGATCGCCGGGCCGCAGACCCGCGTGCAGGAGCGCGCGCACTGCCCAGGCCGTCTCCTCGACCGTCCCCGGCGTTCCCGCTCTGCCGTCCGACCACGACCCGTCGGGGTGCTGCGTGCCGAGCAGCCACTGCTTCGCCCGCTCCGCGCCGTCGCCCGCGCGGGCCAGCGCCTCCAGCACGACCGCGGTGCCCGACGTGTGGTTGCGGTACCACATCGCTTCGAACCGGCCCTCGTCGTCCTGCTGACGACGCAGCCAGCCGGCCGCGCGCCGGACGCGCCGGTCCGCACCGGCCACTCCGGAATCCAGCAGCGCGCAGACCGCCTGCGCGGTCATGAACGGATCGGCCCCGATGTTGGGCGCGATCGTCTCGGGTACGCACAGGCTCCACGAGCCACGCCGGTCCTGCTGCCGGCTGAGCCACTCCACGCCGCGCGCGGCCGGTGCGTCCCCCGGGGTGACGCGGGCCAGCAACGCCGTCACCTCCGCCGTCTCCAGTGCCATGGGCCAGCCGTGGCCCGTGCCGTAGCTCCAGTACCCCGGCGGGCTGCCGAACGCCGTGAACGGCCGGTTCCCCTGGCGCGCTCGCAACATCGCCAGCGTCGGTGCCAGCCGGGGATCGGTACCGAAGCCGGCCTCCGCCAGCCCGGCCGCGGCGAACACCGACCACGTGATGTCCAGCGGCATCATGTCCCACGAGCCGTCCGGGTTGACCGTCGCGCGCAGCCGCTGCCGGATCGCGCCGGTCACTTCCGGCGCCTGCCCGGCCCGGTGCAGCCCGAGGCAGATCATCGACGCGGGCCACGGGTCGCCGCCCAGCTCGCCGGTACCGCCTTCGTGGTCGTGCATCTGCCGGATCACCGAAACCGCGCGCCGGGCCGCCGGGCCGTGCGCGCCGGGCTTGAGGCTGAGCGCGGCCGCCACCGGGAGCATCACGGCGAACATCCGGCGGGCCCGCGCCGGGAAGAGGAACACCACCGAGGGGATGCGCGGCACGGCCCGTGGTTCGACCCAGCCGGCCAGCGAGCAGAAGAACGTGCCGAGCGTCCGGATCGCGCGGCTCGGCACGGCGTCGAGCCCGCCGTAGCGGTCCAGCCACGCCCGCCCGGCTCGCACGGCGGGATCGGCGTCCCGGCGGCCGGCCACGTCCAGCGCGACGGCGCTCATCACCGTCGGCAGCACCTCACTGTCCACACCGGACACGGTGCCCCAGCCGCCGTCGGGACGCTGTGCCTTGCGCAGCCAGCTCGTCCCGGCCGAAACGAGGTCTTCGGCGTCATCGTCCACAAGCGACAGCGTGAGCACCGCCGCGGCGGTCGACACCGTGGAGGACCAGTCGGCATCGGTGCGGATCACGCCGTCCGGCCGCACGGCGGCGAACAACGCGGCGGCGCCACGCTCGATGCCGTCGTCGAGCAGATCCGTCTCAGGCATGGCGTCCCTCCGGGAATTCGTACCGGGCCCGCATCCGGCGTTGCGTCACCAGCGTCGGCACCAGGACGACGATCAGGACGGGAACGCCCAGGGCCGGCGGCAGCAACGCGGCGGCCAGCACGAGCCGCTCGACGACCAGCACTTCGTGCGCACGCAACGCCCGGCCCGGCGTCACGGTCCGCAACACCCACAGTGCCGCGATGCCGAGGGCCGCCGCGGCCGGCAGCAGAACGGTGAACGGTGCCGCGGCGAACAGGGCACCGACCGCCACCGCGTACAGCACCGCGACGAGGCGGACGGTGGCGCGCGCCCCGTGCCGGACCGGGAAGGTCCGGTAGCCGCCGCGCTCGTCGCCGTCGATGTCGCGCAGGGTGCCCACGAGGTTCGACGCCGTGTCGTGGCACAGGAACGCCACCGCGACGACCGCGGTCGCCGGCGGCGGCACGGGGTGGGCCAGCAGGGCGCCGCAGACCAGGGCCAGCGCCGTCGCGGTCCCGCGCGCCAGGTTGCCGGACAGGCCACGGCTCTTCAGGACCGCGCTGTAGGCCACCATCACGGCGACCGTGACCAAGGCCAGGACACTGACCCGCCAGTTCACGGCCACCAGCGTCACCAGGACGGCGGCGGCAACCGCGGACCCGGTCCACCACGCCGTGCGCGCGGACAGCCTGCCGGACGGGATCGGGCGTTGTGGCTTGCTGATCGCGTCGAGGTCGCGGTCGAAGTAGTCGCCGAGGTAGTGCCCGGCGACCCAGCCGAGGGTCGCGGCGGCCCAGGCGAGCGCCGGCTGCCACCACGCCGGCGGTCCGGGCGGGAGCGCCGCGCCGGCCATCCCGACCAGCCCCGGGTAGGCCAGCGTATACGGCCGCCAGGTCTGCACGTGTGCCGACAGCATCACCGCTCCCGATCGACGACCAGCTCGGCGACGGACCCGAGGAACGCCGTGCTCTCCGAGGCCGGGAACCCGGCCAGGGCGCCGGCCGCCCGATCGGCTTCGGCTTCGGCGCGGCGCCGGGCGTGCTCGATCGCGCCGATGTCGTGCAGCAGCTCGCTCATCCTGGCCAGCGCGCCGGCCGATCCACTGTGGAGGATCGCGGCGATCTCGCCGCGGCGGCCCGGCGCCAGTTCGGAGGCGACCAGGACCGGGAACGTGGGCCGCCGGTTGGCGAGGTCGCTGCCGGCCGCCTTGCCCGTCGTGGCGCTCTCGCGCAGGTACGGCAGGAGGTCGTCGTACATCTGGAACGCGATCCCGAGGTGCCGCGCGTAGGAATCGGCCGCGGCCTGGTCGGCCGGGCTGCCGCCGCCGAGGACGACACCGGCGACGCAGGCCGCCCGGAACAGCGCGCCGGTCTTGCCGTCGGCCATGGCGAGGTAGGCGGGCAGCCCGCCCTCGAGCGCGCCCTGCTGCGCGCTTTCCTCGACCTGGCCGCGGCACAGCCGGATGCCGGCCTCGCCGAACAGGCGCAGCGCGGTGACCACCGCGGTCGCGGGCACGCCCCGGCGGCCGCACTCGGCCAGTGCTGTCACCGAAGCCATGAACAGCGCGTCCCCGGCCACGATCGCGTCGTCGACGCCGAAGCGGGCCATCACCGAGTCGCGGCCGCGCCGGAGTCGGTCGCCGTCGATCACGTCGTCATGGACCAGCGAAGCGCCGTGCAGGTATTCCACGGCGAGCGCCGCCGGGACCACCCGCGCGCGATCGCCGCCGACGGCGGCCGCGGATTCCAGCAGCAACAGCGGGCGCAGGAGCTTGCCGCTCGGCAGCAGCGCGTGCCGGCACATCGCGTCCAGCCGGTCGCGGCCGTCCGGCCAGCGCCGATCGAGTTCCTCGCGCACCAGGCCCAGCGACGCCTGGACCGGTTCCAGGGCGATGCTCATGCGGGGAACTCCGCGGCGGCTTCGACGAGCTTCCGGTTCTCCTCCGGAGTGCCGACGCTGATCCGCACACCCAGGCCCGCCACGTCGCGGACGAGGATGCCCCGTTCGGCGAGGAAGCCGGCCAGGCGCTCGCCCGCCCCGGGCACCCAGAGGAAGCTTGCGTGGCTGCGCGGGACGGACCAGCCGAGGTCGAGCAACGCCGCCCGCAGGGCGTCCCGGTCCTCGCGGATCCGCGCGACCGACTGCCGCATCGCGTCCTCGGCCTGCAGCGCGGCGAGGGCGGCGGCCTGTCCGGTGGCCGGGACCAGGAACGGCAGCAGCGCCATCCGGAGCCGTCCGGCCAGTTCCGGCTCGGCGACCGCATAGCCGACGCGGAGCCCGAAGAGCCCGTAGGCTTTCGAGAAGGTCCGGACCACACATACGCGGGGATCCCGGCGGAACAGCTCGACGCCGTCGGCGCAGTCCTCGGCGAACTCCCGGTAGGCCTCGTCCAGCACGACGGTGACGTGGGCGGGCAGGCCGGCCAGGAACTGTTCGACCTCCCCGGCGCGCCACCGGTCGCCGGTGGGGTTGTTGGGGTTGCAGAGGATGACGAGTGCGGTCCGGCTGGTCACCGCGGCGCCGAGGGCATCGAGGTCGGGTGGCGCCGCGACCGCCTTCGCCCCCGCCATGAGCGGGTACATCTCGAACGACGGCCACGGGTGGACGACGTCGCCGGGACTGGTCTGGCACAGCGCGTGCAGCAACGCCGACGAACCGGCGCCGACGAGGACGTTCTCCACGTCGACGGAAAGCCGTCGCGCGAGGGCCGCGGAAAGCGCCGAACACCACGGATCCGGGCCGCGGCCCGGATCGCGGGTGGCTTCCACGACCGCGCTTTCCACGCCTGGCAACGGTTCGCGCCGGTTTTCGTTCATCGACAGCCGGACGAACCCGTCGGCCGGGCCACCCAGCGCGGCTCGCAGCCGTTCTGTGTCCATCGGCAAAGCTTCCGTTCGGGAGAGTGCCACAGCCATCCGCACTTCCGCGAAAGCCGGTGCGCGCTTGGCGGATGGTCACGCCGCCTGGCCGCGGGCACGCTGGGCCGGACTGCTCGTCCCGAGGAGACCCGATGTCCCTGCCTGCCTTCCCCGCGCCGCGCACCGGCTGCCCGTTCGATCCCGCGCCGGCCTACACCGAAGTCCGTGAAGGGCCGGGAATCGTCGAGGCCGGGATGTGGAACGGCACGACCGCCTGGGTGGTCACCCGCTACGACGACGTCCGCGCGATCCTCGCCGACCGCCGGTTCAGCGCCGACGGGACCCGGCCGGGGTTCCTGCAGTTCGCGCCCGGCGTCAATCCGCAGGTGTCGACGTTCATCCGCATGGACGATCCCGAGCACGCCCGGCTGCGCCGGATGCTGGCCCGCAAGTTCACCGTCCGGAGCGCGGAGTCGATGCGGCCGGAGATCCAGCGCATCACCGACGAGCACGTCGACCGGCTCCTGGAGACGGGGCCACCCGCCGACCTGGTGACCGGGCTCGCGCTGCCCGTGCCGTCCCTGGTGATCAGCCGCTTGCTGGGCGTGCCGTTCGACGAGGCGGAGTTCTTCCAGGCGAGCACGCGCAAGATCATGAGCTGGGCATCCAGCGGCGAGGAGGCGATGGGTGCTCTGGTGGAACTGGGCACGTACCTCAGCGGGCTGGCGGACCGCAAGGCGGCCGACCCCGGCGACGACGTCATCAGCGCGCTGGTCACCGAATACGAAAGCACCGGCGAGCTGACCCGCCAGCAGCTGGTGCTGATGGCGGTGCTCCTGCTGATCGCGGGCCACGAGACGACGGCGGGCACGATCGCGCTGGGCATCGCCGCGCTGACCCGGCACCCCGGCCAGCTGGCCGCGCTGCGCGCCGACCCGAGCCTGGTCCCGGGCGCGGTCGAGGAGGTGCTCCGCTACGCCTCGGTGGTCCAGAGCGGATTGTCCCGGATCGTCACCGAGGAGGTGGAAATCTGCGGCCGAAGGCTGAAGGAAGGGGACAACGTGATCCTCTACCTACCGGCGGCCAACCGCGACGAGAAGGTCTACCCGAACGCGGCGGCGTTCGACATTCACCGCGAGGGTCCCAAGCACCTGGGGTTCGGTTTCGGGTCGCACCAGTGCCTGGGGATGTCCCTGGCCAGGGTGGAGATCCAGGTGGCGATCCGCACGGTAGTGCAGCGCATACCAACCCTGGCGCCGGCAAAGCCGCTGCAGGACTTGCCGTTCCGCCACGAGATGTTCGTCTACGGCCTGCACGAGCTACCGATCACCTGGTAGGCAGCCTGGGCCGGCGGGGCTCCCACCACCGGCAAAGCTTGCAACCCGCGGCAGCGCTCGGCGGCCAGACTCCAACGGGGCGGCAAAGCTCCCGACCGCGGCAGCGCTCGGCGGCGGCAGACCTCTCAACAGGCGCCGGAGGCACCGTGGGGGGTCCGGGGGCCCGGCCCCCCGGGCAACGGGAAGGAGATGAAGGGGGAGGGGCGAGCGCGCAAGCGCGAGCCCACCCCCGAATCGGGTCGGGATGACAGGATTTGAACCTGCGACCCTCCGCTCCCAAAGCGGATGCGCTACCAAGCTGCGCCACATCCCGGGTCCACCCCCAGGGGGGTGTGCGATCAGCCTAGCGGGTCACGCTAAGCTGGCCTCGCACCCGGGTACCTCCGGGGGCACGCGGGTGTAGCTCAATGGTAGAGCCCTAGTCTTCCAAACTAGCTACGCGGGTTCGATTCCCGTCACCCGCTCCAGCAGCGTCACGTGTGGATGCGGCGTCCGCCTCGAGGGACGCCGCTATCACGTCCAGCAACTTGTCCGTGTCCACCGGTTTGGTGATGTAGTCGTCCGCGCCGCTCGCCAGGGTGCGGGCGCGGTCCTCGGCCGTGGCCTTGGCGGTGACCGCGATCACCGGCAGGTCCGCGTTGGCCGCCTCTGCCCGGATCGCCGCGATCGTCGCGTTTCCGTCGAGTTCGGGCATCATCACGTCCATCAGGACCAGGGCCGTGTCCTCGTTGCGCTCCAACGCCCGGATGCCCGCGACGCCCGTCTCGGCGTAGATCACCTCCAGGCCCGCCTGTTCCAGGACCGCTGCCAGGGCGAACACGTTGCGAAGGTCGTCGTCGACGATCAGGACCTTCTCGCCGTGGAAGCGCTTCGGGGTGACGTCGGGTGCTGCCACCAGGACCGTGCTGGGGACCGGGGGAAGCCTGGGTGACGACAACGCCGTCAGGGCGGGGTCCACCAGGTTGGCCGCCGCGACCGGGAGGTACAGGGTGAACGTCGAGCCCACGCCCGGTTCGCTCACCACGCGCAGCTCGCCGCCCAGGAGCTCTGTCAGCTGCTGGCTGATGTTGAGGCCGAGGCCCGTGCCGCCGTACTTGCGGCTCGTCGTGCCGTCCGCCTGGCGGAACGCCTCGAAGATGACCGCCAGCTTCTCCTCCGGGATCCCTATCCCGGTGTCCTCCACCGCGAAGGCGATGATGCCCGGAGCGTTGCGAAGCGCCTCCTGCTCCACCTCGGCCGGGTCCGCCGCGCGGATGTGGAGGCGGACGCTGCCCTCGTCGGTGAACTTCGCCGCGTTCGACAGCAGGTTGCGGAGGATCTGCTGGAGCCGGTGCTCGTCGGTGTGGACGCTGCCCGGCACCGGCGGGTCGATGTGGACGGCGAACTCGAGGCCCTTGTCCGCCGTCAGCGGCCGGCACAACGACTCGACGTAGTCCACCAGCTCCGGCAGCGTGATGTCGGACATCTGCATGTCCAGCCGGCCCGCCTCGACCTTCGCCAGGTCGAGGATGTCGTTGATCAGCTGCTGCAGGTCCGAGCCGGCCGCGTAGATCGTCTTCGCGAACTGGATCTGCTTCTCCGTCAGGTTCCCTTCCGGGTTCTCCGACAGCAGCTTCGCCAGGATCAACGCGCTGTTCAGCGGCGTCCGCAGCTCATGCGACATGTTCGCCATGAACTCGGTCTTGTACTGCGACGCCACCGTCAGCTGCCCGGCGCGTTCCTCCAGCTCCTGCCGCGCCTGCTCGATCTCGCTGTTCTTGACCTCGATGTCGCGGTTCTGCTGGGCCAGCAGCGCGGCCTTCTCGGCCAGCTCGGTGTTGGACCGCCGCAGCTCGCCCTGCTGGGCCTGCAGCTGCTCCGACCGCGCCCGCAGCTCCTGGGCCAGCCGCTGCGACTCCGTCAGCAGCGCCTCGGTCCGCGAGTTCGACAAGATCGTGTTCACGTTGACGCCGATGGTGTGCCGCAGTTGCTCCAGCAGGTCCTGGTGGACCGTGCTGAACTCGTTCACCGAGGCCAGCTCCAGCACCCCGAGCACCTCGCCCTGGAACAGCACCGGCAGCACGATCAGGTTCACCGGCGCGGCCGAGCCGAGCCCGGACGAGATCAGCGCGTACTCCGGCGGTGCGTTGCTGACCAGGACCGTGCGCTGGTCGACGGCGGCCTGGCCGATCAGCGACTCGCCCATCGCGAACCGCAGCCCGGCGCGGGACTGCGCCAGCCCGTACGCGGCGATGCACTCGAGCACCGTGCCGTCGCGGTCGTCGTCGCGGGCCAGGAAGAACGCGCCCTGCTGGGCCCGCACCAGCGGGGCCAGCTCCGACAGGATCAGCGCCGCCACCGACACCAGGTCGCGGTGGCCCTGCATCCGGCCCGACAGCTGCGCGAGGTTCGTCTTCAGCCAGTCCTGCTCGCGGTTGGTCCTCGTCGTCTCCTTGAGGTTCGCGATCATCTGGTTGATGTTGTCCTTGAGGTCCGCGACCTCCCCGGACGCGTCGACCGTGATGTGCCGGGTCAGGTCGCCCGCCGTCACCGCCGTCGCGACCTGGGCGATCGCGCGGACCTGGGTGGTCAGGTTCCCGGCCAGCTGGTTGACGCTCTCGGTGAGCCGCTGCCAGGTGCCGGACACGCCGTCGACCTCGGCCTGGCCGCCCAGCTTGCCCTCGGTGCCGACCTCGCGCGCCACGCGCGTGACCTCGGACGCGAACGCCGAGAGCTGGTCGACCATCGTGTTCATCGTGGTCTTGAGCTCGAGGATCTCGCCGCGGGCGTCGACGTCGATCTTCTTGGTCAGATCGCCCTTCGCGACCGCGGTGGTCACCTGGGAGATGTTGCGCACCTGGCTGGTCAGGTTGTGCGCCATGAAGTTGACGTTCTCGGTCAGGTCCTTCCAGGTCCCGGCGACGCCGGGGACGCGGGCCTGGCCGCCGAGGATGCCTTCGGTGCCGACCTCGCGGGCGACGCGGGTGACCTCGTCGGCGAACGCGCGCAGCGTCTCGACCATCCCGTTCAGCGTCTCGGCCAGCGCCGCGACCTCGCCCTGGGCCTCGATCCGGATCTTCTTCGACAGGTCGCCGTTGGCCACCGCGCTCGCCACCGTGGCGATGTTGCGGACCTGGTCGGTCAGGTTGTCGGCCATGACGTTGACGTTGTCGGTGAGGTCCTTCCACGTGCCCGCGACGCCGCGGACGCGCGCCTGACCACCGAGGATGCCTTCGGTACCGACCTCGCGCGCCACTCGGGTGACTTCGTCGGCGAAGGCGGACAGCTGGTCCACCATCGTGTTCAGCGTGGTCTTGAGCTCGAGGATCTCGCCGCGGGCGTCGACGGTGATCTTCTGGGTGAGGTCGCCCTTCGCGACCGCCGCCGTCACCGTGGCGATGTTCCGGACCTGGTCGGTCAGGTTGTTCGCCATCGAGTTGACGTTGTCGGTCAGGTCCTTCCAGGTCCCGGCGACGCCGGGCACGGTGGCCTGGCCGCCGAGCTTGCCTTCGGTGCCGACCTCGCGCGCCACTCGGGTGACTTCGTCCGCGAAGGCGGACAGCTGGTCCACCATCGTGTTCAGCGTCGTCTTGAGTTCCAGGATCTCGCCGCGGGCGTCCACCGCGATCTTCTGCGTCAGGTCGCCGCGCGCAACGGCCGTCGCGACCTGGGCGATGTTGCGGACCTGGGTGGTCAGGTTGTTCGCCATGAAGTTCACCGAGCCGGTGAGGTCGCGCCAGGTGCCGGCGACGCCGGGGACCTGCGCCTGCCCGCCCAGCTGACCCTCGGTGCCGACCTCGCGCGCCACTCGGGTGACTTCGTCGGCGAACGCGGACAGCTGGTCCACCATGGTGTTCATGGTCGTCTTGAGCTCGAAGAACTCGCCGCGGGCGTCGACGGTGATCTTCTGCGTCAGGTCGCCCTTCGCCACCGCCGTGGTCACGTGCGAGATGTTGCGGACCTGGTCGGTGAGGTTGTCTGCCATCTGGTTGACCGAGTCGGTGAGGCTGCGCCACGTCCCGGCCGCGCCGGGCACCTCCGCCTGCCCGCCCAGCTTGCCCTCGCTGCCGACCTCGCGCGCCACCCGGGTGACTTCCCCGGCGAACGCCGAAAGCTGGTCGACCATCGTGTTCAGCGTGTTCTTCAGCTGCAGGATTTCGCCGCGGGCGTCGACGTCGATCTTCTTCGTCAGGTCGCCGCTGGCCACCGCGGTCGCCACCTGCGAGATCCCGCGGACCTGGTCGGTCAGGTTGTCGGCCATCAGGTTGACCGAGTCGGTGAGGTCGCGCCACGTCCCGGCGACGCCCGGCACCTGGGCCTGGCCGCCGAGCTTGCCGTCCGAGCCGACCTCGCGGGAGACGCGGGTGACCTCGTCGGCGAACGCCGAGAGCTGGTCGACCATCGTGTTGATGGTGTTCTTCAGCTCGAGGATCTCGCCGCGGGCGTCGACGTTGATCTTCTGGGTAAGGTCGCCGCGGGCCACCGCGGTGGTGACCTGGGCGATGTTGCGGACCTGCTCGGTGAGGTTGTCGGCCATGAAGTTGACCGAGTCGGTCAGGTCGCGCCAGGTGCCCGACACGCCCGGGACGACGGCCTGGCCGCCGAGACGTCCCTCACCCGCGATTTCCCGGGAGAGCCTCGTCACTTCGGCGGCGAAGCGCGACAGCTGCGCGATGAGGCCGTTGACCGTCTTCGCCAGCGTGGCGTACGCGCCCTGCAGCGGGCGGCCGTCCAGGGTCAGCGTCATGGGCTGGGACAGGTCGCCGTCGGCCACCCCGCCGAGCACGCGCTCCAGCTCGATCGCCGGCCGGGTGAGGTCCTCGACCAGGCCGTTCACCGCGTCGACGGCCGTGGTCCAGCCGCCGGGGCCGACCTGGCCCTCGAGCCGCTCGCTGAGCCTGCCTTCCTGCCCGACGGCCGAGCGGACCCGCAGCAGCTCGCTGACCAGCCGCTGGTTGCGCTCGGCGATGTCGTTGAAGGCGACGGCGAGCTGCGCCGAGATGCCGTCGCCGTGCGGGACGAGCCGCCGGCGGAAGTTGCCGTCCCCGAGATCCCGCACCGCCGCGAGCACCCGCTCCAGCGCGGCCGCTTCGCTCTGGGATTCCGTTGTCATGTGTGCCGACCCTCTCCACCACGCATGCGCCAGCCATGGTCGTCGACCCAGCGTGCCATGCTTCGCCCTACACTTCGAGCCAGCCCGCCCGCTCACGCGGTAGCCGTGCGACAGCAGTCCGGAGGCAGGAGGTCCGTGCATGGTGTCACGTCCGGCCCCGGCTTCGGCGGCCCCGCCGCCGATGACCGGTGACGGCGGGCCGCCGGGCATCGACGCCTTCACGCGCGCGGCCCTCGAAGACGTCCGCGACGCGGTGTTCCTGCAGGACAGCGCGGGTGCGGTGCGTTGGGCGAACCCGGCGGGGCGGGCCCTGGCGGGCGACGCCGAGCCGCACCTGAACTCCGTCTCCGATACCTCCGGGCACGTCGAGGCGGCCGGTCACCGGCGGCCGGCCCGGATCCGGGCGCTGCCCGGGGGCTGGCACGCCTGGACCGTCCTCGCGGACGACGTCGCCCGGCGGCACGTGGGCGACTTCCTGGCCGAGGCCGGGCCCCGGCTGGCCGCCGCGCGCGGACGGCACGGCACCGCACGGGCGATCGCCGAGCTGGCCGCGTCCGCGCTGGCCGAAACCGTCTTCGTGCTGCTGCCGACCACCCGCGGCCGGTGGGAGTGGTGGAGCTGCGAGCGCCCGGCCGCGCAGGGGCACGGCCGGATCCGGCGGGTGCCCGCCCAGGTCGCGCCGGTGCTGGCGGCGACCTTCGCCGCCACCGGCCGCCCCCAGCCCGCGCCGGTGCCCGGGCCCGAGGTCGCCACGCTGCCGTCGGTCGTCGCCGACCGGTTCGCCGGGCACGCGGACGTCTCGGTCGTCTCGCTCGGCCCGAGCGCGAGCGCCGGGGTCACCGGCGCGCTGCTGCTGGGCCGCCGCGGCGACGCCGAGTTCGGCGCCGAGCAGGCCCGCGCGGTGGTCGAGTTCGCCGTGGCGGCCGGGACGGCGCTGGCCAACGCCCAGCGCTACGCCCGCCAGGAAGAGGCGACCCGCGGCCTGGAGACGACGCTGCGTCCGATCGACCCGCCGGAGCTCGACGGCGCCCGGTTCGAGACCTGGTACGAGCCGGCGGCCGGCGTCCTCACGGTCGGCGGGGACTTCTTCGACGTCCAGGCGCACGACGACGGCAGCGCGTTCCTGGTGCTCGGCGACGTCTGCGGCAAGGGCCCCGAGGCGGCGGCCCTGACCGGCCGGGTCCGGCACGCCCTGACCGCGCTCGCCATGGTCGAACGCGACGGCCGCACGCTGCTGCGGCTGCTCAACGAGCTGCTCATCGCCGGCGGCAGCAGCCGCTTCGCCACCCTCGTGCTCGGCACGGCCCGGCCGTCGGACGGCGGGGTCGGCCTGACGCTGGCCTCGGGCGGCCACCCGGCGCCGCTGATCGTCCGCCGGTCCGGTGTGGTCGAAGAGGTCACCGTGCCGGGCACGCTGGTCGGCATCTCGCCGCAGGCCCGGTTTGCCGAGGCCGAGGTGCGGCTGGAACGCGGGGACGTCTGCCTGCTGTACACCGACGGCATCACCGAGGCCCGCAACCGCCACGAGCCGACGGAACTCTTCGGAGACGACCGGTTGCGCGCGGTGCTCGCCGCGGCGGCGGGCGAGCCGGCCCGCGAGGTCGTGCGGCAGCTGCGGCAGGCCGTCCGTGACTGGCTGGGCAGCTCCGCGCACGACGACATCGCCGTGCTCGCCATCGAATGTGCGGACTGATTGCACTGTCCTCTGTGGACTGGGTTTGGCCGCTCGAAGAGCGGGTAATTACCCCCGTGCAACCGGTTTTCCGACGGAGGAGCCCCATGGCGAACGCACTGCAAGGACGCCGGGTCGCGATCCTGGCCGCGGACGGCGTCGAACAGGTCGAGCTGGAGAAGCCGCGCCAGGCCGTCCTCGACGAAGGCGCGACGGTGGAGCTGGTGTCGCTGGACACCGGCGAAATCCAGGCGATGAACGGCGACATCGACAAGGGCGAGAAGTTCCCGGTGGACCGCAAGGTCGCCGACGTCGAAGTCGGCGACTTCGACGCGCTGCTGCTGCCCGGCGGCACGATGAACCCCGACAACCTCCGCACGGACCCCGCCGCGGTCAAGTTCGTCGGCGACTTCGTGCGGGCGGGCAAGCCGGTCGGGGTGATCTGCCACGGTCCGTGGACGCTCGTCGAAGCGGATGTCGTCCGTGGCCGCACGCTGACGTCCTACCCCAGCATCCGGACGGATCTGCGTAACGCCGGCGCCACCGTGGTCGACGAAGAAGTCGTAGTGGACAACGGACTGGTCTCCAGCCGCAACCCGGACGACCTGCCGGCCTTCTGCCGGACGGTGGTGCGGGAGTTCGCGGCCTAACCCGTTGTCCCACAGGGGACTTCACCCATTCGTGTCTGTTAAGTCCCGCTTAAATCTGTTGGCTTTCGGCGCCGCGGCGGAGGACGCTGAAGGTGTTCCGAGGATCGCCCGTGAGAGGAGGTGGACGCGATGACTGTGCACGCAAGGCGCTACGGCCGCTGGTGCCGTGAACACTTCGACGCGATCGCCGCCGAGGGCGTTCCCGCGCCGCGTGGCGGCGAGCCCGTCGAGCAGGCCCTGCCGCAGCCCGAGCCGGAGCCCGTGCAACCGGCGGCCGAGCAGCCCCGGCGCTGACAGACCACGAAGAAGGCCTCCCCGACGCAGTGACCGCGTCGGGGAGGCCTTCTTCGTGGCCGGGATCAGCGGTAGCTGCGCCGGTACCAGACGCGCCGCGGGCCCGGGATGCCGATCCGCGTGATGACGTCGGTCAGGATCGCGCCGATGATCAGCCAGAGCACGGCGGCGAGGCCGTCGTTGAGGAACGTCCGCAGGCCTTCCGAGTCCGGCGTGAAGAGGTTCCGCAGGCCCAGCGACACGCCCGCCGACCATTCCGAAATCAGGTGCGCGAAGCCGTTCGCCGAGTTCGCCCCGCCCAGCACCAGCACGATGTGCACGGCCAGTACCAGCGCGAACACCGCGCAGACGAGGTGGATGAGGGCGTTGACCGTGCGCACGGCCCGGATGCGCGGGTGGGTGCGCTCCACGATCTCTTCGGTGGGTGCGGGCTCGTACGGCGTTCCGTACGGCTCCGGGGGAGGGGGATACGGCATCGTCGGCGCCGTCCTTTCGACTGTCCGATGTGGACGTATCTGGCGAGCGGGAACAACACTGGGAAATACCCGGCATCCCGGCGAGCGAACCGTTGACTCCTCAAACTTCCCTATTTTGTGCATGATAGGGTAGTTTGCGGAAACCGAGGAGGGTCATGGCGCAGGACGTCTACTCCGTCGAGCAGGTCGCCGCGCAGCTCGGCCTGCACGTCCGGACGGTCCGGAACTACGTGCGGGACGGGCGGCTGAAGGCGGTCCGGATCGGCAAGCAGTACCGGATCACGGCCGGCGACCTGGCGGCCTTCACCGGGCTGCCGGTCGCCGAGCGCGCGGCGGCTCCCACCGCGGAGCTCTCGGCGGTCGTCGAGCTCGCCGGCGTCGACCGGGCGGCGGCCGACCGGATCTCGACCATGGTCCTGGCCTCGGTGAACGGGCCGCGGGACGCCGGCGAGCGGCCCCTGCGCGTCGAGACCATCCACGACGGGGAGCGCTCCACCATGAAGATCATCGTGCTCGGCGACCTGGCCGCGGGCGCCGACCTGCTGCGCTGGGTGGCGTCGATGGCGGAGAACCTGACATGACGGCGATCTACCGGTCGGCGGCCGGGGCGGCCGCGGTCCGCGACCGCTACGACGCGCTCCTGGCGCGCTGGCCGGTGCCGTCCGAGCGGCGCACGCTGGGCACCCGGCTCGGCGAGACCTTCGCCGTGGTGTCCGGCCCGGAGACGGCGCCACCGGTCGTCGCGCTGCAGGGATCGGGCGGGACGGCGGCGCACTGGCTGCCGGACATCGCGACGCTCGCGGGGCGGCTGCGGGTGTACGCGGTCGACGCACCGGGCGAACCGGGCCGCACCGTCGAGGCGCGGCCCCCGCTCGCGTCACCGGCCTACGCCGAGTGGCTCGACGACGTCCTCGACGAGCTCGAACTGCCACGCGCGGCCTTTCTCGGCACCTCTTTGGGTGGCTGGTGGGCGCTGGACCACGCGCTGCGCCGTCCCGAGCGCGTCGGCGCGCTGGCACTGGTCAACCCGTCGGGAATCGGCCGGCGCCGGACCGCGCCGCTGCTCAAGTTCGCGGCCTACAGCTTCCTCGGTGCCTGGGGCCGCCGCCGGTCACTGGCGATGGTCGCCAAGGGCAGCCCCACCGACCCGGCCCGGCATGCGGTCGGCGAGTTCACGCTGGCGACGTTCGAGCACTTCAAGCCGCGCCTGGAGGCAATCCCGGAGTTCGGGGTCGAGCGCCTGCACGAGCTGGTGATGCCGGTCCAGGCCCAGTTCGGCGCCCGCGACGTCCTCCTCGACCAACGGGCCGCGGCGGCGAAGCTGCGGGAGGCCCTGCCGGACGCCGATGTCCGGCTGGCCGAGGACGCCGGGCACTTCCTGCCGGGCTGGGCGGAGTCGGTGGTGAAGTTCCTGGCCTGAACCCCCGGCAACGGCGTCCCGGTGGCCGGGGCGAGGGCCGGTGCAGCTGTCGCCGACGTCATGAAAGAGTCGTTCATGACGTCAGACGTCATGAACGACTCTTTCATGACGTGCGAACCCGCTGCCACGTCCCGGCTTAGCCCGGCGACGGCGTCCGGCGGCCGGGTCCGGCGCCGGGCGGCCGCACGGCGCTGAGCCGCGCGGCGCAACTCCACGCCGGTGGGCAACCCACGTCCCGCGCGGGGCGTCAGGTGATCATGAGAACTCCCCGGCGCTGTGCGCTGCTGGTGTCCGTCCTCGCCCTCCTGGCCGCGTTCGCCTCGCCCGCGGCGGCGGAACCCGTGATCCCGCCAGGATTCCAGCCCGCGTCGACCAGCTGGACCGGCCCCGGCACCGGCTACGTCCTGGGCTACGCGCCGTGCGCCGGCACGTGGTGTCCGGTGCTGCTGGGCACCACCGACGCCGGGCGGCACTGGCGGCGGCTGGGTGCGCCGCCGATGTCGCTGCCGGACAACCACAACCACGTCGCGCTGCGGGCCTTCGGTGACCGCGTCGCCTACGTCAGCGACGGCGTCCACGTGCGCACCACCCGCGACGGCGGCGCCACCTGGCAGGCGGTCACCCTGGCCGGCGCGCGGGAGCCGTACTACCTCTCGAAGATCGCCGAAACCGGCGGCCGCGTCTTCGCCATCCTGACCACCTACGGCGAGGGGCGCGGCTCGACCCTCCTCTACTCGGCGACCGCCGGCTCGCCGGTGCTGGCCCCGGTGCCCGGGTTCGCCGTCAGCGGCGGTCTCACCTACGGCGACCTGGCCGTCGGCGGCGGCCTGCAGGTCGCGCTCGGCGCGGACTACGGCACCGAGCGGTACTGGACCTCCCGCGACGGCACCCGGTTCGCCCCGGCCGAGCCGCCGTGCCCGGACGGGACGGTCGCCTCGCTCGCCGGCGTCCGCGAGCAGCAGGTCGTGGCCCTGTGCAGCGGCAGCCCCGGCTCGCCGCAGCCGGGCTCGACCGAGCGGCAGCTGCGGCACGCGCCGCGGCTCGGGGCGAAGTTCGGCGACGACGGCGTCGCGCCGTTCGCCGGCATCAACCAGGGCTTCGCCGCGGCCTCGCCGGCCGTCGCGACGGTCGCCGCCGTGGGCGGTGGTGTCGGCTTCCTGCACAGCACGGCCGACGGCGGCCGCACCTGGGAGACGCTCGAACTGCCCGATCGCGGCTTCGCGCTGACCGATCTGGACTTCCCCGGCCGCGGCACCGGCGTGGTCGTCGACGGCCAGCCGGACGCCGACGGCGGCTCCGCCGTCTACCGGACCACGGACGGGGGACACACCTGGCGCGAACTGCGTTTCGGGTAGTTCTCCCTGGCAGGCAGGGCCCTTGTGCCTGGTTCACTTGGTGAACTCCATGTCGTAATCTGAGCACTGTCCGTCGCCGGACACGGTGAACGAGCCCGGGCAGGGGCGTCGTCGCCACGCGCAGAGTGGGAGAACAGCCGATGACGCCTGGCGACCTGCGGTCCGGAACCGAGGGCGGTGCGGCCGCGCTCGATTTCAGCAAGGCGAGCCTGGCGCGGCTGTCCGACGCACTCCTCGGCGGGCACGACCACTACGAGGTCGACCGGGAAGCGATGCGGCGGCTGCTGGCCATCGCGCCCGGCGCCCGGGCGATGGCGAAGGAGCACCGCGACTGGCTGGTGCGCGCGGTGCGGTTCCTCGCCGGCAAACGCGGGGTCGACCAGTTCCTCGACCTCGGTTCCGGCATGCCGACCGCGGAAAACACCCACGAGGTGGCGCAGCGGTACAACCCGGACGCGCAGGTCGTGTACGTCGACAACGACCCGGTGGTGCAGGTGCACGGCCGGGCGCTGCTCGAAGAGAACTACCTGACCCACGTCACCGGCGCCGACCTGACGCGGCCGGCGGAAACCCTCGCCGACGAGGTCGTCAAGGAGTACCTCGACTTTTCCCGGCCGGTGGCGCTGATCCTCACGTCGATCATCCACCACATCGACGACTACGACCGCGCGAAGTCGATCGTCGCGGAGTACGTCGACGCGCTCGCGCCCGGGTCGTTCCTGCTGCTCACGCACAACTTCGACCCGGAGGAGGACTCCCCGCGCCAGGAACTGGCCCGGCTGCTGGAGACCAGCTTCCAGGGCACCGGGCTGGGCAGCGTCCACCGCACGCGCGAGCAGATCGCGGGGTTCTTCGAAGGCACCGAGCTGCTCCGGCCCGGGCTGGTCTACCTGCACGAATGGTGGCCGGACGGCCCGCGGCTGCACCCGCTGGGCGAACTGAACTTCCTCACGCTGGGCGGAGTCGCCCGCAAGCAGTGACGGCCGGCCCCAAGCGCCCCAATGTGGCGTTCGGTGCGTTGGATGCACCCAATGTGGCGTTCGGTGCTCCATCCATGCCCCCGCCACCGCCCTCAACGGAGGCGCTTCGCGCCGCAGTGCTGATTCAACGCACCCAATGTGGCGTTCGGTGCGTTGAGCGCAACCAACGCCACATTGGGGCGCTCAGGAGCGGGTGTCCGGGGTCAAATGGCGTTGAAGCGGTCGGGGTCCGGACCGGTGCGCTCGCCGCGGTCGAGCGGGGTCAGCGACTCCATCTCCTCCTCCGTGAGGGTGAACCCGAACAGGTCGAAGTTCTCCTCGATCCGGGACGGCGTGACCGACTTCGGGATCACCACGTTGTCCAGCTGCAGGTGCCAGCGCAGCACGATCTGCGCCGGCGTGCGGCTGTGCTTCACCGCCAGCTCCGCGATCACCGGGTCGCCGAGCAGGCTGCCGCCCTTGGCGAGCGGGCTCCACGCCTCGGTGGCGATGCCGTTCTTGGCGTCGAACTCGCGCAGCTCGCGCTGCTGCAGGTACGGGTGCAGCTCGACCTGGTTGACCGCCGGGGCGATCTCGGCGTTGTCGAGCAGGCGCTCGAGGTGCGCGGGCTGGAAGTTGGAGACGCCGATCGCGCGGACGCGGCCGTCGGTGTAGAGCTTCTCGAACGCCTTCCAGGTGTCGAGGAACTTGTCGCGCGCGGGGGTGGGCCAGTGGATGAGGTACAGGTCGAGCTGCTCCAGGCCGAGCTTGGCCATGCTCTCGTCGAACGCCTCGAGCGTCGAGTCGTAGCCCTGGGCGGAGTTCCACAGCTTGGTGGTCACGAACAGCTCGTCGCGGGCGATGCCGGACTCGGCGATCGCCTGGCCGACACCCTTCTCGTTGCCGTAGACGGCGGCGGTGTCGATGCTGCGGTAGCCCGCGTCGAGGGCGGCCTTGACGGCGGTGGCGGTCTCGTCGTCCGGGACCTGGAACACGCCGTAGCCGAGCTGCGGCATCCGGACGCCGTTGTTGAGTTCGATGTCGGGCACGCTGGTCACGAGGGGTCCTTTCGGTGGGTGGTTCATCGGGCGAGTACCCGTTCCCCGGCTTCGAAACTAGCCGGGCGCCGGCGGTCGAGCAGGCCGGAGCCGAGGGCGACGGCGAGCCCGGCCGCGGCGAGCGCGGCGCCGATCCAGTTGGGGGCGGTGTAGCCGAGGCCGGCGTCGATGGCCTGGCCGCCGAGCCACGCGCCACCGGCGTTGCCGAGGTTGAACGCGGCGATGTTCGCCGCCGACGCGAGCGCCGGGGCGCCTTCGGCCTTGGCCAGCACCCGGGCCTGCAGCGGCGGCACGGTGGCGAAACCCGCCGCGCCGAACAGCGCGATGGTGATCGCCGCGGGCACCTTGGCGTGCGCGGTGAAGACGAACGCCACCAGCACGAGCGCCAGTGCCGCGAGGATGACGTAGAGGCTGGGCATGAGCTTGCGGTCCGCGGCCCGGCCGCCGAGCAGGTTGCCGGCGAACAGGCCGGCGCCGAAGAGCACGAGCAGCCAGGTGACGGCGCCGCTCGAGAAGCCGGCGACCTCGGTCATCATCGGGGCGATGTAGGTGAAGGACGCGAACACCCCGGCGAAGCCGAGCGCGGTCATCACCAGCGCGAGCCACACCTGCGGGCGGCGGAACACGGCGAGCTCCCGGCGCAGGCCCGCGCCGGGCGACGTTTCCTGGCGCGGCACCAGCACGAGGATGCCGATGGCACCGAGCACGCCGAGCGCGCTGACCACCCAGAACGTCGAGCGCCAGCCGAAGGCCTGGCCGAGCGCGGTGCCGGCGGGCACGCCGAGCACGTTCGCGACGGTCAGCCCGGTGAACATCAGCGCGATGGCACCGGCCTGCTTGGCCGGGGCGACCAGCGACGCGGCGACGACCGAGCCGACGCCGAAGAACGCGCCGTGGCTGAGCGCGGCGACGATCCGGCCGGTCATCAGCAGGCCGTAGCTCGGGGCGAGCGCCGAGAGGACGTTGCCGGCGATGAACAGGCCCATCAGGGCGACCAGCACGGTCTTGCGCGGCACCCGCGAGGCCAGCGCGGTGAGCAGGGGTGCGCCGACGACGACGCCGAGCGCGTAGCCGGAGATGAGCAGGCCTGCGGCCGGGATCGAGACGCCGAAGCCGGCCGCGACCTCGGGCAGCAGGCCCATGATCACGAACTCGGTGGTGCCGATCCCGAAAGCGCTGATCGCGAGCGCGAGCAGAGCGGCGGGCATGGAGTTTCCTTCTTCCGGGAGTAGACTGAGGGCGTTCGCAACTACAAGCGTCCGAGATAGTTGCACACGCCGGTTATTGCACAAGCTTGCGACTTTCCGGGCCGGGTGCGCAACCCGGGGAGAGTGAACCGTGTCACTGGACGACGACGCCGTCGAAGCCCGTGCGCAGGGCTGGCGCACGCTGGCCGCGCTCCACGCGCGCATCGAGGACAGGCTGCAGCGAGCGCTCGAGCGCGACCACGAGCTGTCGGTGAGCGAGTACACGGTCCTCGACGTCCTGGCCCGCCAGGACGGCTTCCACCTCCGGATGAACCAGCTGGCGAACGCGGTGGTACTGAGCCAGTCCGCGACGACGCGCCTGGTCACCCGCCTGGAGGGCCGCGGGTTGCTGGCCCGCTACCTCTGCGCGGACGACCGCCGGGGCATCTACACGGAGGTGACGCCGGCGGGCCAGGCGCTGCTGACGGCGGCGCGCCCGACCCACGACGCGGCCCTGGCGGAGGCGCTCGCGGAGGCCGAGTCGCTGCCGGAACTGGCGCCGCTGGTGGGAGCGCTGGGGGCGCTGAGTTTTCCGGGAGCTTGACCTCGGCGCATGCCGGACCGGTGAAAGTTTCGGCACAGCACAGTTCCGCCGCAGAGTGGCGCATGATGGCCCTTAAGGGCGAAGAGAAACACCCGATCGGTTAAGGCGATGTAGATCGGGTGGGCATCTGCGCGCTCGGGACTCACACGGGCGAGCGGAGTCCGGACTTGCGTGACGCCGGGGGCGGCGGCGCGGGCTGACCTGCGAACTGGAGGAATGATGGGGAAGATCGGTGTCTGGCTGGTCGGGGCGCGCGGCTCGGTGGCCACCACCGCCATCGCCGGGGCCGCCGCCCTGCGGGCCGGGCTGGCGGAAACCACCGGCTGCGTGACCGAACTGCCGGACTTCGCCGGGGCTGACCTGCCCGGTCTGGGGGAGCTCGTGTTCGGCGGCCACGACGTCGTCGACACGCCGCTGGTCAAGCGGGCCGAACGGCTCGTGGCGGCCGGGGTGCTGCCGCCGGCGCTGTCCGGTGCGGTCGCGGCCGAACTGGACGCGGCCGAGGCGCGGCTGCGGCCGGCGCCGTCCGACGGAGGCCGCGCGGCGATCGACCAGGTGATCGCCGACCTGGCCGAATTCGGCAAGGGACTGGACCACGTCGTCGTCCTCAACGTCGCCTCCACCGAACCGCCGTGTCCACCGCACACCGCGCACGCGTCCCTGGCTGCCCTCGAAGGTCATGAAGACGTCCTGCCCGCCAGCTCGCTGTACGCCTACGCCGCCTTCCGTGCGGGTTGTGGCTTTGTCGACTTCACGCCGTCCACCGGGGCGCGCCTGCCCGCGCTCGACGAACTCGCCCGCACCGCCGGGGTGCCGTACGCCGGGCGCGACGGCAAGACCGGCGAAACGCTGCTGCGGTCGGTGCTTGCGCCGATGTTCGCCCAGCGCGGGCTGGACGTCCTGGCCTGGTCGGGCACCAACCTGCTCGGCGGCGGCGACGGCGCCACGCTGGCCGACCCCGGGCCCGCGGCCAGCAAGAACGCGTCCAAACAGCAGGTGCTGCAGCAGAACCTGGGCCACCCGGTCGACGGCGAGGTGCACATCGACCACGTCCCGGCGCTCGGCGACTGGAAGACGGCCTGGGACCACGTGCTGTTCGCGGGCTTCCTCGGCACGCGCATGACGCTGCAGCTCACCTGGCAGGGCTGCGACTCCGCGCTGGCCGCGCCGCTGGTGCTCGACCTCGCCCGGCTCACCGGCAAGGCGTGCCGCGACGGCGTGGCCGGCCCGGTCGCCGACTTCGGCTTCTTCTTCAAGGACCCCGTCGGCGCCGGGCCCCACGACCTGGCCTCGCAGTACGCGGCGCTGCGCGCGTGGGCGCACCGGTGAAGGCGCTGGCCGAGCTCGTCCGCGCGCCCGCCGCGCTGACCGTGCCCGGCGACGCCGTCGCCGGGGCCGCCGCCTCGGGCTGGCCGTTCGGCCGCCGCACCCTCGCCCTGACCGGCGCTTCGGTCTGCCTCTACTGGGCGGGCATGGCCCTCAACGACTACGCCGACCGCGCCCTCGACGCCGTCGAGCGGCCGGAGCGGCCGATCCCGTCGGGCCGGGTCACGCCGCCGGCGGCGTTCGGCGTCGCGGCCGGGCTGACCGCGGGCGGGCTGGGCATCGCCGCGGCCGCCGGGGGACGGCGGGCCCTGCGGGTCGCCGTGCCGCTGGCCGCGACCGTGTGGGCGTACGACTTCGCGCTCAAGAACACCGTGCTCGGCCCGGCCGCGATGGCCGCGGCCCGGACCCTCGACGTCCTGCTCGGGGCGGGCGGAGCCCGGGCCGCCCTGCCCGCGGCCCTCACGGTCGGGGCGCACACCTACGCCGTGACAGCGCTTTCCCGGTCCGAAGTGACCGGCGCGAGCCCGGCGCTGCCGGCGGCCACCCTGGTCGCGACGGCCGGCGTCGGGGTCGCGGCCGGTCGTGGCGGCAAGCTGGCTCCGGCGCTGCTGGGGACGTACGCGGTGACCACCGGCGGGGCGCAGTACGACGCCGTCCGCGACCCGGTCGCGCCGAAGATCCGGCGGGCGGTGGGCGCCGGGATCCACGGCATGATCCCGCTGCAGGCCGGGTTGATCGCGCGGACCGGCGCGTGGCGCCCGGCGCTGGCGGTGGCCGCCGCGTTCCCGCTCGCGCGGGCGCTGGGCCGGAAGGTGTCGCCGACATGAGGTTCGGGTACGGCACCAACGGCTTCGCCAACCACCGCCTCGGCGACGCCCTGCGCGTCCTGGCCGAACTCGGCTACGACGGCGTCGCGCTCACCCTCGACCACCAGCACCTCGACCCGTTCGGGCCGGACCTCGCCCGCCGCGTCGCCGACGTCGCCGCCGACCTGGACGCCCTCGGCCTCGCCGTGGTGATCGAGACCGGCGCGCGGTTCCTGCTGGACCCCTGGCGCAAGCACGCGCCGACGTTCCTCGACCCCGACCGCGCGCGCCGCGTCGAGTTCCTGACCCGAGCCGTCGAGATCGCCGCGGACCTCAACGCCGAAGCGGTGTCCTTCTGGAGCGGCAACAAACCCGCAGACCTCGAACCCGAGAAGGCCTGGACGCGGCTGGCCGACGGCTGCGCCGAGGTGCTGAAGGCGGCGGACGAGCACGACGTCGTGCTCGGCTTCGAACCGGAGCCCGGGATGCTGGTCGAGGACCTCGACGGGTACTTCGCCCTGGCGCGAAGGCTCGGCGACCCGGAGCGCTTCGGGCTGACGCTGGACATCGGGCACTGCCGGTGCAACGAATCCGCGTCCGTGCCCGACTGCGTCCGCCGGGCCCTGCCGCGGCTGGTGAACGTCCAGATCGACGACATGCGCCGCGGCACGCACGAGCACCTGGAGTTCGGCCGCGGCGAGATCGACTTCCCGCCGGTGCTGGCCGCGCTGGCGCCGTACCGCGGGCTCGTGGCCGTGGAGCTGCCGCGCGACAGCCACGCGGCCCCGCGGATCGCCCGCGAGTCGCTGGAGTTCCTGCGGAAGGCGGCGCCGGCGTGAACGCGTGGCTGGACAAGGCCCTGTCCGACGTGGCCGCCGACGCGACGGTGCTGCGCACGGTGTTCCCCGCGGCCGGCCGCCGGGTCGGCCGGACGGCGGCGGACGCGGCCCGGGTGGAACTGCTCAAGGCGGCACCCGGCGCCGCCGCGGAACTGCCCGGGCTCTACCGCTACGGCGACGCGGCCGAGAAACGGGCCGTCCTGCTTGGACTGTCCGTTGTGGACATCGGAGACGCCGGGGTCGAGCTGGTCGCGGACGCCCTGCGCACCAACGACACCCGGCTCGTCGCCGCCGCGATGGGCGAATACGCCGCCGCGCACCTCGACGGGCCCGCCTACCGCCACGGCGTCCTCAAGTGCGTCTTCATGGGCATCCCCCTGGAAACCGTGGCCGGCCTGGACCGCCGGACCGACGCAGAGCTGGTCCGCATGCTGCGGGACTTCGCCGCCGAACGCACCGCGGCGGGCCGCGAGGTCCCCGCCGATCTCCGCACCCTGCTGAACGAACAGGACGGCTGATGCGCATCTTCGATCCCCACATCCACATGAGCTCCCGCACCACCGACGACTACGCCGCCATGCACGCCGCCGGGGTCCGCGCGCTCGTCGAGCCGGCGTTCTGGCTGGGCCAGCCGCGCACCAACGTCGGCAGCTTCACCGACTACTTCGACGCCCTCGTCGGCTGGGAGCCCTTCCGCGCGAGCCAGTTCGGCATCGCCCACCACTGCACGATCGCGCTCAACCCCAAGGAGGCCAACGACCCGCGGTGCGTCCCGGTGCTCGACCTGCTGCCGCGGTACCTGGAGAAGGACGGCGTGGTCGCGGTCGGCGAGATCGGCTACGACTCGATGACCGAAGCGGAGGACAAGGCGTTCGCCGCGCAGCTCGCGCTGGCGATCGCCCACGACCTGCCCGCGCTGGTCCACACCCCGCACCGGGACAAGGCGGCCGGGACCGAGCGGAGCATCGCCGTCGTCCGCGAGTCGGGGATCGCGCCCGGGCGCGTGGTGCTCGACCACCTCAACGAGGTCACCGTGCGGACGGCCAAGGAGTCCGGCTGCTGGCTGGGCTTCTCGATCTACCCGGACACGAAGATGGACGAGGACCGGATGGTCGCGATCCTGCGGGAGTACGGCACCGAGCGCGTGCTGGTGAACTCCGCCGCCGACTGGGGCAAGAGCGACCCGCTCAAGACCCGGCGCACCGGCGACGCCATGCTGGCCGCGGGCTTCACCGAAGACGACGTCGACCGGGTGCTGTGGCGCAACCCCGTCGAGTTCTACGGCCAGAGCGGGCGGCTCGCGCTGGACAGCGAGTCCCCGGACGCCGAGTTCGCGGGCAACTCGATCCTGCGGGGGGCCCGCAAGTGAGGTTCCGGCACCGCGACGGCACGCTGGTCCACCTCGCCTACTGCACGAACGTCCACCAGGCCGAAGACCTCGACGGCGTGCTCGCCCAGCTGGGCCGGTTCGGCGAGCCGGTGCGCGAGCGCCTCGGCGTCCCCCGGCTCGGGCTCGGCCTGTGGCTGGCCCGGCCGGTGGCGGCCGCGCTGGCTCATGACCCGGCCGCGGTGGATCGCCTCAAGCGCGAACTGGCCGTGCGCGGCCTGGAGGTCGTCACCCTCAACGGGTTCCCGTACCAGGGCTTCCACGACCCGGTCGTCAAGCACAAGGTGTACCGGCCGGACTGGGCGGCCCCCGAGCGGACGCGCTACACCCTGGACCTCGCGCGGCTGCTGGCCGAGCTGATGCCGGACGACGCCGTGCGCGGCAGCGTGTCGACGCTCCCGCTCGGCTGGCGCACGGAGTGGCGGGGCGACGACGGGCAGCTCGAGGTGCTCGCCAAGGGCCTGGCCGGGCAGGACCGGCCGGTGCGGGTGGCGTTCGAACCGGAGCCGGGCTGCGTCATCGAGACGACGGCGCAGGCGGCGGCGCTGCTGTCCGAAGTGGACAAAGAGTGGCTGGGCGTCTGCCTGGACGCCTGCCACCTCGCGGTGGGCTTCGAGGACCCGGCCGCCGCGCTGGGCCGGCTCGAAGCCGCCGGGCTGGCCGTCGTCAAGCTCCAGGCGTCGGCCGCCCTGGAAGCCCCGGATCCGGCGGATCCTTCGACGCGGGCGGCGCTGGAGTCCTTTGTGGAGCCCCGGTTCCTCCACCAGAGCAACGAAGGAGCGCCACCCGGCGCCGACGACCTCGACCTCGCGCTGGCCGGCGGCCTCCCCGGGCGGGCGCCGTGGCGCGTGCACTTCCACGTCCCGCTGCACGCCGACCCGGCGCCGCCGCTGACGTCGACCCGGCCGGTGCTGGCGGCCACCCTGGCCGAGCTGTTCGGCGGCGGCACCGCGCGCACCGACCACGTCGAAGTCGAGACCTACACCTGGCAGGTGCTCCCGGACGCACCCGCCGACGACGCCGGGCTGGTCGCGGGCATCGCGGCCGAGCTGGACTGGACCCGGCGCGAACTGACCGCACTGGGCTTGGAAGAGGTGACCGCATGAGTCTGCTGGTCCTGGACGTCGTCGGGCTGACCCCGCGGCTGCTCCCGCACATGCCGAACCTGCGCGGGATGGCCGAACCCGGCTTCACCGCGCAGCTGGACACCGTGTTCCCGGCCGTCACCTGCTCGGTGCAGTCGACGTTCCTCACCGGGCTCACCCCGGCGCGGCACGGCATCGTCGGCAACGGCTGGTACTTCCGCGAGCTCGGCGAGGTGTTCCTCTGGCGCCAGCACAACCGGCTGGTGCAGGGCGACAAGTTCTGGGACGCGGCCCGCCGCGCCCAGGACGGCCACCGGGTCGCGAACGTCTGCTGGTGGTACGCGATGGGCGCGGCCACCGACCTCACGGTGACCCCGCGGCCCATCTACCACGCCGACGGCAAGAAGTCCCCGGACTGCTACACCCACCCGCCCCAGCTGCACGACCGCCTGGTCGGCGCTCTCGGCGAGTTCCCGCTGTTCACGTACTGGGGCCCGACGGCGGCGATCACGTCGTCGCGGTGGATCATCGCCGCCGCGCAGAAGATCATGGCCGAGGACAGGCCGGACACGACGCTGGTCTACGTCCCGCACCTCGACTACGACCTGCAGCGCTTCGGCCCGGACGCGCCCCAGGCCGCGGCGGCCGCCCGGGAGATCGACGCGGCGCTGAAACCGCTGCTGGACTTCGCCGCGGCGGGCGGGCACACCGTGGTCGCGCTGTCGGAGTACGGCATCACGAACGCGAGCCGGCCGGTCGACGTCAACCGGGCGTTGCGCCGCGAAGGCCTGCTGAACGTGTACGTCCAGGCGGGCATGGAGTACCTGGACCCGTGGACGTCCCGGGCGTTCGCGGTGGCCGACCACCAGGCCGCGCACGTGTACGTCGCCGACCCGGCGGACATCCCGCGGGTGCGGGACATCGTCGCCGGACTGCCCGGCGTGGACGTCGTGCTCGACCGGGCGGGCCAGGCCCAGATCGGCGTCGACCACGAACGGGCCGGCGAGCTGGTCGCGATCGCCGAGCCGGACGCGTGGTTCACGTATTACTACTGGCTCAGCGACGACCGCGCGCCGGACTTCGCGAAGACGGTCGAGATCCACCGCAAGCCCGGCTACGACCCGGCCGAGCTGTTCTTCGACCCGGCCGACCCGAGGGTGAAGCTGAAGGCGGCGGCCGCGCTGGCCCGCAAGAAGCTCGGCCTGCGGTACTCGATGCAGGTGGTCCCCCTGAACCCGGCCCCGGTCCGCGGCAGCCACGGCCGGCTGCCGGACTCCCCGGAGGACGGGCCGGTGCTGCTGTGCTCGGACCCGGCGCTGGCCCGGGAGAAGATCCACGCCACCGAGGTCAAGGACTTCCTGCTGGCGGCCACCGAGTGAAGGGAGCTCCCGTGCGGGTGCTGCTGTTCTCCAAGACGGCCGGGTACCGCCACGACTCGATCCCGGCCGGGATCCGGGCGATCCGCGAACTGGGTGCGGAACACAGGTTCGACGTCACGGCGACCGAGGACGCGTTCACGCCCGCCCACGACGCGGTGGTGTTCCTGTCGACCAGCGGCGAGGTCATGGACGCGGCCGGGCAGGCGGCGTTCGAGTCCTATGTGGAGGGAGGTGGCGGCTGGGTCGGCGTCCACGCGGCGGCCGACACGGGGTACGACTGGCCGTGGTACGGCGAGCTGGTGGGGGCCCGGTTCAAGAGCCACCCGGAGATCCAGGAGGCGCGGTTCGTGACCGAGGACGGCACGCACCCCGCCACGGCCCACCTGCCACCGGTGTGGACCCGGACCGACGAGCTGTACGACTTCCGCGACAACCCGCGTGGCCGCGTGCGGGTGTTGCAGACGCTGGACGAGTCGAGCTACACCGGTGGGGTGATGGGCGCGGACCACCCCATCACGTGGTGCCACCCGCAGGGCCGCGGCCGGGCGTTCTACACCGGACTCGGCCACACGAGCGAGTCGTACGACGACCCGGCGTTCCGCGCGCTGCTCCTCGGCGGGATCCGCTACGCCGCGGGAGTGCTTCCCGCGGCGTAGTGGCCGGGGCTCAGCGCACGCCGAGCAGGTGCTCGAGGGCGAGCTGGTTGAGCCGGGTGAAGTGGTAGCCGCGCGCGGCCGTCGCGTCGAGGTCGAACTCGTCGTTCAGGACGTCGTCGAAGGTCTCGCCGGGGGCCAGCGTCGGCGTGGCCAGGTCCGGGACCCGCGACGCCGCCAGCGCCTCCACGACCTCCGGGTCGGCCCGGAACGCCGCCGACTTCTCCTTGAGGATCAGGTACGTCCGCATGTTCGCCGCCGCCGAGACCCAGACGTCCGCGGCGTCCTCGGTGCGCATCGGCTTGTAGTCGAAGTGCCGCGGCCCCTCGTAGCCGCCGTTCTCCAGCAGGTCGACCAGGAAGAACGCGCTCTTCAGGTCGCCGTGGCCGAAGATCAGGTCCTGGTCGTACTTCGGGCCGTGCTGGCCGTTGAGGTCGATGTGGAACAGCTTGCCCTGCCACAGCGCCTGGGAGATGCCGTGCACGAAGTTCAGCCCGGCCATCTGCTCGTGCCCGACCTCGGGGTTGAGGCCGAACAGCTCCGGCCGCGCGAGCTGGGAGATGAAGCCGAGCGCGTGCCCGATCGTCGGCAGCAGGATGTCGCCGCGCGGCTCGTTGGGCTTGGGCTCCAGCGCGAACCGCAGGTTGTAGCCCTTCTCGACGACGTAGTCGGCGAGCAGGTCCAGGCCCTCCTTGTAGCGGGCCAGGGCCGCGCGGACGTCCTTCGCCGCGTCGGACTCGGCGCCTTCGCGGCCGCCCCAGACGACGTAGGTCTCGGCGCCCAGCTCGGCCGCCAGGTCGAGGTTGCGGCGCACCTTGCGCAGCGCGTAGCGCCGGACGTCACGGTCGTTGCTGGTCAGGCCGCCGTCCTTGAACACCGGGTGGGTGAACAGGTTCGTCGTCGCCATGGGGACGCGCAGGCCGGTTTCGGCGAGGGCCTTCTTGAAGCGCTCGATCGCCTTGTCGCGGTCCGGCTCGGTGGCCAGCAGGTCGTCGTCGTGGAAGGTCACGCCGTAGGCGCCCAGCTCCGCGAGCCGGTGCACGCTCTCGACCGGGTCCAGCGCCGCCCGCGTCGCCACCCCGAACGGGTCGTTCGCCGGCCAGCCCACGGTCCAGAGGCCGAAGGTGAACTTGTCGGCCGGCTGGGGAGCGTAGTCGCTCATGACTGTCCCTTCATTTAGTTCACGTTGTAGACTAAATATGCGCCGCGGGGGTCCCCGGCGTCAAGGGGCCGGGTTACAGTGCTTCGCGGGAGGACACGATGACGCAGGCCGTGCGGCACGAGGAGATGCGCGCCCGCAACCTCGGGGTCGTGCTGGGCGCGGTCAGCCGCGGCGGCCCGCTCACCCGGGCCGCGCTGGCCGAGCTCACCGGGCTGACCAAGTCGACCGTGAGCAAGCTCGTCGGCGACCTGGTGGACGCGGGCCTGCTCGCCGAGACCGGTCCGGCGCGGGTCGGCGAACGCGGCCGTCCCGGGGTGGACGTGGTGCTGAGCGGGGCGCGGGTGGCGTCGCTGGGGCTGGAGATCAACGTCGACTACCTCGCGGTGCGCGTGCTCGACCTCACCGGCGAGGTCCGCGTCGCCGCCCGCCGCGAACGCGACAACCGCGGCTCGCGGCCGAAGAAGGTGCTGGGCGAGCTGCAGGAGCTGGCGTCGGAGGCGCTGGCCGAGACCCACCGGCTGGGGCTGGAGGCGGCGGGCGCGGTGCTGGCGGTGTCCGGCCCGGTCGGCGACGGCGTGCTGTTCAGCGCCCCCAACCTCGGCTGGCAGGACGTCCGCCCGGCCGACCTGCTGCGGCTGCCGGTCCCGGTCGAGCTGGACAACGAGGCGAACCTCGCCGCCCTCGGCGAGCTCTGGTACGGCGACGGCGAACGCGACTTCCTCTACGTCTCCGGCGAAATCGGCATCGGCGCCGGCCTGGTCGTGAACGGCGTGCTGTACTCCGGCGCGACCGGCCTGGCCGGCGAGCTGGGGCACGTGGTGGTGGCCCCGGAGGGAATGCCCTGTCGGTGCGGCGGCAGCGGCTGCCTGGAGACCTACGCGGGGCAGGAAGCGTTGCTGGCGGCGGGAAACGCGGCTTCGCTGCCGGCCCTGCTGGCCGCCCTCGAGCGCGGCGACGAGCCGGCGCTGGCGGCGTGCGCGGCGGCCGGGCGCGCCCTCGGCGTCGCCCTGACCTCGGCGGTGAACCTGCTGGACCTCGACCGCATCGTGCTGGGCGGGGTGTTCACGCAGCTGTACCCGTGGCTGTCCGAGCCGGTGTCGGCGGTACTGGCCCGGCGCCTCGGCGGCCTGCGCGGCACGCCACCGGTGCTGACGGCGTCCCGCCTGGGCGGCGACGCGGCGACCCTCGGCGCGGCCGGCCGGGTCATCCACCGCGTCCTGGCCGATCCGGCGCCGTTCGTCACCCGGGCGCAAGAAGCCTAGAAGCGCCCCAATGTGGCGTTCGTTGCGTTGGACGCACCGAACGCCACATTGGGGCTTGGGTGGGGCTAGCTCACCGCGGTGATCTGCACCAGCGAGGAGCCGACCGTGACACCGGTGTCGGTCTGCACGGTCAGCTGACCGCGCAGGGTCCGGCCCGCGGCCGGGGCGGCGGTGGCCGTCACCGTCGCCGGCACGGTCCACGAGCTGCCCGACGCGCGCGCGGCGTCGGCGTCGGTCACCGCGACCGAACCGAACGCCGGGTTGACGAACACGTCGAGGTAGTCGTACTCCGTGGTGCCGGCCGGCACCGCGTAGCCGTCGACCAGCGCGACCCAGGTGCCCGCCGCCGGGTTGGCGACCGTCACCGACTCCTCGGAGTCACCGTCCGCGCTCACCGCCGCCTGCACGCAGGAGCCGGTGGTGCAGTTGTAGAGCACCAGGTCCAGGTCGGCGCCGACGTCGGACGTCTTGCCGATCGTGACGGTCAGCGACTTCGAGCCCGCCGTCACCGGGATCTGGTACTGCTGCTGCGCACCCTCGGCGATGGACGGCCGCTGCGTCTTCGCGCTGCCCAGGGTGGCCCCGGTGAGCTTGCCGGTGAACGCGCCGAGCGTGTTCTGCACGGTGTAGGACCGCGAGATCGGCGTGTTCAGCGTGGCCGAGGCGATGACGTCCGGGTTCGGCGAGATCGCCGTGCCCAGCACCGCGGCCGACAGCTTGTACGGTGCTTCGTCCACATCGGACGTCCGCCGCGCCTCGACGACGATCTCCCACACGCCCGGCAGCGGGTTGGCGAAGGTCCGGCTGGTCGGCGTGCCGCCGGCACAGCCCGCACCCGCGTCGGGCAGGTAGCACGCGGTCGTCGCGGTGCTGGCCTCGGCCGGGACACCGGTCGGGTCGTACCGCAGGAACCGCACCTGGCCCTTGCCCGGGGCGCCGGCGCCCGCGTCCAGGTCCACCTTCAGCGCGCTGGCGCCCTGCGGCACCCGCACGAAGTAGCTGGTCGCCTGGTTGCGCGCGGCCTTGCCCGCGACGTCGACCCGGAACCCCTTGCCGGCGACGAACTCCTGCGGCGCGAAGACCGTGTTCAGGGTCTGCACGTCGATGCCGATGGTCAGCGGGTTGTCCAGGTAGAGCAGCGCCGAGTGCACGCCGGCCGACTTCGGGTTCACGTTAACCTTGAACGAAACCGGCGTGTTCAGCGGCAGGGCCACCGTCGAAGCCGACGAGTACGTGCCGTCGTTGCCGACCCACCGCACGAAGTACGGCACCGGGTGCGCCGCGCCCGTGGTGCGGGTGATCGTGTACGTCCGGGTGTACGCCTTGCCGACGGTCACGCCCTCGCGGTCGTGGATGCCCACGCCCGTGTTCGGCTTGGCCAGCAGGCCCGACAGCGCGGTGTGCACCTCGACCGACGTCGAAACGGCGTCCGGCTTCGGGTTGAGCGACAGCGCGACGAACGCGGCCGGGACGTTGAACAGGCCCGCGCCCTGGGCGTACGCGCCGATGCCCGGCACGAACCGCGCGGTCGACTTGATCGCCGCCCGCAGCTGCGCCACCGGCGGCCGCTGGCCGTTGTGCGTCGCCTTGTAGGCGCTCACCAGCAGGGCTGCCGCGCCGGTCGCCTGCGGCGCCGCCATCGACGTGCCCTGCAGCATCGCGTACCCGGCGGGCAGGGTGTACGTGCCGGCCACCGGGCTCGGCTGCTCCCACCGCGGGACGGTGGCGATGGCCGCGCCGGGCGCGATGATGTCCGGCTTGAAACCACCGTCCTCACGCGGGCCGCGCGAGGAGAACGGGTGCATCGACTCGGGGTTCTTGGTGACCGAACCGTAGTTCGACAGCCAGGTCTCCTTGGTGATGTACGAGCCGACCGAGAGCGCGTCCGTGGCCACCGACGGGTCGCCGACCGTGTTCGCCCCGGCGCCGCTGTTGCCCGCCGAGATGAAGATCTGGACGTTGTACTCGGCGATCGTGCGGTTGTAGAGCTCCGCACGGGCGTTGTTGCCGTCGTTGAGGGCCGGCAGGCCGCCGATCGAGATGTTGATGACGTCGGCGCCGTGGCTGGCCGCGTAGACGACACCGTCGATCAGGCCGGAGGAGGTGCAGCCCGCGCTCGTGAGGCAGACCTTGACGGCCAGGACCTTCGCGCCCGGGGCCGCGCCGTCCATCTTGCCGCCGAACAGGTCGTTGCCGGCGGCGATGCCGGCGACGTGCGAACCGTGCTCCGCACCGGCGATGCCGATGCCGACGAAGCCCGGCTTGTCGGTCTGGACCACGAAGGCCATCCGCTCGGCGATGTCGGTCGCCGGGTTGTCGGTGCCGAAGAAGCCGACGTCGAACTTCTTGTTGTAGTCGGTCATCGGCTTCTCGTCGGTGAAGTCGCCGTTGCCGTTGAGGTCGACCCGGACCTCCTTGGTCGCGGGGTCGAGCAGCACACCGAAGGAGTCGGTGCGGTCGCCGTCGCGGTTGATGTCACCGCCGGTCTCGCTGTCCGCGGCACCCAGGTCGCCCGCGGTCTCGCCGAACAGACCGAACGTGTACGGGCCACCGGTCGCCGGGGCCGTCCAGGACTTGCCGCTGGCGGTGAAGGTGCCGGTGTAGGTCTGGGTCGACTGCTTGACCCAGGTGCCGTCGCCGGAGTTGGTGGCGTTGGCGTTGTACCAGTCGACGATCTTGCGTTCGCCGTGGCTGGTGGTGGCCAGCGCGGGGGAGTCGAGGTCGACGCCGGAGTCGAGCACCGCGACCGTGGTGTCCTTGCCGTCCCAGTTGGGCAGGACCTGGCCGAACTGCGCCGCGTAGGTGTCGCCGGTTGGCAGGTACGGGTTGACGCGCGGGGTGTTCTTGCCCGGGGCCGGCTGCGGCAGCGGGGTCATCGCGCCGTCGGGCTTCGGGTCGTCGCGCATGATGAGGCCGTCGACGTCGACGGCGTTGACCGACTTGAGCTTCGCGGCCTTCTCCGCCTTGGCGGGCGGGATGCTGACCTTGACGTAGTCGAGCTTGGTGTCCGTGGACTGGACCACGCCGCCGAGGGCCTTCAGCTCGTTCACGGCGGTGCCGGTCTGGCCCTTTTCCGCGGCGATCAGGAGCGTGACGTCGGACTTGCCGGCCTTCTCGGCTTCGGCGACGAGCGCGCGGTCGTGCTCGTCGAGGGTCTTGCCGTCGGCCGCGCCGCTGGTCGGCGGGGCCTGCTGGGCGGAAGCCACGGGGACGGCCACGCCGAGGACGGAGGCGCCGAGCGCGGTGGCGAGGATGGTGATCCCGGCCCGCCGTCTCCAGCGCGATCTGTGCTGTTCCACTGAAACGACCCTTCGTGAAGAAATGCGTACCGAGCAGTACACAGGGTGGGATCTTCGTCAGCAATCAGACAGTTAGCCCATAGACCGCAATTGGTTGCGAGCCGAATGGCCTAATCGGTTGGTCCATGACGGGAAGGGGCACTTTCACGTGAAAGTGCCGCCTTGCTACACGCGCGTATAGCGGGCTATATTCTCGTGTAGTCGACTACACGCACGGATCAAGGACCGCTGATGACCGCCGAAGACCTCACCGCCCGCGCCCGGATCCGCGACGCCGCCATCCGCCTGTTCACCGAGCGTGGCATGGAGAAGACGTCGATCCTCGACATCGCCGAGGAAGCCGGCGTCTCCGGTGGCTTGATCCGGCACCACTTCGGCTCCAAGGACGGCCTGCGCGAGGCCTGCGACACCCACGTCTTCGACGAGCTGATGAAGTTCAAGGAGGAAGCGCTCGCCAAGGGCGAGGCGGACCCGGGGTTCGTGCCGACGTTCGACACCCGCCAGTTGCTGTTCCGCCGCTACATGGGCCGCGCGATGATCGACGGCTCGGCGGCCGCGGCCGCGCAGTTCACCGAGATCGTCGACGGCACCGAGCGCTGGTTCCGCGAGCAGGACCTGGACATGCCGGATCCGCGCGCCTGTGCGGCCGCGCTCGCCGCGATGACCGGCGGGATGATGATCCTGCAGGACCACGTCGCCCGCGCCCTCGGCGAGGAACCCGGCACCCACGAGGCGATGCTGCGCATGTCGCTCGCCGCCGGCTTCCTGTTCACGCATCCGCTCGCCACGCCGGAAACCCTGAAGAAGGCCAGTGAATCGCTGGCCGCGTACCAACGGAAGGAATGACGATGGCCGACGCGATCACCGCCGACGGCCTCACCAAGGCGTTCGGCCGGACACGGGCCCTCGACGGGCTCGACCTGACCGTCCACACCGGCGAGGTGCACGGCTTCCTCGGGCCCAACGGCGCCGGCAAGACCACCACGATCCGCATCCTGCTGGGGCTGATGCGCGCCGACGGCGGCCGCGCCACCCTGCTCGGCGGCAACCCGTGGACCGACGCGACCGAGCTGCACCGGCGGCTCGCCTACGTCCCGGGCGACGTCACGCTCTGGCCGAACCTCACCGGCGGCGAGGTCATCGACCTGCTCGGCCGGCTGCGCGGCGGCCTCGACACCGCCCGCCGCGCCGAGCTGGTCGAGCGCTTCGACCTCGATCCGCGCAAGAAGGGCCGGACGTATTCGAAGGGCAACCGGCAGAAGGTCGCGCTCGTCGCGGCGCTGGCGTCCGATGTGGACCTGCTGGTGCTCGACGAACCGACGTCCGGGCTCGACCCGCTGATGGAAGAGGTGTTCCGGGAGGTCGTCGCCGAAGAGCGCGAACGCGGCGACCGGACGGTGCTGCTGTCCTCGCACATCCTTTCCGAGGTCGAGGCGCTGTGCGACCGCGTCACGATCATCCGCGCCGGCCGCACGGTGGAGTCGGGCACCCTGGACGAGCTGCGGCACCTGGGCCGGATCACGATCGACGCCTCGCTCGCGCGCGTGCCGGCGGACCTGGCGGCGCTGCCCGGCGTGCACGACCTGAGCACGTACGGCTCGCACGTCCACCTGTCCGTCGACCAGCCGTCGCTGGACGACGTCATGCGGCACCTCGCCGAGGCCGGGCTGCGGAGCCTGGTCAGCCGCCCGCCGACCCTGGAAGAGCTGTTCCTGCGCCACTACCGCCACGACGAGCCGGTCGGAGCGGCCCGATGACCGGCACCGGGGCGCTGCTTCGGCTGGTGCTGCGCCGCGACCGCCTGCTCATGCCACTGTGGATCGTCGGCCTCGCGCTCGCACCGGTGGGCTACCTCTCGTCGATCAAGGCGGCGTACCCGGATGCCTTGGCACGGCAGCATTTCTACGACCTCAACGCGTCGAGCGCGACCTTCGTCGTGCGCAACGGGCCGCTCTACGGCTCTTCGCTGGGGAACCTCCTGGCCTGGCAGTGCGGGTTCGTCCCGGTGGTCGTGGGCCTGATCGCGCTGCTCACCGTGGTCCGGCACACCCGGACCGAGGAGGAGGCGGGACGTCGTGAGCTCACCGGCGCCACCGTCGTCGGCCGGCACGCGGGGCTGGCCGCGGCGGTGCTCGCCACCTGCGGCGCGTGTCTGGTGTTCGGGCTGCTGGCGGCGTTCGGCGTTGCCGCACAGGGCGTTCCGTTCGCCGGTGCCCTCGCGCTCGGTCTCGGGTTCTCCCTGGCGGGCTGGGTGTTCGCCGGGGTCGGCGCGGTCGCCGCGCAGCTGACGTGGGGCGCGAGCGGCGCGCGGGGCCTCGGCATCGGGGTGCTGGTGCCGGCGTTCCTGCTGCGCGCGGCCGGGGACAGCAGCGCGTCGGCGGGCTGGCCGGCGTGGCTGTCGCCGATCGGCTGGGCGCACCGGCTGCGGCCGTTCGCGGGCGAGCAGTGGTGGGTCCTCGCGCTGGGCGTCGTCGCGACCGGCTTTGCGGTGGCCGTGGCCGTCGCCCTGGCGGCACGCCGGGACCTCGGCGCGGCCCTGCTGCCGGCCCGGCTCGGGCGGTCCGGCGCGCAGGCGTCCCTGCGCTCGCCGCTGGCGCTGGCGTGGCGGCTGCAGCGGGGCACGCTGCTGGTCTGGACCGTCTGCCTGGGGCTGGTCGGGCTGCTGATGGGCGGGGTCGCGCAGAACGTCGCGGACATGATGCGGGACAACGAGGCGGTCGGAGACCTGTTCTCCCGGATGGGCGGCGGCGCGGTGCTGGACGCGTACCTGGCGGGCACGATGACGTTGTTCGGCCTGGCGGCATCGGGCTACGCGGTGCAGGCGACGCTGAAGCTGCGTGCGGAAGAGGCGGCGGGCCGCGCGGAACCGGTCCTGGCCACCGCGGTCGGCCGGGTCGGCTGGGCACTGGGCCACCTGGCGTTCGCGTTCCTCGGGCCGGCGGTCGTGCTGGCGGTGACGGGCTGGGCGACGGGCCTGGCGTACGGGAGCGGCTTCGGGCTGGTCCCGGCGGCGCTGGCCCAGCTGCCGGCGGTCTGGGTGCTGACGGGCCTGGCAGCGCTGCTGATCGGCTTCGTCCCGCGGTATTCGGCGGTGGCCTGGGGGCTGCTGGCGGCGTTCCTGTTGCTGTCACTGGTGGGCACGGCGTTGCGGTGGAGTTCGGTGGTGCTGGGGATCTCGCCGTTCCAGCACCTGCCGCGCCTGCCGGGCGGGACGTTCTCGGCGGGACCGGCGCTCTGGCTGGCGGCGATCGCGCTGGTGGCGGGCGCGGCGGGGTTGTTCGCGTTGCGGCGGCGGGACATGCCGGCGGGGTGAAGACCGAGCGGCAACCGAGGGAGTCGAACCCTGCGCGGCTTGTGAAGGCGGCGCTCCTGAACCGGCCCTGACCCTTCGGCGGGCGACGGCTGCCATCTGTTCCAACGGTAGGGGAATACCCCCGTATTCCTCATCTCAAGCCGTGCTTCACCCGGACGGGCCGGGCTGGCAAGGTGGTCCGCATGGATGATCTCCTGCTGCGCCGCGTCCGGCCGGGTCTCGGCGGCGAGCTCGCCGACGTCCGGGTGAACGACGGCCGGGTCACGTCGATCACCGAACCGGGCTCCGCGGGGTTCGCGGCGCGCGTGGTCGACGGGCACGGCGGGACACTGCTGCCCGGCCTGGCCGACGCGCACGTCCACGTGGTGCAGTGGGCCACGTTCCGGCGGCGCATCCCGCTGGACGCGGCCCGCTCGGCCGGCGAGGCGATCGAACTGCTGCTCGCCCACCTGCTGGCGACCCCGGCACCGCAGACGGAACTCGTCGTGGGCGCCGGGTTCCGCGACGGGCTGTGGCCGGACAAGCCGCACAAGGACCTGCTGCAGCGGGCGCTGCCCGGCCGCGCGGTCGCGTTGTTCAGCGCGGACCTGCACACGCTGTGGCTCAGCCCGGCGGCGCTGAAGCTGATCGGCCGCGACCACCCGACCGGCGTCCTGCTGGAGGGCGACTGCATGAGCGCGACGGCCCAGCTCCCGACGGCGGCGATCGACGTCCAGGACCGGTGGGTGGCGGAAGCGGTTTCCGCGGCGGCCGCGCGGGGTGTCACCCAGATCGTCGACTACGAGTACGCGGACACGGTGGCGGACTGGACCCGCCGGGGCGCGCCGGCGACCCGGATCTCGTGCGTCGTCGCCAAGCACCTCCTGGACCAGACCATCGAGCGCGGCCACCGCACGGGCGACGTCCTGCCGGACTCCGGCGGGCTGCTGACGGTGGGGCCGTTCAAGCTCTTCGTGGACGGCTCCCTCAACACCCGCACGGCCTACTGCCACGACCCGTACCCCGGCGTGGATTCGCCCGGCCTGCTGGAACTGCCGCCTTCCGAGCTGATTCCCCTGATGCGCCGGGCTTTCGACCACGGGCTGATCCCGGCGGTCCACGCGATCGGCGACCGCGCGAACACGATCGCCCTGGACGCGTTCGAGGAGGTCGGCTGCCCCGGGCGCATCGAACACGCGCAGCTGCTGTCGGCCGAGGACGTCCCGAGGTTCGCGGCGCTGGGCGTGATCGCGGCGGTCCAGCCGGCGCACCAGCCGGACGACCGCGACGTCGCGGACCGCCACTGGCACGGCCGGACTTCGCGGGCGTTCCCCTACCGGTCGCTGCTGGAGTCGGGAGCCCGCCTGGAATTCGGTTCGGACGCCCCGGTGGCGCCCCTGGACCCGTGGGACGGAATCGCGTCGGCGATCTCCCGCACGGACGACGACCGCCCGCCGTGGCACCCGGAGCAGGCGATCTCGTTCGCGGACGCACTGGCGGCGTCGTCGGGGGGCCGCCGCCGCGTGGCGGTGGGGGACGTCGCGGACCTGATGGTGACGGCAACGGACCCGGCGGCGCTGTCCCCGGCCGACCTGCGCAACCTCCCGGTGACGGCGACCATCGTCGACGGGCACGTCACACACCAGGTCTGAGCCTGGGCTTGATTTGTCCACCGGACAACGGAAAAGATCCCACCGTGCATGTGACAACGTTGTCAGGAGGACACGGATGAGACGGTGCATCCCAAAGACCCGCTCGCGCGTCCTGGCCACCCTGCTCGCCGGGGCCACCACGGTCGCCCTCGCGACCCCCGCCGAAGCGGCCGGACCGAGGTTCGCCGACGACCCCACCACCCTCGTCGACACCTCGATCGGCAACAACGGCGACGGCACCACCTTCCCCGGTGCCACCACGCCCTTCGGGATGGTCCAGCTCAGCCCGGACACCCAACTCAAGAAGTACGCCTCCTACGACTACGCGCAGGACACCACCCTCGGCTTCAGCCACACCCACCTCTCCGGCGTCGGCTGCCAGACGATGGGCAACTTCCGGTTCATGCCCACCACCGGCGCCGTCACCAGCAGCGACCCCGCGAAGTACGGCGCGAAGTTCAGCCACGCCGACGAGACCCGGCAGCCCGGCTACTACGGCGTCAAGCTCGCCAACGGCATCGGCGCCGAGCTCACCGCCACCCAGCGCACCGGCCAGCACCGGTACACCTTCCCCGCCGGGACCAGCGAGAACGTCCTCGTCGAGGTCGGCGAGAGCAACGGCTACACCTACGCCGGCGAGGTCCACGTCGTCGGCGACGACACCGTCGAGGGCTGGCTGCAGGGCGGCAACTTCTGCTGGGAGACGCAGAAGGAGCGGTACAAGGTCTTCTTCAGCGCCAAGTTCGACCGCAAGTTCACCAGCTTCGGCACCTGGACCGACGGCACGCTGACGCCGAACCGGCGTGACGCCGCGCTCGGCACCCAGCGCACCGGCGCCTGGCTCACCTTCGGCAGCGACAAGAGCCAGGTCGGCGCGTCCGTCGGGCTTTCCTACACCTCGATCGACGGCGCCCGCCTCAACCGCGGCGCCGAGCAGCCCAGGTCGTTCGACAAGGCGCGCAAAGCCGCCCACGACACGTGGGAGGACGAGCTGAACCGGCTGCGCGTCGCCGGCGGCACCACCGCCGACCAGCGGACCTACTACAGCGCGCTGTACCGGTCGCTCCTGCACCCGTCCGTCGGATCGGACGTCGACGGTTCCTACCGCGGCTTCGACGACCGGGTCCACCGCAGCCGCGACACCTACTACCAGATGTTCTCGCTGTGGGACACGTACCGTTCGCAGAACCAGCTGGTCGCGCTGCTGCACCCGGACAAGGCGGCGGACATGACCAGGTCCGTCCTCAAGATCGCCCAGGACGGCGGCTGGGTCCCGCGCTGGGCGCTGGCCGGCGGCGAGACGAACGTGATGAGCGGCGACCCCGTCACGCCGTGGGTGGTCGACAACTACCGCCGCGGCCTCCTCGACGACCGGACCGCGCGCGACCTGTTCGACGCGCTGTGGCGCAACGCCAACGAAGTGCCCGCGGACCAGTCGATCTTCCGCGGCCGCGACGGCAACCCGACGTACGTGCAGAACGGCTGGATCGGCTACCAGGACCTGCCGGGCTACACCTACGGCGACACGCGCCAGGCCGGTTCGGCGACCCTCGAGTACGCCCTCGCCGACTGTGCCCTGTCCACGATGGCGTCCGGTTTGGGCTACCACGACAAGGCGGCGACGCTGCGCGCCCGCTGCGGCAACTTCGCCCACTTGTGGGACACCAGCGTCGAATCCCACGGGTTCACGGGCTTCCCGCGCACCCGCGCGGCGGACGGCACCGGCGTCGGCGACCCCGACCCGGCGAAGTCCACCGGCTTCCACGAGGGCACGCCGTGGCAGTACCAGTGGCTCGCCCAGCAGGACACCGCGAAGCTGTTCGGCCTGATGGGCGGCCCGGCACAGGCGGAGAAGCGGCTCGACACGTTCTTCGACATGCCGCTCCTGCTCACGGACCCGGCGAAGGCGGCGAAGGACTCCTGGGTCCACGGCGCGTACGACTACCACAACAACTTCGCGTTCAACCCGAACAACGAGCCCGACCTGCACGCGCCCTGGATGTACAGCTGGACGGGCGCACCGTGGAAGACGTCGGCGGTGTTGCGCGCGGCGCGCACGCTGTTCACGGACACGCCGTACGGCATGCCTGGCAACGACGACCTGGGCACGATCTCGTCGTGGCTGGTGTTCGGCATGGCCGGCATCTTCGAAGCCCAGCCGGGCACCGGAACGTACCTGCTCAGCACCCCGATGTTCGAGAAGGTGGAGATCCACCCGGCCGGCGGCCGCAAGATCGAGATTTCGGCACCGGGCGCCGCGGCGGCGAAGTTGCAGTACACAAAGGACGTCCGGATCGGACACCGGAGTTACGACCGCAGCTGGATCTCACACGCGGACCTGCTGCGGGCGGGCAAGATCGAGTTCCGCCTGAGCGACACGCCCACGGCGTGGGGGACGCAGGTGGCGCCGCCCGCCATGTGATTCGTGACGGCCTCCCCGGCACCGGGGAGGCCGTCACGAGCTCTGTCCGCGCTTCAGCTGCCGGTACTCCCGCAGTACCAGCACGATGATCACGACGTCGAGCGCGGCGAAGAACGGCAACGCGATCGAGTGAGTGTGCACGGCCCGGAAAACCTCGTAGACCACGAACGCGGCGAGAACGACGGCGGCCACCGGATAGGCGCGGACGATCTTCCGCGCCAGCGCCCACACCAAGCCGAGCTTGATCAGCCCGTGCGCGAGCAGGTACGCCACCGCGAACGTCTTGGTGTCGCCGTGGAGGAAGTTCTCCGTCGCCGACTCGAGGTGGCGTGCCAGGGTGCCCGACGGGTCGCCGAGGAGGTCGCGGGTGATCACCGCGTGGGTGAACCCGCTGACCGTCGAGGCCGGGATGAACGCGAGGATCAGGGCCCCGACGACCTGGAGTGCGCCGTCGAGGCCCTTGATCGCGATCGCGATCCGGAAGAACCGCTCGGTCGCCGTCGTGTTCTGCATGCCTCCAGCTCAGCAGAAACGGCGGATCAGTGCACGTGGAGGCACTTTTCGCACCGTTCGTGCCGGGCTGTCCGACCGGTCGGGTCCGTCCCGTAGAAGGGGAAGCACGCCGCACCGCAGACGGCGAGGAAGATCGGCCCGCACCGGAGGGGGTGCGGGCCGACCTGGTGGGCGACGGCCAGCGCGCGCCGCCGTGCGCCCGCTTCGGGGAGCCAGCCGTGGTCCGGCAGGCCGGCCCGGACCTGGGCGTCGAGCTCGTCGGCCCGGCTGATCAGGTCCACACCGAGGTCGGCGAGCCGTTCCCCCAGGTCACGGAGGATGTCGGGCCGCGGCGCCTCCTCGCCGACGGTCCTGGCCAGCCACGCCAGATCGGGGGCGAGCGAGGCATGCAGGTCGCGGATGCGTTCCAGCAGCCGATGGTCTCGATCGTCACCGGTCAGCACCGCGCCAGCCACGCCGACTCGCACGCGGTGCAGGTCGGATCGAACCAATGCCCACCAAGCTGCGGAACATCCCGCACGGCAACGGTCACTTCTTCCCCGCACAGGGCGACGAACTGTTCTTCGGGACGCGGAGGGAACGGCCCGTTGAGCGCGTGGCGCTTTCCCTCCGCTTGCTGCCACCTCAACATGGGGTCGATTGAAACCGTCCCGGTGCGTTGACACCTACCCGCGAAGGCGGCTTCGTTGAGGCCGTGACCGCGCTTCCGTGTGTGCGCCGGGCTTGCGCGATGAGCGGGGGAGTGGCCCGTTGGGCGCGTGGCGCTTCCCGCCCGCTTGCTGCCACCTCGACATGGGGTCGATTGAAGCTGTCTCGGTGTGTTGACGCCTACCCGCGAAAGGGGGCTTCGTCGAGGCCGTCACCGCACTTTCGGGTGTCCGCTGGGATTACGCGGGTGAGCGGGGGGAATGGCCCGTTGAGCGCGTGGCGCTTCCCTTCACCTCAACATGAGGTCGATTGAAGCCGTCCTGGTGTGTTGACGCCTACCCGCGAAGGCCGTTTCGTTGAGGCCGCGACCGCGCTTCCGGGTGTCCGTCGGGCTTACGCGGCGGGCGGGGGGAATGGCCCGTTGGGTGCGTGGCGCTTCCCTCCGCCTCAACATGGGGTCGATTGAAACCGTCCCGGTGTGTTGACGCCTACCCGCGAAAGCGCTTCCTCGAGGCCGTCACCCCACCCCCGAGTGCCCGCCGGGCTTACGCGGCGACGGGAAATCGCACCGTCGTGCTGTCGACGACCTCCAAAGGCTCGACGTAGAGCGCCGTCGCGTTGTCCGTCCCGCCGCGGGCCAGCGCCGCCTCGACCAGATCCGCCGCGCCCGTGCCCGGCTGGGCCAGCACCGCTCGGATGCCGCTTCCGGTGAGCGGCTTGTGGACGCCGTCGCTGGTCAAGAGCAGGCCCGCGCTCGTCGTCTCCGCCGTGCCGATCTCGTGCGGCTCCGCGGTGCGGACGCTGGTCGTCACCACGTGCTCCATCCGGGGCGTCACCGGCTGGTGGCGGGCGCGGAAGAACTCGGCCAGCGTGTGGTCCGTCGTCAGGCGGCTCAACGCCGTGCCGTTCCAGGCGTACGCGCGGGCGTCGCCGACCCAGGCGATGCGGTAGCCGCCGTGCTCGGCCGGCATCGCGACGACGAGCACCGCGTCCCCGAGCGTCTGCTCGCGCACCGCGCGCTGGGCGGCCAGCACCGCCTCCACAGGTCCTTTGTGGACAGGCGTGCGCGCGGCGGCCGCGGCGGCCGTGCGGGCGGCGCGCGCGGCGGCCGGGTCGTCACCGACGCCGTCGGCGAGAGCGAACGCGATGCCTGGTCCGCCGGCCGCGGCGTACGCCCCGACGGCGTCGGCGTTGAGTGAGCGCGGGCCCTGCGCACTCGCGGTGTGCCAGCGCGGGTACTCCGGACGTGTGGTGATCATCGCGGCCTCCTCGTCCCCTCTGACCTCCATGATCCGCGCCGAACCTAAGGGGCGGCTGAGACTTTTCCGGGTACCGTGGGAAGGGGGTGGGGATGGAGTTCCGGATTCTCGGGCCGCTGACGGTGTCGCGCGCCGACGGGCGGCCGGCCGCGCTCGGCGGGCGCAAGCCGCGGACGCTGCTGGCCGCGTTGCTGCTGGCCCGCGGGCGGGTGGTGCCCGACGAACGGCTGATTTCGCTGCTGTGGGAAGGCGAACGCCCGTCGACGGTCGACGCGCAGGTCTGCACGTACGCGTCCCGGCTGCGCAAGGCGCTCGGGCGGCCGGCGCGGCTCGTCCGGCACGGCGGCGGGTACCTGCTGACGCCGGGCGGCACCGTCGACGCCGAGGAGTTCGAGCGGCTGGCCGCCGAAGGGCACGACGAGCTGCGCGCGGAGCGGCCGGCCCGCGCGGCGGGGCTGTTCCGCGCCGCGCTGGACCTGTGGCGCGGCCCGGTCCTCGCCGGCATCGCCGAACCGCTCCGCGCGGGCGAGGCGGCGCGGTTCGACGAGCTGCGGCTGGCGGCGCTGGAGGGCCGGCTCGAAGCCGAGATCGCGGCGGGCGACCACCTGCGCGCGGTGCCCGACGCGACCGCGTTCGTCCACGAGCACCCGATGCGGGAACGCGCGCGGGCCCTGCTCATGTCCGCGCTGTGCGCGAGCGGCCGCCCGGCGGACGCGATCGCGGTGTACCACCGGGGCCGCCACCTCCTCGACGAGCGGCTCGGGATCGCGCCGGGCCCCGCGCTGCGGGCGGCGTACCAGCGGGTGCTGGACGCTCAGGCGGGGTAGGGCGCCGCCTGGAAGTCCCGGTCGAGCTGGGCGGGGGAGCGCGGCAGCCAGTACCGGGCCAGCGCGCGGACCTGGTCACGCGGCAGGCCGGGGTTGACGTGCCGGTGGTCGGGTTTCGCGAGTGACTGCAGCGCCCAGGCGAAGCCGATCATCGCGTCGATCCGCGCCCACCGGTGCCGGTCGATGCCGAGGAACATCTGCGCGCGCACGATGGAGTGCCAGAAGTGGTAGCCGTTCGGCGGGTTCCCGTTCATGGTGTGCACCTCCGACTCCTGCGCCGCCCGCCGCGGGTCGAAGAGCACACCCTGCCCGAAGGCGGCGAAGGCGGTGGCCAGACCGACGTCGTCACCGCGGTAGAAGCGGTCGAAGTTGTCGAGCTGCAGTTTCGAGAGGGTCTTCAGCGGTCCTTCGACCGGCTGGGCGAACTCGGCGTAGTTCCGCGGGTAACCCGGTTCCCGGCTGAGCTCCCGCCACTTTTCGTACAGGCCTTCGGGAGCGTTCTGCTGGATGAAGGGGAAGAGCACGGCGTAGGCGTCCTGCACTTCCTGGGACGGGTGGTACAGCGAGATTTCGTCGAGCTGGTACCAGAGTTCGTTGGCCCGCCGGTCACCGAGCATCCCGGCCACGGGCGGCAGCCCGGTGTCGGCCAGCGCGGTCCCGGTGCCGGTCAGCGCAACCCCGGCGACGGTGGCAGCCCCGATTTTGAGCAGGCTACGGCGATCCACGATGTACCCCCTGCCTCGGCGACCCCCTGTCGCCGTCCGGCCGCCAAGGTACGGAAGATTTCTATACTTTCTCTGTAACATCGGTCCGGTGGACGACCACCGGGCGCTGGAGAACCTGATCTTTTCGTACGCGGCGCTGGTGGACGCGGGTGACTTCGCCGGGGTCGGCGAGCTGTTCGCGGAGGGAGCGTTCGCAGGCAGCGGCGGCGTGGTGCGGGGCGCGGCGGAGGTCGAGCGGATGCTGCGCGAGTCGGTGATCGTGTACGAGGACGGCACGCCGCGGACCAAGCACGTGACGACGAACGTGGCACTCGAGGTGTCCGGTGCGACGGCGTCGGGCCGTGCGTACTTCACGGTCCTGCAGGCGGTTCCCGGCCTGCCCCTGCAGACGATCGCGGCGGGGCGCTATGCGGACAGCTTCACGCGAGGGGAGAGCGGCTGGCGCTTCAGCGAACGCCGAGTCACCGTCGACCTCGTCGGCGACGTCAGCCGTCACCTGCGATCATGAATATCAGCGCTCGGTATCCGTCAATCCGCCATTCAGACGGCAATCTTCGCAGTTCTGCCGTTCGTCTCCTGCGCGAGAATCATGCCGTCGGCGAGTAGGGTTGTTGCTCACCGTGTCGACCGAGCAGAGGGGAGGCGGCCGCGCATGACTTTGGCTGGCGGAGGGTTTGACGGCTCGGTCGTCGGCGCTTTTCGGAGGTGGTGAGCGGCCGGGAGCCGTTCATCGTGAGGGGAGGCCCGGATTGGGAGCAGCTGGGAAAAACTTCGCTCCGATCTCATTCTGATCGGCGGGCCCGACGGGAACACGGCTCCGGATACCGCCGAAGTCACAATACGCGGGTTCGCACGCTTCGCGAGTTGAAGCCGGCTTCGGCAGAGTGATGCCCGGGCTTCGGCGTGAAGCCCGGGCACAGCCGTCAGCTCTGCAGGTCGTACACGGTCTGGCCGTCGACCGTGGTGGCGGTGAAGTTCGCCGTCACCCATTCCGTGATCTCCGACGAGCCACCACCGGGCCCGCCGCCGCGGCCGCCCTCGATGTAGTACTTGACCTCACCCGCAGCCACGTACGCCTTGAACTCCGCCAGCGTCGGCGCCGGGTCCGAGCCGCTCCAGCCGCCGATGCCGATCACCGCCTTGCCGCCGGCCAGCTCCAGCGACGCCGCGCTCTGCGAGCCCGTGGTCGCCGCCGCCCACTTCGTCGTCGTCCGGGCCAGCAAGGTCCCGATCTCGCTCGACGATTCGTCGAAGCCGCCACCGAAACCGCCGCCCATCGCACCCGACGTCGGGCCCGACGTCGGGATCGAACCGCTGTGCGCCACCGACGCCGTCTCGACGCCGTACGCCGCCGACGACACGCCGATCGTCAGGACCACCGACGCCGCCACGACCGCGACCAAGCGGCGAGAAGCGGGCACGCCCATCGCCAGCACCGTGCCGACCAGCACACCGAGCACCGCGACGATCCACCGCAGCGCCGGGAACCAGTCCGGCGTCCGGTCCAGCAGGATGAACGACCACACCGCCGTCGCCACCACCATGCCCGCCAGCACCGCCCGCGGCGCCAGGTGCGCCCGGCCCTGCCACAGCGCGCGACCCGAGATCGCGACCAGCGCGGCGATCGCCGGTGCCAGCGCCACCGAGTAGTACGGGTGCACGGTGCCGCTCATGAAGCTGAAGACCAGCGCCGTCACGACCAGCCAGCCACCCCAGAGCAGCAGCGCCGCCCGGGTCGCGTCCGTGCGCGGCGCGCGGCGCGTGAACCACAGCCCGGCGACCAGCCCGATCAGCGCGGCGGGCAGCAGCCACGAGATCTCCGTGCCGAAACTGGCGCCGAACATCCGGAACAGCCCCGTGGAACCGCCGAAGCCGGTGTTGCCGCCCATGCCGCCGCCGCCCATGCCGCCGTTGCCCTCGCCGCCGAAGATGCGGCCCAACCCGTTGTAGCCCAACGCGAGTTCGAGCAGACTGTCCCCTTCGGACCCGCCGATGTAGGGCCGCGACGCCGTCGGCCACAGGTCCACCAGCGCGATGTACCAGCCCGCCGAGACGACCAGCGCCACGACCGCGCCGCCGAGGTGCAGCAGGCGCCTGGTCAGTGACGTCGGCGCCGCGAGCAGGTACGCCAGCCCGAACGCCGGCAGCACCAGGAACGCCTGCATCATCTTCGTCAGGAACCCGAAGCCGATCGCCACGCCGGCCAGCGCGAGCCACCGCGGGCTCGCCTTTTCCGTGGCGCGCACGACGAAGTAGGCGGCCGCGACCATCAGCAGCACGAGCAGCGCGTCGGGGTTGTTGAAGCGGAACATCAGCGCGGCCACCGGCGTCACCGCCAGCATCGCCCCCGCCAGCAGCCCGGCGACCGGACCCGAACCCCGCTTCACCGTCAGGTACAGGATCCCGACGGACGCGACGCCCATCAGCGCCTGCGGGGCCAGCACGGTGAAGCTCGAGAACCCGAAGACCCGGGCGAACGCCGTGCCGGCCCACAGCGCCGCGGGCGGCTTGTCGACGGTCAGCACGTTGCCCGAGTCCAGCGACCCGAACAGCCAGGCCTTCCAGCTCTGCGTCCCGGACTGGACGGCGGCGGCGTAGAACGAGTTGCCGTAGCCGGACGCGGTGAGGTTCCAGAAGTACAGCACCGCGGTCGCGGCCAGCAGCCCGAACACCGCCGGGCGGACCCAGCGCGGTGGGGCGTGCGCGGCGGACACCCTGCGGTGCCGGGGTTCGGAGACCGGGGCGGGCAGGACGGCGGTCATCAGTACTCCTTCGGGGAGGTGGTCTGGCGGCGCGGGTTGAACACCCAGCCGCGCAGGAGCAGGAACCGGAGCACCGTGGCGGCGAGGTTCGCCAGCACCAGCACGGTGAGCTCCAGGACGAGGCCGGCGGTGGTGGACCCGTGCAGCAGGGCCAGCGCGCCGCTGGTGAGCGCGAGCCCGAGGCCGAACACGATCAGCCCTTCGAACTGGTGCCGCCCGGCGCCGGCGCGGCCGCGGATGCCGAAGGTGAGCCGCCGGTTCAGCGCGGTGTTCCCGATCGCGGTCACCAGCAGCGCGGCGAAGTTCGCCGGCTGCGCGCCGACGACCGTCCGCAGCAGCAGGAACAGCACGAGGTAGGCGAGCGTGCTGCTGACGCCGATGGCGGCGAACCGCACCAGCTGCGTCACCAGCCGCGGCGGCACGCCCGGCGCGTCGACGCCGATCGGCTGCCTGCCGAGCTGCTCGCGCAGCCTGCTGATCGGGATCTCCCCGGTGAAGGTGGCCTTGGTGACGCGGGCGATGCCCTTGAGGTCCGCGGTGGCGGTGCGCAGGATGTTGACCGACGAATCCGGGTCGTCGACCCAGTCGACGGGCACCTCGTGGATCCGCAGCCCGGCCCGCTGCGCCAGCACGAGCAGCTCGGTGTCGAAGAACCAGCCGGTGTCTTCGACGTGCGGCAGCAGTTCGCGGGCGACGTCGGCGCGGATGGCCTTGAAGCCGCACTGCGCGTCACTGAACCTGGCGGCGAGCGTCGAGCGGAGGATCAGGTTGTAGCAGCGGGAGATGAACTCGCGTTTCGGGCCCCGCACCACTCGCGCCCCCCGGGCGAGCCTGCTGCCGATGGCGAGGTCGGAGTGCCCGGACAGCAGCGGCGCGACGAGCGGCCCGAGCGCGGCGAGGTCGGTGGAGAGATCGACGTCCATGTAGGCGAGCACGGCGGCGTCGGAGGCCTGCCAGACGGTGTTGAGCGCGCGGCCGCGGCCCTTCTCGTCGAGGTGGTGGACGACGACCTCGGGGAACTCCCGGGCGAGCCGTTCGGCCACCTGCAGCGTCGCGTCGGTGCTCGCGTTGTCGGCGACGGTGATCCGGTACGGGTAGGAGACGTGTTCGGCCAGGTGCGCGTGCAGCCGGCGGAGGCACGGTTCGAGGTCGGTCTCTTCGTTGTAGACCGGGATGACGACGTCGAGAACGGGCTGCGGACCGGCCAGATCGACCGGCACGGTCCCGGGCCGCGATGCGGGGGCGGTGGCTGTCATGCCCCCACGGTCGCGGCTGCCCCTTTGGTGATCGTGTGTTCTCTCTGTGCGGTTCCTGTGCGGCGCCGCTCAGCTGTGCGCCCGCAACGGCACCACGTTGCTCGGCAGGGAGGCGCGGCCCGGTTCGCGCTTCGGCGCTGTCGGGCTGATCGTCAGCGTCACCAGGCTCGCATAGGTCGGGTGCCGGTCGACGTACACCTCCGGGACCGCGCAGGCGGCCGCCAGCACCGTGCGGTGGCGGTGCAGGTGCTCGAACGCCTCGCGGCCGAACAGCGACACCACGATGTCGCCGCCGCGGGGACGGCTCCACAGGATCGCCGGGAGGCGGCCGCCGGGCAGGCGCAGGTGGGGGAACGCCGCACGCAGGCGGTGCTGCACCCGGATCGCGTGGATGCGGGCGCGCAGCTGGCGGCGGCGCAGAACCGCCACGCCCGCCGCGCCGGCGAAGACCGCTGCTGTCCACAGAGGACCGGCCCACAGCGCGAACGTCACCACCCCGTAGGGGAGCAGCGTCACGGCCAGGATCTCCCACCGCCAGTGGTAGACCCGCAGCGGGAAGGTCGGTGGCGTGGTGGTCATTTCGGTGCTCCTTTCGGTGGGACGGCGGCGAAGGAGGCCGCCGAGCAGGCGTCCGGCACCGGCGGCCACCACGAGGACGGCGACGATGACCGGCCCGGACGTCATGACGGGATCCGGGTCTTCGGGGCGGGTTCGGGCTTGACGTCGCGGTCGCGACCGAGCTGCCAGGTCCAGCGCCACCCGGCCCAGATCGCGACGGCCGAGCCGAGCAGGACGAGGACGAAGGCCTGACCCACCAGCCCGTCGAGCGGGGCGAGCCGCAGGAGCACCAGCAGCGCCCACACCTGGGACGCGGTGAAGGGGATGACGAGACCGGCCGCGTAGACGCCCCGGCGCCAGCGGCTGCGGCGCGGTGGGGTGGTGTAGGGGTCCATGAAAAGCCCTCCTCCTCTGCCCGTGGATCCAGGAAACCTCCGGTGCGCCGAATCCTCTGTGTCAGCTGACACAGAACGCGGAATTCGGTTCGCGATCGTCGAAATTCGGCAAGGCGGTGGATCGTCGCCGCTCACCCTCGCAACCCGGAGCGAACCGGTGGTGGCGGTGATACGTGGTAGGTAGGGGTAGGTCTTGCATCGCTGCCCCAGCGGGTATAGAAATCGGACTCTGACGAGCCACCCGATGGGCCGCCTACCGCGGCTCAGGGAGTCCGCCGGACACTCTCCGTGAAGTCCCAGCCGCGAGCGGTCGCGGCCCGATACGGCAAAGAGGTGGCACGTGAGCTGGGCAGACAACCCATTCGGGCGAGTCCGCGTCTCAAACGCGGGCGCATGAGATAAGGTGCGCTCTGTGTCCACATATTGTCACCTCCCTACATCTGCCTACCAAGGTAGGTAAGAGTGGTGTCGATGTCTGCCTACATCTTATGTCGGCCGCGGCGTGGCCGGTAGGACTGAAGTGATAACGGTGACTGTCAAGCAGGTGGGTGCCGAGTTGCGGCGGCTGCGCGAGGCCGCCGGGCAGACCCAGGCGGACGTGGCCCGGATCGTCGGCGTGAGCCGGGCCAACCTGACGCAGTGGGAGACCGGGCGTTATCTGCCGTCGGTGGAGAACGCCCGGCTGCTGGACAATCACTTCAGGCCGACGAATTCCCTGGTGGAGCTGGTCGAATCCGCCCGGTCGACGACCTCGGCGCCCGCCGGGGTGCTGACCACGGGTGGCTCCCTGCTCGAAGTCTTCCGGCGGGCAGGCGCTACTCTCGCCGGGGAGCTGATCCGCGACGAGAACGGTCGTGCGGTCGGCTGGCGCCACAACCTCCAGAAGCGGGGCGAGCACACGACGCTGGCCACGGCCTACGGGGTCAGCGCCATGGCCGTGTTGGGTGAGCCCTACATCGACCTACATACGGTTGTCGAGGGCCTCTACGCGAGGCGGTCCGAGTTCGGCTGGCAGGGCCGGTCCGCGGGACGCCGTCCGGAGGTCACCGCGGCGGTCGTCGACGCGCTGTTCCAGGTCAGCACCGTTCTCTCGGCCGAAGAAGCCCTGACACACCTCGAGCATTCCCTCGACAACGACTACAGCCGGACCCGGCCCTTCCTGCTCGCCACGGTCCTGCGCACCGCGGCCCGGATCGGGCCGGACGCTCGGCTGACCCGCCGGCTCACGGATGACCTCCTGGCGGTCCGGCTCGACCACGACGGCGTCCGGCTGTGGGGCGAAAAGAAAGAACCGAGGCTGGTGGCACCCGAACCGACCACGGCGCACACCGCGCGGGCCGTGGTGGCACTGCGGGAACTCCTGCGCGCCGGCGAGGATCGCGCCGACGTCCGGGAGGCCGTCGAGGTGGGCACGCAGTGGCTCGTCGACCGCACCCACCCGGACGACGGCATGATGGAAGACCTCGCTCTCCCGCAACCGGGGCAGCGAGCCGTACCGGTGAACATCAAGCATTTCACTTCCGCATGGGTCGTCCAGGCCCTGGCCGAGGCACCGAAGGTGCCGACCGTCCGGCTGAACCGCGCGCTCGGCTCTCTGTGGGAACGCTACGAAGCCGGTCTCGGCCTGTGGGCCTGGGGCAGTGGCGACCTCCCCATCTGGATGACTCTCGACGCCGTCACCGCCCTGCGCGCAGCTGCGCTGGCGTTCGCGGCACCGCCGTTCCTCCCACCGACAGTCGCAGAATAGAGACATCCCCGCACGATGAGCACGACATCCTCGTTCGTCGCCGCCGGCCAGGCGTTCCCGCATGACGTTGCGGAAACCCTGCGTGGCGACGGCTCCCGGCCCGGCTTGGGCCGGCTCGAAGCGGCGGCCCGCCGCATCCGCACCGGCCGGCGTGAACTCGCCGCCTGGCTGCGGGACCTGATCGCCGACCAGGCGGCGGTCGCCGAGATCGCGAAACGCTCGTACTGGCACCCGAACGGCTTCGCGAAGATCGTCCTCCACACGAGTGTCGAGCCGGAGTTCCGGATCCGGCTCCACGTGTGGCCCCGCGGTGAAACGCCTTCGCACGGCGAATCCAACCCGCACAGCCATCGCTGGGAGTTCGCTTCCTACGTGCTCACCGGTACCGGCATGCACATGGTCGAATTCATGGAGACCGCCGAGGGCGGTAAACCGTACCGGCGGTACCGCTACGGCATGGATCCGGCGGACCCGGCGGCTCTCGTCACCGACGGCGAGGTGCGGCTGAAACGCCGAGGGGTCCCCCACGTCCAAGGCGGCGATGTGTACACCTGCGATACCTCGATCGTGCACACGGTTCGCCCGATCGATGCCGGACTGACGGCGACGGTCGTCGTCCAGGGACCACGGCGTACACCCACAACGGTCGTCTACTGCGAACCGGGGGAAAGCGACGACCAGCCCAACGGCGAGCTTACCGGCGCCGAATTCGTGGAACTCGTGAGCGAGTTACTGCCGACTCTCGATAGCGGGGCCGCACGATGACGTCCGTGGAGCTGAAAGTCCAGCTCGAAGAGGCCATGGAGCGCGGCGTGCTGACCGACCGGGCCATCCGGCGGGCTCGCGGGACCGGGGAGCTGCGGGTGGAGCCGTTCGACGACGCGCTCGTGCGCCCGGCCGCGCTCAGCCTTCGCCTCGGGCACGAGGCGTTCACCCTGGCGGCGACCGGGCCGGTCGACGTCGCGGACCGGTCGACCCACCCCGAACTGGTGCCGAAGGAGCTGGACGCCCACGGACGCCTGGCCATCGAGCCCGGCGAGGTCGTGCTCGCGCCGACCCTGGAGAAGATCGGCCTCTCCGAGAACCTGGTGGGCTTGGTCGACGGAACGAGCGACTACGCGAGGCTCGGCATCAGCGTGGTGCTGTGCGGCCAGGTCAGCCCCGGTTTCGGGCGCGACACCGGAGCCGTGCTGACCCTGGAAATCGTCAACCACCTACGGCAGCCGGTGCTGTTGTATCCCGGGGCCCGGATCTGCAACTTGATGCTGTTCGCTTCGAGCGGCAGCGAGCTGCCCTACGGCGAGATGCCGCACAACTACTCGAACGACCACGCGGTCGTCGCGTCCCGATTGGCGGATCATGTCCGGCACAACTGAGCTCACCCTCGGTGACCTGGGCGAGCGGGGTATCCAGGAGAAGGTCTTCCAGCCGCGGTACGGCTTGACGGAGGGCTTCGGCGACGACAGCGCGTTCCTGGCCGAGGTGAAGAGCCCGGCCGAGCTGGTCGCGACGACCGACAGCTGCCCGACACCCCTGGTCAACCTCCTCGGCGAGCCGGATCTCTACCACGCGGGCTGGCTGCTGGCGACGATCAACCTGTCCGACCTGGCCGCGGCCGGAGCCGAGCCGCTGGGCCTGGTCGTCAACTACACCCTGCCGAAGGCGACGACGGTCCGGGAGTTCGAGCGCCTCCTCGAGGGCGTGGACGCGTGCTGCCGCGCGCACGGAACCAAGGTCGCCGGCGGCGACATCCGCGACGGTGCGGCGATGCAGCTGACGGCCACGGCGATCGGCCGATGCGCGCCGGGCAGCAGGCTCGGCCGGTCCGGTGCGCTCGCGGGCGACCGTCTGCTGCTGGTCGGCTCACCCGGCTACCTGTGGGCGGCGGCCCTGCTGGCCACCGGCCAGGCCACGCTCCCGGAACGGGACCGGGACGAGGTGTGGCACCGAGCCTGCCGCCCGACGGCCCAGCTGAAGGCGGGCCGCCGACTGGCGACGACCGGCCTCGCCCACGCGGCGATGGACGTCTCCGACGGATTGTTCGCCACGGTCCGCACACTGTGCGAAGCGAACGGCCTCGGCGCGGCGATCACGGAGGACTTCGAGCTGGACGCCCCGGTGGCTTCGGTGGCCGAGCAGTCCGGGCTGACACCGTTCGCACTGGCCCAGACCTGGGGCGACTGGGGCCTGGTCGTCGTGATCCGACCCGGCGACGTCGACCAGGTGAAGAAGACACTGCGGGAAGAAGGCATTGCGGCACAGGAGATCGGAGAGCTCACCACGGACGGGCAGCTCACGTCGGGACCGGAGAACGAGCCTTGGCAGGGGATCGCCCAGGAGAGGTTTTCGGCCACCTCGTGGCACGGCGGTGAACTGTCCACATTGATCACCGAGGTGCTCGGCGACGGCCGCAATCCCCGGGTACACGGCACCGGCAATGCCGTGTACGGTTCGTGACCGTGACCGGGACTCAACTCGTCCGGCTCGGCGAGGCCGATCTGCCGCCGCTGAGCGATCCGCGCCGAAGCCGCGGATCCCTGGCCCATGACGACCAGTTCGTCATCCGGCCCGCCCATCAGCTCGACCTGGTTGCTCTGTCCTCGGTGGGGGACCGTCGCTATTACGCGGATCGGCTCGCCCGGCAGGCGGCAAGCCTCGGTGTCCTGCTGACAGCATGGCATTCCGATCGGCCGGTCGGTGATGTCTACCTGTGGCTGGAAGAAGCGGAAGAGCAACCGATCAATCGCCGGCTGTCCGGGGTTCCGTTGCTGACCCACTTGATCGTCCGCGAGGAGGCGCGCAACCGGGGAATCGGCAGTGCGCTGATCGCGGCGGTCGAGAACCACGTCGTCGCGCTCGAGCATTCTCGGTTGGCCCTTGCCGTGCGCACGGACAACAGCGAAGCGGCTCGGCTCTACGACCGCCTCGGTTACCGGGATTGGGAATGGGGCCCGGTCGTCTGCCACGCGGAGAGAACCCTTGCCTCGGGGCGGATCGTGCTGGAACCGGAAACGTGCAACGTGCTGGTGAAGAACCTCGGGTGACGGCGGTCAGGTCGTGCTCTTCTCAGGCCATTCGTGGAGACGGTTCTCGGCGAGGCTCCAGTCCGGCGTGAGTCCCTGGTTGTTGAAGACGCGCACGCGGGTGATGATGCTGAAGGATTCTTCGTCCCCGAACCGGCGGTTCAAATAGGCCTGGTTGCGGTCGCGGAACCGGACGTCGGTCAGGGCGCGGACCGCGCCGAGCGTGCCGCGGCCGTACATCCCGTTGCACACCGTGACCGTGCGCAGCCGGTTGAACGGGCTGATGCCGTGGTAAAAGTGGGCGACGTCGGACAACAGGCGGTCGTCCGGACCGAGCTCCGCCCTGAACAGCTCGGTCCGGTCTCCCGTCTGGACTTCGAACCCCCCGTGCTGGCCGGCGTCGTCGTCGCGTTCGACCTGCTTCACGGGCAGGTTGACCAAGTCGAACAGCTCCTTGGTCAGGGGGTTCCAGTCCACGCCACCGAGGAGGACGAGGTGTTCCGTGTACTCGTCCGCGGTGAGCGGCGTTTGCTGGTCGGTGGTCCGGTAGGTCACCCGGCTGGCCGGGTTGCAGGCACGAACGTGCCCGTACAGCTCGAGCAGGGCGTCCGGGTCGGCGTAGGTGTACATCTGGACGTAGTCGGGGTTCAGGGGGTTGGAGTACTTCTGGTGCGCCAGGTCCTGGGGCAGCCTCGCGCAGACGATGACGATGTCCTGGTTTTCGGGGAACCGCCACAGGTTGTCGCCCACGAACTCGGGCTGTGCTGCGCCTTCGTCGGTCTTGTCGCGAAGCTCGTTCAGTTCCCTGAGTAGCTCTTCGCGACGAGCCCGCTCCTCGTCGTCCAGCTCGTCCACGGAGAGCACCTGGAACTCCTGGCCTTCGACCGATCGGTGCGTCGCGAAGAAAGTGGCGTAGGTGTCGAGGCGAGCCGGCGGCGGCGTCACCGGCCGTCCGGTGTTCTCCCATGACGAGAGGAGACCGGTGCTCAGCTCGAAGGCCGTGGCCAGTTGCTTCTGCGTGATCTCGACGTCTGGCCAGTGCTCCTTGCGCAGCTCCCGGAGGCGGCTGGCCAGTGCAGGGCGAGGCTGGGACACGGCTCAAGTCCTTCACTGAAGTTCAGTGGTGATGGGTTGGCGAGTATACACCCGGCGAAGGCGTCTTGCTGTGGACAAGACCTGGCCAAGACGATGGCGTGTTCGAGAGGTTGAAGGCGCACAGGCTCGCCCGTCTGGCGGCATTGTCCGGCCTCAGCCAGGCGCCTATAGTGAGGTCATGAAGTCTAGTAGACTTCACTGAATCTCTGAACAGAGGCCCGACATGGACACTTCAGCAGCGGACCCGCCGCGGCACCGGAGCATTGTGGTCGTAGACGTCGAAGGCTCGACGGCCAGAACGAACCCGGCGCGTGCCCGGCTCCGTGCGGTCCTGTTCGACCTGCTCGACGAAGCCTTTCGTGCCGGCGGGATCACGGCTGACCTCCGTGACGCCTTCATCGACCGCGGGGACGGCGCGATCTGCCTCGTCCGGCCGGCGGACGAAGCTCCCAAGACGGCACTGCTCGTGCACGTCGTCCCCGCCCTCGCGCAGCTGCTCACGAGACACGCGGGTGACCGGCCCGATCTGGCCTTCCGGCTGCGCGTCGCCGTCCACGCCGGGGAGGTGCACTACGACGCCCGGGGTGTCTACGGCGAGGACATCGACATCGCCTGCCGCCTGGTCGACGCCGCGGAAACCAAGCGGCAGCTGCGGAATTCGCCGGAACCGCTCGTTCTGGTCGTGTCCGGCGAATTCCACCGCGCGGTGATCCGGCACGGCTACGCGGGCATCGACCGGAGCGCTTTCGCCCCCGTTGTCAACGTGCGCCTGGGAGAACAGAAGATGCGGGGCTGGATCGGGGCTTCGGGCGCCGGAATCGCCAGCTGACGGCACACCGGGAGGGAGGCGGGATGGAATCGACCGGATTCTGGTCGGCGCTGGGGCCTGCCGAGCGTGCGAAGCTCACGGAGGTGGCGGCCGTGCGGTCGTACGGCCGCGGTGATGTGCTGTGCCGCGAAGGTGATCGCGCGGATTCGGTGCTGTTCCTGCGCACCGGATTCGCCCGGATCACCAGTGTCACTCCGGATGGACGTGAAGTGCTGATCGGCGTTCGCGGCGCCGGCGACGTGATCGGTGAGCTGGCCGTGATCGATCGTGGACTGCGGTCGGCGACCGTCACGGCTTTGGAAGAGGTCGAAGCCCTCACTGTGCCGGCCGCTCGGTTCACCGCGCTTTCCCGCAAGGAACCGGGGATTGCCTGGTGTCTGGCACTGGTGCTCGCGGAGCGGATGCGGGCGCTCGGGAAGCAGTGGCTCGACATCGGCGGGGGCACGATTCCCCGCCGGGTCGCCGCCCAGCTCATGCAGCTGGCGGTGCAGCACGGGGTGCGGCACGGGGTGGACGTCGAGGTCGTCATCCCGGGAACCCAGGCGGAACTGGCGATGACAGCGGCGATCTCGCGCGAGTCGTGGGTGCGGGCGACCCGCGAGCTGCGGGCGCGCGGCGTGATCAGCACCGGCCGGCGGAAGCTGACGATTCACCGGATCACCGAACTGCGCCGGCTCGCTCGCTGAACCCGGGCGGCGGACGAGCCGCGGCCGTCAGGGCGAGGATGACCGACGGCGGTGCACTGGCAGCGGGATGACATTGCCCGGCGGGAGGTCTCTCCGGCCGGGCGCGTACTCCCACGGGCGGGTGTTCAGCGTGAGTGTCACGATCCTGGCCGCCCGGGGGTGGCGGTCGACGTGCACCTCGGGTACGGAGGCGACGGCGGACAGGACCGCGCGACGGCGATGGAGCTCCTCGAACCCCGCACTCTCCGGGCAGTAAAGGGTGATGACCACGTCCGTGCCGCGGGCGCGGCACCACAGGACCGTCGGGCGGCGGCCGCCGAAGCGCAGGACCGGGAGCGCGGCCCGTAGCCGGCGCCGGAGAACGACCGCCTGGCGCCGACGGCGGCGGAGCAGACCTGTGCCCACCACGGCGCCGATGGTGGTCGCGGACAAGCTCGGCCGGGGCCGGCCGGCGAAACCGGCAAGGCCGCAGGGAACCACGGTGACCGCCAAGCGCGCGCGTCGACGGTGGTGCGGCCGGGGTGGGATTGCTCGGGTGCTCGTCCCGCCATCGCGTCGCGGGTCCGGTCTGCGGCTGTCCATGGCACCTCCTCCGGTGAAAACAGGACACTCCCGGGCAGCTCGACCTTCTGCGTCAGCTGACGCAGAAGGCGGAACTTCGCGCCCCGGGCGCGAAGTTCCGCCGGATGGCGGATCACGCCGCGCCACCGGGGCTGATTCCGAATTGAACTACAACTGAATTTCTGTGGAGTTCATTGTCGGCGCGGGTGTAAACTCCACGAACGGTGCCGTCATGGACGTCTGCGCGGCCGACTTTGCTTGCAGAGGTCGGCAAGTGGTGACGGATCGCGGAAATGATCATGTCTCCGAGGGACGTTGAAATTTCCTGAAAGGCGGCGGAACCGTGGCCCCGTTCGAGGTACGGCCGGCGCTCGCGCGTCGCCTGAGGAAGCTCCGGGAAGAGCAGTGGCCCGATGTGGGCATCACCCAGGCGCAGCTCGCCCACGCACTGGGTGGAGCCAAACCGCTGAGCATTTCGCTGATTTCCGCGTGGGAAAACACGGAGAAGCCGGTCATCCCGCCGGTCAAGCGGCTCAACGCGTACGCCACCCTGTTCGCGACACGTCGATCCGTCGCCGGCGGAGTCGTCCGGATCCTCCCCCAGGAAGAGCTGATGGACGACGAGCAGCTCCGCCGCAAGGAACTGCTCGAGGAGCTGCTGCTGCTCCGGGAGGACCACGCGGGAGGCTCGCAGCGGGGCACCGTCGACACCTGGCGGTTCCCCGACGACGAGCACGTCACCATCGTCTGCGCCCGGCTTCCGGAGCAGCTCCGGAAGAACCTGACCTACGCCGATCCCGAGAGCGCCGACTACGTGTCGTTGTACACCTACGCCGACCCGGACGCGTTGATCGAGCTGTACGGCCACATCCGATCGGTCAATCCGCAGAACCAGGTCCGGTTCCTCACCACGGAAGAGCTGACCGCCGACGACTACACGACGCACCTCGTCCTGCTCGGCGGGGTCGACTGGAACACCGTCACCCGTGATCTGTTCGGCCGGGTCGACTTCCCCGTGCAGCAGGTCGGCCGCAACGACGACGCCGAGCACGGCGGGTTCCGGGTGGAGCAGGACGGAGAGGTCAGGTTGTTCGGGCCCCAGCTGGACGCACAGGGCCGGTTGCTCGAAGACGTCGCGCACTTCTGCCGGAGGTTGAGCCCGTTCAACCGGCTGCGCACGGTCACGGTGTGCAACGGGATGTACGGCCGCGGCACGCTCGGCGCGGTTCGCGCCCTGACCGACGTCCGGTTCCGTGACCGCAACCAGGCGTACCTCCAGGAACGTTTCGGCGGCGAGGAGTCCTTCAGCATCATCAGCCGCGTGCCGGTGGTGAGCGGCCGCAGCCTGACCCCCGACTGGACCCTGCCGGGGAACCGGCTGCACGAATGGCCCGAAAAAGCCACAGTGGGCCGCTCATGACGGGATCAGTGCGCCAGCACCAGTCGCACGAGAACCTGCTGACCCACTTCGATGCCCGCCGTGTCGTGCAGGGCGCTCTCGACGCGATCATCGTGCCGAACGGCCGCCCGACGCCTTACCTGAAGCACGCGATCGGCGCCGCGCGGGAGTGTGACGTCCCGCTGCTCTTGTTGTGCAGCAGGCGCGCCGACGCTTCGACAGCGGCACTCGCGGCGAAGCGGGCCGGGGTGCGGGCGCTGGCCCTGGACACGGACATGTTGCCGGCCAAACTCGTGCCCTCGTTCGAGACCGATCGGCTGCTGCGCGCCGACCGGTTCAGCCGGCGCAACGACACCAGCTTCAAGCGGAACCTGGGCCTGTTGCTGGCAACGCTGGCGGGCTGGGAACGGATCGTCTTCCTCGACGACGACATCCTGCTGCCCCGGCCCGAAGACCTCGTCGCGGCAGCGGGACTGCTGGACGACTACCCGGTCGTCGGCTTGGCCAACGCCGGCATGCCGGACAACTCGGTCGTGTGCCACGCGTTGCGCGACGCGGGCCTGAAACAGGACACGTTCATCGGCGGGGGCGCCCTCGCGGTGGGTGGGACCGCCTTCGGCTCGTTCTTCCCGAACATCTACAACGAGGACTGGTTCTTCCTCCTGGACGGCGCGAGCCTCCGGCCCTCGGCGGTGACGGGAACGGCGATCCAGGATCCCTACGACCCGTACCGCGACGCCCGGCGAGCTCGCAGCGAGGAGCTCGGCGACACCCTGGCGGAAGGCGTGTTCGCCCTCCTGGACAACGGTCTGAAGCTGGCGAACGCGGACCACGACTACTGGCGGGTCTTCCTGCCGGGTCGCCGGCACATCATCCACGACACGATCGGCAAGGTGCAGGCGTCTCCCATCGCGTCGGCGCAGAAGGCGCGGATGATCGCCGCGCTCAAGGCGGCGATCGGCCGCAGCCTGCTCATCACGCCGGAGCTCTGTGTGCGGTACCTCCGCCATTGGCAGAACGACTGCCTGCGCTGGCGCAGCCATCTGCGCGAGCTGCGGCGCGAACACCCGGCGGTCTGCGGGATCGAAGGCGCGCTCGGCACCTTGGACATCGCATACTCGGCGCAACCGGGATCGGACGGCCGGCTGAGGCTGGGCGCCGGCCGCCGATCGTTCTTCGATTGACTGGCGCGCTTCAGGCGTTCGCGGTGAGGTCGAACACCGTTACGCCGTCCACAGTGGAACTCTGATAGTGCGAAGCGACCCACTCCGCGATCTCCTGGGCCGCGTCCGAGCCGCTGTTGCCCTGCATCGTCATGCCCTCGCCCAGGAAGTAGTGGATCTGCCCGCTCGCCACGTACTCCTGGAACTGCGTCAGCGTCGGGTACGGGTCCGTCCCGTTGAAGCCGCCCACCGCCATCACCGGCGCGCCCGAAGCCAGCTGGTAGCCCGCCGCCGCGTTCGACAACACCGTGGCTGCCGTCCACCTGTACTTGGATGCGTCCTGCTGTAGCAACGCCGTCAGTGATGCGCCCGGCATGGTTGTCGACAACAGGGAACCCGGGCCGCCGCCGCGGCCGCCGAAGCCGCGGCCGTCGCCGAAGCCCGACGAAGGGCCTGCCGACGGGATTGCTCCGCTGTGCGTTGTCGCCGCTGTGGCCAGTGTGTACGCGCCCGTTCCCGTCAGCGCTACCACCAGCGAAAACACGGCCACGGACGAGGCCGCCCCGCGGGTCAGGTGGGTGGCGAAAAACAGGGCCACCGCCGCCAGGAGGCCGCCCACCAGGACCGTCGGGGCCAGCCACGGCTGCCACGACGAACCCGACAGCAACAGGTACGCCGTCAGTGCCGTCACCGCCACGCCGCCGCTGAGCAGGCCGGATGCCACCGGGTTCGCGCGCAGGCGCCACAGCTGGACCGCCGCCGTGCCGACCAGGGCCGCGACCGGCGGGGCCAGTGCCACCGTGTAGTACGGGTGGATGATTCCGCTCATGTAGCTGAACACCGCCGCCGTCACCAGGAGCCAGCCGCCCCACACCAGGAGGGCCGCGCGGGATGCGTCCGTGCGGGGTGCCCTGCGGGTGAACCAGAGTCCGGCGCCCAACGCCAGCAGGGCCGCCGGCAGCAGCCAGGCGATGCCGCCCGCCATCTCGCTGCCGAACAGCCTCGTCAGGCCCGTCGTGCCCCAGCCGCGGCCCGCGCCGCCGCCGACGCTGCCCACCTCGTCGCCCGTGATGCGGCCGAAGCCGTTGTAGCCGAACACCAGCTCCCACAGGGAGTTCGTCTGGGAGCCGCCGATGTAGGGGCGGGACGCCGCCGGCCAGAGGGCCACCACCGCCAGGTACCACCCCGCCGACACCAGCACCGAAACCAGGGCGCCGAGCAGGTGCAGCAGCCGCCCGCGGAGCGGCACCGGCGCGGCGACGAGGTACGCGACGGCGAACGCCGGCAGCACCAGGAACGCCTGCAGCATCTTCGCCAGGAACCCGAAACCGACCGCGACGCCGGCCAGCGCGAGCCAGCGCGGGCTCGCCTTCTCGCCCGCGCGCACCACGCAGTACGCGGCCGCCACCAGCAGCAGCACCAGCAGCGCGTCCGGGTTGTTGAACCGGAACATCAGCGCCGCGGCGGGCGTCAGTGCCAGCACCAGGCCGGCGACGAGCCCGGCCGCCGGGCCGGACGTGCGGCGGACCGTCGTGGACAGCAACCACACCGAGCCCACGCCCATCAGCGCCTGCGGCACCAGGATGCTCCACGCGTTGACGCCGAACAGCCGCGCCGACAGCCCCATCACCCACAGGGCGGCCGGTGTCTTGTCCACGGTGATCGCGTTGGCCGCGTCGCTGGAGCCGAAGAACAGCGCCTTCCAGCTCTGCGAACCCGCCTGCGCGGCCGCCGAGTAGAACGCGTTGGCCCAGCCCGAGGCGCCGAGGCCCCACAGGTAGAGCACGGCGGTGCCGAGCAGGAGGGCGGCCAACGCCGGCCGGTGCCACGAAGGGCGGGCAGGAACCGAAGGGGGCACGGCGGTTTCGCGCGTGGCCACAGCGGCCTTTCGGGGGCTCCGGGTGGCGAAGCCCCCGGCGCGGGGCGAAGCCCCGGATGTCACAGCGGTCATGGGGTCAGCTTCCGGTCTCCAGCTGGGGCCGGGTTGTGCCGATGCTGTGCACGCGCTGTGCGGGCACGGCCACGGGGAGCCGCACCGCGAACTCCGTCCGTCCGGGCCTGCTGTGCACCTCGATCGTGCCGTGGTGGGCGACGACGACGGCGGACGCGATCGCCATCCCCAGCCCGGTGCTGCCGGCCTGGCGGGAGCGCGACGAATCGCCGCGGGCGAAGCGCTCGAAGACGTCCGGCAGCAGGTCCGGGGCGATGCCCGGGCCGTCGTCGGTCACCGTGAGCACCGCGCTGCCGTCCGCCGAGCGGGCCAGCGCCGTCACCACCGTGGTGCCCGGCGGCGTGTGCGTGCGGGCGTTGGCCAGCAGGTTCGCCAGCACCTGGTGCAGGCGCTGGACGTCGCCGTGCACGAGCACCGGGTCCGGTGGCAGCTCCAGCAGCCAGCGGTGCTCGCGGCCGGCGACCCGGGCGTCGCCGACGGCGTCGGCCACCAGCCGGGTGAGGTCGACCTCGCGCTCGTCCAGCGGGCGGCCCGCGTCGAGCCGGGCGAGCAGCAGCAGGTCTTCGACCAGCGTCGTCATCCGGACGGCCTCGGACTGGATCCGGCCCATCGAGTGCGCGACGTCCGGCGGCACCAGCGCGCTGCCGCGGGCGGCCAGCTCGGCGTACCCGCGGATCGCGGCCAGCGGCGTGCGCAGCTCGTGGCTGGCGTCCGCGACGAACTGGCGGACCCGGATTTCGCTGTCGTGCCGTGCTTCGAGGGCCTGGGCGACGTGGCCGAGCATCAGGTTCAGCGCCGAGCCGACCTGGCCGACCTCGGTGCGCGGGTCGGTGTCGCCCTCCGGGACCCGGATGGACAGCGCCACCTGGCCGCGGTCGAGCGGCAGCTCGGTGACGCGCCCGGCCGTGGCCGCGACGCGGTCGAGGGGACGCAGGGTGCGGCGGACCGCGAACGCGCCGAGGAAGGCCGCGCCGAGCACGCCCGCGGCGGCCACGCCGAACAGGATCAGCCCGACGGTGAGCAGCGTGTCGTCGACCGGCTTCATCGGCAGGCCGGTGACCACGACGTCGGCCGTGCCGGCGACCGGCAGTGCCATCAGCCGGTACTCGCCGAGGTCGTCGAAGGACAGCGTGTGCGGCTTGCCGTCGGCAGGCACCGAGAGCATCACGGCCTGCTGGCCGGCGGTCAGGTGCAGCCGGCCGCCGTGCTCGGAGATGCTGTCGTCGTGGACGAGCTGCCGGCCGGAGAAGGTGCCGCTCACCGTGCCGACGTTCTGCCCGAGCGGGTGCTGGCCCTGGTCCCGCGGCGGCGGACCGGAGAACTGCGCGTTGCTCGCGAAGACCAGTGAGCGGTTCGCCGCGGCCGAGAGCTGCTGGTCGATCTGGCGGGTGAGGAAGAGGTCGAGCGCGAACTCGCTGACCACGCCGACGATCAGGCACACCACGGTGAGCAGCACGACCATCGAGCCGGTCAGTTTCGCGCGCAGCGAGAGCCGCCCCCGGCGGGGACGTGGCGAGTCGGTTCGCGCGGCCATGGAACCAGCGTCCGTCGACGCCGTGTGTGCGGGTTGTGCGCTGCCTGTGAAGCGGCTGTGCGGTGACCGGCCCGTTGCCGGATGTCCGGTTTGCCGGTCACAGGAACGGCTGACGGCAGGCACAGTCGGTGCACAGCGAGCCGCTCCACCGTGGACCGCACCGAAGGACCACGTTGAGGAGCAACACATGACCACACCGCAGGAACCGTCCACTCCGGACCAGACGTGGGGCGCGACGCCCGCGCCGGCCCCGAAGCCGGCCTGGTCGCCGGGCAGGAAGATCGCGGCGGGCGCCGTCGCGGCGGTGATCGTGGCCGGCGGGGGAGCGGCGGTCTGGGCCGCTTCGTCGTCGGCGGCGACCGAAACGCAGGCCGGCCCCGGCGGCATGACGGGCGGCCCGGGCGGCCTGCCGGGTGGCGGCCTGGGCGGGGCGCTGCACGGCGAGTACGTGGCGTCCGACGGCAACGGCGGCTACGTCACGAAGATCATGCAGACCGGCGAGGTGACGGAGCTGAGCGCGACGTCCCTGACCGCGAAGAGCGACGACGGCTTCTCGAAGACGTACACGATCACCTCGGCGCAGGCGACGGGCCTGGCGACGGGCGACACGGTCACGGTGGTGGCCACGGAGTCCGGCAGCACGGCGACGGCGACCTCGGTGACGGACGGCGAGTCGGGTGGCTTTGGCCAGGGGACGCCGCCCTCGGGCGCCCCGACCCGGACCGGCTGACCGTCGCCCCAACGTCATGAACGACTCTTTCAGGACATCAGATGTCATGAAAGAGTCGTTCATGACGTTCGGAGCCCGGGTCCCGGAGGTCAGCGGCGGTCGTAGTCGACCGCGACCTCCGGCGTCGTCGCGCGGCTGCGGCACGTCAGGATCCGGCTCGCCGCCACGTCGTCCTCGGTCAGCGCGTACCGGACGTCCATGTCGACCTGGCCGGACAGCAGCGTCGCCCGGCACGTGCCGCACGCGCCGCCCGTGCACGAGTACGGCACCTGGTACCCCGCCCGCAGCGCCGCGTCCAGCACCGTCTCGCCGGCTTCGGCGGTGACGCACGTCGTCGTGCCGCCCAGCGTCACCGCCACCCGCGACGGCGTGCCCGCCGGGCCGGGCGGCGGTGCCGCGCCGCGGAACAGTTCGAAGTGGACGTTCTCCTCCGGGACGTCCGCGTCGGCGAGGGTGCGGCGGGCCAGCTCCAGCAGGCCGCGCGGCCCGCACAGGAACCACTCGTCGACCTTCGCCGGGTGCAGCCGGTTCTGCAGCAGCGCACGCAGCCGCGTCCCGTCGAGGCGGCCGCGCTGGTAGCGCTCGTGGGAGATGGCGAGGGCCTCGCCGACCGCGTCGAAGTGCCGGGGCCGGTGCGCGTGGAGGTCCGGGTCGCGCTCGTCGGTGCGGTAGTGGACCACGTGCAGCCGCCCGCCGAACCGCTGGGCGAGCGCGCTCAGCTCCGCCGCGAACAACGTCGTCGCGCCCGAGGTGTTGACGTACAGCAGCGTTGCGCGGCTGTGCGGCTCCGCGTCCAGCGCGCTGACCAGGATCGACAGCACGGGCGTGATGCCGCTGCCGGCGGCCAGCGCCACGTAGTGCGCGGTCCGCGCGGGGTCGGGGGTGAGCGTGAACGCGCCGGAGGGCGGCAGGACGTCGAGGAAGTCGCCCGCGGCCAGCGCCGTGGTCGCGAAGCCGGAGAACGCCCCGCCCGGCCGCCGCTTCACCGCGATCCGCAGCTCCCCGGCGCCGGCCGGGGCGCAGATCGAGTACGTCCGGCGGACGGGACGGCCCTCGACCACGGCCCGGACCGCCACGTGCTGGCCGGGCGTGAACCGGAACTCCGCCGCCAGCTGCGGCGGGACGGTGAGGGTGATCGCGACGGCGTCCGCGGTCAGCGGCCGGACCTCCCGCACCCGCAGCCGGTGGAACCGGCTCGGCGGCCGGGGTCCCGGCGGTTCGGGACACGGCAGTCCGGGGCACGGCTCGGCTTCGCCGAGGTCGCCGGCCAGCCGCCGCCACGCGCGGTACTCCGCCGGCGTCAGCTCGCGGCCCCACGCCGTGATGATCGGGACGTCGCGGGCCAGGTACGCGTCCCGGTTGTCCTTCCACGCCCGCAGGTAGCGGTAGAACGGCACGGCCGGGTGGAGGTGGTGCACCAGGTGGTAGTTCTGGAACAGCATCATCGGCGTCATCAGCCACTCCAGCCCCACCCGCACCCGCGTGGTGCCGAACTTGTCGCGCGGCTTCGCGGCGGGCAGCCCGTGGTGCGGCAGCCAGTCGAACCACCACGCCAGCACGGCCAGCCCGATCCGCTGCGGCAGCACGTACCCGAGCAGCAGTTCCCGGCCGTGGCCGCAGGCGACCAGCGTGGCGGCCGCGGCGAACGCCAGCGACAGCAGCACGACCGACTCCGCCCGCTCCGCCGCCGGGCGGTGCCGCGCGCGGACCGTGTAGAAGCGCGCGTACCAGAAGTCGATGGTGAGCCAGCGGAACGGCAGCGACCACCAGGCTCCCTGCGACGTCCAGGCGTCCGGATCGGTGTGCGAGTCCGCGTTCGTGTTGCGGTGGTGTTCACTGTGGACGAACCGGAGCAGCGGGAACGCCGCGTACACCGCGACGAACGGCATCGCCAGCCTGCCGAGCACTTCGTTGACCCATGTCAGCTTTCCTGCGGCGTGGTGGGCCGATTCGTGCGCCACGGTGAACATGGTGAAGGTGACGATCGCGTGCAGCGGCACGGTGTACACCGGCGGCGCGATCCCGGTCAGCAGCAGCCAGGTCGCCGCGCCCCACAGCGCCGCGCCGCCGGCGAACAACAGCAGTGTCGGCACGGAAATCCGGGGCAGCGGGATGCGCGGCGAGGGCACCGCGCGCGGGACCGGCGCGCCCGCCGCCGCCGTCGTCGAGGACGACGGGATTTCGGACGTACGGGAGCCGCGCGGCGGGGTATCGACGACGGGCATCGAGCGGTCTCCTCGGTCGAGAAGCTCCTGGCGAGGCGGGAGTCACCGTAGACAACCCACCCGCGTTTGTAAACGTCGCACCACGCTTCGAAAAAAGGTCTGGGCCAGCCGAACGCAAGCGGTGGGTAAGCTGCCCTTGTGAAGGCTGTCACCCATCCCGCCCCGGCGAGCACCCGGGAACGGCTGCTGGACGCGGCCGCCGGCCTCATCGCCGGCGACGGCTGGACCGCGGTGACGATGGGCAAGCTGGCCGCACGCGTCGGCGTCAGCAGGCAGACCGTCTACAACGAACTCGGCTCCAAGGCCGAGCTGGCCGAGGCGTTGGTGCTGCGCGAAACCGAGCGCTTCGCCGAGCGCGTGACCGAGGTCGTCGCCGCCCACCCCGGCCGCCCGGTCGACGGCGTCACCGCCGCGTTCCGGCAGACACTCGAAGCCGCCAGGGCCAACCCGCTGATCCTCATCGCGCTCGGCTGCCCGAAGGGCGGCAGCGAAGACTTCCTCCCGCTGCTGACCACCCGGCCCGAGGGCGTGCTCGAGCGCTCGGTCGACACCGTGGCGGCGCTGTTCGCGCGGTGCTACCCGGAGGTCGGGCTGACCCGCTCGGAGTGGACGGTCGCGGTCGAGGCGTTCGTCCGGCTGCTGCTCTCCCACCTCGTGCAGCCGAGCGGCTCGGTGGCGCACGCCAGCGGCCAGATGCGCTGGGTGATCGGCCGGATGCTCGGAGTGTGAGTTCGCGCCCGGACGCGCCGGGTGATCGGCCGGAGGCCGGGCGCCTGACCTCGCAGGTGGCCCCCGGCCCGGTGGCGCAGGCCACTGGCCTAGACTCGGACGTCCCGGTCTGCAGGCGACCGGGGACATTTCCGCAGGATTGTCCACCACAATCGTTACCGCTCGAGGAGAAGACCTTGAAGAGCACCGTCGAGCAGCTCAGCCCGACGCGAGTCAAGATCAATGTCGAGGTGCCGTTCGACGAGCTCAAGCCGAACTTCGACCGCGCCTACCGCAAGATCGCCCAGCAGGTGCGCATCCCGGGCTTCCGGCCCGGCAAGGCGCCCGCTCGCGTCCTGGAAAGCCGGATCGGGCGCGGCCCGGTGCTCGACGAGGTCGTCAACGAGGCCATCCCGGCCAAGTACATCGAGGCCGTCCGCGCCAACGAGGTCCGCACGCTCGGCAACCCCGAGTTCGACGTGACCAAGCTCGAGGACCGCGACGTGCTCGAGTTCACCGCCGAGGTCGACGTGCGCCCGGAGATCGAGCTGCCCGACCTCGACGGCTTCGCGATCACCGTCGACGACGTCGAGCTGACCGACGCCGAGGTCGACGAGCAGCTCGACGAGCTGCGCGCCCGCTTCGGCACGCTGACCGGCGTCGAGCGCCCGGCCGAGAACGGCGACTTCGTCTCGATCGACCTGTCCGCCACCGTCGACGGCCAGGCCGTCGAGGAGGCGAGCACCAGCGGGCTGTCCTACGAGATCGGCTCCGGCCAGCTCGTCGACGGCATCGACGAGGCCATCGTCGGCGCGACCGCAGGCGAGACCAAGACGTTCACCACCCAGCTCGTCGCCGGGGAGCACGCCGGCAAGGACGCCGAGGTGACCGTGACCGTCCAGTCGGTCAAGACCCGCGAGCTGCCCGAGGCCGACGACGAGTTCGCCCAGATGGCCAGCGAGTTCGACACGATCGACGAGCTCAAGAACGACCTGCGCGAGCGGCTCGGCCGCGTCAAGAAGATGCAGCAGGGCGTCCAGGCGCGCGACAAGGTGCTCGACGAGCTCCTCGAGCGCACCGAGGTGCCGATCCCGGAGAAGGTCCTCGACGCCGAGATCGAGAACCGCAAGCACGACGCGATCCACCCGTTCGACCACGACGAGGCCCAGTTCGCGCAGGCCCTCGAGGCCGAAGGCCGCACGCTCGAAGAGTTCGACGCCGAGACCCGCACCGAGTCGGAGAAGGCCGTCCGCACGCAGCTGCTGCTGGACACCATCGCCGACAAGGAAGAGGTCTCCGTCAACGACGGCGAGCTCACCGAGCGGATCATCTACCAGGCCCAGCGCTTCGGGATCAGCCCGGACGAGTACGTCCAGCGCGCCCAGCAGTCCGGCCAGCTGACCGCGATCTACGCCGACGTGCGCCGCGGCAAGGCCCTCGCCTCGGTCGTCCGCAAGGCGACCGTGACCGACGGCTCCGGCGCCGAGGTCGACCTCTCGGAGCTCTTCGGCACCGACGAGCCGGCAACCGAGGAGACGCAGGTCACCGACGAAACGGCGAAGACTCCGGCGGAGTGAAGCTGTGAGCGAACTTGGGCGGTGTCAGGCATTCTGCACCGCCCAAGTTCGTTAGGGTCGGATACAAGATCTCAAGCATCTGAAACGACAGCGGTGGCCGTCAGCACCGGGCCGCCGCCGGCGAAAAGGCAGGCAGACGTGACGCAGCACACGCCCGAGGCGCGGACCGGCACCGCAGGGCTCAACCTCACCGACTCGGTGTTCGAGCGGTTGCTCCAGGAGCGCATCGTCGTCCTCGGTTCCGAGGTCAACGACGAGGTCGCCAACCGGATCACCGCGCAGCTGTTGCTGCTCGACGCGGACGACGCCGAGTCCGACATCCGCTTCTACATCAACTCGCCGGGTGGCTCGGTCACCGCCGGGTTCGCCATCTACGACACCATGCAGCTGATCCGCCCGGACGTCGCGACCTACGCGATGGGCATGGCGGCCTCGATGGGGCAGTTCCTGCTCTCCTCGGGCACGCCGGGCAAGCGCTACGCGCTCCCGCACGCCCGCATCCTGATGCACCAGCCCTCGGCCGGTGTCGGCGGCACGGCGTCGGACATCGCGATCCAGGCCGACCTGTTCAACAAGTGGAAGCAGGAGCTGGCCCGGATCACCGCGGACCAGACCGGGCAGACGGTCGAGCAGATCATCAAGGACGGCGACCGCGACCGCTGGTTCACCGCGCAGGAGGCGAAGGACTACGGGTTCGTCGACCACGTCCTCACCGCCGACATCGCCCGTCCGGGCTCCCGCTGAGCCCGAAGCACCAAGGAGACTTTCGATGAGCAACTTCAGGCTCCCGGGTGACTTCCAGGGCCCGAGCATCCCCCAGTCGCGGTACATCCTGCCGTCGTACGTGGAGCGGACCAGCTACGGCGTCAAGGAGTCGAACCCGTACAACAAGCTCTACGAAGAGCGGGTCATCTTCCTCGGCGTGCAGGTGGACGACGCGTCGGCCAACGACGTGATGGCCCAGCTGCTGCACCTCGAGCACGAGGACCCGGACCGCGACATCCTGGTCTACATCAACTCGCCGGGTGGCTCGTTCACCTCGCTGATGGCGATCTACGACACCATGCAGTTCGTCCGCCCGGACATCCAGACGTACTGCCTCGGCCAGGCCGCCTCGGCCGCCGCGGTGCTGCTGTCGGCCGGCACGCCGGGCAAGCGCTACGCGCTGCCGAACTCGCGCGTGCTGATCCACCAGCCGGCCACCGAGGGCACCTACGGCCAGGTCTCCGACCTGGAGATCCAGGCCAACGAGATCCAGCGGGTGCGGCGCCAGATGGAGGTCATCCTGGCCAAGCACACGAACAAGGACCCGGACCAGATCCGGACCGACATCGAGCGCGACAAGATCCTCACGGCCGAAGAGGCCAAGGCGTACGGCATCATCGACGAGGTTCTGCCGTACCGTAAGGCGTCGGCTCTGTAGATCCGCCAGGCCGGTGTGTGTCGAGAAGACGACACACACCGGCATCCTGGTTTAGGGTCGTCCTCTGACGTGCTCCCGGAGTTCGTGGGTGTTCCCGCTCACGGCATCGGACGGGTACCGTCAGTGGCAATGCGTGAGGCTCCACCCGGTCACCACACCCGGGGGGTCGCACCGTCGCAACACACGTCAGGCGCGAAAACTCGCGCCGGAGGGGACGAGGTCAACGGCCATGGCACGGATCGGTGACGGCGGAGACCTGCTGAAGTGTTCTTTCTGCGGGAAGAGCCAGAAGCAGGTGAAGAAGCTCATTGCCGGCCCCGGGGTCTACATCTGCGATGAGTGCATCGACCTCTGCAATGAGATCATCGAGGAGGAGCTGGCCGAGGCCGGCGACGTCAAGCTCGACGAGCTGCCCAAGCCCGCCGACATCCACGAGTTCCTCGAGCAGTACATCATCGGGCAGGAAGACGCCAAGCGGACGCTGGCGGTGGCGGTCTACAACCACTACAAGCGCATCCAGGCGGACGACAAGGCCGGGCCGAAGGACTCCAAGGAGGAGTCGGTCGAGCTCGCCAAGTCCAACATCCTGATGCTCGGCCCCACCGGGTGCGGCAAGACCTACCTGGCGCAGACGCTCGCGAAGCTGCTGAACGTGCCGTTCGCCATCGCGGACGCCACGGCGCTGACCGAAGCGGGTTACGTCGGCGAGGACGTCGAGAACATCCTGCTCAAGCTCATCCAGGCGGCGGACTACGACGTCAAGCGGGCCGAGACCGGGATCATCTACATCGACGAGGTCGACAAGATCGCCCGCAAGAGCGAGAACCCGTCGATCACCCGCGACGTCTCCGGCGAGGGTGTCCAGCAGGCGCTGCTGAAGATCCTCGAGGGCACCACCGCCTCCGTCCCGCCGCAGGGCGGCCGCAAGCACCCGCACCAGGAGTTCATCCAGATCGACACGACGAACGTGCTGTTCATCGTGGCCGGCGCGTTCGCCGGGCTGGAGAAGATCATCAACGAGCGGGTCGGCAAGCGCGGCCTCGGCTTCGGCGCGGAGATCCGCACCAAGTCCGAGATCGAGGAGAGCGACGTCTTCTCCGACACCATGCCGGAGGACCTGATCAAGTTCGGGCTGATCCCGGAGTTCATCGGCCGGCTCCCGGTCGTGGCGACGGTGAACCACCTGGACAAGGACTCCCTGGTCAACATCCTCACCCAGCCGCGCAACGCCCTGGTGAAGCAGTACAAGAAGCTCTTCGAGATGGACAACGTCGAGCTCGAGTTCACCAAGACCGCGCTCGAGGCCATCGCCGACCAGGCGGTCCTGCGGGGCACGGGTGCCCGCGGGCTGCGCGCCATCATGGAAGAGGTGCTGCAGCCGGTCATGTACGACATCCCGAGCCGCGACGACGTGGCGAAGGTCGTCATCACCGAGCAGACCGTCCGGGAGAACGTGAACCCGACGATCGTCGCCCGGCAGCCGACGCGGCGCGCGCGCAGCGAGCGCGGCGAGAAGTCGGCCTGAGGCCGGGCGTCTCCGGGCCGCCCGGCCCGGAGACCCGACAGGAAAGCTGAATGACTGCTGATTCTTTCCCGGGTTCCGGGGCCCCTGCGGGCGGCGGCGTGCAAGCGCCGGCGCCGCCGGCCCCGGAACCCGGCGGGACCGCCCCGGCCGCGCCGGCCCTGGGGTTCCGCGAGCTGAGCGAGCGCGTCATCGCGTCTGTCGCCGACCGGTACCCGTGGCTGCACCGGGTGCTGATGGGCATGCTGGCCGTGTTCACCGGCACCTGCGTCGTCGCCGTCGTGTCCCGGCTGTCGCCGTTGCCGCTGATCCCCGTGCCGTTGTTCGTCGTCGCGGCCTACGCGCTGCGCCAGGCGCACGGCGTCACCGATGATCGGCGCCGGCTGTTCAACTGGGTGCTGCTGTTCGCCCTCACGACCATGGTCGGCTTCTGGCTGATCGCGGTCGTCGGCCGCTGGGTGGAGTGAGGTTCCGACGTCCGGAGCGTTTGCGGGCGTGCGCGGCTGGGTAAGACCATCCCGTGGTAGATGCCCTCAGACCGTTCCGGCATCCGGCAATTTTCTATCGCGGCGACACCGAGTACCTGGACGGTGTCATTCCGTTCCTGCTCGAAGGACTCGACCGGGGCGAACCCGCGGCCGTCGCCGTGCCCGGCCGCAACCTGCTGCTGATCGAGAAGGCATTGGAAGACCGGGCGACCGAAGTCCGGCTCATCGACATGCAGCGGGCGGGCCGCAATCCGGGCGCCATCCTGCCGTCGGTGCTGCACGCCTTCGCCGCCGAGCACGCCGGTCCGGTGCGGCTCGTGGGCGAGCCGATCTGGGCCGGCCGCACGGACGCGGAGTACCCGGCGTGCGTGGTGCACGAAGCCCTCATCAACGACGCCTTCGCCGGGCGTGACCTGGCGGTGCTCTGCCCGTACGACGTCGGGGCGCTGCCGCCGCCGGTCCTGGCCGACGCCGAGCGGACCCACCCCGAGCTGTGGGGCCTGGCCGGGCCGTTCGTCAGCCCGCGCTTCGACCCCGACGGCGTCCGCGCGGACTTCACGCGCCCGCTCGCCCCGCCGCCGGGCGCGGTCGAGCGCGGGTTCGACCTCGGGCAGCTGGCGTCCCTGCGCGGCTTCGCGGAGATCTGGGCCGCCCGCCACGGCCTGCGCCGCCCCCGCCGTGACGAGTTCGCGCTGGCGATCGCGGAGCTGACGACGAACAGCGTGCTCTACGGCGGCGGCACGGGCGTCCTGCGGCTGTGGGCGGAGCCGACCCAGGTGGTCGGCGAGGTGAGCGACACGGGCACGATCGCCGACCCGCTGGCCGGCCGCATCCCGCCGTCGGCGACGACGCTGGGCGGGCGCGGCCTGCTGCTGGTCAACCGCCTGGCCGACCTGGTCCGCACCTACTGGGTCCCGGGCCGCACGATCACCCGCATCCACTTCGCCCGCTGACCCCGCGTCCCGACGTCATGAAAGGGTCGTTCATGACATCTGACGTCATGAACGACCCTTTCATGACGTGGGGCGAGCAGTCAGTCGGCCCGGGGGACGTGCTTGCCGAGGAAGCTGATCAGGCTCGGCACCACCGTGCGGTTGAACGGGTCGCCGTGCTTGCCGTGGGCGGTGTGCGCCACCGCCGGGTGGGCCGCCTCGATGTAGCGGCGGACGCCGGTGATGAACGAGTCCTCCGTGCCGCACCAGATGCCGTTGGCGACGCCCTTGGTCTCGTCGATGTGGCGCAGCGGGTCGAGGGACGTCCAGTCCTGGATCCCGGTGAAGATGTGGCGCTTGGCCATCTCCGGCCACGACGTGATCAGCGCCGGGGCCAGCGTGGCGACGGCGGCGGGCGGCTGGCGCCGCTCGACGCGGCGGCGCGTGTACACCAGGGCGCCGAACCCGCCCATCGACACGCCCGTGCAGGCGAACGGCTGCCCGGTGGGGCCGGCGAAGCCGCGGGCCCGCAGCCACTGCGGGACCTCCTCCAGCAGCATCGCCATCGGGTCGTCGCCCGGGTGGACCTCGTGCCAGTAGTTGTCGCCGCCGTCGACGGCCACGAAGCCGTACGCCGGGACCGCCTTGCGGGCGACGTCGCTGGCGAGCTGCTTGAGCGTGCCGGTGGGCGCCGCGCTGCGGGCGTTGCCGTGCAGGCCGTGCAGCATGAGCGACATCGGCAGCCCCTTCGGCGGGGTCTTCGACGGCAGGATGAACACCAGGTCGACCATCCGGCCGCGCGCGGCCGAGTAGACGCGCTCGACGCGCGTGCTGCCCAGCTGGGTCGTCGGGTTCGACGACGTCACGCCGAGCGTCCGCTGCAGGGCCTGGCTGAACGGCAGCTTGCCGGTGGCGGTGCCGACGGCCAGTCCGGTCACGGCCAGCCCGGACGCCCCCGCGATCAGCACCGACCGGCGGCTGAGCCACCGCCGGGCGCCCTGGACCGCCTCGGCGACCGCCCCGGCCGGTTCCGCGTCCCCGTGTTCCTCGTTCACCCTGTCTCCATCCCCCTGCCCCTCATAAGGACGCCGCGCACCTGCTCCGCGTTCCCTCGCGCCCTGTTCACCGGCTTATTCGTTATCACCCTGCCCGGTGTTTCCGGTCCTCGCCCGCCAAGCCGCTTTCGCGGCCTCGGCCGATTGTCCGGCTTCGTCCACAGTGTCCCCGAGACCCACGGCCATCGTGATCCCGAGGGGGACCAAAATGTGGTCTATGCCCTGTTCACGGGGGCCGAAGTGGCCGGACGCCTCCAGTGTGACGAATCCGTGCAGCGCACTCCAGAGCTGGGCGGCGGCCTGGTACTCGTCCGCGGGCCGGAAGCGGCCGGCGGCGATGGCCCGCGCGGTCGCCCGGACGATGTGGGTGAACGCCTCCAGCCCCTCCTGGGCGGCTTCGCGGCCTTCGGCGGTGGTGAGGTCGGAGAGCGTCGCCCGCTTGCCGCCGGGCGCGGACTGGCCGAACGTCACCGCGAACAGCTGCGGCTGCTCGGCGACCGCCTGCCGGTAGGTGCGGGCCAGGCTGAAGATGTCCGCCACCGGGTCGTCGGTCTCGCCGACCTGGGCCAGCCACTCCGACAGCCGGAGGTAGCCGGCCCGCGCGACCTCGTCGACCAGCGCGGCCATACCACCGAAGTGCGTGTAGACCGCCATCGTCGAGACGCCGACCTCCGCCGCCAGCTTGCGGGCCTGCAGGGCTTCGGGACCGCTTTCGTCGAACAGCCGGATGGCGGCCTCGACGAGCCGGGCCTTGACGTCGGTCGCGCGCGGTCTGGGGCTCATGCTTGCCAGTATCCCATAACCCTGTTATACCTGTTTTCATAACCGAGTTATGGAAGCCGTGGAGGGGTCACATGGGCAACAAGTTCCTCGAAGGAAACTTCGCTCCGGTCAGCCGGGAGCACACGATCACCGACCTCGCCGTCACCGGCCGGATCCCGGAGTTCCTCGACGGCCGCTACCTGCGCAACGGCCCGAATCCGCTGTCCGAAGTGGACCCGGCGGCCTACCACTGGTTCATGGGCGACGGCATGGTCCACGGCGTGCGCCTGCGCGACGGGAAGGCCGAGTGGTACCGCAACCGGTGGGTCCGCAACCCCGCTGTGGCCGCGGCGCTGAACGGCGAGGACGCGAGCCGGTTCTGCGGGCTGGACGCGCTCGGCGCCAACACCAACGTCATCGGCCACGCGGGCCGGACCCTCGCCCTGGTCGAGGCGGGCGCGCCGGTCTACGAGCTGACCGACGAGCTCGACACCGTCGGCCGCTGCGACTTCGACGGCACGCTGCCCGGCGGCTACACCGCCCACCCCAAGCGCGATCCGCGCACCGGCGAGCTGCACGCCGTCTCGTACTTCTTCGGCATGGGCAACAAGGTCCAGTACTCGGTGATCGACGCGGCCGGCCGCGCCCGCCGCACGGTCGACGTCGAGGTCACCGGGTCGCCGATGATGCACGACTTCTCGCTGACCGAGAACCACGTCGTCTTCTACGACCTGCCGGTGACGTTCAACGCCGAGATGGCGGTCGCGGCCAGCGTGCCGGCCGCCCTGCGGACGCCGGCGAAGCTGGTGGTCTCGGCGATGGTCGGCAAGGTCCGGGTGCCGGACCCGGTGACCGCGATGATGGCGGGCAAGCTCGGCGCGAACGGCGGCCTCCCGTACCGCTGGAACCCGAAGTACCCGGCGCGGATCGGCGTCATGCCGCGCGAGGGCGGCAACGCGGACGTCCGGTGGTTCGACGTCGAGCCGTGCTACGTCTTCCACCCGCTCAACGCCTACGACGACGGCGACAGCGTCGTGCTGGACGTCGTCCGCCACCCGCGGATGTTCGACCGCGAGCTGCACGGCCCGGGCGAGGGCGGCCCGACCCTGGACCGCTGGACGGTCGACCTGGCGGCGGGCAAGGTGATCGAGGAACGCCTCGACGACCGCGGCCAGGAGTTCCCGCGCGTGGACGAGCGCCGGGTCGGCCGCCGCCACCGCTACGGCTACGCGATGTCGGCCGACGGCGGCGCCGACCCGGCCGGTTCGCTGTTCAAGCACGACTTCCACACGGGAGCGCGGCACGAGCGGGCGTTCGGCGCGGGCCGCCAGCCGGGCGAGTTCGTGTTCGTCCCCCGCCGCGAAGACGCGGCCGAGGACGACGGCGTCCTGCTGGGCTTCGTGTTCGACCCGGCGACGCAGCGCAGCGACCTGACGATCCTGGACGCGGAAACCCTCGACACGGTGGCGGCGATCCACCTGCCGGACCGCGTGCCCCACGGCTTCCACGGCAACTGGGTGCCCTCGGCCTGACGCCCCAATGTGGCGTTGGTTGCGTCCAACGCACCGAACGCCACATTGGGTGCGTTGGACGCACCGAACGCCACATTGGGGCGCTTGGGGCGGGCTGCTAGGTCAGGATGCGGTGGTCTCCGGTGTAGAGGTTCATCGAGTCGCCGCGCAGGAAGCCGACCAGGGTCATGCCGTTCTCCTCGGCCAGCTCCACCGCCAGCGATGACGGCGCCGACACCGCGGCCAGCAGGCCGATGCCCGCCATCGCGGCCTTCTGGACCAGCTCGAACGACGCGCGTCCGGACACCAGGAGACCGTACCCCGGCGCCGGGATGCGGCCGTCGAGGACCGCCCAGCCCAGCACCTTGTCCACCGCGTTGTGCCGTCCGACGTCCTCGCGGACCACCTCGAGCGACCCGTCCGGGGCGAACAGCCCCGCCGCGTGCAGGCCGCCGGTGCTGGCGAACACCTTCTGGCGGGCGCGCAGCGAGTCCGGCAGGCCGGCGAGCACCGAGCTCTTCACCGCGAACTCCGCCGACGCGGGGGAGAAGCGGGTGCGCAGCTTGACCGCGTCCAGCGCCGCCTTGCCGCAGACGCCGCACGACGACGTCGTGTAGAAGTTGCGCTCGACGCCGGTGTCCGGCGGGGGCACGCCGTCGGCCAGCGCGATGTCCAGCACGTTGTAGGTGTTGCGGCCCTGGTCGTCGACGCCGTCGCAGTAGCGGGCGACCGCCACGTCGTTTCGGCCGCCGATCACGCCTTCGGACAGCAGGAAGCCGTGGGCCAGCTCGACGTCGTGGCCCGGTGTGCGCATGGTGACCGCCAGCGCGCGGCCGCCGACCCGCAGCTCCAGGGGCTCTTCGGCCGCCAGCGCGTCCGGGCGGCGCCGGTCCCCGGTCGCGGAGATCCGCCGCACCGGCCTGCGCACGGTCACCCTGCCCATCAGCACATCCTTCGCTGCCCGAAAGTTCGACACTCGTATGGTGCAACACCGGTGATTTAGTAATACATTCCCTCCATCATCCCCAGAATACGGAGGGAACCGATGGCTCTCGGCTTCCTGGACCGATCCCGGATCGTGGCCCCGCCGAGCTGGACGCGCTGGCTGGTGCCGCCGGCGGCCCTCTCGGTACACCTGTCGATCGGGCAGGCCTACGCGTGGAGCGTCTTCAAGACCCCGCTCGAGAAGACCCTGCACCTCAACGGCACGCAGAGCTCGCTGCCGTTCCAGCTCGGCATCGTCATGCTGGGGCTGTCCGCCGCGTTCGGCGGCACGCTCGTCGAGAAGAACGGCCCGCGCTGGGCGATGTTCGTGTCGATGTGCTGCTTCGCCAGCGGCTTCCTCGTCTCCGCGCTCGGCGTCGCCACCGGGCAGTTCTGGCTGGTCGTCGTCGGCTACGGCGGCATCGGCGGCGTCGGGCTGGGCATCGGCTACATCTCGCCGGTGTCGACGCTGATCAAGTGGTTCCCGGACCGGCCGGGCATGGCCACCGGGATCGCGATCATGGGCTTCGGCGGCGGTGCCCTGATCGCCTCGCCGTGGTCGTCCTCGATGCTGGGCACCGCGCCGACGACGAGCACCATCGCGACCGCGTTCCTGGTCCACGGCGTCGTCTACGCGGTGTTCATGTCGATGGGCTGGCTGCTCGTGCGCGTGCCGGCCGACGGCTGGAAGCCCGACGGCTGGGAGCCGAAGACCGACCACGGCGCCGCCATGATCACGACGGCGAACGTCTCGGCCGCCAACGCGATCAAGACGCCGCAGTTCTGGTGCCTGTGGGTCGTGCTGTGCTTCAACGTCACGGCGGGCATCGGCATCCTGGAGAAGGCCTCGCCGATGATCCAGGACTTCTTCAAGGGCACGTCGACACCGGTGGGCGTGGCCGCGGCGGCGGGCTTCGTCGCGCTGCTGTCGCTGTGCAACATGCTCGGCCGGTTCGTCTGGTCGTCCACTTCGGACCTGGTCGGCCGCAAGAACATCTACCGCACCTACCTCGGCGTCGGCGCCCTGCTGTACCTGGTGATCGCGCTGACGCAGAACTCGTCGAAACTCGTGTTCATCCTGTGCGCGATGGTGATCCTGTCGTTCTACGGCGGCGGGTTCGCGACGGTCCCGGCGTACCTCAAGGACCTCTTCGGCACCTTCCAGGTGGGCGCGATCCACGGCAGGCTGCTGACGGCGTGGTCGGTGGCGGGCGTGCTCGGCCCGCTGATCGTCAACCGCATCGCCGACGGCGAGAAGGCGGCGGGCAAGTCCGGCCCCGACCTCTACACGATGTCGTTCTACATCATGATCGGCCTGCTCGTGGTCGGCTTCGTGGCCAACGAACTGGTGCGCCCGGTCAAGGAGAAGTTCCACGAGCCGGTCCCCGAGGCCGTGAGGAGTGAGGCGTGATGACCGAACCGACGGTGAAGCCCGGCCGGCTGCCGCTGATCGTGCTGGCCTGGGCGTGGGTGGTGCTCCCGTTCGGGTACGGGGTGTACCAGCTGTTCCTGAAGCTGGTCCAGCTGTTCGGATGAGCAGGGGAGTTCTCGTCACCGGCGCGTCCCGCGGCATCGGGCGCGCGGTGGCCACGGCGTTCGCGGCCCGCGGCGATCGGATCGCTGTCCACTATGGACACCGAGTCGCGGACGCCGGGGAGACACTGCAAGCGCTCCCCGGCGAAGGGCACGTGCTGGTCGGCGGCGACCTGGCCGACCCCGAGGCGGCCCGCGAGATCGCCGACGCCGCCGAAGCCGGGCTGGGCGGCGTCGACGTGCTGGTCAACAACGCCGCCGTCGCGACGTCGGCCGAGACCGCGCACCCGGTCGCCTCGGTGTCCTATGCGGACTGGCAACGGATCTGGCGGCGTACCCTCGACGTCAACCTCGTCGGCGCGGCGAACCTCAGCTACTGCGTCGCCCGGCACCTCGTCGACCGGGGCGCGCCCGGCCGGATCGTCAACATCGGCTCGCGCGGGGCGTTCAAGGGCGAGCCGGACCACCCGGCGTACGGGGCGAGCAAGGCCGCGCTGCACGCGCTCGGCCAGTCGCTGGCCGTCTCGCTCGCGCCCCACGGGATCGCCGTGACGTCGGTGGCGCCCGGCTTCACCGCCACCGAGCGCGTGGCCGACCGGATCGACGACGCCCTGCGCGCGCAGAGCCCCTTCGGCCGGGTCGGCACGCCGGAGGAGGTCGCCGCCGCGGTCGTCTACCTCGCCTCCGCCGAGGCGACCTGGGCGTCCGGGGCGGTGCTCGACCTCAACGGGGCCTCGCACCTGCGAATGTGACACAGCTCTCACTCGTGCAGCGGTTCCCGGCGCCCGGGCGTCCTGGGAGGCGTGCATGTACTGGGGAAGATCGCCGTCGCGGGGCTGGCCCTCGTGGTGTTCGGCGGCACGGCGTACGGCTACGTGAACCTGAGCTCCCTCAACGAGGTGTCGCGGGACAGCGTCATCGACCCGGAGGGTGAGACGAAGCCGGGCGAGCAGCCCGCCGACGGCTCCCTCGACATCCTGCTGGTCGGCCGGGACTCCCGGAGCGACAACCAGGGGAACCCGCTGCCGCCGGAAGTGCTGCGCGAACTGCGGGCCGGCGCCAACGGCGACGACCTCACCGACACCCTGATCGTGCTGCGGATCCCGAACGGCACCAAAGAGGTGAAAGCGTTCTCCGTCCCCCGGGACAGCTACGTCTCGATGCCGGGCGGGAAAGGCAAGATCAACGGCGCGTTCGGGCGGGCCAAGGCGGCCGAAGCGGCCCGGCTGCGCACCGCCGGCGAGACCGACAAAGCGAAGATCAACCAGAGCGCGCTCACCGCGGCGCGCCGGGCCGCCCGCCAGGCGGTCGAGGACCTCACCGGGGTGAAGATCGACCACTTCGCCGAGGTCAACCTGCTCAGCTTCTACGAGATCAGCAAGGCCGTCGGCGGCGTCGACGTCTGCCTGAAGAAGGCCACCAAGGACAAGAACTCGGGCGCGGACTTCCAGGCCGGTCCGCAGCGCGTCGCGGGGGCGGACGCGCTCGCCTTCGTCCGGCAGCGTGACGGCCTCCCGGGCACCGACCTCGCCCGCGTCCGGCGCCAGCAGGTGTTCCTCGCCGGCCTGGCGCGGCAGGTGCTCTCGGCGGGGACGCTGGCCGATCCGGGCAAGCTGTCCGACCTGATCGACGCCGTGAAGCGCTCGGTCGTGCTGGACGACTCGTGGAACCTGCTCGACTTCGTCGGGCAGATGCGCGGGGTCAGCGGCGGCGGGATCCAGTTCGCGACGATCCCGGTCGTCAACGTCGACTACCGGTACGACAAGTCGAACCCCCGGGCGACGGCGGTGCAGGTCGACCCGGCCGCGGTGAAGGCCTTCGCGGCGAGCCTGATCGGCCCCGCGGCCCCGGCCGCGCCGAGCGGGACGACCGCGCCGGCCGCGGCGGTCACCGTCGACGTCTCGAACGCGAGCTCGAAGGAAGGCCTCGCGGCCCGGGTGGCGGGTGTCCTGCGCGAGAAGGGGTTCACGGCGACCTCGGCGGGCAACACCGCCGCCCGGCGGACGTCGCTGGTCCGCTTCGGTCCCGACCTGGCCGGGCGCGGCGCCGAGGTGGCGAAGGCACTGGGCGGGCTGACGACGCAGCAGTCCGCGTCGGTGCCGGCCGGGCACATCGAGGTGGTGCTCGGGACGGTCTACGCCGGCCCCGGCGCGGCGGCGGGCGGCGGCGCGCCCGGGGGTGCTTCGGACGAGCCGATCACCTCCAACGGCGTCGTCTGCGTGGATTGACTTCCCGGTGAATTGATCGACGGCGAAGTTCCGGATTTTCCGTCGAATCCCTGAAATGCGCGGGAATTTCCCGCGAGCCCGGGACCGCCGTACCGCGGTGGACCACCCTGGCGACTGGTCTTGACGCTGCCGCCCTGGTGAGGCAGGGTGCGGGGACCGTTCGCGGTGCAGGACCACGTGGCGGCCGGGAAGTTCACCCGATCGGTGGACGATCTTGGAAAATCGATTTCAGGGAATACGGAAAGTCCGGAAATTTATGCGCAGCAGCGTCGCCCGGGGTGGGTGGATCTTGCCCGTCCTCGCTTCAGCCGTTCTTTCCGCGGGATGCCAGTCGGCGTCCGCGTCGGTGCACTACCCGGGTGCGATAGACCCCTGCCGGCTGGTCGGCGCGAACACCCAGGCGCAGCTCGCGCCCGGGACCGTCGACATCCCGGCCGACTCGGTGAAGGCCGCCGAGGTCAAGGTCGTCCCCGACGACCGCGCCACCGAGGGCAACGAGGTCACCACCTGCCGCCGCCTGTACGCCCGCGACCTCGGCGGCGGCAAGCCCAACCTGCAGGACTACCGGCTCCTCACGATCGCCGTCGTGCGGTTCACGCAGTCCGATGCGGACGAGGCCGCCGCCAAGGCCAGCCAGCTGATGACCGACGCGCTCGGCGACCACTCCGGGGTCCGGCTCGTCACCGGGGTCGGCGACGAGGCCGGGTTCTCCGAACAGTGGGCCGCGGTCCGGACCGGCAACGTCGTGCTGGGCGTGGCCATCGCCGACGGCGGGACCGAGGCCGCGCTGATCCCGCCCGCGACGCTGGACAGCGTGCAGGCCGCGGTCACGGACATGACCGGCACCCTGCAGAAGGACTTCCAGGGCTGATCAGGGCCGAGCTTCGAGCCGTACCACGATCGCCTTCGAGACCGGCGTGTTCGACTTGTCCGCCACCGAGTCCAGCGGCACCAGCGCGTTCGCCTCCGGGAAGTACGCCGCCGCGCACCCGCGCGCGGTCGGGTACGCGACGACCCGGAACGCCGGTGCCCGGCGGTCACCGTCACGCCACTCCGAGACCAGGTCGACCATGGCCCCGTCGGCGAGGCCGAGCGCCGCGATGTCGTCCGGGTGCACCAGCACCACGCGGCGGGCGTTCTCGATCCCGCGGTAGCGGTCCGAAAGCCCGTAGATCGTGGTGTTGTACTGGTCGTGGCTGCGCATGGTCTGCAGCAGCAGCCGACCCTCCGGGACGTGCGGGTACTCCAGCTCCGACACCGTGAAGTTGCCCTTGCCGTTCGCGGTGCCGGTGAACTCGCGGGAGTCGCGCGGGGCGTGCGGCAGCACGAAGCCGTCCGGCTCGCGGACGCGGCGGTTGTAGTCCTGGCAGCCCGGCACGACCCGCGCGATCCGGTCGCGGATCAGGTCGTAGTCGGCCTCGAACGTCCGCCACGGCACGGCGTGGCCCGCGCCGAACAGCTTCTCCGCCAGCCGGCAGACGATAGCGACCTCGGACAGCAGGTGCTCGCTCGCCGGCGTCAGGCGTCCGCGGGAGGCGTGCACCTGGGACATCGAGTCCTCGACCGTGACGAACTGCTCGCCGCTCGCCTGGACGTCGCGTTCGGTGCGGCCGAGCGTCGGCAGGACCAGCGCGGTGCGGCCGTGGACGACGTGCGACCGGTTCAGCTTGGTGGACACGTGCACGGTCAGCGAGCACGAGCGCAGCGCCTTCTCGGTCAGCTCCGAGTCCGGCGTCGCGGAGGCGAAGTTGCCGCCGACGGCGAAGAACACCTTGCCGTGGCCGTCGCGCATCGCCCGGATCGCGGCGACGGTGTCGAAGCCGTGCTCGCGCGGGACCTCGATGCCGAACTCGCCCGCCAGGGCGTCCATGAACGACTGCGGCATCTTTTCCCAGATGCCCATGGTCCGGTCGCCCTGGACGTTCGAGTGCCCGCGGACCGGGCACAGGCCCGCACCCGGCTTGCCGATCATCCCGCGCATCAGGGCGAGGTTCGCGATCTCGCAGATCGTCGGCACGGCGTGCTTGTGCTGGGTGAGTCCCATCGCCCAGCAGTAGATGGTGCGCTCGGAGGAGGCGATCATCCGCGCGACGCGTTCGATCTGCGCCCGCGGGAGGCCGGTCGCGCGCTCGACCTCCGGCCAGTCGATCTCCTGGAGGTGCTTGGCGTAGTCGTCGAACCCCTCGGTGACCCGCTCGACGAAGTCGCGGTCGACGATCGCGCCGGGTGCCTCGGCGTCCCAGGCGAGCAGCAGGTGCCCGACGGCCTGGAACAGCGCGAGGTCGCCGCCGAGACGGACCTGGGCGAACTCGTCGGCCAGCGGGGTGCCCTTGCCGACGACGCCACGGACGTTCTGCGGGTTCTTGAACCGCATCAGCCCGGCCTCGGGCAGCGGGTTGACGGCGATGATCTGCGCGCCGTTGCCCTTGGCCTCTTCGAGCGCCGAGAGCATCCGCGGGTGGTTGGTGCCCGGGTTCTGCCCGACGACGACGATGAGGTCGGCCTTGTGGATGTCGGCCAGGCTGACCGAGCCCTTGCCGATGCCGGTGGTGGCCGCCAGCGCCGCGCCCGAGGACTCGTGGCACATGTTGGAGCAGTCGGGCAGGTTGTTGGTGCCGAAGGAGCGCACCAGCAGCTGGTAGAGGAACGCGGCTTCGTTGCTGGTGCGGCCGGAGGTGTAGAAGATCGCCTCGTTCGGGTCGGTCAGCGCCTTGAGCTCGCCCGCGACCAGCTCGAACGCGGCGTCCCACGAGATGGGCTCGTAGTGCGTCGCGCCTTCGCGCAGCACGAACGGCTCGGTGATCCGGCCCTGCTGGCCCAGCCAGTAGTCGGTCTTGGTTTCGAGGTCCGCGATCGGGTGCTGCGCGAAGAACGCGCGGTCCACCCGCCGTTTCGTGGCTTCCTCGGCGACGGCCTTGGCGCCGTTTTCGCAGAACTCGGCGAGCTTGCGCTTTTCGCCGTCGACCTCGCGGGGTTCCGGCCACGCACAGCCCGGGCAGTCGAAGCCTTCGCGCTGGTTCAGCAGCCGCAGGGCCTTGACGGTCCGGCCGGTGCCCATCTGTTCGACGCTGCGCGCGAGCGACACGGCGACACCGGGTATCCCGGCCGCCCAGCCCTTCGGCTTGCCCACCTCGAGGCGGGTTTCGTCCACGTCCTGCGCCGGCGCTTCACGGGTCATGTGTTCATCGTGCGCCTCGATGACCGGACGCGCTAACAGGGGTCCGCAACCCACGGTCGGCGAGGGTCACCACGAGCAGCAGCCCGCTGATGACGACCAGCGCGACGGCCAGCCGGTGCAGGCCCGCGGAGTCCGCGTGCGGGCCGTAGCAGAGCGCGATGAGCGTCGAAGCCACGATCGCGCCGAGGTACTGCGCGGTCCGGAACAGCCCGCTCGCCGTGCCCATCTGCTCGGCCGGGGCCTCGCGGTACAGCGTCGTCTGGTTCGCGACGCTGGTCAGGCCCTGGGCGAGGCCGAACAACGCGGCCAGGGCGAGCAGCGCGCCGACCCAGGTGCCGTCGTGGACGAGCAGCAGCAGCGCCGAGCCGCCGGCCAGGGCCACCGCCACGGTGACCAGCCGCGCCTTGATGCCGGACGCGCGCCCGGAGAACGCCGCCGCGCAGACCGCCGTGCCCGACATCGGCAGCAGCATCAGCCCGGCCGCCTCCTCCGAGAGCTGCCGCGCGGTCTCCAGCCACTGGACGTACCCGAACATGATCGCGTAGATGGCCATGAAGCTCAGCGCCTGCCGCAGGTACGTCCGCAGGATCGCGCCGTTGGCCGCGAGCATCCGCAGGTCGAGGAAGGGCGCGTCCCGCCGGAGCTCGACCAGCGTGAAGGCCGTCCCGAACGCCGCGACGACGGCGAGCAGCCAGACCTCGGCGCCGGGGTCCATCAGGAAGAACAGGAGCGCGAGCAGCGTCGCGGAGAACAGCGCGATGCCGAGCACGTCGATCCGGGTGGCGGTGCGCGCGCCGCGGTCGTCCTTCGGCACCCACGCCCACGCCAGGACCAGCGACAACCCGGCGAGCGGGATGTTGACGGCGAAGATCGCCGGCCAGCCGAACAGCCCGATCAGCACCCCGCCCAGCGTCGGGCCGATCACCATCACCGTCTGCGCGGACATCGACAGCAGCGACAGCACCCGCGCGGGCACGCCCTGGCCGCTCGCTTCGGCGTGGTGGCGCAGCACGGCCATCGCGGCCGGGAACCCGGCGCACGTGCCCAGGCCGAGCACCACCCGCACGCCGGTCAGCCAGCCGACGGAGACCGGGATCATGCCCGCGATGCCGGCGACGATCACCAGGCTCGCGCCGCCGAGGAGGACGCGGCGGGCGCCGTGCCGGTCGACCAGGAGGCCGACCACCGGCTGCCCGACCGCGGTGGCCAGGTAGAGCGCCGAGATCAGCCAGGCGGTCTGCCCGGGACCGGCGCCGAAGCTCTGCCCGATCGGCACGAGCGCGACGGCGATGAGCGTGGAGTTGATCGGGTTGAGCACCGCGCCGGCCACCAGCGGGGTGACCAGGCGGGCGCCGAACTCGGCGGGTGCGGTGACGGTGGTCGTGAGGAACTCCTTCAGTGTTCGGCGACGCGCTGCAGCAGCGGCAGCGCGCGCGTGACGGCGTCCAGCTCGGCGGGGGACAGCTCGTCCAGCAGGGCCTGGGCCAGCCACTCGTCGCGGTGCTGCTGGATGCCGCGCACGGTGTCGCGGCCGGCCTCGGACAGGCTGATCACCACGCGGCGCCGGTCGGCCGGGTCGGGGGTGCGGGCGAGGTAGCCGAGCTCGTCGAGGACGCCGAGGGTGGCGGCCATCGACTGCTGCCGCACGTGCTCGGCGGCGGCGAGCTCGCCCTGCGTGGCCGGGCCTTCGCGGTGGAGCCGGTGGAGCACGGCCGACTGCGACAGCGTCAGGATCCCGGCGTTGTCGACGTGGCGCAGCCGCCGGTGCAGCTGCCCGACGACCCCGCGGATCCAGCCGGCGCTCTCGGCGACGTGCGCAGGTACTTCGCCCATGTACACAGTTTAACTGTGCAGTCTGGGCTGTGCATCTCGGTGGTCAGCCGCCGCAGCCGTCGAGGTGCGGCACCGGGTACTTCGGGTCGTAGTAGCCCGGCGCGTCGCGCTCTCCGGTCGGCGGCGGGGTGAGCGACCGCGGGTTCGCGTAGCCCGGGGCCAGGTAGCCCTCCTTGGCGGCGGCGCAGCCCACCGACGAGAACGCGGAGGTGGCGTCGTCGAGCCACAGGCCCTGGCTGCTCTTCGCGAACGACGAGCCGCTCCGGAGGACGTACCGCTCGTCGCGGCGCTCGAAGGTGACGATCTCCGCGGGGCTCATGAGCTCCCGGGGGTGGGCGTGGTCGAAGGCGTAGGCGACCGCGTACTTCGCCTCGACGACCAGCTCACCGGGCTTGGCGCCGGCGCGCGGGGTGAGCGTGCCGAAGGTGCGCGGGCCGGCGTCGAGCAGGTGGTAGCCGTCGGCGATCTCGGTGACGTACGCGGCGAAGCCGCCGCTGTCCTTGGTCGGCTTCTTGGCCAGCTCGGGGACGATCTGGTCGCGGTCGTCGGGGGCGAACAGGGCCGCGTACGCCTTCCCGTCGTGCCCGGTCAGGACGGCCGGGTCGAGGTGCGCGGCGGTGATGACCTGCTTGACCGTCGTGTACGCGGCGGCGACCGCGTCGGCCTTGAAGGCACCGACGGCGGCCGGGGCGGGCGCGGTGACGCCGTCGATGCCCTTCGGCCAGACGTCGGCGGGGGTGTGCGCGAACGGCCGGGCCAGGTCGACGGGGGCGACGTCCGGCACCGACGTCGGGTCCGGCGGCGCGGCGTCCTGGGCCGGCCGGCGGCCGAGCAGCACGATCGCCGTCGTGGTCACGGCCAGGATCAGCACGAACACCGCGAAGATCCACCAGCGGCGGCGCGGGCCGCGCGCGGCCCGTTTCTGCTGCTTGCGGAACTGCTTGCGGTCCTTCTTCGCACCCAGCCAGGCGTCGGTCTGCGCGTGCCTGCGCCAGTCCGGGTCCATCAGGTCCGGGTGCGAATCGAGCAGGTTGTCCTCGTCCACGTGCGTCCCCCCAAGGTCGACGCCTGATCATCGGCGCCGGGGGACGGGCGTTACCCGAAGTACGCGAATTCGTTGACGCCGGCGCCCTGGAGCTGGTGCACGATGATCGCCGCGGCGACCAGGCCGACCACGACGAGCAGGGCCAGCACGCCCGGCCAGCGGCTCTGCCCCGGCTGCCGGTAGCCGCCGGCGCGGCGCTCGCGCTTGCGGCGCTTCTGGAGGTCCTTCTTCGCGCCCAGCCAGGCGTCCCGTTCGGCGTACTTCTGCCAGTCCGGGTTCATCAGGTCCGGGTGCGTCTCGAGGCGCCGGTCGTCCGGATCCTGCGGCTGCTGAGGCTGTGTCATCCCGAGTGCCTTCCCCCTGGGTGACCCGCCGTGACGGGTTCGTAGACTTGTCCATTGTGACCGAGAACGCTCCGCAGCAGACCACCGACCTTCCGGGTGCCTGGGACCCGGCCGCCGAGGAAGCACCGATGTACGACCGCTGGGTAGCGGCCGGGTACTTCACGGCCGACGCCTCGTCGGGGAAGCCGCCGTTCTCGATCGTACTGCCGCCCCCGAACGTAACCGGTTCGCTGCACATGGGCCACGCGCTCAACCACACCCTGATGGACGCGATGAGCCGCCGCCGTCGCATGCAGGGCTACGAGGTGCTGTGGCTGCCGGGCATGGACCACGCGGGCATCGCGACGCAGAACGTCGTCGAGCGCCAGCTGGCAGGCGAGGGGCTGTCGCGCCACGACCTGGGCCGCGAGAAGTTCGTCGAGCGCGTCTGGGAGTGGAAGGCCGAGTACGGCGGCAAGATCCTCGGCCAGATGAAGCGCCTCGGCGACGGCGTCGACTGGTCGCGCGAGCGGTTCACCATGGACGAGAACCTGTCGAAGGCCGTCCAGACGGTGTTCAAGAACTTCTTCGACGAGGGCCTGATCTACCGCGCCGAGCGGATCATCAACTGGTGCCCGCGCTGCCAGACGGCGCTGTCGGACATCGAGGTCGACCACAACGACGACGACGGCGAGCTCGTGTCGATCCGCTACGGCGACGGCGACAACGCGATCGTGGTCGCGACGACCCGCGCGGAGACGATGCTGGGCGACACCGCGGTCGCCGTCCACCCGGACGACGAGCGGTACGCGCACCTGGTCGGCACCGAGGTCGAGCTGCCGCTGACCGGCCGCCGCATCCCGATCGTCGCCGACAAGCACGTCGACCCGGAGTTCGGCACGGGTGCGGTGAAGGTCACCCCGGCGCACGACCCGAACGACTTCGAGATCGGCCGCCGCCACGACCTGCCGATGCTGACGATCATGAACGAGCGCGCGGAGATCACCGCGGCCGGCCCGTTCCAGGGCCTCGACCGCTTCGAGGCGCGGCCGGCCGTGGTCGCGGCGCTGCGGGAAATGGGCCGGATCGTCGCGGAGAAGCGGCCGTACGTGCACGCGGTCGGGCACTGCTCCCGGTGTGACACGGTGGTCGAGCCGCGGCTGTCGCTGCAGTGGTGGGTCAAGGTCGAGGAGCTGGCCAAGCTGGCCGGCGACGCGGTCCGCGACGGCCGCACCAAGATCCACCCGCCGGAGCTGGGCAAGCGCTACTTCGACTGGGTCGACAACATGCACGACTGGACGATCTCGCGCCAGCTGTGGTGGGGCCACCGCATCCCGGTGTACTACGGCCCGGACGGCGAAGTGGTGTGCGTCGGCCCGGACGAGCAGCCGCCGACCGGCGAGGGCTGGACGCAGGACCCGGACGTGCTGGACACGTGGTTCAGCTCCGGCCTGTGGCCGATGTCGACGCTGGGCTGGCCGTCGTCTTCGGAAGATCTGGCCAAGTTCTACCCGACCAGTGTGTTGTCGACCGGCTACGACATCCTGTTCTTCTGGGTGGTCCGGATGATGATGTTCGGCGTCCACCAGATGCAGGGTGCCCAGCCGTTCGACCACGTCTACCTGCACGGCCTGATCCGCGACGCCCAGGGCAAGAAGATGTCGAAGTCGCGCGGCAACGTGATCGACCCCCTGGAGTGGATGGACGCGTACGGCGCGGACGCGACCAGGTTCACCCTGGCCCGCGGCGCGAACCCGGGCGCGGACATGGCACTGGCCGACGAGTGGGCGGCGGGGTCCCGCAACTTCTGCACGAAGCTGTGGAACGCGACGAAGTTCGCGATGATGAACGGCGCTTCGGTCGATTCTCCCTTGCCTGCTGCCTCTGCGTTGACGGAGGCGGACCGCTGGATCCTGGGCAGGCTCGCTGCGCTGGTGTCCGAAGTGGATGGCCTGTTCGAGGACTTCCAGTTCGCGAAGGTGGCGGGCGCGCTCTACCAGTTCACGTGGAACGAGCTGTGCGACTGGTACCTGGAGCTGGCGAAGGTCCAGCTGTACCAAGGGGACGACTCTCGTGTCGCCGCCACCCGCGCTGTCCTGGGCCACGTGTTGGACACGGTGCTCAGGTTGCTGCACCCGTTCATCCCGTTCATCACGGAGAAGCTCTGGACGGCGCTGACGGGCGGCGAGTCGCTGGTGATCGCCGCCTGGCCGACGCCGTTCGAGGGGTACGCGGATTCCGCGGCGGACGCCCGGATCGCGGACGTCCAGAAGCTGGTGACGGAGATCCGCAGGTTCCGCGCGGACCAGGGCCTGAAGCCGGGCCAGAAGGTGGCGGCCCGCTTGGCGGGCTACACGGGAGGGCACGAATCGGCGATCCGTTCCCTGGTCCGGTTGACCTCGGCAGCCGAAGACTTCGCGGCGAGCGCCTCGCTCGAGGTGGCCTTGGCGGACGGCGTGGTGACGGTGGAGCTGGACCTGTCGGGCACGGTAGACGTCGCGGCGGAGCGCAAGCGCCTCCAGAAGGACCTGGCGGCGGCGGAGAAGGAGCTGTCCCAGACGGACGCGAAGCTGGGCAACGAGGCATTCATCGCCAAGGCCCCGGAGCAGGTGGTGGCCAAGATCAAGACCCGCCGCGAGACAGCGGTGGCGGACATCGACCGCATCACAGCCCGCCTGGCGGCGCTGCAGGCTTCCTGAGGTTGTGGATCAAAGCCCGGCACTCGTTCGCGAAGTGCCGGGCTTTGTCGTACCCCTCGGGTAGCGTGGAAAACGGGGGATGCTCAGCACCCGGGGAGGCCGAGTCCGCCCCGATGGTTTGAGGAGATCCACACCTCGGAAAGGTAGCCCGACCTCCCGTCGGGCCAGCGGATCCCGTACCAGAGATCGGACACCGCGAGCTGCGGGTTGCTGTCGTCCGCCGGGTCGTGGTCGTTCCCGTTCGTGGTCCGGGCTCCGCGAGCCTGGCAGAAGGCCACGACCTGCGCTCCGGAGCTGACCTCGGTGCCCGGTAGCATGCAGCCGGCGCTGCGGCAGAAGTTCTTCGTGACGGTCGAGAGGTAAGCCGGCACATCCTCCCTGACCCGTGCCGGTCCGTCCAAGACCTTGTCGAACACCGTGATCGTGCGGGTTGTCGGCGCCGCCTTCACCGTCGGCGCCGGCGCGCTCGTCGTCGGTTCCGGCCTGTCGATCGGAGGGCCGGTAGACGGGACGGGCGGCGCAGGCGGGGCGGTCGGCTTCGGCGGGGGGACGACGAAGTCGTCGCCGATCACTCGCTGGGTCGCTTCGTCCACGATCGAGGTGCTGAGCGCGATGTCGACGTCCTGATCACCGTGGCAGTCGAGGATCCAAGGGATCGAGCCGTCGGCCGCGACGACACCGTCGTGTTCGTCGTACATCCAGCCACTCGGCTGAAACCCGGTGTTCGACGTGAACCGGCCACCCGGGGTGAAGCCCGACGACGTGGCGGTCAGCCGGCCTTCGGCCGTGGTGCACGAGCCGGTCACGTGGAACGTCAGTGGCTGAACCGGAGGCAGTGGGTAGTCCTTCAGGATTTCCGCGGAGCAGGGCGGTACCGATGCCTGATCTTTGACCAGGTCCGCGTAAACCCACCCGGACCACCCGGGATGCGGATTGCGGTCGCCTTGGGTGACGTAGAACCACCGGGGAGAGCGGTACTCGTTCCCCGGCGGAGAAGTGTCACGCCAGCACCGCATGACCACCGAACCACCGTCGTAGAGGTCATCGATCGTGCCGCATCCGCCGACGTTCTGGTTGTCAGGTGTGGAGTGGTCGCACGACCTCAGGCGCACGGGCACGGACGAGGTGTCACGCTGGACGTAGCTCCGGGCGGCTGCGCCGGCGAGCGGCCGGACGTCGACGGTCGGCGTCGAGGCCAAGCCCCACGCGACAACTACCGCAGCCGCTCCGGCCGCGAGCATGCCCGCAGTGATCTTGTTTCGCAGCAGCATCGAACTCCTTCCGGTGATCTTCGTGGCTGGGAAGTGTTCACTGATCGGCTGGGATGCACGGGGCAAACCGCCATTTGGCGGTCCGATCAGGTGAAGTCCGGTGCGATTGGTGACATCCGCGGGCATGCCGAACGACTGAGTCCGCGACAAAGCGTGCGGGAGGGTCGCGATGGCGAATGGTGGAGGTGCCCGGGATCCGGCGGAATTCCGAGCGGAGTGGCCGGAACACGGGGTTTTGGCTCGTGTCGGTGAAAGCGTGCTGGATGGTTGGTTGCGGGCCGGCGAGGTGAAGATCTTCGGTAGTGGTGAGAGGCTCATCGAAGAGGGGGCGGACGAGTCGGACGTCTTCTTGTTGCTGGCGGGGTGCGTCAAGGTCGTGGCACGGTTGGGGAACGGGGGCGAGGCGCTCCTGGCTGTCCGCGTCGGCGGTGACCTGGTGGGTGAGCTCGCGGCCTTCGACGGCGAGAGGCGCTCTGCCACCGTCGTTGCCTGCGGGAACGACTCTGTTGTCACCTGCCGGATCGCGGCGAGGGAATTCCTCGACGTCCTTTCCCAGGACCATGCCGCGGGGCGCACCGTGACCAGATCTATAACAGCGAAGCTGCGGGCCTCGACCCGTCGTCGGGTCGACCTTCCCGAAGCCGTCGATGTCCGGCTGGCGAATGTCCTGGTGGAGCTGGTGGAAGACCACGGGCACCGGTTGTCCGAGCACGGTTACGTGATCAAGGTCGACCTGACGCAGTTGGAGCTCGGCACCTTGGTCGGCGCGAGCAAGAGAACTGCGCAACGTGCCCTGCGGAAGCTGCGCAACAGCGGCCTGGTGGAGCCGGAGGGCCGGCGCATCGTCGTCCGGGACCTGGCGGCGTTGCGGGCGATCAGCCGCCGGTCGGGATCGGCCTAGGCCGCCGTTTGGCGGTTTGCGCGGCGCGCCCTGACACCGTCGGCCAAGCTTTCCCATCCTTTACGATCTCCGAGGAGACCTTGGTGCCTGACACGCCCGAATACGGCGAGGTGTCGCGAGTGCTCACGTCGTGCGACGTCCAGCACTATGCGGGCCGGTCCTTCGCCGAGCAGTTCGATGTCCAGGAAAGGATCGTCGAATTCCAGGACAGCGCTGCTGAACACGCTCGTGTTCCGCGTCGTGGTGACTTCATCCAGCACGCCGGCGACGGGGATCTGACCCGCTGGCCGGCCGGAACGACACCCGTCGACGTGCTCGCACGGTACGTCCCGGCCCTGCACAGCGAGCTCAAGCGGGCCAATCGGCACCGTGCGCCGGAATGCGCGATCAAGATGCGCCTGGCCGTGGCCATGGGGACATCGCGCCGGACGAGCTCCGGTGGTCTGGTCGGGACCGCGGTCGAGACGGTCAGCCGGCTCGTCGATTCGCGCGAGGCGAAGGACGCCCTGCTCGGGGCGGGCGACGCGCCGCTGCTGGTGATCGTCGAAGATGCCGTCTACCGGGATGTCGTGGCCAAGGGGATGGGATACCTCGACCCCGCCGAGTACCGGCTGGTGGAGGTGCGGAACAAGGAGTTCGCCCAGCGTGCCTGGATCACCGTGCCGGGACGGCAACTGCCGCCGGGGAACGGCTCGGAGCCCCCCGACGCCGATCATCGGCCGGGGAAGCCGGGCCGTCGTTGGTGGCGAATCAGCGTCACCATTTCCGCCGCGATCATCACCGGCGGCGCGACCGTCGTCGCCGCCGTGATCATGAGCAGTGGGAACCTGGGGCGCACCCAGCAGTCGACCGGTACACCCGCCGCCAGTTCGTCGGCCCAGGCGGCGTCCTCGAGCAGTACACCGACCCGGCCGCCCAGCACCTCTCCGGCCGGCCGCTGGACAGAGGTCGCCGCCAACCGCCGAGGTGTACCCACCTTCGCCGACACGTCCGGAGCTGCGGCCTCGGCCGGTTCGATCCCGTACGGCACGGCGGTGGAAGTTTCGTGCGTCGCGCCGAACATCTCGGGAATGTCCAGTGTCAACGCCTTCTACCGGATCGAAACTGCGCCTTGGCAGGGCCTGTACGCGCCGGCGAACACCTTCGCGAACGGCGATCCCTTGGGCTCGTCCGGAACGCACGACATCGATCCCGCCGTACCGAAATGTTGAACGTACCGAAGTAAAGGGTGAGCTGCCATGGGCGACGGGAGGGCCAGACGACGCCGGACCGTGCCGGTACTGGCAGGTCTGGCGGTCATGGGTGTCGTCGTCGGCGCGAGCTTCCTGTTCACCGGCTCCGGCACGCCGACGCTGGTGCGACCGACGCAAACCCTGGGCATGTCGACGCCTTCGTCGTCTCCGCACACCGCAACTGAGAGCACACCCGCCGGGCCGCCGGTACAACAGGCGGTCACGTCAGCGGAGCAGACGCCCTCCGGCCCGCCGAAAGCCGTGACCACGGTCCCCGCGCCGGGTGGCCCTGCCACTGACCGAACCAAAGGTCCTGGGACACCGGGGTCGTCGACCCGAACGGGCGTATCGGCTACGACACCGCCGAAAACGTCCGTCAGCCCGGCCGCCCGACAGGTCGAGGTCGGCGGCAACAAGAACGGCTCACCCACCTTCACCGATACCAAGGCCCTGCGGCCGGGGCCACGGCCGGTCGGCTACCTCGAAGCCGTCGAGGTGTCCTGCAAGGTCTACGACACGACCATCGAGTCTGCTTCGCCCGGCGGATACTGGTACCGGCTTGCCGGATATCCCTGGAACAACGGCTATTACGCAGTGGCCAACACATTCACCAACGGCGATACCCCGGGGGACCCACAGGGCCCCACCGATTTCGACCCGGCGGTACCCGACTGTTGATCGAAGCTCATCATGAACGGCTCTGCTCAACCGGTTTCAGTTGCTTGCGCCGCTTCGATCAACGCCACCACCTCGGGCGTCACCCGCCGGTCGGAAGGCGTGGCCAGGTACGTCTGCATCCGCGGTGCCGGGTCCGTCAACGGCCGGAACACCACGCCCGGCACCGGTAGCAGGTTCGCGTGCGCCCGGTAGAACACCGTCCAGTGTGGACGGCCGAAGCCCAGCGTGCCCAGCGTGTCCTGCGCCGTCGTGAACTCCGTTCCGAGCACCGGCTCGAAGCCCGCCTCCCGGCAGCACGAAACGACCAGGTCGTACAACGGCTGATTCCGCGAAGGCGGGCTCAGCCGCGCCGGAAGGGAAGCCAGCGAAGCAAAGGGGACCGCGGACAAGGCCGCCAGCGGGTGCGACGAAGGCAGCGCCACCAGGACCTCGTCCATCCACAATGGAGTGAAGTCGAGTCCCGAGGCGGGCCAGGAACCCCGCACGATCGTCGCGTCCAAGGAACCGTCGCGGACCCGCTGCAGCCGTTGCAGCGTAGGCGCGTGGAGCAGCTCCAACGACGCCGAAGGAGCGAGTCCGGCGAACGCGCGAAGCAAGGCGTCCAGCCGGTCGCCCAGGCCCTCGCTCGTCCCCAGCCGGACCGATGCCCCAGCCTGCCGGAAGTCCGCCACCGAGTCCGCCGCCCGGTCGGCCGCCGCCAGCACCGCCCGTGCGTGCGGCAGGAACCGCTGTCCGGCCTCCGTCAAGGACACGGTTCGAGTCGTGCGCGAGAACAACGACACGCCCAGGGCGCGCTCCAGCCGCCGGATCTGCTGGCTCACCGCCGGCTGGACGATGTGCAGGCGCTCCGCCGCGCGGCCGAAGTGCAGCTCCTCCGCCACCGTCACGAAGTACCTCAGCTGACGCAGCTCCACCGGCAGACCCCATTCATCAGCGTTCGTGATCAGTGTACGAGCGACTCGGCCATCGAAAAGCCCGCGCCCGCGGGCCAGGCTCGGGACATGCCCGAAATGGAAGTCAACGGAATCCGCCTCCACTACGAAGACGCCGGCGCCGGCCCGGCCCTGCTGTTCCTGCACGGCTGGGGGACCAGCGGCCGCGTCTGGGCGTCGTGCCTGCCCGGCCTCGTGCGCGACCACCGCGTCGTCACGCTCGACTGGCGCGGGTGCGGCCGCTCGGACCACCCCGCCGACGGCAACACCATCGCCCAGGTCACCGCCGACCTGGTGACCGTCATCGAGACCCTGACCATCAAGCCCACCGTCGTCGGGTCGAGCATCGGCGGCCTCTTCGCCACCGAACTCGCCCTCGCGCGGCCCGACCTGGTCGAGCGGGTCGTCACCGTCGACGGTCCCGGGTACTGGCCGAGCACCGGCATGCGCGATCGGGTCCACGAACTGCGGAAGCAGCTCGTCGACGACCGGCCGGGCACGGTCGCCGGCTGGGTGCCGGGCTGGTTCGGTCCCGGCGCCTCCCGCGAGCTCGTCGACTGGACCGTCCGCCAGCTGCTCGACTCCGGCCCCTACATCGACGAGCTGTTCACCGAGTGCGCCGGCTACGACCCGCGGCCGCGGCTGAAGGACCTGAAGACCCCGATCACCTACCTGCACGGCGAGCTCGACGCCCAGATCCCGCTCGAAGTGCCACGCGCCTGCGCCGCGGAGACGCCCGGCGCCCGCGTGCACGTGCTCGCCGGGTGCGGGCACGTGCCGCACCAGGAAGACCCGCGCGCGTTCACCGCCGCCCTCCGGGAAGTCGCCTGAGCCATGCCGAAAGTGACTCTCCGCGACGCCGTCGTCCACTACGACCGGACCGGCGACGGCCCCGCCCTGCTCCTGCTGCACGGCACCGCCGCGTCCCGCGAACAGTGGGGACCGCTGACCGCGCAGGCGGACGGCTTCACCGTCCTCGCGCCCGACTTCCCCGGCTCCGGCCTGACCACCGACGGCGGCGGCCCGATAACCGTCGAAGCCCTCGCTGCCCAGGCCGAAGCCGTCCTGGACCACGCCGGGTTCGCCACCGCCCACGTCGTCGGGCACTCGCTCGGCGGGGTGGTGGCGGCCCACCTCGCCGGCACGCGCCCGGACCGCGTCCGGTCCGCGGTCCTGCACGCCGCCTGGCCCGTCACCGACACGCGGCAGGACGCCGAGTTCCGCTACTGGCTCGACCTGCTCGAAACCGGGACCTTCGCCCGGATGCTCCCGCTGATGGCCTTCGGCCCGCGCTACTGGGAGCAGGCGACCGCGGAGAGCAACGAACAGCTCGTCAAGACCCTCGAAACGGTGATCCAGCCCGGCGCGGACCGGCAGATCGCGACCGACCGCGCCGTCGACCTGCGGCCGGTCCTGCCCGGCATCACCGCGCCGGTGCTCGTGCTCGGCAGCGCGCACGACCGGATCGTCACGGCGGACCAGCAGCGTGCGCTGGTCGCCGCGATCCCGGACGCGCGCGCCGCCGAGATCGACGCGGGGCACGGCGCCCCCGCCGAGCTGCCGGACGAGTTCGCCCGGCTCGTGCTGGACTTCGTCAGCGCAGCGCCTTGAGCACCACCGCCGCCACGCCGGCCATCCCCGCCTTCAGCGGGTGGTAGGCGGCCGCCTCGAGGACGTTCTCGTGCTGGCCGTTGATCCACGCCGAACCGCCGCGGGCGCAGGCGTCGTGGCCGCGTGACGGTCCGAAGGTGTCGACGAACTCCGCCTTGCCGTCCGCGTCCGCGGCGTCGGACAACGTCAGGTTCAGCTTCTCCTCGATGCTGTTCAGCCACGCGTAGTCACCGTCGGCGAAGGGCAGCACATCCGGGCAGTAGCCCTGTTCGGGCACGATCCGCGGGTAGCCGATCACCAGCACCCGCGCGCGGGGCGAGCGCTCGTGGATCGCCGCGAGCGCCGCCTCGACCCGCGGCCCGATGTTGTCGATCGCCGCGGAGATCGAGCCGGTGAAGCGGTCTTCGCACGGGTTGCCCGTCGGGTCGCTCGCCCGCAGGCCGGGGCACGCCGAGGTCAGGGTGCCGAACACGCCGTAGTCGTTGCCGCCCATCCCGAGCGTGACGAGGTCGGTGTCGAAGCGCAGGGCGTCCAGCTGCGGGCCGTTGGTGCCGCCGGCGGGCACGTTCTGCGGCCGGGTCAGGTTCGTGGTGTTCGCGCCGGCGCAGCTGACGTCCGTGAACCGGCCGGGGTGCAGGGCCGCGGCCACCACCGACGGGTAGTTCGCCGTCGACCGCCCGCAGCCGAGCGGGTCGAGCCGCTGGACCGGGATGTACGGCCCGGAGGTGTAGGAGTCGCCGAGGGCGACGTAGCCGCCGATGGCCGCCGCGGACGCCGCGGTGGCCGACGCCGGCAGCAGGACGGCTGCCGAGACGACGGCGGTGAGCAGCCGGGTGATGCGCATGAAGACCCCGTTCTCGCTGGTGGAACTGCTGCCCCCACATCTAGCGAGCCCCGGGCGTCGAGGGGGCGGACTTCACCCGCCAGTCGGGTCACCGTCGCCGTGTTCACGGTAAGTGATCAAGGTGCGCCAGAAGAGCAGCGGCCGGACCGTGCTCCCGGGCAGCAGCCGGGCCGACTCGCGGCGCAGCTCGGCGATCGTCGGGAACCGGAACAGCGTGGGGGCGAGCGGGCCGTCGTCACCCCCGCCGTTGAGCCGCTCGCCGGCGTACACGACGAGCCGCGCGAGCGCGTTCAGCGGCACGGCGGCCACCTCGCGCGCCCAGTCCGCCGGACTGCTCGGCCGGGCCGGCGTCAGCACCACGAGCACCCCGCCCGGCACCAGCGCGCGACGCAGCTTGGCGACCGTCTCGAACGGCATGTGGTGCAGCGACGCCAGGCACGAGATGTAGTCGTAGTGCGCCTCGGGCAAGGCGTCGGTGGTGACGTCGGCCTGCCGGTAGACGATCTCGCCGGGCCCGGGCGACCCCAGCCCGGCCGCGGCCTCGACCATCGCCGCCGAGACGTCGACCGCCTCCACCGCCATGCCGGTCGCGGCCAGCCGCCGGGCGAACCGGCCGGTGCCGCAGCCGACGTCCAGCGCGATCCCCGGCCCCGGCGGCAGCAGGTCCAGCAGCAGCGGGTGGTAGTGGTCGTTGTGGTTGAACGGCATGCGTCGAGAGTGCCACCAAGCACGCACGTAGACTCGGAAGGCAAGTGCGAAACCCCAGGCCGGAGGAGATTCAGTGCCGCAGGATGAGACAGGTCGCAAGCCGGACCTGTCGGATCTGGACAGCTTCGCGGGCGTCGACGAGCTGGGGACGTCGGGGTACGAGGAGTCCGACGACCACGACCCCGAACTGGACGTCCGCGACACCGCGTTCGAGGCGGGCGGCGGCTCGCGCGGCGGGATCGGCGGCGTCGGCCAGCTGGGCGACAACCTCGCCACCGGCCCGGTGCCCGACCTGAGCGTGCCCGAGGACACCGAGCTGCACGAGCTCGACGACCAGGGCGAGCCGGTCGAGTACGGCGACCCGAACGGCCCCGAGGCGCGGCGCGAGCTGATGGCCGTCGAGGCCGAGCTGAACCAGCGCTGGCCGGAGACGAAGATCGAGCCGTCGCTCACCCGCATTTCGGCGCTCACGCAGCTGCTGGGCGAGCCGAACCGCGGCTACCCGGTGCTGCACGTGGCCGGCACGAACGGCAAGGGCTCCACGGCCCGGATGATCGACGCGCTGCTGACCCGGATGGGCTTGCGCGTCGGCCGCTACACGAGCCCGCACCTGCAGCTGGTCACCGAGCGGATCGCGCTCGACGGCCGGCCGATCTCCGCCGCGCGCTACGCCGAGCTGTGGCACGACATCGCGCCGTACGTGTCCATGGTGGACGGTGCTTCGGCGGACGGCGTGGCGATGAGCAAGTTCGAGATCCTCACCGGGATGGCGTTCGCCGCGTTCGCCGACGCGCCGGTGGAGGCCGCGGTGCTGGAGGCGGGCCTGGGCGGGGCCTGGGACGCCACGAACGTCGCGGACGCCGACGTCGCCGTCATCACGCCGATCGGCCTCGACCACGTCGAGTACCTGGGGCCCGACGCGGTGAGCGCGGCGCGCGAGAAGGCGGGCATCATCAAGCCGGGTTCGGTCGCGGTCATCGCCGAGCAGGACCCCGAGGTGCTCAAGGTGCTGCTGGAGCGCGCGGTCGAGGTCGACGCCGCGGTGGCCCGCGCGGGCAGCGAGTTCGGCGTGCTGGAGAAGGAGACCGCCGTCGGCGGGCAGCTGCTGAAGCTGCAGGGCCTCGGCGGGGTGTACGACGAGATCTTCCTCCCGCTCCACGGCGCCCACCAGGCCGCGAACGCCGCGCTGGCGCTGGCCGCGGTCGAGGCGTTCTTCGGCGCGGGCAAGGACAAGCAGCTGGTCGTCGAGGCGGTGCGCGAGGCGTTCGCCGAGGTCGAGACCCCGGGCAGGCTCGAGCGGGTCCGTTCGGCCCCGACTGTCCTGCTCGACGCGGCGCACAACCCGCACGGCGCCCGCGCCCTCGCGACGACGGTGTCCGAGGAGTTCGCCTTCCGCCGCCTGGTCGCGGTGGTCGGCGTGATGGCCGAGAAGGACGCCCACGGCATCCTCGACGCGCTGGAGCCGGTGGTGTCGGACATCGTCGTGACGCGCAATTCCTCGCCCCGGTCGATGCCGCTGGGCGAGCTGAACGAGCTGGCGATCTCGGTGTTCGGCGAAGACCGCGTCGTGGCGGAGACGGACCTGGAGACGGCGATCGAGACGGCGATCGCGCTGGTGGAGACCAACGAAGACCCGGAGGAACCCCTGGCGGGCGGCGGCGTGCTGGTCACCGGCTCCGTGGTGACGGCGGGCGAGGCGCGCACGCTGTTCGGGAAGGAGCCGGCATGACCTCGCCGTCGCAGCAGAAGCCCAAGGACCCGATGAAGGGCTTCCGCGGCGTGATGTCCGGCACGCTGATCATGGAGGCGATCACGGTCGCCCTGGCCCTCCCGGTGGTCAACAAGCTCGGCGGCGGCATCTCGACCGGTACCGGCTGGACGGTCATCGCGGTGGCGGTGCTGCTGATCGTGACGTGCGGGTTCGTCAAGCGCACGTGGGCGGTGCCGCTGATCCTGGTGTTGCAGGTGGTGCTCATCGCCCTGGTGTTCTGGCTGCCGGCGATCGCGGTGCTGGGCGTGATCTTCCTGGCGGTGTGGCTGTGGCTGCTGTGGCTGCGCCGCGACGTCGCGCGGCGGATGGCCGCGGGGACGCTGGCGAGCCAGCAACCCCAGCCCTGACCCGTCGGCGAAGGCGGACGCCGAGCGCCCGCCTTCGCCGAGGAAAGTCACCGCAGCACGACGACTCGCAGCGCGGGCGACCGCAGGATGTCGGCCTCGCAGAACCGGCCCTCCACCCACTCACCACGGCTGTACAGCTTCGTCTGATCACTGAAGTACGGCGACTTCGGGTTGGCCGACTGCGAATACGTCAGCAACGTCGACGAATCCGGGCACCCGCGACCGCTGAACCCCACCACCTGGACGAAACTCGACCCGTGCGCCACCTCGGCGTTGCCGCGGGCCGGGTCCCACACCGGTGTCATCACGTTCAGCACCCCGAGGAAACCCTGGGCGCCGTGGATCGGGATGCGCTCGCCGTTGCGGGTCACCGCTTGGCCGTCGCGCAGCCGCGCGTCCGGGGCGAGGCCCGCCGCGCGCAGTTCCACGAGCGCGTCCCCGAAGGCCTTCTGCACACCCGCGTCGCCGATGTTGAGCGTGTTCGGTGTGGTCAGCGGCGCCTTCGGGTCGAACGGCACCGTGAACCGGTCGACGTTGCCGAGCCGCACACCGAACCGTTGGAACAACAGGGAACCACGGCTGTCGAGCGTGTACCGGTGGTCCCAGCTCGCGAGGGCGTCACACGCCGCGCCGACCGGGACCGGGCCGGTCGACGACGGTGCCAGCCCGCCCGGGAACGACGCGCACAGCTTGGCGAGGTCCGCCGCCGCGAGGTCGGCGAACAGGCTGTGGTCGGCGAAGAGCATCTTCTTCATCGAGTCCGCCGTGAACTTGCTCGCCTCGGCCGTGCGCAGCGCTTCCCGCGTGCGCGGGGAACGCTCGGTGTCCTGGTCGCTGACGATCCGCGGGAAGCCGGTGAGCGGGGCCCGGGCGTTCGAGAGCCAGGCGCTGTCGTTCGCGTTCAGCTCGTAGTCCCGGCGCTGTTGCTGCGGCAGCCGGGACGGTGCGAAGATCCCCGGCTCCAGCGCGTCCGGGTCCGAACCCCACCGGCACGACGACCGTGAACCGTCCAAAATGGCCAGTCCATCGGTGGCGAGTGTCTGCTGCCCCACCGGCGTGCTGCAGGTGCGGGCCAGCTCGTCGGTGACGTGCGGGACGACCTGGATGTCGGCGTACAGCGCGTTGCCCGCGCGGTCGGTGGCGATCGTGTTCACCCACGGCACACCCTGGGTGCGGCTGAGCGCGCGCACGACGTCGGCGGTGCTGCGGGCCTGGTCGAGCTCGAACCACGTGTTCAGCCCGCGCATGTTCGTCGCGTTGGCGTCGCGCAGCGCGTACGCCGACTTCGCCGTCCACGGCATCGGGATCCCGCCGACGTCGTTCAGCACCGGGCCGTACCGCGTCGACCAGAACGTCTGCCGCGCCGGCTTCAGCGAACCGTCGGCCTGGCGCACCTGGACCGTGACCTCGCGGGACGTCATCTTCTCGGGCTTGCCGTCGACCACGTACGTCGTCGGGTCACCGGCGGCCAGCGGCACCTCGAACAGGCCGAACGTGACCGGAGTGGACACCGTGTGCGTCCAGGCCGCGTCCGCGGTGTGCCCGATCATCACGAACGGCATGCCGAGCAGGCTCGCCCCGGCGACGTCGACCCGGCCGGGAATGGTCAGCTGGCTCTGCCAGAACCGCCGTCCGTCGTGCCACGGGTAGTGCGGGTTGCCGAGCAGCACACTGCCTTTGCCCGCCGCGGTTCCGTCCGCGCCGACGGCGATGCCGTTGCTGCCGAGCCCGCCCTTGCCCAGCCCGTCGCGCAGGCTCGCGGACAGCTGCGCGGGCGTGCCCGGGGCGGGTGTCGACGCACCGGACGGCGGCGCCGCGAACAGCCCTTCGGTGACGAAGCCGAGGCCGCCGGTGACGGCGATGGAGTAGAAGTGCCGGTAGAAGTCCTGCTCGGTGATCGGCCGGACCCACTCGGCGCCGCGGCAGGCCGGATCGGTGATCCCGGACCGGCCGGTGCGGGCGAGGAACGCGTTGAACCCCTTGACGTAGCCCGAAACGACCTGCCGGACCTCCGGCCGCGGCCCCTGCGGCGCGGGCTGCGCGACCAGCCTGTCGACCACGCCGGAGTCGTTGAGCTGCTGGAAGAACAGGTCGCTGTGCAGGTTGTTCTTCGCCTCGGACAACGACGGGTAGCCCTCGCCGTCCGGCCCGAAGTACCGCGACCGCTGGGCGCTCACCGTGACGTAGATCTTCGCGAGCTCGCAGACGTTGTCGGTCGCCGATGCGTAGCCGTATCCGTAGCCGAGGCCCGCGTAGTCCTGGGCGACGATGTGCGGGATGCCGTGTTCGGTGTAGCGCAGCACGGCTTTCGCGCTGCTTTCCCCGGCCGCCGCGACGCCGGTGCAGAGAGTGGTGACCGAGAGCGCGGCCGCGAGAGCGGCCAACACCTTTCGGATGTGCGTCATTCGTACCCCCTTGTCGTGATCACCACGCTACCGACGGCGATCACGTCCGGGTATGGGGGAAAACCCCAATGTTCGTTCACCCGCGCGCAAGCCGCCGTTGGCCGCGGCGGGATAGAAACCGCGCATGACCGAACACTCCCGCCGCACGCTCCTCAAGGCCGGCCTCACCGGCGCCTCCGCGGTCGCCGCCGGCCTCGCGCTGCCGTCCGCCGCCTTCGCCGCCGTCCCGCTCGTGCGCGGGGACCGGCCGGTGCTCACCCACGGCGTCCAGTCCGGCGACGTCACCCCGGGTTCGGCGATCGTCTGGTCGCGCGTGGACCGGCCGTCGCGCCTGGTCGTCGAGATCGCGCGGGACCCGTCGTTCCGGCACGCGCGCCGGGTCGCGGGCCCGCTGGCAGGCCCGGACAGCGGCGGCACCGGCCGCGTGCGCGTCCCCGCGCTGGCACCCGGCACCGAGTACCACTACCGCGTCACCGCGGAAGCCCTCGACGGCCGCGCCACGAGCGAGCCGCTGACCGGCCGGTTCGCCACCGCGCCGGTGGGCCGCCGCGACGCGCGGATCGTGTGGTCGGGCGACGTCGTCGGCCAGAACTGGGGCATCAACCCGGACCTGGGCGGGATGACGATCTTCTCCGCGATGGCCGCCCGCTGCCCGGACCTGTTCCTGCACAGCGGCGACACGGTGTACTCCGACGGCCCGCTGACCGAGACCGTCACCCTCCCGGGCGGCCGGACGTGGCGCAACGTCGTCACGCCGGAGAAGGCGAAGGTCGCCGAGACGCTCGACGAGTTCCGCGGCCAGCACGCCTATAACCGCCTCGACGACCACTTCAAGCGCTTCGCCGCGCAGGTGCCGTCCTACGTCCAGTGGGACGACCACGAAGTCCTCAACAACTGGTACCCGGGCAAGATCCTCGACAACCCGGCCTACACCGAGAAGCGCGTCGACGTCCTCGCGCCGCGGGCGTACCAGGCGTTCCACGAGTGGCACCCGATCGACTCGCGCCGGGCCGTCGACGGCCGTGTCTACCGCAGCTTCCGCTACGGCTCCCGCGTCGAGATCTTCGTCCTGGACATGCGGACCTACCGCAACGCCAACACGGCCGACCGGACCAAGCCGGGGTACATCCTCGGCGACGCGCAGGCCCGCTGGCTGGCCGACGCGCTCGGCCGCAGCACGGCGACCTGGAAGATCGTCCAGGCCGACATGCCGCTGGGCCTGGTCGTCCCGGACGGCGCGAACATCGAAGCCGTGGCGAACAACCTGCCCGGCGCGCCCGGCGGCCGCGAAACGGAACTGGCGTGGGTGCTGCGGGAAATCCAGCGCCGCCGCGTCCGCAACGTCGTCTGGCTGACCGCCGACGTCCACTACACCGCCGCGCACCACTATTCACCCGACCGGGCGGCCTTCCAGGACTTCGACCCGTTCTGGGAGTTCGTGTCGGGCCCGCTGAACGCCGGCGCGTTCGGGCCGAACACCCTCGACCCGACGTTCGGCCCGGAGGCGGTCTTCGTGCACGCCCCGCCGTCGGCGAACACGGCCCCGATCGACGGCTTCCAGCACTTCGGCGAGCTGAACGTCGACGGCGCGAGCGGCGACCTCACGGTGGACCTGCGCGACGCCACCGGGGCGTCGCTGTGGTCGAAGACACTGCACCCGCAGGGCCGCTGACCGAGGTCGGCTACGCTCACGCGCACCGAAACCCACCGCACCAAGGAGCAAAACCGTCGTGACTGAACGCACGCTGGTCCTGGTCAAGCCCGATGGCGTCGCGCGCGGCCTCGTCGGCGAAGTCATCTCGCGGATCGAGCGCAAGGGCCTCCAGCTCGCCGCGCTCGAGCTGCGGACCGTGCCGCAGGCGCTGGCCGAGGAGCACTACGCCGAGCACAAGGAGCGGCCGTTCTTCGGCGACCTGCTGGAGTTCATCACCTCGGGCCCGCTGGTCGCGCTCGCCGTCGAGGGCCCGCGCGCCATCGCCGCGTTCCGCCAGCTCGCCGGCGGCACCGACCCGGTCGAGAAGGCCACCCCGGGCACCATCCGCGGCGACTTCGCGCTGGAGACCCAGTACAACCTGGTCCACGGCTCGGACTCGCCGGAGTCGGCCGAGCGTGAGCTGAAGCTCTGGTTCCCCGACCTGTGACGCCCTGCCGGGGCCACGCCCGCGCGTGGTCCCGGCAGCCCGGGAGACTCCCATGACGAAGATGCCGTTCGACGCCCGCGCGTACCTGCCGGTGCTGGCGGAGCTGACCGGCGCGTTCGCCGCGGCGCTGCGCACGGCCGACCCGGCCGCGGCGGTGCCCGACTGCGACGGCTGGACCGTCACCGATCTCGCGACGCACCTGGGCAACGTGCACCGCTGGGCCGCGACGATCGTCCGCACCGGCGAGGTGCACCCGCAGGACTCCGCCGTCGGCGCGGGCGGCGACCTCGTGTCGTGGTACGCCGAAAGCGCGCGCCTCCTGCTCGCCGAGCTGGAGACCGCCGACCCCGGGGACCCGTGCTGGCACTTCGCCGGCACCGGGAAGACCAAGGCGTTCTGGTTCCGCCGTCAGGTCCACGAAACCGCCGTCCACCTCGCCGACCTCGGCAGCGGCCACGTGCTCGACCCGGCCGTGGCCGCGGACGGCGTCGACGAGGTCTTCACGGCGATGCTGCCGCGGGTGACGCGCTGGCACGCCGTACCGCAGCTGCCCGGGCCCGTCACCCTGCGCGCCACCGACACCGGCGACGTCTGGACCGTGCACCCCGGCGAGCCGCCCGCGCTCGGGCCGGCCGTTTCCGGCGGCGCGACCGTCGAAGCGCCCGCACGCGATCTGCTGCTGCGCCTGTGGAAGCGCACCGGGCCGGACCCGCGCGCGACCGGCGACGCCGCGAAGGCGCTCCTCGCCGCACCGCTGACCCCGTGATGGTGTTCTAGACCATTCAGGCGGCGTTCACCGGGAAGCCTTCCCCCGGCCGTGCCACTGCGCTGTGCTGATTCGGCTCGCTCCTCACTCGATACTGGGGTACCCGGTGAAGAAGTCACGCATCGCGCTGCCGTTCGTCGCCCTGTTCGCGACGGCCTTCGTCGTCCCCGGCGATCGCCTCGACGCCCCGCTCGGCACCCCGCCGATCGAGGCCGCGCCCGCCGGATCGTCGGCCCACGAAGGGCCGGGCGTCTTCGCCGCCGCGGACGTCGACGACGGCCTGGTCACCGGCAGTGCGACCACCGAGGTCGCGCCCGGGCTGAACCTCACCCAGTTCGACCGGTTCGACCCGGCGGGCTGGATCCGCGGCGACACCCTCGCCGTCGACCTCGGCAGCAAGGTCCTGCGGCCCACGTACCTGAGCCCCGGCACGGTTTCCGCGCGCACGCCGCTGTCGCAGCAGGTGGCGCGGGCGGGTGCGGTGGCCGGCGTCAACGGCGACTTCTTCGACATCAACGCCACCGGCGCGCCGATCGGCGTCGGCATCGACCGCGGGCAGCTGCAGACGGCACCTGCCGCCGGGCACAACCTCACCGCGTCGGTCACCGACGCGGGCAAGGCGGCTTTGGCCTCGGTCTTCCTCGAAGCCACCGTGACGCTGCCCAGTGGGGTTGTGAAAGCGACCAACTTCAACAGCCCGGTCCTGGGCACGGACGCGATCGGCGTCTACACGCCGTTGTGGGGCGCTTCGAGCCGCCGGACGTCGGTCGCGGGCGCCTCACGAGTGCGCGAGGTCGAGCTGCGCGACGGCGTCGTCACCGCCGTGCGCGAGCAGGCGGCGGACGGCCCGATCGCGGCGGGCACCACACTGCTGCTGGCCCGCGAAGCCGGGGCGGACGCACTCGCGGCACTGCAGCCGGGTGACGCGGTCGGCGTCACCTATGCGCCGCGCTCGGACGCCGGGAAGATCGCGGTCGCCGTGGGCGGCAACAAGGTCCTCCTCCGCGACGGCGTCGTGCAACCGGTCGACGACGTCGCCCTGCACCCGCGGACCGCGGTCGGCTTCTCCGCCGACGGCCGGAAACTGTGGCTGGCCACCGTGGACGGGCGGCAGGCCGACAGCCGCGGGATGACCGAGCTGGAACTCGCGCGCCACCTGAAGAGCCTCGGCGCCGACGACGCCCTCAACCTCGACGGCGGCGGTTCGTCGACGCTCCTGGCGCGCACCGAGGGCGAAGCGGCGCCGAGCGTCCGGAACGCGCCGTCCGACGGCGGGGAACGCCTGGTGCCCAACGGCATCGGCTTCACGACCGTGCCGGGCAGCGGCCGGCTCACCGGGTTCGCGCCGGCCCCGGCGGTGACGGCGGACGGCGCCGACCGCGTGCTGGCCGGCCTGACCCGGCGCCTGGTCGCCCACGGCCACGACGAAACCGGCGCCGCGGTGGCCGCCGACCCGCGCTGGACCACGTCGGACCCGCGGCGGGCGACCGTGACGCGCGGCGTGGTCACCGGCCATGGCGCGGGTGCCGTCGACGTCGTCGCGCGGTCCGGCCGGGCGTCCGGGAAGACGGCGCTTGCGGTGCTGGGCAAGCCCGTCCGGCTCGGCACCAGCACCGAGCAGGTCGCGTTGTCGGGCGCGGGCGCGCGAAGCACCTTCAAGGTCTACGGCTATGACGCCGACGGCTACGGCACCTGGCTGGAGCCTGACGACGTCAAGCTCGACTACGACCACTCCGTCGTGCGGGTCAAGCCCTCCGGTGACGGCTACGCGGTCACCGCGCTGACGTCCTCCGGCGCGTCGGCGATCACCGCGTCGGCCGCCGGCCTGACCACGCACCTGGCCGCGTCGGTCGGCACGGTCGCGCAGGTCGCGGCCCCGCTGGACGGTCCGGCGGGCTGGTCGGCCACGGTGTTCCCGGCGGTCGTCGGTGCGGCGCTGTCGGCGGCACCCGGCCGCGACGGCGGCGCCGGGCTCGCGCTGGACTACCGGCTGACCGGCACCACCGCGACGCGCGCGGCCTACGTGACGCCGTCTTCGCCGCTTCCGGTGCCGCCGGGTACGCAGAAGATCGGGTTGTGGGTCGACGGCGACGGCAAGGGCGCGTGGCTGCGGGCGGAGCTGCGGGACGCCGCGAACGTGGCGTCCATTGTGGACCTTTCGCTGAGCGTCGACTGGACGGGCTGGCGGTACGTCACGGCCGCGATCCCGGCCGGCCTGCCTTCGGGACAGCGCCTGGCGCGCTTCTACGCCGTGGAGAACGTCCCGGACCAGCAGTACGAAGGCCGGCTGGGGTTCGACGACCTCACCTTCGAGGTGGCGCCGACGACGGCCGTGCCCGCCGACCCCGCCCCGCGCGACCCGGCGCTGGTCACCGACGGCGTCCTGGCCGGCGGCCTGCGGGTCGCGGTCGTCAGCGACGCCCAGTTCACCGCGGACGACCCGGCGGGGCCGCTGGTCGCCCAGGCCCGGCGGGCGCTGCGCGAAGCCGTCGCCGCGAAGCCGGATCTGGTGCTGCTCAACGGCGATTTCGTCGACCGCGGCACCGCGCCCGACTTCGCGCTGGCCCGGCAGGTGATCACCGACGAGCTCGAGGGCAAGGTGCCCTGGTACTACGTGCCGGGCAACCACGAGGCCGAAGGCGGCAACGGCCTCGCGAACTTCCAGGCAGCCTTCGGCGCGACGCACCGGGTCACCGACGTCCACGGCATCCGGCTGGTGCTGCTCGACTCCTCTCGCGGCACGCTGCGGGCCGGCGGCTTCGACCAGGTCAGGCTGCTGCGCACGGCGCTGGACTCCGCGGCGGCCGACCGGTCGGTCCGCGGGGTCGTCGTCGCCATGCACCACCCGGTGCGGGACCCGAGCCCGACCGGGAACTCCCAGCTCGGCGACCGGAAGGAGGCCGCGCTGCTGACCCGGTGGCTGACCGGGTTCGAGCAGGCGTCCGGCAAGCCCGCGGCCGCGGTGGCGTCGCACGCCGGCGTGTTCTCGCTGTCGCGGGTCGACGGGGTGCCGTACCTGGTCAACGGCAACTCGGGCAAGGCGCCCGCGGCCGCGCCCGGCGACGGCGGGTTCGTCGGCTGGACGCTGCTGCGGATCGACCCGGCCGACCGTGCGCAGCCGGTGCGGTTCGAGACGCGGCCCAACGTCGACGCGCTGTCGCTGACCGGGCCGTCGTCGATGGCACCCGGCGAGCGCGCCGTCGTCCGGGCTTCGGTGCGGCAGGGCTCGCGGGACGTGCCGGTGTCCTACCCGGTGAGCGCGGACTGGACGGTCGGCCGGGGTGTCGTCGCGTTCGACCCGGCTTCGGGCGTCCTGACGGCGTTGCGGCCGGGTGTCGCACGCCTGTCCGTGCAGGTGAACGGCGTCTCGCAGACGCTGGTGGTGACCGTCCGCGGCTAATCCGTTCGGTTTTTGTCGGTGGTGGGTCCTATGGTGCGAAGCGTGGACGATTCGGAGGACCGGGAACCGGCACTGGTGCAGGCCAAGGCACTGGTGAAGCGCTTCGACGAGTTCGAAGCCGTGCGCGGGATCGACGTCGAGGTGCGGCGCGGGGAGGCGTTCGGCTTCCTCGGCCCGAACGGCGCGGGCAAGTCGTCGACCATGCGGATGATCGCGTGCGTGTCGCCCCGCACCGACGGCGACCTGCGCGTGCTGGGGCTGGATCCGGAGGTGGCCGGGCCGCGGATCCGGGCGCGCCTGGGCGTGGTGCCGCAGCAGGACAACCTGGACGTCGAGCTGACGGTCCGGGAGAACCTGCTGATCTACGGCCGCTACTTCGGCCTGTCGCGCGCGGCGGCGCGGCGGAAGGCCGACGAGCTGCTGGAGTTCGCGCAGCTGACCGACCGGGCCGGCGACAAGGTCGACCCGCTGTCCGGCGGCATGAAGCGGCGGCTGACGATCGCCCGCTCGCTGGTCAACGACCCGGAGCTGCTGCTGCTCGACGAGCCGACGACGGGCCTCGACCCGCAGGCCCGCCACCTGCTGTGGGACAGGCTGTTCCGGCTCAAGGCCCAGGGCACGACGCTGATCGTCACCACGCACTACATGGACGAGGCCGAGCAGCTGTGCGACAGGCTGGTGGTCATGGACCACGGCCGGATCGCGGCGGAGGGCTCGCCGGCCGACCTGATCCGGCGGTATTCGACGCGCGAGGTCGTCGAGCTGCGGTTCGCGCCGGGGGAGCAGGTCGCGGCGGCCCAGCAGGTCGACGGCCTGGCCGAGCGTGTCGAGGTGCTGCCGGACCGCGTCCTGCTCTACAGCGACGACGGCGAGGAAACCCTGGAGCGCGCCCACCTGCGCGGGGTGCGGCCGCTGTCGAGCCTGGTCCGCCGCAGCTCGCTGGAGGACGTCTTCCTCCGGCTCACGGGCCGGACGCTGGTCGACTGATGGCGACGATCTCGACCGGCCGGGTGGTCGGCAAGTGGCACGGCGCCTGGCTGCAGGTCGAGGGGCGGTGGACCTGGTACCGCAGGCACTGGGTGTCCACTTTGTACTCGACCGGCCTGCAGCCGGTGCTGTTCCTCGCCGCGATGGGGCTCGGCTTCGGGTCGCAGGTGCAGCCCGGCGCGGCCACCGGCGGCCTGTCGTACCTGCAGTACATCGCGCCCGCGCTGCTGGCCGCCGGGGCCGCGCAGCAGGCCGTCGGCGAGTCGAGCTACCCCGTCCTCTCCGGGTTCAAGTGGCAGAAGGAGTACCTGGCGGTCACGGCCACGCCGGTGTCACCGGGGCAGGTGGTCGGCGGCCACCTGATCTGGTCGGCCCTGCGGCTGACGCTGGCCGGCGCGATCTACGCGCTCGTCGCGCTGTTCTTCGGCGCCTGGACCGGGCCGGGCGTGCTGCTGGTGATCCTGGCCGGCACCGTCACCGGGCTCGCCTGCGCCACGCCGATGACCGCGCTCGCCGCGCACACCTTCGACGAGGGCCAGCGCTTCGGGTTGATCTTCCGGTTCGTCCTGATCCCGATGACGTTGTTCTCCGGCACGTTCTTCCCGATCTCCCAGCTGCCGGGCGCCATCCGCTGGCTGGCCTGGCTTTCCCCGCTGTGGCACGGCACGCAGCTGGCCCGCGGCGTGAGCATCGGCGGCGTCGGCGCCGGGGCGATGCTCGGGCACCTCGCCGTGCTGGCGGTGTTGTTCGCGGCCGGGTGGGCGCTCGCGCACCGGGCCTTCTACCGGAGGCTGGTGGTCTGAATGACGACCGTCGAAACCCGCGCCGGACTGTTCCTGCGCATCCTCCCGCCCGCGCTGTACGCGGGCCGCGCCCGCACGCTCGTCGAGCGCTCGGTGATGGTGTACCGCGGCAGCTGGCTGATCTTCCTGTCCGGTGCGGTCGAGCCGTTCCTCTACCTGCTGGCGTTCCAGCTGGGGTTCGGCAAGCTGGTCACCGAGGTGACGGGCCCCGGCGGGCACCCGATGAGCTACGTCGCGTTCGTCGCGCCGGCCCTGCTGGCGACGTCGGCGATGAACGGCGCCGTCTTCGAATCGACGTACAACCTGTTCTTCAAGCTGCGCTACGCGAAGCTGTACGACGCGATGCTGGCGACCCCGATCGGCCCGCTGGACGTCGCACTGGGCGAGATCGGCTGGGCGATCACGCGCGGCGGCATCTACGCGGTGGCGTTCCTCGCGATCGCGGCGGCGATGGGCCTGCTGGCGTCGTGGTGGGCCCTGCTGATGGTCCCGGCGGCGCTGCTGGTGGGCCTGGCGTTCTCGGCGATCGGCATGGCACTGGTGACGTTCCTGCGGTCGACCGCCCAGTTCGACTACATCCAGCTGGGCCTGACCCCGATGTTCCTCTTCGCGACGACGTTCTTCCCGCTGTCGGTGTACCCGGAGCCGCTGCAGTGGGTGGTCCGCTGCCTTCCGCTCTACCACGCGATCGAGCTGATGCGCGGCCTCGCGACGGGCCTGCTGTCCGGCAGCATGCTGATCAACCTGGCGTACCTGGTCCTGCTCGGCGCGGTGGGCCTGTGGGCCTCGACCCGCCGCATCGCCAAGCTCCTCCTCACCTGACGCGATGCCCACCCAATCACGCGAGTCCCGCCTTCAATCACGCGAGTCCCGGCCCCAATCACGCGAGTCTCGGCCCCGATCACGCGAGTTCCGGCTCCGATCACGCGAGATCGGCCCCGAATCACGCGAGATCCGGCTTCCCGCCCGAGCCGCCCGAGCCGCCCGAGCCGGCAGGGCTCAGCGGGCCTGGTCGGGCCGCCCACCCGGCACGGCGGCCGGCTCCGGAACACGCACCATCCCGTGCCCGTAGAACCCGTTGTACCCCTCGTACCCCGCGCAGTACGCGTCCTGCAGCCCGTCCCCGGTCAGGTCGTAGTCGGCCGGGCACGGCATCGGCGTCGCCTGCGCCTCCAGGGTCCGCCGCAGCTGGCGCGGGCCGGCCTTCTCCGAGCCGGACGCCAGCAGCGCCAGCACCCCGGTGACGTGCGGTGCCGCCATCGACGTCCCGCACAGCGGCGCGTAGCCGCCCGGCACCGTCGACAGCACGCACTCGCCGGTCTCCCCACCCGGCGCCGTGACGTCGATCACGCCGAGCCCGTACGAGCTGTACCCCGCCTTCACCCGGTCGGCGCCGACGGCCGACACCGCGACGACGTCCCGCAGCCCGGCCGGCAGGGCCTCGCAGCCGGTGCCCGCCCCGCCGGATCCCGAACGCGCCGACGGCGTCAGGTCGACGGCCTCGTTGGTCGCCGCCGCCACGTTCAACGTCCCCGCCGACGTGCTGTACTCGACCGCGCGGGCCAGCACCTCGTGCACCACGCCGCGGTCGCTGCCGCGGATGCACGACAGCGACCACGGGTTGACGAAGTAGCTGCTGTTCGTCAGCCGCATGTGCCGGGCGGCCGCCCACATCAGGCCGCACACCGCGGCCTCCGGGTCGGCGTAGCCGCGGTCGTCGATCACCTTCACCGACGCCACTCGCACCCCGGGCGCCACACCGGTCACCCCGCGCCCGTCGTCGGCCGCCGCGATGATGCCCGCCACGTGCGTGCCGTGCACCGACGTCGTCGGCGCCCAGGCCGACGGCGAACGGTCGGGAGCGCCGGTCAGGCAGCCGGCGGAGTCGGCCGGGTCCAGCGCGTCGGCGAGGTCCGGGTGGTCGGGGTCGATCCCGGAGTCGAGCACGCCGACGACGACGTCACGTTGCCCGGCCTGGCCTTCGCCGGCGCCGATCATCCGCATGTCCCACTGCTGCCCGCCCAGGTCCACCGGCGGCACCTCCGCCGGATCGGTCGGGGGCAGCGTCCGCCGCGCGGGCTGCGGCTTCACGTCGGCGGCGCGCTGCGCGGCCAGCCGCTCGGCCTGCGCGCTGAACGCCCGGTCGAGCCCGATCCGCCCGCCGAACCCCGGGTCGCCGGAGGTGGCGACGGCGACGGCGATCTGCGGGTAGTAGACGGTGGTGGCGCCGCAGGCGTCCGCGATCTCGGAGCGGGCGCCGGCCTCGGGGGTGCCGCGGTCGAAGGTGACGACGTAGCGGAGGGCCCGGCCGTGGGCGCAGGCGGTGTCGGCCGCCGCCGGACCGGCGGTGACGCATCCCGAAAGCACCAGGACGGTGCACACGGCCGCCCGCAGCGGCCGCGCCAGCAGGGACACCGGACCTCCCACCGGATGCAGGGACCGCGGGTGCCGGCCCGCGAGATCCCGGTCACCCCGAGCCGCACGGTAGCCACCCCGTGCCCGGCGGACAAGCGCTGCGGCGAAGTTCCCCCGGCCGTGGGGTGGATGGGGACCGTACGGCGCGCCCGGGTGCCTGCGGGAGGTACCGAGTACACCGGAGTGGTCACCCGGTGTGGGATACTCGGGGTGGCCGCTGGGCCGCGGGGCGCACGTGAGAGGTGCTGCCTGCGGCGTTGTGGCCCGGTGATGTGCGTGGACTCCCGCGACGCGCGTCGCCGCCCGCGAACCGGGCGGCTGGACGACGTGGCGGGCGGCCCGGGGGCCGCGAGTGCCTTATGCACGCCGCCGAGCAGACCTTTGACCGGGTTGCGTCCCATCGGCAGCGGTGGTGCGCCCGGTCGTCGGGCAAGGATTCCCGCCGCTGGTGACCACCACGGCGGCAACGATCAGAAAGGGGCCCCTGCGCGGCCGCGTCCCTGCCGGTGCGAACCGGCAGACGCGCCCGGGGGCGGAGGAGACACATGTCGAACGCGGAAACACCCGCCGAGCACACCGGCGGGAATCCCGCCACACCCACGAGCGGCCCGCTGGCCGACCTGCCCGCCCGGATCCGGGTGCACGCGCTGGCCAAGCTGCTCGAGTCGCACAGCCGGGACGTCCTCGCGAAGCTCGCCGAGCTGGGCGAAAGCGTGCGCAGCGCGCAGTCGAGCGTCACCAGGGACGTGGCGCTGAAGGTGGCCGAGGCCTTCGCGCCCGGTGAGACCGAAGACACGACGACCGAGCCGGAGACCCCGGCGGCCCAGGCGCCGGTGGAGACCCGGCCGCCGGTGCCCGAGGTGCCGGTCGCCGCGGCCCCGGTCGCCGAGGCCCCGGTCGTCGAGGACGAGAAGCCGCGGCCGCGCCAGAAGACCCGCGCGCACCTGCCGGTGTTCGCCGCGCCGTCGCCGGTCTTCCTGCCGCCGGAGCCCGCCGAGCGGGCGGCCAAGCCGGTCCGCAAGCCCGCCGACCCGTTCGCGGAGCCGCCGTCGCGCCCCGAGCCCGAGGTCGCCGAGGAAGAGGCCGAAGACACCACACCGGACACCGGCGCCGACGAAGACGGCGAGGACGGTGGCAGCCGCCGTCGGCGCCGCCGTGGCCGTCGCGGCCGTGGCCGGGGCAAGGGCGCCGAGGGCGGCGACGAGACCGCCGAAACCGAGGACGACCAGGCCGAGGAGCAGCAGCCGCGCCGCCGTGGCCGCAACGGTGACGACAAGGCCGGCGAAAAGCCCGAAGCGGACACCGAAGAGGCCGAGGACGCCGCCGACTCGGCTGAGTCGTCTTCGGAGCCCGAGAGCGACGCCGACGCCGAAGAGGGCGAAGGCGGCAGCCGTCGTCGCCGCCGCCGTCGTCGCCGCAAGGGCTCGGACGGCGACGAGGCCGAGAGCACCGACGACCCGCCCAACACCGTCACGCACGTCCGCCAGGCGAAGGCCGAGCAGCCCGAGCGCCCGGCGCGCGACGAGGTGCGCAGCGTCCGCGGGTCGACCCGGCTGGAGGCCAAGCGCCAGCGCCGCCGCGACGGCCGCGAGGCGGGCCGCCGCCGCGCCCCGATCCTGTCCGAGGCCGAGTTCCTGGCCCGGCGCGAGTCGGTCGAGCGCACGATGGTCGTCGCCGAACACGGCGACTCCACCCAGATCGCGGTGCTCGAGGACGGCGTCCTCGTCGAGCACTTCGTCACGCAGTCGGGCTCCGGCTCGATCGTCGGCAACGTCTACCTCGGCCGCGTCCAGAACGTGCTGCCGAGCATGGAGGCCGCGTTTATCGACATCGGCCGCGGCCGCAACGCCGTGCTGTACGCCGGCGAGGTCGACTGGGACGCCGCCGGCCTGGAGGGCAAGGCCCGCAAGATCGAGCAGGCGCTGTCCACCGGCGACTCCGTGCTGGTCCAGGTCACCAAGGACCCGGTCGGGCACAAGGGCGCCCGGCTCACCACGCAGATCTCGCTGCCCGGCCGCTTCCTGGTGTACGTCCCCGCGGGCGGCGCCACCGGCATCTCCCGCAAGCTGCCGGAAAACGAGCGCCGCCGGCTCAAGGACATCCTCAAGCGGATCGTCCCCGAGGACGCGGGTGTGATCATCCGCACCGCCTCCGAGGGCATCGGCGAGGAGGAGCTGGGCCGCGACGTCGACCGCCTGAAGGCGCAGTGGGACGTCATCAAGGAGAAGGCCGCCGCCGGTTCCGGCAAGAAGGGCGGCGCGCCGACCATGCTCTACGAAGAGCCCGACCTGCTGGTCAAGGTCGTGCGTGACCTCTTCACCGAGGACTTCACCAAGCTGGAGATCCAGGGCAACCGGTCCTGGGAGACGATCAACGGCTACGTCAGCCACGTCGCGCCGGAGCTCACCGAGCGCCTCAAGCGCTACACCGGCACCGGCAGCGCGTTCGCCGACCACCGGATCGACGAGCAGATCACCAAGGCGCTCGACCGGAAGGTCTGGCTGCCCAGCGGCGGTTACCTGGTCATCGACCGCACCGAGGCGATGACGGTCATCGACGTCAACACCGGCAAGTTCACTGGTTCGGGTGGCAACCTCGAGGAGACGGTGACCCGCAACAACCTGGAGTCGGCGGAGGAGATCGTCCGCCAGCTCCGGCTGCGGGACATCGGCGGCATCATCGTCATCGACTTCATCGACATGGTGCTCGAGTCCAACCGCGAGCTGGTGCTGCGCCGCCTCACCGAGTGCCTCGGCCGCGACCGCACGCGCCACCAGGTCGCCGAGGTCACCTCGCTCGGCCTCGTGCAGATGACCCGCAAGAAGATCGGCACCGGCCTGCTGGAGGCGTTCTCGACGCCGTGCGAGCACTGCAAGGGCCGCGGCGTCGTCGTCTCGACCGAGCCGCAGCGCACCAGCGGCGCCGGGCAGAACCACGGCGGCAACGGCGGTGGCAACGGCGGCGGTGGCACCAGCGGCGGCGCGGAGAAGAGCTCCCGCCGGTCGCGGGGCCGCGGCAAGGGCGAGGAGGCCGCCAAGGAGCAGGCCGAAGCCGCCAAGAGCGAGGTCCACGCGGTCCCGCCGCCCGAGAAGCGCGAGTCGATCGCCTCCGCCGTGGCGGCGATGGCGAACGCCTCGAAGGCCGCCAAGGAGCACGACCACGGCGCGCTGAACGGCAACGGGCCCGCCCGCGAGGTCGCGGACGTCCCGGCGACCACGGAGGCCGACGAGACGCCGGTCACGGCCGAGCCGCCCGCCGAGCCCGCCGTGGAGGTCGCCGGCGCCCCGGTGACCACCGAGGCCGACGAGGTGCCGGTCCCGCAGGACGAGGAGCTCGAGGTCGAGCGATCCGCAGCCCCGGAACCGGCGGAGGAGCCGGTCACGGCGGCCTTGTCTCCGGAGGCCGTGTCTCCGGCGGCCGCGTCTTCGGAGGCCGCCGAGCCGGTCGCCGAGCCCGAGGTCAGCGTGCCCGAACCCGCCGTGCGCTCCGCCCGGCGCCGTCCGCGCCGGGCGGCGTCGCGGCCGGCGGGCCCGCCGGTGCACGCCTCCGACCAGAGCAAGTGAACAACTAGGGGGACCCCGGTGGTAACGCACCGGGGCACCCCACGTAACCTGTAGTACGGCCTGCCACCAGAGCAGGTCGCCTGCGCGAGTCCAGGACCGCCGTTCCACAAGGTGGGCCGATCGCGCGGAGCCCCCACCCATTGTCGAGTAATGCAGGAGACTTCCGTGTCGGCGTACGCGATCGTCAAGACCGGCGGCAAGCAGTACAAGGTGGCCGTCGGCGACGTGGTCGAGGTCGAGAAGCTCGAGGGCAAGCCGGGCACCGAGCACATCCTCCCCGCCGTTCTGTACGTCGACGGTGGCGAGGTCACCACGGACGCCGACGCGTTGGCGAAGGTCTCGGTCACCGGCAAGGTCGTCGAGCAGACCAAGGGTCCGAAGATCCGGATCCACAAGTTCAAGAACAAGACGGGCTACCACAAGCGCCAGGGTCACCGGCAGAAGCTGACCCGCGTCGAGGTCACCGCCATCTCCCTGTAAGGGTTTCTCCGGATCTTCGTAAGACTGAAAGAGGACTGAGCTATGGCTCACAAGAAGGGTGCGTCCAGCTCCCGCAACGGTCGTGACTCGAACGCGCAGCGCCTCGGCGTCAAGCGCTTCGGCGGCCAGGAAGTCAACGCCGGCGAGATCCTGATCCGCCAGCGCGGCACCAAGTTCCACCCCGGCGTGAACGTCGGCCGTGGCGGCGACGACACGCTGTTCGCCCTGGCCGCCGGCGCGGTCCAGTTCGGCGAGAAGCGTGGCCGCAAGACGGTCAACATCGTGCCGTCGGAAGCCTGATTTCGGCTTCTGTCTAGACCTCTGACGAGGGGTGGGGCCGGAATATCCGGTGCCACCCCTCGTTTGTTTTGTGTAACCCCTGCTCGCGAGTGAAAGAGGCAAGTCATGGCGTCCCGGTTCGTGGACCGCGCGGTCATCCACCTGACCGCCGGTGACGGGGGCAACGGCTGTGCCTCGGTGCACCGCGAGAAGTTCAAGCCCCTCGGCGGCCCCGACGGCGGCAACGGCGGCAACGGCGGCGACGTCCTGCTGGTCGTCGACCCGAACGTCCACACCCTGCTCGACTTCCACTTCCGCCCGCACGCCAAGGCCGGCAACGGCAAGATGGGCCAGGGCAGCAACCGCGCGGGCGCGGCGGGGGAGACCCTGGTCATGAAGGTGCCGTCCGGCACCGTCGTGTTCACCGAAGACGGCGAGATGGTCGCCGACCTGATCGGCCCGGGCACCACGTTCGTCGCCGCCCAGGGCGGCCGCGGCGGCCTGGGCAACGCGGCGCTGGCGTCGAAGGCCCGCAAGGCCCCCGGGTTCGCGCTGCTGGGCGAGCCGGGTGAGGCCCGGAGCCTGACGCTGGAGCTGCGCTCGGTCGCCGACGTCGGCCTGCTGGGCTTCCCGTCCGCAGGCAAGTCGTCGCTGATCTCGGTGCTGTCCGCGGCCAAGCCGAAGATCGCCGACTACCCGTTCACCACGCTGGTGCCGAACCTCGGCGTCATCACCGGCGGCGACACGGTGTTCACGATGGCCGACGTGCCCGGCCTCATCCCCGGCGCGTCCGAGGGCAAGGGCCTGGGCCTCGACTTCCTCCGCCACATCGAGCGCTGCGCGGTGCTGGTCCACGTCGTCGACTGCGCGACGCTGGAGCCCGGCCGCGACCCGGTGTCCGATGTGGACGCTCTGGAGGAGGAGCTCGCGAAGTACACGCCGAGCCTCGGCGGGAAGCTCGAAGAACGGCCGCGCGTCGTCGTCCTCAACAAGATCGACGTCCCGGAGGCGGCCGAGCTCGCCGAGTTCGTCCGTCCCGACTTCGAGGCTCGCGGCCTGCAGGTCTTCGAGGTCTCGACGGCGTCGCGCAAGGGCCTGCGGGAGCTGACGTTCGCGCTGGCCGCGATCGTCGAGAAGTACCGCGAGGCGCAGCCGGTGCTGGAGCCGGAGAAGATCGTCCTGCGGCCGCTCGCCGTCGACGACTCCGGCTTCACCGTCGAGGTCGACCCGGAGGAAGAGGGTGCGTTCATCATCCGCGGCGCGCGCCCGGAGCGGTGGATCCGCCAGACCGACTTCGGCAACGACGAGGCCGTCGGCTACCTCGCCGACCGGCTCAACCGCCTCGGCGTCGAGGACGAGCTGGCGAAACTCGGCGCGAAGCCCGGCAGCCCGGTCACGATCGGCGACGTCCAGTTCGAGTGGGAGCCGTCGACACCGTCGGTGGCGGTCCACCTGTCCGGGCGTGGCACCGACGTCCGGCTGGAGCGCACCGACCGGATCGGCGCCACCGAGCGCAAGGAAGCCCGCCGGATCCGGCGCGAAGGCACGGGCGAGTTCGAGGACGACCTGGACGTCGAGGAGTGAGCGGCACGCGCGAAGCCATCGCTGCCGCGCGGCGGCTGGTGGTCAAGGTCGGCTCGTCGGCGCTGACGACGGCGGGCAGCGGGCTCGACGTGGCCCGGCTCGACGCGCTGGTCGACGCGATCGCCGAGCGCGTCGCCCGGGAGACCCAGATCGTCCTGGTGTCCTCGGGCGCGATCGGCGCCGGCCTGGCCCCGCTCTCGCTGGGCAAGCGCCCGCGCGACCTCGCGACCCAGCAGGCGGCGGCGAGCGTCGGGCAGCTGGCGCTGGCGCACGCGTACGCCGAGTCGTTCGGGCGGTACTCGCTGACGGTCGGACAGGTGCTGCTCACGTCGGACGACGTCGTCCGCCGGTCGCACTATCGCAACGCGCAGCGGACGTTCTCGCGGCTGCTGGCGCTGGGTGCGGTCCCGGTCGTCAACGAGAACGACACGGTGGCGACCGAGGAAATCCGCTTCGGCGACAACGACCGCCTGGCAGCGTTGGTGGCCCACCTGATCGGCGCGGACGCGCTGGTCCTGCTGTCCGATGTGGACGGCCTGTACGACGGCGACCCGCGCGGCGGCGCGACCCGCAAGCTGACTGAGGTGCTGTCCGAGTCCGACGTGGATGGTATATCGGTCGGCATGTCCAGCTCCGGCCTGGGAACGGGCGGCATGGTGTCGAAGCTCGCGGCCGCCCGCACGGCGGCGGGCGCGGGCATCCCGGTGCTGCTGGCAGCGGCGTCGGAAGCCTCGGCGGCATTGACGTCGGCGTCCCCGGGCACGGCGTTCGCCCCGGCGGACACCCGCCTGTCGGCCCGCCGCTTCTGGCTGGGCTACGCAGCGGACACGACAGGCAAGCTCCGCCTCGACGACGGCGCGGTGACAGCGGTGGTCCGCCGCCGCAGGTCCCTCCTGGCGGCGGGAATCACCGGCGTGGACGGCGAGTTCCAGGCGGGCGACGTGGTCGACCTGGTCGACGCGAAGGACCGCCCGGTGGCCCGCGGAGTGGTCGCCTTCGACGCAACGGAACTCCCGGAGCTGATCGGCCGTTCAACCCCGGAGCTCCCGGAGGAGCAACGCCGCGAGGTAGTCCACGCCGACGACCTGGTCCCCCTCCGCCCCTGACCCCCGGGTCGCCGTGTCGACCCCCCAATCACACGTGTCGCCCCCTCAATCACGCGAGATCCGCCTGCAATCACGCGAGTTGCGCCTCCAGTCACGCGAGGCCCGCCTCTGATCACGCGAGTCGCGCCTTCAGTCACGCGAGATCCGCCCTCAACCACGCGAGATCGCCGCGGATCACGGGTGATACCGCCGTTGGCTGGCGCTCTCGGCAGAGAGCGCCAGCCATGCTCAGCCCAACGAGACCAGCCGCGCCCCGCCATCGGCCTCGAAGACCGTGCCGGTCAGGTTCCGGTTCGTCGCCGCCAGCGTCACCACCTCCGCCACGTCGTCCGCGGTCGCGACTCGGCGAGCCGGGATCGAAGCCGCCGTCTGCGCGAAGAACCCCTCCCGCATTTCCGCCGGGAAGCCGTTCCACCACGCCGTGTCGACCACGCCCGGCGACACCGCGTTGACCCGCCTCGGCGCCAGCTCGACCGCCAGCGGCTTGACCAGCGCCTCGATCGCCGCGTTCAGTGCGCCGATCCCCGCCGTGCCGGCCATGGCCGCGCGGGCCGTGATCGCGCTGAGCAGCGTGATCGAGCCGTCCGCTGCCAGGTGCGGCAGCACCGCCTGGATCGTCGTCAGGTGCGCCCAGAACTTCGCGTCGAACGCCCGCCGCAGCATCGCGAGGTCCAGCGACTCGATCGGCCCCATTCCTTCGGTGCCGGACAGGCTCACCACCAGGACGTCGACCGTCCCGAGCGACTCCGCCAGCGCGGCCATGGCCGTGGCGTCGCCGCCGTCGGCCTGGTGCCCGGTCAGCTCCGGGTCGCTCAGCGCGATGTCGTCCAGGCGCTCCTTGCCGCGGCCGGTGACGTGGACGTCGTATCCCCGCTGCTGCAGCCGTCGCGCGGTCGCCAGGCCGATGCCCGAAGTGCCGCCGGCCACGAGAGCGATGCTCATCTTGTTCCTCATTTCGAACCGGTACGTCTCGTTTCGAAATCGACGCTACCATCGGATCCCATGACCGACCAGTCCCGCCCCGGCCGCAAGCGCAGCGAGCAGAGCCGGCAGGCCATCCTCGCCGCGACGCTCGAACTGGTCGCCGACGCCGGCTACGGCGCGCTGACCATCGAAGGCATCGCCGCGCGTTCGGGCGTCGGCAAGCAGACGATCTACCGCTGGTGGCCGTCGAAGGCCGACGTTCTGCTCGACGCGCTCGCGACCAAGGCCGACCTGCAGATCCCCGTCCCCGACGCCGGCTCGTTCCGCGCCGACCTGGCGGGCTTCCTCAAGAGCACGTTCGAGCTGGGCGGCAAATCCCCGGTCGCGGACACGCTCCGGGCGCTGATGGCCCAGGCCCAGATCGACCCGGACTTCGGCAAACGGTTCCGCGAAGACTTCCTGTTCCGCCGCCGCGACGCGCTCGCCACGCTCGTCGACCGCGCCCGCGAGCGCGGCGAACTCCCGGCCGGCGTGGCGCCCGGCACGGTGATCGACGTCGTGTTCGGGACGCTCTGGTACCGGCTCCTCGCGACGCGCGAACCGGTCGACCGCGGCCTCGCGGACGAACTGGTGACGCTGCTGGCCCCCTAAAGCCGTTCGGGTGCTTCGATACCGAGCAGTTCGAGTCCGAGGACGAGTGTCTGTGACGTCAGCGCGGTCAACCTCAGCCGCGACGCACGCAACGCCGGCGAAGGCGCCTTCAGTACCGGACATTTCTCGAAGAACTGCGAGAAAGCGACCGCAGTCTCGTACAGGTACGTACAGAGCTTGTGCGGCGCGTAGGCGTTCGTCGCCGCTGTGAGTGCTTCGCCGAACTGGAGCAGCTTCAACGCCAACGCCCGTTCCGCCGGTGCTTCGAGCAGTACGTCGGTGCCGCCGGGCAGCCCGCCCGCCTTGCGGAGGATCGACTGCGTCCGCGCGTGCGCGTACTGCAGGTACACCGAGGTGTTGCCCTCCTTGGCCAGCATGCGGTCCCACGCGAAGACGTAGTCGCGCTCGCGGTCACCGGACAGGTCCGCGTACTTGACCGCGCCGATGCCGACGGCCCGCGCGACTTCGGCCTGTTCCGCCGCGTCGAGCTCACTGCGTTCGGCGACGACTGCGGCTGCCTGCGTCACGGCTTCGGTGAGCAGGTCGGCCAGCTTGACGGTCTCGCCGGCCCGGGTTCGCATGGTCTTGCCGTCCGCGCCGAGAACCGTGCCGAAGCCGACGTGCTCGGCGTGCCCGGTGAGCCAGCCCGCCGCGCGGCAGGTGGCGAACAGCATCGCGAAGTGCTGCGCCTGCGGCGTGCCGACGACGTAGAGCAAGTCGGTCGCGCCGCGTTCGGCCGTCCAGTACCGGACGGTCGCGAGGTCCGTGGCGGCGTACCCGTAGCCGCCGTCGCGCTTGCGGACGATCAGCGGCAGCCGGTCGCCCTCGCGGTTGCGGAAGCCTTCGGGGAACACGCAGATGGCACCGTCGCTGACTTCCGTCAGGCCGGCTTCCTCGAGGTCGTCGACGACCGCGGCGAGGTACGGATTGTAGAAGCTTTCGCCGTAGATGTCCTTGTCCGTCAAGGAAATCCCGAGCAGAGCGTAGACCTCGTTGAAGTGCCGGGTCGACTCGTCGACGAGCTCCTGCCAGACGGCGAGGGTGTCTTCGTCGCCGCTCTGCAGCTTGACGACGCGCGTGCGCGCCCGCGTCGCGAACGCTTCGTCGCTGTCGAACTTCCGGCGTGCTTCGCGGTAGAAGGCGTCGAGGTCGGCGATCGCGTGGTGCCCGCCGGAGACGTCGAGGAGGTGTTCGATGAGCATGCCGAACGGCGTGCCCCAGTCGCCGAGGTGGTTGTGCGGCAGGACGTCGTGGCCGGCGAACCGCAGCAGGCGGGCAAGCGCGTCGCCGATCACGGACGAGCGCAGGTGCCCGACGTGCATTTCCTTGGCGACGTTGGGACTGCTGTAGTCGAGCGCGATCCGCCGGGGCGCGGTGGTCGCCGGCACGCCGAGACGCGGATCGCCGAGCAGCGCGCCGGCGCGCGCCGCGAGCCATCCCGTGCGCAGCACGAAGTTGAGGAAGCCCGGCCCGGCGACTTCCGGCTGCTCGGCGATCCCGTCGAGCTCCAGTGCCCCGGCGATCGCCTCGGCGACGTCGCGCGGCGGCCGGCCGAGCCGCTTGCCGAGGCGCATCGCGAGGTTGGCCTGGTAGTCGACGCCTTCGCGCGGCGACACCTGGACCAGCGCCTGTTCCGGCGTCAGTTCGATGTCGAGCGCCCGGCCGGCGGCGGTCACCACGCGGCGCGCCAGCTCCTCGGTAACGTCGGCGGTCTGCTGCACGGTGTCCCTCCTTCGGCTCGGTCACGGAAGCCCGCAGCGTAGCGAGCGTGACCGGCCGATGACGAAGGGTTTACCGCAGCTCGCTGCCCTTGGTCTCGGGCAGCGTGAGGATGACGGCGAACGCGATCGCGGCGCCCACGGCGACGTACCAGAAGTAGAGCGTCTGCGACACGGCACCGAACAGCGTGATGAGCAGGGGAGCGGTGCCGCCGAAGATCGCGACGGTCAGGTTGTACCAGGCCCCGATGCCGAGTCCGCGCAGTTCGGTCGGGAACAGCTCGCTCATGATGGCCGGCGCGATCGACGTCATCGCCGTGTACAACCCGAGCCCGACGCAGAACACCACGAGCAGCCCGCCGATCCCGGGACCGATCAAAGTGGACAGCGGTACCACGACGACCGCGGTCGCCCCGGACCACACGAGCAGCTGCGGCTTCCGGCCGAACCGGTCCGACAACGCGCCGAGCGGGTACTGCAGCGCGATGAACAACGCCGTGCCGACCGAAAGCGCGAGGAAGACGGCGTCCGCGTCGGCGTGCCGGTTCTTCACCGCGAACGACGTGAGCGCGCTGAAGAACGTGTAGTAGCAAAGCGTCGACAGCATGGTGAAGCCGACGAGCCTGCCGACGGCCTTCGGGTGGTGCGTCAGCGTGGTCAGCAGCGGCCGCTCGATCTTCCGCGCCTTGGTCTTCGTCTGCTCGAACAGCTCGGTTTCGGCGAGGCTGCGGCGCAGCCACAGCCCAACCAGGCCGAAGACGCCGCCCAGCAGGAACGGCAGCCGCCAGCCCCACGCCGTGAGCTGCGCCTTGTCGAGCGTGCGGGCCAGGACGAAGCCGAGCACGGTCGCGACCAGCACCGCCGAGCCGGTCGAGATGTAGAAGAACGCCGAGTACCGGCCGCGACGCGCGGGCGGCGCGATCTCGCCCAGGTAGGCCGACGCGTTCGACACCTCGCCGCCGAGCGACAGCCCCTGCGCGACGCGCGCGAGCAGCAGCAGGATCGGCGCCAGCCAGCCGACCTGCGCGAACGTCGGCAGCAGCCCGATCGCCACCGACCCGCCCGCCATGAGCAGGATGGTGAGGATCATGGCGGGTTTCCGGCCGCGGGTGTCGGCGAACCGGCCGAGCAGAACGCCGCCGAGCGGCCGGAAGAAGAACGCGAGCGCGTACGTGGCGAAGGTGTTGATCAGCGCGAGGGTGTCGTTCCCGGCGGGGAAGAACGCACCGGCGAAGTAGATGCTGAACGTCGCGTAGATCGTCCAGTCGAACCACTCCAGCGCGTTGCCGGCGCTCGCCGCGAACAGCTTGCGCACCGGCAGCCGGTGGCGCTGCTCCTGCACGGTGGACTCGGTCATGGCGGCCTCCCGTCACCCGAAGGTGGAACGGGACTTTGCCACATTCCTTCGCAGTGCGAAAGATCCTGACTGTCTCCTCTCCCCGTCGTCCTCTTCCTCAGGCTGTGCTGGCCAGCGCGAACGGCAGCACCGCCGGCGCTCCGGCCCGCCGCAGCAGTCGCGCGGCCAGCGTCATCGTCCAGCCGGTGTCGATGACGTCGTCCACCAGCAGCACCGGCCCGGACGGCAGTGTCTCCGCGAGGTCGGCAGGCATGCTCATCCGCCGCCACAGGTCGGCCAGCCGTTGGGCGCTGTTCGCCTGGCGTGGTGGTGGTCCCTCGGCGTCGAGCGCGCCCAGGAAGTCCAGCCTGCCGATCTCGGCCAGCCGGGTGGCGAGGCTGTACACGAGCTGTGGCCGCGTCGACGACGGCACCGCGACGACCGCCACCGGCCGTTGTGCCCACTGCCAGCCGGCGAGCACCTGGACGCAGGCCTTGAACACCGAGTCCGGCACTTCGGCGTCTTGCGCCTGTGGTCCCACGAGCTCCCGCAGCCGGTTGCCCCACCCGACGTCGGTGAGCCGCCCGAGCACCTGGCCCGGCTCGGCCTGGTCGTCGGCCGAGATCCGCCCGGACACCGGGACGTCCAAAGAGGACATGCCGGTCGGCCACTGCTTCCGCGGCGCGACCTCGACACCGGGCCGCTGCAGGCGTTCGCGGGTCGCTTCGGCGACGTCTTCGGCCACCGTCGTGTCCCAGTGCTGCCCGGTGCAGTTGTCGCACCGCCCGCACGGCGTCGCCTCGGGGTCGTCGAGCTGGCGCCGCAGGTACTCCATCCGGCAGCCACTGGTCGCGAGGTAGCCGAGCATCGCCTCCTGCTCGCGGTCGCGCGCCTCCGCGACCCGCCGGTACCGCCCGCGGTCGTACTGCCATTCCTCGCCGGTGCTCGTCCAGCCGCCCTTCACCCGCCGGACCGCGCCGTCGACGTCCAGCACCTTGAGCACCATTTCCAGCCGGGACCGGGAAAGCTCGACCGACGGCTCGAGTGCGGCTGTCGACAGTGGACGGTCGGCGTACGCGAGGGTGTTCAGCACCTGCGTCACCCGCAGTTCGTCCGGGAAGGCCAGCGACCCGAAGTACGCCCAGATCGCCTTGTCCTCCTCGCCGGGCAGCAGCACGACCTCCGCGCGCTCCACGCCACGCCCGGCGCGGCCGACCTGCTGGTAGTAGGCGATCGGCGACGACGGCGCGCCGAGGTGCACGACGAACCCGAGGTCCGGCTTGTCGAACCCCATGCCCAGCGCGGACGTCGCGACCAAGGCCTTGACGCGGTTGCCCAGGAGGTCGTCCTCGGCCGCCTGCCGGTCGGCCGGGTCGGTCTTGCCGGTGTAGGCCGCCACCGGGTAACCGCGGTCCTTCAGCAGCGACGCGACGTCATGCGCCGCCGCGACGGTGAGGCCGTAGATGATGCCGGACCCCGGCAGTTCGGCCAGGTGCTCCGCGAGCCAGGCCAGCCGCGCCTGCGACGTCGGCAGCCGGCACACCGACAGCCGCAGGCTTTCCCGGTCGAGGCTGCCGCGCAGCACCAGCGTGTCCGCGCCGGTGCCGAGGCCCAGCTGCTCGGCGACGTCGGTGACCACGCGGTCGTTCGCGGTCGCCGTGGTCGCCAGCACCGGCACGCCCTCCGGGAGGTCGCCCAGCAGCGTGCGCAGCCGCCGGTAGTCCGGCCGGAAGTCGTGGCCCCAGTCCGAAATGCAGTGTGCCTCGTCGACCACCAGCAGCCCGGTGCTCGCGGTCAGCTTCGGCAGCACGTTGTCGCGGAAGTCCGGGTTGTTCAGCCGTTCGGGGCTGACCAGCAGGACGTCCACCTCGCCGGCCGCGACCGACGCCTGGACCTGGTCCCACTCCTGGGGATTCGCGGAGTTCATCGTGGCCGCGTGGATCCCGGCCCGCGCCGCGGCCGAGATCTGGTTGCGCATCAGTGCCAGCAGTGGCGAGACGATGACCGTCGGCCCGCTGCCCTGCTCGCGCAGCAAGGCCGTGGCCAGGAAGTACACGGCCGACTTGCCCCACCCGGTGCGCTGCACGACCAGCGCGCGGCGCCGCTGCGCGACCAAGGCCTCGATGGCCGTCCATTGGTCTTCGCGCAGCTTCGCCGCGTCGCCGGCCAATGCCCGGAGGAGGGTCTCGGCGCGGTCGCGGAGGGCTGAGGTGGTGCTGGTCGTGTCCACGTCCCCACGTCTACCCCATGACACCGACAGAACGGGAATCGGCGGCGCCGCGAACGGAGAGTTTGCGACCGAAACCGACTGTAATGTGACTCAGATCACAGGTTTTACCCGGTCGGGCGGGGTGGCGAAGAGCACCCGGCCCGGCGGCGCCCGGCCTTATAGGCTCTTCGCTCATGTCACCACGGCGGATCGGGGTCATGGGCGGCACCTTCGACCCCGTGCACCACGGCCACCTCGTCGCGGCCAGCGAGGTCCAGTCCCGGTTCGGGCTCGACGAGGTGATCTTCGTCCCGACGGGGCAGCCGTGGCAGAAGACGAGCCGCGAGGTGACCAAGGCCGAGGACCGCTACCTGATGACGGTGATCGCGACCGCGTCCAACCCGGTCTTCTCCGTCAGCCGCGTCGACATCGACCGCGGCGGCCCGACCTACACCGTCGACACCCTGCGCGACCTGCACGCCGAGTACCCCGAAGACGAGCTGTTCTTCATCACCGGCGCCGACGCGCTCGAACAGATCCTGACCTGGCACAAGGCCGACGAGCTGTTCGACTTCGCGCACTTCATCGGCGTCACGCGGCCCGGCTACCGGCTCAACTCCCACCACCTGCCCAGCGGCAAGGTGAGCCTCGTCGAGGTCACCGCGATGGCCATTTCGTCCACCGGCTGCCGTGATCGCGTCCGGCGCGGGGAGCCGGTCTGGTACCTCGTGCCCGACGGCGTCGTCCGCTACATCGCCAAGAAGGACCTGTACCGGAAGAGCGACTGAACCACTGTCGGTGCCTGCGGGTACCCTTCTCGGGCGAACCCGATCTGGAAAAGGAGCACCGTGGCAGCCACGTCCGAGGCTCGAGAGCTGGCCGTAGCGGCCGCCCACGCGGCGGCGGACAAGAAGGCCAGCGACGTCGTCGTGCTGGACGTGTCCGAACAGCTCGTCATCACCGACGCCTTCGTCATCGCCTCCGCGTCCAACGAGCGCCTGGTCGGCGCCATCGTCGACAACGTCGAGGAGAAACTGCGGGAGAGCGGCCACAAGCCGGTCCGCCGCGAAGGTGCCCGCGAAGGGCGCTGGGTGCTGCTCGACTACGTCGACGTCGTCGTGCACGTCCAGCACGTCGAAGAGCGCAGCTTCTACGGCCTCGAACGCCTGTGGAAGGACTGCCCGCGCATCGAGGTGGCCGGACTCGAGGAGCCACCCGCCGACGAGGACCCGGACGTCCCGTGAGCCCGCGGCGGCTGGTGCTCTGGCGACACGGCGAGACGGACTACAACGCCGCCGGGCGGATGCAGGGTCACCTCGACTCGGCGCTGACCCCGCGCGGCTGGAACCAGGCCCGGTTCGCGGTGCCCGCGCTGGCCCGCTTCTCCCCGGACCTCGTCATCGCCTCCGACCTGCGCCGGGCCACCGACACCGCCACCGTGCTCACCGACGCCATCGGCGTCCCGCTGCGGATCGACAAGCGGCTGCGCGAGACGCACCTCGGTGAATGGCAGGGGCGCACCGGCGAGGAGGTCGACCAGGCCTACCCCGGTGAACGCGACCGCTGGCGCACCGACGCGACCTGGGCCCCGCCGGGCGGCGAGAGCCGGGTCGACGTCGCCGACCGCGCGGTCGAGGTCGTCACGGACCTGCAGCAGGCCAACTCCGCGGTGGGCGACACCGTGCTGCTCGCCGCGCACGGCGGGCTGATCATCGCGCTGACCGCGCGGCTGCTCGACCTGCCGGTCGAGACCTGGCCGTCGCTCGGCGGGATCTCCAACTGCCACTGGGTCGAACTGGGCCGTCGCGACGGGAAGTGGCGGCTGCACGCCTACAATGCGGGGATGCACGGCTAGCCGATGGGGCCGCGCCTGCTGGTGTTCGGCGATTCGCTGAGCTTTCACGGTCCCGAAGGACCCTGCGCCGCCGACGAGCCGCGGCTGTGGCCCAACGTGGCCGCTGTGGCGTTGGGGGGCACCGCCGACCTGGTCGCCGGGATCGGCTGGAACGCCAGGGACGTCTGGTGGTCGCTGACCGGCGACCCGCGCGTCTGGGCCGACCTGCACCACGTCGACGCGGTCGTGCTGGCGATCGGCAGCATGGACACGCTGCCGTCGCCGTTGCCGACCTACCTGCGCACCGGCCTGCGCTACCTGCGGCCCGACCCGGTGCGGCGCGTCGTGCGCAAGGCCTACCTCGCGGCCCAACCGCGGCTGGCGGTGGCGCTGCGCGGGCGGCCCGCGGTCCTGCCGGCCAAGCTCACCGTGCAGTACCTCGACACGGCGGTGGGCGCGCTGCGCGTCCTGCGGCCCGAGCTGCCGATCTTCGGCTGGCTGCCGTCGGTCCACCGCGCCGCGGCCTACGGCGGCGTGCACACCGCGCGCCCGGCCGCGGCGGCGGCGATGGCGGCCTGGAGCGCGCGCGCCGGAGTTCCGTTGCTGGACCTCGAAGCCGTCGTGGGGGAGCACGTGCTCAGCGGCGCGGGCAATCCGGACGGGATGCACTGGGGCTGGCCGGGGCACGCCGCGGTGGGCGAGGCGATGTCCGTGTTGCTGGCGCCGGCGCTGGCCCCCGGCCACGTAGGCTGACGGCGTGTCGGTCGCCGTAGTCACGGATTCCACCGCCCACCTGCCGGAGGGCTTCGCCGAACGGCACGCGGTCCGGGTGGTGCCCCTGCACGTCCTGGTCGACGGCGTGGTTTCCCTCGACGGCATCGAGACCGGGCCGGCGGCGGTCGCCGAGGCGATGAAGGCGCGCAAGATCGTCACGACTTCCCGGCCGACCCCGACCGAGTTCGTGAAGGAGTACCAGGCCGCGTTCGCCGATGGTGCGGACGCGATCGTGTCGGTGCACCTGTCGCGCGAGCTGTCGGGCACCTGGGAGGCGGCGGTGCTCGCGGCCCAGGAGGTGGGGCCGGACCGGGTCCGCGTCGTCGACTCGCGGACCACCGCGATGGGGCTGGGTTTCGCCGCGCTGCACGCCGCTTCGGCCGCCTCCGACGGCGCCTCGGCGGCCGACGTCGAGGCCGCCGCGGTGACAGCGGCCGGCTGCTCGTCGACGTTGTTCGTCGTGGAAACCCTGGACCACCTGCGCCGCGGCGGCCGGATCGGCCCGGCGGCGGCGCTGCTGGGCACGGCACTGGCCGTGAAGCCGGTGCTGCACATGTCCGACGGCCGGATCCTGCCGCTGGAGAAGGTCCGCACGATGAACCGCGCGGTCGCGCGGCTGGTCGAGCTCGCGGCCCAGGCAGCGGCCGGGCACGACGTCGAACTCGCCGTCCACCACCTCGCGTCGCCGGAACGGGCGGTCGAGCTGGCGAACCGGCTCGAAGAAGCCGTGCCGCGGTCGGCCGGCTGCGTGGTCTCCGAGCTGGGCGCGGTGATCGGGGCGCACACCGGACCCGGAGTACTGGGCGTGGTCGTCCAGCGGACGGTCCCGCGCTAGCACCCGGGTACGACAAAAACGCCTCGTCCCGGGCCTGGCCGCGGCAATCCATCCACAACACCCCGGTTGTCCACAGGAAGCGGCGGCACCCCTGTCGGACCCCTCCCCGCGAGCCCTAACGTCGATCGTGTGTTCGAGCAGACCGCCCGTGATCCGGGCTCTCCCGTCAACGACCGGCTCGCCTGGCTGGCCGACCAGCTCTCGCCCGACGCGAGCACGGTCGGCCCGGGCGGTCGGCTGATCCGGCGCTGGCTGCCGGCCGGAGCCGGCCGCCGCCGGTGGGCACTGGCCGGCGTCCTCGCGGCGGTCGTGGTGATCGTCCTCGCCGCGGTCACCCTGGCTGGCAGCCGTCCGGCGCCCGAGTCACCGCCCGCGCTGCCCAGCGCGAAACCGGCGGTGGAAGCACGCGCGGCGCCTCCGGCGGGCCTCGTGGTCAGCGTGATCGGCCGCGTCCGTTCCCCGGGGCTGATCACCGTGCCCCAGGGATCCCGGGTGGCGGACGTGCTGCGCGCGGCCGGCGGACCCGAGCCGGGCGCGGACCTGGCAGCACTGAACCTGGCCCGCAAGGTGACGGACGGCGAGCAGCTGGCGGTCGGCATCCCCGCGGCGGCGCCACCGGACCCCGAGGCTCCGCCGGGCGGCGGAAAACTCGACCTCAACTCGGCAACGGTGGCCCAGCTGGACACCCTCCCCGGAGTCGGCGAGGTGATGGCCAAGCGCATCGTCCAGTGGCGCACCGACCACGGCGCTTTCACCAAGGTCGAGCAACTGCGCGAAATCGATGGCATCGGAGAAAGCAAGTTCCAGCGAATGAGGGAGAAGGTGACGGTCGGATGAGCCCCCTTTCCCTGGCCGCTGCCCGGCATTGCCTGCGGCTTGCGGGAGCAGGTGACGGCCCCATGACCACTCCTCCCGTAGCCGACACCGGGTTACTCCCGCCAGGCGCCGTCGGCAAGCCCGCATCAGCCCGCCCGCGCGAGGTGACCCCCACATGACCTCCCTCCCCACAACCGACACCCGTCAGGACATGCGCTTGCTCCCCGCGACATCCGCGTGCTGGCTGGCGGCCCTGGCCGGCCTGCTCCTCGGCTGGTGGACGGCCGTCGCAGCCGGGCTCGCCTCGGCTGTGCTCGCCGCGCTGGTGCTGTGGCGAGCCCGCGGCCGTCCCCGTGCGCGCGACGCGGCGGCAGCCCTCCTGGTCCTGGGCCTCCTCACCGCAGGCCCGGTCGCCTGGCGGATCCGCGACGCGCAGCGTGACGAACTGCGTGCCCCAGCGGCGGAAGGCCTGCCGGCGGCATTGCGCGTCGTCGTCGCCGAACGCCCGAAGCCGGTGCGCAGCGCGGGGTACGCCGACCGGCAGGCCGGCGCCCGCTCGGTCGTGCTGGCCGCCGACGTGCGCACGGCATCGGTCGACGGACGGCCGGTCCCGTCGTCCGGCCGCGTCCTGCTGCTGGCGCCGGTCGCGCACTGGGCCCCGCTGCTGCCGGGACAGGAGGTCACCGCGACCGGTCTGCTGATGCCGCCGCGCGGTGCGGACCTGACCGTGGCCGTCCTGTCGGTACGCGGCCCGCCGGTGGATCCCGGCCCGGCACCGTGGTGGCAGCGGGCTTCGGCCGGGCTGCGCGCGGGCCTGCACGACCTGTGCCAGGTCCTGCCGGAGGAACCGGCGGGCCTGCTCCCGGGCCTGGTGCTGGGCGACACGAGCGCGTTGTCCCCTCGCGTCGAGCAGGAATTCGTCTCCGCCGGTCTCGCGCACCTCACCGCGGTCAGCGGCGGGAACCTCGCGGTGGTCTGCGGAGCGGTGCTGCTCCTGCTGCGCCTCCTCCGGCTCGGGCCCCGGCTGTCGGCCGCGGCGGCCGGGACGTGCCTGGCCGGCTTCCTCGTCCTGGTCGGCCCGGAGCCGAGCGTGCTGCGTGCGGGCGTCATGGCGGCCGTGGCGTTGCTGGCACTGGCGCTGGGACGGCGGGGTTCGGCGCTGCCCGCGCTGGCCTTCGCGGTGTGCCTCCTGGTGGTGTCGGATCCCGCGATGGCCACGGACTTCGGGTTCGCCCTGTCGGTGTGCGCCACCGGCGGCCTGGTGCTGCTCGCGCCGCGCTGGGCCGGCGCGCTGGTGCGTCGCGGGATCCCGCCGGGGTTCGCGGAGGGCTTGGCGGTCCCGCTGGCGGCTTTCCTGGTGACGGCGCCGGTGCTGGCCGGCATGGCGGGGTCGGTGAGCCTGGTTTCGGTGCTGACCAACGTCCTCGCCGCGCCCGTCGTCGCCCCGGCGACGGTGCTTGGTGTGCTGGCGACGGTCACCGGCCCGTGGTGGCCGGGCGCCGGGAAGGTCCTGGTGCACCTGGCCGACCCGGAGGCCGAGTGGCTGATCACGGTCGCCCGGCACGGCGCGCGGGCACCGGGCGCGGTCATCGCCTGGCCCGGTGGCTGGCTGGGCGGGCTCCTCGCCGCGGCCGTGCTGGGCGTGCTGGTGCTGGCGGCCCGGCATCGGTGCCTGCGGGTGTTGATGGCGGCGGTCGTCGCCGGTGCGCTGCTGGTGTTCGTGCCGGTCCGGGTGCTGGCGCCGGCGTGGCCGCCGCGGAACTGGGCGATGGTCGAGTGCGACGTCGGCCAGGGCGACGCGGTCGTGCTGGCGACCGCCGAACCGGGCCGGGCGGTCGTCGTGGACGCCGGACCGGAGCCGGGCCCGGTCGACGAGTGCCTGCACCGGCTCGGGATCGACCGGATCCCGCTGCTGGTGCTGAGCCACCTGCACGCCGACCACATCGGTGGCCTCACCTCGGTGTTCGACGGCCGCGCGGTCGGCGCGATCGCCGTCGGCCCCGGGCGGTCACCGGGGTGGGCGTGGCGCCAGGTCGCCGCCGAGGCAGCCCGGCGGGCGGTGCCGTTGGTAGAGCTCAACCCGGGCGAGCGGCTCGGCTGGCCGGGCCTGGCGCTCGACGTCCTGGGCCCGCGGTACGTCCCGGCGCGGCAGACGGATCCACAGGACGGCACGACGATCAACAACAGCTCGGTGGTGCTCCGCGCGGAGACCACGGCGGGCCGGGTCCTGCTGACCGGCGACGTCGAACTGGCCGCGCAGGCGGATCTGCTGGCCGACATCGGAAATCTGACGGCGGAGGTGTTGAAGGTGCCCCACCACGGCAGCCGCTACTCGCTGCCTTCGTTCCTCGCGGCGGTGGCTCCGCGGGTGGCGTTGGTCAGCGTGGGTGCGGGGAACACGTACGGCCACCCGAGTAAGTCCACAATGGACACGCTGGGGGCGCTCGGCGCGCTGGTCGCCCGGACCGACGTGGACGGCGACACCGCGGTGGTCGGCGAGCGGGCGGCCCCGGCGATCGTTCGCCGGGGCGAGCCGCGTGGCCCGCCCCGGCGGTGATCAGTAGCCGAGCGCCTCGTTCACCGCGGCCGCGGACGGCGGCAGCGTCGCCTTCGGGCCCACGTGGTTCTCGATGGCGTCGAGGGTCTTGAGGCCGTCGCCGGTGATCAGCAGGACGGTCTCGGCGTCCGGGTCCAGCTTGCCCGTCTCGACCAGCTTCTTCGCCGTGGCGACGGTGACCCCGCCCGCCGTCTCGGTGAAGATGCCTTCGGTGCGGGCCAGCAGGCGGATGCCCTCGACGACCTCTTCGTCGGAGACGTCCTCGATCGCGCCGCCGGTGCGGTTGACGATGTCGAGCACGTACGGGCCGTCGGCCGGGTTGCCGATCGCCAGCGAGCGGGCGATGGTGTCCGGCTTCACCGGCTGGACCACGTCGTGGCCTTCGCGGAACGCGGCCGACACCGGCGAGCAGCCGGTGGCCTGCGCGCCGAACACCTTGTACGGGCTGGCGTCCACGAGACCGAGCTGACCCAGCTCGCGGAAACCCTTGTCCACCTTGGTCAGCTGCGAACCGGAGGCGATCGGCACGACGATCTGCGGCGGGATGCGCCAGCCGAGCTGCTCGGCGACCTCGAAGGCCAGCGTCTTCGAGCCCTCCGAGTAGTACGGCCGGACGTTCACGTTGACGAACGCCCACTTCGGGTGCTCACCCGCGAGCTCGGTGGCGAGGCGGTTGACGTCGTCGTAGTTGCCGTCGATGGCGAGGAGGTCGCCGTCGTACACCGCGGTGGTGAGGATCTTGGCGCGCTCGAGGGTCTTCGGGATCAGCACGACCGACCGCCAGCCGGCACGGGCCGCCGCGGCGGCCGTCGCGTTGGCCAGGTTGCCGGTCGACGGACACGCGAGCACCTCGAAGCCGAACTCGCGGGCCGCGGCCAGGGCGACGGCGACGACGCGGTCCTTGAACGAGTGCGTCGGGTTGCCGGTGTCGTCCTTGACCCACACGCGCTTGAGGCCGAGTTCCTTGGCGAGGCGGTCGGCGCGCACCAGCCGCGTCGCACCCGGCTCGGTGTTCGGGATCTCTTCGACGTTGGACGGAACAGGAAGGAGTTTCTTGTAGCGCCAGATGTTCTTGGGGCCGGCCTCGATGTCTTCGCGGCGGACGCGGCCGAAGTCGTAGGCGACCTCGAGCGGCGAGAAGTCTTCGGCGGAGACGAATTCCGGAGCGAGCGGCTGCCGGTGGCCCTCTTCCTTCGACACCAGTTCGACGGCCGGGCCCAGATCCGGGGTCTTCGTGGTGGAGGTCGTGCCGAGGGTGGCGGTCATCGCGAGGTTCCTTTCCTCATCTGCCCCGCCGAAGCGGGCCGGAATTGGCACCGTGGTCGTCAGCTATCCCGCGTTTGCAGGATGACGGGCTGTACGCCGGTTGCCGGGGCTTCGTCGGGCCGTTCCCTCTGCCCCTCTGGATGAGCGGTATTCGGTTGTCGGTGCACGCACGCCGGAAGTTCCGGGGCGGCTGCCTCGGCTACACCGTACGACATCGTGCGCGGGCCGTGCCACGGTGCCCGCTCGACATCACCGGAGCGGGGGCACGGAAGCGCAAGTGAGAGGATTCCCGGGTGACCGCGCAAGCCACCGCCCCGGCCCCGCTGCACCTGGTGCTGGGGGAGGAAGAACTGCTGATCGAGCGGGCCGTCCGCGAGACGCTCGCCGCCGCCCGCGCGACGGACGCGACGGCGGAGCTGACGCGGGTCCGGGTGTCCGATCTCACAGCCCCCGAGCTGGCCGAACTGGTGAGCCCGTCGCTGTTCAGCGAAGGCCGGGTGATCGTCCTCGAGTCGGCGCAGGACATCTCGCAGGAGCTGTCCGACGCCGTCGCGGCCTACCTGAAGGACCCGGCGGACGGGGTCGTGCTCGTCGTCGTGCACACCGGCGGCGGCCGCAGCAAGGCGGGCAAGTCGCTCCCGGCGGTGCTGAAGAAGGCCGGCGCCGAGGTCACGGAGTGCCCGAAGCTGACCAAGCCCGCCGAGCGGGAGCAGTTCGTGCGCCACGAGGTCCGCCGGGTGGGCGGCAAGATCGACCCGGCGGGCGTCGCGGCCCTCCTCGACGCGGTGGGCTCCGACCTGCGGGAACTGTCCTCGGCGGCGACGCAGCTGGTCGCGGACACGGGCGGCGCGGTCGACGCCGACGCGGTCCGCCGCTACCACCGCGGCCGCGCGGACGTGACCGGCTTCGCGGTCGCGGAGAAGGCGGTCAGCGGCGACCGGGCGGCGGCGCTGGAGTCCCTGCGCTGGGCGATGCAGCTCGGCGTCCCGCACGTCCTGGTGGCCGACGCACTGGCCGACGCGGTCCGCACGATCGCCCGGGTCTCCGGCGCCGGCCGGGGCAATCCGAACCAGCTGGCGGGCGAGCTCGGCATGCCGCCCTGGAAGATCCGCAAGGCACAGGGCCAGTCCCGCGGCTGGAACCCCGACGGCCTGGCGACGGCGATGCGCGTGGTCGCACGGCTGAACGCCGAGGTCAAGGGCGTGGCGGCAGACCCGGGCTACGCACTGGAGCGAGCGGTCCTGGAGGTGGCGGCCGCCAAGGGCGACCGCTGACCGACGCGCGGGCAGAGCGGGAACAGTGGGCGCTGCTGACCTTCGCCGAGCCGGTGCGCCAAGCCTGCGGCCCTGCACCCGACGGCGCGGGCTGCCGCCGACCACCGTGACCGGCCGTGCCGGCTACCGCCGGTCTCCGCGACCCTCCGAGCCCCGCGGGTTCCGTGTGGCCGCGCTCACCCCACCACCCGCCAGGCCGCACCCCCGGACGCGAGAAAGGCCCCGGCCGAAGCCGGGGCCTTTCCAGAAATCAAGCAGGTCAGAGCGCGTTGACGCGCTTGGCCAGCGCCGACTTCTTGTTGGCGGCCTGGTTGGCGTGGATGACGCCCTTCGAGACGGCCTTGTCCAGCTTCTGGGCGGCGTCGCGCTGCAGCTCGGCGGCCTTGGCCTTGTCGCCGGCCTCGGCGGCTTCGCGGACCTTGCGGATCGCGGTCTTCACCGAGGACCGGATCGCCTGGTTGCGCTGACGCGCCTTCTCGTTCGTCGTGATGCGCTTGATCTGCGACTTGATGTTGGCCATAGGGCAACTCCTGTTTCACTCGGTGAGATCGCTGCCGCGCTGAAGTGGCCCCGGTGAACCCGGGTTTCCTCCATGACGGAATGCCGCACGGGCAGCGAGCGACCACTCTAACAGCCTGGCCGCCGTCGCCCGGCGCCGGGAGTACCCTCGACCGTGGTCAGTGCCTAGGGTTCCGCCGCCGGTCCGCACGCCCGGGAAAGAAACAGCACCACACAACCAGGGCCGGCGGGGCTGGTCCGAGCGGCACCATCGGCGGGCCCGGACGGCCGGTCGTTCATCTGACGGGGCAAAAGCCTGGAGGACCTGCTTTCCGCGCGCGCGGAAAGCCCGAAGGGATCCCGTGAACGCCACCGCCTTGTCCCTGGTCCTCGTCGCGGCCGTCGTGCACGCCGTGTGGAACCTCGCCGCCAAGCGGATTTCCTCCGGTGGCACCCAGTTCGTCTGGCTCTACTACACCGCCGGTGCCGTCCTGATGCTGCCGATCACGGTGGTGCTGCTCGCCGTCGGCGCCGACCGTCCACAGTGGAGCTGGCTGCTGGCCGCCGTGGTCACCGCCGGCCTGCACATCGCCTACGGCATCGTGCTGCAGCGCGGGTACCGGGTCGGCGACCTCTCCGTCGTCTACCCCGTCGCGCGCGGCACCGGGCCGCTGCTGTCCGTGCTCGCCGCCGTCCTGGTGCTCGGCGAACGGCCCGGCCCGCTCGGCCTGGCCGGGGCCTTCCTGGTCGTCGCCGGGGTGCTGGTGATCAGCACCGGCCGCGCGGCCGACGACCCGCGGGCGGTGAAGGCCGGCATCGGTTACGGCCTCCTGACCGGCGCCGTCATCGCCGGCTACACCCTCTGGGACGCGCACTCCGTGACCGGCCTCGGCGTGCCGCCGGTCGTCTACTTCGGCCTCGGCTCGATCCTGCAGAGCGTGCTGCTCGTCCCCGGTGCGCTGGCCGATCGCGCCGAGGTCGCGCGGGTCTGGCGCGAACACCGCCGCGAGGTGCTGGTCGTCGCCGTGCTGTCGCCGGTCGCCTACATCCTCGTGCTGTTCGCCCTCACCATGGCGCCGGTCAGCCTGGTCGCGCCGGCGCGGGAGCTGAGCATCGTGCTCGGCGGCCTCGCCGCGTGGCTGGTGCTGGGCGAGCAGAACGCCGTGCGGCGGCTCGCCGGATCGGTCATCGTGCTGTCCGGCATCGCGGCGATTGCGGCCGCCTGAGCCCGTCCGGTAGGGATGGTCGGATGGAGATCCTGAAGAGCCGGCTGCTGATCCGCCCGCGCGACGTCGCCGCGTCGACGGCGTTCTACCGCGACACCCTGGGCCTGGCCGTGGAGCGGGAGTTCCCCGGCGGCACCGTGTTCTTCCTCGGCCACGGCTCCCTCGAGGTCTCCGGCGCGGGCGAGACGGGCTCGTCACCCGATCTGGTGCTCTGGCTGCAGGTCCGGGACCTCGCCGGCACCCTCGCGGACCTCAAGGCGAAGGGTCTGGAACCGGTGCGCGACGCCGAACGGATGCCGTGGGGCCTCGACGAGGCCTGGATCGCCGATCCGGACGGTACGCGCATCGTGCTGGTCGAGGTGCCCGAGGGCCACCCGATCCGCACGGACACCCGCTAGGCGGGCTTGACCCCGCGCAGCTGCGCGGCGAGCGCCGCGAAGCCCGGTGGCTCCCAGGTCCAGGTCTGCAGGTCGGCGAAGCCCGCGGCGGCCGCTTCGTCGGCCAGGACGTGCCTGCTCACGGGCAGCCACTTCTCGTGCGCGGACAGCAGGAGCCTGCCGCCGGGGCGCAGCACCCGGAACAGCTCGGCGAACCCGGCTGCGCGGTCGTCCCACAGCATGACGTTGTTCACGCTCAGGACGACGTCGGCGGACTCGTCCGGCTCGCCGGTGCGCGCCGCCGATCCTTCGCGCAGCTCGGCGCGGTTGCCGCAGCGCTCGTGGCACAGCGTGAGCATCTCGGGGGAGGGGTCGACGCCGACGGCGCGCCCGGCCAGGCGGGCGGCGGCGTCCAGGCCGACGCCGGGGCCGGGGCCGACGACCAGGACGGTTTCGTGCGGCTCGATCTTCGCGAGGTCGACGATGCGGTGTTCGGTGGCGGCGTTGCCCCGGGCCATGACCCAGCCGCCGAGGCGGCCGAGTGCGCCGGAGGGGTGACCGAACGTCCGGTCGAGGACGCGGGCGAACCCGCTGGTCTCCGGCTGGGGAGGGGGTGCCGGCTGGTGCGTATTGCTCATACTTCGAGGGCACCACGGATCACGAAATGCCGCATCGGGGATGACCCCCACCCGCACCCGGAGGGCCATGGGAACATAGAGGTGGCCATCCCCGACTTTCCGAGGACTCATTCGAGTGACGACGTTCGCCGACACCACCTTCACGCCGCCGGAGCTGATCCGGAACTTCTGCATCATCGCGCACATCGACCACGGCAAGTCGACCCTGGCCGACCGCATGCTGCAGCTCACCGGCGTCGTCGAAGAGCGCGCCATGCGGGCCCAGTACCTCGACCGGATGGACATCGAGCGCGAGCGCGGCATCACGATCAAGGCGCAGAACGTCCGGCTGCCCTGGAAGGTCGACGGGCAGGACCACGTCCTGCACATGATCGACACGCCCGGCCACGTGGACTTCACCTATGAGGTCTCCCGGGCCCTGGAGGCGTGCGAAGGCGCGATCCTGCTGGTCGACGCCGCGCAGGGGATCGAGGCCCAGACCCTGGCCAACCTGTACCTGGCGCTGGAGAACAACCTCCAGATCATCCCGGTGCTCAACAAGATCGACCTGCCCTCGGCCGACCCCGACAAGTACGCGGGTGAGCTCGCCCACATCATCGGCTGCGAACCGGAGGACGTGCTGCGGGTCTCGGCCAAGACCGGCATGGGCGTCGGCGAGCTGCTCGACGAGGTCGTCAAGCAGGTCCCGGCGCCGCAGGGCGACGCCGACGCGCCCGCCCGCGCGATGATCTTCGACTCGGTGTACGACACCTACCGCGGCGTCGTCACCTACATCCGCGTCGTCGACGGCAAGATCACGCCGCGCGAGAAAATCAAGATGATGTCCACCGGCGCCACGCACGAGCTCCTCGAGGTCGGGATCATCTCGCCCGAGCCCAAGCCCAGCAAGGGGCTCGGCGTCGGCGAGGTCGGCTACCTGATCACCGGCGTGAAGGACGTCCGCCAGTCGAAGGTCGGCGACACCGTGACGTCGGAGCGGCACGGCGCCAAGGAGGCGCTGGCGGGCTACCGCGAACCGAAGCCGATGGTCTACTCCGGCCTCTACCCGGTGGACGGTTCGGACTACCCCGAGCTGCGCGAGGCCCTCGACAAGCTCCAGCTGAACGACGCCGCCCTGGACTACGAGCCCGAGACGTCGGTCGCGCTGGGCTTCGGCTTCCGCTGCGGCTTCCTCGGCCTGCTGCACCTGGAGATCACCCGCGACCGGCTCGAGCGCGAGTTCGGCCTCGACCTGATCTCGACGGCGCCGAACGTCATCTACCGCGTGGTGCTGGAGGACCGCAGCGAGGTCGTCGTGACGAACCCGTCCGACTGGCCGAGCGGGCTGAAGATCGCCGAGGTGCACGAGCCGGTGTCGAAGGTCAGCATCCTCGCGCCGTCGGAGTTCGTCGGCACGATCATGGAGCTGTGCCAGACGAAGCGCGGCAGCCTGCTCGGCATGGACTACCTGTCCGAGGATCGCGTCGAGCTGCGCTACAACATCCCGCTCGCGGAAATCATTTTTGACTTCTTCGACACGCTGAAGTCGCGTACGCGCGGCTACGCGTCTCTCGATTACGAAGAGGCCGGCGAGCAGATCTCGGATCTGGTCAAGGTGGACATCCTGCTGCAGGGCGAAACCGTGGACGCGTTCTCGGCGATCGTGCACAAGGACGCGGCCTACGGCTACGGCAACCGGATGGCGACGCGGCTGCGCGAGCTCATCCCGCGCCAGCAGTTCGAGGTCCCGATCCAGGCGGCGGTCGGTTCCCGGATCATCGCCCGCGAGACGATTCGCGCGATCCGCAAGGACGTGCTGGCCAAGTGCTACGGCGGTGACATCTCGCGGAAGCGGAAGCTGCTGGAGAAGCAGAAGGAAGGCAAGAAGCGGATGAAGACCGTTGGCAGGGTCGAGGTTCCGCAGGAAGCCTTCGTCGCCGCTCTGTCCACTGAGGACTCCGGAAAGAAGAAGTAACTGTTCTGCTGATGTGACAGCGGCACCCATATTCACACCGCCGAGTGAATATGGGTGCCGAACTCGCGTTCGATGCGGTTTCTGTCGGTGCTGTCTGCTTTGCTCTGGTGCGAAGAGCGAAAGGAGAGCACCATGACAGTCATGGCAGACATCGAGCTTCCCGCCGGGTCGGGCCCCCTGACGGTGCCCGACCTCGAGGGGATGCCGGACGATGGCCGACGCCGAGAACTCATCGACGGGGTACTCATCGTGAGCCCTGCGCCGGGACTCAGACACCAGACCATCGGATATCGGCTCTACGGAGTGCTCGAGGCCGTGTGCCCGGCTGAGTTTTACGTCGTCGGCGCACCGTTCGCGGTGCACGACGGTGACAAGACCGAACTCCAGCCCGACATCCTGGTTGGTCGGGACGAAGACTTCACCGAGAAGGATCTCCCGGCACCGCCGGTGCTGGCCGTCGAGGTGCTATCGCCCAGCACGGCGATCTACGACCTGAACCTCAAGACGGCGGTTTACGAGCGGCTCGGGACCGGCAGCTACTGGGTGATCGACCCGAAGGAACCCGCGCTGACGGTGTTCGAGCTGGACGCGGACGGCCGCTACCAGCAGGTGGCCAAGGCGGCGGGCGACGAGGCGGTCGAGCTCGAACGGCCGTTCCCGGTGCGGATCGTGCCCAAGGAGCTGCTGGGCCGGCTCGGCTGACCTGCGTCAGTGTGGCCGGAAGCGAGTGCCGCGGAGCTGGGCGTGCAGCTGCCGGTGGCGCAGTTCCTTCCGGAGCCGGTCGAGCACCGCGTCGAACAGGGCGGGGGCGAGGATCGCCGTCTGCTCGAACTGCCGCCGCTCGGGTGGCGCCGGCTGGAGCTTGCCGCGCGGGGCGTAGCGCTGCACCGAGCTCTCGACGCCTCCGCCGGTGACGAGGTCGACCCAGAGGGCGTCACGCAGGTAGCCGTCGCCGAAGCGGGCCGAACGGCGAACGGTGACCTCGGCGATCTCCGGCCAGGGAACGAGACGCGTGCTCAGCGTGCCCGCGGGCAGGCGGAGGCCCTCCTCGCCGACGGTGAGGTCGTGGAGAGCCTCGAACCCGCGCTTGAGGTCGCGAGCCCGGGACACGCGGTAGGCCACGACGGCGGCGAGCACGCTGGCCGCGTAGGCACCGCCGATCAGCCACGGCGAGAGGCCGCGCACGAGCCCGAAGGCGAGCGCCGCGCCGAACCCGGCGTCGGCGACGACGAGCAAGCCGACGAGGACCTTGACCGGGGTGGTGACGCGGGGCGGGGACTCGGACAACGGGACGACTCCTGGGGCCGGAGGGGTCAGGGATTGCCGATTATCCGGTCCGCCCGGATGAACACCGCAACCCGCCGCTCTTCGGCCATGACACGGTCGTACTCGGCCCAGTCGTCATGGGTCCCGGTGGCGGCGATGAAGACGTCACGCAGCAGCTGTGGCAGGCCCGCGGGATCGAAGCCCGGATCGGGGTCGTCGGGCCCCACGAGGTGGACGGCGCCAGTGACGGAGAGCCAGTTCCACCCGCGCCGGAAGGTGACGGTGGCATGCCCGGCCCGCCGCAGCAAGGCGAGCTTGTGCGCCTTCCCGACCGCGACGTAGGCGACACCGGGCGCACCGGTGACCGGATCGTCGAGGACGCCGGCATTGACGACGGAGGCGTGCACGGTGCCGTCCGCCCGCGTGGTGGCCACGGTGGCGAGGCCGTGCTCCTGCAGCGACAGCGTGCGAACCTGCTCGAGATCAGCGCTCATGGCCCCAACCTAGCCCGCCAGCCGCCCCGAATGTCCGATCTTCACCGGCCGAAGTGCGGCGATAACCGTCCGCACAGGAGATCGACGTCCGCGCGAGGCGCCCCGGGCCAGTCGACATCCATCCACCCGAGCTCGCCGGGAGTACCGCGGTGCCGTCGGCGAAGAATTCACGCAAGATTCGGATGTCGATCTCGAGTGTCACTGCTTGGTTGTGCTCGTAGTCGGCCCCTGGGCGACGAGCGTTACGATGGGTTCTGCGCAATGAGGTCGCCGAGGAGCGCTTCCCCACGGGAAAGGCCGGGTCTGCAAAGCGACCCGGCCTCTCACCTCAGCAAGCCCCGTTGTCGGTCCAGACTCCCCACTGGCCCGTCGTTCCCGGCTCCTCGCCCTGTGTCCACCACTTCGCCGTCCACTTGTGGCCGTTGTGCGAAACCACGTTCCCGCCCGTGTACACCTGCGAAGCACTCCACGCCGGGTCCGCGCAGGTTCCCGGGTTCGTCCCGCCCGTGTCCCACGGCACCTGGGACGACCGGTAGAAGTTGATCCCCTGCGCCACCCAGCGTGGGGCCTGCGCTCCCAACCGGGTGCGGAACGTCGTCCAGTCGTGCGTTGACCACGGTGACCAGCCCAGCTCCGCGTGCGCCGCCAAGCGAGGGAATGCCAGGTACTCGATATCGGACCCTGTCACCACCGTCTCCGTCCACAGTGGAGACTCCACGCCGCGGACCGCCGATTCGCCCGCGCCCGACAGATACGCTCCCGGGTTCCAGCCGTACGCGTCCTGGACCTCGATGTAGCCCGCCCAGGACAGGCCGATCGGGGTTGCGCTGTTGTACTTCATGTCCAGGTATGCCTTGTTCGCCGGGGACAGGATCACCTTGCTGCCGCGGGAAACCGCCGTCGAGACGCCCGCGTCCGATGTCGATGTTCCCCAGAACTGCGGTGTTGCCGAGGCCGGGAGGGACGCCTTGGCGATGTCGTGCCAGCCCACCACCGACTTGCCCGTCGCCGCCACCAGGGGGAGGACCTTGTTGACGAACGTCAGGTAATCCGCCGCCGAGGTGGACGATGCCTCGTCGCCGCCGATGTGGATGTACGGGCCCGGGGTGAGGGCCGCCAGCTCGCGCAGGACGTCCGCCACGAACTGGTACGTGATGTCCTTCGAAATGCACAACGAGCTGTAGCCGACCGCGATGTCCGTGCGCAACGCGGGCGCCACCCCGTTGCAGTTCAGCTCCGCGTACGACGCCAGTGCCGCGTTCACGTGACCCGGCATGTCGATCTCCGGGATCACCGTGATGTGGCGTGCCGCCGCGTAGTTCACGATCTCCGTGTACTGCGCCTTCGTGTAGTAACCGCCCGGGCCGCCGCCGACCTGGGTGCTTCCGCCGTACGTCGTCAGGCGGGGCCAGCTGTCTATCTGGATGCGCCAGCCCTGGTCGTCGGACAGGTGCAGGTGCAGGTTGTTGATCTTGTACTGGGCCAGCTGGTCGAGGTACTTCTTGACCGTCGATACCGGGTGGAAGTGCCGGGCGACGTCGAGCATCGCGCCGCGGTAGGCGAAGCGCGGGTAGTCGAGGATCGTCGCTCCCGGCACGCTCCACGGACCCGGCTGGGGTGACGCGCTCTCGACGCGGCCGGGCAGCAGCTGCCGCAGCGTCTGGACTCCGGCGAACAGCCCGTCCGCGGTCGTCGCGCGCACCGTGACCGACGACGCCGTCGACACCAGCTGGTAACCCTGCGCGCCCACGGCCGCGGGCGCGCCGCTCAGCAGCAGCGCGATGCTGCCGGACGGCACGGACGCCGGGGCGTCGGACACCGGCAGCGGGAAGCCGGTCGACGGCCGCAGGACGCCGGCCAGGTAGTCGCCGACCTGCCGGGCCGGGGCCGAACCGGCTTCGGTGACGATCGAAGTGGTCGAGACCAGCGGGAACGCGACCCCGGCCGCCGGGGTCACCGAGACCGGTACCGGCACGATCGACTGCAACGCCGGCGTGGCCGCCGCGGCCGGCGTGGCCTGGGTGCCGGCGCCGACCAGCGCCAGCACGGCGAGTGCGCGGCCGAGTCGCCGCGCGAAGGGGTTCTTCACCGGGGGACCTCCTGGCGGGAAGGGCGCGACCTCGCCGTCACGCCTGCCCGGATCGTCGCATTTCCGCCGCTCGTGGTCTAGACCAGTCTGGGTGGTTAAGCTCGCGCCGTGACGCAGGAGTTCGCGCCCGGGTCGCCGTTCGCGCTGCTCTCGAGCGCCGAAACGGCCGCCTGGTACGCCTACATGAAGGTGCACCTCCGCCTGGAGTACGAGCTGAACCGGCAGCTGCGGGCCGACAGCGGCCTCTCGCTCGCCGACTACCACGTGCTGGTCGCCCTCACGAGCGCGTCCGGCGGGCGGATGCGGGTCACCGACCTCGCGATCCGCATCGGCTGGGAGCGCAGCAGGCTGTCGCACCACCTCAAGCGGATGCGGGACCGCGGTCTGGTCGAGACCGGGACCGCCGCCGAGGACCGCCGGGTCACCGAGGTGGTGCTCTCCGAGGCCGGCTGGGCCGCGCTGCGCCAGGCGGCGCCGGATCACGTCGGATTCGTGCGCCGGGCTTTCCTCGACGCCCTCGCGCCCGGCGAGCTGGCGCAGCTGACGACCTTGCTCGACCGGGTCTACGACACGCTGGTCGAGCACGGCACCCTGCCGCGGCCGGACGACCACCCCTGACATTTGCGTGACATGTCACCTAATATGGTCGCGACACGAGGAGGACGCGATGGCGACGGTGGCGGAACTGATGCGGGCGAACCTGCTCGACGTCTTCAACGAGCGCGACGACGAGCGGCGCGCGAAGGCGATCGCGGCGACCTACGCCGCCGACGTCGAGTTCGCCGACCCCGAAGGGGTGGTGACCGGGCACGACGATCTGAACGCGAAGGCGAAGGGGCTGCTGGCCCAGTCGCCGGGATTCGTGTTCGCCCCGGCAGGCCCGGTTCTGGTGAACCACGACCTGGGCCACCTCGCCTGGGAATTCGGCCCGGCAGGCGCGCCGCCGGTCGTGCGGGGGATCGACGTCGCCCTCGTCGCGGACGGGGTGATCAAGAAGCTCTACACGATGCTGCTGCCCGCCTGAGGACTACGCTCGGTGGCATGTTCGACGAGCTGACGTTCCCGGTCGTCGCCGCGCCGATGGCCGGTGGTCCCACCACGCCGGAGCTGGTCGCCGCGGTGTCCGAGGCCGGTGGCTTCGGCTTCCTCTCCGCCGGCATGCTCACGCCCGCGGCGCTGAGCGCGCAAATCGACCGTACGCGGGAGCTGACCGAAGGAGAGTTCGGAGTCAACCTCTTCGTCCCGCAGCCCGACACCGGGGCCGACATCGGCGCACACCGCGAGCGGCTCGAACAGTTCGCCCGCGAGTACGACGTCGAACTCGGCGAGCCGAAGTGGGACGACGACCACTACCCCGCGAAGCTGGACGTCGTGCTCGAGAAGCGCGTCCCCGTGGTGTCCTTCACCTTCGGCCCGCCCACGCCGTCGGACGTGGTGCGCCTGAAGGACGCCGGGAGCACGGTCGTCATCACCGTCACCACGCCGGAGGCGGCGCAGCGGGCCGCGGACCTCGGCGCCGACGCGCTCGTCGTGCAGGGCTTCGAAGCCGGCGGGCACCGGAGCCTGTTCACCGACGACCCGCACCAGCCCGGTGGTGGCGCCGAGTACGGCGTCCTCGCGCTGCTGAGGCTCGTCGCCGCCCGTGTCGACCTGCCGCTGATCGCCGCCGGTGGGCTGGTGCACGGCGCCGACGTCGCGGCCGTGCTCGCCGCCGGGGCCGCGGCCGCCCAGCTCGGCACCGTCTTCCTGCGCGCGGACGAAGCCGGGACGTCCGAGGCGCACCGCAAGGCCCTCGCCGTCGCCGAGCGCGAGACGGCGTTCACCCGCGCCTTCAGCGGCCGCCCGGCGCGCGGCCTGGTCAACAAGTTCATGGACGCACTGTCCGAGGGCGCGCCCGCCGCCTACCCGCAGCTCAACCACCTGGCCGGGCCGGTGCGCCGGGCGTCGGCGAAGGCCGGTGACCCGGAAGCGATCTCGCTCTGGGCGGGCCAGACGTACCCGCTCGGCTACGACGCTTCGGCCGCCGTGATCATCGAACGGCTGAAGGTCGAGGCCCGCGAAGCCGCCGCGCGCCTCGACCGGATCCGCTAGGCGTCCGGGCCGCGGTTCAGCACCGAGTGCCGCTTGCTGTAGAGGAAATAGACGAGCAGGCCGATGACGAACCAGACGGCGAACCGCAGCCAGGTCGCCGGCTGCAGGAACGTGATCAGCCAGATCGAGAACACGACGCCGATCGCGGGCACCACCGGCATGCCCGGCGTCCTGAACGTCCGCGGCAGGTCCGGCTGCTTGTAGCGCAGCACGATCACCGCGATGCAGACGACGACGAACGCGAGCAGGATGCCGATGTTCGTCAGCTCGGCCGCCTCGCCGATCGGCAGCACGCCGGCGATGATCGCGGACGCGCCGCCGAGGATCCACGTCATCCGGCTGGGCACCTGGCGCTTCGGGTTGGTCTTGCCCAGCCACGGCGGCAGCAGGCCGTCGCGGCTCATCGAGTAGCCGACGCGGGTCGCGCCCATCAGGAACGTGAACAGCACGGTGAGGATGCCGACGATCGCCCCGACCGCGATCACCGTGGCCAGCCCGTCGAGCCCGACCGACTTGAACGCCGTCGAGAAGCCGCTCTTCGGGTCGATCTCGGTGTACTTCTGCATGCCCGTCAGCACCAGGCAGGCCAGCACGTAGAGCACCATAGAGATGGCCAGCGAGTAGATGATCGCCTTCGGCATGTGCCGCTGCGCGTCCTTCGACTCCTCGGCCGCCGTCGACATCGCGTCGTAGCCGAAGACGGCGAAGAACACCGTCGCGGCGCCGGTCACCGCGCCGCCGAAGCCCGCGGGCGCGAACGGCGTGTAGTTGCCGGTCTTGACGTAGAAGAAGCCGACCAGGATGACCACCAGCACGATCAGGACCTTGATCCCGACCATCGCCGTCTCGAACCGGGCGGCGCTGCGGATGCCGCGGTTGAGCAGGTACGCGATCAGCAGGCACAGCAGCGCGGCGAACAGGTCGACCTTGTGGCCCGGCCCGGTGCCGGGCGCGCCGAGCATCCACGCGGGCAGGTCGAGGCCGATCTGGCCGAGCAGGAAGTTGAAGTAGCCGGAGATGCCGATCGCCACCACCGAGACGATCGCGGTGTACTCCAGCAGCAGGTCCCAGCCGATGAACCAGCCGACGACCTCGCCGAGCACCGCGTAGCCGTAGGTGTAGGCCGAGCCGGCCTTCGGGATCAGGCCGGCGAACTCCGCGTAGGAGAACGCCGCCGCGGCGCTGGCGACGCCGGCGATGAGGAACGAGATCAGCACGGCCGGGCCGACGCCGGGGATGCCCGCCGCGTCGTCGCCGTGCGCGACACTGCCGGCGAGGGCGAAGATCCCGGCGCCGATGATGCCGCCGATGCCGATGGCGGTCAGCTGCCACAGCCCCAGGGTGCGTTGCAGCCCGCCGCTTTCGGTCGTGTCCTGGATCTGGTCGATCGGCTTGCGCCGGAAGATGCCGGAGCCGGCACCCCGAGGAGCGGACATCATCGCCTCCCGCGCGGTCGGTGGCGGACCCGGATCACGGGCCCTCGCCGGAACCTACCGCCAACTCCGGGTGCCGACAGCCTGAGCGCGTCAGCCCGCCGCGGTGTCCTCGCTGACGGCCGTGGGCGCCGTCGCCGCGGCCCGCTTGGCCTGGGTGGTCCGGACCGCGCTCGCCGCGAAGTAGGTGAGCAGTTCCGCGATCTCCACCGGGTCGTCGAGCTGCGGGCAGTGGCCCCAGTCCTCGCGGACCAGCAGCCTGCTGTGCGGCACCAGCGTGTGCAGCTGGCGCCCGGACGCGGCGGTGACGAGCTTGTCCTTGCCGCACGCGACGACCAGCAGCGGGACCTCGACCGAATCGAGGCGGTAGGCGTCGGCGAGCTCCGCGACGAGCTGCCGGGCCTCCTCCAGCCGGTTCTTGGTCGCGCGGTAGTCGGGGAAGAGCGCGGTGAAGCGCTGCACCTGGGTGGCGTCGGCCGCGCCCGAGTCGGCGTACAGCAGCCGCGGGACGACCTGCTCGGCGACCTTGCGCACCAGGAACCCCGGCACCGGGACGGGCAGCGACGAGTACAGCCGCAGCGGCAGCGGGTAGCGCGCCACCGCGCGGATCAGCCACGAGTCGACGAACCCGGGCGCGGCGATCGACACCACGCCGGAGATCGGCAGCCTGCTGTTCTGCGCCGCGCGCAGGCTCATGGTGCCGCCGAGGGAGTTGCCGGCCAGCACGACCGAGCCGAGCACGGCCTGCTCGCGGACGACGGCGGCGGCGAACGCGTCGAGCTGCGGCAGCATCGGGCCGGGGCGCAGCGGCTGGGCGTCGCCGAACCCGGGCAGATCGACCGCGACCGCCGGAATCCCGGCGGCCGCGAGCTGCTCCAGTGCGGGGCGCCAGGTGTCGGCGCTGTCGCAGTAGCCGTGCAGCAGCACCAGCCGTGGCGCGCTGGGCCGGACGTGCGGCGCGGCGGCCCGGCGACGCAGCGAGCGGCGCGGCACCTCCGGCTCGGGACCGGGTTCGCCGACCTCGAGGACACGGGTGCGGACGCCGGCGTAGCGCCGGAAGGAGACCCGGATCGGGGTCTCGTCACTGGGCCGGCCGCCCGGTTCTGCCGGCGCGGGCCGCTTCGTCGCGGTCATGACCACAGATTACCTGGCCACGCTTGGGTTTAGGTGGAATTTAGGGGCTAACGACCCGGTCTCGAAGTGAAGACGTCGAAAAATCACCAGATGACGAAATGGTTTCCGCGCTGGGCGGATCCGGGGATCCGCCCAGCTCACGGCTGTCTCAGCGGGCGAAGACGATCTTGCCCGCGGTGTCCCCTTCGAGCATCGCCCGGAACCCCTGGGGTGCCTCGGAAAACGGCAGTTCCGCGCCGATCTGGGGGCGGACGCCGGTCAGGTCGAGGTAGGCGAGCAGGTCGGCGAGCTCGTCGCGGGTGCCCATGGTCGAGCCGGCGACGCGCAGCTGGAGGAAGAAGACGCGCTGCAGCTCGGCGTGCGCGTCCGGACCGCTGGTCGACCCGGAAACGACGATGATCCCGCCCGGCTTGAGCGATTTGACCGAATGCGACCAGGTCGCCTTGCCGACGGTCTCGAACACCGCGTCGACGCGCTCGGGCAGCCGCGCGCCCGACTCGAACGCCTGGTGCGCGCCCAGGCCGGTGGCGAGGGCCCGCTTCTCCTCGGTGCGGCCGGTGACCCAGACCCGGAACCCGGCCGCGCGGCCGAGCTGGACCAGCGCCGTCGAGACACCGCCGGAGGCACCCTGCACCAGCATCGTCTGCCCCGGCCGCAGCCCGGACTTCACGAACAGCATCCGGTACGCGGTCAGCCAGGCCGTGCCCATGGTGGCGGCCTCGGCGAAACTGAGCGCCGCGGGCTTCGGGACGACGTTGCGGGCCGGCACGACGACCTGGTCGGCGAAGGTGCCCTGGTGCTTCTCGGTGAGCAGCGTGCGCTTCGGGTCGAGGGTGTCGTCGCCCTGCCAGCCCGGCGCGTTGATCACCGAGTGGATGACGACCTCCGAGCCGTCGTCGAGGGTGCCCGCGCCGTCGCAGCCGAGGATCATCGGGAACTGGTCCGGCTTGATCCCGACCCCGCGCAGCGTCCAGAGGTCGTGCATGTTGAGGCTGGCCGCCTTGACGTGCACGCGGACCCAGCCGTCGGGCACGTCGGGTTCGGGGCGCTCGCCGACGACGAGCGAGTCCAGCGGGCTGTCGGCGTTGGGTTCCTGCGCGTACACGGCGAACATGCCTCGCAACGTACCGCCTCTCCAAACCCTGTGCTGCGTGTCGCGAGACACGGTGAACGGGCCCTGCGACGGTGGGACCGAACCCGACTCCGTCGGGTGGCTTCGCCTCCGTCGCAATCGGCTCCGCCGATTTCAGAAGCGAGGCCCTGGCACGCGGTGGCAGCAGAGCGCGCGTAGGCTCACACCGTGTTCAACGGGCTTGCCGACTGGTGGGACGGGGTCGAGCTGTGGCTCGCCCAGGCCTGGTTCCCGGTGCAGTTCGTGCTGGTCATGGTGGTCGTCGTGCCGCTGTGCCTGGCCGCCGCGTGGGTGCTCGACAAGGTCGTCGGGCTGTTCGCCCGCCGGCTGGCTCCGGGGCGTGACGACGACTCGGACTCCTCGGCATAGGCTCGCGCACCATGTTCAACCGAAGGCGGATCACCGCCGCGCTGATCGGGCTCCTCGTGCTGGTGCTGGGGGGCTGGCTGGTCAAGGACAACCTCGGCAGCGGCTCGTCGGCACCGAGTCCTTCCCCGAGCGTGTCGGCCACGCCCGCCAAGGGCGGTGCCGCCGTGCCGGGCGCGGACTCCGGACTGCCCGTGAAGGCGCTTTCCGCACTGCCGCCGCAGGCCGCGGACACGTGGAAGCTGATCGAGGCGGGCGGCCCGTACCCCTACCCGCGCAACGACGACGTCGTCTTCGAGAACCGGGAGAAGCGCTTGCCCGGCAAGAAGTCCGGCTACTACCACGAGTACACGGTGAAGACGCCGGGGAGTCCCGACCGCGGTGCCCGGCGGCTGATCACCGGGCAGGCGCGCGAGCTGTACTACACCGGCGACCACTACGCGTCGTTCGTCGTCGTGGATCCGGCCCGATGAGCGCCGACGAGCAGGCGAAGGCCGCCGCGGAGGAGGCGTTCTCCCGGGGCGCGTACCCGCACCTGGTGAACTCGCGGCCGACCGTCGACAAGGCCAGCACGCTCACCGCGTTCGCCGAGGCACTGTCCTTTCCGGACTACTTCGGCCACAACCTCGACGCGCTCTACGACTGCCTGACCGACCTGTCGTGGCTGCCGCCGGGCGAGCACGTGCTGATCTGGCCGGGCTCGGACGCGTTGCGCAAGGCGGAACCCAAGACGTACCTGGCGATCCGCAGCGTGCTCTCGGACGCCCAGCGTGCGCTGGGCCCGAGCGGCCGCGGCGCCGGCTCGTGGCGGCTCACCGTCGTGCTGCCGGACGCCTGAGCCGCGTCCGGCCCGCGTTCCGGTTCAGTCCCAAGCGCCCCAATGTGGCGTTCGGTGCGTCCAACGCACCGAACGCCACATTGGGTGCGTTGGACGCAACCAACGCCACATTGGGGCGCTTCAGTCCTGCGGCACCCAGTTCGGCTTGCGCTTCTGGGCGAAGGCCAGGATGCCCTCCTGCCCTTCCTCGCCGGCGAAGAACTTCGCGGACAGGCCGAGCATCTCGTCGAAGCCGTCCGACGGCGTCGCCGGGCGGGGGCGGCTCAGGAGCGCCTTCGTCTCCGCCAGTGCCTTCGGGCCGCCGGCCGCGAGAGCCTTGACGTACCGGGCGACCTCGTCGTCGAGCTGCTCGGCCGGGACAGCCGAGTTCAGCAGGCCGATCTCCACCGCGCGGCGGGCGTCGAACGTGTCGCCGGTCAAGAAGAGCTCGTGGGCCGCGCGGGGGGTGAGGCGGGGGAGGACCGTCAGCGAGATGATCGCCGGCACCACGCCGATGCGGACTTCGGAGAAGGCGAACGTCGCTTCCGGCACGGCCACGGCGATGTCGCAGGCGGCCACCATGCCGATGCCGCCGGCGCGGGCGGGGCCGGCCAGGCGGGCGACGACCGGCTTCGGGCTGGTCCACAGCTGCTCGAGGATGTGCGGGAACTCGTTCACGCCCTGGTCGCCCGCGCCGGCGCCGCGGGCCTCCTTGAGGTCCATCCCCGCGCAGAACACCGGCCCGGTGTGGGTCAGCACGATCACGCGCACGGCGCTGTCGGTGGCCGCCTTGTCGAGGGAGCCCGAGAGTTCGCGGCGCAACTGGGCCGAGAGCGCGTTGCGGTTGTGCGGGGAGTCCAGGGTGATCGTGGCGGTGCCGCCCACCACGTCGTAGTGCACCAGTTCGTCAGCCATGCCCGTCACCCTTGCACATCCGCGGCGCGTGGCCGGTGTTACGCGGGCCACCCCGCGGGCTCGTCACCCGCGGGGTGGCCCGGCGCTCAGCCGATGGTCGTGGTGGTGAAGACCGGGCTCGGGTTGGGGAAGCAGGCCGTCGGCGCGGTGAGGTCGCCGATGATCGTGCTCGCCACCGCCTTGAACGTCAGGCCCGGGTCGGTGTAGCTGGTGCCGCCCAGCTTGGTCTGGATGGTCCCCGACTGGCCCGCCGTCAGGTGCGCGGTGACGGTGGGCAGTTCGAAGGTGGCGCCCCCGGCGATCGGGCCGGGGAAGCTCAGCGTGGCGACGCCGTTCGCGACCGAGATGGCCGGCGGGGTGGAGCCGAGGCCGGACCCGCCGGACAGCGTCGCACCGACGTACGACGAGTTGGCCGGGATCGGGATCTTGAGCGCGAAGGTGTTGATGTTCTTGACCTTGTTCCCGCTCACCTCGCTCGGCACGGTGTTCGGCGCCGGATCGATGACGACGTCGAACGCGGCACTGGGCGCCACCGTGGCGGGCGCGCTGACGTCGGCGTCCTGGTTCAGCGCCACCTTCTGCGGCCCGACGATCGGGGCGTTCGCCTGGCAGTCGAAGGTGACGCTGGTGGCGGCCGACGCCGGAGCGGCGAGGGCGATGGGGAGCACCGCGGCCGCGGTCAGCGCGGCGAGCCGGGAGAAGTGAAGAGCTTTCATCTGTGTCCACCTACCTGCGGTTTCACGAGGGGAGGGAAGAAAGCTGCGCAGCCGTTCAGATTGTTACCGGCGAGTTAAGTAACATGTCAAGGATTCACTGTTCCCATGCGCACTGGGTAACAGAAATGTGAATTTGTCTCACCTCTTGGCGGTGGTGCGGCGGCCCCGGGTACGCAGGGTGCTCGAACTGGGCACCGACGGCGGCCGGTGGCCGGCCCAAGGCCGACGACATGGACGCGATCGCCGAGGGTTGAGTCAGGCGTACTGCCGCAGCAGTCCGCTGACCGCGGTGGCGTACCGCGCCACGACGACGTCGGCCACGCGCGGGTCGTCGGCCAGTGGCGCCGCGATGAACGCCTGCGGATCCGCCTCGCGGGCCAGCCGGGCGATCCGGTCCGGGAGCAAGCCCGGCGCCAGGAACCACGACGCGACGACCAAGTGCCGCGCGCCCCGCGCCCGCAACGCCGCGGCCGCCGCCGGGATGTCCGGCTGGGCGGCCGAGGCGAACGCCTCGCTCACCGGGACGCCCAGGCGCTCCTCCCAGCGGGACGCCAGGGAAGCGACGACCGCGTTGGCCGTGGCGTTCGACGAGCCGACCGCGCTGACGATCACGCCGCGGCCGGCCACCGGCGCCGCGGCCAGCCGGTCCAGGGCGACCGCCTCCAGCGCGGGGTCGGCACCCAGCACGTCCGACGTCCGCACGACGAGACCCGGGCAGTCCGCGACGACCGAGTCGATCAGTGCCGGCAGGTCGACCCGGGCGTGGAACGCGCTGCCCAGCAGCAGCGGCACGACGACCGCTGTGCGGTGGCCGTCGGCGTACAGCCCCCGGAGCACGTCCGTGACCAGCGGGGCCGACAGATCCAGGAAGGACTCGTGCACCGCAACGCCCGGTGCCCGGTCGCGCACGACGTCGACGAGTGCCCGCACGGTCGCCGCCGAGCGGGGGTCACGGCTGCCGTGCGCGACGGCGACCAGCGGCGGTGTCACGAGAAGCGCTCACCCACCAGGCCCGCGGCGAGGGTGTCGCCGTCCTTCGGGTCGATCACCAGGAACGCGCCGGTGCGCGGGCTCACGCCGTAGTCGTCGACGCCCAGCTCCTCCGACAGCCGCAGCGTGACACGGCCGATGTCGTTGAGCTCCAGCGACGCCGGGGAGTCCACACTGGACAGTGTCTGCTCGTCGAACCGCGCGTGCAGCTCGTCCACCAGCGCCTGCACCGTGCGGGCGCCGTGCTTGACCAGCACGCGCGCGCCCGGCTTGAGCGGCTTGGACGAGAGCCAGCACAGCGTGCCGGTGATCTCGTCGGTCACCCGCGGCGGCGCGTCCGCGGCGGCGATCAGGTCGCCGCGGGAGATGTCGATGTCGTCGGTGAGCAGCAGCGTCACCGACGTCCCGGCGCCGGCTTCGGCCAGGGGCCCGTCCGCGGTGTCGATCCGCTCGACGCGGCTGCGGATGCCCTGCGGCAGCACGACGACCTCGTCGCCCGGGCGCACGGTGCCAGCGGCGATCTGGCCCGCGTAGCCGCGGTAGTCGAGGTACTCCGGCGTGCGCGGCCGGATGACGTACTGCACCGGGAACCGCAGGGCCGAGTCGTGCGGGTCGGGCGCGACCGGCACCTCCTCCAGGTGCTCCAGCAGGCTGGGCCCGGTGTACCACGGCGTCCGCTCCGACCGCGTCGCGACGTTGTCGCCTTCCAGCGCCGACACCGGGATCGCGAGGACGGAACCCCGTGTGTACCCCAGCGACTCCGCGTGCGAGGCGAACTCCTCGGCGATCACCGTGAACGTCGCCTCGTCGTAGCCGACCAGGTCGATCTTGTTCACCGCCAGCACCAGCTGCGGCACGCCGAGCAGGGCCAGCACGGCCGCGTGCCGCCGGGTCTGCTCGATGACGCCCTTGCGCGCGTCGACCAGCAGCACGGCCAGCTGTGCGGTGGAAGCTCCGGTGACCGTGTTGCGCGTGTACTGCACGTGCCCCGGCGTGTCGGCCAGCACGAACGACCGCTTCGGCGTGGCGAAGTAGCGGTAGGCGACGTCGATGGTGATGCCCTGCTCGCGCTCCGAGCGCAGGCCGTCCACCAGCAGGGAGAGGTCCGGTGTGGACAGTCCCTTGTCGACGGACGCCCGGGTGACGGCGTCGAGCTGGTCGGCGAGCACCGACTTCGTGTCGTACAGCAGCCGGCCGACGAGGGTGGACTTGCCGTCGTCGACGCTCCCGGCGGTGGCCAGGCGCAGCAGCGAACTCATCAGAAGTACCCCTCACGCTTGCGGTCTTCCATGGCCGCTTCGGACATCCGGTCGTCGGCCCTGGTCGCGCCGCGCTCGGTGAGCCGCGAGGCCGACACCTCGGCGATGACGTCTTCGACGGTGGCCGCGGTGGATTCGATCGCGCCGGTGCACGAGCCGTCGCCGACGGTCCGGTAGCGCACGGTCAGCTCACGGACCTCTTCGCCCGGCCGCGGACCGCCCCACGGGCCCTCGGCCAGCAGCATCCCGTCGCGCAGGTAGACCTCGCGCTGGTGCGCGTAGTAGATCGAGGGCAGCTCGACCTTCTCGCGGGCGATGTAGTTCCAGACGTCGGCCTCGGTCCAGTTGGACAGCGGGAAGACGCGGACCTGCTCGCCCGGGCGGTGCCTGCCGTTGTAGAGGTTCCACAGCTCGGGGCGCTGGCGCCGCGGCTCCCACTGGCCGAAGGCGTTGCGGAGGCTGAAGATGCGCTCCTTCGCGCGGGCGCGTTCCTCGTCCCGGCGGCCGCCGCCGAACACGGCGTCGAACTTGTTCTCCGCGATCGTGTCGAGCAGCGGCGTGGTCTGCAGCGGGTTGCGCATCCCGTCCGCGCGCTCTTCCAGACGGCCGTCGTCGATCCAGTCCTGTACCTTCGCGACGACCAGGCGCAGGCCGTGGCGTTCGACGACGCGGTCGCGGAACTCGATGACCTCGTCGAAGTTGTGCCCGGTGTCCACGTGCAGCAGCGGGAACGGCACCGGCGCCGGCCAGAACGCCTTGATCGCCAGGTGCAGCAGCAGCGTCGAGTCCTTGCCGCCGGAGAACAGGATCACCGGCCGGTCGAACTCGCCCGCCACCTCCCGGAAGATGTGGATGGCCTCGGACTCCAGTGCCGCGAGGTTGTCTTGTGCCGCATCGGTCGCGGGCTCCAAGGTCGTCATGCGTCCCTTTCCTCAGCCGTGCAGTCCGCACTCGGTCTTGCTCTGGCCCGCCCACCGGCCGCTGCGCGGGTCCTGCCCCGGCTCCACGCGAGCCGTGCAGGGCGCGCAGCCGATCGAGAGGTAGCCGATCGACACCAGCGGGTTCTCGAGGATGCCGTGCTCGCGGATATAGCCGTTGAACTCGTCGTCGGTCCACGGCGCGATCGGGTTGATCTTGACGAGGCCGTTGCGGTCGTCCCAGGTGACGATCGGCGTGTTCGCGCGGGTCGGCGCGTCGACGCGGCGGACGCCGGTGACCCACGCGGAGTAGTTGGCGAGGGTCTTGCGCAGCGGCACCACCTTGCGCAGGTTGCAGCACAGCGTCGGGTCACGGTCGTGCAGCTTCGCGCCGTACTCGGCGTCCTGCTCGGCGACGCTCTGCTCGGCCTGCGCGTTCACGATGCGAACGTCCGGGTAGACGGTCTGGACGGCGTCACGCGTGCCGAGCGTCTCGGGGAAGTGGTAGCCGGTCTCGAGGAACAGAACGTCCACATCGGACTTGACCTTGGTGGCGAGGTCGATGAGCACGGCGTCCTGCATGTTGGACGCGACGATGAAGTCGTCGCCGAACGTGTCCACTGTCCAGCGGATCGCTTCTTCCGCGGTGGCGTCGGCGAGCTCCTTCGAGGCGCGCTCGGCGAGGGTCTTGTAGTCGGCGGTGGCGGTCATCGGGAAACCTCCGGAAGGGACAGTCCGAGGAACTTGACCGAGAAAACCCGGCGACAACTGGAACACAGCCAGCCGCCGTTCTCTTCCGGCCGGAGATCCTCGTCGCCGCAATAAGGGCAGTAGTACGGCGCTGCTCGCTCGGATGAGGTCACTGGAGGGCGCTTTCCTCGGCACGGGCGGCCCACTGCGGGAACCGCTCGCCCGGTTCGCGCCCGGCGACGTAGTTGCGCACGACCCGCTCGACGTACCCGGTCAGCTCGCCGGACGTCACCTTGTGGCCGCGCAGCTTCCGGCCGAACCCGGCGTCGAGGCCGAGCCCGCCGCCCAGGTGCACCTGGAAGCCTTCGACCTGGTTGCCGTCGGCGTCGGTGACGATCTGGCCCTTGAGGCCGATGTCCGCGGTCTGGATCCGCGCGCAGGAGTTCGGGCAGCCGTTGAGGTGCACGGTGACCGGCGTCTCGAGGCCGTCCTGGATGTCGGCGAGGGACTTCTCGAGGTCCGCGACGAGCTGCTGCGCGCGGGCCTTCGTCTCGACGATGGCGAGCTTGCAGAACTCCAGCCCGGTGCAGGCCATCACGCCGCGCCGCCACGGCGAGGGCTTCGTCTCCAGCCCCAGCTCGGCCAGCTCGGCCGACAGCGTGGCGACCTGGGCTTCGGGAACGTCGAGCACGACGAGCTTCTGCTGCGGGGTGAGCCGAACGCGGTTCGACCCGGCCCGCTCGGCGGCCTTGGCGACGGCCACGAGCGTGCCGCCGGAGGAGCGGCCGGCGATCGGCGCGGCGCCGACGTAGAACTTGCCGTCGACCTGCGGGTGCACGCCGACGTGGTCGATCGGGACGGCCGGGTCGACCGGCGGCGGGCCGTCGATCAGCTCGCGCTTGAGGTACTCGTCCTGCAGCACCTGGCGGAACTTCGCCGCGCCCCAGTCCTTGACCAGGAACTTGATACGGGCCCGCGAGCGCAGCCGCCGGTAGCCGTAGTCGCGGAAGATCGAGATGACGCCTTCCCAGACGTCCGGGACCTCGGCCAGGGGGATCCAGGCGCCGAGGCGCTGCCCGAGCATCGGGTTGGTGGACAGGCCGCCGCCGACCCAGACGTCGAAGCCGGGCCCGTGCTCCGGGTGGTCGACGCCGACGAAGGCGACGTCGTGGATCTCGTGGGCGACGTCGGGCTGGCCGGAGATCGCGGTCTTGAACTTGCGCGGCAGGTTGGCGTACTCGGGCTTGCCGATGTAGCGGCGCTTGATCTCGTCGATCGCCGGGGTGCCGTCGATCACCTCGGCCGCGGCGATGCCCGCGACCGGCGAGCCGAGGATGACGCGGGGGCTGTCGCCGCAGGCCTCCATCGTCGTCATGCCGGCGTTCTCGAGCTTGGCCCAGATCGTCGGCACGTCCTCGATCCGGATCCAGTGGTACTGGATGTTCTGCCGGTCGGTGATGTCGGCGGTGTCGCGCGCGTACTGCTGCGAGATCTCGCCGAGCACGGTGAGCTGGCCGGTGGTCAATGCGCCGCCGTCGATCCGGACCCGCAGCATGAAGTAGCGGTCGTCGAGCTCTTCTGGCTCGAGCGTCGCCGTGCGGCCGCCGTCGATCCCCGGCTTGCGCTGGGTGTAGAGGCCGAACCAGCGGAACCGGCCGCGCAGGTCGCCCGGGTCGATCGCGTCGAACCCGCGGTGGGCGTAGATGTTCTCGATGCGTGCCCGCACGTTGAGCGGGTGGTCGTCCTTCTTGGACCGCTCGTTCGGGTTCAGCGGCTCCCGGTAACCGAGCGCCCACTGCCCTTCGCCGCGCTTCTGCTTGGCGCGCGCGGGGCGGGCTGGGGTCTGGGGCGTGGCCATGGCGGCGTCCTCCGAGAGGCTTTTCGTGGCGGCGGAGGACCACCGGCTCGCGGGGGTGTCCTCCGGCGCCGGCTGTCCGAAATTCGTGGCAGGTGGTGGCGACGGGAGTCAGCGAACGGGTACGCAGAGGGCGCTGGCGACCCGCAGGAGGTCGACGTGGCGGCGGGCCACGAGGAGAACACCGGCATGAGTCACGACGTCAGCGTGCCACGCGTCCACAATGTGGTCCAGGCCTGCCCGCATGGTGGGAGATGGGTCACTTACCTGCGCAAACCGTGTCAACCCACCCCGGTTGCCTCTTCAAACCACTACATGTAGAGTACTTCAAGTACAGTGCTTTGAGTGAGAGGAACCGGGGATGCAGGTCAAGGGTTTCGGGGCGGGTTATCTGGTCGACGACGTCGCCGCGACCACTCGCTTCTACGCGGACGTCGTCGGCCTGCCGGTCACCGTCGAGCTCGACTGGTTCGCCAGCGTCAACGCCGGCGCGCCGGGCTACGAGATCAGCTTCGTGCAGCGCGGGCACGAGACAGTGCCGCCCGCCTACCGTGCGCAGGAGGCAGCCGGGCTGATGTTCGGGCTGATCGTCGAGGACGCCCGGGCCGAGGCGAAGCGGCTGGAAGAAGCGGGGGTCGAACTGGTCACCCCGGTGGTCGACGAGGTCTACGGGCAGCGGCACTTCTACGTCGCCGACCCGAACGGCGTGCTGCTCGACGTCATCGAGCTGATCCCGGTCGACCCGGACTGGGCGGCGGCCAACCTCCCGGCGGCCGACGTGCCCGTGTCGTAACAGGTGTTGACCCGATCGGCCCCTTGAGGCGACCGGGCGTGACGGGGTGGACAATTCTCGCGTGTCCCAGCTGCGTCCCGACCCCGCCACACCGATCGATCCGGCGTTGCCGGAATCCGCGCTGAAGGGGCTGGGCAGCAGAGCGTTCGGGGTGTACGTGCACGTCCCGTTCTGCGCCACGCGCTGCGGGTACTGCGACTTCAACACCTACACCGCGGGGGAGCTCGACAGCGGTTCGTCGCCGCAGTCCTGGCTCGAAGGGCTGCGGCGCGAGCTGGAGCTCGCCGCGCGCGTGCTCGTCGTGCCGCCCGCCGCCGACACCGTGTTCGTCGGGGGCGGCACGCCGTCGCTGCTGGGGGCGGACGGGCTGCGGTCGGTGCTCGACGCCGTCCGCGACGTCTTCGGGCTGGCGCCCGGGGCCGAGGTGACGACGGAGTCGAACCCGGAGTCGACGTCGCCGGAGTTCTTCGCCGGGATCCGCGAAGCGGGCTACACGCGGGTGTCGCTGGGTATGCAGTCGGCCGCGCCGCACGTGCTGAAGATCCTCGACCGGGTGCACACGCCGGGCCGGCCGGGGAAGGCCGCCGCCGAGGCGCGGACGGCGGGGTTCGAGCACGTGAACCTCGACGTGATCTACGGCACGCCGGGCGAGCGGGCCGACGACCTGCGCGCGACGCTCGACGCCGTGCTGGCCGCCGGCGTCGACCACGTCTCGGCGTACGCGCTGATCGTCGAGGAGGGCACGGCGCTGGCCCGCCGCGTGCGCCGCGGCGAGCTGCCCGCGCCCGACGACGACGTGCTGGCCGCGGACTACGAGATGATCGACGCGATGCTGTCCTCGGCGGGACTGCGCTGGTACGAGGTGTCGAACTGGGCGGCGTCCGACGCGGCCCGGTGCCGGCACAACCTCGGCTACTGGCGGGGTGACGACTGGTGGGGCGCCGGACCGGGCGCGCACAGCCACGTCGGCGGGGTGCGCTGGTGGAACGTCAAGCACCCGGCGCGCTACGCCGCCTTGCTGGCCTCCGGTGACTCGCCCGCGGGCGGGCGCGAGGTGCTCACCGACGACGACCAGCACCTCGAGCGGATCATGCTCGAACTGCGTGTCGCCGAAGGGCTGCCGCTGGACGCGCTCGACGAGACCGGCCTGGCCGAAGCACGGGCGGCCGCGGCCGAAGGGCTGCTCGATCCGTCCGCATTGGACTCCCGGGGCCGTGCGGTGCTCACCGACCGCGGCCGGCTGCTGGCCGACGGGGTGGTCCGCCGCCTCGCCGGGTAGGGATTAAAACCGGGCCCCCGGTCGTTGCTTGTATTCAGCAACGACTTTGGAGGAGGCCTCATGGCGCGCGCGATCAGGTTCGACGAGTACGGCGACGTGGAGGTTCTCCGGGTCGAGGACGTCCCGCGGCCGGTCCCGGGACCGGGTCAGGTGCTCGTCGAGGTGCGGGCCGCCGGGATCAACCCGGGCGAGGCGAGCATCCGGAAGGGGCTGCTGCATTCGCGGTTCCCGGCGACGTTCCCCTCGGGGCAGGGCAGTGACTTCGCGGGGGTTGTCGCTTCGCTCGGCGAAGGCGTCTCGGACGTCGCTGTCGGCGACGAGGTCATCGGGTTCGTCGACACGCGGTCGAGTCACGCGGAGTTCGTCGTCGCGGAGGCGGCGAACCTCACGCCGCGGCCCGACGGGGTCCCGTGGGAGGTGGCCGGCTCCCTGTTCGTCGCCGGCACCACCGCGTACGCCGCGGTGGGCGCGGTGTGCCCGCGGGAAGGCGAGACCGTCGTCGTCTCGGGCGCGGCGGGCGGCGTGGGCGCGCTCGCGGTGCAGCTGGCCCGCCTCGCCGGCGCCACCGTGATCGGCCTGGCCGGCGAGGCGAACCACGAGTGGCTGCGCGAGCTCGGCGTCATCCCGGTCGCCTACGGCGAGGGCGTGCTCGACCGGATCCGCGAAGCCGCGCCGTCCGGCGTGCACGCGTTCGTCGACACCTTCGGCTCGGGGTACGTGGAACTGGCGCTGCACCTGGGGATCCACCCCGGGCGGATCAACACGATCATCGACTTCGCGGCGGCCGAGAAGTACAACGTGAAGACCGACGGCAACGCGGCCGCGGCGTCGGCCGACGTGCTGCGCGAGCTGGGCCTGTTGCTGGACAAGGGCCTGCTGACGCTGCCGATCGCCCGCGTGTACCCGCTGGCCGAGGTCCGGGACGCCTACCGCGAGCTGGAGCGGCGGCACACGCGCGGCAAGATCGTGCTGCGGCCCTAGGTCTTCGCCAGCACTTTCAGCCCGGCCAGGAACGCCTCGAGCGCGAACTCGAGGCGTTCCTTCGCCGTTTCGGCGGAGAAGAACTCGCCGACCTGCAGCATGTTGGGGAACGACGCGGCGGGCAGCGACCGCATGTACGCCACCATCTGCCTGCCGCGTTCGCCGGCGTCGTTCTGATCGATCTCGCCCCACGTCCAGCCGCTCGCCTCGTAGGCGTATGCCTTGGCGTAGAGGGAAAGCGCGTCGCCCGCGAAGGTCGCCTGCTTGAGGGTCAACCCGCCCGCGCGGAGCAGGGCGAGCATGCCTTCGCCCTGCTTCAGCGAGTTGGGCGTGACCGGCACGGCGATGTCCCACGCGATGCGCGCGATGCCGCGGTGTGCGGCCATCGCGTGGATCTGGTCGCGGACGAGTTCCTTGACCTGCTCGTCCCAGCGCGCCGGGTCCGGTTGCGGGACCAGGATGTCGGCGAGCACGGCGTCGAGCATCAGCTCCGCCAGTTCGTCCTTGTTCGCGACGTGCGCGTAGAGCGACGCGGGCCCGGTCTCCAGTTCCTGGGCGACCCGCCGCATGGTGACCGCGTCGATCCCTTCGTCGTCCAAGACGATCAAGGCCGCGCGCACGATCGAGGCCTGGGAGAGAACGGGTTTGGCGGCGCGGCGGCGGGGCGGCCTGCGCCACGGCGGCGGAGGAGCAGTCACCCGAACACTGTACTTGACGCGAACGCCGTTCGAGAGTAGAACGGTGTTTGTAAGACGAACGACGTTCGATCGAGGGGGATCTGATGACGGCTACTGCCGAGGCTGAGGTGCGTGGAGTGCTGGGCCGGCTCACCGACGCGTGGAACGCCGGGGACGCCGCCGCGTACGGGCGGTTGTTCACCGAAGACGCGGACTACGTGACGTTCTTCGGGCTGAACTTCCCGGGGCGGGAGGCGATCGAGAGTTCGCACCGGGCCTTGTTCGAGGGGTCGTTGCGCGGGGTGAAGCTGACCGCTTCGCCCGGCCGGGCGGCGAAGGTGCGATTCGTCCGGCCGGATGTCGCCGTGGCCGTCGTCGGCGGTGGCTCGTCGCTGACCGGGGCGGAGGTCGGTGACGAGGGTCGGGAGTCGACCGTTTCGTTCGTGCTCGTCCGGGAGGAGGGCGAGTGGCTGATCACGGCGTTCCAGAACACGCGGGTTTCGGATCCGCGCGGGTGAAAACGCTTGCGGAGGCCGCCGGGGTCGTCGCGCGGCCGCCGGCGGAGGTGTTCGAACGGCTGGTGTCGAAGCTGGGTGGCGGCGGCCACCCGATGCGGATGGAGGTCGAGCGGGCGCGGGGGTTCGTCGCGGTGCAGGGCGGCTGGTGGTACCGCGGCGAGTACCGCGTCACGGCGGATCCGGGCGGGGCGCGCGTCGAGCACCGGGTGGTCAACGCGGCGTCGTGGGGAAGGTGGGGCGTGCCGGTGGCGAACCGGTTCTTCGTCGGGTTCCGGAAGGAGGTGAGTGCCGGGTTCGGGAGGTTGCTCGCGGAACTGGGTACACCTGAGTGGCCGCGTGCCGATTTTGGCGCGTAGGGTGACTTAGGTAAGCCTTAGTGATGGTTGGAGTGGCCGATGGCTGAAGCACCCCGGCGGTCCGGGCGTCCCGCGGTGCGGCTGCGGGTGCTGCGAACCGAACGGCTGACCCCGCACATGATCCGGATCGTCGCGGGCGGCGAGGGAATCGCGCAGTTCACGCCGAACGAGTTCACCGACGCCTACGTGAAGGTGCTGTTCAAGGTGCCCGGCGTGGAGTACCCGGAGCCGTTCGACGTCCAGGAGTGCCGGGCGACGATGGCGCGCGAGCACTGGCCGCGGCAGCGTTCGTACACGGTCCGTGCGTTCGACGCGCAGGCCGGCGAGCTCGTCCTCGACTTCGTCCACCACGGCGACGAGGGCATCGCCGGTCCGTGGGCGGCGTCGGCCCAGCCGGGCGACGAGCTGCTGGTGCTGGGGCCGGGCGGGGCGTACGCGCCCGGCGGCGCGGCGGACTGGCACCTGCTGGCCGGGGACGAAAGCGCGTTGCCGGCCATCGCGGCGTCGCTCGAAGCGCTGCCCGCGGGTGTCCCGGCGCAGGCGGTGATCCTCGTCGAGAACGCGGCCGAGGAGCAGCCGCTGGTCACGAAGGCGGACGCGCAGATCACCTGGCTGCACCGGGCGTCCGGCGGTGACGTGGCGGCCGCGGTGCGCGAGCTGCCGTGGCGCGACGGCGTCGTCCAGGCGTTCGTCCACGGCGAGGCGGGATTCGTCCGCGAGCTGCGGCGGTACCTGCTCGACGAGCGCGGGGTGCGGCGCGAGCTGCTGTCGATCTCCGGCTACTGGCGGTACGGCAAGAACGACGAAGCCTGGCGCGAAGAGAAGGCGGCCGAGCGGGCGCGGGAGAAGTAACCTTCGCCGCATGGCGGATTTCGAGGTGGACGTCGACCCGGCCGAGGCCGGCTTCGACGCGACGCGGCTGGCCCGGATCGACGCGCATTTCGACCGGTATGTCGACAATGGACGGTTGCCGGGCTGGCTCGCGGTGGTGAGCAGGCACGGCCGCATCGTCCACGTGGGCCGTGGCGGCTACCGGGACGTCGAAGCTGCGTTGCCGGTCGAGACCGACACGCTGTGGCGGATCTTCTCGATGACCAAACCGATCACCTCGGTCGCGGCGATGATGCTCGCCGAAGAAGGCCTGCTGGAGCTGGACGACCCGATCGCGCAGTGGCTGCCGGAGTTCGCGTCGCCGCGGGTGTACGTCAAGGGGTCGGCGCTGGCCCCGGCGACCGAGCCCGCCACGTCGCCGATCCGCGTGTGGCACCTGCTGACGCACACGGCGGGCCTGACCTACGGCTTCCACCACGGCCACCCGGTGGACGCGATCTACCGCGCGGCGGGCTTCGAGTGGGGCACGCCGCGCGGCGCGGACCTGGCGGAGTGCTGTGCGCAGTGGGCGGCGCTGCCGTTGCTGTTCCAGCCCGGCACGGAGTGGAACTACTCCGTGGCGACGGACGTGCTGGGCCGGCTCGTCGAGGTCGTGTCGGGTCTCCCGCTGGACGAGTTCTTCGCGTCACGGGTCTTCACGCCGCTGGGCATGACGGACACGGCTTTCGTGGCCTCGACCCCGGCCCGCCTGGCGGCGATGTACGTCCGCGACCCGGCCTCGGGCCGCGCGGTCCGCAACGACGCCTTCGGCCGCTGGGGTGCCGCCCGCCCGGACTGCCTGTCGGGCGGCGGCGGCCTGGTGTCCTCGGCACCGGACTACTGGCGGTTCACGGAAATGCTGCTGCGCGGCGGCGCCCTCGACGGTGTCCGGCTGCTGTCCCCGCGAACCGTGGCGCTGATGGCGAGCAACCACCTGCCGGGCCGCGTGGACCTGGAGGCGTTCGGCCGCCCCCTGTTCGCCGAGATGCCCTTCGACGGCCACGGCTTCGGCCTGGGCTTCTCGGTGCTGGAAGACCCGGTGAAGGCCCGGACCCTGTCCTCGGCAGGGGAGTTCGCCTGGGGCGGCGCGGCCTCGACGGCGTTCTGGGTGGACCCGGACGAGGACCTGACGGTGGGCTTCTACACCCAGTTGCTGCCGTCGAGCACCTACCGGCTCCGGCCCCAGCTGCGGCAGCTGGTCTACCAGGCACTGGTGGACTGAGCGCCGGGGCGTCGGCGATGCTGGGGGCGTGGAGTACGTGTCCAGAGTGCCGCGGCCGCCGCTGGACGAGCTGATCGACGACCTCTACTACCTCGAGGGCGCGCCGCCGTACGCCCGGCTGACGTTGCCGCCGGCGCCGTCGGCGTTGCTCGTCGTCAACCTCGGGGCGCCGTTCCGCATCCGCGCCGGCACCGACCTCGAGACGGCCGAGTACGCCGACGGCTGCGTGATCACCACGCCCACCCGCGCGTACGAGTTCGGCTACCCGCGGCCGACCCGGTCCGTCGGCGTGCACTTCAAGCCGTGGGGGCCGGCGTCGTTCCTGCCGATGCCCGCGGCCGAGCTGCGCGACCGGCCGGTGACCCTGGAACAGGTGTGGGGCAGGGCCGCCGTCGCCGAGCTGCGCGACCGGCTGGCCACGGCGGACGACCCGCGCAGGATGCTGACGCTCCTGGAAGACGAACTGAGGCGACGATTGCGCGAGACCACCGGCCTGGCACTGGTCCGCCACGTGAGCAGCGTCATCGCGGCGACCCGCGGAGCGGCGGCGATCGGCGACCTGAGCACGGCGGCCGGGGTCAGCAGCACGCAGCTGGCGCAGCGGTTCAAGGAGCTGGTCGGCGTCACGCCGAAGCGGCTGGCCCGCACCTACCGCTTCGCCGCCACCGTGTTCTCGATCGACCCCACCGCCCCGATCGACTGGGGCGGCCTCGCCGGCGGCGCGGGCTACTTCGACCAGGCCCACTTCGGCCACGAGTTCCGGGCGTTCACCGGGCTCACGCCGACGCGGTACATCGAAGTCCGGCGGCGCTTCCTGCGCGAACACCCCGGACACCCGTTCGACGGCTGGCCCCTGCCGGCCGATTGATTTCTTACAAGACCGACGGCTCCCGAGACGCTAATTTCCGGGCACCCCCAACAGAGGAGAGGTCCCGTGGGCAAGGTCGTCATGTACAGCTCGGTGTCGGTGGACGGCTTCATCGCGGACGAGAAGGACCAGCCCGGCCCGCTGTTCGACTGGTTGACGAGCGGCACGGTGCCGCTGGACGAGAGCGGCGCACTGAAGGTGTCGCAGACGTCCCACGACTACACCCGCCGGTACTGGGACGGAATCGGCGCAACGATCGTCGGCCGCCACGTCTTCGACCTGACGGACGGCTGGGACGGGACGCCACCGGGCGGGATCGACCACGTGGTCGTCGTGACCCACCGACCGGCCCCCGAGGGCTGGAACCCCGCGGCCCCGTTCCACTTCGCCGACGGCATCGAGGCAGCGGTGGCCAAGGCCCAGCAGTTCGCGGGCGACCGCACGGTCGAGGTAGCCGCGGGCGACGTCGGCGGCCAGGTCCTCGCCGCGGGCCTGGTCGACGAGGTACGCATGGACGTCGTCCCCGTCGTGTTCGGAGCAGGCAAGCGCTACTTCGGCACGGTCGACGCACAGCACCTGCTGGCGGACCCCGACGCGGTGATCCAGGGCAACCGCGTGCTGCACCTGCGCTACCAGGTGCGCCGCTGAGCAGGGCAGCCCCGGTCTACCAGGCGCCGGTGGACTGAGCCGGCTCGGGCACCTGCGCGCGCCCGGAGGAGAGGTACCTCGCCACGGTCGTCCGCAGGTGGTCCGCGTACTGGTAGATGTCCTCGACCGTGGTGATCGGCAGCCGGGTCTCGACCTTGTTCTCGTCGAACACACCGAGGTACTTCTTCGACCGGTTGAACCACAGGCGCGCGATCGGCTTCCGGTTGTTGTCGTCCAAGAGGACACCGAAGTACGTCTGCGTGTCCCGGGCGGCGACCCGGGAAGCCGGCACTTCGGCGCAGACGATGGCGCGCACGATCCGGTAGCCCTCAAGCTCTTCCTCGGTCGTGACGACCCGTTCACCGTCCTCCGGCGGACCGGCTTCGGCAACCGGCGCCGGCTCCGGCTGTTCCTGCTGGACAGTGCTGCCGCTGGACACGCTCACGTAGGAGTCGGGGCCGCCGAGAGCGTTCTTCAGACGGTCGTTGACCTGCTCGTTCAGGAACTGCCGGGTCGCCTTGGCCACCAAGGGGCCGAACTGCTCGCGGACCTTCTGGGTGAACGCCCCCTCGTACACCCGGGTGGTCAGGAACTTGACCCATTCGTCCTCGGGTTCCTTGAACTGAGCCGCGAGGATCCGCTTCAGCTGCCCGATGTACTTCAGCTCGCCCGCGGCGCTGATCACCGAGTCGAGGTCGAAGGATTCCTTCGTGAGTTTGGCCAGCTCGGGCAGGAGGGTGTCGTCGATGTCGGCGAAGTCCAGCATGAGGAACGGCTTGGCGTCCATCCGGTTCGGCGCGTCGAGGTCGGTGTAGAACTCGTACACTTGGCCGTTCGTGAGAACGGCGATCCGGGCGTTCGTGACGGCGAAGTAACGGAAGAGCTGGGAAGCGTGTTCGATGCGGAGCGGATCGTTGATCTTCTTGGCTTCGACGAGAACCTGAACCTGGCCGTTGTGTACGATCGCGTAATCGATCTTTTCGCCGCGCTTGGTGCCGACGTCGGCGGTGAACTCGGGGATGACTTCGGCCGGGTTGAACACGTCGTAACCGAGAACGGTGCTGATGAAGGGCATCACGAAGGCGTTCTTGGTCGCCTCTTCGGTTTCGATGCCTTCCTTGTGCTTGCGGATCTTCAAGGCAAGTGCTTGTGCGCGCTCCGCGATGTCCATGCCGGTACCGTTCTGTGCGAAATGATGCGGTCGAGAGAGATGCGGTCGATGATCGTCCCGGCTTGGCCGTGGAACCTGCCGTCTAGATCGGCAGGGTCGTTCCGTGTGTTACCGCTGCCGGGGAATTCCCGGCAGCGGTCAAGAAAGAACGCGGAGCTCGGCTCGAACGCAAATTCTTCCCCCGGCTGTGAGTGCGCCGCCTTCGAGGTGAGCGTGACACTTTCCGGTGAGGTCCTGTGGCCCTGTCGCCGAGCGGAAGTCGGACGGACAATTCCGGCATGAAGCGTGAGCCGTCCGTGCGGGAAGTTCTCGATCGGCTCGTCGGGGATGCCGTGCTGTCGCCGGAGCAGGCCGAGGCCGTCGAGCGGGCTCTGCGAGCTCGTGAGCCGCGGCGGGGGCGGGTTCCGTGGGCGGAAGTGGCCGGCTATCTCGGGGGTGGGCTGGTCCTCGTCGGGGCCGTTCTGCTCGTGGCCACGTCGTGGGGGCGGTGGGGTGAGTTCGCCCGGATCTTCGTCACCGGGGCCGCGGCCGTCGTGCTGCTTGCCGCCGGGGGTGGGGCCAGTGGGGGGCTGGGCCGCCGGTCGGCGGTGCGCGGGCGGGTTTCGGGGACCTTGCTGGCGCTCGGTGCCGGGGCCGTGGCCGCCACCGTTGGGGTGGCGTTGAGCGATCGGGCCGGGGCCGGGGCCGTCGCCTGCGGGGCCGGGCTGGTGGTTGCCGTCGTGGGGTACGTGCTCGTTCCGTCCGTGCCCGGGGTGCTCGCCTCGGCCGGGTTCCTGGCCGCGACGCTTCTCTTCACCCTCGATGCCACCGTCGGCATCACCGCGCTGAACGCGGGGCTCGCCGTTGCCGGCGGGGGACTGCTCGTCGCCGGGCTCGCCTTCGGGCGGGTGCTGCCGCACCGGGAGACCGGGCTGGTCGCGGGCCTGGCGCTCGCGGTCGCCGGTTTCCAGCACCTCCTCGGCGACGAGCGCGCCGAGCCGGCGGCCTACCTGCTCACGTTCGTCCTGGGGGCCGGGTGTCTCGCGCTGCTGCGGTGGGAACGGAGCTGGGTGCTGCTCGTCGCGGGGGTCGCCGCCGTGAGCATCGCCGTCCCGGAAGCCGTCTGGGACCTGACCGGGGGTGCCGTGGGCGGTGCCCTGCTCGTGCTCATCGCGGGTGCGGTGCTGCTGCTCGTCAGCTTCGCCGGCTTCCGGCTGCGTCGCGACGCCGGGGGAGGTTGATTCGGCCCGATCGGGCAGGCCTTCCACCCCGTGCGCCGAGTACGTTGGCGGTAAAGGGTTTCCGGGGAGGGCGGCCATGCGGCGGATCGGGATCGTCGGAGCGGGGCAGGCGGGATTGGTCCTCGCCATCGGGTTGCGGCAACGGGGTTACGACGTCACGGTGTTCGCCGAGCGGCCCGCCGGGGAGGTGCGGGCCGGGCGGCTGATCTCCAACCAGTGCCTGTTCGCCCCGGCCCTGCAGCGCGAACGCGAACTCGGCATCAACTTCTGGGACGCCGAAGCGCCGCCGGTCCGCGAAGTCGCCTTCGCCGCCGCGGGCGACGGCAGCGAGCCGTCGATGGCGTGGCGGGTGGGGCTCGACCGGCCGGCGCAGTCGGTCGACCAGCGCGTGAAGGTGTCGGACTGGCTGGCCGAGTTCGAACGCCTCGGCGGTGACCTGCGGATCCGCCGGGTCGCCCCGGCCGAGCTCGACGAGTGCGCCCGCGAGTTCGAGCTGCTCATCGTGGCGGCCGGCCGCGGGTCGCAGTTCGACGCGCTCTTCCCGCGCGACGACGAGCGTTCGCCGTACCGCGAACCGCAGCGCGCGATCGGGATCCTGTACGTCACCGGGACGCTGGACGCCGTGCCGGGCCTGACGTTCGGCATGGCGCCCGTCGGCGAGTGCTTCCTGCTGCCCGTGCTCTCGGTGCACGGGCCGGTGCACGGCATCGGGTTCTTCGGCGTGCCCGGCGGCCCGATGGACGTCTGGGACGAGGTCGCCGACGTCGAGCAGCACCACGAGACGGCGCGGAAGCTGCTGCGCGCGCACTACCCGTGGCAGGCCACGCTGCTCGACGACGCGCAACCGGTGGCGCCGACCGAGCTGCTGCACGGCCGGATCACGCCGGTGGTGCGCCACCCGGTGGGCACCCTGCCGTCCGGGACGAAGGTGCTCGCGATGGGCGACGCCGCGGTGACCAACGACCCGGTCGGCGGCCAGGGAGCCAACATGGCCGCCCGGGCGGCCCGCGCCTACCAGGAGGCCATCGTCGACCGCGCCGACCGGCCGTTCGACGAGGAGTTCATGCACGACGCCTTCGCGCGGTACTGGCACCACGCCCGCCACGCGACGCGCTTCAACAACGACCTCCTGGCCCCGCCACCTGAGCACGTACTGGCCACCTTGGACACCGCCCAGCGCGTGCCCGCGGTGGCGCACCGGTTCGCGCACCTCTTCGAGAACCCGGCCGACTACGAGGACTGGCTCGGCAACCCGGAAGCGGCGATGCGGTACCTCCGGGAGGTGACCGCCGAGCGCGCATGACGGCCGTCGCCGTTCAGCCGAAGGGGCCGCGGTCCGGGGCGCAGAGCGTGCCGGGGGCCGGCACCGCACCGGTGGTGAAATAGCGGTCCAGCCACGCGTCGACGCAGGCGCTCTTGCCGCGGGCGCCGTGGCCGTACGCGTCCAGGCTCAGCAGGCGCGCGTTGCCCAGCAGCCGTTCCGTGCGCTGGGCGCCGGCGTACGGCGTTTCGAGGTCGCCCTGGCGGTTGGCCAGCAGCAGGATCGGTGCCGTCGGGCGGTTCCACGGCCCGGCGTACCGGCCCGGGTCGGTCACCTCCCAGGTCGCGCACGGCAGCGTCTTGTAGACGTCGTACGGCCCGAAGCCGCGCCCGGTCCGGTCCGCGCGCCGGGCGTAGTCCCACCAGACTGCCGGGTCCCGCGGGTTGGCCGCGTCCGAGCAGAGGGTGGCGCCGCCGCCCAGCAGGGAGTCGACGTCCGGCGGGCCGCCCTGGACGGCGGGAGCGCGGCTCGCCACCGGGTCGGCCAGTGCCTGGAGGAAGGCCGCGAGCGAAGGCGCCGCTTGGGCGTCGGTCAGGGAGCCGTGGATCCGGGCGAACGCGCCCTGGTAGCTGACGACGACCTGACGGCCGGTCGTGTCCGTCACGGTGATCGGGCCCTGTTCGAGCCGGTCGAGGATCGCGGAGTAGTCGAAGGTGCAGCGCGTGCCGCAGGCGTCCATGAAGGACTGAAGAGCCCGTGGGGCGTCGGCGAAGCCCGCCAGGCGGTAGCTCATCGGGCCGGGACCGGTCGACCAGCGGACCGGGTCGTCCACCGCGTCGAGAGCCAGCGAACCCACCCGGCCGGGGAACAGGTTCGCGTACGTCTCGCCGAGGTACGTGCCGTACGACTTGCCGTAGTAGCGCAGCTTCGGCTCGCCGAACGCCGCGCGCAGCCGGTCCAGGTCGCGGGCGATCGTTCCCGTCGAAAGGTGGCCGGCCAGGGGGCCGGCGTTCCGCTCGCAGAGGTCGGTGACCGTGCGCGTGTCCGCGATCTGCTGCCGCTCGGCCTCGCGGGTCAGCGGGAACGTGCCCAGCGCCCGTTGCAGCACTTCGAGCTGGGACGGATCGGTGAAGCAGTGGATCTTCGAGCTCGCCCCGACGCCGCGCGGGTCGAATCCCACGATGTCGTAGCGGGCGTGCAAAGCGGGTGTCAGCGCCGGCGCGAACCGGCCGGACGAGCCGGGGCCGCCCGGGTTGTAGAAGATCGTGCCGAGCTTGCCGGCCTGGTCGGTGGCGGGGAGGCGGGCCACGGCCAGCCGGACCGTGCCGAGGGCCGGGTCCTGATAGGACAGCGGGACGTCGAGGTGGCCGCATTCGTAGCCGGCCGTGCAGGAGGCTTCCCAGACAATCCTGGCGGGGCTCGCCGCGGCCGCGGGGGCGAGGGCGCCCACCGCTAGAGTGGCCGTCCCCAGGGCCAGCGCAACGCGAAGGTTCATCGCCCGATCCTCCCGGCACCAGGACCGGGGGCGCGCTGGTGCGCGCCCCCGGAACCGGGGTGGGGCGGGCCCTACGCGGTGAGCTTCGGGATGATCTGCGACCCGTAGGCCGCCAGTGTCGCCTCGCGGTCGTCGTGCATCAGGTACAGCGAGAACTGGTCGACGCCCAGCTCCGCCAGCTCCTGCAGCCGTTCGACGTGGGAAGCGGCCGGCCCCAGCAGGCAGAACCGGTCGACGATCTCGTCCGGGACGAACTCCGTCGACGGGTTGCCCGCCTTGCCGTGGTGGCTGTAGTCGTAACCCTCCCGCTCGCGGATGTAGTCGGTCAGCTCCCGCGGCACCGCCCCCGACGAGCCGTACCGCGCCACCAGGTCCGCGACGTGGTTGCCGACCATCCCGCCGAACCAGCGCAGCTGTTCGCGCTGGTGCGGCAGGTCTTCGCCGACGTACGCCGGCGCCGCGACGCAGATCGTGATGCCCGCCGGGTCGCGCCCGGCCGCCCGGGCCGCGTCGCGGACCGCGCCGATCGTCCAGCGGGCGATCGCCGGGTCCGCGCACTGCAGGATGAAGCCGTCGGCGTGCTCGCCGACCGTCTGCAGTGCCTTGGGCCCGTACCCGGCCATCCACATTTCGAGCTGCCCGTTCGAGATCCACGGGATCCGCACGGTCTTCTCGTTCATGGTCACCGAGCGGCCCTCGGCGAGGTCCTTGACCACGCGCATGCAGTCGCGGACGGTCGCCAGGGTGGACGGCGCCTTCCCGACCACTCGGTGCGCCGAGTCGCCGCGGCCGATGCCGCAGACGGTCCGGTTGCCGTACATGTCGTTGAGCGTGGCGAACGTCGACGCCATCACCGACCAGTCCCGCGTCCCCGGGCTGGTCACCATCGGCCCGACGACCAGCGACGACGTCGCCGCCAGGATCGCCGAGTAGATGACGAACGGCTCCTGCCACAGCACGCAGGAGTCGAACGTCCACCCGTACCGGAACCCGGCGTCCTCCGCGTCCTTCATGAGCCGCACGACGTCCCGCGCGGGCGGGTCGGTCTGCAGCACGATCCCGAAGTCCATGACTCCCTCAGTTCAGGTACTGGTTCAGCGAGCGGGACAGAAACTTCCCGTGCGACGTCGACCCGGTGAACCCGTCCGGCGAGACGACGACACGCCCGCGCGACAGCACGGTGTGCACCCGGCCCGTGATCTCCAGACCCTCGTAGGCCGAGTAGTCCACGTTCATGTGGTGCGTCTCGGCCGACAACGTCTGTGTGGCCGAAGGGTCGTAGATGACGATGTCCGCGTCCGAGCCCGCCGCGATGACGCCCTTCTTCGGGTACAGCCCGAACATCCGCGCCGGCGTCGCCGAGCACGTCTCGACCCACCGCCCGAGGGACAGCTGACCCGCGACGACGCCCTGGTGCAGCAAGTCCATCCGGTGCTCGACGCCCGGCATCCCGTTGGGGATGGCCCGGAAGTCGCCGCGGCCCATTTCCTTCTGGTCCTTGAAGCAGAAGGGGCAGTGGTCGGTGGACACCACGGACAGGTCGTTGGTCCGCAGCCCGCGCCACAGGTCGGCCTGGTGCGACTTCTCCCGCAATGGCGGCGAAGCCACGTACTTCGCGCCCTCGAAGTCCGGCTTGGCCAGGTCTTCGATGGACAGGTACAGGTACTGCGGGCACGTCTCGGCGAAGACGTTCTGGCCGTCGTTGCGTGCTTCCGCGACCGCCGCCAGCGCCTGCGACGCCGACAGGTGCACGATGTACAGCGGGGAGCCGGTCACCTTCGCGAGCTGGATCGCCCGCGACGTCGCCTCACCTTCGAGTTCCGGCGGCCGGGTCAGCCCGTGCTGCACGGGATCGATGTGCCCGGCCTCGAACGCCTGCGCGGCCAGCTGGTCGATCGCGATGCCGTTTTCGGCGTGCATCATGATCGTGGCGCCGGTTTCGCGCGCTTTCTGCATGGCCAGCAGGATTTCCCCGTCCGTGGAGTAGAACACCCCCGGGTAGGCCATGAACATCTTGAAGCTGCCGACGCCGCCGTCGATGCAGGCTTCCATCTCCTTCAGCGACTGGTCGTTGACGTCGCTGATGATCATGTGGAAGCCGTAGTCGATCGCGCAGTTGCCGTCGGCCTTGGCGTGCCACTTGTCCAGTGTGGACAGCAGTGACGTGCCCTTGGCCTGCACGGCGAAGTCGATGATCGTGGTCGTCCCGCCCCACGCCGCCGCCGTCGTCCCGGTCGAGAACGTGTCGACCGAGTGGGTGCCGCCGAACGGCATCTCCATGTGCGTGTGGGCGTCGATGCCGCCGGGCAGCACGTACTTCCCGGTGGCGTCGATCGTCTCGTCGCCGGACAGCGTTCCCGGCGCCCCGACGGCGGCGATGGTCTCGCCGTCGACGAGGACGTCCGCCAGGAGCGCGCCCGACGGCGAAACGACCTGGCCGCCCTGGATGAGCGTGGTCATCAGGCCTCCGCGAGGGGGCCGTAGGTGTCCGGGCGGCGGTCGCGGTAGAACGCCCAGGTGTTCCGGACTTCCTCGAGCAGCGAGAGGTCGAGGTCGCGCACCACCACCTCGTCCTCGGTGTCGGACGCGGCGTCGCCGACGAGCTGGCCGCGCGGGTCGACGAAGTACGTCTGGCCGTAGAAGTCGTTGTCGCCCAGCGGTTCCACGCCGACCCGGTTGATCGCGCCGACGAAGTACTCGTTCGCCACCGCGGCCGCCGGCTGCTCCAGCTGCCACAGGTACTGCGACAGGCTGCGGCTGGTCGCCGACGGGTTGAACACGATCTTCGCCCCGGCCAGGCCGAGCGCGCGCCAGCCCTCGGGGAAGTGCCGCTCGTAGCAGATGTAGACGCCGATGCGGCCGACAGCCGTGTCGAACACCGGGTAGCCGAGGTTGCCGGGCCGGAAGTAGAACTTCTCCCAGAAGCCCTTGACCTGCGGGATGTGGTTCTTCCGGTACTTGCCGAGGTAGGTGCCGTCGGCGTCGATCACCGCGGCGGTGTTGTAGTAGACGCCGGGCTGCTCGACCTCGTACATCGGCACGATCAGCACGACGCCGTGGCGCTCGGCCACCTCCTGCATGAGCTTCGTGGTGGGCCCGTCCGGGATGGCCTCGGTGTAGGAGTAGTAGTCGGCGTCCTGCACCTGGCAGAAGTACGGCCCGTAGAACAGCTCCTGCAGGCAGACGACCTGGGCGCCCTGGGAAGCGGCGGTGCCGATGTGGTCGACCGCCGCCTTGATCATGGACTCCTTGTCACCCGTCCACCGCTGCTGGATCAGGCCGGCTCGAACCACGCTCACTGATTTCCTCCTTCGTTGTGGACAGGGGCATGGAGAGGGCGGCGAAGACGACGAACGCGCCGACCAGGCCGACCACCCAGTTGTAGTCGTAAAGCGGCTTGAGGAACGGGATCAGCCCGTCCGCGGGGAACGGCCCGCCATAGGCACCGCCGACGGCCAGCAGGGCTCCCACCAGCGTGGCGACCAGTGCGCGCCAGTTCCAGCCGCCGGTGAACCAATACACCCCATCGGGTGTGTAGAGGTCCTTCAGTCGCAGCTTCGTGCGGTTGATGACCCAGTACCCGGCGACGAGCACCCCGGCAACCGCGCCGAGCAGGCCGCCGTAAAAGCCGAGCCAGGCGAAGATGTAGATGTTCGGGTCGGAGTACAGCCGCCACGGCTGGATGAGGATGCCGATGACGCCGGTGATCCCGCCGCCGACGGCGAAGGTGATCTTCTTCGGGAACGCGTTCGAGAAGTCGTAGGACGGGCTGACGACGTTGGCCGCGAGGTTCGCCGAGATCGTCGCCAGCACCAGCGCGATCAGGGCCACGACGACCACGATCGGGCTGGCGAACTTGTCCGCGAGCTTCGAGGGGTCCCACAGCTCTTCGCCGTAGAGCAGCTTGCCGCCCGAGGTGGTCAGGATGGCCACGATCGCGATGAACGTCATGGTCGTCGGCAGGCCGAGGATCTGGCCGCGGACCTGCTTGCGCTGGCTGCCGCCGAAGCGGGTGAAGTCCGGCATGTTCAGCGACAGCGTCGACCAGAACGCGATCATCGCCATCAGCGCCGGCGCGAACACCTTCCAGAAGTCCGGGCCCCAGCCGAGCTGACCGGGTTCGGACAGGATGGGGCCGAAGCCGCCCGCCTTCACCAGCACGTACCCGAGCATGATCAGGAAGCCGACCGACACCAGCGGCGCCGTCCAGTTCTCGAACCGGCGGACCGCCTCCATGCCGCGCCAGATGATGAGCATCTGGCCGATCCAGAAGACCACGAACGACAGCCAGAGCGTCCAGTGCTGCCCGGCGACGACGGCGGAGTCACGCCACCACGAGCCGAGCAGCCGGCCGAGGATGACGTAGATGGCCTCGCCGCCGACCCAGGTCTGGATGCCGAACCAGCCGCACGCGATGAACGCGCGCAGCAGGGCGGCCAGGTTGGCGCCGCGCAGGCCGTAGAACGCGCGGGCGAAGACCGGGAACGGGATGCCGTACTTGGTGCCGGCGTGGCTGTTGAGCAGCATCGGCGCGAGCACGACGATGTTGCCGATGGTGATGGTGATCAGCGCCTGCACCCAGTTCATGCCGAGCGCGATGAGCGACGCGGCCAGGGCGTAACTGGGGATGTTGTGGGCCATCCCCATCCAGAGCGCGAAGTAGTTGTAGGTGGTCCAGGTCCGTTTTTCGACTGGGACGGGGGCCAGTTCCTCGTTGAAGAACCGGCTGCCTTCGAGAGACCGGACGTCGGCGGGGTCGAGCTCGACCCGGCCGTCGTCGTGCACGCGCTGGTCTGCGGGTGTCGGCGCCATTGCGGAATCCTGCGCGCCTGGTCATCGCCGGGGCAACGGCAGTCTGTTCACTCTTCGCTGATCAGGAGTGCAGTCTGTCGATTGCGCGAACGGCCTCCGTAATGCATGACCTGCGTCACACCTGCGGCCGTTACGAACCGGCAAAGCGGGTGAAACGTCTCCACAGGATCTTCACACTTCACGCGAACCGTCTCCACCGGGGGTGCTTAGGGTCGTGGCCATGGAACTGGGAGGGCGGCGCGTGCTCGTCGTCGAGGACGACGTCACGATCGCCGCGTCGATCGCGGCCCGGCTGCGGGCCGAGGGGTTCGCGGTGGACGTCGTCCACGACGGCCCGGCCGCCGTCGAGGCCGATGCGGCTTCCGAGCCGGACCTGGTGGTGCTCGACGTGATGCTGCCGGGGTTCGACGGCCTGGAGGTGTGCCGCCGGATCCAGGGGCGGCGTCCGGTGCCGGTGCTGATGCTGACCGCGCGGGCCGACGAGACGGACATGCTGGTCGGCCTGGGGGTCGGCGCCGACGACTACCTCACGAAGCCGTTCTCGATGCGGGTGCTGACCGCGCGGGTGCACGCGCTGCTGCGGCGGGTGGACCGGTCGTCCGCCGGTCCTTCGGGTGCGCGGATCGTGCTCGGCGACCTCGAGATCGACGTCGACCAGCGGCGCGTCGCCCGGGCCGGGGTGGCGGCGCAGCTGACGCCGATCGAGTTCGACCTGCTGGTGCACTTCGCGCGGCGGCCGCGGGTGGTGCAGCCGCGGGAACGGCTGCTGTCGGAGGTGTGGGACTGGGACGTCCACGGCACGTCCGCGGGGACGCGGGCGGTGGACAGCCACATCAAGGCGCTGCGGCGGAAGCTCGGCGCGGACCTGATCCGGACCGTGCACGGCGTCGGCTACGCGCTGGAGGCGGGAGCGTGAACTTCATCCCGCGGCCCCTCGACCGCATCCGGTCGATCAAGCTGAAGCTGGCGATCCTGATGGTCGCCTCCGGCGGCATCGCGTTCGGCTTCTTCAACTGGCAGATCGGCTGGCTGCCGCCGAAGACGACGCTCACCGCGATCCTGCTCGCGCTGGTGTTGTCCCAGGTGCTGGCCCACGGCATGACGCGGCCGCTGCGCGAGATGACGGCGGCGGCGCGGGCCATGGCGAAGGGCGACTACACGCGGCGGATCCGGGCGACCACGCGGGACGAGGTCGGGGTGCTGGCCCAGGCGTTCAACCAGATGGCGGGCGACCTGGGCGACGCGGACCGCCAGCGCCGCGAGCTGATCGCGAACGTGTCCCACGAGCTTCGCACGCCGATCACGGCGTTGAACGGCGTGCTGGAGAACCTCGTCGACGGCGTCGAAGACCCCGATCCCGCGACGTTGAAGACGGCGCTGCAGCAGACCGAGCGCCTGGCGACGCTGGTGGACGAGCTGCTCGACCTGTCGCGGCTGGACGCGGGTGCGTCTTCGCTCCACCTGACGTCGTTTTCGCTGTGGTCGCTGTTGTCGGAGGTGGTCGGGGAGGCGGCGTTCGCGGGCCGCGGGGTGACGTTCGAGGTGTCGGTGTCACCGGAGGGAGCGGTGGTGACGGCGGACCGCGGGCGGCTGTTCCAGGTGGTGGCCAACCTGCTGGAGAACGCGGCCCGGCACGGCCCGGCGGGCGGCCAGGTGCGGGTGGTGGCGCAGGTGCGGCCGGGGGAGGTGCGCATCGACGTGTGCGACGAGGGCCCGGGGATCGCGCCGGCGGACCGCGAGCGGGTGTTCGAGCGGTTCACCCGCGGCGAGCGGCCGTCCGGCGGGGGGACGGGGCTGGGGTTGGCGATCGCGCGGTGGGCGGTGGAGCTGCACGGCGGGACGATCGGGGTGGTGGACCCGTCGCCGGGGACGGGGAGCCGGATCCGGGTGACGTTGCCGGCTTAGTTCCTGCTCGTCGGAGGGGCCCGGCGGCGATGTCATGAACGAGTCGTTCATGACGCCAGACGTTGTGAACGACTCTTTCATGGCGTTTCGGGCCGCCGGTATTCGCAAACGTGAACGGAAAGTGGGCTGAGATGCCGAAGAGCAGTGTGGGTGGGGTCGGGGAGCCGGGGAAGGTGCCGCGGGGGAAGCGGGCGGTGCGGGGGGCGGGGGCCGGTAGTGCGCCGGTCGGCGTTGGCGGGGCGGCTGGGGCCGGCACACCGGCCGCGGCTGGTGGGGTGGCCGATGGTGCGCCGATCGGCGCCGGTGGGGTTGCCGTGGCTGCTCCGCCCGTTCTCCTGCGGCCGGTGCCGCCGCCGAAGTTCGTCGTTGTCCCGATGGCCTCCGCCGTTCTGCCCGCCTCCGGGCTGGCGGGTGCTGCCGGAGCCCTTCTGCTGCCCGTCGACCGGCCTGGGATCGGGTGGCTGCTCTCCGGGCTGGCCGTCGTCGCCGCTGTCGTCGTGGCTGATCGGCGGTCGCGGGAAGAGGGCTCCAGTGCCCTCACCTGGCGGAATGGCGCCTGGGCCGGGCTCGCGCTCGCGCTGCTCGCCGTCGGGTTCGTGCGGGCGTCGGGGTGGCTGTTCACCCTCTGCGTCGTCGCCGCCGTTGTTGCCGGGTCGCTCTCCGTCGTCGGGGAACGGACCGTGCACTCCGTCCTCTACGACATGTTCGCCGTTCCGATCGAGGCCTTCCGGGCCGTTCCGTGGGTCGCGCGCGGGGCCGGGCAGTTCGCCGGCCGGCGGGACGGGGTGGCCCGGCGGATCGCGCTCGCCGTGCTCGCCGCCGCCGCGCTCGTCGGGGTCTTCGTGCCGCTGCTGGCCAGTGCCGATGCCGCCTTCGCCGCCGTTGTCAACGCCGTGCTTCCCGATCTCAGCGTTGCGACGCTGGTGCGGTGGTGCGTCGTCTTCGCCGTCGTCACCCTGGTTGCCGCCGGGGCGTGCTACTTCCTCGCCGCGCCCGAGCCGCGGGCTTCGGCTGTCCGTCCACACCGGACCAAGTACGGTCTGGAGTGGACGGTCCCGCTCGGCGTCCTCGTGCTGCTCTTCGGGGCCTTCGTCGGGGTCCGGCTGGTCGTGCTGTTCGGCGGCACCGAATACGTCCTGCGCACCGGCAACCTGACGTCGGCGGAGTACGCCCGCGGCGGGTTCTGGCAGCTGTGCGCCGTCACCGTGCTGACCCTGGCCATCGTGGCCGCCGCACTGCGGTGGGCACCGGACGCGACGAAGGGCGACCGGCTCCGGCAGCGCGTGCTGCTCGGGACGCTCAGCGCACTGAGCCTGGTGCTCGTCGGCTCGGCGTTGAGTCGCATGTGGACATACCAGCAGGCGTACGGCTTCACCGTGCTGCGGCTGCTGGTCGAGGTCTGCGAACTGTGGTTCGGGGCGGTGTTCGTGCTGGTGCTGGCCGCGCTGGTCCGGCTGCGGCCGGCGTGGCTGCCGCGCGCGGCGATCGGCACGGCCGCGGCGGCGCTGCTCGTGCTCGCCGTGCTCGACCCGGAACGGCTCATCGCCGAGGCCAACCTCGACCGCGCGGCGGCCGGCAAGCCACTGGACGACCGCTACTTGGCCGGCTTCTCCGCCGACGTGGTCCCGGTCGTCTCGGCGCGCCTGGCGGAACCGCTGCGCTCGTGCGTGCTGCGGCAGGTGCTCCGTGACGACACCCCGGACGGCTGGCCGGCCTGGAACCTCGGCCGCTCGGCGGCGCGCGATGTGACGTTCGGCCCCGTCACGCCGTGCCGCTGAACCGGACCGGCGAGCAGCGCGTGGTTAAGAGTTACGCGGGAGCCACCGGGCCGTCGTGGGGGCGGCCCGGCGGCTTCCGCGCGTTCAGAACGCGAAGACCTCGTCCGAATCGCGATCGGCCTCGCACCGGTTGGCGTACGTCGTGCGGAACGACACCGGCTTGCCGCGCCAGGTCCCGGTCGCCGTCACGTCCACCGGGGCGTAGATCAGCGTGCACGCCTGGTGCCGCGCGGTGATCCGCGAGAAGTCACCCCCGGCCGCCGACAGCACCGCGCACGCCTTGTCGCGCTTCGGGTGCGTGCCACCCGCCGGGTCGCACGTCAGGGCCACCGCGCCGATCCGGCCGGCGGTGTCGTGGGTGGTCAGCTGCAGCGCCGAGGCCGGCGGGTGTGCCGGCGCGAGACAGCCGAGGCTCATCAAACAGGCTGCGAAGGGGATTAGGGCCATATCGGTGTCATCGGCCGTCCGCAGCCGATCACTGCACGGCACGTCCGGGTGAGTCTTCTTCGCTCGGCCGGGTGAGGTCCCACGCCAGCAGCGCCACATACAGCGACAACATCGACTCCGGGTCCTCCAGCCGGACACCGAGGACCTGCTCGATCCGGGCGAGCTGCTGGTAGTAGGCCGTCCGGGACGTGTGCGCCGCCGCGGCCGCCGCCGACTTGTTGCCGCCCTGCTCGCAGTAGTGCCGCAACGCCTGGACGAGCCGGCTGCCCGATGCCGCGTCGCGCTGCAGCAGCGGGCCCAGCTCGCGGAAAGCGAACGCCGTCACGCGCTCGTCGCCGGAGAGCAGGTGCAGCAGGCCGCGCAGGCGGACGTCGGACAACCGGTGCACCACCCGCTCCGCGCCCGCGCCCAGTGCCGCCGCCGCGACCTGGCTCGCCTCCAGCAACGTCCGGCGGGCTTCGGCCGGAGACGCCACCGTCGTGCCGACCGCGAGCACGCCCGGCGCGCTGCCGCGGGCCTCGTGGACGTCGGTGGCGAGCCGGTGCAGCACCGCGTCGGCGTTCGCCTCCGGGGACAGCGCGATCAGCGCCCGCACGCCGAGGTCGTCCGTCGCCACCAGTGCCGACACTTTCGCGCGCCGGGCCGCCAGCACCGTCGCCTCGGCCAGCTCGCGCAGCACCGGTGGGGTCGACAGCGCGGGGCGTCCGGTGCCGGTCAGCCGCGGCCGCACGGCCAGCCCGACCAGCTGCCGCCCGGGCAGCGGCACGGCCAGCGCCGACGCGCGGGCCAGCAGCTCCGCCGTCGGCGCGGGCGAGGCGAGCAGCTCGGCGAGCACCGCGCGGTGGGCCTGGCGTTCGAGACCGTCGGAATCCTTGGCGACCAGCCGGTGCACGGCCAGCGCGGACGCGGCCCGCTCGGCGACCACCCGGTGGCGGTGCGGCGGCTGGTCGGCGCAGACGAGGATCAGCCGCCCCCAGTCGTGCCCGCGCGCGCCGACCACGGTCACCAGCCAGCCCGAACCCGGGTGGTAGCCGGTCCGCTCGCCGACCTGGACCACCCGCGACCGGGACGGCCAGCCGGTGAGCAGCTCGGCCGGGTCGGTGCCGGCCGCGTCGTAGGCGAGGACCTCGTGCGACAGCGTCTCCAGCACCACCGGCTGCTCGGTGAGCCGGGCGACCTCGCCCAGGACGACGCCGGGTTCGGCACCCGCGACCGTCAGGGCGGTGAACGTCTCGTGCACGCGCTCGGCGGCGCGCAGCTCGGCGACCTGGGCGTCGACGATCTGGCCGTTCACCGCTTCGGTGACGCTCACGAACCGCGTCTCCCGCGAGAGCGTCACCAAGGGCAGCCCGTGCTCCTCGGCCGCGTCGACCAGCGCGGCGGGCAGCTTGTCGCTCCAGTGCCGGACCAGCTCGACCACGACGCCGGCCGCGCCGACCCCGGCCAGGTCGGCGACGTACCGGGCCAGCGCCGGGCCGTCGTCCGGCAGGGCGACGCCGGTGGTCAGCACCAGCTCACCACCGCGCAGCAGGTGCGCGATGTCGGCGACCTCGGCGACGTGCGCCCAGCGCACCGGCGCGTCCAGCCCGGCGGCGCCGGCGACGACGTGCGGGCGGCCCTGGCGCAGCACCGGCAGCGCGAGGACCTCGGCGACGGTCGGGTACATGGCTCCTCGGAGTGTGATCAGCGGCAGGGGACAGACTGTACGGCCGCGGTGGCGAGTCCGTACACGTTGCCGATGGCCTGGCGTGGCGCCCGCCCGGAGACTCGTGACGGGATGTTGCCGAGTGCGAGGAGTGCCTGCCGTGACCGACCGCATCAGCCACTGGATCGACGGCAAGCCGTTCGGCGGGACCGCCGCGCGGACCGGCGAGGTGTTCGACCCGGCCACCGGGCAGGTCAGGGCGCACGTCGACTTCGCCGGTGACGCCGAGGTCGAAGCCGCCGTCGCCGCGGCCAAGGCGGCGTTGCCCGGCTGGCGCGGGACGTCGCTGGCCGGCCGGACGCGCGTGCTGTTCGCCTTCCGCGAGCTGCTGTCCGCCCGCAAGCACGAGCTGGCGAAGATCATCACGAGCGAGCACGGGAAGGTCGAGTCCGACGCGGCGGGCGAGATCGCCCGCGCGATCGAGAACGTCGAGTTCGCCTGCGGCGCCGCCCAGCTGCTCAAGGGCGGGTTCAGCGAGAACGCCTCGACCGGCGTCGACGTCTATTCGATCGCCCAGCCGCTCGGCGTGGTCGGCGTGATCTCGCCGTTCAACTTCCCGGCCATGGTGCCGCTGTGGTTCGTGCCCAACGCGCTGGCCTGCGGAAACACCGTCGTGTTGAAGCCGAGTGAGAAGGACCCGTCGGCGGCGGTGTTCATCGCGGAGCTGTTCGCCGAGGCCGGGCTGCCCGCCGGCGCGCTGAACGTGCTGCACGGCGACAAGGTGGCCGTGGACGGGCTCCTCGAACACGCCGACGTCAAGGCGATCTCGTTCGTCGGGTCGACGCCGATCGCGCGGTACGTCTACGAGACCGGGACCCGGCACGGCAAGCGCGTGCAGGCGCTCGGCGGGGCGAAGAACCACATGGTGGTGCTGCCGGACGCCGACCTCGACCTGGCCGCGGACGCGGCGGTGTCGGCCGGGTTCGGCTCGGCGGGGGAGCGGTGCATGGCGGTGTCCGTGGTCGTGGCCGTCGACCCGGTCGGCGACGCGCTGGTGGCGAAGATCGCCGAGCGGATGGGCCGGCTGCGCGTCGGCGACGGCCGCGACCCGTCGTCGGAGATGGGCCCGCTGGTGACGGCGGCGCACCACGCCCGCGTCTCGTCCTATGTGGACGCCGGGGTGTCTTCGGGCGCCTCCCTGGTGGTCGACGGCCGCGGGATCGAGGTGCCCGGCGACGGCTTCTGGCTCGGCCCGACGCTGTTCGACCACGTCCGCCCGGCGATGTCGATCTACACGGACGAGATCTTCGGCCCGGTGCTGTCGGTGGCGCGCACGGCTTCCTACGACGAGGCGCTGGAGCTGATCAACGCCAACCCGTACGGCAACGGCACGGCCATCTTCACCGGCGACGGCGCGGCCGCGCGGCGGTTCCAGAACGAGGTCGAGGTGGGCATGGTCGGGGTCAACGTCCCGATCCCGGTCCCGGTCGGCTACTACTCGTTCGGCGGCTGGAAGGACTCGCTGTTCGGCGACAGCCACGCCTACGGGCCGGAGGGGTTCCACTTCTTCACCCGGACGAAGGTGGTCACCTCGCGGTGGCCGGACACCTCGCACGCCGGGGTGAACCTCGGCTTCCCGCGCAACTCCTAGCCGGGAATCGTCCGCGGGTCCGCCGGGTTGGCACCAGGGGGACCCGCGGACGACGTTAGGACGAAGCAATGAGCGCGAAGAACTCCGGCACCTTCACCATCGGCGGCGACCTCCCGGTCACCCGCCTCGGGTACGGCGCGATGCAGCTCACCGGGCCGGGCGTCTGGGGCGACCCGAAGGACCCCGACGAGGCCGTCCGCGTGCTGCGGCGGGCGGTCGAGCTGGGCGTGAACCTGATCGACACCGCCGACGCCTACGGCCCGTTCGTCGCCGACCTGCTGATCAAGAAGGCGCTGCACCCGTACGCCGACGACCTGGTCATCGCGACCAAGGCCGGGTTCACCCGCCAGGGCCCTGGCCAGTGGACCCCGGTCGGCCGGCCCGAGTACCTGCGCCAGCAGGTCGAACTGAGCCTGCGTCACCTCGGCGTCGACCGGATCGACCTGCTGCAGCTGCACCGGATCGACCCGAAGGTGCCGGTGGCCGAGCAGGTCGGGGAGCTGAAGAAGCTGCAGGACGAGGGCAAGATCCGGCACATCGGCCTGTCCGAGGTCGACGTCGACCAGCTCGTCGAGGCACAGCAGACCGCGGAGATCGTCTCCGTGCAGAACCTGTTCAACCTGGCCAACCGCGACGCCGAGCCCCTGCTGGCGCACGCCACCGAGCACGGCGTCGCGTTCATCCCCTGGTTCCCGCTGGCCACCGGGGCACTGGCCGGTCCGGACAGCCCGCTGACCACGCTGGCGAAGGAGCACGACGCGACGCCGTCGCAGCTCGCGCTGGCGTGGCTGCTCAAGCGGTCGCCGGTCGTGCTGCCGATCCCGGGGACGTCCTCGGTCGCGCACCTCGAGGACAACGTCGCCGCCGCGGACATCGAGCTGACCGACGCCGAGTTCGACGCCCTCACGAAGGCGGTCTAGGCCGGGAGGACGTTGATCAGCGTCTTCGTGCGCGGGGTCAGGTAGACGGCGTTGGTCCGCTCCGCCTGGATCCGCGCGCGGAGTTTGCGGTCGTCGAGGCGGAAGCTGTGGTCCTGGACCACCAGGTAGGTGAACCACATCCGTTCCATGACGGTGTACAGGTAGATCGGGTACTGCCCGCGCTCGGGCCGCCTGCCGTGCACCTTCCCGAAGTCGTGGGTCCAGCCGGTGACCACGACCAGCCGCCCGCTGCCGACCTCCGCCAGCCGCCGCCCGCAGACGAACGCGAACCAGGCGGTGACCGCGAGGATCGGGAGTGCGGCGGCCGCCGCACCGTCGGCGACCGCGATCGCGGCGAGCACCAGCCCGGCGATCACCAGCACCGCTGCGGTCCAGAAGTTGAAGTCGAGCAGCTTGCCGCGCTGCGACGGGTGGAGCCGGCCGGTGCGGTTGGCCAGCTCCACCTCGGCCCGCTCGATCATTCGGGGTGCTCCTTCTCGTACGCCTCCCGGGCCTCGTGGTACCGGTCGAACTGCTCGTTCTCCTGGCGGCGGCCTTCGGTCACCACGCCGACCGTGTCCGCGGGCTTCCACCCCGGGTAGCCGCCGGCCTGCTGCCACGCGGCCGGCTTGAGCACGCTGCGGCCGTCTTCGGAGTACGCCTTGCCCGGGCCCTCCAGCTTCTCGCCGCCGGGGACCTTCTCCCGCCAGGCGTCCTTCCAGCCTTCGGCCGTCTCCTCGGCCGACTTCGCCTCGCGGCCCGCCTGCTTCAGCTCGTTCGCCCGGCGCTCGATGCCCGCCGCCGTCTCGACGCTGCGGTCCACGATCCGGTCGGCCGCCTTGCCCGCCTTCTTCAGGGCGTTCGCCGCGCCTTCGAGGGCCGCCTTCGACTTGCCCGCGCCCTTGGCCAGGGCTTCCAGCTTCTCGACGATCTTCGCGATACGCGTGCTGATCTTCTCCGCCAGCACCCCGCCCTCGATCACCGTGTCCGCGATGAACGCCGCGATCGTCCCGCCGAACGTGCACCACGACGCCGCCAGCGCGGCCAGTGCCTTGACGATCAGCTCGCCCACGAACGACGAGATCATGTCGCGGATCAGCCCGCGCTCGGTGCCGACCAGGGCCGCGCCGACGTTCATCGCCGTCGACGCGCCTTGGGCGTGCGAAGCCGCGCCGCGCAGGACGCCGACGTAGCTCTCGGCCGTCCGCTGGTACGCCTCCGCCGACCCGCAGTCGCTGAACGACCGGCCGACCTCGCGCGCCTGCTGCTCGTAGCTCTCGGCCGTCTCGGTGAGCTGCTTCGCGATGTTCGTCCAGGTCACGGCCTTGGCGGTGATGGCTTCGGGCTTGCCGGCGAGCTTGTCGAGGCCGTCCTTGAGGAAGCTGATGTGCTCGATCAGCCAGCCGACCCCCGCGCTCGCCAGTGTCCCGAGCGGGTCCATCGCCGCGCCGAGCAGGTCGAGGGCGTCCGTGCCGACGTCCATGGCGAAGTTGCCCCAGTCGCCGTTGCGGGCGTCGGTGAGCGTCGACGCGGCGTCGCTGAAGATGCCGGCGCCGCCCGTCTGCGCGTTGAGGTTGTCCAGCTCGCCCTTCGAGCCGTCGCCCATGCCGCTCCAGAAGCCACCTGCCGGCTCGGCCGTCGCGACCAGCGCGTTCTCGGTCATGCGGGCAGCTCCTTGCCGATGCCTTCGATCAGGCACTTCGTCGTGTGCTCGTGCTCGCGGAACGCCGTGTGCGCGGTCTTCACCCGGTCCGCGACCTCGTGGCCGGCCTCGACCGCCGCGGCGAGGAAGCTGTCGGCGGTGTCGACCCACGCCTGGATGGGCAGCGCGAAGACCTGGCCGACCAGGCCGAACGCGTCGAAGTCGAGGGCCTGCGCGGTGCCGGCGGCGTCGAGCGCCTGCTGGACCTTGGCGGCGATCTCGCGGATCTCGTCCTCGTGGCCGCCGAGGACGTCGAAGTCGACCTTCAGGGCCTGCACCGCCATCAGAGCCCCCGGCGCAGGATCGGGCTGCCGAAGTCGTCGTCGGACGGCGGTTTCCGGCGTACTTCTTCGGCGGGGACTTCGGGCGCCGGAATCTGTTCCCGCAGGAATTCCATCGCCTCGCTGCCTTCGCCGACGACCGGCGCCATGATGCCGGTCAGCTGCTGCGCCGCGTCGACCTGCGCCCGGCGCGCGGTGGCCAGGACAGCCTGGGCCAGGCGGGTCCGCGGCAGCTCGTCGGCACGCGGGCCGAAGGTGAGTTCCTGCAGCGCACCGGCGGTGTTGACGGTGACCGTGACGGCCCCGTCGGCACTCGTGGCGGTCGCCGAGACACGCTGCAACCGCGCCTTCGCCTCGGCCGCGCGCCGGGCGATTTCGGGCATTCCGGCCGAAGCCGGGTCAAAATTGTTCACGGCGACCTCGTCAGTCGGGGAAGGATGTGTGGCTCAGAGGGAGCAAACCGGTTTTCGGTTCCCCGTTCAAGCGGGAAAAGTATTTCCAGAACAATGCATGGGAAAAGGTTTGAGTGCTCTTTACCCGGTCTGGGCCGCCCGTGTTGAGCGCAACCGGCTCAGGCTTCCGTAAACTCGGATCGAGCAGCGAGCGAGGTAGGTGAGGAACCGGTGGCCAACGCGGAGGAGCGCCGCTTCGAAGTGCTGCGCGCGATCGTCGCGGACTACGTGTCCAACCAGGAACCCGTCGGGTCCAAGGCGATCGTCGAGCGGCACAACCTGGGTGTGTCGAGCGCCACGGTGCGCAATGACATGGCCACGCTCGAAGAAGAGGGCTACATCACCCAGCCGCACACCAGTGCCGGCCGGGTGCCGACCGACAAGGGCTACCGCCTCTTCGTCGACCGGCTCTCCGAGATCAAGCCGCTGAGCACCGCCGAGCGGCGGGCCATCACGACCTTCCTCGACAGCGGCACCGACCTCGACGACGTCCTCAAGCGCTCGGTCCGGCTGCTCGCGCAGCTGACCCGGCAGGTCGCCGTCGTCCAGTACCCGATGCTGACCAACGCCAAGGTGCGGCACCTCGAAGTGGTGCCGCTCACCCCGGCGCGGCTGATGCTGGTGCTGATCACCGACAACGGGCGCGTCGACCAGCGCACGGTCGACCTCGGCGACGTCGTCACCGAAGAGGACGTCGCCCGGCTGCGCACCGTGCTCAACGCGGCCATGTCCGGGCGGCGGCTCAACGACGCCGCCGCGCGCGTGGCCGAGCTGCCCGACAAGTCGCCCGGCGAGCTGCGGGACGCGCTCATCCGCGTCACCACCGTGCTGGTCGAGTCGCTGGCCGAGCACCCCGAAGAACGCCTGGTGCTCGGCGGCACCGCGAACCTCACCCGCAACGTCGCCGACTTCCCGGGCTCGCTGCGCCAGGTCCTCGAGGCCCTCGAGGAACAGGTCGTCGTGCTCAAGCTGCTCGCCGCCGCGCGCAACCCCGGTGCGATCACGGTGCGCATCGGTGAGGAAAATGAGGACGAGCAGATGCGCAGCACCTCGGTCGTCTCGATCGGCTACGGCCGCGACGACGTGGTGCTCGGCGGCATGGGGGTGGTCGGCCCGACCCGGATGGACTACCCCGGCACGATCGCCGCGGTCCGCGCGGTCGCCAACTACGTGGGGCAGATCCTGCACGGCCGCTGAGCCGGGCAGAGCAGAAGGAGAAGCAGAGACGGTGGCGAGGGACTACTACGGCATCCTCGGGGTGGCCAAGAACGCGAGCGATCAGGAGATCAAGCGCGCGTACCGGAAGCTGGCCCGGGAGCTGCACCCCGACGTCAACCCGTCGGACGACGCCCAGCACAAGTTCGCCGAGGTCACGACGGCCTACGAGGTGCTGTCCGACCCGCAGAAGCGCAAGATCGTCGACCTCGGCGGCGACCCGATGGACGGCGGCGCGCGCGGCGGCGGTGGCGGCGACCCGTTCGCCGGCTTCGGCGGCCTCGGCGACATCATGGACGCCTTCTTCGGCGCGGCCGGCGGTGGCGGCGGGCGCGGGCGCGGCCCGCGCAGCCGCGTCCAGCCCGGCTCCGACGCGCTGATCCGGCTCGGCCTCACCCTCGAGGAGTGCGCGACCGGCGTCGACAAGGAGATCGCCGTCGACACCGCGATCGTCTGCGACCTCTGCCGCGGCGCGGGCACCAGCGAGGGCACCTCGGTCAAGACCTGCGACACCTGCGGCGGCGCCGGCGAGGTCCAGTCCGTCCAGCGGTCGTTCCTCGGCCAGGTCGTCACCGCCCGCCCCTGCCCGGTCTGCCGCGGCTTCGGCGAGGTCATCCCCGACCCCTGCCGCCAGTGCGGCGGCGACGGCCGCATCCGCGCCCGCCGCAACGTCACGGCGAAGATCCCGCCGGGCGTCGGCGACGGCATGCGCATCCGGCTGTCCGGCCAGGGCGAGGTCGGCCCCGGCGGCGGCCCGGCCGGCGACCTGTACGTCGAGATCGACGAAACCCCGCACGAGGTCTTCGTCCGGCAGGGCCACGACCTGCACTGCAACTTCCGCATCCCGATGACCACGGCCGCGCTCGGGGCCACGGTGCCGATCTCGACCCTCGTCGACGGCGACTACGAACTCGACGTCGAGCCGGGCACCCAGCCCAACGCCGAGCTCGTCCTGACCGGCAAGGGCATGCCGCGGCTGCGGTCCTCCGGCCGCGTCGACGGCCGCGGCGACCTGCACGTCCACATCGACGTCGTCGTCCCGACCAAGCTCGACGAAGCCCAGCGCGAACTGCTCGTCGAACTGGCCCAGCAGCGCGGCGAAGAGGTCCCGACGCTGGCGTCCAACGGCACCAAGCACGGCGGGCTGTTCGCCAAGCTGCGCGCCAAGAACCACCGCTGACCGTGCCCGACACCACCCTGCCGGTCTTCCTGGCCGCGTCGGTGCCGGCTTCGGGGCGCGCGGTCCTCGACGGCGAGGAGGCCCGGCACGCGGCCACCGTCCGCCGCCTGCGCGTCGGCGAGCGGCTGGTGCTGTCCGACGGCGCCGGCGCGATGGCCCGGTGCGTGGTCGAAGGCGTCCAGGCCGGGCGGGACGCCCTGCTGACGCTGGTGGTCGAGGAGCACTGGACCGAGGAGCCGCCGGCGGTGCGGGTGCTGGTCGCGCAGGCGCTGGCCAAGGGCGACCGCGGGGAGCTCGCCGTCGAGCTCGCCACCGAGGCCGGGGTCGACGCGATCGTCCCGTGGCGGGCGGCGCGCAGCGTCGCGAAGTGGGAAGACGGCGGCCGCGGCGACAAGGCGCTGGCGCGCTGGCGGGCCACGGCCCGGGCGGCGGCGAAGCAGGCGCGGCGGGCGCACGTGCCGGAGGTCACCGAGCCGGTGACCACGGGGGAGCTGGCCGGGCTCGTGGCGACGATGTCGCTGGCCGTCGTGCTGGAGTCCGACGTGCCCGAGCGGCTCACCGACCTCGAGCTGCCCGACACCGGAGACGTGCTGCTGGTCGTCGGGCCCGAGGGCGGGGTCACGGACGAGGAGCTGCGGGCCCTGCGGGACGCCGGCGCACGGGCCGTCCGGCTCGGCACGACCGTGCTGCGGACGTCTACCGCCGCGGCGGTCGCGCTCGGGGCGCTCGGCGCGCTCACCACCCGCTGGCAGTAGATCGCGGCGAAAACAGGGGTATATTTTTGCGCCCAGTTATGGCGCGATCACGCTCCGACCCGTTACTCTCATTTACTAACGCACCGTTCATCGTTTCGGTGCGCCACTGGGAAGACACAGACCCCGCCGGGCACCTCCCCCCTCGGTCCGGCGGCCGCCGCGGTTGCGGTAGATCGACCCCCAGGGTCTACCGCGCCGCGGCATCTCGGACTCTCCTGTCGATAGGGTGCTCGCCATGAGCGAAACCGACGCCGACACCCTCTTCGAACGGATCATCGCCGGCGAGATCCCCGCCGATGTCGTGCACCAGGACGAAACCACCTTCGCGTTCCGCGACATCAGCCCCCAGGCGCGGGTGCACGTGCTCGTCGTGCCCCGGAAGCGGTACCGCAACGTGGCCGAGCTCGCCGCCGCGGATCCGCAGCTGCTCGGTGACGTCGTCGCCACCGCGCGCAAGGTCGCCGAGCTCGAGGGCATCGTCGAGAGCGGCTACCGCGTCGTGTTCAACACCGGCTCCGACGCCGGGCAGACCGTCTTCCACGTGCACGCCCACGTGCTCGGCGGGGAGCCGCTCGGGTTGTTCGGCGCGCCGGACGAGGACTGAGTGGCGGCTGGGGAAACCGGCCTGCGTCTTGTCGGTGGGTGCCAGTAGCATCGGTGGGGTCCGTAGTCCCTCACCGAGAAAGCAGGCCTGAGGCCACGTGGCCGGAACCGTACCGGGTGGAGCCGCCCGACCCGACGTCCCCGGAGACGTCGCCAAGGCCGAGGATGCCGCCGTTCAGGCCGCGCAGTCCCGGTTCCCCATCCCCGACGCCGCCGCCCTGAGCCTGCTCGGCTCCCGCGACGAGAACCTGCGGGTCGCCGAAGAGCTGCTGGCTGCCGATGTGCACGTGCGCGGCAACGAAGTCACCCTGACCGGGACGCCCGCCGACGTCGCGTTCGCCGAACGCGTCTTCGCCGAGCTCGTGCAGCTCGCCGCGGGCGGCCAGCAGGTCGGGCCCGACACCGTCCGGCGCACCGTCGGCATGCTCTCCACCGGCGACGCCTCGCCGGCCGAAGTCCTCAGCCTCAACATCGTCTCGCGCCGCGGCAAGACCATCCGGCCCAAGACGCTCAACCAGAAGCGGTACGTCGACGCCATCGACAAGCACACCGTCGTCTTCGGCATCGGCCCCGCCGGTACCGGCAAGACGTACCTGGCCATGGCGAAGGCCGTCCAGGCGCTGCAGGCCAAGCAGGTCACCCGGATCGTGCTGACCCGCCCGGCCGTCGAGGCAGGCGAGCGCCTCGGCTACCTGCCCGGCACGCTGAACGAGAAGATCGACCCGTACCTGCGGCCGTTGTACGACGCACTGCACGACATGGTCGAGCCGGAGTCGATCCCGCGGCTGATGCAGGCAGGCACGATCGAAATCGCGCCGCTGGCCTACATGCGCGGCCGCACGCTGAACGACGCCTTCATCATCCTCGACGAGGCCCAGAACACCACGCCCGAGCAGATGAAGATGTTCCTCACCCGGCTCGGCTTCGGGTCCAAGATCGTCGTCACCGGCGACATCACCCAGGTCGACCTGCCCAGCGGGCAGCGCAGCGGCCTGCGCGTCGTGCGCGACATCCTCACCGGCGTCGAAGACCTCCACTTCGCCGAGCTCACCAGCCAGGACGTCGTCCGGCACAGGCTCGTCGCGAGCATCGTCGACGCCTACGAGAAGTGGCAGGCCGTGCAGGACGCCCAGCAGAACGACGGCTGGAAGGGCAACCGGCGTTGAGCATCGAGATCGCCAACGAGTCCGGCGTGAACGTCGACGAGACGTCCATCGTCTCGGCCGCCCGCTACGCCCTCGACAAGATGGAGGTCAGCCCGCTCGCCGAGCTGTCCATCCTCCTCGTCACCCTCGACGTCATGGAAGACCTGCACGAACGCTGGATGGACCTCCCGGGGCCCACCGACGTCATGGCCTTCCCGATGGACGAGCTCGACTCCTCCCGCCGCCCGGACGCGCCCGACGCGTCGCCCGCGCTGCTCGGGGACATCGTGCTCTGCCCGGCGTTCGCCAAGGACCAGGCCAAGACCGCGGGGCACTCGCTGATGGACGAGCTGCACCTCCTCACGGTGCACGGCTGCCTCCACCTCCTCGGCTACGACCACGCCGAGCCCGCCGAGGAGCGGGAGATGTTCGCGCTCCAGAAGCGCATCCTCGGCGAGTACCAGGACGCCGTCGCCGCCCTGGACAAGCGCGACGCCCAGCGCAGCACCGACGACCGCGTCCTCGGCATCGCCGGGCTGGAGGCCCCCGCCCCGGCTCCCGCCGCCGAGCCACCCACCGGGGAAACGCCCTAGTGTCACGCGCCCCCGCCCCCGCTCCCGGCCCCAGCCCCAGCGCCCCAATGTGGCGTTCGGTGCGTCAGACGCACCCAATGTGGCGTTCGGTGCGTTCAACGCAACCAACGCCACATTGGGGCGCTTGCGGCCGGGCCTCGGAAACGCCCTAGGCGCCAGCCATGGATCAGCTCTTCTTCGCGATCGCGCTCGTCCTCCTGGCCGGCGTGTTCGCGGCAGCGGACGCCGCGATCAGCACCGTGTCGCAGGCCCGGGCCGACGGTCTCGCCCGGCTCGGGCTGCCCGGCGCCCGCCAGCTCGCCGCCGTCGTCGCCGAACGGCGGCGGCACATCAACCTGCTGCTCCTGCTGCGGCTCGGCTGCGAGCTCACCGCCACCGTGCTCGTCACGGTGTTCGTGGGCACCCGGCTGGCGCCGCTCGGGCTCGCCGTGCTGGTCGCCGCGGTCGTCATGGTCGTCGTCAGCTACGTCCTCATCGGTGTCGGCCCCCGCACGCTCGGCCGCCAGCACCCCTACCGCATCGGCCGGTACGTCGCCGGGCCCGTCCGCGTCCTGGGCTCGGTCCTCGGCCCGCTGTCCCGGCTGCTCATCCTCATCGGTAACGCCATCACGCCCGGCCAGGGCTTCCGCGAAGGCCCCTTCACCTCCGAGGTCGAGCTGCGCGAGCTCGTCGACATGGCGCAGGAACGCGGCGTCGTCGAGGACTCCGAGCGCGAGATGATCCACTCGGTGTTCGAGCTCGGTGACACCGTCGCCCGCGAGGTCATGGTGCCGCGCACCGAGATCGTCTGGATCGAGCGCACCAAGACCGTCCGGCAGGCCCTCGCGCTGGCGCTGCGCACCGGGTTCACCCGGCTGCCGGTGATCGACGAGTCCGTCGACGACATCGTCGGCGTCGTCAACATCAAGGACCTGATGACCGGCTACCTCGACCCGGACGGGCCGAGCACCGTCGTCGACTCCGTCATGAACCCGGCGTCCTTCGTCCCCGACTCGAAGCGGCTCGACGAGCTGCTCAAGGAGATGCAGCGGTCGCACAACCACATGGCGATCGCCGTCGACGAGTACGGCGGCACGGCCGGGCTGCTCACCATCGAAGACGTCCTCGAGGAGATCGTCGGCGAGATCACCGACGAGTCCGACGCCGACGAGCGCCCCGAGGTCGAGGAGCTCGAGGGGGGCGCCGTCCGCGTGTCGTCCCGGATGACCGTCGACGACCTCGGCGAGCTGTTCGGCATCGACCTCGAAGACCACGACGTGGAGACCGTGGGCGGGCTGCTCGCGGAACGACTGGGTAGGGTCCCGCTGCCGGGGGCCGAAGCCGAGGTCGCCGGCCTTCGGCTGTTCGCCGAAGGGGGCAAGGACCGGCGCGGCCGCATGCGGATCACCTCCGTGGTCGTGCACCCGGCCGACGCGGAGGCGATGACGGACCCCGTCGACCGGACGCGCCGCCGCACGCGCCTGCCCCACCCCGACGAACGCGACAGGAGCGTCGAACATGCCTGACCTCGAGGCCGAGGACCAGAAACTCGTCACGCTGGCCCGGTCCTCGCGCGCCCGCATCCAGGCCCCCGAAGGGGCCGCGGTCCGCGACACCGACGGCCGCACCTACGCCGCCGGCACGGTCGACCAGCCGTCGTTCAAGCTGACCGCCCTCCAGGCCGCGGTGGCCGCCGCGCTGTCCAGCGGTGCCGAGGGCATCGAGGCCGCCGCCGTCGTCTCCGGCGAAGGGCTGCTCAAGGGCGCGTCGGTGCACGCCGTGCGCGACATCGCGAAGCACGCGCCGATCATCCTCGCCGACCCGGACGGCGAAGTCCTCGAGGTGCTCACCCGATGACCGAGCACCGTTCCGGCTTCGCCTGCTTCGTCGGCCGCCCCAACGCCGGCAAGTCCACGCTGACCAACGCGCTCGTCGGCACCAAGGTGGCGATCACCTCCAGCAAGCCGCAGACCACCCGGCACGCGATCCGCGGGATCGTCCACCGGGAGGACGCCCAGCTCGTCCTCATCGACACGCCCGGCCTGCACCGCCCGCGCACGCTGCTCGGCGAGCGGCTCAACGACATCGTGCACACGACGTGGTCCGAAGTGGACGTCGTCGGCTTCTGCGTCCCGGCGAACGAGAAGATCGGGCCCGGCGACAAGTTCATCGCCGCCGAGCTGCAGAAGATCGCCAAGCGGACGCCGGTCGTCGGCATCGTCACCAAGACGGACCTCGTCCAGCCCCAGCAGGTCGCCGAGCAGCTGCTCGCCCTGCAGGAGGTGATGGACTTCGCCGAGCTCGTCCCGGTGTCCGCAGTGGACGGTTTCCAGGTCGGCACCCTGGCCGACCTGCTGGTCCAGCGGCTGCCCGAGGGGCCGCAGCTCTACCCGGGCGGCGAGCTCACCGACGAGCCCGAGCAGACCCTGGTCGCCGAGCTGATCCGCGAGGCGGCGCTGGAAGGCGTCCGCGACGAGCTGCCGCACTCGATCGCCGTCACCGTCGAGGAGATGCTGCCCCGCGAAGGCCGCGACGACCTCATCGACGTGCACGCGTTCCTCTACGTGGAACGGCCCAGCCAGAAGGGGATCATCCTGGGGCACAAGGGTGAGCGGCTGCGCGAGGTCGGGGCGGCCGCCCGCCGGAACATCGAGCGGCTGCTCGGCTCGAAGGTCTACCTCGACCTCCACATCAAGGTCGCCAAGGAGTGGCAGCGCGACCCCCGTCAGTTACGCCGGCTCGGCTTCTGACCTGCGACTTCCGCGGTTCGGGGAGCCGCAGCCGAATTCCTGATCTCGATTCGGTCGCGGCGGGATGAATCACCGGACACGCGGGCACGTCGCCCCCTACAGTCTCGGCTTCGACCACACCGCGGCCGATCGGGGCGGCGGCGGTTCCGGTGGTCGTCCAGGGAGCACGACGAAGGGGAACAACCGATCATGACCGACAGCCAGGGCATGCCCAACTACCCCGGCGACCAGCCGAACCAGCCCGGCGGGCAGCCGAACTACCCCGGTGGGCAGCCGGGTGGCTACCAGCCGGGCCCGCCCCCGAGCAACAACCTCGTGTGGGCGATCCTGACCACGATCCTGTGCTGCCTCCCGTTCGGCATCGTCTCGATCGTGCAGGCCGCGAAGGTCAACGGCCTCTGGGCGCAGGGCCAGACGGCCGCCGCGCAGGAGGCCGCCAACTCCGCCAAGAAGTGGGCGATCATCTCGGCGATCGTCGGCGTCGCGTGGCTCGTGCTGTGGATCATCCTGATGGTCGCGGGTGTCTTCGCGGGCATGGGCACCAGCACCTCGTCATACTGAGGTAGCCCGAGCAGCAGGAAGGATCCCGGTGACCGACCAGTACCCACCGCCGTACCCGCCCCCGGGCGGGCCCAGCTACGGCTACGGTTACCCGCCGCCGAACCCCTACGGGCCGCCGCCGGACAACAACATGGTGTGGGCGATCCTGAGCACCGTGCTCTGTTGCCTGCCCCTGGGCGTGGTCGCGATCGTGAAGTCCAGCCAGGTGCAGTCGCTCTGGTTCCAGGGCGCCCACGCCGAGGCGCAGAAGGCCGCCGCCGACGCCCGCAAGTGGGCGATGTGGTCGGCCATCACGACCGGGATCCTCCTGCTGCTCTACGTCATCTTCATCGTCGTGATGATCGTGTTCGTCGGTGCGAACTCGAGCCGGCTGACACCGTGACCACGACCGTCTACACGGGATACCCCGCCCGCGGCACCAAGGCCACGCTGCGTGCCCTCGGCGCGCCGATGGCCGTGGTCGCCGGGCTCGGCGCGTGCTGCGTCGCGGTCTGGGTCGGCGACCCGACGACGCCGGGCGGGTTCCTGCCCGTCTGCCCGACGAAGGCGCTGCTCGGCATCGACTGCCCGGGGTGCGGCGGCATGCGGATGGCGTACAGCCTGATGCACGGCGACATTCCCGCGGCCCTGCACTACAACGCCGTGTCGTTCGTCGTCGTGCTGCTGATGGTGTGGAGCATCGCCGCGTGGACGCTCGGGCGCCTGCGCGGCCGCGCGCTGGACAGCTGGCTCCACTGGCGGTGGACGCCGCTGGTGTTCTCCATCGTGTTCGTCGTCTGGTTCGTCATCCGCAACCTCCCGTTCGCGCCGTTCACCGGCCTGCGCGTCTGATCTCCGGCCGCCGGGAACCGGGGCGGCGCGCACCGCGTCGGACCGGCAGGCGATTCACCCGGACAGCTGAAGCCTGGGCGGCGCGGCCGAAGGTGAACCGAGTACGCTCCCGCGGACCGGACCGATGAGGGCGGATCCGTTCCGCGTGTCGGGGAAGTGACCAGCGAGGGGAAGACACCCAATGACCGATCCCTACGGTCAGCAGTCCTTCGGGCAGCCGCCCGGCGGCCAGCAGCCGTTCGGGCAGCCGCAGCCGGGGCAGGCGCCGTTCGGCCAGCCCGCGCCCTACGGGCAGCCGGCGCCGTTCGGGCAGCCGGCGCCGTTCGGGCAGCAGGGCAACCCCTTCGGGCCGTCGCGGAACTACGCGAGCTGGGGCCAGCGCGCCTTCGGCTGGCTCATCGACTTCGGCCCGGTCGTCCTGCTGTACCTGATCCTCATCCCCTTCGCCTTCGCCGGCGGTGACGCCTTCTCGATGCTGGCCGTGATCGGCGGGCTCGCCTGGATCGGCTGGTGCGTCTACAACCGGTGGATCCAGCAGGGCAACACCGGGCAGTCGCTCGGCAAGAAGGTCGCGAAGATCAAGCTCGTCCGCGAGGACACCGGGCAGCCGGTCGGCGCCGGCACGGCGTTCGTGCGCGACCTCGCCCACTTCGTCGACAACGTCCTCTGCTACGTCGGCTGGCTGTGGCCGCTGTGGGACGACAAGTCCCAGACCCTCGCCGACAAGATCATCGGCACGGTCGTCGTCAACGCCGACGACTCCGCGGCCGCGCCGTTCGGCCAGCCCGGCGCGGGCCAGCCCGGCGCGCAGCCGTTCGCCGGCGGCTTCCCGCCGCCGGGACAGCAGCCGGGCCAGCCCGGTCAGTTCGGCCAGCCGCCCTCCGGCGGCTTCCCGCAGCAGCCCGCGTCCGGTGGCTTCCCGCAGCAGCCGCAGTCCGGCGGTTTCGAGCAGCAACAGCAGCCCGCGCCCGGTGGCTTCGGCCAGCCGCAGCCGGGCGGGTTCGGCCAGCCGCAGCCGGGCGGGTTCGGCCAGCCGCAGCCGGGCGGGTTCGGCCAGCCGCCGTCGCCCGGCGGGTTCGAGCAGCAGCCCGCCTCGGGTGGTTTCGGCCAGCCGTCCTCCGGTGGCTTCGCCGCGCAGCCCCCGCAGCCGGGCGGCTTCGGGCAGCAGCCCGGCCAGCCGCTCGCCCCGCCGCCGGGTGGGGGTGCCTTCGACGAACAGGCGGAGCGCACCCAGATGCTCCGCCCGGGCGCCGGGAACGCCTTCGACGAGCAGGCCGAGCGCACGCAGATGCTGCGTCCCGAAGCCCAGGGGGAGCCGGAGGCGACCCAGAAGATCGATCCGGGCCGGTTCGGCCAGCCGCCGAACGAGCAGCGCTGACCCGGTCCTTTCCGCACCACCGCCGGAGTCACCCGGCGGAAGTTCACGAATAGTTGGGGTAGAACGTCATGACCAATCCCTACGGCCAGCAGCAGCCGCCCTACGGCCAGCAGCCGCAGCAGCCCGGCTACGGCCCGCCGTCCGGCGGCATGCCCGCGCCCTACGGCCAGCCGGCGCCGTACGGGCAGCCCGCGCCGTACGGCCAGCCGCCCACCGGCGGTTTCGGCGCCCCCGGCTACGGCATGCCCGGCGGTGGCGACATCAACGCCATCAAGGACTACAAGGGCTGGGCGATCGGCTGCATCTTCCTCTGCTGGATCCTCGCGATCTTCGCGATCATGAAGTCCAACGAGGTCGGCACGTACAAGATGCAGGGCAACTACGCGATGGCGGAGCAGGCTTCGCGCACCACGAAGACGCTCTGCCTGATCGCTTCCATCATCGGTGGGCTGGGCTGCCTGTTCACGATCCTCTGGATCATCATCGCGGCCGTCGCCGCCAGCAGCTGCTACGGCTCCTACTGCTGATACCCGTTTTCCCCGGGGCGCTCCACCCCGGCATCACCCCGAAGTGGGACGATGTCGGGGTGGTGAACCTCTACCGCGACACCGGGGTGGTGTTGCGCACGCACAAGCTCGGTGAGGCCGATCGGATCGTCACCCTGCTGACCCGGCGGCACGGCAAGGTCCGCGCCGTCGCGAAGGGCGTGCGGCGCACCTCGTCGCGGTTCGGGGCCCGGCTGGAGCCGTTCGGCCACGTCGACGTGCAGTTCTACACCGGGCGCACGCTCGACGTGATCACCCAGGTCGAGACCGTCGACGCCTTCCAGCTGCCGCTGGTCGCCGACTACCAGAGCTACACCGCGGCCAGCGCGATCGCCGAAACCGCGGACCGGCTCTCGGCCGAAGAGGGCGAGCCGGTGCTGAAGCTGTACCTCCTCGTCGTCGGGGCGCTGCGCGCGCTCGCCGAGGGACAGCGTGATTCGTCGCTGGTGCTCGACGCGTTCCTGCTCCGCGCGATGTCCTACGCCGGCTGGGCACCCGCGCTCACCGAGTGCGCCCGCTGCGGCCTGCCCGGCCCGCACCCGGCGTTCAGCATCGCCGCCGGCGGCTCGATGTGCTCCGACTGCCGGATCGCCGGCTGCGTGCACCCCGCCCCCGAGGTCCTGGACCTGCTCACCGCCCTGCTGCACGGCGAATGGCCGCAGGCCGAGGCGACCCTGCCCGGCACCCGCCGCGACGCGAGCGGCCTGGTCGCGGCGCACCTGCAGTGGCACCTGGAGCGGCAGCTGCGCTCCCTGCCCCTGGTCGAGCGACGTGCCCGGGAGTCGGCGGTACGGGGGCAGTAGGGTCGGGCCCGACCGGTTTCACCCATCCAGGGAGGCTCGCAGTGCTGCGCAGGGGACGCGAGAACAAGGCGTCGCGATACGAGCTGCGGGCCCCGGATCCGCACCCGTCGGGCGCGAAGCCACCGGAAATCCCGCGCGAGCTGGTGCCGAAGCACGTCGCGCTGGTCATGGACGGCAACGGCCGCTGGGCCAACCAGCGCGGCCTGCCGCGGATCGAGGGCCACAAGCGCGGCGAAGCGGTGATGATCGACGTCGCCAGCGGGGCGGTCGAGCTCGGCGTCAAGTGGCTCTCGGTGTACGCCTTCTCGACGGAGAACTGGAAGCGCAGCCCCGAAGAGGTGCGGTTCCTGATGGGCTTCAACCGCGACACCATCCGCCGCCAGGTCGACTACCTCGGCTCGATCGGCGTGCGCATCCGCTGGGCGGGGCGGCGGCCGAAGCTGTGGGCGTCGGTCATCAAGGAGCTGCAGGCGGCCGAGGAGAAGACCAAGCACAACACGGCCCTGAACATGACCATGTGCGTCAACTACGGCGGCCGCGCCGAGCTGGGCGACGCCATGCAGCGGATCGCGCAGGACGTCGCGGCGGGGAAGCTGAACCCGGACAAGGTCAACGAGAAGACCATCGGGAAGTACCTTTACCAGCCGGAGATGCCGGACGTGGACCTGTTCCTGCGGCCCTCGGGCGAGCAGCGGACGTCGAACTTCCTGTTGTGGCAGTCGGCCTACGCGGAGATGGTCTACCAGGACACGCTGTTCCCCGACTTCGACCGGACCCACCTGTGGCGGGCCTGCCTGGAGTTCGCGAAGCGGGATCGCCGCTTCGGCGGCGCCGTCGACCAGGCGGCTTCTTCGTGAGCGCGACCGAAGCGGTCGAGACCGCGGAGCTGCTGACGCGGGCCCGGGAGGCGCTGGAGCGCTACCTCGAGGTGCACGTCGACGACGACGGCGCGCTGACGTTCTCCCACGGCGGCGTCCCGTGCGTGATCCAGGCGACCCGGCTCGGCGAAGGCCTCACGGTGCTCACCCTGACCTGCGTGGTCGGCTGGGACCTGGCGGACGCGCCCGCGCTCTCGATCGCCGTCGCCGAGCGGGCCGGGCAGGGGCTGTTCGGGACGCTCGGGGTCGGGCATTCGGACAACGGCGCCGACGTGACGCTGCGGTACGCCTTCCCGGCGGCCGGGCTGGACGCGGCCGCGCTCGGGACGTTGCTGATGCTCGTGGTGTCGACGGCCTCGCAGCTGCGGACCGATCTGCCCGGAATCGTGCCCGGCGACTGACCCGTCCGGGGTGGATTTTCCGCCGCGAACGGAGGATCGGGTACCAAAACCGACCGTGATCCTCCGTTCGCGGCCCGTGCGGGTCCCGTCCTGTCGGACGGTCCTGGCATCATCGCGGTCGTGAGCATCGTTTCCGACACCGAAACCGAGCCCGGCCGGCCCACCCGCCGGTTCCGGATCAGCTCGGTCGAAGTGCTGTGCGCGATCCTGCTGATCGCGATCCTCGCCCAGGGCTGGCTGCAGCAGGTGTTCGACGTGCCCGCGTTGCGCACCGGCTCGACCGTGTTCGTCGCCGTCTGCGTGCAAGCGCTGCCGTTCCTCGTGCTGGGCGTGCTGATCAGCGGCGCGATCGCCGCGTTCGTGCCCGCCCGCGTGCTGGAGAAGGTACTGCCACGCCGGGCGGGCGCGGCGGTCGGCGTCGCCGGGCTGGCCGGGGTCGCGCTGCCGGGCTGCGAATGCGCGTCGGTGCCGGTGGCCCGGCGGCTGATGGGGCAGGGCGTGGCCCCGGCGGCGGCGCTGACGTTCCTGCTCGCGGCGCCGGCGGTGAACCCGGTGGTGCTGGTGGCCACCGCGGTGGCGTTCCCGGGCAAGCCGGAGATGGTGCTGGCGCGCTTCGCGGGTTCGCTCGCCACGGCGATGGTGATGGGCTGGCTGTGGGCCCGCTGGGGCAAGCTGGAGTGGATCACCGCCCGGGCCCTGCGGCGGCTGCCGGACGTGGCGGGCGGGCAGCGCTGGCGGGTGTTCGCCGAGACGGCGCGCACGGACCTGGTCGAAGCGGGTGGTTTCCTCGTGCTGGGGGCGCTGATCTCGTCGGCGTTGAACGTGCTGGTGCCTGCCAAGTGGTTCGGGGTGCTGGGCACCCAGCTGGTGCTGGGCGTGGTGGTGATGGCGGTGCTGGCGGTGGTGCTGGCGCTGTGCAGCGAGGCCGATGCGTTCGTCGCGGCGTCGCTCACGGCGTTGCCGCTGCTGCCGAAGCTGGTGTTCCTGGTGGTGGGCCCGGCGATCGACGTGAAGCTGTTCGCGCTGCAGGCGGGCACGTTCGGCCGGTCGTTCGCGGTGCGGTTCGCGCCGGTGACGTTCGTGGTGGCGGTGGCCTGCGCGCTGGGGGCCGGATTCCTGGTGGGGGTGGCGTGAAACGGGAAACGCAGAACATCCTGCTGATCCTGCTCGGCGGAGCGCTGGTCAAGATCGCGGTCAACGGCGACTACCTGCGGTACGTCAAGCCGGCGCAGCAGCCGTGGGTCATCGCCGGTGGGGCGGTGATGGTGCTGCTGGGTGCCGTCGCGATCGTGCGTGACCTCCTCGCCGCGCGGGCCGCCGCGACCGCCGGGCCACACGACGACTCCGACGGCCACGAGCATGCGCACTCGGCGCGGCCGGCCTGGCTGCTGCTCGTGCCGGTGCTCGCCGTGTTCCTGGTCGCCCCACCGGCGCTGGGCGCGGATTCGGTGATCCGCACCGAAGCCCGGGTCCCGGCGAGCGCGGCGGCGGCCAACGCGGCGGCCTTCCCGCCGCTGCCGGCGGGGAACGTGGTGCCGTTGTCGGTCAACGAGTTCGTCAGCCGCGCGGGCTGGGACGCCGCGGGCACGCTCAACGGCCGCACGGTTTCGCTGACCGGTTTCGTGGTGCACACCGAAGGCCACACCCTGCTGGCCCGCCTGGTGATCAGCTGCTGCGCGGCCGACGCGTTCCCGGTCACCGTCCGCCTCCGCGGCGGCGAAGCCGACCACCTGGCGAGCGACGCGTGGATCCAGGTCACCGGCCAGGTCGTCCCGGGCACGGCCACGAAGGACAACAGCTACACCCCGGACTTCACCCCGGCCTCGGTGACACCGATCTCCGCACCGAAAGACCCGTACGAGTACTGACATTCGTCCAAGACGCCGCGGCGGCCGCGGCCTACCGTCCGGCGCATGAACGTTCGCAACAGCACGCACGCGCACGGGATCCACGTCGTCCGCGACGGCCCGCGGGAGGCGCCGCCGGTGCTGCTCGTCCACGGATCGGGTGCTTCGGGCGCCTCCTGGGGGCCGGTGGCCGGACTCCTCGCCGGCCGCCACGACGTCGTCCGCGTCGACCTGCCGGGGTGCGGCCAGTCGCCGCTCGCACCGTCGTACGCCGTGCCCGGGCAGGCTGCCCGGGTGGCGGCGGTGCTCGACGACCTCGGGCTGCGGCAGGTCGTGGTGGCCGGGCACTCCAGCGGCGGCTACGTCGCGACGTCGCTGCTGGCACAACGGCCCGACCTCGTGCGGTCGCTGGCGTTGGTGAGCACCGGCCCGAGCCTCGGCGCACTGCTGCCGCAGCCGTGGCTCATCCGGGCCCTGTCGGCCCCGCCGCTCGGTCCGCTGCTCTGGCGGCTGCGCTCGGATGCGTTGATCCGCAAGGGAATCAGCGCGACGACCGCGCGTCCGGTGGCCGTCCCGGACGACGCCGTCGCCGAGCTGAGGAACATCGGCTACCGCACGTTCCGCGAGATCCTGCGGGAGAACTCGGCTTACGTCGCCGAGCGGAGCGTTCCCGCGCGGCTCGCGGGGCTGGGCCGGCCCGTGCTGGTCGTCTTCGGCGCGGCGGATCCCCGCTGGAACCCGCGCTCGGCCCACGAGTACGACGTGGTGCCGGGGGTGCGCGTCGAAATGCTGCCCGGCGTCGGGCACATCCCCCTCTTCGAGGCGCCCGAGCCGACGAGCGAACTCCTGCTCCGCTTCGCGGCGGCCTAGGCTGGGCAGGGTGAGCGGCTGGCAGTGGGCGGACGTGGACGTCGCCGTGCCGCGCCGCCGGCTCCGCCTGCCGGGGGTCGCGATGGCCGGGTTCCGCCAGCAGGCCGGCGGGACCGCCGGGGACGCCGGGATCGCGATGGTCGCACACCCGGCCGTGACGCTGATCCTGGACCTGAGCGAGACCGGGGGCATCGTCCGGGACGCCGGCGGGACGTCCGGGCGCGGCAGCTTCGTCGCCGGGCTGCTTCCGGGCCGCCTGCGGACCGGCGGACGCGAGGGCGTGTGCCTCCAGATCCGGCTGTCCCCGGCGGTGGCGGCCGCGGTGCTCCCCGCGCCGGAGCTCACCGGCACGGTCGTCACCCTGGAGGACGTCTGGGGCCGCGACGCCGGGCGGACCGAGGACCGCCTGCGTGCGGCCCCGACCTGGGACGAGCGCTTCACGATCGCGACGGACGTGCTCGCCCGGTGCCTGGCGGCCGCGCCGAGGGTGGAGGCGGAGGTGGCCCGGGCGTGGCACCGGACGCGGGCCGCCCGCGGCCGGGTGCGGATCGACGGGCTGGCCGAGGAGGTCGGCTGGAGCCGCAAACGCCTGTGGTCCCGCTTCCGCGCGCAGCTCGGTGTCACGCCCAAGCGCGCGGCGGGTCTGGTCCGCTTCGACCACGCGGCCCGCCTCCTGGCGGCAGGCCACCCCGCGGCGACGGCGGCTGCCTTGAGCGGCTACGCCGACCAGCCCCACCTCAACCGCGAAACCCGCGCGATCACGGGCCTGACCCCGGCCGAGCTGGCGAGGGCTCCGTGGCTGGCCATCGACGACGTGGCCTGGCCCGCAGCATCCCGCCCCTGACCGCCCCGCCGCGCCAACCGCCCGCGTGCGCGGCCCGACCGCCCAGCCACGTGTGTCGTCTGTTCAAGCACGCGTGTCGTCCGCCCAGTCACGCGTGTCGTCCGGCCAAGCACGCGAGGGCGCGCGCGATACGTCAGTGCTCGGCGCAGGTGCCGGTGATCTCCACCGTGTGGGAGATCTCCGAAAAGCCGTGCTCGGCCGCGATCTTCTCCGCCCAGCGTTCCACCGCCGGGCCCTCGACCTCGACCGTGCGGCCGCAGATGCGGCACACCAGGTGATGGTGGTGGTGGGCCGAGCACCTGCGGTAGATCGCTTCGCCCGAATCCGTGCGGAGGACGTCGATCTCGCCGGCCTCCGACAGGGACTGCAGGGTGCGGTACACCGTCGTCAGGCCGATGCCGTCGCCGCGTTTGCGCAGCTCGTCGTGCAGTTCCTGGGCCGACCGGAAGTCGTCGATCGTGCTGAGCAGCTCGACGACCGCGGCCCGCTGCCGGGTGGATCGGCGCCCGGGGACCGGGGCCTGGCTGCGCGACGCGGCGGTGCTCATCACTTTCCTTCCTGCACGTGGGCGACGGCGTCGACCACGATGTGCGCCAGGTGGTCGTCGGCGAGGCGGTAGACGACCTCGCGGCCGCGGCGCTCACCCTGGACCACCCCGGCCGTCTTCAGCACCCGCAGGTGCTGGCTGATCAGCGGCTGGGCGACGTCGAGCGCGTCCACCAGCTCGTGCACACACCGGTCGGCCGCGCGCAGCTGCAGCACGATCGCGATCCGGACCGGCGCCGCCAGTGCGCGCAGCAGGTCGCCCGCGTCCGTCAGGACCGACTGCGGGGGGTGGGCCGGCGACACCGTGTCCGCCGGGGTGCAGTCCGCGAGCCCCGGCTGGGCGCCACTCCCGGTGACCGTCGCCATTCCCGCCTCCACGCTGCCCGCGACCATGAATTCCGTAGTCATTGCCGATAACGGTCACGTCCATCCTAGTGTTCCCCCGTCCGGGACCCCCGCTTCGGCGTCGAGCTGCGAGGTACGGCCGGTCGTATTACCCCGAACGGGTGAGTTCGTGGGATATTGGCCCTGCGGCTTCGCATGTCGTCGCCGACGGTGCAAGGTTGTCGCGGAGCGTTTCGCCGTTTCCCGGACGCCGGCGACCCGTCCCGAGCAGAAGCAGTGGGGAGACATGACGCGTTTGGTGACGAAGGCAGCCGCCCTGGTGGCCGCGGTGTTCCCGCTGGTCGGCGTGGGTGTCGCCGGGGCGCAGACCCGGGCGGTCGACGAAAAGACCGGTCCGGTCTCGTTCGCGAACATCGCGTCGGTGCGGATCGGCGACGAAGGCCAGCGCGGCGGCGCCCTGATCACCGAAACGCAACGATCGCCGCTGCTGCCCGGCCAGTCCAAGCTCGCCGCGGACCGCGTCTCGGTCCCCAAGGACGACGGCGAACGCGCCACCTTCGGCGGGCACTACCAGATCGCCCTCGGCCGGTACAGCGCGTCCCAGAACCCGTACCCGCCGGGCGTCGCGAGCCGCGATCACAACGTCTTCGCCGCGTTGCAGACCACCACCGTGCCCACCGCCACCGCCGAGACGAACTACGCGCTGCGGGACACCTGGCAGGGCGGCACCAAGCCGGCCGACAACACCGTGCTCGTGCTGGAGGGCGCCAAGACGTCGGTGGACTGCACCGGCCCGGCGAAGCTGTCGGCCACGTCGTCGGTGACGCGGCTGTGGGTGCGCCAGGCCGGCGGCGGGCTCGGCATCGTCCCGGTGCCCGGCGGCAACGCCGGCCTGCAGCTGAGCAACCTGCGCCTCGGTCCGCCCGGCGACATCGCGAACGCCGACCGGGCGACCACGGTCTCGGACCTGAAGCTGACCCGCGTCACCGCCTTCGACCAGCTGATCCGCCAGGACGGCTGGCGCGGGGGCGACTTCACCGCCGTCGCCGGCTGGCGGGTCGAGATCACCACCCACGTCAAGGACGCCGGCGGCGCCGCGCTGCAGGACGTCAAGACGACCATCGTGCTCGGCGGGGTCAGCTGCTCGATCCCGAAGGGCTTCGTCGCGAAGGCCGGCGGCACGAACGGCGGCACGAACGCCACCCAGCCCGCCGTGCCGACGCAGGTCCCGGCCGGCTACCTCGGCGCGGCCGCCCCCGACACCGGCGGTGACGGCTCCCGCGTCCCGCTCGGCATCGGCCTGCTCTTCGGCGGCGTCTTCTTCGCCGCGGTCGCCCTGCTGCTGGGCAGGCGGCGCAAGCCCGGGACGGACTAGGTGCTGCGGACCGCACTGGCCGCGGTTTCGGCGGCGCTGGCCGTGGCCGCCTTCGCGGCCGGGATCGTCGTGCTGACCTGGCTGCCACCGGCCGCGACGCCGGTTTCGGCGGCACCTCCGCCCGGTGCGCTGCCGGGCGAGGACGCGGCCCCGGCGGTGCTCCCGGCGGACAGCGAGACCGCGACGCAGCAGCGGCCGGGCACGGTCCGGCTGCCGGACGGCGCCACCGCCCGCCTGGTCCGCACCGAGCTGACCGACACCGGCGTGCTGCCGATCCCGCGCGGCCTCGGCGACGCCGCCTGGTGGGGCGCCAAGCTGGGCGCGGCCCGGGGCGCGGCGCTGCTGTCCGGGCACGTGAACTGGGAGGGCAGGCGCGGGCCGTTCGACGAGCTGTGGCGCATGCGCGAAGGCGACCAGGTCAGCGTGGTGGACGCGCGCGGCGGCCGGTGGGTCTACCGCGTCGACGACATCGTGACGCTGCCGAAGGAGGAGCTGCCGGCCCAGGCCGCCCGGTGGTTCGGCCAGGACGGCCCGCACCGGCTGGTGCTGGTGACCTGCGGCGGCGACTACGTCGGCGGCACCGAGGGCTACGACGAGAACCGCCTGGTCACGGCCGAGCTGGTGACGCGCCCCACCGGCTGATCGATTCGCTGCAACCCGACACGCCCTTCGCGGCATGCCTGTCCGTGCACTGGCCATGACAGCGAAGGAGCACAAACCCATGCAGGACCGGAACCCGGAGGAGCCGAAGAAGGGCTTCGGCCGCTGGTGGATCGTCGGCGTCGCCGGGGCGTTCGTGGTCGCGGCGCTGGTCGCGACCCTGCTCGTGTTCACCGGAAAGAATGAACCTGCCGACGCGAACGGCACCGGGACACCCGTTCCGGTCGCCGGCCGGCAGGCGCCGCAGGGCACCCAGCCGGACACCGGCCACGCACCGGCGCAGCTGGCCCTGCCCGGCGGCGGCACCGCGAAGCTGGTCCAGGAGGACCTCGACGCGAACGGTGCCCTGAAGATCCCCGAAGGCCTCGACGAGGCCGCCTGGTGGGGTGCGAAGCTGGGCGCCGACCGCGGCGTCGCGCTGCTGTCCGGGCACGTGAACTGGAAGGGCAAGAAGGGCCCGTTCACCGAGCTCTGGCAGGTCAAGCCGGGGCAGGAGGTCAAGCTGACCGACGCCGGGGGCGGCGCGTGGGTGTACCGGATCGACGCCGCCGAGACCGTGCACAAGTCGGACCTCGCCGGCCGGTCGGAGCAGCTGTTCGACCCGGACGGCCCGCACAAGCTGCTGCTCGTCACGTGCGGCGGCGAGTACGTCGGCGGCAGCGAGGGCTACGAGGACAACCGCGTCGTGACGGCGTCGCTGGTGACGCGGCCGTAGGCTCACCTGCGCGAAAAGCGGTGGGCCCCGGCGGATACCCTAGACGTTCTAGTCCGATGACCGTCCCCGCAAGCTTTCCGGAGCGTGGAGTGCCCACGAACACCATTGAAACCGTAGTCCGCCTGTGCAAGAACCGTGGCTTCGTCTTCGCCAGCGGAGACATCTACGGCGGTACCCGCTCGGCGTGGGACTACGGACCGCTCGGGGTCGAGCTCAAGGACAACATCAAGCGCCAGTGGTGGAAGACCGTGGTCCAGGGCCGCGACGACGTCGTCGGCCTCGACTCCTCGGTGATCCTGCCGCGCCAGGTGTGGGTGGCCTCGGGGCACGTCAACGTGTTCACCGACCCGCTGATCGAGTGCCTGTCGTGCCACAAGCGGTTCCGCGCCGACCAGCTCGCCGAGGAGTTCGCGGCGCGCACCGGCAAGGAGACCACCGAGGACGACCTGTCCGAGGTGCCGTGCCCGAACTGCGGCACGCGCGGCCAGTACACCCCGCCGCGGGACTTCAACATGATGCTGAAGACCTACCTCGGCCCGGTGGAGTCCGAAGAGGGCCTGCACTACCTCCGCCCGGAGACCGCGCAGGGCATCTTCGTCAACTTCTCGAACGTCCAGACGACGTCGCGGATGAAGCCGCCGTTCGGCATCGGCCAGATCGGCAAGTCCTTCCGCAACGAGATCACGCCGGGCAACTTCATCTTCCGGACCCGCGAGTTCGAGCAGATGGAGATGGAGTTCTTCGTCGAGCCGGGCGAGGACGAGCGCTGGCACCAGTACTGGATCGACGAGCGCACCAAGTGGTACACCGACCTCGGCATCAAGGCCGAGAACCTGCGCCACTACGAGCACCCGAAGGAAAAGCTCTCGCACTACGCGAAGCGCACCGTCGACATCGAGTACCGCTTCGCGTTCAACGCGGGCCAGGAGTGGGGCGAGCTGGAAGGCATCGCCAACCGCACCGACTTCGACCTGACCACGCACTCGAACCACTCGGGGCAGGACCTGTCGTACTTCGACCCGACGTCGAAGCAGCGCTACCGGCCGTTCGTCATCGAGCCGGCGGCGGGTGTCGGCCGGTCGATGATGGCGTTCCTGATCGACGCCTACTACGAGGAAGAGGTGCCGAACGCCAAGGGCGGCACCGACAAGCGCGTGGTGCTGAAGCTCGACCCGCGGCTGGCGCCGTTCAAGGCCGCGGTGCTGCCGCTCTCGCGCAACGCCGACCTCACGCCGAAGGCGAAGGCCGTCGCCGAGGTGCTGCGCAAGCACTGGAACGTCGACTTCGACGACGCCGGCTCGATCGGCAAGCGCTACCGCCGGCACGAGGAGATCGGCACGCCGTACTGCGTGACGGTCGACTTCGACAGCCTCGACGACAACGCCGTCACGGTCCGCGACCGCGACACGATGGCGCAGGAGCGGGTCGGGATCGACCAGCTCGAGTCGTACCTGGCGGCCCGCCTCATCGGCTGCTGACCCACCCGGCTTTCGAGCGCCCCAATGAGGTTTTCTCAGTAGGGCTGGGCTCGGGTGGGCGTGTTGGCGTGGGATGAGGCGTGGGGCCCCTGGTAGGACTGGATTTGCGAAGATCGAATCCTAGAGTTCCAGAGGCCCCACGTGATCCATTATGGTGCCACCCTCGATGTGGCGCGTGAACTGGTCTGGTTCGTTGCCCGTGTCCTGCACACCGAGCGTCGGCGGCGTGGCACCCGCCGGGGCCGGCGCGCGTTGACCCCGTACTGGCAGGCGGTGCTGGTGCTGCGCTGGTTCCGCGACGCCACCCCTCTGCACCGGCTGGCGGCCGACCATCGCATCAGCGTCGCCACCGCCTACCGCTACCTGCACGAAGCGATCACCGCCCTCGCCGCCTGCGCCCCGGACCTGCATCAGGTCCTGCGCGAGCGGCACGCCGCCGGTGACACGCATGTGATCCTGGACGGCACCCTGATCCCGTGTGACCGGGTCGCGGCGACCACGATCAAAACCAAAGGTAAGAACCGTGGCCGGATCGTGCACCTGTGGTACTCGGGCAAGCACCGCGCCTTCGGCGGGAACATCCAGTTCCTGGCCAGCCCCGACGGGTTCCCGCTGTGGGTCTCGGCGGTGCTGCCCGGCTCCCGCAACGACCTCTCCGCCGCCCGCGACCACGGAATCGTCGGCGCGTTGACCGCCGCCGCCGGCCAGGGCCTGAGAACTCTGGCCGACAAGGCCTACCACGCCGCCGGGATCGGCATCCTCACCCCGTTCAAGAAAACCGCAGGTCAACCACCCCTCAACGCCCGGCAACGGGTCCACAACCTGCTGCACGCCCGAGCCCGCGCCCTGGGTGAACGCGCCATGGCACTCCTCAAAACCCGCTGGTCAGCACTCCAACGAATCACCCTCTGCCCCCACCGCATCGGCCACATCGTCCAAGCAGCCCTCGTCCTCACCCACCACGAACACCACGGCCGCTACTGAGAAAACCCCAATGTGGCGTTCGGTGCGTCAGACGCACCGAACGCCACATTGGGTGCGTCTGACGCAACCAACGCCACATTGGGGCGCTTGGGGCCCGGGTACCCCTGACACCTGTCACGGCCAGGTCGTGACGCACGGGCTGGGGACCCGGGCCTTCGTGGCGGCAGCCTGGGGGCATGCGAGAAACAGACACCCAGGCGGTGACATCCGGGGCTTCGCCCCGGGCCGGGGGCTCCGCCACCCGGACCCCCGGAAAACCGGTAGTGGCGGCGGGGGCCGCGATCCACCTCACCGGCCTGCGCAAGCACTACGGCGAAGTCCACGCGGTCGACGGCGTCGACCTGACGATCGCCCCGGGCGAAGTGGTCGCCCTGCTCGGCCCCAACGGGGCAGGCAAGTCCACCACCGTCGACATGATCCTGGGCCTGACCAGCCCCGGCGCCGGCGACGTGCGCGTGTTCGGCCGCACGCCGATCGACGCCGTCCGCGCCGGCCTGATCGGCGCGATGCTGCAGGGCGGCGCCCTGATGGACGACCTGACCGTCGGCGAGACCGTCGGCATGGTCGCCGCGCTGCACCGCAAGCCGATGCCGGTCGCCGAGGCCCTGCGCGCCGCCGGCGTCGAAGAGCTGGCCGGCCGCCGCGCCAACAAGCTGTCGGGCGGGCAGAAGCAGCGCGTGCGCTTCGCCGTCGCCCTGGTCAGCAACCCCGACCTGCTGATCCTCGACGAACCGACCGCGGCGATGGACGTCGGCACCCGGCGCGAGTTCTGGCAGTCGATGTACTCCTTCACCGAGTCCGGCCGCACGGTCCTGTTCGCCACCCACTACCTCGAAGAGGCCGAGGAGTTCGCCGACCGGGTGGTGCTGATGCGCCGCGGCCGGGTCGTCGCCGACGGCAGCGTCGCCGAGGTCCGCGCGCTGGCCGGTGGCCGCACCCTGCGCGCCGCCGTCCCGGGCGCCACCGGCGCGGTGATCGCCGCGCTGCCCGGCGTCAAGGAGTTCGAGCTGCGCGGCGACCGCGTCGCGATCTCCAGCGCCGACTCCGACGCCACGCTCTGGGCGCTCAAGGCCGCGGTGCCGGCCGTGCACGACGTCGAAATCGGCGCCGTCGGCCTCGAAGGCGCCTTCCTGTCCCTGACCGCCGACGAGACCGCGGAGCCCGTGCGATGAACGCCACCTACCTGAGCACCGAGATCCGCCGGAACTTCCGGGCGCCGCGCTTCCTGATCTTCGTCGTCGCGTTCCCGGTCCTGATGTTCCTGTTGCAGGCCAACGTCTTCACCAAGGCGAGCGACCCGCACCACGCCGAGATCGCCGCCGTGATCATGATCAACATGATGACGTTCGGGGTGTTCGCCGCGGCGACCAACAGCGGCGCCCGGCTGGCCCTCGAACGCGCGGTCGGCTGGCAGCGGCAGCTGCGCCTGACCCCGTTGACCGGCACCGGTTACCTGGCGGGCAAGGGGATCTCCGGGATGCTCGTGGGGCTGCCCGCGCTGGTCCTCGTGCCGCTGGTGGGCGTGCTGGCCGAGGGTGTGCACGTCGACGGCAGCGGCTGGGTCCGCATCTTCGCCGGCATCTGGCTCGGCACGATTCCGCTGGTGCTGCTGGGCCTGCTGCTCGGCCAGTTCGGCACGCCGGACTCGATGCAGCCGATCACCATGCTCGTCACGCTCGGCATGGGCTTCCTGGGCGGGCTGTGGATCCCGATCGAGTCGATGCCGGGCTGGATGCACGACGTCGCCCAGATCATGCCGACGTACTGGGTGCTGCAGGTGGCGCGGCCCGCCGTGACCGGCGACATGGTGGTCTCGCTGCCCCAGGCCGCGGGGGTGCTCGGCGCGTGGACCGTCGTGCTCGGCGCGCTGGTGATCAGGCGTTACCGTAAGGACGGCGCCCGCGTCTGAGGGCCGGAGGGGAACGAAGATGGCGAAGCGCCGGTTCGGGCTGGACAACCGCGAGGCGTGGTGGGGAGAACCGATCCCCGATCCGGAGCACAAGGGGCCGGGCAGCTGGCGGTGGCCGATCATCGCCGTCGGGTTCCTGCTGCCGTTCCTCGTACCGGTCGCCCGGTCGCTGCTGGCCGGCCCCGAGGTCACCGTCGAAGCCGTGCTCACCGGCGTGGTGGTCGGCACGTATTCGCTGTGCTACCTGGGGTTCCCGTTCGTGTCCGGGCGGAACCGCCGGGTGAAGCTGGCCTTCGGGATCGGGATGAACGTCCTCGGGGTGCTCGCGCTGGCGTCGACCAGCGCGAGCGGGTTCGTCCTGCTCTACGGCACGGCGGTGGTGGTGTTCCTGGTCCCGCCGGCCTGGTCGGTGATCATCGACCTGTCCGCGCTCGCCATCGGCGCGGTGATCCTGCTGGTGCAGGGCCGGTTCCTGGCGGACTACGGCGACCTGATCACGGTCGGGTCGATCACGCTGGCGATGTTCTTCATGGGCAACCTCGTTCGCGCGGTCCGGCGGCTGGAACGCGCGAACGAGGAGATCGCCACGCTCGCCGTGGCGAACGAGCGGGAGCGCCTGGCCCGCGACCTGCACGACCTGCTCGGCCACAGCCTCACCACGATCACCGTCAAGGCCGGGCTGGCCCGGCGGGTGCTCGAGAGCGCCGGCGACATCCCGCGGGCGGTCGAGGAGATCCGCGAGGTCGAAAGCCTCACCCGCAGCGCGCTTTCCGACGTGCGCGCGACCGTGTCGGCCAACCGCGAGGTGTCGCTGTCGGCGGAGCTCGTCGGCGCCCGCGCGGCGCTGCGGGCCGCGGAGATCGACGCCGACCTGCCGCACGCCGTCGACAACGTCCGGCCGGAGTTTCAGCCCACCTTCGGGTACGTACTGCGCGAAGCCGTCACGAACGTGCTGCGGCACTCCGGCGCCAAGCGGGTCCGCGTGCGGCTGGGCGACACCTGGCTGGAGGTCGAGGACGACGGCACCGCCACCGACGTCGTCGCGGGCAACGGCCTGCGCGGGCTCACCGAGCGGCTGGCCGCGATCGGGGGCACGGTGCGGACGTCGGTGCGGCCCGGGGGAGGATTGCTGGTGCGGGCGGAGGTCGCGCTGCCCGCGCCGAGCCCGGCCACCCCGGCCGTGCGCGCCGAACCCGCGGGAGGACTCGCTTGATCCGGGTGCTGCTGGCCGACGACCAGGCCATGGTCCGCGGGGCGCTGGCCACCGTGCTGGGCCTCGAGAACGACATCGAAGTGGTCGGGCAGGTCGGCTCCGGCGACGAGGTGGTGGCTGCCGCGCGCGAGACCCGGCCGGACGTCGCCCTGCTCGACGTCCAGATGCCGGGCAAGGACGGCCTCGAAGCCGCGGCCGACCTGCGGGCCGCCCTGCCGTCGTGCCGGGTGATCATCTGCACGACGTTCGGCCGTCCCGGCTACCTCGCCCGCGCGATGGCGGCGGGTGCCGCCGGGTTCGTCGTCAAGGACGCGCCGCCGGAGCAGCTCGTCGAGGCCGTCCGCCGGGTCCACAGTGGACTGCGTGTGGTCGACCCGGCGCTGGCCGCGGAATCCCTCGCCACCGGGGCCAGCCCGCTCACCGGGCGCGAGCGGGACGTGCTGCGGGAGGCCGAGGACGGCAGCACGGTGGCCGACATCGCCCGTGCCCTGCACCTGTCGGAGGGCACCGTCCGCAACCACCTGTCCGCCGCGATCGGGAAGACCGGAGCCCGGACGCGGGCCGAAGCGGTGCGCGTCGCGGAGGAGCGTGGCTGGCTCTGAACCGCCTCTGAAAGAATGGGCCGGGTGGGTACCGCTGAACGCACCAAACCCTCGCTCTCCAGCTGGGCGCGCCGGATCGCGCTCGGCACGCTCTTCGTGCTGGTGGCGCTCGTCGGCGGCACCGCGTTCCGCGTCTGGCAGGTCGCCCGCGAGAACGACCGGACCCCCGCCGACGTCATCGTGGTGCTGGGGGCGGCGCAGTACAACGGCAAGCCGTCGGACATCTACGCCGCCCGGCTCGCGAAGGCCAAGCAGCTGTACGACGCGGGCGTCGCGAAGACGATCGTCACCGCGGGCGGGAAGAAGGCCGAGGACAACTTCACCGAGGCCAGGGCCGGCCAGCTCTGGCTGACCCGGCGCGGCGTGCCGTCGTCGGCGACGCTCGCCGTCGGCGAAGGCAGCGACACGCTGCGAAGCCTGCGCGCGGTCGCCCAGCAGGTCGAGGCCCGCGGCTGGCGGACGGCGGTGCTGGTCAGCGACCCGTGGCACTCGTTCCGGGCTCGGACCATGGCCGACGACCTGGGCCTCGACGCCTGGACAGCGCCGACGCACAGCGGGCCGATCGTCCAGGAGCGCGTCACCCAGGTGCGGTACATCGTCCGCGAGACCGGGGCGCTGCTGTACTACCGGCTGACGAAGACGCCCGCGGACGACCTGTTCGCGACCTTCCTGGGCTGAGAGCCGCTTCTTGCGTCGAGCGCGAGTCGAGCTTTTTGTCGGTGACATCTGGGGCTTCGCCACCCGAACCCCCGAAAAATGTCAGTGGTCGCGTTTAGGCTGGTCACGTGGACTACACCGAGCACGACACCGCCCGCCTGCTGCCGGAGGCGGCCAAGGGCGCGGCGCTGCCCGGCGCCCGGGCGGACGGGCGCAGCGCGTTCTCCCGCGACCGGGCCCGGGTGCTGCACTCCGCCGCCCTGCGGCGGCTCGCCGGCAAGACCCAGGTGGTCGGGCCGGGGGAGGGCGCCGAGGTCACCGGCGTCCCGCGCACCCGGCTGACGCACTCACTCGAAGTCGCCCAGATCGGCCGCGGCATCGCCGACGAGCTGGGCGCCGACCCGGACCTGGTGGACACCGCGGGGCTGGCGCACGACATCGGGCACCCGCCGTTCGGCCACAACGGCGAGCGCGCGCTCGACGAGGTGGCCGCGTCGTGCGGCGGGTTCGAGGGCAACGCGCAGACGTTGCGCATCCTCACCCGGCTGGAGCCCAAGCTGCTGTCCGCCGAGGGTGATCCGGTGGGGCTCAACCTCACCCGCGCGTGCCTGGACGCGACCACGAAGTACCCGTGGCCGCGCCGGCCGGGGCAGGCGAAGTACGGCGTGTACGGCGACGACGCCGGGGTGTTCGAGTGGTTCCGTGCCGGGGCGCCGTCGGGGCAGCGGTGCCTGGAAGCGCAGATCATGGACTGGGCGGACGACGTCGCGTACTCGGTGCACGACGTCGAGGACGGCGTGCTGGCCGGCCGGATCAAGCTGCGCGTGCTCGCCCACCCGGACGAGCGCGCGGCCGTCGCCGAGGCCGCCGCCAAGCACTTCTCGGCGCAGTCGGTGTCCACTTTGGAGGATGCGGCGGCGGAACTGCTGGAGCTGCCGGTGGTGGCGGCGCTGGTGTCGGCCGAGCCGGACGGGTCCCCGGGGGCCCAGGTCGCGTTGAAACGGCTGACGAGCGAGCTGGTCGGCCGCTTCACGACGGCGGCGGTCACCGGCACGCGCGAGAAGTTCGGCGAGGGACCGCTGGTGCGGTACGGGGCGGACCTGTGCGTCCCGGAGCAGGTGGCGGCCGAGGTGGCCCTGCTGAAGGCACTGGCCCTGCGGTACGTGATGAGCGACCGCCGCCGGCTGGCGATGCAGGAGGGCCAGCGCGAGCTGCTGGCCGAGCTGGTCCACGCGCTGGCCCGCCGCGCACCGGAGTCCCTCGACCCCCTGTTCGTCCCGGCCTGGAACTCGGCCGCCGACGACGCCGGCCTGCTCCGCGTGGTCGTCGACCAGGTCGCCTCCCTCACCGACGCCCAGGCCCACGCCTGGTACTCCTGGCACGTCACCCGCCTCCACCGCTGACCCACCCGCGTCCGGGCAGCGGATCCGGACGTCATGAACGACTCTTTCCTGACGTCCGGCGACATGAACGACCCTTTCCTGACATCCGGTGGCCGCCGCGAAAATTTCGCGAGTTTTGTCATCCTTGGGCGGAGTTGCGCGTGGGCGGCCGGTGGGGGGTGGCGTTCCGGTAGTCTCGCCCGCATGGCCACGGACAGCCACCTCCGGTTCGCCCTCGCCGTCCACGCGGCCCTCGGTGCCGGGGGCGGGAACACCTGCTTCTCGCCGTATTCGGTGGCCAGTGCGCTGACCCTCGCCGCGCGCGCCGCGCGGGGGCAGACGCGGGACGAGCTCGTCGCGCTGCTCGGTGACCCCGACGAGCACACCGTCCTGCTGCGGGAGGCCACCCGCCTGGCCGACGACGAACCCGAGCTGGCCGTCGCCAACACGCTGTGGGCCGACGACCGGCTCCCGCTCGAAGACTCCTTCAAGGGCGCACTCGCCGAGTGGCCCGGTGCCGCCGTCGCGAGCGCGCCCTTCGAAAAGGAGCCCGAAACCGCCCGCGCCCTCATCAACGACGACGTCGGGCGCACCACGCGCGGGCTGATCCCGCAGTTGCTGCCGCCCGGCTCGATCGACTCCGACGTCGCCGCCGTGCTCGTCAACGCGCTCTACCTGAAGGCCGCGTGGAAACTGCCGTTCCGCGAAGCCAACACCAGCGACGCGCCGTTCCACGCGCCGTCCGGCACCCGGGACGTGCCGACCATGTGGCTCGGCGAGAACCTCGGCTACGCGCACGCCGGCGGCTGGCAGGCGGTGCAGCTGGCCGCGGCCGGTGGCCTGCAGGCCGTCGTGCTGCTGCCCGACGGCGACCTCGCCGAAGCGGAAAGCCGGCTCGACCACACCACCCTGGCGAGCCTGCTCGGCAAGATCCGCTTCAAGCGGGTGGAACTCGCGCTCCCCAAGATTTCGCTCGACGTGTCCAGCAAGCTCGCCGGCGTGCTGGGCGGGCTCGGCGTGCGCACGATCTTCACCGACGACGCCGACCTGTCCGGGCTCTCGCCGGATCCGCGGCTGACCGTGTCCGAGGTGCTGCACCAGGCCGTGCTGCGCGTCGACGAACAAGGCTTCGAGGGGGCCGCGGCCACCGCGCTGGTCATGCGCCTCACCTCGATGATGATCGACGACCCGGTCGCCGTCACGGTGGACCGGCCGTTCCTGCTGCTGGTCCGGCACGCCGGTACCGGAGCGCTCTACTTCCTCGCCAGGGTGGTCGAACCGTGAGCCTGAAGTCCGAAGCCGTTCCCGAGCTGGTGCCGCCCGCTCCCGAACCGCCGGAAGGCCCGAAGCGCTGGGCTTGGCAGGACTCCGCCATCGCCGGCGGGTTCCTGCTCTTCACGATCCTGCTCTACAACGGGCTGTGGTTCGACCTCAAGCGCGGCTACCTCTGGAACGGCGGCGCCGACCAGAGCCAGTGGGAGTGGTACTCGACGGTCGTCGCGAAGGCCGTCCTGCACTTCGAGAACCCGTTCACCACGGACTTGCAGAACTACCCGCTCGGCGTCAACATGGCGGCGAACGCGGCGATGTTCGGGCTCAACATCCCGCTCGCGCCACTCACGCTGACCTTCGGTGCCACGCTCACCTGGGCGATCGTGCTCACGGCCGGGCTCGCTGGCACCGCGATCGGCTGGTACTGGGTGTTCTCCCGGCACCTGGTGCCCAACCGGACGGCGGCCGCGATCGGCGGCGCGTTCTCCGGCTTCGCGCCGCCGATGATCTCCCACGGCAACGCGCACCCGAACTTCGTCGTGCTGTTCGTGCTGCCGTTCATCGCGCTCAAGACGATCCAGGTCGCGCGCGGCGAACGCCCGGTGCGCAACGGGATCGTGCTCGGGCTGCTCGTCGCCTGGCAGATCCTGCTCGGCGAAGAGCCGCTCGCCATCTTCGCCATCGCCTTCATCGTGTTCGCGGTCGCCTACCTCGTCCCGCGCCGCGCGGAGATCCGCGGCATGCTGGCCCCGCTGGGCAAGGGCATCGGGATCGGCGCGGTCGTCGCCCTGCTGATCACCGGCTTCCCGCTGTACTGGCAGTTCTTCGGCCCGCAGAGCTTCCACTCGCTGCTGCACGGCTCGGCGGGCAACGACACGGCGGCGTTCACGCGCTTCGCGACGCAGTCGATCGCCGGCGCGCCCGAAGCGGCCGCGGACGTGTCGATGAACCGCACCGAGGAGAACGCGTTCTTCGGCTGGCCGCTGATCGTGCTCATGGTGGTGCTGACGATCTGGCTGTGGCGTGACGTCGTTTCGCGGGCGCTCGCCATCACGATGTACGTGATGGCGTTCCTCTCGCTGGGCATCGAGATCACGGTGGCGCACGAGGACACCGGCATCCCCGGGCTGTGGAAGTGGCTGGGCCAGCTGCCGCTGCTCGACTCGCTGCTCGAATCCCGCCTGGCGATGGGCTGCATCCCGGTGGTGGGCGCGTTGCTGGCGATCGCGACGCACCGCGTGTGGACCGCGGCGGCCGAGCAACCGGAACCGCTCGACGGCAAGCAACGGTTCCCGCTGAAGATGATCTGGATCGGCGCGGTGGTCGCGGTGCTGCTGCCGATCGCGCCGACCGAGCTGGTGACGCACCAGCGTCCCCTCTCGCCGCCGTTCTTCGCCGACGGGATCTGGCGCCAGTACGTCACCCCCGGCGGTTCGCTGGTGCCGGTGCCGCTGCCGAGCACCGGGGAGGCCGAGCCGCTGCACTGGCAGGTCGACGCCGGCCTCGGCTACCCGATGCCGGAGGGCTACTTCGTCGGCCCGACCTCGCCGGACGACCGCCGCGGCCGCTACGGCGCCGTCCCGCTGCCGACGTCGGACCTGTTCGCGGAGGTGGAGCGCACCGGGCAGGCGGCGCAGGTCACCGAAGCCGAGCGCACGCAGGCGCTCGCGGACCTGCGGGCCTGGAAGGCGAGCGTGCTCGTGGTCGGGCCGCGGCAGCACCAGGAGGCCCTGAAGTCCACTGTGGAGCTGCTGCTGCGCAAGCCGGCGGAGTTCGTCGGCGGGGTGTGGGTCTGGGACGTCCGCCCGCTGACGGCGTCGGCCTCGTGACCACTGTGGACGAACAGGGCCGGCCCGAGCCGCCCCTCGACGGCGACGAAGTCACCACGCTGCTGGGTTTCCTGGACTTCCACCGCGCGACCCTGGCCTGGAAGTGCGCCGGGCTGGACAGCGCGGGCCTGCGCGCGACGCACCCGCCGTCCTCGATGACGCTCGGCGGGCTGCTCAAGCACCTGGCCTACGTGGAGGACCACTGGTTCTCGTACGTGCTGCGGGGCCGCGACCGGATGGCGCCGTTCGACGCGGTCGACTGGAGGGCCACGCCGGACTGGGACTGGGAATCCGCCGCGGACGACACCCCGGACCAGCTGGTGGGCCTCTGGGAGGACGCCGTCAAGCGGTCGCGCGCGGCGCTGGCCGAGGCGGACGGCGACCTCTCGCGGCGGGCCCGGCGCGCCCTGCGTGACGGCAGCACGCCGAGCCTGCGCTGGATCCTGGTCCACATGGTCGAGGAGTACTGCCGGCACAACGGCCACGCCGACCTGATCCGCGAGTCGATCGACGGCAGCTCGGGGGAGTAGCCGCCGGGGGTCAGCCGAGGACCTCGTCCGCGAGCCGGCCCAGGTAACCGGCGAACCGCTCGCGGTCTTCTTCCGCCCAGTGACCCACCAGCCCCTCGAACGCCTGGCGCTGGTGCGCCCGCACAGCGTCGAGGAACTCCTTCGCCGGGTCCGTGAGGGTCAGCACCGCGCGGCGGGCGTCGCGGGTCGACGTCGAGCGCTCGACGAAGCCCGCCCGTGCCGCCTCGGTCACCATCCGGCTGGCCACCGAGCGGTCGATGCCCAGCTGGCGGGCCACGTCCGCGACCGTCACCTCGGCACCGGCCGTGCCGTCGACCGCCTGGATGACGAAGAGGTTCGGCACCGTCCACGACGGCGGGGAGTCCTCGCCGAAGCGCTCGACGACGTCCGGGCCCCACTGGCGGGCCCAGTGCCGGACCAAGCGGAACAGGGCCGGGCCACCCTCGCTTGATGTGTGCATAAGACACGCTATAACGTGTGCTTTATGCACGCATCTCGGAACCTCGCCTACGCCGGCCTGCTGCTCGGCATGGCCATGGCCCAGCTGGACGGCCTGGTCCTCACCGCGGCCCTGCCCTCGATCGGTGCCGACCTGCACGCGCGCACCGGGCTCGTCGCGGTCACCGCCGCCGGCCTGCTGACCCTGACCGTCGCGACGCCGCTGCACGGCAGGCTCGGTGACCTGTACGGCCGCCGGGTCTCCTTCGCGCTGTCCGTTCTCGTGTTCGCCGCCGGGTCGGCGTGGTGCGCCGCCGCACCCGGCGTCGGGTCGCTGATCGCCGCCCGCGCGCTGCAGGGGCTGGGCGGCAGCGGCCTGGTCGTCACGGCGATGAGCGCGCTCGGCGAGCTGTTCGACCGCGACGAGCTGCTGCGCCGCCAGGGCTGGCAGACGGCCGTCTTCGCGGCCGCCACCCTGGGTGGGCCGCCGCTGGGCGGGCTGCTCGCGGCCGGCCCCGGCTGGCGGTGGATCTTCCTGGTCAACCTGCCCCTTTGCGTGCCGGCCCTGGTCCTCGGCCTGCGCGGCTTGCCCGCCCGGCCCCGGCACGCGACCGGCGAGTTCGACGGCCGGAGCAGCGTCCTGCTGGTGGTGGCGGGGTCGGCCGTGGTCGCGCTCGGCACGTTCGACGACCTCGCTCGCAGTCCACTGTGGACACCGCTGCTGGTGGGCGCCGCCGTGCTCACCGGTTTCCTGTTCGTGCGCAGGCAGCGCCGGGTGCCGAGCCCGCTGATCTCGCCGAAGGTCTTCGCCGACGCCGTCCTGGCGCGCGCGGTGGTGGTCAACGGGCTCGCGGGCGCCGCCCTCTACGGCACCTTCACCTACGTCGCGCTGGTCGCGGCGCTGCGCGCGAACGCGGCAGGCACCGGCTTGCTGCTCGTAGCGATGACCGCCGGCCAGCTCGCGCTGTCGGTTTCCTTCGCCGCGCTGGCTCGGAACCACCCCGAGATGCCGGCGTGGGGCCGGTTCGGCTGCCTGCTCGGCACCGCCGGGCTCGCCGGTGTCGCCGTCGCGGCCGCGCTGGACGGCAACCCCTGGCTCCTCGCGCCCGGGCTGTTCGCGATCGGAGCCGCCTTCGCGGTCTGCACCTCCGCGTACACGGTGCTGGGCCAGACCCGCGCGCAGCGGGACCTGATGGGCGTCACGTTGGGGTCGCTGACCTTCGCCCGGCAGGCCGGCGGGCTGGCCGGGACCGCGGTCTTCGGCTGGCTCGCGCTGGCCACGGCCGGTGGCCTCGGCGCGGCCGGGCTCACCGTCGTGTTCGCCGCCGCGGCCGCGATCCTGCTCGTGGCCTGGCTCACAGCGCCCGCTGTCACGTCTTCGGGAGCCGTCTCGTCCAGCTCGTAGGACCGAGACGAAGGAGACCGAAATGCCGCGCATCCCCGCGAAGAAGACGTCCGAGGCCGGGCTGTTCCTCAAGCTCGCCTACCGGTTCGCCGGCCGCCGCTTCGGCGCCGTGCCCGAGCCGCTGGCCGTCACCGCGCACCACCCCGGGCTGCTGCGGACGTCCGTGGTGCACGAGCTGCTGGCCGAACGCGCGTCGACGAAGATCCCGGCGAACGTGCGCGAGCTCGCCGTCTACCGGGTCGCGACGCGGATCGGCTGCTCCTGGTGCGTCGACTTCGGCACCATGCTGCAGAAGCACGACGGCCTCGACATCGAGCGGCTCAAGAAGATCGACGACTACGCGACCTCGCCCGCCTTCAGCCACCAGGAGCGGCTGGCGCTCGCCTACGCCGACGCGATGTCCGGTGACCAGGTGACCGTGACCGACGAGCAGGTCGCCGAGCTCGAGCGCGAGTTCGGCCGCGCCGGCGTCCTCGAGCTGACCTACCAGATCGCGCTGGAGAACTCCCGCGCCCGGATGAACAGCGCGCTCGGCATCGTCGACCAGGGCTTCACCTCCGGCGACGCGTGCCGGGTCCCGCTCCCGTAGGAGGCGCCGAACCCGACCCCGGTGGGACGCGCCGGCGGGGTCTGCCGCGGGACCGTTCTGCCCATGCACCTCGTCGCCAGTGAACGGATCAAGCTCTTCAGCATCGCCACGCCCTGGGTGTGCGGTGTCTTCACCGTGGTCGCGCTGGCCTTCCCGGCCGCGCTCACCGCACTCACCGCCACCGAGTCGCGCCTGCCGCCGACGGTCGCGAGCACGCAGTTCGGTTACCAGCTGGCCCTGGTGGCCGTGCTGGTGCTGGGCGCGCTCGCCGTGACCAGCGAGTACCACTCCGGCACGATCCACGGCACCTTCCAGGTCGTGCCGAGCCGGACGCCGGTGCTGCTGGCCAAGGGTGCGCTCGTCGCCGGGTACGCGTTCGGGCTCGGCGAGGCCGCCGCGTTCGCGGCCTGGCTGGTGGCAAGGGTCCTCGCCCCGGACGCCGACCTGGCCCTGGACAGCGCCGCGGACTGGCGGATCGTCGCCGGCACCGGACCGGTGTTCGCACTGGCCGCCGTCTGCGGGGTCGGCGTCGGCCTGCTCGTGCGCCACACGGCCGGCGCCGTGGCCGTGGTCGTCGCCTACCCGCTGATGGCGGAGAACGTCGTCCAGCTGATCCCGCGGGCCGGGCAGGAGATCCACCGGTGGCTGCCGCTGAACGCCGTCACGAAGTTCCTCAGCGGGAGCGGCGAGGCGAACGCGGGCCGGGACGGCGGCAACGCGGCCGTGCTGTCCGACTCGCCGCTGAGCCCGGGCTGGGCGCTCGCCTACTTCGGCGCCTTCGCCGTGCTCCTGCTGGCCGCCGGGATCACGAAGGTGCGTCGCCGGGACGCGTGATCCGGGCCAGCTTGTCCGGGTTGACGACGTCGTAGATCGCGACGATCTTCCCGTCGCGGACCGTCATCGCCTGCACGTGCTCGTCGAGGGCGAAGAAGCCGTCCTCGCCCGGCTGCGGCGCGAGGTACACGCCCAGATCGCCGTTGACGAGCACCGGCGTGCCACCGGTGAGGACGCCGGGCGGGTACTTGCTCGTGAGACCGATGAAGAACCGGGCGATCTTGTCCGCGCCGACGATGAGCTGGCGCGTGGTGCGGCCCTTGCCGTTCGAGTCGCCGATGAGCACGACGTCCGGGGCGAGCAGCTCGGTCATCGCCCGGACGTCGCCGGCCTGCAGCGCGACGACGAACTTCTCGAGGACCTTCGCCTGGTCGTCGAGCGGGACGCGCGGTGCCGGGTCGGCGTCGGCGAGGGCCTTGCGGCCGCGGGAGGCGTACTGGCGCGCGGCGTCGACCGAGACGCCGAGCGCGTCCGCGATCTCGGCGAAGGGCACCGAGAAGGCGTCGTGCAGGACGAACGCGACGCGCTGCTCCGGCGTCAGCTTGTCGAGGACGACCAGCGCGGCCATCCGCAGGCCGTCGTCGCGGACGGCGACGTCCAGCGGGTCCTCGCTCACCGGCCGCCCGAACGGCGTGACGACCGGTTCGGGCAGCCAGTTGCCGACGTAGCGCTCCCGCTGCGCGGCGGCCGACTTGAGCCGGTCGAGGCAGATCCGGCCGACGACCGTGGTCAGCCAGGCCCGCAGGTCGCGGATCCCCGCCCGGCCGGCGTCGTCCAGCCCGGCCAGCCGGAACCAGGACTCCTGGACGGCGTCCTCGGCGTCGGCGCGGGTGCCGGTCAGCCGGTAGGCCACCCCGATCAGGTGACTGCGGTGCTCGGCGAACTGCGCGGCGAGGGAGTCCTGGGTGGTGGTCGTGGAGGCCATGTCCCGAGTGTGCCGCACACGGGAGGAGCCGGGAAACGGGAAAGACTAGAGTGGGCTGCGTGGCAGGACGGATTCGGGAGAGCGACATCGCGGAGGTGCGCGAGCGGAACCGGATCGACGAGGTCGTCGGGGAGTACGTGGCGCTGCGCCGCGCCGGTGGGGGCAGCCTGAAGGGCCTCTGCCCGTTCCACAACGAGAAGACCCCGTCGTTCAACGTCCGCCCGACGCACGGGACCTTCCACTGCTTCGGCTGTGGCGAGGGCGGCGACGTGATCAAGTTCATCCAGAAGATCGACCTGATCTCGTTCGTCGAAGCCGTCGAGCGGCTGGCCGACCGGGTCGGCATCCGGCTCACCTACGAGGGCGGCGGCGCGACGATCCAGCGCGACCGCGGCAGCCGCACCCGGCTGGTCGAGGCCCACCGGCTGGCCCAGGAGTTCTACGCCGAGCAACTGGTCACCGACGAGGCCCGCGCGGCACGCGACTTCCTGTCCGAGCGCGGGTTCGACGCCGCGATGGCGAAGACGTTCGGCTGCGGGTACGCACCCGGCGGCTGGGACAAGCTGACGAAGTTCCTGCTCAACCGCGGGTTCGAGGTCAAGGAGCTCCTCACGGCGGGGCTGTCCAAGGAGGGCCAGCGCGGCCCGATGGACCGGTTCCACCGGCGGCTGGTCTGGCCGATCCGCGACGTCGGCAACGACGTCGTCGGCTTCGGCGCGCGGCGGCTGTTCGAAGACGACCGCATCTCGGCGAAGTACCTCAACACCGCCGAGTCGCCGATCTACAAGAAGTCCCAGGTCATGTTCGGCCTCGACCTGGCCAAGCGCGAGATCGCGAAGCGGCACCAGGTCGTCGTGGTCGAGGGCTACACCGACGTGATGGCGATGCACGCGGCGGGCGTGCCGACGGCCGTGGCGTCGTCGGGCACGGCGTTCGGCGAAGACCACATGAAGGTGCTCCGCCGGCTGATGATGGACGACGACGCCTTCCGCGGCGAAGTCATCTTCACCTTCGACGGCGACGAAGCGGGCCAGAAGGCGGCGCTGAAGGCGTTCGAGGGCGACCAGACGTTCGCCGGCCAGACGTACATCGCGGTCGCGCCGGACGGCATGGACCCCTGCGAACTGCGCCTGGCCAAGGGCGACAGCGCGGTGAAGGACCTGGTCGCGCGGCGGACGCCGCTGTTCGAGTTCGTCATCCGCAGCACGCTCAAGAACTACGACCTCGACTCGGTCGACGGCCAGGTCGCGGCGCTGCAGAAGACCGTGCCGATGGTGGCGTCGATCAAGGACCGCGCGGCCCGCGACGGCTACGCGTCGAAGCTCGCCTGGTGGGTGGGCTGGCAGGACGTCGCGCAGGTGGTCAACCGCGTCCGCGGCTCGGCGGGTGCGACCGACAAGCGCGGCGGCGCCCCCGTCCGGCAGCCGGCGCGGGCCCAGGCGGCCCCGGCGGCGCCCACCCAGGACGTCGCCCGCCCGGCCCCGAAGGACCCGCGGTTCGCCGTGCAGCGCGAGGCGCTCAAGGCGGCGCTGCAGCAGCCCGCGATCGCCGGGCCGGAGTACGACGCGCTGCCGCTGGAAGCCTTCACGCACCCGGTGTACGTGGCCGTCCACGAAGCCGTGCTGAAGGCCGGCGGCGCGGGATCGGGCCTGACCGGGCCGGCGCTGCTGGACGCGGCCGCCCCGCACTGTCCGGAAGGGACGGTCCGGCGGGTGCTGTCGGAGCTGGCCGTGGAACCGTTGCAGGCCAAGGACGAGGTCGACTCCCGGTACATCTCGTCGATCCTCGCGCGGCTGCAGGAGAGCCTGGTCGGGCGGCAGATCGCGGAGATCAAGGGCAAGCTGCAGCGGCTGTCGCCGGTCGAGGCCCCGGACGACTACCGAGCGCTGTTCGGCGACCTCGTCGCGTTGGAGCAGTACAAGAAGTCGCTCGGCGAGCAGGCGGCCGCCGGCGCGTGGAGCTGAGATGAGCTTCCTGCGCCGGCTGCTGGGCGACCGCACGCCCGACGGGTTCGCCGCCACCCTGGAACCCGGCGAGGACGTCGTCGTCAGCGCCCCGGTCGAGGGCGGCGGCCACCTGGTCGTGACGGCGCTGGGCCTGTGGATCCCGGCCGGGGAGGGGGCCCGCCGCGTCGGCTGGCACCTCATCGGCAAGGCGGCCTGGGCGGACGGCGTGTTCACGCTGACGGAGTCGTCCGAGGCGGGGAAGGCGGGCTCGGCGGTCGTGCTGGCCGACCTCCCGCCGGTCCGGTTCCGGCTGCCGTCGCCGGGCAAGCTGCCGCGCGAGGCCTACCAGCGCGTGGAGGGTTCGATCCGCTCGCGGCACCGGCAGGAGATCGGGGCCGGGGGAGCGTGGTTCGTCCAGCGCAAGGTGCCCGGCCGCGACGGCACCGTGCTGCAGGTCCGGCCGGACCCGGGCACCGACGTCGCGCTGGTCGAGGCCATCGCCGAGCAGGTCGCCGCGAAGCTGGTCAACCCGGCGGAGTAGCAGTACGCTCGTACTCAGTACAGGCGTACTGTTTTCTGTGGGAGGCCGCCGTGTGGGATCCGGGCAAGTACCTCGACTACGCCGACCTGCGGGCCCGGCCGTTCCACGACCTGGTGTCGCGCATCGGCGCCACGTCCCCGCGGCGCGTGGTGGACCTCGGCTGCGGCCCGGGCAACCTGACGGTGTCCCTGCGTGACCGCTGGCCGTCGGCGACCCTGGAGTGCAGCGACAGTTCACCCGAAATGGTGGCGGCAGCACGCGCCCGCGGCCTCGACGTGAGCCTGCTCGACGTCCGCGATTGGACACCGTCGCCCGACACGGACGTCGTGGTGTCGAACGCCGTCCTGCAGTGGGTGCCGGACCACGCTGCGTTGCTGCGCCGCTGGGCCTCGGGGTTGCCTGCGGGCGCCTGGCTGGCGGTGCAGGTGCCGGGCAATTTCACCGCACCTTCGCACGTGCTGACCCGCGAGCTGGCGGCGTCCCCGACCTGGGCATCCCGCCTGGCGGAGGTGGTGCTGCGCGAGGACGACGCGGTGTCGAGCCCCCTGGAGTACGCGAACCTCCTGGCCGACGCGGGCTGCGAGGTCGACGCCTGGGAGACGACGTACGTGCAGCCGTTGCGCGGCCCGTCCCCGGTGCTGGAGTGGATCACCGGGACGGCGTTGCGCCCGATCCGCGCGGCCCTGCCCGACGATGAGTGGGCGGAGTTCCGCGCGGCTTTGGCACCGCTGTTGGACTCCGCGTACCCGCCCCGACCCGACGGCGTCACGTGGTTCGAGTTCCGCCGGGTGTTCTTCGTGGCCCGAGTCAGCGCTTGAGCTTCTCCCCGATCTTGGCACGCGCAACACCGGCGGCACCCTGGACCATCGGGTGGTCGACGACCCGGCGGTAGGTGCGCACGAGCTGCTCGTACCGCCCCCGGCCTGCCTTGGCGCCCAGTACGTACCCCAGGCCTGCCCCCAGCAGGAACTTCTTCATCCGCATCCTTCCGTCGTTAGGTCGTCCGACTGTCCATTGTCCAGGAAAACCGCCGCCGCGGGGGCGGTTGCGCTAAGTGGGGGGTGGTGTGCGGCGCTTCCGGGGCATGGTCTAAAGTTCTTCTTGTCGGTCGGAGAGACCGGCACCGGAAGTGAGCAACATTCCCCTGTAGCTCAACTGGCAGAGCATTCGGCTGTTAACCGGAGGGTTCTTGGTTCGAGTCCAAGCGGGGGAGCAAAGCCCAGGTCGATGACCTGGGCTTTTTTGCTACCCATGAGTAGGGGCGATTTAGTGTCTATCTTGACGATCGTCCAAGGATAGGCGCAACGCTGCCCGGCTTCGTGCACCAGCAGACCACGGCGTGCCACGCAGCGACGCGGCATGCCGAACCGTGGCCAGGCAGGGTGGGTCCGTACGACGTTCTGCGACGCGTCGTACGCAGAACGGGGTGCTTAAAGGCTACCGTGCCCGGCCGGAGGGGTGGCCGGTTCGTCCGCTACTTCGGCAGCAGGACGACATCGTCCTCGGCAAGTACGAACTCTTGGAGGAGCGGTTCGCCGACGCGCAGCGTAACCCGTAGGACGGGGCGAACTCGGCGCCGCTCGCTACGGTCGACTCTGTGTCCGGCCGGCTCCCAAGCCTCCGCGGCGGCGAGTCGTGGCCAGCTGCCCGGTGCTCTCGAAGGGGCGCAGGCCGCGGCCGGTCTGCATGCACGCCTCGAGCGGTGCGCCTATTCGGCCTCTGGCGTCGGCGGCGGCTCGTCCGCGCGGGGCGAGGTTGGCGACGTAGAGCGTCGCCTGGATCAGCAGCGCGGCCATGGGCGCGGAAACCTCGTCGACGAACCCGTGTGCCAGCTCGTTCCGCAGATTCCACCCCGTCGGGCCGGCGAGCAGTGTGGAGAGGTACCTGCCCCAGGACTCGTCCAGGCCGTGCTTACCGAGCGTCGAGATCAGAGTCCCGAGTCCGACGTACTTCCCCGGAGTGTTCTTCCGCTGGGTCAGGTAAACCGGCTCGTCAATCGCCCTGGCGAGGACGCGAAGCATCGTCTCGATCTTCGGCGCGAGCAGGTAGGCGCAGGCTTCGTAGTCTCGGCGCCAGTACCTCGTCAATGCGTCGGCCAAGACCCGGGGGATGTCCGGCGGCAGGAAGATCCGTTCAGCGAAGAACTCCTCGACTTCCTCGCGGATCGGGTGGTGGACGACCCCGATTTCGTGCAACGCCTTGGCGAGCAGCGGCGCGCACAGCTGCATCCTGAACATCTCTACATCGGACAGACGTTGCTCTTCCTGGTCGTCCTCGTTCTGCGGTTCCCACCGCGGGAGCCCGTCACCACCGATCTTCGAGTGCGGAATCATCGAGTACAGCGAGGTGTCCTTGGCCATCTGGGAGCGGTTCTCCGCGGTTCGGCCGGTTGGAGGCGTCCCGTGCTCGCCGTTCTCGAACCGCGCGATACATACGCGCCAGTCATCGCCCTGGGTGAAGTAGCCGATCCACTTGCTGATCTTCTCGTCGGGAATCTCGACGGGGACACGGAACGTCTGCATCCCCAGGTCATCGATGCCGATCGCCTGCAGGGCGGTGGTGGCCGCGGCGAGTAGGCCGGTCTGCCCGTGGTCTCTGGCATAGTCGACCGCCTTGGTGAGATGTCCCAGCCTCTGGAGCCCGGTCGACGCCTCTGCGGCCTTCGTCCAGATCCCGACGACCTCCCGGTCGATCCGCCCCAGTGCGTCCTTGTCGCCCTTCGCGAGGCGGCGCTGCAACATAGCCGCGTCGACCTCGATGTAGGGGTCTCCGGCGTAACGTGCTCGCGCCTCCACCAGGAGATCGTCGACACCGGTCGGCGGGTTCTTCTCCTCGGCGAGGCGGCCGATCAGACGCAGGGATACGCCGGGCTGCCATTCAACGCCGTCGAGGGACTCCCGGGCGTTAGCGATGATCTGCTTCATCGCGTCGTCCGCAAGGTCGTTGCGGTTCATCTGCCGGGCGATGTCGAGCGCGCGGGCCAGGGCGCGTACGCGGTACAGCGAACCCCAGTTCCCCGCGCCCACTTCCAGGTAGGCCCGGCAGGCTTGGTCGGCGTGCTTGTGCTTGGGCTGCCTGCCGAGGGTGAAGAGGAGATCGTGCAGGCGCGCGCGAACCGGCACCGACGCGGTGGCGCCCACGACGTTCGCCCATAGGTCCGCAACGGACGTCGGCAGCTCCGCAAGAGGCGTCAGCTGTGCGGCGTGGAACACGGGGTTGCTGTTCCCGTCGATGCGCTCCTGCAGGCGGTAGTCGAAGGCGATCGCGATGGCGTCGACGTCCGCTGCGCCGCGCTTGTCCGTGAGCGCGGAGGAGATCTCGTACCAGCCGCGCTTCGCTTCCGCGGCAGCGGCATCCGCGAGTGCGGCGAGTTCCGTGATCCTCTCCCGGGAAAGATCGAAATCAGACTCTTCCGCTGTCGTGCTGGACATCCAGCGGATGTTACTCCCCAAGGAGCCGAAACCTCGCGACATCTTCCGAAAGCGGGCTGAGACGTACGAGCGTCAGAAGTCGTGAACTCCCGAGGTCGAGGTTGAATTCGACTGGCCCTCGTCCTCGTCGCGGGGGCGAAGAGCGCGGGAGCGCCGGCCGGCGAAATTGTTCTGTCCGTCGCACATCGGCCGTACGAGTTGGCACCGAGGCCTCTACTGTCCTCAAAGGACCATGCGAGCAGTCGGACTCGCGCAGCTGAGTCGTGGAGTCGCCTTCGGCGAGCGTGATTTCAATGATCGGCATCGGAGCCGCAGTCGCGGATGGTGGTGCCGAGGTTTGTGAGTACGTCACCGGGGACCGATCGGACAACCGCGATGAAAGGGCGCGCGATCTGCGCGCGGCGAGCCCCCTCGCCTTCGGCTGCGAGCTGCAGCACCAGCTAAGCGACCGTGGCCGGCTGGTGACAAGGCGACGACGTTGCTGGCCACTAACGGCCCCCTGGACTTCGGCCAGCGCTTCTTCGTCTGCAAGTCGAATTTACCCGGGTGAGGAGACCCGCGTCGGGCCGCGCTCGTGGCTACAATTCACCGGATCGTGTACGCGTCAACCCGGGTGAGAGAATCTCGCGATGCACCCGGACGAGCTGGCAGACGCGACAGCGGAGCAGATCGTGCCGCGTCTGCGCGGCCTGTTCGTCGGCGTGGACCGGTACGAATCACCGCGGATCCCGAACCTGGCCTCTGCGGTACGAGACGCCGCAGCACTACACGCGCTGTTCGAGGACAACCTCGGCGGCAACACTGTCCGGCTCCTGGATCAGGACGCCACCCGCGACCGGCTGGTCACCGAGCTGGACGTGCTGACCGAGACCGCGAGCCCGGACGACGTCGTCGTGATCACGTTCTCCGGGCACGGCACCGACACCCACGAGCTGGTCACCTACGACGCCGACCCGGCGGATTTCGCCGGTTCCTGCCTGCTGCTGGACGACCTGACCGAACGCGTCTCCGCGATCCCGGCGCGCCAGCTGGTCGTCGTCCTGGACTGCTGCTTCTCCGGCGGTGCCGGTGCCAAGGTGCTGCACGCCCAGTATCAGCCCCGTGGGTCGGTCTCCGGGGGCGCTCTGCTGTCCACCGCGGCCCGGCTCGATCAGCTCGCGGGCCGTGGCCGGCTGATCCTCACCGCATCGACAGCGGACCAGCCGGCCTACGAAGACCCGGTCCTCGGCCACGGCCTGTTGACCTACCACCTGTTACAGCGTTGCTTGGGCAGGAGAGCGTGGTCGAAAAGGGCCGGGTCCCGATCCACGCCCTCCTGGCCTACGTCACCACGAGGGTCATCGCCGCCGCGTCAGGCACCATGGCCGCGCGTCAGGAGCCGACGCTGCGCGGCCAGCTGGACGGCGCGCCCACTTGGCCGGTCTTCGCGCCCGGCCCGCGGTTCCGGGAACTGTTCCCAGAGCGGTCGACGGCTCCGGTGACCGCAGCCATCGACAGCCTGAAAGGCCACGGCATCGCCGACGAGGTGCTTGACCGGTGGGCTGAGACCTTCCCCGGCTTGAACGAGCTACAGCAGAGCGTGATCAACAACGCGGGATTGCTCGTCGGCAAGAACGTCCTGGTGTCCGCACCGACTTCGTCGGGCAAGACGATGCTCGGTGAGCTGGCCGCGTTGGGCGCGTCCCGGCGCGGCGGCCGATCGGTGTTCCTCCTCCCGACCCGTGCTCTGGTGAACGAGCAGTTCGACCGCTTCACGAAGACGTACGGCGACCTCGGCATCCGGGTCGTGCGTGCCACCGGGGAGATCAGCGACCAGCTGCCGGAGTTCGTCCTCGGCCAGTTCGACATCGCGATCCTGACTTACGAGAAGTTCACCGGCCTAGCGCTCTCTTCCTCGCACATCCTCCGGATGCTGTCGGTGATCGTCGTGGACGAGGTCCAGACGCTCGTCGACACCGGCCGCGGGCCGCTGCTCGAGCTGCTGCTGACCGCAATCAAGTCGCGCCGCGACGACGGCATCGCTCCGCAATTGGTGTGCTTGTCCGCCGTCCTTGGCGACTTCGGTGGCCTCGACTCGTGGCTCGAGGCTCAGCCGGTCCGTTGGACGAAACGGCCGGTCGCCCTGGTCGAAGGCATCCTCCGTCCGAACGGCGTGTTCCGGGCCCTCGAAGACGGTGAAGAACGCGTCGAACAGTTCCTGCCGCTTCGCTACGCCGGGCGTGCTCGGGACTTCCTCGTGCCACTGGTGCGGAAGCTAGTCGGTGACGGCCAGCAGGTGATCGTCTTCCGCAGCAGCAAAGGTGCCGCGCGCGGCAGCGCTCGCTACCTGTCGGAAGCCCTCGGATTGCCGGCAGCTCCCGAGGCGATCGAGGCGCTGCCCGCGGGAGACCCGACCGTGCTCTCGCAGGAGCTGCGCCAGTGCCTGCAAGGCGGCGTCGCATTCCACATCGCCGACCTGCAACGCGACGAAAAGCGCGTCATCGAGGAAGTCTTCCGTCGGCCGGACAGCCCGATTCGCGTCATCGCCTCCACCACCACACTGGCCCAAGGCCTGAACTTGCCGGTCGAGACCGTGGTGATCGCCGAGCTCGACCATCCCCTGGGGCTCCGCCGGTCCGTGCCGTACACGACTGCCGAATACAAGAACATCGCCGGCCGGGCCGGGCGGCTCGGACTCACCGAAGCGGGGACGGCGATCGTCCTCGCCTACGGTGCCGCCGACGAGCATGACAAGTGGAACCGCTATGTCACCGGCACCCCGGAAGACATCACCTCGAGCCTCTTGCACCCCGACCTCGACATCGACACTCTCGTGCTGCGCGTCGTGCTGGTCGCTTCCAGTCGAACCGGCAGCGGCATCACGATCCATGACGTCGTCTCGGTCTTGGCCAACAGCTTCGCGTCCCACCAACGCCGGCTTGCGGGCGCGGACGAGCTGTTCGACCCTTCGACTGTCTTGGGCGTGCTCGACGAGCTCCGCAACCAGGCGTTCGTGGCCGAGACGGAGCAGGGCGCGTTGGTCTTGACTCCGCTCGGGACGCTGGTCTCCCGAAGCGCGCTGTCCGTGCGCTCAGCACTGAGTGTCACGCGCGCACTGCGGTCGCTCACCCAGGACCAGCTCAACCGCGCCACCCTCATCACGGTTGCCCAGCTGACCGCCGAGGTCGACCAGGTACTTTTCCCGGTCCACCACCGCGGTCATCGCGCCGAGCTGGGTACGTTCGGGCCTGCACTGCACCGGCAGGGGGCGGCACCCGCCGCGGTGCGGCAGCTCAGCGTGACGCGACTGCCGGAGCCGAGTCTGCCCGCGCGGCGGGCGAAGAAAGCCGTGGCCTGCTTGCTCTGGATGCAAGGCACACCTGCCGCGCAGCTGGAACCCGCCCTCATGAAGCACATGCCGGGCAAGGATGTGATCGGTCCCGTCCGCGCCGTCGCGGCGCGGGTGCGCGATGTGATCGACACGGTGATCTCGATTGGCCGCGAGATCCACCCCGACGTCGACGCGGTGCTCGTCCGGCTCGGCGAGCTCATCCCGACGCAGCTGGAACTCGGTATCCCGGCGGACGCTGTCCCGCTGGCACGCGTGGCCGGCGCCGGGCTGACTCGTCAGGTGTATCTCGACCTGGCCGACAGCGGCTGTGTCACACCCGAAGCGATTCTTGCGGCGGACGACGAGGATCTGCGCGAATGCGTCGGCGGTCATCCCCTGACGGTCGCGAGCCTGCGGGAATGGGCCCGGCGGGCCGAGGTGGTCACGACCGAGGCACCCAACCTCGATGACCTCCTGTTGCCGCCGGTCGACTGACCGTGTCGTACGGCGTCGGTGGTGTGTGGGAGGTGACCTACGGTCCGTCGTGTTGGCGCGAGCGAGGTAGACATGAACGAGACGCTCGCGGCCATGGGTAAGTGAAGCGGCTTGCGCGGGTCCAAACCTTGCGACCGATCTCGTTCAAGTGCACGCGGTTTCCGCGGTGGATCTCGCTGCGGGCGGTGCGCTCGATCTTTCTCGCCGGGTTTCTGACCGCCGCCGCGAAGCTCCAGCAAGGTTGGTCTGGGGCGGCGGGGTCCTTGACCAGCAAGAACAGCGCTGCTGACCCTCTCACTGCCAGTGTGGGCCGATCATGGTCCTGACCTGTGGCGATAGGGAATCGCCTAGTGGAATGGTGTGCTTGATCGCCGTTGTTGGCAACTGTGTGTTGGTGAGTGCAGTTGTGACAGGGGGTTTGCCCCAGCTGTGCCCCAGTAAAATTAGTGAGAGGAATGGCCGCGCTCGTATCGAACATCCGGCGCAGCCGGCAGGCGACTCGGGCTTGGATCCACCCGAGCAACATCAGGCCGGGCCGTGTCGTGTGGCCGGGCCACTGTCATGAGCGGCGTTGCTTGAGGGTCCTCCCGCGTAGTGGTGCCGCCGAGAGTGGCTCACCGCGGCGCACGCTCTGCGGCTACATGAGCGGATGTTCGGCTGGTCTCGAACCGGTGGTATCCGCAGTTGTGCTTTGTGGTGGGCGAACTGCTGAGCGCGCAAGGGGGTGAGGGCCTGTACGGGCTCCGAACCGTGAAACCCGTACAGGCCTGGCTGCGCCTCGGTGGTTACTGGTTTCGGCCTGCTGTGACGCCGCCGTCGACGTCCCAGATCGCGCCGGTGACCCAGCCGGCCTGGTCGGAGAGGAGGAAGGTGGCCACGGCGGAGACGTCCTCGGTGGTGCCGATCCGGCCGATCGGGTGGAAGTCGTTGAATCCCGCCAGGACGGTGTCGACCTCGGCCGGTGGGATGAAGCCCTCGTAGATGGGCGTGGCTACCACGGCCGGGGAGATGGCATTGACCCGGATCTTGTGAGCGGCCAGTTCCAGGGCGAGGTGCTGGGTCAGGGCGTGCAGACCGGCTTTGGCCATCGAGTACGCCGATGACGGGGTCGCGGCGATGGCCTGTTTTGCCCACATGCTGCCGATGTTGACGATGGCGCCACCGTGGCCGCTGTTGACCATGTTCTGCGCCACGGTCTGGGTGATCAGGAAGGTGGCCTTGTTCAGGTCCAGGTAGGCGTCGTAGTCGGCGGGGGTGTGGTCGAGGAACGGCAGCGGCTTGAACACGCCGGCCGCGTTGACCAGCAACGTGGCGTCAGCGTGCTGGTCGGCCAGTTCCTCGCGCACCCTGGTCGCCTCGGCGGGGTCGCGCAGGTCGGCGGTAACGCCCCACGCCTGTCCGCGGGTGGCCAGGTCGGCCACGGTCTTCTCGACCCGCTCGAGGCGGGAACCGACGACGACCGCGCTGCCGCCGCGGCTGACGACGTCCTCGGCGATCTGACGGCCCATGCCGCTGCTGCCGCCGACGACGACGAGCTTGCGACCGGTGAAGTCCTGTCCCATGGCGGTTCTCCTCATCTGACTACCTACTAGTTGGAAGGTTGATTGGTCATGCAAAAAGGTCGCCGCGGTGCCACGTGTGACGGCCTTGGGTGGTGCGTTTCAGAGCAGAGCGTCGACCAAGGTCGCCGCCACCGACCGCACCACATCCCGATCTTGTCCGGCGACGCCGTCCGGCTGCCCGTGAGCGCGGGCCAGGAGCAGTGCGCCCTCCAGGGACGCCAGGTAAGCCTCGGCTGCCGCACCGGTCCGGGTGGCGGGCATGCCCGCCTGGGCCAGCACGCCGGCCACCCATTGTCGCTGATCGGCGAAGAACGCGTCCGTCGCCTGCCGTACCTGAACGGGCAGGCTCTCCGCGTCCACGGCGAAGACGCCGCAGAGGCAGATGCGGCCGCCTTGGGCAAAGGTCTCGGCGTACAGTCCGGCATAACCCACCAGGCGCTGCCGTGCGCCCGCCGCCTCGTCGTCGACTTCCTTTCGCGCTGCGGCGAACCGTTCCCGATAGCGTGCGATCAGGGCCTCGGCCAGTGCGGCTTTGGTGGGGAAGTGGTGGTGGATGCTCGGCTTCGTGATGGACAGCTCGGCACTGATGTCGGCGTAGGAGAAGCCGTTGTACCCCCGAACCTGCACCAGCGTCTGAGCGCTGTCCAGGATCCGATCCGCTGTCGTGGTCACGTCGTATTTCTACCTTCTAGTTGGTAGGCAGTCAAGAGATGTCCTCGATGAACATCCGAGCTACGGCTGGCTGCTACGAGGTGACTCACCAGGAGCACAAGATCATGCCGCAAGACGATCACCGAAGATCGAACCCGCAATGCAGAAAACCCCTCCGACCAGCCAAAACGACTGAAGCAAAGGGGTTCGTTGCGATGTGGAGGTCAGGGGAGCTTACTCGAACATAAAAGACCAGGTCAGGGCTCTGGAAGAGCTTCGCGAGAAGCCCCCCAGGCTCGATACCCCCGAGCCGTCGCCAGTCAAGTGGGATCGTCCCGGCCGCGCCCGGAAACTCGGCCCCGAGCAAGTCGAGCAACTGATCGCCGGCTACCGGTCCGGCGCGACGGTGTACGAGCTCGGTGACCGGTTCGGCATCGAACGGCGAACGGTCGGCACCATCCTCCACCGGCACGGCGTGCCGATGCGCCGCCGCGGCCTCTCGCCCGAGCAGGTTGATGACGCCATCCACCTCTACAACCTCGGCTGGTCACTGGCCCGAGTCGGCGACCACCTGGGCGTCAACCACACCACGGTGCTGAACAAACTGCGTGAACGCGGCATCCCCACGCGTGACACCCACGGGCGTCCGCGCGTCGAAGCAGGTGTTGCTCGATGACCAGGCGTGCAGCTGTGTCGATGCGATCTGCTTCGGACAGGGCCTCCGTCGTGCAGGCCGTCACCGTGATCATGGGCGTCGTCGTCGGACTTACTTTACTCTTCGGCTTCGGCAACGTCCTCAACCTCGCGCTGCGGCTCGGCGTGCCCACTTGGGTCGCTCCGCTCGTGGCTCCCGCGGTTGACCTTTCGATCCTCGGGCTTCTGCTCGGCACCCGGCATCTGGCTCTCACCGGTGCATCCCCGGAGGAGGTGCTGAGGTCGGCGCGTCGGCTGCTGATCTTCGCCAGCGTGATCACGCTCGCGCTGAACGTGGCAGAGCCTCTCGTAGCGAGCGAATTCGGTAAGGCGGCGTTCGACGCGGTAGGGCCGCTCCTCCTGGTCCGATGGTCGGAAGTCGGCCCTGGCCTGTTGCAAGCGATCGGCGCAACCAGTACTGCTGCCGTGAGCGGAGAGACCGCCACCTGATGGGTGGGCGCCGTCACCACACTGAAGTTCATGGGTGGCAACGGGATTCTGTTGCTTTCCACGCCCGGCGTCTGCTTCGGCGACGTCGCCGAAGCCCGTCGCTGGGTCCGCGACGTCAACGAGTTCGCCGCCGAAGTCGTCCTCGACCGTCCCGGCCGCTTCGGTCCTTCGCCGCACCCCACGCTACCCGATGTCGACGGCGCGCTCGCCGAAGCCGAGTACGCGCTCGACGCACTGCACGCCGACGGGATCGTGCTGCCGGCCAACAACGACGGCAGCTATCCCGGCGACTCCGGCTTCGACCGCTCGGCCTGGGGAGTCAGTCACCACGACGACGGCAAGGTCGTGTGGGGCGTGCTCGGCTGCGCGAAGTCCGGCATCGCCTGTCCGGCGGCATCCTCCGGCAGCACCGGCGGGCCACCCTAGCGGCGTGCATTTCCCTCGAGGCCGACGGTTCTTGCGCGCGGCTTGCGGTCCTTTGGTCCATTGCAGACATCCACACGGGAGCTTGTTCCGCGGACCGGTGTAGGCCCCGGGCGTCCCTTTCCGACAACGAGGCCGATCGGCGGCCATCTGCCCCGTCCAGCCGCCCCACGCAGCGACAACTGGTGACTGTGTCCTCGTCATCGGCCACGACCGGTCAGCTCGGTGAGCAGACCACCGGGTGGGCTCACGCTGGGTCTGGGGGCGAGCGGAAGACGTCGGCAATCCCGGCCCGGCGGCAACCGAAGAGACCAACCCCGTTTCCTCTTCCGAGGACTAGACTGCCCGTAACGCCCCAGACCCCGGCGATCCTGTTTCCCGTTGCCGGCCGCGTCAGCCGGCAACCGAACCGGACGTGAGGACACGATGGTGGGGCGCGTGGTGCTGGCCGGTCTGCTCGGTCCCGCTTGCGTCTTGACCACGATCGGTGCGCCGGCCCTGCCGCGGGTCGGCTGGCTGCTGCTCGGCGGCAGCGCCGGGCTGCTCGTGGCTTTCCTTGTCCCGTTGCTGGCGCGCGGCGACGCCGGGACGGCCGGGCCCGAGCCACCGGTGGGCCCGGCACCCGCCGCGGCCGAGCCGCCCGGGTCTTCGGTACCACCGCCCGTCCCGGTGGCCGGCATGGCGACCGAGGAGCTGTGCCTGGCGTGGCGGCGCAGCTACTTCCTCCTGCTCCTCGCCGCCGATCTGCAGGCGCGTCGGCTCGTCGTCGAGCGCCGGCAGGACTTCCTCGACGAAATCGAACGACGGGACCGCAGCGGGTTCCTCCGCTGGCTGGCCGATGGCGCCCGGGCCGGCGGTGATCCCGCTCCGTACCTGACCACCCGGACCTGACCGACCGAAAGGCTCATCATGGCGATGGTCGACGGCGCGCTTCTCGCTTCGGCGATGTCAGGGGATCGCGCCGCGACCGAGGCGCTGCTGGGCTGGTTGCGCCCGGGCGTGCTGCGGTACTGCCAGGCGCGCCTGGGAAACCGGTGCTACCGCGACAGCGACGCGGACGACTGCGCGCAGGAGGTGCTGCTCGGCGTGCTCGGTGCGCTGCCGGGTTATCGCTACGGTGCTGCCCAGTTCATGAGCTTCGTCTACGGCGTCGCGTCGCACAAGGTCGTCGACGCTCACCGCCGCCGGGAAAGCGATGCGAGCCGCCCGGTTTCGCAGTTCGCCCCGCTGACTTCCGACCGGCCGGGGCCGTTGCGCCAAGTCGAACGGCTCGAGCTGTGTCAGCGGGTCGGCTTCCTGCTGGCCCTGTTGGGGCCGGAACAGCGCGATGTCGTGGTGCTGCGGGTCATGCTCGGCCTGTCCGCCCGGGAAACAGCTGCCGCGCTCGGCGTCGCCAGTTCGGGCGCGGTCCGCGTGAGCCAGCACCGCGCCCTCACCACGTTGCGCCGGCACCTTGCCGCACACTGATCCGGTGACGCGTTCGCCGGGCATCGAGCAGGACGTGCAGGCCCGTCACGGGCACGCGATTCGGCGCCCGGCGCGAGGGTCAGCTGCCGCTTGCGGAGGCGAGCGTCGCCCACACCACCTTTCCGCCCGACCAGCGCCGGCTGCTTCCCCACGACGTCGCGGTTTGGGTGACGATCTGCAGGCCGATGCCCGGGTCGCGCAGGCCGGATCGCTCCAGAAGGATCGCCGGACCGGCGTGCTCGTCGGCGACTGCGATGGTGAACAGGCCCCGGCGCAGATCGAGGCGCACGTCAGGTGCGGACCTGGTGTGCTGGAGCGTGTTGTCGACGAGCTCGCCCACTACCAGGAGCCCGTCGTAGGCCAGCTCGGGCACGCCCCAATCCGTGATGCGGTCCCGGAGGAACGTGCGAGCGAGCTCCGGCGCGTCCTCGGTGCGGGGGAACTTCCGCTGGGCCCATCGGCGGGTGGGGATCTTCTGGCTGTTTTCGGCGGTCTCGACGTCGTCACAGACCGCGACAAGGCGGTCGGTGCCGTGGCCGTGTAAGGCGTGCAGATGCACCCGCTGACGGGTGACCAGGGTGAACGGGATGCCGGGCCAGTGCCCGATCCGGCGGGCGACCAGGGGGAAGACGGTGGCGGGGGACAGTGCGTCGATGACCAGCCCGTCGACGTCGGCGATCAGCCCGGGCGGGCCATCGGCGGCCACCTTCAGCAGGCCGTCACGCAGAAACCGGTAACCGGAGAGGTCGAGTTCCCCGGTGACGGTGACCAGGGTGCTGGCGAGCCGGGGAGCAGGCGCCAGGGTGATGCCGCCGGCGATCACGGCACCGGTTCGGCGGCGCGCCCCCACCGCTTCCGATCACCTGTCACGGTGGCGCCGCCGTACCGGCCCGGACGCTCGGGGATCGGGCACTTCGGCGATCGGATGTCCCCGCCGGTTCGGCAGCAGGACGGCCCAGACGACCTTGCCGCCGACCCAAGATGGGCTGCATCCCCAGCGGTGTGCGGTCTGGGCGACCAGCCGGAGTCCGAGACCGTTCTCTTTGGGGCGCTCGCGCAGGACGGCCTGTCGCGGGTCGTCGTCGGCGACCGAGATCGTGAAAGTGTCCGGGCGCAGTTCGAGCCGCAGCCGGGGGTGCGATGTCGTGTGCAGGATCGCGTTCTCCACCAGCTCGGTCGCGACCATAAGGGCGTCGTCGACGTGCTCGCGCACGTTCCACTGCGCGCAGGTCCGGCCGACGAACGCCCGGGCGGTCGCGGAGGCGTGCGGCGACGCGGCCAGCAGCTGCGCCGCCCGCAGGCGGGACGGGCGCTCGCGTGCCTGTTCGGCCGCGAGGACGTCGGCGTGGACCGGCAGATTCGCTCCGCGCGCCGCCAGCTGGGCCACGTGATCCGCGCGGTCGGTGACCACCGCGAACGGAAGCCCGGGCCAGTCGCCGATCCGCAGCGCGATGACGGTAAACACACTCAAGAGGCTGTCGTCGTCGACGTCGAGACCGTGGATGTCGGCGATGACGCTCTCCGGCGCGTCCGTGGCCAGCTTGAGCACGCCGTCACGCAGCTCCCGATAGCCAGCCTCGGTCAAGGCGCCGGTCAAAGTCGCCACGGTCGACTCCGCCCGGTAATGCGGCACCAGGTGCAACCCGGTTTCACCAGTCACGGACTCGCCTCGCCCCCGCGACGCCGCCGGCGGTCATCGGCCCGGGTCCGACGGTCTCCCCGACACGCCGTCGGCGGCCTCCAGGCCGAGCGCGGCGAGCAACGAAGCGCAATCTTCGGCGTCGCTTGCGGCTGAGGCGACCAGCCGGGCACCGCGATACCGCTGCTCGGGCGTGAGCGCCATGGCGCCGGTCTCTTCGGGTGGTATCGCGACGCGCCTCATCGGTTGCGCAACAGACACTGAGGCGCCGGTACCCCTGAATTCGTGGCGGTCACCAGTCACCACCACGAACGAGTGCGTTCACCGGATCTTCTCAGGGATCTCTTCGAGCGTCCGCAGCAAGCGGATCGCCAGCGTGCGGGCTTCTTCGGCCGACAGCGGCGAATTCTCCTTCACCGTGTTCTCGACGAGGTTCACCCGCTGCTCGTAACGGGACACGAAGTCCATGTCTGACCTTCTTCTCTCTCGATGACATCCGGTGGTGGGATGTCCGGCTCGATCAGATCGGGAAAAGCACTTCGTCCCGAAGGACCGATGTCACCGCCGGGCGCGGCCGGACGGGTCGTACGCTCGCTTGCCGGGCGCGGCGGACCGGCGCTGCGGAAAGCGTTCGGTCTCGTCTCCGGAAGCGGGGGCTGGCGTGTACACCGGCTGGCGGAACAAGCTCCCGTACCGGCTGTCCTGGGGTGTGGTGAGCGTTCCGGGACGGGGTTGTTCCGCGATGGGATGGCTGAACAACGAGCTGTCCATGGTGGGAGTACTGATCAGGAAATCCTTTCGGGTACGCCGCCGGAGGGCGGCGTCGGAAGTGCAAGCGGCGGGCCGGGCCGCGGAACAGCTCACCGAGCGACGTGCCCGGGCTTCAGCGCGGCCGTAGTTCGGCGAGGGTGGCTTTCGGGTCCGACGGCATGTCGGTGCTCCCGTCCCCGGCCGCTGGCAGCGCCGGATTGGGGCCGAGGACGGCGCAGGTTCGACCACTTGCGCGCGAAATGCTCTCGGTCAACACCCAGAGTACACGACGGCCGCGCCGGGTGTGTTAAGACTGGGTTCTAGCAAAGGGGCCCTCGTGGACCAGCTCAGTCTCGGCGTCATCGCGCGTTCCCGTAAGGAGAACGAACGGCGGCTACCGATCCACCCACACCACCTGGACCGGATCGACGCCGATCTGCGGGAACGCATCTACCTCGAACACGGGTACGGCGAACCTTTCGGCGTGCCTGACGAACACCTGGCGCGCGCGGTCGCGGGCCTGCGCACACGCGAGCAGCTCATCGCCGAGTGCGACGTGGTCCTGCTGGCCAAACCGCTGCGGGAGGACGTCGCGGAACTCCGGGAAGGCCAGGTGCTGTGGGGCTGGCCGCACTGCGTGCAGGACGCCGAACTGACCCAGCTGGCCATCGACCGGCGGCTGACCGTGATCGCGTTCGAAGCCATGAACCACTGGCGGCGCGACGGCTCGTTCGGGCTGCACGTCTTCCACAAGAACAACGAACTGGCCGGCTACTGCTCGGTCCTGCACGCGCTGCAGCTGATCGGCTCGACCGGCGACTACGGCCGCCGGCTGCGGGCGGTGGTGATCGGCTTCGGCGCGACCGCCCGCGGCGCGGTGACCGCGCTGAACGCCCACGGCATCCACGACGTCGAAGTCCTCACGGCCCGCGGCCTCAGCGCGGTCGCCTCGCCGATCCACTCCGCGACGATGGTCCACTTCGACCACGACAAGAACCACCCCGGCGACCCCCGGCGCAGCCACGCGCACACCGACCGCGGCCGGGTGCCGCTGGCCGGCTTCCTCGCCGAGCACGACATCGTCGTCAACTGCGTGCTCCAGGACACCGACGCGCCGCTGACCTTCCTCATCGAGGACGACCTCGCCGCGTTCGCCCCGGGCAGCCTGATCGTCGACGTCTCCTGTGACGAAGGCATGGGCTTCAGCTGGGCGCGGCCCACCACGTTCACCCGGCCGACCTTCCCGGTCGGCCACGGCGTCACCTACTACGCCGTCGACCACAGTCCCTCCTACCTGTGGAACTCGGCGACCTGGGAGATCAGCGAAGCGCTGCTGCCGCACCTGCGGACAGTCCTTTCCGGACAGTCCACTTGGGAGGAGACCGAAACGGTGGGACGGGCCGTCGAGATCCGGGACGGTACGATCCGCAACCCCGCGATCCTCTCTTTCCAGAAGCGCGCCACGGAATACCCGCACACGCTGCGGCTCAAGGCACCGGAACCGTCCACCTGAGACAGGTGCCACCGTCGGCGGGGCGTTCGAGCCGCAACGACCCGCCCGCTTCCGCGGCACGCTGCGCGAGGTTGCGCAGCCCGCTGCGGGCCACGGCTTCCGGCATCCCGATCCCGGTGTCGGAAACCTCGACGACCAGGTCTTCGTCCAGGGATACGGTGACCGCCAGCTCCGCCGCACGCGCGTGCCGCAGGACGTTGCTGACCGCTTCGCGCACCACCGCCTCGGCGTGTTCGGCCAGCCCGGCGGGCACCCGGTCGAACGCTCCCGACAGCCGGACCGTCGTGTGGATGGCGGAGTCGGCGCAGCCGTCGGTGATCGCGTTCTGCAGGCGCGCCCGCAGGCCACGACCCGCTCCCGGCCGGCTGTGCAGGGCGAAGATCGCGCTGCGGATCTCTTCGATGACGTCCTGGAGCTGGTCGATGTGCCGGGTGAGCCGGGCGGTGACCGCGGGTGAGTCCGTCCGGCGGCGGGTGCCCTCGATGCCCATGCCGACCGCGAACAGCCGCTGGATGACGTGGTCATGCAGGTCGCGGGCGATCCGATCCCGGTCCACCGCCACGTCCAGCTCGCGGCGGGTGGCCTGGCTTTCGGCGTCCCGCAGCGCCAGCGCGGCCTGGTCGGCGAAGGCGGATACGAGCTGGAGTTCGTGCTCGTCGAAACCCGGTGCGCCGGAAGCGCGGATCGCCAGGAGCACGCCCGCGGTGGACTCGCCGGAGCGCAACCGCACCGCCAGCGCCGGCCCGAGGTCCGCACCCAGGCCGTAGGCCAGGTTCGGCACGCTGCGCGGGACGTGGTCGCGCAGGACCGCGCCGGAGGTCGACCCGTCGAGCGGGATCCGGCGACCGGTCAGCTCCTCGGCGTCGGGGCCGGCGCACACCGTGACGACCAGTGCCTCAGCGGGCGGCACGGGCAGGGCGATGAGCGCGTCCACGGCGCCGGTGAGTTCGGCGGCCCGGCTCGCGACCAGGCGCAGCACCGTGTGGACGTCGGTGCCGCCGAGGAGTTCGGCGGAGATCTCCCCGGTCGCTTCCAGCCACCGCTGCCTGCTCCGGCTCTCCTCGTAGAGCCGCGCGTTGTCCACGGCGATCCCGGCCGCCGCCGCCAGCGCGACGATCGCCCGTTCGTCGTCGGCGGTGAACGGCCGCTCGCCGCCGAGGCACAGCCGGCCGAGGACCGCGCCCCGGACCACGAGCGGGACGTCGAGGACTGCCGGCATCGGCGGGAGGCGGCGCGAGGTCGCGTCGTCGACGCCCGTGGCGGCGAACCCGGTGGTCCGGCCGTTCTCGTCGAGCAGGGTCAGCGCGCCGCAGCGGGCGCCGATCAGGCCGGCGGCGGCGGTGACGATCCGGTGCAGCGTGGTCTCGAGCTCCAGACCGGCGGAGAAGGCGAGGACGGCCGCGGGCAGCGCGTCCATCCGGTCCCGGCCCGACGTCGTTTCCTCGGGCATGCCACCACAGTGGCACGGCGGTGCGGCCCGTGGCGGGTTCCGGGGGAACCGAACCACGTTCGCAACCGGCGACCTTCGCCCGGCCACGGGTGCCGTTCGGCCCTTGGCCCGCGCCGGAGCCCGGCGGACGGTGAGGGACAGCCATGATTCCAGGAGTTCGGAGCCGTCCATGAAGACCGGTGTCATGCCCGTCGGGCACCTCAGCGAGAGCCAGATGCGATCCGTGCTTCTCGCGGCCACGGCTCCGCCGCCGCTGCGCCGCGGGCGGCCGTGGCGGTTCCAGTGCACGCCGGACGCCGTCGAGCTGTACGCGGATTCGCTCTCCACCGGTACCGACAGCGACCAGCGGGAACGCATGCTGGACTGCGGGGCCGCTCTGCTGAACCTCCGGCTGGCGATCAAGGCGCAGAGCAGCCACGCCGATACGCGCCTGTTCCCCACCGCGGACCGGCCCGACCTGCTCGCCGTCGTGCGGCCGAACGGCTACGAGACGATCGCCCCGGTGGACCGGGAGCTCGTGGCGGCCATCGCCGGACGGCAGAGCAACCGCCGCCCGTTCACCGCCGCCGTCGTCCCCGACGCGGTGCGGCGCCAGCTCCGGCGGGCGGCCGAGGTGGAACGCGCCTGGCTGGCCACCATCACCGACGACCAGGTGCCCCAGCTGCGCGACATCATGCACCGCACGGAACTCCCGCCGGCCACGCCCGGCCCCGGTGGTGGGAGCGACCTCGACATCGAGCCCGGTCGGCTGGTCGTGGTGATCGGCTCGCTGCACGACACCGCTCTCGGCCGGCTCCAGGCCGGTCAAGCCCTGCAGCGGGTTCTGCTCACGGCCGCCGCCGCAGGGCTTTCGGCGGCGCTCTCCTCGCAGGTGATGGCCGTACCGGCGGCCCGGCGTGAACTGCGGCAGCTGCTCGGCGGCGGGCTCTGGCCGCAGGTCATGCTGCGGCTCGGCCACGGCACCGCCGTTGCGTCCCCCACGCAGACACAGCTCGAAGACGTCGTGATCAGCGACGAGCACCCGTTCGGCCGTTAACCGCCCGGCCGCCGTTGCGCGCCGTGGATCCCGGTGACCAGGACCGCCGCCTGGGACCGGCGCTCCAGCCCGAGTTTCGCCAGCAGGCGGGACACGTAGTTCTTGACGGTCTTCTCGGCCAGGAACATCCGCTCGGCGATCTGCCGGTTCGTCAGGCTTTCCCCGAGCAGGTCCAGCAGCACCAGCTCCTGCTCGCTCAGCCCCGCCAGCGGACCCGGTTCCCCGGTCTTCGCGCGCAGCTCGGCCACCAGCGCGGCGACCGCCCGGCCGTCCAGCAGGGTCTCACCCGACCCCACCCGGCGGATCGCGTCGACCAGCTGCAGCCCCTTCACGTCCTTGATCACATAACCTTCGGCACCGGCCAGGACCGCGTCGACCATCGAATCCGCGTCGGTGAAGGACGTCAGCATCACGCATCGCAGGCCGGGCAGCGCCGCGCGCAGGTCGCGGCACAGCTGCACGCCGCTGCCGTCGGGGAGCCGGACGTCCAGCACCGCCACGTCCGGGCGCAGCGCGGGCACCCTGGCCAGCGCTTCGGCCATCGACGAAGCCTGCCCGACGACGCTCAGGTCGGGTTCGTCGCCGACGAGTTCGGCGACGCCGCGCCGCACGAGTTCGTGGTCGTCGACCAGGAAGACCGTGATGACGGGCAGAGCGCGCTGCGAGCTGTCATCCACCACCCCAGGCTACGCCCGCCACGCCGAACGGCACCCGAACAGAGGCCCCGCGACTCTAGGCCGCGCGGCGCGGGCGGACCACGCTGGAGGAATGACACAGATCCAGCACCGGCCCGACCACCACCTCAAGACGGCCGTCACCGACGAACTCGCCTGGACTCCCAGTGTCAACGCCGAAGCAATCGCCGTGAGCGTCGATGGCGGTGCCGCGACGCTGGCCGGGCACGTCGGCACCTATCCCGAGAAGGAAGCGGCCCTGCGCGCCGCGACCCGGGTGCACGGCGTGACCACGACCGTGGACCGGATCCTCGTCCGGCACGGCCACGCGATTCCGGCCGACGTGGACCTCGCCCGCGAAGCCATGGCCGTGTTCGACCGCCGCACGGTGCTCGTGCCGAAGAATTCGGTGCAGGTCGACGTGCGCGACCAGGTGATCACCCTGCGCGGGTCAGTGGACTGGAACCACGAGCGCGAAGCCGCCCGCCGGGCCGTGGCCGCGCTCCCCGGGGTCAGCGGCGTGCGGAACCTGATCACGCTGCGGCCCGCGCCGGGAGCCACTGCGGCCGAGACCAAAGCACAGATCCTCGCGGCGCTGGCCCGGCACGCGCCCGGGTCCGCCCAAGACGTCGAGGTCGCCGTCGACGACGGCCAGGTCACCCTGACCGGCGCCGTCCCCACCCCGGCCGAACGCCGGTCGGCCGAGCAGACCGCGTGGTTCGCCCCCGGCGTGACCGCGGTCGACAACCAGGTGCAGCTCACCGGCTGAGCCTCCGCCCCGGCACGAGCCGCGACCTCTGGAGCACCATGAACGTTTTCGTGATCATCGTCATCGCCGCCGCGTTGCTGCTTCTCCTGGCGTCCGCGGTGCGGATCGTCAAGCAGTACGAACAGGGGGTCCTGTTCCGGCTCGGCCGGGTGGTGGGCGTGCGCGAGCCGGGGTTGCGGCTGATCATCCCGGTCGTCGACGTCCTGCGCCGGGTGCCGTTGCGGATCATCACGATGCCGATCCAGTCCCAGGGCATCATCACCCGTGACAACGTGAGCGTGGACGTGTCCGCGGTCGCCTACTTCCGGGTGCGGGACGCGGTGAAGTCGGTCGTCGCGATCGAGAACGTCTACGCCGCGATCGACCAGATCGCCCAGACGACGCTGCGGAAGGTCGTCGGGCAGCACACGCTGGACGAGACGCTGTCGGAGACCGACAGCATCAACGTCGACATCCGCCGGATCCTGGACGTCACCACGCTCGACTGGGGCGTGGAAGTGACTTTGGTGGAACTGAAGGACATCCAGCTGCCCGACACGATGAAACGGGCGATGGCCCGGCAGGCCGAAGCGGAACGCGAAAAGCGCGCCAAGATCATCAGTGCCGAAGGCGAATCCCTCGCCGCCGCCGCGCTGGGCGACGCGTCGGACACGATGATGGCGCACCCGCTCGCGCTGCAGCTGCGCAATCTGCAGAGCCTGGTGGAGATCGGCGTGGACAAGAACACCACCGTCGTGTTCCCCGCCCCGCTGATGAGCACCATCGGCGAACTCGGCTCGTTCCTGGCCCGCGAGAGCGCCGCCGCGGCCCAGCCGAAACCGGCCGCCACCGCCGCGATCGTGCCGCCGCCCGCGGCCGTGAACGGCACCAGGGCCGACGAGCGCTGACCGCCGCCGGCCCCCGGGACTCCGCAGTGTTCTGTGCGAAAAGGACAGAGCACTGTGGACCCGGGTCGCGCACCGGATCCGTGAGGAGACATCATGACCACCGCCACCCCGCCGGTACGAGTCCTGCTCCCGGACGGCGAAGCCGCCTGGGTGCGCAAGCTGGAAGCCGGGGATGCCGCCGCGGTCCTCGCGCTGCGGGCCCGGCTTTCCGGGCGCGATCGGCACGTGCGGTTCTTCGGTCTCGGCGTGGCCGGGCTGGCCGAGCTCTCGACGCAGCTGTCCCACAGCTCCGGCGTCGGGCACACCGCTGTGGGCTGCTTCGTGCACTCCCGGCTGGCCGGTGTCGCCCGCTACGACATCCTGGCCGACCCGGCCGAAGCGGCGGTCGCGCTGGTGGTCGACGGCCACGGCCCGGCCCTCGGCGTGGCGGCCCTGCTGCTCGAACAGCTCGTCGTCTCGGCCGAACACGAAGGCGTGCGGATGCTCGTCGCCGACACCGGCGCGGAGAACGCGAAAATGCTCGGCGTTTTCGCGGCGCTGGGCATTCCGTTCCGGCCGGGACTGCAGCGCGAACAGCCCGCTGCCGCGGAACGAAACGCCCCTTCCCCGGAGTAGAATGGACATTGTCCGAGAGCATTTCGTACGCTGGCGATCGAGCCCGCGTCGTTCTCGGCCTCAAGTCCGGCCGGTGTCCTCCGGCCGGGGACGGGAGCACCGGCATGAAGTCGGTCCCGCACACCACCCACGCCATGCGCTTCGCGCAAGTGGCCGAAGAACTCCGCCAGCACGCGCCGCGGCTGCGGCTGAAGCCGGAAGCACCCACCACCGGCTGGGTCGACGGCGCCTGGTGGCCCCGCTCCCTGGACCTGACCGCCGAACTGCCGTCGCTGCTCCCGGCACTGACCGCCCGGCTGGGCCGGATCGAACGGGTCACCTACCACCTCGCGGCCTGGCCACCCACCCCGCGCCGGCTGCGTTCCGGCGACGAGCACGGCGACGTCCGGCTCGAAGGCTTCCGGTCGCCGCACGCCGCCACCCTGACCGTGATCGGCCCGCGGCACCGGCTGACGCTGCTGGTGATCCCGCCGGACGCCGATCCGGACCTCGCGCACCACGCGCTGCTGACCGCGGCGCGCCGGGGCAATGACGACACCGTCGACACGCTGCTCGCCGCCCTTGACGAGGGCACAGCGGTGCAGCGCTGGGAGGTCGAAGGCGGCCGGCTCCCCGCCCAAGCGGGACCTGCCGGCGCGTAGCCGTCCTCCGTCGCTTCGCCGCCGGATCCGGGCGGCGGGGCGTCGAGGCGGGCGTGCAGGTGTACCCGGATCCCGTCCGGGGTGCAGGCCCGCCGTCGTTCCCGGCGCGATCACCGCCCCGGTCGCGGCGACCCCGCCGAGCCTGCCGCCGGCCACCTGTCAGTCCACTATGGACGTCACCGCGGGACCTCGGTCGGCAGGCGGGGTTCGCGGTGCAGCAGTTCGAGCGCGTCGGTGTCGGCGACCGCCGGGAACTTCCGGTAGCTGTTGCGGACCGCGTGCAGCCAGGGCAGCGGGTGCAGGCAGACGAACTGGTCGACCTCTCGGGCGAGCCGGTCGAGAACCGGTGCCTGCGCGACCGGGACGGCCAGCACGATCCGGCGCACCTGGCGGGCGCGCAGGACGCGGATCGCCGTGTGCGCGGTCGTGCCGGTGGCGGCGCCGTCGTCGGCGAGTACCACCGTCCGGCCCGCGATCGGCACCGGCGCGACGTCGCGCCGGTAGACGGCGACCTGCCTGGCCAGACTGCCCCGCGCCTGATCGGCGAGCCGGGTGAGCTCGTCCGCCGAGATGTCGAACCGGCGGATGGCGCCGTGGTCCCAGACGACCAGGCCGCCCTCCCCGACGGCACCGAGCAGCACCGGTGGCGGCCCGGCGGCCTCGATCCGGGCGGTGAGCAGGATGTCCAGCGGCGCCCCGAGGACGTCGGCGATCTCGGCGGCGACCACGAGCCCGCCCTCGGACAGGCCGAGGACCACTGCCCGGTCGCCGCGCAGCGGGCGCAGGCGGAGGGCCAGTCGTTCGCCCGCCTCCCGGCGATCACGGAACCGCATGGGGCACTCCTGCCATCGGAAGCCGGTTGGCCGTCTGCCAGCATGACCGCACCGTGACCGCGGGCGGGAGGGCCGTTGGTCACCACCAGCGGACCGTTCGGCACCTTTGCTCGACAGTCCACAAAGGACTTCTCAGCGTGGGTGGCGCACCGTCGACGGCGTCAGCACGACCGCGGGCGCGAGGGTGCGGTCGGCCAGGGCACGGGCCACGTCGCTGAGCCGGCGGTTGTTCCGCCGGGCATAGCCGCGCAAGGCCGTGAACGCCGCGTCCATGCTCAGCTGCCCGCTGACGGCGAGCACGCCCTTGGCCTGCTCGATGATCACCCGGCTGTTCAACGCGGTCTGCAGCTGCTCGGAGAGGAGCTCGCCCTGGCGGAAGGCTCGTTCGTGGAGGATGCCGATGGTCGCGGTGTCGGCCAGCCCCTGGGCCAGTGCCACGTCGTCCGCCGACAGCTCACCCGGGGAGTGCCCGAAGAGGTTCAGCGCGCCGATCGTCTGCCGGCGCAGCCGCAGCGGCACGGCGTGCACCGACGCGAACCCGTCCCTGGCCGCCTCGGCCGCGAACCGCGGCCACCGTGCCGCCTGTGCGGCGATGTCGGCCACCAGGACCGGTGTGCTGGTGGTGAAGCACTCGACGCACGGGCCCTCGTCGATGTCGAGCTGGAACAGCTCCAGCAGCCGTGCCTGTTCGGTGGACGACGCCAGCACCTGCAGCCCGCCCCGCTCGTCGGCCAGGGTCAGCCCGGCCGCCGCGACGTCGAGCAGCTCCACGCACTGCACCACCAGGGTGTGCAGCAGGTCCGCGACGTCGTAGTCGTCGACCAGCGTGTCAGCGAGTGCGACGAACGCGCGCGTCACCTGTCGTTCACGGTCGGGCATGCCCACCATCTCCTGAATCGTCAGCTGCCTTCATGGTGATCCTCACCGGAACTCCTCGTCCAATCGCAGCCGCCCGGCGACGATGTCGGCCGCGACGTCCCGCAGGGAACGCCCGTGGCCGAACGCGTAGGCCCGCAGCCGGGCCAGCGCGGCCGAGGCGGGCAGGTCCAGGTGCGCGATCAGCATCCCGGTGGCCTGGTGCACCTCCCGGAACCGCATCCCCGCGCCCTCCATCCAGCGCCCGTCACCGTCGAGCCAGCGCTCGCCGCCGTCCCGCAGCCCCGACAAGGCGAGTGCGGCGATGTCGGCGACCTGCAACGCCGTCGACAGCTCGGTGGCGTCGAGCGAGCCCGGTGTCGAGCGGTAGGTGTCGAGGGTCGCCACCCGGACCGCCCCGATCTGCACCGGGAACGTGAACAACGCGGCCACCGGCTGCGCCGCGGCCTCCGCGGCGAAAATCGGCCACGCCGGCGGCGGTCCGGCGGCCAGATCGGGCACCAGGACCGGCCCGCCCGAGGTCTGGGCCTCGAAACACGGTCCTTCGCCGAGGGAAAACTGCAGCTCCGCCAGCGCGGTGCTCACCGCGTCACTGGCGTAGACGATCTCGCGGTGCCCGGTGCCGGCCACCACCGACACCGCCGCACCGTCCACCGGCAACAGGCGCACACACGCCCGGCACACCCGGCCGACGACGTCGACCCCGCTGCCGGGCCCAGCTTCACCCAGGGCGGCCAGCACGCTCGCGCGCAGGTCCTCGACCTCAGCCACCGCGAACCCACCACCGGCGAGCTCCGCGTTCCGGCATCCGGTTCCTTCCGGGTCGGTGTTCGTGATCGCCACACCAACACGGACACCGGGCCCGGATCAGCACCGCTGCCGCGGCTGCGTGCACCGAGCGTACCCGGCCGGGTGCCCTGATGGCTTCACGTGGTCAAGGACGGCGCGGGATCGCTGCCGGCATGCCCCGCCCCGGCGAGGATGTCCTCCGCACTGGCCGTGGTGTCCGGGTCAGCAGCCGTCCGCAGGGTGGCGGTGGCGGCGTCGCGTGCGGTATCCGGCGCCACCACCAGCAGGATCAGGCGCCGCTGCGTGCCGATGAGCGCGACGGTGTGCGCCTGCATCGAGTGGAACCCTTCCAGCCGGACGACACGGCCGTCCACCACGAGCTTGCGGTGGGCGATCTCCCAGCCGTCGCCCAGCGGGTAGCTGATCCGCTCGACCTCGCCCACCTGGTCGCGCACCGCCGCGAGGACGTCGGGGAACTCGACGCGGGCGTCGCGGGACCGCGGCCACCACGCGCCGTCGACGTACCCGCCGCCGGCGGCCGGTTTCAGCTGCAGGCGGACCTCGTCACCAACGGTGGTCACGACCGGCTCCGGTCCGGGGTCTCGGTGAGCAGGCCGCGTTCCGCCTTGCCGAACCCGCGGGGCGCCGCGGTGTAGCCGGGGTTGAGCTTGCGAGCCAGGCGTTCCGGCTTGGGCCAGCGGACGTCGGTGGCCCAGCCGACCTTTTCGAAGAGCCAGATCAGGCGCGCGGACATGTCGAGCTGGCCGCGGCGGACGCCGTGGCGGGCGCCGGTGGGGTCGGCGTGGTGGGAGTTGTGCCACGACTCGCCCATGGAGGCGATGGCCAGCGGCCAGAAGTTCGCGGACTTGTCGCGGGCGGCGTAGGGCCGGTCGCCGATCAGGTGGCACAGGGAGTTCACCGACCAGGTGACGTGGTGCAGCACGGCCACCCGGACGAGGCTCGCCCAGAAGAACGCGGTCAGCGCGCCCCACCAGGACATCGTCACCAGCCCGCCGATCACGGCCGGGGCCAGCAGGGTGACGACGGTGAGCGCGGGGAACCAGCGGTCGATCCGGGCGATGTCGCCGTCGGCGAGCAGGTCGGGGGCGAACCGCTGCGCGTTGGTCTTCTCCCGGTCGAACAGCCAGCCCATGTGAGCGTGCCAGAAACCCTTCGCGAGCGCGGCGGCCGAAGTGCCGTAACGCCACGGGGAATGCGGATCACCCTCGCGGTCGGCGAAGGCGTGGTGGCGGCGGTGGTCGGCGACCCAGCCGATCACCGGGCCCTGCATGGCCATGCTGCCGGTGGCGGCGAGGGCGATCCGCAGGCCGCGGTTCGCCTTGAAGGCGCCGTGGGTGAAGTAGCGGTGGAAGCCGATGGTGACTCCCAGGCCGGTCAGGAAGTAAAACCCGATGGCCAGGGCGACGTCGGTCCAGCCGAGGCCCCAGCCCCACGCGAACGGCACCGCGGCGGCCAGCGCCAGCAGCGGCACGACCGCGAACAGCTTGACCAGAAAGGTTTCGGTGCGGGACTTTTCGCCCGCGAGCATCGGCTCCGCGGTGTTGGGTGGCCGTTGCAGCGTTTGTGTCATGTCGATCGCTCTTTCCTTGACGTACCTGTTCGCCAGGGTCTGGGGCGATCAAGTTCCGGGTAGCCCGCTGACGGCGGCCTGAAACCGGGAGATGGTGGAGGTTGCCGGGACGTCCTCACCGCTGAGGCCCGCTACGTGAGCGAGAGCAACCAATAGTCACAACGAACGACCCGCCGGAATGGTTCCCGTACGGTTGGCCCTTCGAATGCCGACCGGCCCGGGCCCATCCGGCACGCCGGTCGGCGGCCCTCTAGCGTGGCGGTCATGGAACACCCCGAACCCGACGCCCGAACGCTCGAGCGCGCCCTCGGCGAGTACGTGCGGGCGGTGGCGGCCGCGGTCGGTGTCCCGGCCGAAGGCACCACGGTGGAGATCAGCGACACCGCCACGGCCTACCTCGGGCTGCCGCGGCGGTGGCCCGGCCGGCCCGGCCACGACGTCATGCTGGTCTGGAACGAACGCCGGGGGTGGTCCCTCGCGGTGGAGACCGACCCCGGCGCGGCCGCGGTCGTCCTCGCGCACCACGGCGACGACCTCGTCCCCGCCCCGGACGCGGTGGCCCGGTTCGTCGCCGACACCGCCGCCGGCCGTCCCCCCGGCCAGGCGTCGGCCGGACCGGCCGCCGACGTGTCCCGCCGGGTGCTGGCCGAGCGGCTGCGGCCCTACCTCGGCGACGCCCCGAACGGCTGACCGCGGTCCGGCTCCCGTGGTTCTTCACCGGCCCGCGGGGGCATCCAGCCGGCGGTATGCTCGGGAAACAGCGCCCAGACCCCGCTCTCACCCCGACCGGTCTCGTGCCCGGTCATCGCCAGGAGCAGGTTCTTCATGAATTCCCCCTCAGCACCACGCGCTGATCCGCAGAGCGGCCCCGGGGCCTCTCCGGTGCCGTACGGGCTCCGCGTCGCGGCCGCGGTCTCGTGGCGCCTGCTGGTCGTGGCGGCGGCCCTGACCGTCCTCGGCTTCGTGGCCACCCGGCTGGCCTCGGTGGTCGTCCCGGTCGCGGTGGCGCTGCTGCTCGCCGGGCTGTTCTCGCCCGCCGTCACCTGGCTCGCGGCCAGGAAGGTCCCGCGCGCACTGGCCACCGCGATCGTGCTGATCGTGGGCATCGCGCTGGCCGGCGGGGTCGTGACGTTCGTCGTCATCACCGTCACCGTGGGCATGCCCGCGCTGATCGACCAGGTCACCGTGAGCCTGACCGACCTGCACACCTGGCTGCGCGCCGGCCCCCTGCACCTCAGCCAGGGCCAGCTCGACCAAGCGCTCGGCAATCTGACCGCCATGCTCGGCCGGAACAAGTCCGTGATCGCCTCGGGCGCCCTCACCACCGCGGTCACCGTCGGGGAACTGCTCGCCGAAGCCCTGCTCACGGTGTTCTGCCTGATTTTCTTCCTCGCCCAGGGAAACCCGATCTGGGCGTTCCTCATCCGGGGCGTACCCACCCGGCTGCGCGAGCGCGTCGACATCGCCGGGCGCAGCGGGTTCACCACCCTGGCCCACTACGTCCGCGGGACAGCCGCCGTCGCGTTCGTCGACGCCGCCGGCATCGGCCTCGGCCTGGTGATCCTCGGGGTCCCCTTGGCGGCTCCGCTGAGCACGCTCGTCTTCCTCGGCGCGTTCATCCCCGTCATCGGCTCGGTGCTCGCCGGCGGGATCGCCGTCCTCGTGGCCCTGGTGGCCAACGGCGTCTGGACGGCCGTCATCGTGCTCGCCGTCGTCGTCGGTGTGATGCAGGTGGAAAGCCATGTCCTGCAACCACTGCTGCTCGGGCGGGCCGTCCGGCTGCACCCCTTGGCCGTCGTTCTCGCCCTCGCCGTCGGGCTCGTCACCGCCGGGATCGTCGGCGCCCTGCTGGCCGTCCCGCTGCTCGCCGTCTTCAGCTCGGGCGTGCGCAGCCTGACCACCCGGCCGGAGAGCGACTCGCCTGCGGGAACCGCTCATCCTGCCGATCCGGACGACCGGGCCCCGGACCCGGCGACCGATGACGTGCACGCCGCGCCTGAGGTCTGTTGAGGACAGTCAGGAGCCGGCGGCTCGTCCGGCTCCGCGAAACCTTGGTCATCCACACCTCGTGCGCGGCGAAAGGTTCCTTCGGCCCCCCGGCAGATGACGTGTGACCCTGGGCAGTCGTGGCCCGGACGAGCAAGGTGGTGGCTACCGGAACGCCACTTCGCGCTCATCCGGGCCGGCCGTCGAAGGGGACAACCACGCATGCTGATCCAGATCGGCACGGACCAGGCCGTGCACGGCGACGAGGCGCTGATCCGGCACTTCGAGGTGGAGCTCGCCACCAGGCTGTCGCGGTTCAGCGACCACATCACGCGGCTGGACGCCCACTTCAGCGAAGAAACCGCCGACGACGGGCAGGACCGGTGCTGCGTGCTCGAAGCCCGGCCGGCCGGGCGGCGGACGGTGGCCGTCAGCCATCACGCGGGTTCGGTCGGCGAGGCGTGCCGGGGTGCGGTGCACAAACTCGAGAGCGTGCTCGAGAGCATGTACGGCCGGACGGATCACCGCAAGGGCGGGGACTCCATCCGGCACCAGGACGGGCACGCCGGCTCGTGACCGTCCTCAGCGGGCTCGGTGCGCCGCGCTCCGGGGACCTTCGCAACCGGGTCACCGGCCCGGCCGCGCAACCCGGGAAACCGTTGCCGTTGCCGTCATCCGTCTCCTTCGATCGGCCACGCCACGGGGCTTCGCTCCTCGCCGGCGACGGTCCGGTTCCGGCCTCAAGCGCCGGAGCGCGGTGGGTGGGCGTCGAGGATGTCGGTGGCTCGCACCAGGCCGGCCGGTGCATCGGCGGCGGCCCCCTGCGGGCGGACGGGCACCCAGGTCGTGCTGGTGTGTTCGTCGCGCAGGCTGTGCCCGGCGATGGTCCCGAAATGCTCACGCCACACCGGGGCCGCGCACGGCGGCCCGATCCGGCGCACGCGGCTGCGGTAGCGGACGAGCCAGCCGGGTGGGTAGCCACCGCCGTGGCGAGTGGGCCAGTCCCGGTACGCGGGCCCGGCCGGTGGCCAATCGGTCTGTTCGTCGTCCACCGGCGCCGCCTTCGCTCACGGTGCATTCAGAGTGCACGTCATCGATCGCCGGGGTCCGGGGCGCGGTCATCCAGCCTAGGCGGGAAAGCGCCGGGAGTGGTTCGCCCGGGCGAGTGGTTCTCCGGCCGGGTGGTCAGGCCGGCACGGGCGTAAGGTGGCGGTATCGCCCCGGACCTCGGCGTGTCCCCTGGAGCCGGCCCGAAGCCGGAAGTTCGAGCGAGTCCCGGTTGCTCATCGGTCCCGCGCCCGGATGATCAGCACCGGCAGAAGGAGATCCGGCATGTCGTCCCTCGATCTCGAAACCGGCGCCGCCGCCGCGGAAATCGGCGATCCGGCCGCGGCCGCCTGCGCGGTGTGCCCCCATTCCCCGGAATCGCACGATGTGATCGCGCGCCGGTTCTGCACGGCGACGCAGGCGGGCGGGTTCCACCGCGGATGCGTGTGCACTGGTGCATCGGACGCCGCGGTGACCACGGCGATGCGGGTCGCGAAGTGAAGGGCTCGTCATGAACGCCTTCGGGGAACCCGCGGGCCGGTTCGTCCGGCCGTCGTCGCGGAAGGAGCGCCGGGCATGACTTTTGCGCCGGACGACGCCGCGGGTCCCGTGGTCGGCTCACCGGCCCTCGACCGGCGGCTGCGGCTGAAAACGCCGGGTGCGGTCAAGGGCTGCTTCGACGGCGCCTGGTGGCCGCGCTCCCGAGAACCGGTGGCGGAATTCAGCGCCCTGGTCACCGCGCTCGCCGTGGATTCGGGCCCGGTGGACCGGATCGGCTTCAACCCGGCGATGTGGGATCTGCCCCCCGGGAAGCTCGCGCTCGAATCCGGTTTCGTGGAGCTGGCGGGGTTCTTCGGCCTGGACCGGCATACGATCGTCGTCATCGGACCGCGCATCCGCCGGCTGACCCTGCTGGTGGTGCCACCCGACGCCGCTGCCCCCGCGGCGGAGCGAGCGCTGGCAGCGGCCACCGCGCCGGACGCGAGCGGCTCCGCCGTGCTGATCCTGACCGCCAGCGGCATCCTCGGCCCGGCTTGAGGAGGAACCGGCCGCGGTGGGCGCCGGTTCCGTGTCACGGATGCCGGCTCTCACCTGTCGGAGGGCATCGCGAAGCCGGTGGTTCCCCGGCCGGCGGTGCGGTCACGGCGATGACGTCCTGGACGTCCAGCCAGCGCACCGCGGCCGTGTCCCCGCCGTCGGCGATGACCGGGACACGGCCTCCCCCTGGGCCCAACTCGGGCGGCCCGACCAGGGTGCCGGTCCGCGGCGAGTGTGGATCCGTCCCGGCGTAGGTGACGCGCCAGTTGCCGACGCTGAACGCGATCTGCCGCCGAGGCGGGAAGGGCAAGCCGGGGCCCGCCGTCGCGCTGGGGTCCGGCTGCCCGGAGGTCATCGTCTGCTCCTCGGCCGTGGGAGTGGTTCCACGGGCTACGTGGAACCGCGGGCACGCCGGGGTCCGGGGCGGTCCGGTCAGCCTAGGCGTTGTCCACTGTTCACCGGCCGGGAATCCCCCGGATGGGTCACCCGGGAGAAGCGGTGTTTCCGGTTCGCGCTCCGGTCGCCGGCGCCGATCGGCCGTCGTGGACGGCGGCGGGGCGGGGCACCGGCGGCGAGCCGGGCCAGGCTGCCCCGGCGAGGGTCACCGTTGCCAGCTCCGCCACGAACGCGGCCGGCGAGCCGGCTCCCGCGAACAGCGCGCGTTGGCGCGCTGCGCCGGTTCGGCCCGCCCGCACCACGGCGAGCTGACGGTCGATTGCCGCAAGGTCCCCGGTGGCTCGCAGGGCCGGCCGGACGTACTCCAGGAGCCGGTCGGTGAGTACCTCCTGCGAGAGGAATTCGCCGGTGAAGGGGTCGATGCCGAGGCCGGGGTAACCCGCACGCGCCGCGGCGGTGAGCGACGCGGCCACCAGCGGAGCCCGGACGGGCCGCGGTGCGACGCCCGCCCGGGCCTCCGCGAGGATCGTGACGGCCAGGGCGCGGACCAGTCCCGCCTGCAGCACGGCGTCCTCGGCGGTCAGCCCGACGTCCGCGATGCGGACCTCGACCGTCGGGTGGTTCGGGGAGAGCCGGGCGTAGAAGTAGACGCCTTGGTCGTCCAACGCATCACCACGGCGAACCACGTCGTCGACGCTCGCGGCGTAGGCGGCCGCGTCCGGCCAGTCCCGCGGGGGCTTCGCGGTCGGCCAGAGCGACCACAGCGGGTACCGCCCGCTGGCCCACCCGGAGTCCACGTCGTGGGCGAAAGGTGAGTTCGCGCTGATCGCGAGGAGCGGGGCAAGCCAAGGACGCAGCCCGGCCAGGACCCGGACGCCGAGCGCCGGGGAGGAGATACCGACGTGCACGTGGCAGGCGCACGTGCCCGCTTCCGGGAGAAGCGCGGGGAATCGGCCGGCCAGCGCGCGGTACCGCGGTTCGGCGGTGACAGCGGGCAGGCCCGGTAGGTCGCCGCACGGCGGTGTGCCGGACGCCAGCAGCAGGCACCCGGCGTCGGCGGCCGCGCCCGCCACGAGGCCGCGCAAACCGAGCAGCTCCGTCCGGAGCTCGTCGAGGCCGGTGTGGATGCCGGTGGCGGTTTCGATCTGGAAGCGCAGGAACTCCGGCATCACCGCGGATTCACCGTCGAGCAGTTCCAGGATGCGGGGCGCCGCGAGCGCCACCGCGCCGGTCACGGGGTCCGCGAGGACGAATTCCTCCTCTACGCCGAAGGTGAGTGCGTCACCCTCCGGCAGCAAAAGTCGCGCGTCCACGGCCCGGCTCCGTCCTTCGGTCGGACTGCCGAGCCTCGCCGGTCCGGCTCCGCCGGAGAAAGGGCCGCTGGTCACCGATCGGGCAGCTTTCGGCCCTTCCGCCGGGTACCAGGCGAACGGCATGCGCGTGACCGCCGGGCCGCCGACGCCGGCTGGCCTGCCGAGCCGCCGGTGAGGGCTTACCCTGTGGGTACCGCGCCGGGAGGGCCGAGACCACGCGCTCGCGACGATCGCCGATCGACAGCTGGCCGTGTTCCGCGCCGCGGAGGTCAGCGTAGGAGCTGATCGTGAACCACTCCGAATCTGGCCATGGCCTCAGACCACACTCGAGTACCTCTGTTTCCCGGCCGCTGCTGCGGCTCGCGTCGATGCGCCGGGGAGACGTCCTCGTGCTCACCGCGGCCGGCGAAATCGACCTGTCCACCACCCCCGACCTGAGTGAATCGCTGGCCGGCGCCATCGCTCAGCGGCCACCGACGCTCGTCGTGGACCTCACTCCGACCACGTTCCTCGCCTGCGCCGGCCTGTCGGTCCTCCTCGCGGCGCATCAGCTGACGGGTGATCGGACTCGCTTCGCCGTGGTCGCCGGCTCACGGGCCTCGTGGCGGCCGATCCACCTCACCGGGGTGGACCGGCTCCTGACCGTGCACCGCCGCCTGGACGACGCGGTGGCCGACGCCGCCCCGATGGTCGTGCGGACGGTCGTCGCGGATGCGACGATCCTGGTCACCGCCACCGGCGGGGCGCGGGCCGGTGCGGCCGAGGCGCTGACCGAAAAACTGCGGCAGGCGTCCGAACTCTGCCGCGGCGTCGTCCTGGTCGACGTGTCGGCCTGCACGCTCCCGGCCGTGGACGTCGTCGGCAGCGTGCGGGCCGCCTTCACCCGGGACGGCCGGGACCGGGGTGGTATCCGGGTCCTGAACGCCGACGAGGACCTGAGGAAGGCACTGGAGGCCGCGGGTATCGCCTGCTGCGTCCCAGCCGGGCGGGGCCGGTGACCGGGGCGGAGGACCGCCACCCCGTCGAACCTCCGTGGGTCCGCGGCGCCGAGGTCGGCGACGTGGATCGCATCCTGGAGATGGTGTACTTCCTCGCGCGCCGCACCGGCCGGTCGCCCGGTGCCGCCGCTCGGCTGTGCACCCGCCTGGTCCCCGAACTGGTGGTCTCGTCCGCCGGCGCGCCGGATTCCCCCGGTCACCGCCTGGCCGCGGCGCGGCGTGGCCGGGTCGCCGTGGCGACCGCCGTGCGGGCCCGCAGCCGTCGGTGTGACCCGGCGGTGTTCGACGACGCCCTGGCCGACGCTGTGGCGCGGGACGAACTGGTGCTCCTGCCCCCTCGCCAGCGCTTCACCGTCTGGTCGGTGGCGGTCCGGCACCGGCCGATCGCCGAGGTCGCCGCGGAGACGGGCTGGTCCCGGTCCCAGGTCGTGCGCCTGCTCAACGCCGGGCTGGCCACCATCACCGAGTGGGGCCGGAAGTCCGTCCCGAGCGCTTGAGACGCCGGTCGGCCTGGTTTGATCAGCGGCGCGGCCGGGAATCCGGATCGGGTATCGAGTGGCCGCCCCAGTCCCCGGCGCCCGCAGGACTCGGGGAAGGACTCCCATGGACGTATCTTCGGTGAGCGAGGGCGCCGGCCTCCGGGCGGCGTCACGCAACGACTTCGGCGCTCTCGGCCGCCTCGTGCGGCATGAAGGCCTGCTTGACCGGCGCTACGGCTACTACGCGGTGAAGATCAGCCTGACCCTGCTGGCCTTCGCCGGCGGCTGTGCGGCGTTCGTGCTGCTGGGCGATTCGTGGTGGCAGCTGGTCACGGCGGTGTTCTTCGCGGTGATGTTCGCGCAGGTCGCGTTCCTCGGTCACGACGCCGGGCACAACCAGGTCTTCCGCACCGGGCGGGCCAACGACCGCGCCGGTTACGCGTTCGGCGGGATCGTCGGCATGAGCTACGGCTGGTGGATGGGCAAGCACACCCGCCACCACGCCAACCCCAACCACGAGGGCGACGATCCCGACATCGACATCCCCTTGCTGGCCTTCACCCGCGGGCAGACGGAGCACAAGAGTGGGTTCGTGCGCTGGACGTCGAAGCACCAGGCGGCGTTGTTCTTCCCGTTGCTGCTGCTGGAAGGCCTGAGCCTGCACTGGGCGGGCATCCAGGCGGTGTGGCGCGGGGAGGTCAAGACCCGGTGGCTCGAAGCGGTGCTGCTGTCCGCGCACGTCGTGGTGTACCTGGGGGCGGTGTTCGTGGTGTTGTCCCCGCCGGTCGCCTTGGCGTTCATCGCCGTGCACCAAGGACTGTGGGGCGTGTACATGGGCTGTTCGTTCGCGCCGGGGCACAAGGGCATGCCCACCTACACGGACAAGACCGAGCTCGACTTCCTGCGCAAGCAGGTGCTGAGCAGCCGCAACGTCCAAGGCCGCCGATGGGTGGACTTCACGCTCGGGGGGCTGAACCACCAGATCGAGCACCACCTGTTCCCGAGCATGCCGCGGGCCAACCTGCGCCGCGCGCAGCCTCTGGTGCGCGCGTTCTGCGCCGAGCACGGAATCGACTACGCCCAGTGCGGGCTGCTGAAGACCTACCACTACGTCCTGCAGCACTTGCACGAGGTGAGCGCACCACTCCGCGTGGCGGGCGCACCTGCCCGCTAGACCTTGGGGAGGGCCCGCGCCGCGATTTGCGGGTCTATCCGGTGATCTTGGGACCCTCCCTTCCGAACCAACGTGCGGTCAACGCATGACCCCGGGCGCATCCTGCGGCGAGGCACGCTCAGGTAACGGTACGAAGTGGACGGTGACGGTCAAGCCGCCCTGGGGGCGTGCGATCGTGGTGAGGGTGGCGTGGTGGGCTTCGGCCACGGCGTTGACGATGGCGAGGCCGAGACCGTGGCCGCTGTGGTGGTCGTTGCGGTCGGCTGAGAGCCGCTGGAAGGGCTGGAACAGCCGATGGAGCTGGTCTTCGCGTATGTCGGGGCCGCTGTTGGTGACCGTGATAGCCGCGCCCAGCCGCGAAACTTCGGTTGTGACAACCACCCGGCCCGCCGGGTGGTTGTGGCGGATGGCGTTGTCGACGAGGTTGGCGATGAGGCTTTCGATCAGTCTCGGGTCGCCGGTTGTCACTGCGGGGGTGAGGTGTTCGGCGATGTCGATGCCTTTCTCGGCGGCCTGGTCGCGGCGGGAGCGCAGGATTCCGGTGGCGACGTGAGCGAGGTCGACCGGTTGCCGGTGAGTGACCCCGCGTTCGCTGGTGGCCAAGGCGAGCAGCGAAGTGACAAGCCGTTCCTGGAGCCCGCCGAGGGCCAGAGCTTCCTGACAGGCCGTACGGAGGGTGCCGGTGTCGGCATCGGGGTCGCCGAGCGCGACTTCCAGCAGGGTCCGTAGGCCTGCTAGGGGTGTTCGCAGCTCGTGGGAGGCGTTGGCGACGAAGTGCCGTTGGGCGGTGAAGGAGGCTTCCAGCCGGGCGAAGAGGTCGTCGAGGATGTGGCCCAGTTCGGTCAGCTCGTCGACGGGCTCGCCGAGGTCGAGGCGCTGGTCGAGGTTGCCGGCGGAGATGGCCCTGGCGGCGGTGGTGATGGCCCGCAGTGGCCGGAGGAACCGGCCGGCGACGAACCAGCCGCCGGCGAAGGCGACGGGGGCGAGTACGGCGAGCGCGACGGCGGATCCGGTGAGGAGCTGGTGTGGGGCCGATTCCCTGGCCGGTTCCGGTGATCGCGGCCGGCGCCGTGGGCGTGGAGGCGGGGCCGGGTGCGGTCGACTGGATGCCGATGAAGGGCAGCGTGACGACGGCGAGGACGACGACCCCCGCCAGGTAGATGCCGGCGGTGTAGACGAGCGTGAGCCTGGCTCGCAAGGACCGGCTGGTCACGGTGGTCCGATCCGGTAGCCGCCTTCGCCCGATACCTGGCAGTCGGCGTTCGTGGGCACCGTGTTACCCAAGCGTGTCCGGCGATGCCTAAGCGGAATGCGCAGAAGCGTCCGTCATCAGCTGCCTAAAACTGGGCAGCAGGACCGGGTCCGGCTGGTGCTTCCTGGATGGCGGTCGGCGCCTGCATCCTCGTGAGGAGTGGCCGTTGGAGTTGTCTGCGCTGGGGAACTACACCTGTTGCGGAACGACGCTTCGTTGTTCGCAGCTTGGTGCGGGAGGTCGTTGTGGCGTGGGTGGAGCAGTGTGGCAGCAGGTCGTGGCGGGTGAGGTATCGGCGGCAGGGGTGCGGTGTTCGCTCGGTGTCCGGTTTCGGCTCGCGGCGTGACGCTGCGGCCTACGCTGCTGGGTTGGAGGTGGATCGGCGTCGGCGAGTGTGGATCGATCCGGCCGACAGCGCGGTCACGGTGGAGGAGTGGGTGGCGCGGTGGTTCCGGTCGCTGGATCTGGATCCGCGGACGATCGAGAGCTACCGCAGCCGGTTGCGGTGTCACATCCTCCCGAAGTTCGGGGGTATGCCGGTGGGTGCGATTACGGCGCTGGGGGTGGCCGAGTGGGCTCGGGAGCTGGAGCGGGCAGGATTCGCCCCGTCGACGGTGAGCTCGCAACTGAACCTGCTGTCGATGCTTCTGACTGATGCGGCCGACGAGCGGCTGATCCCGTTCAACCCGGTACACCGGCGGAGGCGTCGCGGCCGGCGGTCGCGACGGGCGGTGCCGGAGCGGGTGTGGGCGACGCCGGAGCAGGTGGTGCGGATCGCCGAGCAGGCCGGTGTGCTCGGTGGGCCGATCGCGTGGCTGCTGGTGATCACCGCGGCGTGGACCGGTTGCCGGTGGGGTGAGCTGGCCGGCTTGCACCGGGACAATGTCGATCTCCGGCGGGGTGTGATCGTGATCGATCCGCTGGTGGGGGCGTTGCACGAGTCGGGGTCGATGCGGTGGCTCGGGCCGCCGAAGACCCGAGCTTCGGCGCGGAGGATCGCGCTGCCGCCGTTCCTGGTCGCGCTGCTGCGGGAGCACCTTGCGCGGCACCGGTATGAGTTTGTGTTCAAGACGCCGAGCGGGACGTGGTTGTGGCGCTCGACGTTCCTGCGGCGCGTCTTTCGCCCGGCGGTCGACGGCAGCGAGGCGTCCGGGACCAAGGCGGGCTGCGCGGCGGTGCGGCCGGGGTTGACATTCCACGGGTTGCGGCACAGCCACAAGACGTGGCTGATCTCCGGCGGCGCGCCGGAGATCGCCCAGGCCCGCCGGCTCGGGCACCACTTGGACAACCGGGTCATCGAGACCTACTCCCACGTTGCGCCGGAGGTCGAGCAGCGGCTACTGGAGGACCTCGAACGGCGCTGGCACGCGGCGGCCCCGCTACCGCCGACGCCGTCACCGAGTGTGGTCGACAGCGGGCGGATGGCGGCGGTTGTCCCCCTCTTCGCCACGGTAGGGGTCACTCGCCGGCCGGGGCCGGGAGCAGCTGGAATGCCACGCCGACGCCGGAACGGGGCTGGGGCAGTGCTCCAGTTCTGCCCCGCCAGGAGCACAAGATCACGCCGCAAGCCGATCACCGATGATCGAACCCGGAACGCAGAAAACCCCTCCGACCAGCCCGGAAGGCTGAAACGAAGGGGTTCCTTACGGTGTGGAGGTTAGGGGACCTTACTCGAACACAAAAGACCAGGTCAGGGCCTTGGAAGAGCTCCGCGAGAAGCTCCCCAGCCTCGATACGTCCGAGCTGACGTCGGTCGAGCGGGACCGACCCCGGCGTGTCCGGCGGCTCGGCACTGATCAAGTCGAGCAGTTGATCGCCGGGTATCGATCTGGCGCGACGGTATATGAACTGGCTGACCGGTTCCGAATCGAACGACGGACGGTCAGCAACATCCTCCGTCGGTACGGCGTGCCGATGCGCCGCCGTGGCCTCTCGCCCGAGCAGGTCGACGATGCCATCCATCTCTACGAGCTCGGCTGGTCCCTGGCGCGAGTCGGTCGGCATCTGGGGGTCGATCACGTCACCGTGCTGAACAAGCTGCGCGAACGTGGCATCCCCACCCGAGACACCCATGGGCGTCCGCGCGTCGAGGCAGGTGATGCTCGATGATCCAGCCCGCAGCTGATTTGTCAGGTCGATCAGGTTCGGATGGGGCTCGTGTCGTTCGAGCTGTCACAGTGATCATGGGTGTCGTTGTCGGCCTGACTTTCCTGTTCGGTTTCGGAAACGTTCTCAATCTCGCGGTTCGCCTCGGCGTGCCCGTCTGGGTTGCTCCACTTGTCGCACCTGCAGTCGATCTCTCGATCCTCGGGCTTCTGATCGGCAGTCGGCACTTGGCCCTGGCGGGGGTGACAGCAGCGCAACTGCGGCCGGCTCGCCGACTGCTGTTGTTCGCGAGCGTGGTGACCCTGGCTTTCAACGTGGCCGACCCGGTCGTAGCCGGTGAGTATGGCCGGGCTGCGTTTGACGCCGTGGGTCCGTTGTTGCTGATCGGATGGGCTGAGGTTGGCCCGGATCTGCTGAGGGCGCTGAGTACCGCGAGTCGTGTGGCCGAAGCATCGCCGGAAGACGTGGGGCCGGTGCAGGCTCCGCGCGCCGACGAACCAGCCGCGTTCGGTCAGACGGTGCCGGAATCATCTGGGGACGACGCGACACCCGATGGTACGTCGGTATGCAAGCCGGGCAATCGGCCAGCTTCCAGGTTGGTTGATGACGATCTGCTTGGGCGGGCGAGGGAGGAGGACGCGCGTCACTGGGATGCGTGTCACCGGCCGATCTCCGCGGACACGCTTCGGCGGAAGCTCCGTATCGGCGCCGCCCGCTCCAGGCTGCTTGTGGCGATGATCCGAGCTGACGCGCAAGGGCGATCGGCTCAGGCCGAGGTGGCGACGCAGGCGCGAGCGTGATGCCGGATGATTGGCGTCTTCGTCCGCCAGGGGTTCACACCGTGCTCATCGGCGGCATTTGTTCGTGCGCCGCTTCGACATCGATCTCAGGTTCCAGCCGTTCAAGGTAGACCTTGGGCTGGATCGAGACTTCGTCGTTGTGCCCGGCCAGGCGCGGCAGCCCTCGCGATGGGGGAAGCGGCTCGAATTGGTGATTGCCCATCGGTCATTTCAGCAGGCGCGCGGCGATGTCTTCGCCTACTCGGACGGCGCCATCGACGTGCAGGAATCCGTGTCCGGCCACGTCGCTGCTGCCGAACTCGAGGACCCCGGCTGGACGCCGAAGCGCCGCGCCGTAGCGGGTCAGTCCGCCCAGGTCGAAGGTGCTGCCGTAGGCGCCGCCGGTCAGCTCTTGGTGCTGCCAGTCGGATTCCACGTAGAGAAGCGGGTCGCGCGCGGGGTCGCCGAAGTAGGCCGCGAGCGAGTCGAGGATCCGCTCACGCCGTGCGGCGACGTCGAGCCGTCCGACGTCGTCGGCGTTGACGTCGGAGACGAAGCCGACCAGGAATCCGCGGGAATCGTTCTCGGGAGTGTTGTCGTAGACCTCGTGCACGGTTTGGTAGGGCCCGAATCCGGTGCCGCTGAGACCTTGCTCGCGCCAGAACGGGGTCTCGTAGGCGGCCTGGACCTTGATGACCAACCCGAACGACTGGTGGTCCTGGGCCATCCGGCGCTCGGCCGGCAACGCGGGGGAGAAGCGGATCCGGCGCATCAACGGCGGCGGCACGGCCAGCACGGCACGGCGGGCCCGGATCGCCGTATCAGGACTGTGCACGGTGGCGCCGTGCTCATCCCACTCGATGCTCGTGACGTCGATTCCCAGCCGCACCCGGGTGCCGAGCCGCGCGGCCAGCGCCAGCGGGACCGACTGTAGCCCGCCGGTCACGCGACGGTCGAGGATGAAGTCGGCATCGACCAGGTTGCTGAACGAGCCCGCGCTCGCCGACATCTGCAGAGCCTGCAGCAACGAGAACGCGTGGGCCGGCTTGGTCAGCATCGCGGGTCCGAGGTAGAGCGCGATGTTGTCGCGAGCTTCCTGGTCGTGGCTCTGCTGCTCGAGCCAGGCACGGAACGAGGTCCGGTCGAGCCGCTCGGCGTCCGGGTGTTCCCAGGGACGCTGAGGGTCGACCTCGGCGGTGAGCGCGTCGAGTTTCGTGGTGAGCGTCTCGATCGCGGCCGCCGTCGCGGCCGGAACGGGCAGCTCGTGGTCGAAGCGGTGCGCCATCCCGGCCCGGTCGACGTAGAGCGACCGGCCTGCCCGGTAGCGGGGAAACGTCGGCAGGCCGAGTTCGTCGAGCAGCGCCAGCAAGGCCGTCTGGTCGGGGGCGACCCACTGCCCGCCCATCTCGAAGTCCGCCTCGTCGCCCTGGCGGTGCCGCTCGGTCAGCAGCCGGCCGCCGACCCGGTCCCGGGCTTCCAGCACCACCACGTCGCGGCCGGCCTCGGCCAGGCGCCACGCGGCCGTCAGCCCGGTCACGCCAGCCCCAACGATGATCACGTCGTGCATGCCGGTCACTCCCCGATCCAGGACATCACGTGCTTGACGCGGGTGTAGTCCTCGAGTCCGTACACCGACAGGTCCTTGCCGTAGCCGGAGTGCTTGAACCCGCCGTGCGGCATCTCCGACAGGTACGGGATGTGGGTGTTGATCCACACCACACCGAAGTCGAGTGCCTTGGACACGCGCATCGCCCGGCTGTGGTCGCGGGTCCACACGCTGGAGGCGAGGCCGTAGCGGCAGTCGTTGGCCAGGTGCAGCGCGTGGGACTCGTCGGTGAAGCGCTGGACGGTGATGACCGGACCGAACACCTCGTCCTGCACCAGGACGTCGCTCTGGCGCAGGTCGGCCAGCACGGTCGGCGCGTAGAAGTAACCTCGCTCGCCGACGGTGTGTCCGCCGGTGACGAGCCGGGCGTGGCCGGGTCGCTCGTCGACCATCCGCGCGACGCGCGCGAGGTGAGCCGCGTTGTTCAACGCGCCGTAGGTGGCGTTGTCATTGTCCGGCCCGCCGGGCACGGTCGCGCGCGCCTGTCCGGCCAGCGCTGCCAGGAATTCGTCGTGGATCCGCTCGCTCACCAGCACTCGGGTGGCCGCGGTGCAGTCCTGTCCTGCGTTGAAGAATCCCGCCCCGGCGATCCCGGCGGCGGCCTTCTCGATGTCGGTGTCGTCGAAAACCAGCACCGGGGCTTTGCCGCCCAGCTCCAGGTGCACGCGTTTGACGTCGGAGGCGGCCGAGCCGGCTACCTCCATGCCGGCCCGCACGGAGCCGGTGATCGCCACCATTTCCGGCCGCGGATGGGCAACGAGCGTGCGGCCGGTGTCGCGGTCGCCGCAGACGACGTTGAGGACTCCCGGTGGCAGGAACTCCTGGCACAGCTCGGCCAGCATGGTGGAGGTGGCCGGCGTGGTGTCGCTGGGCTTGAGGACGACGGTGTTGCCGGCGGCGAGCGCGGGCGCGATCTTCCACACCATCATCGGCAGGGGGTAGTTCCACGGCGTCACCTGACCCACGACGCCGATCGGTTCGCGTCGCACATACGAGGTGTGGCCGGGCAGGTACTCCCCGGCGGACTTTCCTTCGAGCACGCGGGCGGCGCCGCCGAAGAAGCGGAGGTGGTCGACGGTGGGGGGCATCTCCTCCGACAGCGTGACGTGTCGCGGTTTGCCGGTGTCGAGGCATTCGGCGTCCACGAACTCTTTCGCTCGTGACTCCAGGGCGTCGGCGATCCGCAGCAGGGCCAGTGACCGCTCCTGCGGTGTGGTCCGAGCCCACTGCTCGAACGCCCGGCCAGCGGCTGCGTAGGCCCGGTCGAGGTCGGCCTGACCGGACAGCGCGGCCTGGGCGTAGACGTCGCCGGTCGCGGGGTCGACGACGTCGTAGGTCCGGCCGTCGGCGGCGTCGACGACCTCGCCGTCGATGACGTTGCAGAAAACCTTGTCGGGCACGTTCCGTCCTCCGGTCAGATCAAGTAGAGCTTGCGAAGCCGATCAGTGACCCGCCACGTCGTGCGGTCACCGGCATGGAGCCGGACCAGCGTCCCCGGCCGCAGGTCGAGCACGCTGGAGTCCGTGAACTCGACGGTGCCCGCTCCGGCCAGGACCAGGAATACCTCGTCGGCCTCGATGTCGACGTCGGTGCCCGGCCCGGCCTCCCACAGCCCGACCTCAGTGCGCCCGAGGTGCGTGAGCCTGATCGACGCGGTCGCCAGTGTGGCGGACGCGCCGTCCGGTTCGAGTCCGGCGGTGTGGAGGTCGGCGCTGATCAGCCGGGCGGCCGCGAGCGCGCCGGTCATGAGTCGAACCCCAGACCGAGGCGGTCGAGCAACCGCAGCCACAGGTTGCGCCGGCCGGTGCGGTCCGCGCGGTCCAGCGACCAGCGGGTGAACTGGATGCCGAGCCAGGCGATCGGCTCCGGCGGGAACGGCAGCGGCTTGTCCCGCACCATGCGCAGCCGCGTGCGCTCGGTGTCGAGGCCGGCCAGCTGGTCGAGCATGACGTCGGCGGCGAACCGCGAGGCTCCCACACCGAGGCCCGTAAAGCCGGCGGCGTAGGCGGTCCGGCCGCCGTGGGCGCGGCCGAAGAACGCGGCGAAGCGGGTCGAGGTGTCGATGACCCCGGCCCAGCGGTGGGTGAAACGGATGCCTTCGAGCTGGGGGAAGGTCTCGGCGAAGTGCCGGGCGAGCTTCTCGAAGGTCGCCCGGCGGTCCTCCGACTCGTCGCGGATGGACCGTCCGAAGTGGTAGATCGCGTCGTAGCCGCCCCACAGGATCCGCCGGTCGGGCGTGATGCGGTAGTAGTGGAACTGGTTGCCGCAGTCGGTGGCACTGATCGCCGGATCCCACTTGATCGTGTCGAGGTGCGCGTCGGTCAGGGGTTCGGTCGCGAGCACGTAGTCGTAGACGGGCACCACCGGCCAGCGGGTACGACGCAGCGGCCCGGGGAAGACGTTGGTCGCGAGCGCGACCCTGTCCGCCCGCACGGCGCCCCCGGTCGTCGACGCGAGGACGTGACCGTCCTTTTTGGTCAGCGACGTCAGGCCGGTGTGCTCGAAGATGCGCACGCCCTGTGCCTCGGCGGCCGCGGCCAGTCCCCAGGCCAGCCGGGCGGGGTCGAGCACCGCAGAGTCCCGCGGGGCATATCGTCCGGCCAGATAGGTCGGCGAGTCGATGATCTCGCGAACGGCCATCGCGTCGAGAAAGCCTTCCCGACCAGGGCGAAGCGCGGCCACTTCGTGTGGACGCGTCGCGACGGTCAGGCTCCCGCCGCGCTGGAAGCCACACTCGATTCCGTACCGGTCGATGGTTTCTTCGATGGCGTCCAGGTTTTCCAGGCCGAGGCGGTGCAAGTGGTCGTATTCCCCGGGCCAGCGAGCGCGGCCGTTGTGTTCGCCGTGGGTGATGCTGGCCTCGCAGATCCCGCCGTTGCGGCCGGTGGCGTGCTCGGCGAGTCGATCACGCTCGACGAGCACGACACGCACACCCGGGTTCCGTTCCGCCGCGCGCAGGGCAGTCCACAGACCGGTGAAGCCGCCACCGACCACCAGGAGATCGGCGGCGATGTCGTCGTCGAGCGCAGGCCGCGGTGCGGGCCGGTCGGGCGTGTCCAGCCACAACGGCTGCAAGATCGAATCCGCCAGTGAAGCCGTCATGCGGGGGTTCCTCTGCTCTCGCCGGCCCGGGGTCGTCCGGCCGCGAGGCGGACATCAACACCGAGATATCGATGACGTTACACAACGTACGTCACACATAATCCCCTTGGGAAGAGGTCAATCCCGGTCGATGTCGGCCAAGTTTTCACGGGAAATTTTTTGTATGTCTTGCGTTACACAACCAGCGTGACACATACTGCTGGCGTTCCCGACCAGAGGAGCCGGCATGCCGGATGAGCTGCACTGGAAGACCGCCGCGGAGCTCGCCGAGCTCTATCGCAGCCGCGCGGTGTCGCCGGTCGAGGTGGTGGACGCGGTCCTGGACCGGATGGAGCGGGTCGACCCGACGCTGAACATCATGGTCACGCCCACCGGCGATCAGGCCCGCGCGGCGGCGAAGGAAGCCGAGCGGCGCTTGCAGACCGGCGAGCAGTTGCCGCCGCTGTACGGGATTCCGATGACCGTGAAGGACCTCGCGGAGACCGCGGGAGTGCGAACCACCTACGGCTGCACGGCTTTCGCGGAGTTCGTGCCGGACACGGACGCGATCGGGTGGGCCCGGCTCAAGGAGCAGGGCGTGATCCTGCTCGGCAAGACCACGACGCCCGAGTTCGGCCTGCTCGGTGTCACCGAGAGCAAATTGACTGGTTCGACCAGTACACCGTGGAAACCGGGGTACAACGCGGGCGGTTCGAGCGGGGGCGCCGCCGCGGCGGTGGTGGCGGGTGTCGGCCCGATCGCCTGGGGATCGGACGGCGGCGGATCCATCCGGGTGCCGTCATCGTTGTGCGGCGCGGTGGGGATCAAGCCCTCGATCGGCCGGGTACCGACGGCCGGCAACACCGACGGTGACACGACCGACGGTCCGATCGCGCGGACTGTGCTCGACGCCGCCCTGGTCCTCGACGCGACGGCCGGCCACCACCCTGCCGACCGGTTCTCGATTCCGCGTGACACGCGCAGTTACGCCGAGACGGCACGCGCCCCCGGCGACCTGACCGGTGTGCGGGTCGCCGCCTGCACCGACCTGGGGCAGCGTGTGCTGGATCCGGACGTCCGGAAACTCTTCGCCGAGGCGATCGAGGACCTGCGTTCCGCGGGCGCGATCGTCGAGGAGGTCGGCATCGAGTTGCCGGACACCATGACGTTCTTCGACCACTACAACGGCTACGAGTACCTCGAAATCGCCCAGGAGATGCAAGAAAAGGGGCTGGAGGTGTGGCCCATGGTCCTCGAACTGGCCCAGCGGGCGGAGACGCTGACCGGGCAGCAGGTCCACACGGCATTACGCCGGGGCAAGACCGATATCTACCACGCTTTCCTCGCCGCCATGGGCGACGCCGATGTCATGGTGACCCCGACGACGCCAGTCGCCGCCTTCCCGCACGGCGGTGATCGCGGACCGACGCGCTTGGTCGACGGGCAGGAGACGCTGCCCCTTGGCGTGCTGATCCACCAGATGACCGAGCCCCCCAGCCATGCCGGACTGCCCGCCTTGTCCGTACCCGGCGGGTTCACTTCCGAAGGCCTGCCGATCGGCCTGCAGTTCATCGGACGCCTCTGGGCCGACGCCGACGTGGTGTCGGTGGCCGCGCGGTACGAGCGCGCGACCAGCTGGCACACCCGGCACCCCGAACTCTGAGTACTCGCCCCGGTTGAAGGAGAACCCATGAAAATCGCCCCCCGGACAGCGCGCGGAGTCACCGCCGCTGCCGCGGCACTCATCGCGAGCAGCACACTGGTGGCCTGCAGCGGCGGAGGCGCCGCGGGCTCCCAGCCGATCAACGCGTCGCAACTCGTCGATTCCCTGCCGTCCGCCAAGGCAGACGTCGACAAGATCACCTGGAACGTCACCGGCGAACCCGACACCCTGGACCCGCGCAACGCGGTCAACTACGGCTCCGGCCAGATCGTGCGCAACATGTGCGAGGGTCTGCTCAAAATGGACGCCAAGTTCGCCATCAGCCCGAACTTGGCGACCTACCAGCAGGTCTCGCCCACGGAACTGAAGCTCACGATCCGCGATGGGGTGAAGTTCTGGGACGGCACGCCGCTCACCGCCGGCGACGTCGCCTACAGCCTGCAGCGCTCCGCGGCGCAGGACTCGGTCGTCAGCTTCGGCTTCACCTCCGTCCGGGACATCGCGGTCACCGGCGCCAAGGAAGTCACGGTGAGCTTCAAGCAGCCTGACTCGGCGTTCATCGGCTACCTGGCGACCGTGGCGGGGGTCGTCCTCGAAAAGGCGTGGGCGGAGAAGACCGGCGACCAGGTCGGGACGTCCACCGGCGGCCTCATGTGCACAGGCCCGTACAAGTTCGGCTCGTGGCGGGCCGGCAGCGGAATCACCATCGAGCGCAACGATCAATACTGGAACACCGAGCTGAAGCCAAAGGCGAAGACAGTCGACTTCACGTTCGTCTCCGACGACACCGCACTGGCCCAAGCCCTCGGGGCCGGCGAGATCGACGGCGCCTACGAGCTGCCCGTCTCGACGTTGCCGAAACTGACGGCGGCCAAGACCGGCCGGGTGGTGTTCGGTCCCTCGACCCAGAGCACGGAGCTGCTCGTGGCCCGTCCGGACGGCCCGCTCCGGAACCAGAAGCTGCGTGATGCCCTGCAGCGAGCCGTCGACCGGGACGGCATCGCCAAGGTCGTCTTCAACGGTGCCGGACAGGCCAACTACACCGAGCTGACCCCGATGACGTGGCCCACCGCCGAGCGCGCCGTCTACCAGCCAGCGTACGACCAGTGGGTCAAGGCGCGCTCCTACGACGTGAACGCCGCGAAGCAGCTGGTGAAGGAGTCGTCCTACGACGGCAGTGAACTGGTGCTGGCGATCCAGGGCGGCGACGAGGCGTCCTCCCGCGTCGCGCAGCTGTTCCAGCAGCAGGCGAGCGCGATCGGGGTCAAGATCAAGATTCAGACCATGCAGCCCCTGGTGTTCGCCCAGGCCAGCTACGACGCGACCAAACGTGCCGGCGTCGACCTCCTCTACACCTCGAACTTCAACTCGCAGCAGAACCCGCTCGAGCCACTCGGGTTCGACCTGCTGCCGGGCCAGCCCTACAACTACACCGATTTCGACGATCCCGCGGTGACGAAACTGCTCGGCGACGCCCGTGCGTCGTTCGACCCCAAGCAGCGCGCCGAGCTGATCGTCCAGGCCCAGGCGCTCTACGAGCCGAAGTCGGCCATGATCTCCCTCGTCTCGACGAACACGGCGACGTTCCTCAGCAACAAGCTGACCGGAGCGGTCACCTCGTTCGCGTACTGGTCGATGCCGCAGATGGCTTATGTCGGTGCTGCGCAATGACCTGACGCGGCGGATCGCCGGAATGGTGGCCGGCGCCATCGTGACGATCCTTGCCGCGTCGTTCGTGATCTACGCCGGTCTGGCCGCGGCCCCCGGCGACCCCGTCGCGCAGATCCTGGGTGCGAAGGCCACGGACGCGGCCCGCGCGGACCTGCGGGCGCGCCTCGGGCTCGGCGACCCGCTGCTCGAGCGGTACTGGCACTGGCTCACCGGAGTCCTGCACGGCGACTTCGGTACGTCGCTGACCGCGCGCCAGGACGTCACCGGCCTGCTCGGACCGCGCCTGTCCACGACGGTCCTGCTCGTGGTCATGGCCGCGGTGTTGGTGATCGTGATCGGCATCGGGCTCGGCGTGGCCGGCGGGGTCAGCCGCCGCGGGCGGCCGGTCGTGTCGGTGCTGGTCGGCCTCGGCGTCGCGGTGCCCGGCTTCGTGGCCGCCAACGCGCTCATCGGCATCTTCGCCGTCCAGCTCGGGTGGTTCCCGACCTATGGCGGCGGCACAGGCGTCCCGGATCAGGTGTGGCACCTGACCCTGCCCGCCGTCGCGCTGGCGATCGGCTATGGCGCCTACGTGGCCCAGCTGACCTCCGCCGCCGTCTCGGAGGAGGCCGAAAAGGAGTACGTGACGACGGCCTACGGGCGGGGCGTGCCGGCCGGTGTCGTCCTGCGCCGCCACACGTTGCGCAACGCCGCGCTGCCGGTGCTGACCGCGTCGGGGCTCGCGGTCGGCGGCCTGGTGGCCGGCACCGTCGTCGTCGAGCAGACATTCGGAATCGACGGCATCGGCGCCTTGCTGGTGCGCAGCGTGTCCAGCAAGGACTACCCGGTCGTCGCCGCGGTCAGCTTGCTCATCGTGGCGGTGTTCGTCGGGGTCACCACGATCATCGACCTGGTCCAGGTGCTCCTGGATCCGCGGGAGAGGGCCAAGTCCTGATGGCGATCACCTGGCGGTTCGCCGGAACCACCGTCCGGCGGCGATACGCGTCACTGGGCCGGCCGGCCCTGGTGGTCTCGGCCGTGCTCGCCGGTGTCCTGACCCTGCTGGCGATCATCGGCCCGTGGATCGCGCCCTACGACCCGGCCGCGACCGACGTGCTGGCGGCCGGCCAGGGCTCGAGTGGCGGGCATCTGCTGGGCACCGATTCGCTGGGCCGCGACATCCTCTCGCGTGCCTTGGCCGGCGCCCGGCTCAGCTTCGCCGGGCCCGCGGTCATCGTGCTGATCAGCTCGACCCTCGGCACGACTCTCGCCCTCTTCGCCGCTTGGCACGGCGGCTGGGTCGACCGCACGGTCAACCGGTTCCTCAACGTCCTGTTCTCGGTTCCCGGCATCCTGGTCGCCGTTCTGGCCTCGGCGGTGTTCGGCGCCGGGTTCTGGGCGCCGGTGCTGGCGCTCGGAGTCGTCTACACGCCCTACATGGCGCGGGTCGTGCGCAGCGTCGCCGTCCGGGAGCGCCGGCGGGGATACGTCGAGAGCCTGCAGCTGGCCGGCCTGTCCTCGTGGCGGATCTCGCTGCGGCACCTCGTGCCCAACGTGCTGCCGATGGTCGTGGCCCAGAGCACCTACGGACTGGGCTCGGCGCTCGCCGACTTCGCGGCCATCTCGTTCATCGGCCTGGGCATCCAGCCCCCGGCGGCCGAATGGGGCGTCATGGTCTCCGACGGGCGCTCCGAACTGCTCGATGGCGCCGTTCAGCAAAGTCTCGTCGCCGGCTCGTTGATCGTCGTCACGGTCGTCGCCTTCAACGTCCTGGGCGCCCAGCTCTCGTCCCGATCCGGAGGCCGGCCATGACCCCCGCTCCACTCCTGACGCTCCGGAACCTGCGCGTACGCGCGCGTGGAACCGAGCGCACACTGGTGCGCGACGTCTCGCTGGACGTCGACACCGCCGAGTCCGTCGCCTTGGTCGGTGAGTCCGGCTCGGGCAAGTCGATGTCGATCAAAGCCGCGATGCGCCTCCTGCCGCCGGGCATGACCGCCGAGGGACACATCCGATTCGACGCGAGCAACGTCCTGGAACTCAACCGTCGCGACCTCGCGCGGTACCGGGCGCGCGACGTGGCCCTGATCCACCAGGATCCTCGTGCGCACATCAACCCCACCCGCACCATTGCCCAGTTCGTGACCGAAGGCGTCGTGTGCGCGGGGCAGCTGTCCGAGGACGAGGCGATCGAACGGGCGTGCACCCTCATGCGTGACGTCGGCATCGATGATGCCCCGCGGCGGATGGCGCAGTTCCCGCACCAGCTCTCCGGCGGACTGCTGCAGCGGGTGATGATCGTCGCCGCGCTGCTCCCGTCACCACGCCTGATCTTCGCCGACGAGCCCACGACCGCCCTGGACGTGACGGTCCAGTCCGACGTCCTGGCGATCCTGCTCGAGCAGATCCGCGACCGGCAGCTGGCGATGCTGTTCGTGACCCACGACCTGGACCTCGCGGCCGCGGTCACCGACCGGGTCGCGGTCATGTACGCGGGGTCCATTGTGGAGACCGGGACCTCCGCCGAGGTCTGCGAGCGCCCGCTGCACCCCTACACCGCGGGCCTGCTGGCCTCTCGTCCCTCGACCACCGAAGTCCGCCGGTTGACCGCGATCCCCGGGCGACCGGTCGCCGCCTACGAGGTGGGGGAGGGGTGTCCCTTCGCGCCGCGGTGCTCCTTCGCCACCGACGAGTGCCGGACGCAACGGCCTCAGCAGCGCACGGTCCAGGGACGGTCGGTCGCGTGCCACCACGCCGAGGACATCGTGGACCGCTTGCCGGAGCGTGCGTCATGACGGCCGTCACTCACCGGGACCTCGTCCTCGACGTCACCGGACTGGGCAAGACGTTTCACAGCCGAGCCGGCGGTGCGCACGAAGCGCTGCGCGACGTCAGCTTCTCCGTCGAACGCGGCTCATGCCTTGCGGTCGTGGGCGAATCCGGCTCGGGCAAGACCACTGCGGCCCGGATCGTGGCGGGGCTCGAAACCGCCACCGAGGGCTCGGTGGAGCTGGCCAGCGCAGGATCCGGGTGCGGCGTGCAGATGGTCTTCCAAGATCCCTACGGCTCGCTGGACCCCCGTCAGGCGATCGGGGCCGGGTTGCACGAGCTGCTGCGAGTCCACGGGATGCGGCGCAAAGCCGACCGCGCGGACCGGGTGGCGGAGCTGCTGGACTCGGTCGGCCTGGACGAGCGGCACACCGCGCACCACCCACGATCGCTCTCGGGCGGCCAGTGCCAGCGCGTCGCGATCGCCCGTGCCCTCGCGCTCGAGCCGACACTGCTGATCCTCGACGAGGCGGTCTCCGCCCTCGACGTCAGCGTGCAGGCCCAGGTGCTCAACCTGCTGGCAGACATCCGCGAGCGAACCCGCATCACGTATCTGTTCGTGTCGCACGACCTGGGCGTGGTGCGACAGGTCAGCGACACCTGCGTGGTGCTGCGGAAGGGGCAGATTGTCGAACAGGGGCGCACGATCGACGTCCTCGACTCTCCGCAACAGCCCTACACGCAGGCTCTGGTCGACGCGGTACCCCGGCCAGGCTGGCAGCCCCGCCGTCGCTCCGGCTGAGGCTGGCTCGCCTGCCCGAGCATTCACCTGACTCGGAAATAGAACGAATCTTATATAACGAGGAGCATAGAATCTTGGCTGCTGACCTCTCCGACACCTCCGAGGTCGTCATCATCACCGTCGACTCGCCCGCGGCCATTCCCGGGCTCGTCGGCCGTTCCTTCACGACACCGTGGTTCACCGTCGATCCCGACCGCTCCGAGCAGTTCGAGTTCGCCACGTACCTCGACAGCTACCCCCACCCCTGCGAAGAGGGCGACGGGGACGGCTACGGTCCCGGGCTCGTCGAAGGATTTCACCTCCTCGGGATGATCGACTACCTGCTCAACCACGTGCTCGTGCCGGAGTTCCGGTGCGTGCCGTGGAACTACGGGCTCGACCACGTGCGGTTCGTGTCGGTGGTCCGCGTGACCGACCGGTTCCGCATCACCGGTACCGTCCGCGAGGTCGTGGACCGCGGCGCCCAGGGGCACCTGGTCGTGCTCGACCTCACCGCCCGCGTCGACGGCCGTGACAAGCCCGCGTTCGTCGCGACACAGCGCGCGTTGTGGGTCACCGACGACGAGGCCGGCCCGGCCGCAGAGTCCGGTTCCACCGACGCCAGGAGTGACTCATGACGCACTTGCGTGCCGACTTGACCCCGCACCAGCAGTCCCTGCTGGGCAAGACCATGCCCGATGCCCTCGACGCCGCCGCGGCGGCGTGGCCGGACAGCGCGGCCCTGCACGAGATCGAGGGTGAGCAACGCTCGCTGACCTGGAGCGAACTGCGGACCGCGGTCACCAGCGTGCGTTCGGGACTCGAGGCGACGGGACTGCGTCCCGGTGACAAGGTCGGGGTCATCACCCGCAACCAGGTGGAATTTCCCATCGCCTGGCTCGCCATCGTCGAGGCGGGTGCGGCCATCGTGCCCCTCAATCCGAAGTACACCTATCGCGAACTAGCGTTCGTGCTCGGTGACGCCGGAGCAACGTGGCTCATCGGCACCGAAGATCTCATCGAGCAACACGCCACCGACGGACGGGTCGGCCCGGTAGGACTCGACCGGGTCGTCGCGATCGGTGCGAGCGATCGTGCCGGGCTGAGCTACGAGAAGCTCGTCGCGTCGACCCCGACCCCTCGCCGCACGGCGATCGACCCCCTGGAAGTCACCAACATCCAGTTCACCTCGGGAACGACCGGGCTGCCGAAGGGATGTTTGCTGACCCACGAGTACTGGATGGAACTGGGGCTCTACGGTGTGGCCCTGGAGCAGGAGGCCAGGCGGATCCTCGCCGACCACCCCTTTTACTACATGCAGAATCAGGCGTACTTCATGCTCGCCGTCGTCCGGGGCGCCGCGCTGTACATCACCCCGGGGCTGAGTCGGCGCAAGTTCATGGGCTGGCTGCACGACTACCGCATCGACTTCGCCTGGATCGACGAGGACATGCTCGAGTTTCCCGAGGATCCGCGCGACAAGTCACTCGCCCTCAAGCAGGCTCCGGTCGCCGGCCTGCCCGTTGTCGCGTACGCGCCGATCGAAGAGCGGTTCGGGATCAAAGCCCGTGAGTGCTACGCCAGCACCGAGATCGGCTCGGGAACGGCCGTCCCGTTCGACCGCGACGACCTCGCCGGCACCGGTTCGATGGGTTTCTGCTACCCCAACCGGGAAACCAAAGTCATCGACAAGGATCTTGGAGAAGTCCCGGCCGGTACGGTGGGCGAGCTGTGCGTCCGCGGCACCGGCATGATGCTCGGGTACCACAACCGTCCCGAGGCCAACGCCGAACTGTTCTTGCCCGGCGGCTGGTTCCGCACCGGCGACCTCGTCGTGAAAGACCACGACGGCCAGCACTACTTCCGCGGCCGCCTTCGCGACATGATCCGCCGCAGTGGCGAGAACATCTCCGCCGCCGAAGTCGAACTGCATCTCGACGGCATGCCCGGCGTCGAAGCCGTCGCCGCGGTGCCGGTGCCGGACCCCGATCGTGAGGAAGAGGTCAAGGTGATCGTGGTGCCGGAAGCGGGTGTGGAGCTCACGGCCGAGCAGGTCGTCGCCTGGGCTCGCGGTGGGCTGGCGCCGTTCAAAGTTCCACGGTACGTGGAATTCCGTGCGGAGCTTCCGTATACGCCCAGTGGCAAGGTGCACAAAGCGGCGCTCAAACAGGAGCCGCACCCGCTGCACGAGGGCGTGATCGACACCAGATCCTGAGGGTTTGGTGGTGTGCAGCCTGGCCGCCCACTACTATGTAACCGTCGTTGTATAACGAAGCTGTCTGGGAGGCATGGTGCCGATCTTCGTCGATCACGACGAGTGGCGGGAGAAGATCGTGGATGCGGCGATCCGGGTGCTCGGAGATCTCGGGTTCGCCAAGTTCACCCTTCGAGCGGTGAGCAACCGCCTCGGCGGGTCGGTGACGATGGTGACGCACTACTTTCCGAGCCGCGACGCGTTGCTGGACACGATGTTGCAGCAAACACTCGAGGACGCACGTACCGTTCAGGACGAGCTGATCGCGATCGAGGACCCGCACGAGCGGCTCGAGGCCATCGTGCGCTACTTCATGCCCGACAACGACGAAGGCATGGCCATCGAACGCGCCCGCGTCGCCCTGGTCAGCCACCGCAACGTCGAGCCGGCGATCGAGCGTCACCTCGCCCTCCTTGAACCGGGCATGCGTAACCTGATCGCCACCGCGATCGGCGACTTCATCAGCCCCGGCGAAATCGAACCCACGGTCGACCTGATCCGCCTGTGGACCAGCGGAATGGTGCTCTCGGCGATCGAGCACCCCGAACTGTGGACGCCCGAACGGCAGAACGCCGCGTTGAGCCACTTCATGAAGCTCATCGACCTGCCGGTCACGGCTGCCTGAGAGTGCGTCGGCTCCGACAACGGCGTTGGTTCCTGACTACGCCGTTGTCGTCGTGTCCACTTCACTGTCAAGCGGGGGCGTTCGTCTTCTCGAAAGCGGCGTATTGGCGCCGCCCGCGCGCGACCGCTGGTGTCGATCATCAGGGCTGAACAACCTGCTGGCCAGAAGACGGAAGCCTGATTGGCCTCTCAACCGGATGGGTCTTATTGAAGTTATCAGTCAATGGGATCGCAGCAGCCGCTAGTGACGTTAGCCAGACCTGCTCACTCAAGGGCGCACATCGCGGAGGGCGCCAGTACGAAGACCAGGGTGTCCGACGGCGACATCGTCCGGTATGGACCGCGCACGGACAGCGGTCATTGGATCACGCTCGCATCAGCCCGAGAGTTCGGGTTTTGTCACAGGGTCGTAAGCCGATCGGTAACCCCCTTGAGCCGCATAATTTGCAGGTCAACGCCGGTGTAGGGGCTACCGATGCTTCGGACCAGTGGAGCTAAGGGGACTCGAACCCCTGACCCCCTCACTGCCAGGGTCGACTGGGGCAGTCTGGGGCAGTTGGGTGCAGTTCCGTGCGGCTTAGCGCGGTCCGAGGAGGGGGTTTGCCCCAGCTGTGCCCCAGTGAAATTGGTGAGAGAACTGGCCGCGCTCCCTATCGAACGTCCGGCGCAATCTGCAGGCGACCGGGCCTGGATCCAGCCGAACAGGATTTCGGCGGGCCGTGTCGTATGGCGGACCTCGAACTGGTCGTCGGCGACTGGTGCGACGATCCTGCCGAGATCGCTGACGCAGGTGACCGCCTGTGCGGAGAGCTGGACCTGCTCGACTTCGACCGGCTCGACTGGCCGGCAATCCCGGGCGAGTCCGGCACCCGTGCCGGCAGAAACGCGGGTCGGTCATCAACAAGGTCGGGGACGACAGCATCGCGCTGACCGCCGCCACCCGGGGACCGCAGGACGCCCTCGCGCAGGCCCTCCTGGACCGCCACGCCAGGCAGCTGACATGGGCCGCCGGCCGGCAATCCTGAGGTTGCCGGCCGGCGACGGTTCCCGTTGTTTATCGAGCCGGGACCACCTCCACGGCGACGTACGCCCACTTGTCCCTGGTGATCTTCGAGTCGGTGAAGACAACCCGAGTGCGTGCGGGGACGGGATTGTCGGTCCGCTTGACCCAGTAAGAGGTTCGCGCACGGCCATCGAGGAATTGGTGGACGATCGTCTGCCCCGGCGACACGGTGGGCGCCTTGGCGTCGGAGAGGTCATGGCCCAGAGCCCACACCACCGCGTTGCAACTCGTCGTGGAGACCGCCACGGCGGGATTGCCCGATCGCGAGGCCGCCGAACCGGTGGCGCCGAGCTTGCGAGCGGTACCGCTGTAGGCGGCCACGGTGATGGTGCTGTCGAACCCGCCTCGAGCGAAGATCGTCGTGACCCTCATACGGTCCAGTGGACGCTTCGCGTACGCCTGCCACACCTCGGTTGTGCCCCCGCCGGTATTCGCCCGTGCGGCGAGCGTCCAGTTCAGGCCTCCGCCGACGACGGTCATCACGCGCTGCTGGCGGCCCTGAGGGCCGTCGGCGCCGATGAAGGCCAGCAAGAGTTCGCCGCTTCCCCGTGTGGTGACCGGCAGGGAGGTGACTCTGTTTCGGCCACCGCCGCTGGTCGCGCTCACCTGCGTGTCGAGCTTCGGCGCCGCTTGGCAGCCGGCGGCCTGCACGACCGTGATCGCCACCGTGACGGCCGGGGAATCGACCTTGCCGTCGTTGACCTTGAAGGTGAGCGAGTCCGGACCTTGGAACCCGGGTGCCGGCGTGTACGTCAGGTTCGGGGCCGTCCCGCTGAGCGTGCCGTGGACCGGAGCGGTCAGCACGGTGTAGGCGAGGTTGTCCCCGTCGGGGTCGGTGCCAGTGAGCGTGATCGGCAACGGCTGACCGGCCACCGCGGTGACGGCCTGTGCTCCGGCGACCGGCGCGTGGTTCACCACGGCCGGGGTGACCGTGATCGTGATGGTCGCCGGGTCGGAGCTGAGGGTGCCGTTGGTCGATTTCACGGTGAAGGTGTCGGTGCCCGAGAACCCGGCCGCAGGCGTGTAGGTGACGGCCGTGCCGTCCACGGCGACGGTGCCGTGAGCCGGTGGTTGATCCGCCACCAACGTCAACGGGTGCCCGGCCGGGTCGCTCGTGTCCGGGCGGACCGTCACCGGCGTACCGGCTGGCGTGGTCGCGGCCACGTCGGCCACGATGGGGAAGTCCGGGGTCGCGTCGATGCCGAACTGCTCCGCGAAGGACGAGAAGTCCGAGGGAGAAACGCCGCGGAGTTGCTCGCCGAGGGGCGCTTCCTGCGGAGTGGCTCCGACGGGGATCGTCTCGTTGAAGCTGCTGTCGTAGAAGTCGGACAGCTCTCCGTATTGCCCGGACACAAACGTCAGCGCGCCGCGGCCAGCACGGTACGCCAGTTGAGCTTCCCCCGGTTGTCCGGACACCTGACCTGAGGTGACCGCCGGTCACCAGGGAGGATGTTCCGATGCCTGCACCACACCCGCCTGAGTTCCGTCAGCGTGCCGTCGAGCTGGCCCGCCTGGGCGACAAACCGGTCGCCGCGCTGGCCAAGGAACTGGGCATCAGCGAGTCCTGCCTGCGCAACTGGATGGCCCAGGCCGACGCCGACACCAACGGCTCAGCCACCCGGTTGACCAGCGCGGAAAAGAAGGAACTCGCCGAGCTGCGCCGCAAGAACCGGCAGCTGGAGATGGAGAACGAGATCCTCAAACGCGCGGCGGCGTACTTCGCGCGGGAGAACATCCTCCCAAAGTAACCTTCCCGCTGGTCCATGAGCTCGCCGCCGACGGTATCGACGTCGCGGTGGCCTGCCGGGTATTGAACGTGTCCCGCTCCGGCTATTACGAATGGCGCGACCGGCCGGCCTCGGCTCGAGAGGAGGAGAACGCGCTGTTACTGAAACACATCGAACAGATCCACGCCGATTCCCGCGGCACCTATGGTTCGCCGCGGGTGCACGCCGAATTGCGGCTCGGTCTGGGGATGCCGGTCAACCTCAAACGGGTCGAGCGGCTCATGCGCGAAGCCGGCATCCAGGGCCTCTACCGTCGCCGGCGGCATGTCACCACGGTCCGCGACCCGGCCGGGCAACCCCGTGCCGACCTGGTCAACCGCCGGTTCACCGCCGACGCCCCAGACCGGTTGTGGATCACCGACATCACCGAACACCCCACCGAGGAAGGCCGCGTCTACTGCGCCGCCGTGATGGACGCCTATTCCCGGCTCATCATCGGCTGGTCCATCGCCGACCATATGCGCACCGAACTGGTTACCGACGCCCTCGGCATGGCCATTCTCCGCCGCCAACCCGACGGCAGAAAAACCATCCTGCATTCCGACCACGGATCGCAATACACCTCGTGGGCATTCGGGCAACGCCTCCGCGCCGCAGGCCTGCTCGCCTCCATGGGCACCGTCGGTGACTGCTACGACAACGCCATGATGGAATCGTTTTGGGGAACCCTCCAGCTCGAACTTCTCGACTCGAAAACCTGGAAAACCCGCGACGAACTTGCCAACGCGATATTCGAATGGATAGTGTGTTGGTACAACCCGAAACGGAGACACTCCAAGATCGGGATGCACAGCCCCGCCACGTTTGAGGCCCTCAACCGGCCACCAGACGCGCCGGCCTGACCCCACACCCGCCGTGTCCGGCGAACGGGGGGAAGCTCAGTTCTCACCGGCGGCGATCTTTCCCGAGGTCAATGGGAGTACCGCTGCGCCGAGCAGCTCGCCGGCGACTTGGGCGTCCCGTTCGCCGAGCTGCCCGGCGGCCACAACGGGTTGGTCAGCCACCCGAAGGCGACAGCGGCGGCGATCACGAGAATCTTCGACCGAGTTGCGCTCACGTCGTAGTCCTCGCGAAGGCACTTGGCGCAACGACCTGCATCTGCGCCGAGGAGTGAAGAGGCTTCTCCGAGATCTGGACGTCGACACGCCACTCGACGTCCGCGCCCTGTGCTTGAAGCTAGCCGAGCACCGCGGGCGGCCGATAGAGCTCGTGCCGTATCCGCTGCCGGTGCCGGGGGCTTTCGGGCTCTGGATTGCCTTCGCCGACGCCGACCGGATCCTGTTCCAGCAGCACACCACCGCCGCGCACCAGGACCACATCATCCTGCACGAGGTCGGGCACATGATCAGCGGTCACAGCACCGAAGGCGGCGCGACCGGCCTCGCCGCGCTGTTCCCTGACATCCCACCCGAGGTCGTCAGGGACGCTCTGCGCCGCGACGGCTACAGCCTCGTCGCGGAACGCGAGGCCGAGATGGTCGCCACGGTCATCAAGGAATGGGCGACCTTACTGGAAGCCCTGAAGTTCTCTCCTGTCCAGGGGAGCAAGGCCAGCCGACGATTGCATGGGGCCTTCGACGACCACCAGGGCTGGCTGTGATGAGCGTGCCCAACCTCGCGATGTGGGGTGCGGCCGCGGGGGCCTCCGGATGGAAGATCTCCCAGCTGATCCGCGTTCCGGTCGACCGCGACCTTCGGGTGATCACCGCATGCACCTTTCTCGTCTTCCTCGCGTTGACCGCGCAGCTCGCGGCAGATCCCGCCTCCGCCCTGCCGGGAGCCTCGAGCCAGTTGCCGAAGCTGTTGCAGAACGTCGTGCTAACGTTCTTCTTCGCCCTGCTGATCATCCTACTTGAGTCCATAGTGGATTCTCGTGGTGTCGCGTCGCGTGGGATGGTCGAGATCGGGATCGCGTTCGTCGCCAGCTGCGGCCTGGCAGCCACCTTCGTACTCGCCGACAAGAGCTCCGGCAGCTTCAGCTACGAGGCAGCGGGTTCGGCGACGATGCAACTGCTCTTCTACTTGATCGGCAATGTCTACATGGCCTACGCCACAGGGCGCGGCGCGGTGCTGACCTGGCGGGCCGGAGACCAAGGTCAGTCGCGGGTGCGGCTCAGTTTGCGCGTCGCGGGTGCGGGCCTTGTCATCTGTTGTTTGGGAACGCATCTACCTCGGATCGCTTCGACTACCGGCCGACTGGGACTTCGGCATGACGTGGTTCCCGGGAGCGGTTTATGGACTACTCCCTTTCTGGCTCTGGGCATCTCCATCTTCTTCTTCGGGGTCGCATACCCTGGGGTTCGCGCCGGAGTCGTGAAGCTTCGATTGTGGTTCATGGATCGCAAGCACTACCGCCGGCTGAGGCCGTTGTGGACTTCCTTGCGCCAGGCCTTTCCGGACATCACATTGCTTCCGACGACATCGCAAGCCCGCGAGGCCTTCCGCGTGCGCCACATGCGGCTGCACTTCTACCGCCGAGCCATCGAATGCAGGGATGGCCTGGTCTGCTTGAGCCCTTACCTCGAGCCGGACGAGGCCACCGACGGCTCATCGACGTTGTCCGCGGAACGACTACGAGAGGGTCTTCTTCGAAGCACCGGAGGCGAGCCCCGGGCTGGCGTACACGTCGTTGCTCGACCGGCGGACCCTGGAATGGAGGCGGACTTGAGGGAACTCCTCGCACTTTCGCAGGGCCTGCGCGAGTGACACCGCCGACCGGGCGAAGGACTGTGCACCGATGCTCCCGACGGGACGGCGCACTGAGAGTGATCCTCGTCCGATAGCGCGCGCACCCCGCGGGCGACGTCGTAGCATCTCGTGATGTGGCCATCGAACCCAACGGGCAAGAGCAGACGCGCTGGAAGATCCACGGCGAGCGAGTCGTCGACGACACCCGCCGCCTGCGGTTGAGCATCGCCTCGGTCGAGTTACCCGACGGCGTCAAGTTCGAGCAGTACGTGCTCCGCATGCCCAAGGCCGCGATAATGGCGGTCCTTGATGACCAAGACCGCGTCCTCATGATGTGGCGGCACCGGTTCATCATCGACCGATGGGTCTGGGAGCTTCCTGGCGGCTACGTCGACCCCGGAGAGGACGCCGCGGCGACCGCTGTCCGCGAGGTCGAGGAGGAGACCGGCTGGCGGCCGTTGAACGTCGAACCGTTGGGATCGATGCAGCCCACCGTCGGGAGCGCCGACGCCGAGAACCTGCTTTTCATCGCCCGCGGAGCGGAGTACGTCGGTGAGCCCGAAGACATCAACGAGGCCGAGCGGGTCGCGTGGATCCCGCTCGACACAGTCCGTGAGCGCATCACCAAGGGTGAGATCGTCGGCGCGGCTTCGCAGGTCGCGCTGCTCCACGTCCTCGCGTTCTATCGCTGAATCGGGGTGGGCACGCCGGCGGCGTCCATCTGCGTGTAGAGCGCACGCACCCGCCGATCGCCGCGGTAAGGGCTGAGCCGACGGCCGACGTCGGCGAGGTAGGCACCGCCTCGGATCGATCGGACCTGCTCGCTCATGCGCACCGCGGCGGTGGCCTCCACGCACGCTTCGTCGACGCGCCCCTGGTCGGCCAGCGTCGACGCGAGCAGCGCGGTGTTGAACAGCCTCCCCCGCTCGTATCCGTCGTCCATTCCGAGCGCCCGGCGAGCGAACTGCTCGGCTTCTGGCGCGGAGCCGAGGTCACGGAACACGTGAGCGAACTTCGCCGACAGGTACGCGCTGTCGAAGTAGTTGAGCCAAGCCGGTCCCGATCCGGGCGAGAAGCGTTCGAAGGCACGCTCGGCTTCGTGCAGGGCCGCGAAGCAAGCCGAGGAGTTCGCTTGCAGCGCATGGCCATGCGCTTCGAGCACGGCGGCCTCCGCCTGCAGAGCTGCCAGACCCGACCTCTTCGCCGTACGCCGTGCGGCGAGCGCCATGTCGACGGCAACCTCGGGGGCACCGTTGAATGCGGCGTGATGGCTCATGGCCGCCAACATCTCGGCTTCGAGGGCATCATCGCCCGCGTCCTGAGACAGCTTCAACGCATCGCGGAGGCGCCGTTGCCCTTCCGCAGCGTTGCCAACATCGAACGCGATCCAGCCGGCGACTTGGTGCAACTCGGCGGCCGCGCCGAGCAGTTCTTCTCGTGCCGCGGCTTTTCTGGTCGTGTCCTTCAGCATCGGCGCGACGGTCGATGTCAGGTAGTTTGTGATCGTCGTCGTGGCGCGGCTATGTCCGCCCCCGAAGCGGTTGTCCAGACGCCGGAACGTGGCTGTCATGTCGCGTACGATCTCGACGTCCGTGCTGCGGGGCTTCGGCGGGCTTGCCGCGACGGCCGGTCCGGCGCCGAGTAGTGATGCGCCGATGGCCGTGGCACCGACACCTGCGGTCCTGAAGAACTGTCGCCTTTGCACGCGACCGAGGCTAATGTCGTCGCCTGAGCCCGCCAACTCGTTGACAGTATGAGAAACGCTGAACCACAGCAGTGCTGGAGGGACTTGCAGAGCCTTCGCCCAGCGTTCGAGGTTCACCAGGTTGCTCGGAGGGCGGGCGCCCGGCGCTTCCAGCCGGCTGACTTGCGCCTGCGTCAGGCCAAGCCAACGGCCGAGCGCAGCCTGCGACACGTGCGGGTTGGATTCTTTACGGTAGGCGGCAAAGAGCCTGCCGAAATGGCGGTCCTTCAGCGCAGCGCGGATGCTGTCGGCGGCCCAGAAGGTGTCCGGCTGGGGTGGCGCCTCGTGCGCGATCAACAGGCGGATGCATGGTCCGCAGTGGTTGCTCACGCGATCACGAGCCAGGCGCGCACCGCATTTCTCGCACCTTCTCGTCGGCGTCTGCACGTCGGTCTCCCTCCTCCCACCACTTGACACGCAGTGTATTCGATCGCACACAACATGGCGCCGGATTCCATCCTCCTGATGTATGGAATCCGGCACCACGCGACTCCTACCTGCTAAAACTCATACGCCGACGTCGTTTGCGGCCGCAACCTTCCACTGCACGCTGACACCCATGCAAGCGACAGCGGTAGCACTTCGTTACAACAAGATGCCCGACGGCTCAGGCGCTTCGCCCGAGCGCCAGGTTGCCCCTTCGGGTCGGAGTTGGTTGCCCGCGGCGTCCCAACCGGATGACGCAGGTTCCTTGGAAGCCGCTTTCCAGCAGCTCGGTCGACCGCGCAAACCCGGCGAGCAGCTGACCGAAACGGACCATCAAGCGGCCACGCTGGTACTGGACGTCTTCTGGCCGAAGTTCGGCCCACCGCGCCCGCTGCCGGAGCGCTGGCGGTAACGGGCCTTCGCTCCCGGACGCACCCCGCAGAACGACCACCACCAGAGAGATCGATCATGTCATTGCCAACCATCCGTCGCCCTGCCGTGTTGCTCGTCAGTGCGGGCCTTCGCGAGGCACGCGAGCGGCGAAAGATTGGTTTGCGCCGTCTCGCCGACAAGCTCAGCATGTCACCGGCGCGCCTGTCCGGCTTGGAGCTCGGCACCCACATCCCGCATCCTCCCGCCGTCTCCCACATCCTCGGCTTCCTCGGGATCAGCGGCGTCGAATACGAGAAGTTCATGGAGTCGGCCAAGCACGTCTACGACGACAACCTCGTCGCAACCGATGATATGCGGTCCTTCAGTCTGATGTGGACGTACGAGCAACTGTCCGACCGGGTTGTGGAATGGTCTCCTTTCTGCCTTCCGGATCTCCTGCGGCTTCCGCAACACTTTGATCGCGAACCCGGCACCGACGAAGAGCCTGCCTGTCCCGAACTCGAACCATTTGAACGAACCGTTCGCCGGGAAGGGATGTTGAACGGCCCTCGCCGCTACCTCTTCCTCATCGGCGAGGACGCCTTACGTTCTGCGGGCGACGAACCTGACGCAGACGCACAGATCCGAAGCCTTCGAAGCGTCGCGAGTTTGCACCACGTCACCGTCCGGATCGTCCCGACGACAGCAAACAATCCGAGCCCGGCGCACGCTTTCACTCTCTTCGAGGACCGACGCACTCCGATGGCGGTAGCGTTCAAAAACGTCCATTGCACCACATACCTCACCGAGAAGGCACTCCTCAACAAGTACTCCGGCACCGCAAAAGCCCTTCAGCGCCAGGCACAAAGGAACTCAGCCGCAGCCGACACGCTGGCCGACTTCACGTGGGGCCGAGCGTCATGACAGCCGCGGTGATCTACATCGATCCCCTCATGATCCACCCGGTCGTAGATGGTGTGTGGCACCACGCACGCCTTGAAGGCGTCCCCGACCCGGGCGAGGCGATCACGATGCCGGACACGCCCGGCACGGCACCCGCCGACGTTCTGCTGTCCACGGCCGACCGGCAGGCCGCGCTGACCGAGGTCGAGGCGGCGATCACCAGCGGCCGGGTGGATCCGCAGGCGTGGGACGGCGCCGCGGCGTGGATCGACCAGGCCGTGCGGCAGCGCGAGCTCGACGCGCTCGCGGCCGACCTGGAGCTGCGGGCCGGTCCCGCCGAACGCGACGCCACGCGTGCCGAACTGGACCAGGCACTGGCCGACGGGCGGCTCACTCCCGCCGAACACACCGACCGAGCGAGGGCGGCGGCAGCAGCCGACACGGACCACGAACTGGCCGCACTGCTCGCCGACCTGCACCGGCCGCGACGAGGACGGCGCCGCTCGGAACCCGCCGACCACCGCGTTTCCCACCGCGAACGCGACGAAGCCGCCCGCGCCCTGCGCCGGGCACACGCCAAGGGCCAGCTCGACCTCGCCGAGTACGACGACCGGGTCGCCGCGGCCTACGCCGCCGCGACCCGACTCGAACTGGACAACCTGCTCGCCGATCTCCGCGAACCAACCGCACCAGCCGAACCGGACATCATCGACTACATCTACCAACGATTCGACCATTGGCACCGGTACTCCACGGGGACGCCCCACATGGCACTGACCCCCCGGGACAAAGCCCCTCGCCCCGGCATCGCCGACATCCTGCTCCACAAACGACCGTGGCAGGTGGTCATGATCCTGACCTGGGGCGGCTACCTCTGCTGGCTCCTCGCAACCCTGATCCACGCGCTCCTCGGCGGCGGCTGGGACCGAGTGCTCCTGCCGGTCGTGCTCGTCACCCCGGTGGTCGTACTCACCGACTTCTACACCTACGCCGTCGTCCGACGAACCATCCGTCGCCGCCGGCTGTCCCGACCCCACTGATCCCACCGGACGTTTCGCCGGCGAGGAACCTCGTTGCGGATGCTCGCCGGCTGGATCATGATCACGGCGTGGAACTCGCCTGGCTGTACTTCCGGCGGCTGTACGAGGGCTTGCTCGATTGCGGTGACGAGCCCGATGCGTGCCGGCAGTACCTGAGCGGCCGGCGGACGGCAGCGGCCGAGCACCTGGCCGAACTGGAACCATTGCGTCATCGGGAGCGGTTGCCCGCCGGCGGGTACACCGAGGACGACGAGCAGCCCTGGCGGCTCATGAAAGCTGTACGGGCTCAGCCGGGTCAGCGACTATCTGATCGAGCGGTTTTGCGCCGACAGCATGGACGACAGCGGGCCGGCGATGCACACGGAGTTCTTCTCCGCCATCGGACTCCTGAACTGGGACGGAGAGGCGGACATCGGTGGCGATCCTCCGGTGCTTCCGGCCGGTTGGTCCGAGGACGAGCCGGAACCGCTGGACCAGCGACGCGAACTGCTGCTGCACCGGTGCTTCGTCCGCGGGCCGTTACCTGCCGACGAGGGTGATCGTTTCCCTTACGGGGACCGGCTCAGCCTCGTTGCCGCGGAGTGGCCGTTGCCGGAGTCGGCGATCGTCCGTGTGAGCTCGTTCACAGGTGGTCACAACCGAGCGGGACGCGGTGTCTGGTGGGCATGACGCACACAGAACAGACCTCGGTGCTGATCACCGGAGGCAACAAGGGGCTCGGTTTCGAATCGGCTCGGCGGCTCGGCGAGCGGGGCTGGACGATCTTCCTCGGCTCACGGGACGAAAGCCGGGGCCAGGCGGCCGCCGACAAGCTGGCTGCGGGCGGCGCGAACGTCGTCATGGTCCCGCTGGACGTGACCTCGGACGAGTCGGTGGCCGACGCCGTGCGGCTCGTGCGGAAGCACACCAACCGGCTGGACGTGCTGATCAACAACGCCGGCGCGCCGGGGAACGTTGTCCCGCCCGCGGACGCCACGGCCGAGGAGATCCACTCCGTCTACGACACCAACGTGTACGGGCCGGTCAGGGTCACGCACGCGTTCCTGCCCCTGCTGACTGCGGCGGACAACCCGCGGGTGGTGATGGTGTCCAGCGCCGTGGGCTCCTTCGCGGTCATGGCCGATCCCACGCAGCCCGCCTCGAAAATGCACGAGCTCGCCTACAGCTCGTCGAAAGCGGCGCTGAACATGATCACCGTCCGGTACACCCAGGCGCTCCCGAATATCAAGTTCAACGCCATCACCCCCGGTGAGGTCGTCAACCACAAGTTCACCGCCACCGACATGAACAACCACACCGGCCAGCTGACGGTCACCGAGGGCACCGACCCGATCATCGAACTCGCGACGCTCGACGCCGACGGACCGACCGGGATCTTCATCGATCGCCTCGGACCCGTTGCCTGGTAACGGCAACTGCAGATTGTTCGCGGCGAGCTGGTGGGTGTTTCGGCAGTGTTCCGGGCGCGGATCACACGATGTTGAACGCGATCGCGACGATACCGCCTACCGTCGAGATCGAGGTTGTTCCGACGTGCATCGCGATCGACAGGCGGATGTCCTTCTTCTTCCACACGAACCACGGGCCCGGGAAGAAGAACACCAGCTTCGACACGAACGTCCACGGTGCCCAGAAGTGGTACAGCGAAAACAGGACCGTGCTGAGCACCGGCGCCCCGCGGCCCAGGTGGGCGAGGCGGGGCATGAGGAACCCGCGGAAGTAGAACTCCTCGATCAGCGGCAGCGCAATCCCGGTCAGCGGCAGGCACACCACCAGCGTGGCGAGCATGGCCGAGCGGCCGCTCCCCTGGAGGTACGTGGTGGCGCTGCCGCCCGCGTCGGCGAACGGGAGCCAGGTGAAGAAGTGGTCGAAGACGAAGTTGTCCAAGGGGATGAGCGCGGTCGACAGCACCATCATCCACAGGAACATCGGGATGGCCATGGCGACGAGCTTTCCCCTCGGCAACGGCTTGCCCGTGTAGTGCAGCACCCCGCGCAAGGAGAACCTGCCGTTGCGCTGGTGGCCCAGCCAGTACAGGCCCGCCATCAGCGGGCCGAGGACCACGCACAGCGCGATCGCCCAGCCCAGGAACACCGGGGCGCCGATGGCCAGGACGAACGGTTCGGCGAACAACAGGTAGACCGCGACGATCAGGGCGCCGGGGACCAGGTGCAGAGCGATCGACAGGGGCAGCGAGTGCCGGTCGGCGAGCAGCCGCTTGGCTGCTCCGTGGAGGGGGCGGGACTCGGTCGCGACCGTGGGCCCGTTCGTGTCATCCATGACGACGATGCTGGCCACGGTTCCTGACACGGCCCTGACACGAGGCGGACATGCGGGCGGGCTCGGCCGTGGGGGCCGAGCCCGCCCGGGTGACTAGCGTTGCAGGGTCAGCACTCCGGGCTTGTACGGCAGGAGGCCGTAGTCGACGCCGTCGGAGCCGGGGTCGCGGCCCTGGTACAGGAACTGGAGGTTGCAGGGGTCGATCGTCTTGGTCTGGTCGGGGTTGGTGCGGACCAGGTCACCGTGGCTGATGTCGTTGGTCCAGGTGGCGCCGCTGTTGGCCTTGCCCGCGAACGGGTTGCTCTCGGTGGCCGCCTGCGGGGTCCACGTGCCGCTGAGGCTGGTTGCGGTGAACGAGCGGAAGAAGCGGCGCTCGTTCGTTCCCCGCGCCTCGACGATCATGAGGTACTGGTTCTGGCCCTGGACCTTGTAGACCTCGGGCGCTTCGAACAGGTTGAGCGCGGTGTCGCTCATGATCTTCGTGTAGCTCGAGCCGAAGCTGCCCGGGAAGTTCCCGATGGGCATGCCGGCGCGGTAGATGCCGCCGTTGTCGTCGGCGAAGAACAGGTACATGTTCGTGCCGTCGCCGATGATGGTCTGGTCGATCGGCGCCCCGCTGGGGAGCGTGCCCGTGAACAGCGTCTGCTGCGCCGACCAGCTGTTGGGGTTCGTGGGGTCGCTCGAGGTGCGGTAGGAGAACGTGTCGGGCCAGCCCCACTGGTAGGCGAGCACCCAGATGTTCTTCGGGGCGAAGTAGAACAGCGTCGGCGCGACGGCTCCGAAGGACATCGAGTTCTGGGTGGCGGTGGCCATGTCGGACCAGTTGGTGAACGGGGTGAAGCTCGTGGACTTCCAGCTCGACCCGGTGTCGTGCGTCGTGGCGTAGACGACGTGCTTGCCGTTGTAGACGACGTTCGTGAAGTCCTTGAGCGAGACCCAGCCCGCCTTCGGGTTCGCCAGCGGGCCGGTCGACGACCAGCGGTACGTCGACGGCAGGGTGCAGGCGCCGGTGCCGTTGCCCCCGTCGACCTGGACGAGCTGCCACTGCTGGTCGTTGGCCGTGGAGCCGGTCTGCTGCACCACGGCGGCGCCGTCGGCCGTGGAGGCGCCCTGCACGTCGAGTGCCTTGCCGCTGTTGCGGTTGACCAGCCGGACGTACCCCGTTCCGGCGTCGGCGAGGCTGAACTGCTGGTTGGCGCCGCCGTTGTCGCTCCACTGCACCACCGCGGCGCCGTCGGCGGTGGCGGCGCCCTGCACGTCGGCGAGCTTGCCGGAGTGCCGCGCGCGCAGCTTGTAGTAGCCACCACCGGCGTCCACGAACTGGAACTGCTGGTTGGTGGCGTTGCTGCGGCTCCACTGGATGAGGCCGGCGCCGTCGGCCGTGGACGCGCCGCTGACGTCGAGTGCCTTGCCGCTGTTGCGGTTCAGCAGGACGTACCAGGCGGCGGTGTCCACTGTGGCGGCCGACGCCGCGGTCGGGGCCACCGTGAGCAGCCCGCCCACGACCGGCACGACGACCGCACCGGCCACCGCCGACCGCCACCGGCGGCGCCACCTCGCGACACGCGGGAATCCAACCGACATAGCATCTTTCCCTTCGTTGGGAACGTGGACACGACGATTGTTAGCGCTAACAGTTCAGGGGAGCGAGAGGGAGAGGGCGGAGTGAAAAGGGGACAGTTGGTCGAGTGGACGTGCGGCTGAGCGCACCAGAGGACTGTGAACGATAACCTCGGCGACGTCAAGACGTAACCTGCACGGAACCGCCGCCCGGGTACCTCAGGGCGTGGTGAAGCCGCCCCGGAGCGTGTGGCTGCCGTCCGTGGTGGTGGCCTGGACGCGGTAGCTGTCGAGGTCGGCGTGGCGAGTGCCGGCGGCGTGGTTGTACTGGACGGCGAACACCTGTGCCGCGGCCGGGAGCGTGCGCCCCGGCTTGAGCTCCCAGCGGTACACCACGGCGTCACCGCTGTCCTGGGTGGTGACGGCGAAGTCGTCGGCCGGCCCGGTTTGCCACTGGCCGGTGCGCTGCACGCCGCCGGTTTGCGTGATGCGCACTTCCACGACGAGCGCGGTCAGCGGCCGGGCGGTGTCGAGGTCGAGGGTGCTCTGGGCCCAGTAGACCGTGCTGTGGGGGTCGACGGTGCCCTGCGCCGACAGCGGCCCGTCCGCGACCCGGTTGCCCGCCGGGGTGGCCGGGGGAGTGCTCGAGGCCGGCCGGCCGGTGGTCGCCGGGGCCGGGCGTCCCGTCGCGGGCGGCGGGACCGGGCTGTCGGGGGATCGGGTGGAGCTGGGCGCTTCGCTCGTGGTCGGGACCGTGAGCGTGGTCGCAGCCGGCGGGGCCGGGACGCTGCCGGCGACGGCGAAGCCGGCGACGGCCAGGATGCCGGCCGCGGCGGAGCCGGCGAGCACCACCTTGGGCCAGGACCGCGCGATGCCCGGCCGCCGCCGGACCGGGGTGGCGGCCATGCCGCGGTGCACGCGGGCCAGCATCCGGTCGTGGTCGGGCTGGTGTGCCTCGGCGGCTGCCCGCAGCCGCTTGCCGATCTCTTCGTTCACCGGCTTCCCCTCTCCGTCGCCAGGTGCCCGGCCGCGCCGGCGCCGAGCAGGCGTTCCAGCTCGGCCAGTCCTTTCGAGGTTTGGCTCTTCACCGCACCGACCGAGATGCCGAGGGCACGAGCGGTCTCCTTTTCCGGCAGGTCGAAGGCGTGCCTGAGGATGACGCAGGCCCGTTTCCCGAACGGCAGCCGGTTCAGCGCCGCCCGCACGTCCACCACGGCGGCCACGTCGGGACTCCGTTCCTGGTGCGCACCCGGCGACCAGAACAGCGCGATCCGGCGGCGCTCGCGTGTCATGCTGCGGACCCGCTCCCTGGCCAGGTTCGCGACCACTCCGCGGGCGTAGGCCAGCGGGTGCTCGGCCTTGCGCAGCCGGTCCCAGCGCTGCCACAGGGCGATCAGGGCGTCGGCGGCGAGGTCGTCGGCGGCGTCCGGTTCGCCGGTCAGGAGAAAGGCGAACCGGGCGAGCCCGGCGTAGTGGCGTTCGAAGAAGTCGTGGAACTCCGCCGACGTGTCATCGAGGAGCATGTGTCTCGGCTGTCCTCTTCCTACCCGTGCCCCCGTGCAAGGCGGCAACCTGCCAGTGTCGGCCCGCGGCCCGGCCGGCGCGGTCGCCGGCCCGGTGCGGGTCAGGACGGCCCGGCGTACAGTACGCCGCCGCTGCCGGTGATCCGCTGCCGGGCGCCGCCGATCCGCGCGTCGCGCCAGGTGTGGCTGCCCGGCGGCCCGGCGGCTTTCGCGAGGCTCCACCGCTGGTCGGCGCCGCCCCGGTCGCGGGACTGGACGACCGCGCGCCGGCCGGTGCCCTCGGTCACGCCCAGGATCATCCCGCTGTCGCGCGAGACGATCTTCAGCTGCCCGTCGCCGGTGTCGAGCAGCTGCCACTGCTGAGCGGCGGCGCCGGTGTCCGGCTGTTGTTCGACGTCGGCCTCCGCCGTGGCGGGACCCCGGACGCCGAGCACCTTGCCGCTGGTGTGGTTGACCAGCTGGAAGAAACCGCCCGGCACGGGCTTGAGCTGCCACAGGCTCGCCGCGCCGGTGGCGCGTTTCTCCTGCTGGATCCGGGCGCCGTCTTCGGCCCCGGCCACGTCCAGTGCGCTGCCGTCCCGCACGGAGACGAACTGGTAGTAGGCGGCCGAGTCCACCTGCACCGGTTCCGCGTCACCCCGCGTGAGCAGCAGGTACGGGACGACGAGCGCGGGGACACCCAGTGCCAGGGCGATCGATGTCCAGCGGCCGCGGTGACGCCGGCGCGGCACGGTGGGCTCGGTCTTTCTCACGGCAGCGCTCCTCGGGTCGTCCTCGGTTTCGCCACCCAGTTGCCGCCGAGCCCGAAAAGGTTGCCGCCCGGCACGGGGTTGACACGGCTTCGTCGGCCACGAACACTGACCCGGCAAAATGTTATCGCTAACATCCCGGAGTTCTTCGTGCGCACACAGCGTGGTGGTTGCCGGCTCGCGGTGGCGGTGGTCGCCATCCTCGTGGCGGCACCGCCGGCGCCGAGTGCGTCCGCGCAGCCCGGCGGCCGGGACGTCACCGCCGACATCCTCGCGAACCGGGACGTGACGCTGAGCGGGGACGCGGTCGTGCGGCTCACCGGCGGCGTCACCGCCTACGCGGGAGTGATTCGCGGCAAAGGCGCCTTCACCGTCGGCGGAACCGGCACCTTGGTGCTCGTGAAGGACAGCGATTTCACCCTGCCCGACGATCGCCGCCGGCAGAAGATCGTCACGGTGGGCGGCAACCACCCGGTGAGCACGATCGAGAACCCCGACCCGCCCGCGGTGATCGTGCAACGCGGGGCGACGCTCCAGTACGGGAGCGGATCGGGCGGAGACGGCAGCATCGGGCATTTCGCCCAGGCGCCCGGAGTGTCGCTGAACACGCTCAACCACCGGATCGACGGGACCCTGGACCTTGCCGTGCACCGGCAGGTGAGCCTGGGCGTGATCAGCGGGACCGGACTCGTCAAGCAACGGCGGGGCACCTGGCCGGGCATCGAACTGCCGGGTACGCACCCGTTCTCGGGCACGCTGTACGTCGGCACCGGCGCGGACTACGGCAGCGTGAACTACCTCACCGCGATGCCGAACGTGCGCAAGGTGGTCAACCAGGGATCGTTCATCCACAACGCACCGGACGGTGAAGTGGTCACCGACGCCGCCGACATCTACTCGCAGTTCTACGGCAACGACATCAACTTCCACACCTGGGGTTCCGGTGTGGTGCGGATGTCGGGCGTGTACAGCTGGTCGGACAACGGGTCGGACACCGACCCCGCGCTCAGCGACCCGGCCCGGAACTTCGCCACCGTGCCGCACCGGGACAACAAGCGCGGTATCAACATCGAAGGCGCCACGGTGACGTGGGGCGACGGCACGGGCAACCGGTTCTTCCTGCCGGGTAACGAAAACACCGTCTACATCAACCTGCATGCGGACCCGGGCGGCGCCCGCAGCGTGCTGACGTTCGACTACAACGGCCCGGTCACCCTGGCCGCGCCCATCTCCGGCGGCCGCTACCACGACACCATGGCGGACGTCGGCCGCGGCGACGTCGTCATCGCGGCGACCCGCGGCAACGCGGTCACTTTCACCGCGCCGCAGAACTACGACGGCGACACGACGATCGGCGACGGCGCGTCGCTGCGGCTGGGCGACGGCAGCCCGCAGGGCGACAGTGCGCTGCTGCCGACCGGCAAGATCGTCGACAACGGCGAGCTGATCGTGCAGAACGCCGCAAAGGGTGCCGAACTGGGCCGGATCGGCGGGACGGGTTCGGTGACCCAGGCCGGCCCGGCCACCACCACGCTGGCCGGCGAGCTCACCTACACGGGCCGGACCACGGTGAAGGCGGGCACGCTCGAGGTCACCGGCGGTTCCCTCGCCGCGAGCGCCGCGGTCGACCTGCCGTCGGCCGGGACGAAGCTGGACCTGACCCGGGCCGGCGATCCGACGGTCACCAACCTCTCCGGAGCCGAGGGCAGCACCGTGGCGGGCGGGCGCGCGCTGACGATTCGGGCCACCACCGCGACGACGTTCGGCGGTGCCCTGAACGCCACCGGCGATGTCACGAAGACCGGGGCCGAAACGCTCACCCTGACCGGCAAGCACACCACCCCGGACAGCGCCTGGACCGTCCGGGACGGAACGCTCGCGCTGGCCGGGTCCGTCCAGGCCCGGCAGCTCGCGGTGGCGCCCACCGGCGCGCTGCGGTCCACCGGCACGGTGCAGGCGGCCGTGGACAACGCCGGCACGGTCGACGCCGCCGGCCTGACCGTGCGCGGCGCCTACACCCAGCGGCCCGGTGCACGCCTGACCGGCACCCGGCTGACCGTCACCGGCGCGGTGCAGCTCGCGGGCACCTTCGCGCCGAACTCGGTACCCGGCCCCGGCGTGATCGTCGACAACCAGGGGACCGAACCGGTCGCCGGCACTTTCGACGGGCTGCCCGAGGGTGCGGCCGTCGGCGCGTTCCGCCTCACCTACCACGGCGGCGACGGCAACGACGTCGTCCTGACCGGCGGTTCCGGCGCGGCCCGTTCCGGCGCCACGACCCCGCAAGTGGCGTCCGCGTCGCGTTCCGGGGCGTTGTGGTGGTTGTGGGCGGCCGGCGTGCCGGTGCTGCTGGCCGCCGCCGTCGTGTTCCTGGTGCGCAGGCGGTCACGGACCCGGAACTGAGTGCGTCGCGCACGGCTCGAAGGCCCGCTTCCGCCGTGCGGGCGGGAACGGGCCTTCGGCTTCGATCGACTTCGCGCTACCGGCCCTCGGGGGGTGCCGGCATCGGGGCCGGTTCTGCCCCGCGCAGGCGGTCCTCGGTCCAGTAGCCCGGGTCGGTGTGCACCGCCGGTCCGCCGGCCACCTCCGGGGCGGGCGGTTCCGCGGGTGCGGCCGGACCGCCGGCGTCCAGCAACCCGGCGACCGCGGCGGCACCCAGCGCGACCGCCGCCACGGCCAGCGCCACCACCACGACCGTGCGCCTACGGGGAATCACCGCGGCCTCCTTACGGGGCGTGGTCCTTCGCCGCGTTGAAGACAGCCAGCACGTGGTTGTCGTAATACGGCCCGGAATTGTTTCCGTCGAGATTACCCTGCATGGCGCTGATCACGTAACCGAGACCGTTGGACTGATAGTCCTCGAGCCACGGTCCGCCACTCGAACCGCCGCCGAAATTGCAGCCGAGCCGATAGGCGTTGGCGCTCGGCCAGCGGTCGGTCGTGCCCCAGCAGTACCACTGCACTTCGCCGCTGTCCCGGTCTCCCGGGTATCCCGCGATGTGCACGAAACGGCTGTAGCTGCCGTTGACGCGGAAACCGTGGCCGCCTGCCGCGTTGACCACCTTCTGGCCGGAACCGTTGGTGTTCGTCACCACGAAGGCGAAGTCGCGCTGCCAGTTGTTGCTGACCGACCACCCCGTCGAGTAGTGGAACCAGTAGGCGGAGAACCGGCCTCGCGGCTCGGAGCCGTGGTCGTAGCCCGGGATGAAGATCCAGTTCAGCATGACCTGCCCGTTGCCGCCGCCCACGACCGCGCAGTGGCCGGCGGTCACGACAAGCCGTTTCGAACCGCTGTTCACGGCACTGCCGGAGCACATGTACCGCTTGCTGTCCCGCGGGTCGACGTAGTAGATCTTGCCGTTGGTGTAGGAGAACCAGGCGTCCCGGGTCGCCTTGTCGCCCGTCGGCAGCGCGGGGTCGGCGGCGGTCACGGCTTTCGCCGTCAGCGCGGGCAGTTCCTTGTCCGCCGGGCCGGCGGGCGCGGCGGCGGGAACGGCCGAGGCGAGCCGGGACGGTGTCCAGTAGTCGGAAACGATCCGCTGCGCGTCCTCGGCGGAGACGGTTCGCTGCGCTCCCGCGCTTTCGTCCCATACCTGCGCGGCGGAGCCGGTCATCGAATCGGTTTTTGCCACGGTTCCTGCCGTGGCCGGAACGGTGATCAGCATTGACGCGGCGAGCGTCATGGCGGAAATTGCGGCCAGCATCGATCTTCGCTTGAAGATCATTGTTTCCCCTCGGATAAATGTCCGGCCGGTGATTTCGCCGGCCTGGACACGACCGTACTCAAATGATTTTGGTCGAACAACCCGCCGGTTGGCACAGGGGCTTGCGCACCACGGCGCAGTTTCGGTTGCTCGGCCGTTTTCGCGTTCGGGGCGGTCAGGCGACCCAGATCGCGATGCCGCTCATGTACCGGCTCTGCCCGACGGTGCCGACGTACGCGGGCTGGCACACGGGTTCCTGGTACTCGTAGCCCTGGCCCGTCGCCGTGTAGCACAGGCGCACGTTCCGGCCGTAGACCATGAGCGCCTCGAGCCGCCTGGACTCGCCTTCGGTGCCGGCCCGCGCGAGGTCGCACGCTTCGCCGGCCCAGCCGATGTTCTGCAGGTGCGGGCGGTAACAGACGCCGACGTCGCCGCCGTTCACGCCGATCCGGATGGCCTCGATCTGCTTGCCCAGCGTGGGAACGCCGGCTTCTTCGGCGTTGCAAACGGTCGGCAGCCAGCCGAGGTCGGCCACGTGCACGGCGTAGCAGACGTGGACGGCCGCCGGCGCCATCGCGACGCGCTTCGCCAGCTCCCGGTCCACGCTCGCCTGTGCCGCGGCTGCCGCCGCCCCGGCGCTCGCCACGGCCGGCGTCGCGGCCAGCGGCACGGTCGCGAGCAGCCCGGTCAGGACGGCGGACAGCACTCTTCTGCGCAGCTTCATGTTTCCCCCAAGGTGAGATCCCCGTGGGGAGATTACGACAAACCGGGCACCCCGGGAAGCCGCCGAACGGCCGGTCGGGCCGGACGCGGCGCAGGGCTGCCCGAGTTCACTGCCACCTGCCGTCCGGCGGGCAACGTCGGCCGTTGGCCGGGCGTAGGAGTCCAGTGTACCGGAGGACGAGGGCCAGGGTGCTCGGCGGGGCGACGCGCTCGCCGGCGTCGCCGCCTAGCTGCCCGTGGAGTAGCCGAATTCGTGCAGGACGGCACTTCCGTCGCGCACCTCGACGCCGATCATCCGGCCGGTGAAGCCCGCCGCGACCTCGGTGGACAGGTACCGCCCGTCGAACGTGCCCAGTACCTCCGCCCGGTCGTCTTCGCGCAGCACCGACAGTTCGACGAGATCCGGCTCGGCCGCCTCGCGGAACGGGCCCGAAGGGGGCGGCTCGAGCGCCCGGATCCGCAAGGAAACGACCGGCCCGGCCGCGACCGTCGTGACCGGGTGCACGGCCGGGCCGATCGCGACCGTCGCCGTCACGGTGGCGCCGTCCGCCGTGAGGCCGTACCAGTGCCGTTCGTCGATCCGCACCACGAACGCGGCCGTGCCGCGGGAAACGTCGAGCCGGGCCACCGCCGTCCAGTGCTCGTCGAGCGCTCTGGTGAGCAACGCGCGCGTCAGAACCAGCTCGCCGGGGCCGGTCCAGTCGGTGCGGGGAGCCGCGCCCGGCGCCACCCAGCGCGGGTGCAGCTCCGCCGCCGGGAAGGTGTCGGTGAAGCTGTGGTCCGCCGGGGCGACCGGGAACCGGTCCTCGTCGACGACGGGCCAGCCGGCCACCCAGTCCACGCCGGCCAGGAAGGTTTCGCGGCCGTTGACGTGGAACTGCGGTGTCTTGCCGCGGGGCCGGACACCCAGGTACACCAGGGCCCAGCTGCCGTCGGCGCACTCGACCAGGTCGCCGTGCCCGGTGTTCTGCACCGGGTGCGTCGTGCTGCGGTGGGTCAGGATCGGGTTCGCCGGGGCCGGCTCGTAGGGACCTTCGACGGCCCGGGCGCGGGCGATCGTGATCGCGTGGCCGCGTTCGGTGCCGCCTTCGGCGAGCAGCAGGTACCACCAGCCGTCGACGCGGTACAGGTGCGGGCCTTCCGGTGCGGCCAGGCCGGTGCCGTTCCACAGCAGCCGCGGCTCGGCGAGCGTCGCGCCCGTCGCCGGGTCGATCGGCACGCTCGCGATGCCCCGCAGGTCCGGCCGGAACGACGCCCACGTGAGGTGGCAGACGCCGGCGTCGTCCCAGCACAGGTCCGGGTCGATGCCGTCACAGCCCGGCACGGGGACCGGGTCCGACCACGGGCCCGCCGGGTCCTCCGCCGTCACGATCAGCTGGCCCGGATGCAGGATGTTCGTGGTGACGACGTAAAAGAGACCGTCGCGGTGGCGCAGTGTCGGCGCGTAGATGCCCGTGTTCGCCGCGCCCTCGCTCGGCGGCAGCTGGCTCGGCCGGGTCAGCGCGTGGCCCACCAGCTCCCAGGTGACGAGGTCGGTGCTGCGCCGGATCGGGACGCCCGGCACGTACTCGAAGCTCGAATTCGCCAGGTAGTACGTGTCGCCGACCCGGCAGATCGACGGGTCGGGGTGGAATCCCGGAACGATCGGGACCGTCATCGCTGTCTCCTCACGGGTGCCCGCCGCGGACCGCGGCGGGCACCCGCGCGGGGTCAGGCGTTGCAGGTCTTGTTGCGGTTGATGCAGTTGACGACCTGGTTCATGATGCTCTGCGACATCACGTTCGCGAAGTCGTCGTGGTCCGACAGGGGGTTGTGCTCTTCGGACGGGAACGAGTCCACTTTGTACTGCTTCTTGACCTGGATGTCGTGCGGGATGTCGTAGACGAGCGTGGTCCGCAGCTGCGGCACCGCCTTGAACCCGGCGGCGCAGCGCCCGGCCTTGTCCGGGAACACGATGTGCGTGCGGTGGTTGGCGCTGTCGGTGTTCTTGCCGTCCCAGCAGCTCGGGAAGTCGTGGATCCGCTCCACCTTGCTGCCCTCGGGGCAGATCGGGTACTTGTCCGTCAGCCGGTTTTCGAAGCCGGTGCAGGTCCACGCCGCCCGGGTGTTCTTGGTGCCGTTGATGGACGGCTTGGCGTCACCGGACAGCGCACGCAGGAACTTCGGCATCGCGACGACCTTGCCGGCGGCGCTGCCGCGGAAGGTGATGCTGACCTTGGCCGGCCGCTGGATCTGGCCGTCGTTGTCCGGCAGCTCGTTGTTCGCGTCCGGGCCGGGCAGCGGCGGCGTCGCCGTCGCGCCACCGTTGTTGCCGTTGTTGTTGTTCCCCTGGCCGAGGGTGCACGGCGCGAGGGCGTCGAGGCCCTGGGGTCGCGCGGCGGTGCGGCCGATGGCGATGGCCATCCGGTCGATGGTGGCGACGCGCTTGTCCTTGAGCGGGCCGAGGATGGCGTTCTGGACGAAGTTGGGGCCGCCCTGGCCCTGGGTGCTGACGAGCCGCTGGTTCGCCTCCTGGATCTGCGTGTTCAGCAGCTGGAGGTTGCGGTCCACTTCGGCCTTGGCCGACGCCGGTACGGCGGGGAGCTTGCTCGCGACGTCCGGGCAGGTGATCTGCTGGGCCGCGCCCCCGGGGGCGCCACCGCCGTTGCTCACACCGCTGCCGCCGCTGCCGGCCTGCTCCTTGAGCACGCAGGGGGCGAGGGAGCCGAGCCCCTGCGGCTTGGCGGCGGTGCGGCCGATGGCGATCGCGATGCGGTCGGTGGTGGCGACGCGCTTGTCCTTGAGCGGGCCGAGGATGGCGTTCTGGACGAAGTTGGGGCCGCCCTGGCCGCGCGTGCTGACCAGCCGCTTGTTGGCCTCGTCGATCTGCGTGTCGAGCAGGTCGAGGTTGCGGTTGACCTCGGCCATCGCCGAGTCGGGGACGTCGGGCAGCTTGCTGGCGACGTCCGGGCAGGTGATCGCCGGGGAGGCGGCGTCCTGGGCGGCCTGGTCGCGGTCGCCGTCCGCGGGCTTCGCGGGCGGGTTCTTCTCTTCGTCCTCGGTGTCGATTCGGACAACCGGCCAGAAATAGGCGGATTTGTCCCCGTTTTTGCACGTGGTCCCGGCGGCTTCGAGGCTCTTGTTGTTCGAATCCGCGTTCGACGAGAGGTTGCCGACGTAGTCGTGCAGGTGCTGGGCACCGTTGCGCACCCCGGGCTGGGCGACGAAGTTGTCCGGGTTGAAGTGCTGGTTCTCGTTGCGGCCGCAGTCCACGGTGAAGGTGCCGGTGGACGCGCCGCGCGAGTTCGCGGGCGCGAAGTTGTTCGGCGGGACCTTGAGGATGTCGATGTAGAGCGCCGGGTCGGCCGGGTCCGCGCTGGCCTGGCCGGGAGTGCCGAACGTCGTCGACACGGCGATGCCGCCGGCGGCCACGGCCAGCGCGAGGACGCCGGTGGCGATCTTGGTTCGTCGGGAGATGCGGTGCTTTCCCGCGTTTCCGGGCATGAAGGGACTCCATGGGGTTCAAAGGGAAGAGAATCCACTGGCCCGACACCAGTGGCACGGTTCTCTGTTAGCGGTAACAATGTCCGCCTTGTGAAGAGCTAACCGATTCTTTCCGGGAGATCAACGGGCGGCGGGCACGGCGTAATCGTGACCCGTGCGCGCCCCGTTGTCCAGTGCTTTGTCGCGTGAGGAAAGAGTTCGGAAATGTGGTGAACCGCAATGAACCGGGAGCCGTGTACCCAGGTGAGGCGTGGAGTGCGGGGTCAGCTGTCCAGCATGGTCAGGCTGGGCGTCTCGCCTGGTCCGACCGGGAAGTAGGCGAGGAACGTGACGCCGTCCTCCTGCGGGTCGAACCGGGCGATCCGCGCCGATTCGGGCTCGTGGAAGACGTCGCCGGCGGTGAGCAGGGTTTCAGGTTCGCCCTCGATCTGGTAAATGGCCGAGCCCGTTTCGATGCTGCCGAAGACCGGTCCGTTGTGGACGTGCAGCCCGAGGTGTGCGCCGGGGGCGATGGTGATCCGGCGGATTTCGACGTGATCGATGACGCGGGGCGCCGGGAGCTGCTGGTTCATCAGCACCGTGCGCGTGATGGCCGGGGGGACGGGCATGCGGAGCCTCCTGGGGTTCAGCGGGCGGTGAGCAGCGCGAGCACGCCGGAGACGGCCTGGTCGAACGGCTCGGGGGAGTCCGCGGCACGGGCCAGCACGTACCCGCCCTGCAGGACGGCGACGATCGTGGCGGCCAGCGCGGCGGTGTCCGGGCCGGCGGGCAGTTCGCCCGCGGCGCGGCCTTCGTCGAGGACCTCGGTGAGCCGGGCGCGCACGCGCGTGAGGGTCTCGTCCACCGGGGCGCGCAGCTCGGGGTCGGCCACGATGTCGGGGTCCTGGGTGAGCCGGCCGATGGGGCAGCCCTTGAGCACTTCGCGTTCGCGCCGCAGGTACGCGGTGATCCGCTCGACGGCGGTGCCGGGTTTGCGCAGCTGCGCGTCGGCGGCCGCCAGGAGTTCCTCGCCGCTGCGTTGCACGGCGGCCAGCGCAAGGTCCTTCTTGCCCGCGAAGTGGTGGTACATGCTGCCCTGGCCCGCGCCCGCCCGCTGCTGGATGGCCTTGGGGCTGGTGCCGACGTAGCCCCGTTCCCACAACAGCGCGCGGGCGCTGTCGACGAGCTGGTCCCTGGTTCCCATGACCCCGGACTGTACATACCAGTAGGTACAGAAACAAGGCTGTCACAACTCCCGGCCGGGCGGTGTCTGGTGGCCGGACACCCCGTTCGAGAGGAGAACGTCATGGACCTGGCCCTGTGCCTCGCGGCCGGCCGCCGCCGCGCCCGGCTTCGGCAAGGGCATCGGGACGCTGGAACTGCTCGCCGCCTGCCCGCGGTGACCGGGATCGCGCCGGTGCTCGTGCCGGTGACCGCCGTCCGCCGGGTGCTGCTGATGGTGGGTGCGATGATCACCCACGTCCGCCACGGCAGTGCCGCGTTCGCGTTCCTGAACCTGGCCTACCTGGCCGTGGCGGCGTTCGCCGCCTGGGGCCGGTTCGGTCCCTTCCCCGCGTGATCGAAGGAGACGTCAATGAACGACCCGGCGACCGCGACCTTCGTCGCCCACCGGAACCTGCTGTTCACCGTCGCCTACGAGATGCTCGGGTCGGCGGCCGACGCGGAGGACGTCCTCCAGGAGACGTGGCTGCGCTGGGTCGAGGTCGACCTGGCCGGCGTGCGCGACGAGCGCGCGTACCTGGTCCGGATCACGACCCGGCTCTCGCTCAACCGGTTGCGCACGATGCAGCGCCGCAAGGAGGCGTACGTCGGGCCGTGGCTGCCCGAGCCGCTGCTGACGACGCCGGACGTCGCCGAGAACGTCGAGCTGGCGGAGAGCGTGTCGATGGCGCTGATGCTGGTGCTGGAGACGCTGGCGCCGACCGAACGCGCGGTGTTCGTGCTGCGCGAGGTGTTCGACGTCGGGTACGACGAAATCGCCGAGGCGGTGGGGAAGACGCCCGCCGCGGTCCGGCAGATCGCGAGCCGCGCCCGCCGCCACGTGGACGCGCGGCGGCCGCGCGAGGCGGTTTCGGCGCAGGAGACGCGCGCGGTGCTGGAGTCGTTCCAGCGCGCGCTCGAGGGCCAGGACATGCAGGGCCTGCTGGACCTGCTGGCCCCGGACGTGGTGCTGATGAGCGACGGCGGCGGCGTCAAGCAGGCGGCCCTGCGCCCGGTGTCGGGCGCGGACAAGGTGGTCCGGTTCATCATCGGCGGCATCGGCCGGGCCGAGGTGGCGGTGGCCGGGGCGCCGACCGTGGTCAACGGCAACCCGGCGATGGCCTTGCACGTGAACGGCGAGTTCGACGGCATCATGGCGGTGCGGGTGGAGGGTGGCCGGATCAGCGGGCTGTACTTCGTCCGGAACCCGGAGAAGCTGACGCGGGTGGCGTCGGAGACGCCGTTGACCCTGCGCTGAGGGGGAAAGAAGCCGGTTCCCGTAACAGGGAACCGGCGCGGCGCGACCCTGGCTGCGCACGCGAACCCCGCGGGCACGACGGCTCGTCCCCGGCCTCGGCGGATCGGAATCCTGGCACGCCAGGGAAGGGTTGCCACCATGCGAAGAATCTCCGGGGTGCTCCGCATCCCGTTGGTGTTGTGCGGCGCGGTCGCGCTCGCGGTCGGCTTCGCGCCGGCGGCGTCGGCGACGGTGCTCTGGGCCGACGAACAGGCCATGATCACCACGAACACCTACCGCTACTCCTACATCTACGACGTCGGCGTGGGGAACACCATCTCCCACGAGCAGTTCGCGCAGCCCGCGGTCACGGCGTTCTACGGCTCGAAAGGCGGCTTCGACCGCAACTTCATGGTCTGGGCGCCGATCGTGGCGATCGACCGGCCGCACGAGTACTGGAACGGGTGCGACGGGAACACCGGTGGTCTCTGCCCCCACGTCCGCGACGGCCTCCAGCGGATCGACGAGGAGATCGCCACCGGGCAGATCCACGTCAAGTACTGGAACGGCGCGTTCATCGGCGTGGCCTGCGGCAACTGGAACCACGGCGGCACCGGGCCGAAGCCGGTGATCAGCGGGACCAAGTACGAGGACGTCAACGGCGACGGCGTCCGGCAGGCGGGGGAACCGGGCCTGCCCGGCTGGACGATCGACCTCTTCTACAACGGGACGCCGGTCGCGACGGCCGGCACGGACGCCGGTGGCGCCTACTCGTTCTCGTTGAACGCCAACGACATGCCGATCGGTGCGGGGACCTACACCCTGGCCGAACGGCCCCAGGCGGGGTGGGTCCAGTCGCACGCTCCCGCGCCCGTCGCCGTCGGGTACGGCGTGGGGCAGGCGCACTTCGGCGGGAACGACTTCGGGAACTACCGGCCGGCGACCATCGGGGGCCGGAAGTTCGACGACCACGGGGCCGACGGCGGCGGGGCCGGCGATCCCGGGCTGGTGAACTGGACGTTCGAACTGGACAACGGCGCCACCGCCGTCACCGGATCCGACGGCGGGTACGGCTTCTCCGGCCTGCGACCCGGCACATACACCGTCCGCGAACGGGAGCAGGCCGGCTGGCGCCGGACCACGCCGGCCTCGGGGAGCACCACCGTCACCGTGACCAGCGGCCAGGTGGCAGGCGGTGTCGACTTCGGGAACGTCTGCCTCGGCTCGATCGCGGTGACCGCCCCGGACGGCGTGGCGGTCCGCGTCGACGAGGTGACCGTCCCGGGCGTCCTGGCGAACGACCCGCCCGCCCCGCGCACGGCGTCGGGCAGCGCGACCGTCGGCGGGCTGCTGCCCGGCACCTACCGGGTCACGCTGACCCTGCCGGACGGCGTCTTCACCACCGATGCGGACCTCACGTCACTGGACGGGAAGTTCGCCATCGTCAAGACCGTCACGGTCGCCGAGTGCGGGACGACCGCGGTCGCGCCGCCGTTCGTCACCTCGCAGCCCGGCAAGATCACCGGCGGGATCCGGGTTCTCGTGCCCGGCGGCACCGCCACCGCGGGCTTCGAGTTCATGCAGCGCAAGGAAGGCCCGCGCGGCACGCTCGAATACAACGACCACGGCAACGGGATCGACCTGCACACCTCGGACATCACCGGGATCTCGGTGTCCGGCCAGGACGCCTACGTGTTCGGGCACGCCGTGCTGAACGGGGTGACCACGGGCTTCCGGCTCCACCTCGTGGACGCCGGTGAACCCGGCCGCGCGGACCGGTTCGAACTGCTGCTGGCGAACGGGTACTCGGCCGGGTACGGCCAGACCCTCGACGGCGGGAACGTGCAGATCCACTGAGCTGACGATCCGGCGGTGTGCTTCCCCGCACGCCGCCGGATCCGGCTTCACCCCAGCCGCTTGTCCCAGCCGGCGAAGGCGTCGACCAGTTCCTGCGGTGCGCCGGTTTCCCGAAGGCGGCGGGATTCCGCCTCGATGTAGTACCGGTACAGCGGAACCAGCCCCGCCGCCAGCTCGGGCTCCACTTCGGCGGGCTCGAGCTGGTGACCCGCGCGGACCCGCTGTGCCAGCCGGACCAGCGACGCCGCCGGGGCGTCCGGCTGCGCCAGGTACCACTCGATCGCTTCGTCGTTGTTCGCCGCGCGGCCCGTCGGGGTCGTGCCCGAATACAGGAACCGCACCGGGAACAGCACCGCCTTGGTGAACCACACCTTGTCCACCAGCAGCCGCTTCGGCGCCGTGAACTCGGCTGTCACCTCGTCCGTCGCCAGGACCGCGATCGCGAACCCCGCGCTCTCCAGCAACAGCTCCGCCGCCTCGGGGCGAGCCACCTCCGCGCGGACATCCGAACCGACCAGCACCCGGCCGTCGTCGGCGAGCTGCAGGCGGTCCAGGGCCGGGAACCGGCCGTCTTCCCGGCCCTCGCGCAACGCCGGCAACGACGCCCAGAACACCGAAAGCTTGCGGTGCAACGGGCTTCGCTCCTGCAGCGCCGCCGTCGTGGCTTCGACTGCCGAACGGACGTCGTCGCCGGCTTCGGTGAGGACGAGGGCCAGGTCGATGTCGCTCGCGGCCGCGGAGTAGCCGCCGTAGGCCAGGCTGCCCAGCAGGTACGCGCCGATCAGGCGCTCTCCCAACGCTTCCTGGTAGGCGTGCGCGGCCTCGACGGCGATTTCGCGGGCCGCGACCGCCGGTTCGGTGGTCGTCATGCCGCCACCGTATCGCGGCGGGCGCACTCGGCGATGCGGTCGGAAACCACGCCGATCACCTGCCACGCCCGGTCCAGCACCTCGATCACCGCCTCCGGCGTCCAGTCGCTGCGGCCCCGCAGCACCTCGTAGCCCATCTCGAGGTGCTCGACGTCGGCTTCGTCGTGCAGCTCGAAGTATTCGTCGTCGGGGAACGCCTTCGTGCCGGCCTGGCTGAACACCAGGCTGCCCGCCTCCAGGGCCAGGTGCGCCAGGACCGCGCGCTGCACTCCGGGCAGGATCGTGAACTGGTCGACGAACCAGGAGGCGCCCATCTCGATCACCGGGTCCCACACCAGTTCCCGGTCGTCCGCGCGGCTGCGGGCCAGGATCCTGTCGTGGCCGACCTCTTCGGCCTGGTGCTCGCACGCGAGCGCGCGCAGCTGCGGGTCGCTCTCGAAGGTCACCCGGGCGCTGATCATCCGCTGGAACGCGTTCGACCACGGCTGCAGGTACGTGAGCACCGCCTTCTTCGTCTCGGCGGTGGTGTTCTCGTCGGTCAGCAGCCGGATCAGGTCCGACGCTTCGTACTCCCGTTGCCGCCGCTCGTTGTGGCGGGCGACGCGCTCGACGTCCTGCTCGGTCACGATCTGCTCCTTAGGGTGGTTCATCCGAGGTCGACGGGCGAAAGCGGGGCGGGGGCCGGCCGGTCGAAGACCGGGAACCGGAAGTACGTGGTCACGTCGCCGCGGCGGCCCGCCGCGCGGAAGCTCACCAGTTCCAGCACGCCCCGTGCGTCGCCCGGCGGCCCGGGGGCCAGCGCGGCGGCGAGGGTGCGGAACCGGCCGGGGTCGACGCCTTCGCCGTGCAGCAGCGTGGCCGTGCGCTCCACGGCTTCGCGGTCGTCGGGCGCCAGCGCGGGCAGCCGCAGGTACGTCGTGGACTCGGCGGCGCGGTCCACACCGGACCGGAAGGCCAGGCAGCTCAGCGCCGCCTCACCGGCGTCCGCGCCCGCGCCGGCCAGCGTCCGGTAGGCGGCCCGCGCCCGGGCCGGGTCGTGGTTCCGCGCGACGGCGGCGACGCGCTCGACCTCCGCGAGCCCGGCCCCGTGGTTGCGGTAGTAGATCTTGACGCGGGCCTGCGCGTCGTCGGTCAGGTCGACGGCGAAGAACTCGATTTCGCGGTCGCCTTCGACGGTTTCGACACGGCGCCGGGTGTCGTCCCAGGCTTCGGCCATGCCCAGTCGCGCCATGGCTTCGGCCACGGCGGCCTCGCGGTGCGCGTGCGGCCAGGAGTACAGCCCGAAGTACGTCTTGTGGACGACCTCGGACGGGGGCCGCCAGGCGATCGAGTGCCACAGCGGCGCCGGTGACGGCCGGCCCGCGCGCGGGGTGAACGTCTCGCGGACGTGGTCGAGGCGCCGGCTGCGGAAAACGCTCTCACCAGGCCAGACCACCTCGTGGTCGAGGCTGTCGAACAGCACCCGCAGCTCCGGCCGCGCGCCGGACCAGTTGACCGACATCTCCGCCGGGAAGCCGTCGTCCGCCACATAGGACGGCTGGGCGGGGACCGGGCCGATCCGCTCGTGCGCCCACGTCGGCAGCAGGGACCGCAGCATCCGGGTGGTCCGGACGGACTGCTCCACCGGGACATCCAGCGCATCGCACGCGGTGGACCACATGCCGCACAGGAAATCGCCGAAGAGACGACCCTGTGCCGGATAGTTTTCCCTTATATATTCAGGAAACTCGGGCACGCGACTCGTCACGCCCGGATGCTATCAGTTGGATGCTTGCTCAACTAAAAGTCTGCACCCGGGTGGTCCAGTCAATTGGGCCATGTGGGTACGCCGGTGCCCGTCGCGGCCACGCAGGGCCACAACGGACACCGGGGACGTCCAGTGCGGACAAAAGCGGACAACGCGCAGGTCTCAGACCCGCGCCGGCACCACGGTCATCGCGTGCTTGACGAGCCGGATGAGCGCGAGCTTGCTGGAGTCGCGGTCGCGTGCGTCACACATGACGATCGGCACACGGTCCGGGACGACCAGGGCCTCGCGGATCTCGTCGGCGGTGTAGCGCGGGGCGTTGTCGAAGCAGTTCACCGCGACGACGAACGGGATCTTCCGGCGCTCGAAGAAGTCGATCGCGGCGAAGCTGGTCTCCAACCGCCGGGTGTCGACCAGCACGACCGTCCCGATCGCGCCGCGGGCCAGGTCGTCCCACATGAACCAGAAGCGCGCCTGGCCCGGCGTCCCGAACAGGTACAGCACGTGCCGCGGCGAGATGGTGATCCGGCCGAAGTCCAGCGCGACGGTCGTGGTCGTCTTCCGCTCGACGCCGGACAGGTCGTCGATGCCGGCGCTCGCCTCGGTGAGCACCTCTTCGGTGGTCAGCGGCGGGATCTCGCTGACCGAACCGACCATCGTGGTCTTCCCGGCGCCGAACCCGCCCGCGATGATGATCTTGACCGGCGTGGGGACCAGCTCGGCCCCGGTGCCGTCAGTACTTGATGAGGCCATCGAGAACCGCCTGGAGAGTTTCGAGGTCCGGCGACTGCGCCGGGTTGTGGGCAGGGGACCGCGTGATGACGAGGCCGCGTTCGATCAGGTCGCCGACGAGCACGCGCACGACCCCCAGCGGGATCTTGACGTAGACGGCGATCTCGGCGACCGAGACCGGGTGCCGGCACAGCTGCACGATCGCCACGTGCTCCGGGCCCAGCCCGGTCGGCTCCTGCTCCGACCGCAGGGTCATCACCTGCGTCGACAGGTCCAGCCGCGCGGTGCCGGCCGGCGTCCGGCCGCTGGTGATCGTGTACGGCCGGACCAGCGGCCCGGCGGCTTCGTCGTACCAGCCGTCTTCGGCACTCATGTGGCCTCCCGGAGCACCGACGCCGCTTCTCGCGGCGCGGACGCCATGTAGTCGCCGACGCGCTTGACGAGCCGGCTCATCTCGTAGGCGATCATTTCGACGTCGACGTTGTCGGCGGCCAGCACGGCGAGGCAGGCGCCCTGCCCGGCCGCGGAGACGAACAGGTAGCCGCGCTCCATCTCGATCATGTTCTGCAGCACCGGGCCGCGGTTGAACTGCTTGCTCACCCCCTTGGCGAGGCTCTGCAGGCTGGAGGCGATGGCCGACAGCTGGTCCGAGTCGTCCTTGCTCATCCCGGCCGACTTGCCGATGAGCAGCCCGTCGGCGGACAGCACGATGGCGTTCTGCGCGCCGACCACGCGGTTCACCATGTCGTCAAGCAGCCAGTTGAGATCGGGTTTGGGGTTCCCGTACTCGTTCATTCGACGTCAGACCCTGACTTTCCTGTGTGGACTTTCCTGTGTGCTGCCGGGGATTACGAGTCGTCGTCCGGGCCGCCGCGCCCGCGGCGGGTGCCCTTGTGGAACGCCGCGAGCGTGCGCGCGGTGCCCTCACCGGGCGCCACGACTTCGTCCTCGCTGTCGTCGGGCTCCTTCTCGAGCTGGGCGACGAGGTTCTGCTGCGGCTCGCGCCGCGGCAGCCGGGGCCGGTCGTCGGTCGGCTTCACCTCCGTGGCCGGCGTGATCGCCGCGGCCGGCTCGGGCGTCACCGCCGGCACGGAGGGCAGCGCGTCGGGCGGGGTGAGGGCGCGTGCCGGGTACGGCCTCGGCTTGCTGTCTCGCTTCATCGGGATCTGACCGCTGAACGAGCTGGGCGAGTCCATCGTGCGGAGCGAGCTTTCTGCCGCTTGCGGCGCCGGGGCACCCACCGGGGCGAGGACCGCGGTGGTCTCGGCCGGCGAGGTGTCCCCGGTCTGGTCGGCGTGCTCGCCGGCCAGGTGCTGGGCGGGGATGAGGACGGTGGCGCGGAGGCCGCCGTAGCGGGACGGGTCGAAGGTGACGGTGATGCCGAGCCGGGCCGCCAGCCGCGCGACCACGAACAGGCCGAGGCTGGAGTCGGCCCGCAGCGCCATCGCGTCGAACTCGGGCGCCTCGGCCATCATGGCATTGGCCCACTCGCGGACGCCGTCCTTCATGCCGAGCCCCTGGTCCGACACGTCGACGACGACGCCGCGCGCGACCATCCGGCTGGTCACCTCGACCGGCGAGCCTGGCGGCGAGAACGACGTCGCGTTGTCGACCAGCTCGGCGACGAGGTGGATCGTGTCGGCCACCGCGGCGCCGACGATCGCGACGTCGGGCACCTGCTCGACCTGGACCCGGGCGTACTGCTCGGTTTCCGAGACGGCCGCGCGCAGGACCTCCATCAGCGGCACCGGCTTGCGCCAGCGGCGGCCGGGCTGCTTCCCGCCGAGGATGATCAGGTTCTCGGTGGTGCGGCGGGCGCGGGCGGCGAGGTGGTCGAGCTGGAACAGCGCCGCCAGCTGCGTCGAGTCGTCCTCGCGCGCTTCCATCTCGTCGAGGATCTGCAGCTGCTGGTGGACCAGCACCTGGTTGCGGTGCGCGATGCCGAGGAACACGTTGTGCACGCCGCTGCGGGCCTTGGCCTCGCTGGCCGCGGCGTTGACGGCGGTCAGCTGGGCGACGTTGAAGGCCTCGGCCACCTGGCCGATCTCGTCGCGGCCGTGGTCGAGCCGGGGGAGCTCTTCGGTCAGGTCGACGGGTTCGCCGCTCTTGAGCCGCTCCACGATGTCCGGCAGCCGGTTGCGGGCGAGGTCGAGCGAGTCGTTGCGCAGCCGCGCGAGACGAGTCATCAGCGCGCGGTCGACGAGCGAGCGGGACACCCGCACCGCGACGATGATCGCGGCCAGCGAGGCGAGCAGGGCGACGATGCTGCCGATGATGACGTTGCGCAGCTGCGCGTCACCGGCGTCGATCGCCGCCGCCGAGACCTTGTCCGCCTGGGTGATGGCGAGGTCGTTGAGGCCCTGGGCGACCTGGGTCGTCGCGTTCTGCCAGTCCGTTTCGGACACCGGCACGGAGTTCTGCTCGCCGGCGGCCCACGGGCCGTGCTTGACGATCGCCTCTTCGGCGGTCGCCAGCTGCCGCCACGCGGTGCCGGCGGTCAGCGCCTGGTACTTCTGGCGGACGCCCGGGTCGAGGAACGGCTCGATCTGCGCCAGCTGGGTGCGGTAGATCCCGGACAGCCGCGCGAACTGGGCGAAGTCGTCCGGGGCGAACGTGCCGGCGGCGAAGGCCGTCGAGACCAGCGACGTCTCGCGCGACATCATGTCCCCGGCGCGGAAGACCGACGTCGCCGTGATGCCGCCGGTGGCCGCCTCGGCGTCGGGGACGACCCGGGCCTGGGTGTCGAAGAGGTTGGACGCGGTGTCCATCACGCCGTTGTAGTAGGAGTTGACCTGGGCGCGGTCGATGCTGCGGAAGCTGATCTGCGAGCGCAGCACGGGCAGCTGGTCGAACTGGGACTTCAGCGCGTTCACCTTGGACGCGATCTCGTCCGGCGCGTTGGAGATCGTCGCGGCGAAGGCGTCCTTCAGCGCGGAGAGCTTTTCGTCGGTGGCCTTCTGCTGTTGCTGGAGCCGCGCCGGCCCGAGTGCCGGGTCGTCGAGGTACTGCAGCGCGGTCTGGCGTTCCTTCTGGAACTCGGCCAGCGCGGTGGCGGCGGGGATGGAGACCTCACGGACGGAAGCCGCGACCAACCGGACGTATACGCCATTGAAGAGGAAGTAGGACGAGACGGCGATCCAGAGCACCAGCAGTGTCACACTGGGAATGAGAACGGTCCTGGTCAGCCTTTTGCGGATCGACTTGTCGTACGGCTTGTCCGACTCGTCCCTGGGGTCTTTGTTCAGCACGGCGGTTCACGAACTCCTGAGTGACGGTCGGCGAGGAATGGGGACCCGGACGAGGAAGCGGACACGACGATGGGACACAGCGGCCGCCGTCACCCGTCTTCGCCTCACCCTCCGTGTTGCCGCAGAATCGATCAGGGTCCGTTTTTTACCACGAACCCCTGACAGCCGTTCGGCGCGGCCCGCCTTGCGGACACTCGTCCGCGAGGCGGCGAACGGCGTTTACCATCTGCTCCGGGGTGATTACCGGCATTTCCTCTGGTACTGGCGGTGCGGGTGAATTCACGCTGTCGAGCACTGGGCCGAACGGGTGAAAGTGAATTCCGCCGGATCGGTGTGTTCGCTGGTTCACGGCGGAGGAAAGAAGGGAACCGGCGGTGCCCGGAAGTCCCCTCGGCGGAAGGGGTGGCCGATAGGGTGGGTGGCATGTGCCGGTACGCGGAGTCGACCTACAAGGTCCACTACGTCTGCGTGCCTTGCCGGCGGAGTGGCAAGCACGCCTGGGACGGCGCGGAGCACCTCTGCCCGGAGTGCCGCCGTCCGATGGTGTTCGCCGGCCACGACTTCGCGGCGCCCCCGCGCCGGGACGGCTCGGGATGGGCGGCGGTCGCGGCGGTCGTCGAAGCCGGGTTGCGGTACGAGGGCTTCGAGCCGTGCGGGTGCGGTCGTGCGCCGGAGTTCCGGCCCCGGACCGCGGCGCAGGTGCGGGCCCGGCGGCGGGTCGCCCGGCGCGCGGGGGTTTCCGAGGCGGCCGCGCTGGCCGCGCGGGATCCGCACGACCTCGTCGACTGAAAACGGGATTCGGTCCGGCCGGGATGTCGAGCTGCCGCAGTGCTTTACATCAGCCGAGTGATTGTCAAGCCGACTCGACATCCGCTATCGTCATGTCCACTCAGCCGCCAAGGAGGGTGTGATGAGCGAAGCGACCGGGACCCTGCCCGCCGGCTCGACCGAGCTGTGGCGCGACCGCAAGCGGTACCTCTGGCTGATCGGCCTGGTCGTGCCCTCCCTGGCGTTCCTCGCCATCGGGCTGCACGCCGCCACCGGGTGGGGCGGCTGGTTCTGGATCGGGCCGGTCGTGATCCTGGTGATCGTGCCGCTGATCGACCTCGTCGCCGGGCTGGACCGGAGCAACCCGCCCGACGACGTCATCGCGCGGCTGGAGAACGACCGCTACTACCGGTGGATCACCTTCGCGTTCCTGCCCGTCCAGTACCTCGGCTTCGCGGCCGCGTTCTGGCTGATCGCGCGGGGCGAGCTCACCGTGGCCGACAAGATCGGGCTCGCCGTGTCGATCGGGTGCGTCGGCGGGATCGGCATCAACACCGCGCACGAACTCGGCCACAAGAAGGAGAGCCACGAGCGCTGGCTGTCGAAGATCGCGCTCGCGCAGAGCTGGTACGGGCACTTCTACATCGAGCACAACCGCGGTCACCACGTCCGCGTGGCCACACCGGAGGACCCGGCGAGCAGCCGCGTCGGCGAAAGCTTCTACCGCTTCTGGCCGCGGACCGTCTTCGGTTCGCTGAAGTCGGCGTGGCGGCTGGAGCGCAAGCGCTACGCCCGGCGTGACCGCCATCCCTACCGGCTCGGCAACGACGTGCTCAACGCGTGGCTGATGTCCGCGGTGCTGTGGGCGGCGATGGTGGTGTGGCTCGGCCCGGGTGTCCTGCCCTACCTGGTGATCCAGGCGGTCGTCGGGTTTTCGCTGCTGGAGGTCGTCAACTACATGGAGCACTACGGCATGCTGCGGCAGCGGGTCGGGGCGCCCGGGCGGCGGCGGTACGAGCGCGTCGACCCCAGCCACAGCTGGAACTCCAACAACATCGCCACGAACGTCCTGCTCTACCACCTGCAGCGGCACAGCGACCACCACGCCAACCCGACCCGCCGCTACCAGACGCTGCGCGACTTCGCCGAGTCGCCGGTGCTGCCCACCGGGTACGCCGGCATGATCGTGCTGGCGCTCGTCCCGCCGCTGTGGCGCCGGGTGATGGACCCGCGGGTGCTCGCCCACTACGACGGCGACATCTCGCGCGCCAACATCCAGCCCGGCAAGCGGGCCCGGGTGCTGGCGCGCTACGGAACCCGCGTCACGGCGGCTTCGCGGGAAATCGCCGACACCCACGGCGACGCCACCGAAGGCGGCATGTGCCCCGGCTGCGGGTACGTCTACGACGAGCGGCGCGGCGACCCGCGGGAGGGCTTCCCGGCAGGCACGCCGTGGGCGGCGATCCCGGACACCTGGTGCTGCCCGGACTGCGGCGTGCGCGAGAAGGTCGACTTCGTGGCACCGGGGCGGGTGGGCCCGGCCGGGCCCTAGAATGCCGATCATGAGCAGGGCGGTTCCGGTGCCGGCGGAAGGTGGTCAGCACCGGCGGCCGATCATCGCCGCGGCGATCGAGCTGACGGCGAAGTCCGGCTGGCAGGCCGTCACGATGGCGCGCCTGGCCGAGCTGGCCGGCGTCAGCCGCCAGACCGTGTACAACGAGATCGGCTCCAAGGCGGCGCTGGCCGAGGCGATGGTCGCGCACGAGCTCGACCGGTTCCTCTCCGTCGTCGCCGCGGCGTTCGACCGCCACCCGGACGACCTGGTCGAGGCGATCTACGACGCCGTCCGCGGAGTCCTCGAGCTCGCCGACGACAACACGCTGCTGCGCGCGATTGTCTCCGCAACCCACGGCACGGCACCGGAGCTCCTGCCGCTGCTGACCACGGACGCAGGCGCGCTGCTGAGGCAGGCGAAGCTCATGCTGGCCGGGCGCGTCGCGGCCTACCACCCCCCGCTGGCCGACGACCGGGTCGCGGTGGTGATCGACCTGGTGGTCCGCGCGGTGCTGAGCCACGTGATGCAGCCGTCGGACACACCGGCGCGGACCGCGGACGCCCTCGCCTGGCTGGTCGCGCGGGTGCTCGGGGTGACGGCGAACCCGCCGCTGCGACACAGCTAGGGTTCGCCGTCGCAAGTCGTGTGCGGGTCCGGTGTGGCCGAAGCCGCGTGTCCAGAGCGCCCCAATGTGGCGTTGGTTGCGTCTGACGCACCCAATGTGGCGTTCGGTGCGTCCAACGCACCGAACGCCACATTGGGGCGCATCGCCTGGCCGCTGTCAGCGAACCTCGGACGCGCGACCCCAGGGGTGCCGGTCGAGGTCCTTGATCATGACGACGTTGGTCTCGGCGTAGCCGAGTTTCCGGTACAGCGACCGGGCGACCGCGTTGTTGCCGAAAACCTGGAGCCGCACGGCTTCCAGGCCGGCGGCGCGGACCTCGTGCTCCATCGCCCGCATGAGTGCTTCGCCGTGCCCCCGGCCGCGCAGGTCCGCGTCGACCCGGATGTCGTAGAGGTAGGCGATCCGGCCGGCGCCGTGGGCGCGTTCGGCGAACCAGATCATGCCGATCTCCTGGTCGCCCGTCCGCGCGGTGTAGAGGTGGTGGCCGGGTGTGGCCACGCCCTCGGGCAGGAGCGCGGCGTACTCGTCGACGGCGCGCTGCCGCGCACCGTCGGCCGGCCAGCTCTTGGCCGAAACATGGGCCTCGGCATAGGCCAGTACCGCGTCGCCGTGGTAGGCCACGTATTCCTCGCTGGTCATCGGATCGAGCCGGACCTCTGTCATGGCCACCTTTCTTCTCGGTCAGCTCGTGCGCAGCCCGTGCCGGTCCAGCCACCCCGCGAGTTCCGCGGCGATCACCTCGGGCCGGTCCTCCTGGGCGTGGTGCCCGGCCTCTCCGCACGCGACGACCTCCAACGCCGCGATGTTCTCCGCGCACCACCGCGCCATCTTCTCGCCGATCAGCAACGTCGGTGAGCCTTCGAACGTCATCAGCAGCTTCGGCGTCCCCTCGCTCGTGGCCAGCCACTCGTCGTAGGCCTCGATGCGCGCGACCAGCTCGGCCGGCTCGCCACCCAACGGCAGCTGCCGTGCCCAAGCCAGCACCGGGCGACGGCTCTCCGGCGTCGGGAACGGGGCGAGGTACGCCGCCAGGTCGTCCTCGCCGACCGGCGTGCGCACGCCGCCCGTGAATGCCTGGCGGATGAACAGGTCCTGCGTCAGCACCATGTCTTCGCCGACACCGCGCGTGCGGATCTTGCGCGAGCGCCCGGCCGCCTGCGGGGTCAGGTCGGCCCAGGCCATCGGCTTCACGATGGTTTCGAAGAAGGCGACCCCGCGGACGCGGCCGGGGTGCCGGGCGGCCCAGTCGAAGGCGAGCGCGCCGCCCCAGTCGTGGCCGACGAGGACCACGTCCTCCAGGTCGAGCGCGTCGAACCAGCTTTCGAGGTGGCCGGCGTGGTCGGCGAACGTGTACGCGATGTCCGGTTTGGGGGAACGGCCCATGCCGATGAGGTCCGGGGCCAGCAGCCGTCCGCCGCCGACGTGCGGGCGGATGTTCCGCCAGCTGTGCGACGAGCTCGGGTTGCCGTGCAGGAAGACGATCGGGGTGCCCGTGCCGGTTTCTTCGTGGTGGAGCATGGCTTTCAGGACTCCAACGGGGTTTCGAGGAGGACGGTGAGCTCGCGGGCCAGTGCCGCCGCGCGGTCGCTGTGCCGGCCGCCGAGCGGGGCGAGGAGCCGGTCGAGCAGTTCGGCCACGGTGGCGATCGCCGGGGTGGTCACCTCGCGGCCGCGGGCGGTGAGGCGCAGCCGGACGGTCCGGGTGTCGGCCGGGTCGCGGGTGCGCTCGACGAGCCCTTCGGCGTCGAGGGTGCGGGCGAGCTTGGAGACGTAGAGCGCCTCCAAGCCGGTGTGGTCGGCCAGTTCGCGCTGGCTCGGGCTCGCCCCGGCGCGCTCCATGCCGGCGAGCGACGCCAGGAAGACGTACTGCGCGTGCGTCAGCCCGACGGGGGCGAGGGCGCGGTCCACCGCGACCCGCCACTTCGTGGACAGCCGCCAGACGAGGTGGCCGGGAGTGCTCATGCCCAGTACAGTACATGGCTACTATCTACATGGCTACTGTTTGCGCCGGAGAGCGCCCGGGCTCAGCCCGCGAGCTCCCGGATGCGCTCCATGGCCCGCCGGACCTCGGCGAACCCGGTGGTGAGCGGGCTCAGCCCGATGCGGATGCCGTCGGGACGGCGGAAGTCGATGAGCACGCCGTGCTCGATGAGGACGCGCGCAAGCCGCTCGGCGTCCGGGTGGCGGAGGGTGACGTGCCCGCCGCGGCGGTCGTCTTCGCGCGGCGACGCGACCGTGAACCCGAGCGGGACGAGCCACGCGTCCGCGAGGGCGATCACCCAGCGGCCCAGCGCGACGGCCTTGGCGCGTACGCGGTCGACGCCCGCCTCCGCCAGCAGCGCCACGCCCTCCCGGACGCCCACCATGCCCAGCACCGGCGGCGTGCCCGACAGCGCCCGCCGGATCCCGGGCGCGGGCACGTACTCCGCGGCCATGCCGAACGTGTCGGCCGCACCCATCCAGCCGGTGAGGGGCTGGCCGAACGTCTCGTGGTGGCGCGCGTTGACGTAGAGGAACGCGGGCGCGCCGGGCCCGGCGTTGAGGAACTTGTACGTGCAGCCGACGGCGAAGTCGGCGCCGGCCGCGTCCAGCTCGACCGGGATCGAGCCGACGCTGTGGCAGAGGTCCCAGACGACGAGGCCGCCGCGCTCGTGCACCAGCCGCGTGACGCCGGCCAGGTCGGTGATCGCCGCCGACCGGTAGTCCACATGGGACAGCGTGACCACGGCGGTGCGCGGCCCGGTGACCGCGGCGATGTCGTCGTCCGCCACCCACCGGACCGTGAGCCCGAGTTCGGCGGCGACGCTCTCGACGAGGAACCGGTCGGTGGGGAAGTTCGCGGCGTCGGTGACGATCTCGTCGCGGCCGGGCCGCAGCGCGACGGCGGCCCGGAGCGCCTTGTAGAGGCACACGGACGTCGAGTCGGCGACGATGGTCTGCCCGGCGGCGGCCCCGAGCGCGACGCGGCCGAGCTCGTCGCCGATCTCTTCGGGCAGCGTGAGCCAGCGTTCTTCCCACGACCGGATCAGCCGGGCACCCCACTCGTGCGCGACGAGTTCCTGCAGCCGCTCGGCGGTGGCCCGCAGCGGGCGGCCCAGCGAGTTCCCGTCGAGGTAGGCGACGACGCCGGGATCGGTGATCGGGACGAACCGTGCGCGGAAGGCGGCGAGCTCGTCTTCGGCGTCGAGGCGGTCCGCGGCCTCGGCCGAGAGGTCGGCCTTCAGTTCTTTTCCTTGAGCCGTACCGCTTCCTTGCGTACTTCGGCCTGGGTGGCACGCTCCCGGACCAGCCACTCGGGGCTTTCCGCCTTCAGCGCGTCGATCTGCTCGGTGGTGAGCGGCTCGGTGATCCCGCCGCGGGTGAGGCCGCCGATCGAGACGCCCAGCTTCGCCGCGACCACGGGGCGCGGGTGCGGGCCGGTGCGGCGCAGTTCGCGCAGCCACTCCGGCGGGTCGGTCTGCAGGGCGTTGAGCTCGTCGCGCGTGACGACGCCCTCCCGGAACTCCGCGGGGGTGGCTTCGAGGTACACACCCAGCTTCTTCGCCGCCGTCGCGGGCTTCATCGTCTGGGTGGTCTTGTGCGACGTCATGCCGTCCAGGGTAGCCAGCGTCACTCCCGGTAACCTGACCCGGTGACCTCTTTCAAGCTCGCGTACGTCCCGGGAGCGACGCCCGCCAAGTGGGTGCGGACCTGGGGTGAGCGGGTGCCGGAGGTGCCGCTGACCCTGGTCCCGGTCGCCGCCGCCGACGCCGCGGGGCTGCTGCGCGCCCGGGACGCCGACGCGGCGCTGCTGCGGTCGCCGATCGACCGCGACGGCCTCCACGCGATCCCGCTCTACACCGAGACGTCGGTGGTCGTGGTGCCCAAGGACCACCTGATCGCGGCGGCGGACGAAGTGTCCACCGTGGACCTGGCGGACGAGGTCGTGCTGCACCCGCTCGACGACACGCTGGCGTGGGAGAGCAGGCCCGGGCGTCCGGCGGTGTCCCGGCCCGAGACGACGGCGGACGCGATCGAGCTGGTCGCGGCCGGGGTCGGGGTGCTCGTCGTCCCGCAGTCGCTCGCCCGGCTGCACCACCGCCGTGACCTGACGTACCGGCCGGTCGAGGACGCGCCGCAGTCGAGCGTCGCGCTGTCGTGGCTGGAGGAGGAGACGACGGACCTGATGGAGCAGTTCATCGGGATCGTCCGCGGCCGGACGGTGAACAGCACGCGGGGGCGGCCGCAGGCGCCGGCCGAGCGCAAGCGCCCGGAACGCAAGCCCGCCGAACGCAAGCCCGCCGCGGTGAAACCGGCGCGGCGGGGCGGCGGGCCGCCGGGGAAGCGGCGCCGCCGGGGGTGAGCGGCTACGACGTCGTGCAGACGCAGTTGCCGTCGGCGCGGTCGGCCAGGTCGGGGTCGTCGAACCAGTGGCCGTCTTCGCCGAGGTAGCGGAACTGCAGGACGGTGCCCGGCACGACGTCGACCGACGCCGACCGGCGGCCGTTGGACCGCGGGGTGAGGTGGTGGCGGCCGGGCGTCCAGTCGTTGAACGAGCCGACGACGCTCACCCGCCCGGGCGGCGCGCCGATCGGCAGGCTGAAGGTGACGCGCTGGGTGCCGGCCCGGCTCTTGCTGATCTTGATCACTCGGGGGCCTTTCACGGGGGTTTACGGAGGGCGTGCTCGGCACTGAGCGCGGACATGATCGCACAGCAGTGACGATTCGGTCACGCCCAGTGCCCGATTGGGTTACGACGCCGCTCAACGGTCCGCCACCGACCGGGTGGTCCTCGGGTGAAGCATGATCAGCTCGGGGTTGCTTCCGGGCAGCGGTGGGAAACTGACTGCCGTGACCGTCGCCGCTGATCGTCAAGTCAAGGACCCGTGTGCCTGGCTCAGCGCCGTCACCCACGAGCTCGCCGACGCCCATCCGGCCGACACGCGAGCGGTGCTCATGACGGTGTGGGACGGGTTGGTCGCCGCCCGGCTGGCCGGGCTGTACGCCGCCGCGGCTTCGCCCCGCTGGCGGGCCAGACAGCGTCACGCCGAAGCGGTCGAGTTCGATCTCGCCGTGCAGCTGGCGCGCAATTGCACCGTGGGAACCGGCCTGGCCATCCCGGCCCGGCTGCCCGGAGCCGCGGTCGCCTGGCCGGCGGAGCGCGCCGACGCGGCGGTGGCGACGGTGGTGTCCTTCTGCGGCACGGCGGAGGCGGTACTGCGCCGGGCGGGCGAGCTGACACCGGTGTGGGAGGACAGCCTCCTCGGCCCGGTGGCACTGACCCGCTGGCTGGCGGACTGCTGGACGGGCCGCCACACAGGCTGCCCGCTGCGGTTGCCGGTGCCTCCGCCGCCGTGGTGGCGGTGACTTGCTGGTTGGCCGTGGAACTGCCGGTGCCCGCCGCTCCGGTGACGCTGGCCGGCGCGTGTCCGTCAGGGGAAGTCTGGTGTGCCGGAGAGAGGAGGCCGAGGGTGACCGACGCTGCGGCCCCGCTCTCGACACTCCCGGAGGCGACCCGCGCGGCGGTCCGCGCCCTGCTGCTGGCCGAACTGACCGCGGCCGGCCGTCGGGCGCGGGCCGCCGGATGCCCGCCCGACGTCCTGACCTCGGTGTTCGACGCCCGCAGCCGCTCCCTCGAGGACGGCTGCTAGTGGCGCGGCCCAAGCGCCCCAATGTGGCGTTGGGTGCGTTGGACGCACCGAACGCCACATTGGGTGCGTTGGATGCACCGAACGCCACATTGGGTGCGTTGGATGCACCGAACGCCACATTGGGTGCGTTGGATGCACCGAACGCCACATTGGGTGCGTTGGATGCACCGAACGCCACATTGGGTGCGTTGGATGCACCGAACGCCACATTGGGTGCGTTGGATGCACCGAACGCCACATTGGGTGCGTTGGATGCACCGAACGCCACATTGGGTGCGTTGGATGCACCGAACGCCACATTGGGTGCGCTGGACGCACCGAACGCCACATTGGGGCGCTCCGTGGCAGCCGGGCCGGCGGGGGAGCGGTCAGCGGTCGAGGACCGCCAAGACCGTCGCCACGATCCCCTCGAGGCGCTGCGGGTCGGCCAGTGCCGTCGCCACCCAGTCGTCGCCCGGGTGCTCGCCGAACACCGTCCTGACCACCGTCGACACCGCCGCCATCGCCGTCTCGCCGCTGTCCAGCCGTGTCTCGATCGCCCGGAGGGCGCGCTCCGCCAGGCCCGCGAGGCGGGCGTCCGCCACCTCGTGCGACGCGACCAGCTCCAACGCCGGCAGCTCCGCCGGCATCGGGGCCACCGGTGCCTGCTTGTGCCCCAGCGGGCGCTCGACGTGCTCGGCGTGCCACTGCGGCCGGGTGCGCATCGCCGCCAGCACGCGGGCCACCTCGTGGTCGAGCGTGTCGCGGCCGGGCGGTGGCTCGCCCGTCACCTCCGCGCGGCGGGCCGTCCAGCCGTCCAGGGGCCACAGCTCGGCGCCCGCCGTGGCCGGGACGCCCACCCAGACCAGGATCTGCACCGCCAGGTCGCACAGCCACGGGTCGCCGCCGAGCTCTTCGCGCAGCCACGCCGGGAGACGCGGGCGCTGCAGGGCCCCGATCTCGCCGCGCCGCCGCCGGTGGGCGTCGACCGTGGCCGGGTTGAGGCGGGTCGCCAGCCAGCCCTCGAGGTTGTCGATCGGGCCGGTCGCGCGCCGGAGGGCGTGCTCGACCACCGCCTCGACGTCGTCGTGGAAGCGGTCGAGGCAGTCGGGCCGCAGCCACTCGAGCCCGCGGGCGCAGTCCGCGTGCCGTCGCCGGTGCTCCAGCGGCTTGGTGATCCGCGTGAAGACCAGCGGCCAGGCCACCGAATAGACGCCGCCGCGCAACCGGGCGAGGGCCGGGGGCCGGGCGGCCGCGGCCGAGCCGGCGAGCAGGCCGTCGCGGGCCAGCCGGCGCACCCCGGCGACGTCGGCCGGGCGGGTCGTGTCGAGCAAGCGTCCTCCCCGATGTCGACGGGAAAATGGTCGGGCAGCCGGAGAATGGGAAAAGGCCACGCGCGGGCCGAAATCGCGGGGAACTGGCCAATGCCTGGCCACCCGGGAACCACCTGATCGGCGCAGCCCGTGCCGCCGATCGCCGCCAACCGTGCGTGTCACAATGGGAATCCCATGGCACACGAGGACGGGCTGCTCCGGGAACTCATCACCTTGCGGCGCGGCTGGGGGTTGGAGGCCGACCGGCTGCGCAGCCGGCTCGGGCCGCTCGTTTCCGGCTGGTGCGAAATCCACCGCACGACGAGCGACCGCGAAGCGCGGCGCGTGCTGCGGGCGGCGATTTCGGCCGCGATCGCGGAATTCCCGGCCGACGACAAGCTGGCGGTCAACGTCGCGCTGGGCATCGCCCCCGGCGCGCAGCACGCCCTGCTCAGCGCCCGGATCGGCGTCCTCGCCGATCGGCTGCGCATCTCCGAGCGCACGGCCCGGCGGCGGGTCGACCGGTCGTTCGCCCGGCTCGCCGCGGAGATCGAGGCCGGCACGCGGCCGGGCAACGGCGTGCCCGACCCCGACGAGGGCTGGTTCGTCAAACGGCTGAACGTGCTCGTCCGGCTCGACACCGCCGAGCCGGAGGTCACCGAGGAACGGCTGGTGGTGGCGACCCGCGAGGGCCTCGACCGGATCTCCGCGCAGTTCACCGTGCCCCGCACCGAAGACGGCGGCGAAGGCGAGCGTGACGTCGCCGTCGACGCCCGGCACGGCGTCCGGATCACCGGCGGCACCCGGGAGGGCCTGCGGCACTTCCGCTGGCTGCTCGACCTGCCGCGCCCGCTGTCCCGCGGCGAAAGCCACACGTATTCGCTGGTGCACCGCATCCGCGACGGCCTGCCGATCCGGCCGTCGTACGTGTTCGTGCCGCTGGTGAGCTGCGAGTCGTTCGACGTGCGCGTCCGCTTCGACCCGCGGCGGCCGCCGCGGGTGGTGTGGCGGCTGGACCGCGTCCCGCCGTCGGTGCTCGCCGACCCGCCCCAGCCGGGCGACGCCCTGCCGCTCGACGGCGCGTGCGAAGTCGCGCAGGAGTTCGCCGCGCCGCAGCTCGGGTACGCCTACGGCCTGCGCTGGCTCCCGGAACCGGATTTCTCCTGACGCGAGCCGGCCCGCCGTCCCTCGCGTCGGTTGACGGCGCCGGGTGGCTCGCCGATACTGGCTCACCGGAGGCGAAGCCGAATGGTCCACAATGGACACTTCGTCGGCCTGAATCCCGTGCAAGCCAAGCTACCTGGGGAAACCATGACGATCCTGGTGACCGGTGCGACCGGCAACGTCGGCCGAAACGTCGTAGACCTGTTGGCACTGGCGGGTGCCGAGGTCCGCGCGACCTCGCGCAACCCGGACGCGCTCGACGTGCCGGCGGGCGTCGACGTCCGCCGTGCGGACCTGACCGAGCCGGAGACGTTCGCGCCGGCCTTGCGGGGCGTGGAAAAACTCTTCCTGTACACCCAGCCGTCCGGCATCGAAGGCGTGCTGGACGTCGCGAAGGCCGCCGGGGTCCGGCACGTCGTCCTGCTGTCTTCGCTGGCCGCCGCCGGGCGCGATCCGGACCACTGGATCGCCCGCTGGCACCTGGGCGAAGAGCAGGCGATCGAGCGGTCCGGGCTGGCCTGGACGTTCGTGCGGCCGGGGGCGTTCGCCGCGAACTCCCTGCAGTGGGCCGAGTTCGTCAAGAAGGGCGAGCCGGTGCCGATCCTCTACGCCCACTCCTACCTGTCCTCGATCCACGAACGCGACATCGCCGAGGTGAGCACCACCGCGCTGCTGCAGGACGGCCACGCCGGGGCGAAGTACCACATCACCGGTGGCGAAAGCCTCACCCAGGCCGAGCAGCTCGCGCTCATCGGCCGGGCGATCGGCCGCGAGCTGGAGTTCGCCGACCTCACGGGCGACGCCGCCCGAGCCGATTTCCGGGCCCGGATCGGCGGCCGCTTCGAGGAACTGGTCGAGGAGGGGACGGTCGGCCGCGGGGACGCGTCGAGCATCATCGAGACGCGGATCCGCTACTACGAAGAAGCTCTCGACGGGCCCGAGGAAATCGACCCCACCGTCGAAAAAGTCCTGGGCAAGCCGCCGCGCAGCTTCGCCGAGTGGGCCGAAGACCACAAGGCGGACTTCACGGACTAGCACTGCACCCGGTGCGAGGAATACCAAGTGAGGGGATGCGCGGCCGCTCGTCCCCTCACTAACGTTCCGGATCCGAGCCGCACCACCCGTTCCACCCCCGTGCGGTTCGCCGAATTCCCACGCGCAAGGGGGCGTCATGACCACCGCTGACACCGTCGTGTTCCCGCAGGACCGCACCTGCCCCTACCAGCCGGCCCCGGCCTACCTCCCGCTGGCGGAGGAGAAACCGCTCGCGCAGGTCGCGCTCTACGACGGGCGGCGCGTCTGGGCGATCACCAGCCGGGACGTGGCGCGCAAGCTGCTGATCGACCCGCGGATCTCCAGTGACCGCACGAATTCGGCGTGGCCCATGATGTTCGCCAGCATCGCCGCCACCGTCAGCGACGTCCAGCAGAAGGTCATGAAGATCGTCACCGCGCTGGTGGGCGTCGACGGCCCGGTGCACAACGCCCGGCGCAAGCTGCTGATCCCGAGTTTCACGACCCGGCGGATCAACGCCATGCGCCCGCAGATCCAGGCGATCGTCGACGAGCGGCTGGACGCGTTGATCGCGGCCGGCCCGCCCGCCGACCTGATCCCCGCCTTCGCCGGCCCGGTGCCGGTGACCGTGCTGTACCGGCTGATGGGCATCCCGGACGGCGATCACGAGTACTTCGAGCGGAAGTCACACCAGCTCGCGGCCGGCCCCGACGCCAACTCGGCCTACGACGAGCTCATGGCCTACATGCACGCGCTGATCGCGGAAAAGCGGCGGAACCCCGGCGACAGCGTCCTCGACGACCTCCTCGCCGAACGCGGTGACAAGGGGGGTGTCGACGAGGAACTGGTCTCGACGCTGGTCCTGCAGGTGGCCGGCGGCCACGGCACCACCGGGACGATGATCTCGCTCAGCACGTTCGTCCTGCTGCAGCACCCGGAACGGCTCGCCGAGCTGCGCGCCGACCCGTCGCTGCTGCCCACCGCCGTGGACGAGCTGCTGCGGGTGCTGTCCATCCCGGACGGTGTTTCCCGGCTGGCCGTCGACGACATCGAGGTCGAGGGCGCCACCATCCGCAAGGGTGACGGCGTCTTCTTCATCACCTCGCTGATCAACCGCGACGAGGCCGTCCACGAGGAACCGGACGCGCTCGGCTGGCACCGCACCACCGCCCGGGACCACGTTTCGTTCGGGTTCGGCGCCCACCAGTGCCTCGGCCAGAACCTCGCGCGGATCACCATGGAGGTCGCCCTCGGCACGCTGCTCGCGCGCCTGCCCGGCCTGCGGCTCGCAGTGCCGGCGGAGGAGATCCCGTTCAACCCGACCGCGGGTTTCCAGGTGCTGAACGCCCTTCCGGTCGCCTGGTAGGGAAAGTGGACGACTCTCTCGACCGGCGCACCTTCCTGGCCGCCGCGGCGCTCGGCTCCGCGGGGGTCGTGGCGGGGGTGAACCTGCTCGGTCCGAGTGCGGCGACCGGCGCACCGGCGCCGCCCGCGGCGCCGCAGTTCGGGCTCGCGAAGTTCCTCGACCCGCTGCGGATCCCGCCGGTGATCCAGGCGCATTCGCGGCGGTACCGGGGCGAGCTCACGGTCACCATGACGCCGGCGCGGACCCGGCTGCATTCGCAGCTGCCGGAAACCACGCTGTGGACCTACGACGGCCACTTCCCGGGCCCGACCATCGAGGTGCGCGCCGGTCAGCGGCTGCGGGTCGCGTGGGCCAACGAGCTGCGCGGCACCGTCCCGCTCGTGGCGGTGCGGGCGCCGTACGCGGTGCCGACGCCGGCGAACCGGCCCGGCTACCGCGCCGCGGACGGCAGCCTGCCCGCCGGGGTGGAGCTGGTCGAGGGGGTCGCCGAGCTGCCGCCGTGGAACGCGGTGCACCTGCACGGCGCGCTGACGGACGCCGGCAACGACGGCTGGGCGCACAACGGGATTTCGCCGGGGCGCACGCAGCTCACCGAGTACCCGAACCGCCAGCCGGCCACCGCGCTCTGGTACCACGACCACGCGATGGCCGTGACGCGCTTCAATGTCCACTCCGGACTCGCGGGCCTGTACCTGATCCGCGACGACGAAGAGGACAGGCTGCGCCTGCCCGGTGGTGACCACGAGATCCCGCTCGTCCTGGCCGACCGCAACTTCGACACGGACCCGGTGACCGGCGCGCTCACCGGGCAGTTGCTGTTCAAGTTCCAGTACCTGCCCGCGTCCGGCACGACAGCGCCGGTGACGGGCCCGTTCACCCTCGTCAACGGCGGTGTCTGGCCGCACCTGGACGTCGACGCGCGCTGGTACCGCTTCCGCGTGCTCAACATGGCGAACGGCCGGTTCTTCCGCCTCGACCTGGTCGACGAGGCGGGTGTCGTGCACAACGACGCCGTCCGGATCGCGGGCACGGACGCGGGTCTGCTGCCGTCGCCGGCGGCGGTGCCGGCGGGCGGGCTGACGCTGACCCCGGCCGAGCGCGCCGACCTGCTGATCGACTTCGGCCGGTTCCCGGGCCAGCGCCTGCGGCTGGTCAACACGGGGGCGTCGATCGAGCCGGACATCATGGAGTTCCGCGTCGAGAGCCGCCGCCGTCCCGAGCCGTTCCGGCTGCCGGCCGCGCTGTCGGCGTCGTACGCCCGGCTGGACCACGTTCCGGAGGACCACGACGAGGTGTTCGTCGCGACAACGCCGCCGGGGGTGGCGGGCCGTCCGCACCCGGAAATGTGGGAGCTGCAGGAGATCACCGACCCACCGGCACGCTTTCCCGAGGAAGGCGTCATCCAGCTGACCGACCCGGCGACGGGGAACGTGCGCACGTTCCGCAAGGTCGCCCGCCTCTTCGACGACACGACGACGATCTTCATCGACCGCGGCCGCTGGGTGGTGTGGAACCTGATCCAGCTGGGCGGCGCCCCACACCCGATGCACATCCACATGGCCCGCTTCCAGCTGCTGACCAGGCACAAGTTCGCCGACCTGACGGCGTTCGACATCGCGGCAGGCGGCACCTCCCGCCCCTTACCGGCCCCGGCCGAAGGCCCGCCGATCGAGAAGCACGAGCAGGGCTGGAAGGACACGTTCACCCTGTGGGCAGGCGAGTGGCTCCGAGTCGCCGGCCACTTCGAAGACGCAACGGGCGAGTTCATGTACCACTGCCACATCCTGGACCACGAGGACGAGGGCATGATGCGCCCGTTCGTGGTCCACCCCCCAGAGATAAGCCGCTTCCACATGCACCCAGGCAACCCAGGCAACCCGGGCCACCCCCCAGGCCACGGAGGCCACTAGCCCCCAGCCCACCAAGACGAGCGGCAACGTTTCGTCCAAGACCAAAAGGTGCCCAGCACCAAACCGCAGCCTCAGACGCAAGGCGACCACAGCCGGGGGGGTCCGGGGGCGAAGCCCCCGGGCGGGGTCTGGGGGTTGCACCCCCAGAGGAGCATGACTAAGCGAGAGAGCCCGGCGGAGACGCGAAGCGTCGAGCAAGGGTTCGACGCGAAGCGGCGAAGCAAGGGCTCACGAGTGGTGGGGCGGGCGGGGCTCGAACCCGCGGCCAAGGGATTATGAGTCCCCTGCTCTAACCAACTGAGCTACCGCCCCCTGGCTCCGTGCGCAAGCCACCCGGGGTTTGCATGTGCACAGAACGCTCGGTTTGCTTCAAGTTATCACAGCGGCCATCCGGGCAGATCCGGTAGGCCAAACAGGTTGAAGTGGCCGCCGACCGGCGCATGCTCGTCTAGGTTGCAAGGGCGTCACCGCTGACCGGAACGGCGGGAGTAGGAATGGGCTCTGCCACCTCGTCTCGTTCCCGGGTCGTCCGGCTGGCGTTGCTGGACGCATTCGCCGCGGGGGCCGGCCTGGGTTACCTCGCGCACGAGTACCGGGAGGTCGTCGTGGCGAATCCCGGGGTGATCGGCGTGGCGCTGCTGCTCGTGTTCGCTTCGGGTTATTTGATCCGCGTGGCTGTGCGGGCGTTGCGGCGCGCGGGTTCGCGGGTCGACGCGATTTTCGCCGAAGAGCTGGGAAAGAAGCCTTCGCCCCGCCCGCGATGACGGGAATTCCCCGCGGGCCGGGCGAAAACCGCGGATTCCGCTCAACGGCCGCTGCTGGGCCATGGTGTGGTGCTCGGCGGCGTGTAGGTCGGCGTGTCGGACGGGTTGGGGGGCGCCGTCGAGGTGTAGCCGGTCGGCGTCGGCGTCGGCGGCGTGTAGGTGGCCGGCGGCGTGAGCGGGGGATAGATCGCGTAGCTGAACCAGATCTGGCCGGCCGCCTTCGGCGTGCTCTGGGTGACCATCGCCCGCACCCGGAAGGTCGTCGCGGTGTAGGAACCCTGCACCGTGCTGAGGAAGTAGCTGCCGGCCGTCGTCGGCGTGACCGGCGAGACCAGGACCGCCTCCGGCACCACGCCGAGGTAGTGCTGCACCGTGCAGTAGCCGCTGCTGTCGATCACACAGCTCAGCTGGCCCGCCTGGGTCTGCGGTCCCGGCACCGGGCCGGCCGCGCTCGATGCCCCCGCGAACGCCATCGCGCCCGCCGTGACCGCTGCCGCGCCCGCCAGTGCGGCGAGTGCCGTTCGTGCTGTGGTCCCCATGAAATGTCCCTCCAGAGTGGTGATGCAGCCCGCATCGCTGCACCGCACTCTGCCGTTACCCCGTACATCCGGCTTGTACGGCCTCTGTACGCCGCCGATGGACGCTCTCGCCGACGTTCGAACCAGGAGGCGAGCCGTGTCGCAGAACCCCGTCCAGTGCATCACCTCGAGAGCGCTTTCCCGGCGCTCGCTGTTCCGCGCGGGAGCCGCGACCGCCGTCGCGCTCGGTGCCGGTGCCCTGCTCACCGGGACCGCCGCGGCCGTCGACGGCGAGGGCATCCCGGCGTCGCCCTACATCGACATCACCGGGCCGTCGTCGGACCTGTTCCGCAGCAAGATGCTGCACGAGTCGCACCACGTCATGCAGGGCTTCGCCTTCGACAACGTGAACCGGCGGCTGTTCGTCGTCCAGTTGCAGAACGGCACCTCCGGCGACGACCTGTGCATCAACCAGCTCAGCTTCAGCGGAGAGGTGCTCGGCTCGATGCACGTGCCGCACGCCGGCCACGGCGTGTCGATCGGTGTCGAACCCGTCGGGACCGCGTCCTACATCTGGATGGAGTGCGACGCCGACGGCACGACCACCGACGCCCGCGGCACCGCGCTGGCCCGCTTCAAGTTCGTCAACGGCGGCACGCCGTCGATGAAGAAGTTCCTCACCGGGAGCAAGACGATCACCTGCGCCACCGACCCGGTGTACCAGCGGATCGCGGTGCGCCGCAGTGAAGGCGGCCGGATGTGGTACTCCGTGTTCCCGCTCGCGAGCGCCGCCGCCGGCGACTTCTCCAAGCCGCTGGCGCACTTCCCGCAGCCCGCGCTCAGCACGACGAGCGTGGTGTTCCAGGGCTACACCATCCTCGGCAGCAGCCTGTACACATTGGACGGTTCCGGGCACGCCGACTCGGCCGACATCGACTCGTACGTGACGCGCATCGACATGAACACGGGCACGGTCGAGGCCCGCGACATCACCAGGGCCGGCTCGACGCTCGTCTTCCGCGAACCGGAGGGCCTGGCGGTCTACCGCACGGCCGACGGCGAGACGCGCCTGTTCCTCGGGTTCGGTTCGCGCAGCAGCATGGACAACGTCAACCGCTACGCCAACCTCTTCTACAAGAACATCCTGGTGGGGTGAGCTCAGGCCGGGACCAGTTCCCGCTCCTGCTCGGCGGCGTACCGCCGCGCCAGGGTGGCGCAGACGATGAGCTGGATCTGGTGGAACAGCATCAGCGGCAGCACGATCAGCCCCACCTGCGCGTGCCCGAACAGCACCGTCGCCATCGGCAGGCCGCTGGCCAGGCTCTTCTTCGACCCGCAGAACACGATCGTGATCCGGTCCGCCCGCGCGAACCCCAGCAGCCGGGCGCCCCCGCCGGTCGCGGCCAGCACCGCCGCGAGCAGCGCGCAGCACACCACGACGAGCACCAGGAGGTGACCCAGGTCGAGCCGGTGCCAGATGCCCTCCGTCATGCCCGCGCTGAACGCCGTGTACACGACCAGGAGGATCGAACCGCGGTCGACCAGCTTCAGCGGCGCGGAATGACGGCTGATCCAGCCGCCGATCCAGCGGCGCGCCAGCTGGCCGGCCACGAACGGCGCGAGCAGCTGCAGCACGATCCCGAGCACGGCCGAGCCGTCGACGCCGGCGCCGTCCCCGGCCAGCAGCAGCGCCACCAGCAGCGGCGTGAGCACGATGCCGGCCAGATTGGACAGTGACGCGCTGCAGATCGCCGCCGCGACGTTGCCGCGGGCGATGGACGTGAACGCGATCGACGACTGCACCGTCGACGGCAGCACGGCCAGGAACAACACCCCCGCCGCCAGCTGGGCCGGCAGCACCGACGACGGCAGCAGGAACAACGCCAGGCCGAGCAGCGGGAACAGGACGAACGTCGCCGCGAGCACCACCGCGTGCAGCCGCCAGTGCCGCAGCCCGTCGAGTGCTTCCTGCGTGGACAGGCGGGCGCCGTACAGGAAGAACAGCAGGCCGACGGCGATCGTGGTGGCGACGCCGAAGCCGTCGGCCACCGCGCCCGAGGCGGGCAGCAGGGTGGCGACGCCGACGGTGGCGAGGATCGCGAGAACGAACGGGTCGAGGCGTAAGCGGGACATGGATCTCCTTCCACAGCAATTCTCGGCGATCGCGTGATCATTGTGAACCCCGATGACCGGACTGACTGTCATCGCGAATCGTGATAGGCTGCCCGCGTGCTTGACCCCCGCCTGTGCCGTTCCTTCCTCGCCGTCGCCGAGACGCGCAGCTTCACCGTGGCCGCGCGGCGGCTGGGTGTCGGCCAGCCGACCGTCAGCCAGCACGTGCGACGGCTCGAGCGGGACGCCGGTGGCCTGCTGTTCGACCGCGACACCCACACGGTGGAGCTCACCGCGCGCGGGCAGGCGATGCTCGGGTTCGCGCAGACGGTCGTCGACACCGAAGAGCGCGCGCAGCGGCACTTCCGCGGCGCCGAGCTGCGCGGCCGCGTGCGCTTCGGCGTCTCGGAGGACTTCGCGCTGGGCGAGCTGCCGGAGATCCTGCAACGGCTGCGCCGCAGTCACCCGCTGGTGGACGTCGAACTGACCGTCGAGCTGTCGGACGTGCTGGCCCAGCGGCTGCGGGCCGGGCAGCTCGACCTGGTGCTGGGCAAGCGCCGTCCCGGCGCGCACCACGGCCGGCTGCTCCGGCGGGAGCCGCTGGTCTGGATCGGCTCGGCGGCCACGGTGCTGGAGCCCGGCCGTCCGGTGCCGCTGGTGCAGTACCCGATGCCGTCGATCACGCGGCAGCTGGCGGTGGAGGTGCTCGAGCGCGCGGGCCTGGAGTGGCGGGCGGCGTGCCAGACGTCGAGCCTGACCGGCCTGCGCGCCGCGGCGGCGGCCGGCTTGGGCGTCACGCTGCACGCCCGGAGCCTGATCCCGGCCGACCTGACCGAGCTGGCCGGCCTGCCGGAGCCGGGTGACATCGAGTTCGTGCTGCTGGCGCGGGAGTCGCTGGCGGGCCCGGCGGCGGCGCTCGCGGAGTTCGTGGTGGAGCGGGTCGGGCGCTAGGGGACCCGGAATCCGCGGCCGGTTGAGGGGTCGCCCCGGCGGCGCGGGGATTCGTATCGTGATTCGCGGATCGAGGTCCGTCGCATCGTCTGCTCTGGGGGATTCGTGAGCGAGTCCGAACAGCAACTGGTCAACGCACTTCGCGCGGCGCTGAAGGAGACGCAACGGCTGAAGGAACAGAACCGGCGGTTCGCCGAGGCGGGTGCGGAACCGATCGCGATCGTCGGCACGGCGTGCCGGCTGCCCGGCGGGGTCGACACCCCGGACCGCCTGTGGCGGCTGCTCGCCGAAGGCGGGGACGCGATCGGCGGGTTCCCCGGCGATCGCGGCTGGGACCTCGGGCTGCTGCACGATTCCGCGGATGGGCGGCCGGGCTCGAGTTACGTGCGGGAAGGCGGTTTCCTGCACGAGGCGCCGTACTTCGACGCGGCTCTGTTCGGCATCAGCCCGCGGGACGCCGTCCTGATGGACCCGCAGCTGCGCCTGCTGCTGGAAACCTCGTGGGAGGCGCTGGAACGCGCGGGGATCCCGCCCCTTTCCCTCGGCGGCAGCGCGACCGGCGTGTTCGCCGGGGCCATGTACCACGACTACCGGGGCAGTTTCGCCGCGTCCGGGATGATCTCCGGCCGGGTGGCCTACACCTTCGGGCTGCAGGGGCCGACGGTCACCGTGGACACCGCGTGCTCGTCGTCGCTGGTCGCGCTGCACCTGGCGGTCCAGGCGCTGCGCGCGGGCGAGTGTTCGCTCGCGCTGGCCGGCGGCGCCACCGTGATGTCGACGCCGCGCACCTTCGTCGAATTCAGTCTCGACGGCACCCTGTCCCCGGGGGCCCGCTGCCGCAGTTTCGCCGACTCCGCCGACGGGACCGCCTGGTCCGAAGGCTGCGCGACCGTGGTGCTGGAACGGCTCTCCGACGCCCGCCGCGCCGGGCACCCGGTGCTCGCGCTGGTCCGCGGCAGCGCGGTCAACTCCGACGGCGCCTCCAACGGCGTGACCGCGCCGAACGGCCCGGCGCAGCGGAAGGTCATCCGGCAGGCACTGGCCGACGCGCGGCTGTCGCCCGCGCAGGTCGGCCTCGTGGAGGCGCACGGCACCGCGACCCCGCTCGGCGACCCGATCGAGGCGCAGGCGCTGCTGGCCACCTACGGCCGCGACCGCGACGGCGGGGCGCCGCTGCGGCTGGGTTCGCTGAAGTCCAACCTCGGGCACACCCAGGCGGCCTCCGGCATCGCGGGTGTGCTCAAGCTGGTTTCCGCGCTGCGGCACGAAGTCATGCCCCGGACCCTGCACGTCGACGCGCCGAGCTCCCACGTCGACTGGACGGCGGGCGAAGTCGAGCTGCTCACCGAGCCGGTGCCCTGGCCGCGCGGCGACGGACCGCGCCGGGGTGCGGTGTCGTCGTTCGGCCTCAGCGGCACGAACGCCCACGTGATCATCGAAGAGGCGCCGGAGCCCGCCGACCCCCAGCCCGCCGGGACCGGCGCCGCGGTGCCCGTGGTGCTGAGCGGGCGCAGTCCCGAAGCCGTGCAGGCCCAGGCCGAGCGCCTCGCCGAGCACCTGCGCGCGCACCCGGGCCTGCGTCCGGCCGATGTGGCGTACACCCTGGCCACCCGGCGCACCCACCTGGAGCACCGCGCGGCCGTGGTCGCCCGGGACCGGGACGAGCTCCTCGCCGCGCTCGCGGAGTGCCCCTCTCGGGTGGTCCGGGGCGAGAGCACGACCGCGTTCCTGTTCTCGGGGGCGGGTTCCCAGCGGCCCGGCATGGGCCGGGAGCTTTCGGCCGCGTACCCGGCGTTCGCGGCGGCCTACGACGCCGCCTGCGCCGAGCTGAGCGGGCAGCTGGGCCGGTCACTGCACGAAGCCGTCGAGGACCCGGCCGCCCTCGCCGAGTTCGCCTGCAGCCAGGCCGCGTTGTTCGCCGTCCAGGTCGGGTTGTTCCGGCTGGCCGAGTCGTGGGGCCTGCACCCGGATGTCCTGTGTGGACATTCCGGCGGCGAACTGGCCGTGGCGCACTGCGCCGGGGTGCTGTCACTGGCGGACGCGGCGGAACTGGTCGTCACCCGGGCCCGGTTGATGCAGGCGCTGCCGCGCGGGGTGATGGTCGCACTGGAAGCCGGTGCCGACGAACTCGCCGGGTACCCGGTCGACGTCGCCGCGATCAACGGGCCACGCTCGGTCGTGGTGTCCGGCGACGAAGCCCGCGTGCTGGAGGTCGCCCGGCAGTTCGCCGGGGCGGGCCGGCGCACGAAGACGCTGCGGGTCCCGGTCGCGTCGCACTCCCGGCTGATGGACCCGATGCTGGCGGCGTTCCGGGAGGTCGCCGCGAGCGTGCCGCACGCCGCGCCGGCGCTCCCGGTGGTCTCGACCGTCACCGGCGAGTTCGCCGAGGCCTTCGACGCCGGCTACTGGGTGCGCAACATCCGCCGGACCGTGCGCTTCGCCGACGCCGTCCGGACGCTGCGGGCCCACGGGGTGAACCGGTTCCTCGAACTGGGCCCGGACGGCCCGCTGACGGCGGTCATGCCGGACGACGTGGTGGCCGTCGCCGCGCTGGCGCGGGATCTGCCCGAGGACGTGGCCGTCGCCCGGGCCGTCGCGGCCCTGCACGTCCACGGGGTTTCGCCGGACTGGCACGCGTTCTTCGCGCCGCGCGGGGCGACCGCCGCCGACCTGCCCACCTACGCGTTCCAACGCGAACGGTACTGGCTCGACGCCGCCACCGACTCAGGGGACGTGACCGCCACCGGCCTGGATCCCGTGCGGCACCCGCTGCTCGGCGCGGCGGCGAAGCTCGGCGGCGGGGACGAGCTCGTCCTGCACGGACGGATTTCGGTGGCGACGCACCCGTGGCTGGCCGGCCACGCGATCGGCGGCGCGATCGTGCTGCCCGGCACCGCCTTCCTCGAGCTGGCGGTGCGTGCCGGGGACGAGGCCGGGTGCCCGCGGGTGCGGGAGCTGACCCTGCACGCGCCCCTGGTGCTCGGGGAACACGCCGTCCGGCTCCAGGTGCGCGTCGGTGCCCCGGCGGAGGACGGCGGCCGCCCGGTGCGCATCGACGCGCAGGCGGGGGACTCGTCCTGGGTCCGGCACGCGGACGGCACGCTGGTGGCCGGACGCGTCCCCGGCCCGGCCGCCCCGGGCGCCTGGCCACCCGCGGGCGCCGAGGTGCTCGACGTCGCGGGGACCTACGAGCTGCTCGCCGAACGGGGAGTCGAATACGGCCCGCTCTTCCAGGGCCTCAAAGCGGCCTGGCGGCGCGGCGGCGAAGTCTTCGCCGAGGTCCGGCTGCCGGAGGAGGCGCAGCTCGAGGCGGGCGCGTTCGGGCTCCACCCGGCGCTGGCCGACGCGTCGCTGCACGCGATCGGGCTGAGCCCGGCGGCGGGCGAGGGCGTGCTGCTGCCTTACTCGTGGTCCGACGTGGAGCTGTCCGCCGCCGGCGCGTCCTCGGTGCGGGTCCGGGTGAAACCGCTGGCGGACAACACCTTCTCGGTGGACCTGGCCGACGACACCGGGGCCGCCGTCGCGTCGGTCGGGGCGCTCGCGCTCCGCCCGCCGTCCGGCAGGCAGCCGACCGAGCGCGGCGGTTCCGGCGCCGTCCTGCGGCTGGACTGGGTCCGCACGGCGGTGCCGGAAGCGCGCTCCGCCGACGTGACGGTGCTGCGGGTGACCGCGGGCACCGACGTCCGGGCCGCCCGCCGCGAGACCCACCGCGTGCTCGCCAGGCTGCGCGACGGGCTCGACGCCGGCCGCCCGATCGTCGTGCTGACCCGGGGCGCGGTGGCCCTGCCGGGTGAGCCGCTCGCCGATCTCGCCGGGGCCGCGGTGGCCGGGCTGGTCCGCTCGGCCCAGACCGAGCACCCCGGCCGGATCGCGCACCTGGACGTCGACTCCGAGCCCACGCCCGAGCTGCTCGCGGCCGCGGCCGGCCAGGTCGCGCTGGTGGTGCGGGGCGGCGACGCGTGGGTGCCGCGGCTGGTGCGCGGGACGGAGACCGGCGTCCCGGACTGGGGCGACGGCGCGGTGCTGGTCACCGGCGGCACCGGCCGGCTGGGGCGGCTGGTGGCCGGGCACCTGGTCCGCCGGCACGGCGTGCGGCGGCTCGTGCTGGCCGGCCGGAGCGGCCGCGGCGCCGACGACCTGGTCGCCGAGCTCGCCGCGCTCGGGGCCGACGTCCGGGTGGCCGCGTGCGACTTCGCCGACCGCGCCGCGACGGCGGCCCTGCTCGCCGAACACCCGGTCACCGCGATCGTGCACGCCGCGGGCGTGCTGGCCGACGGCGTCCTGACCTCCCTCACCCCGCGGCAGGTCGACGCGGTGTTCGCCGCGAAGGCCGAGGCCGCCTGGAACCTGCACGAGCTGGCCACGAACCTCAGCGCGTTCGTCCTGTTCTCCTCGGCCGCGGGCGTGCTCGGCGCACCGGGACAGGGCAACTACGCCGCCGCCAACGCGTTCCTGGACGCGCTCGCGCGGCACCGCCGGGCCCTCGGCCTGCCGGCGCAGTCGCTGGCCTGGGGGATGTGGGAGTCGGCCGGGCGGAGCGGGCTGACCGCGGCCGACGGCCTGGCCCTGTTCGACGCGGCGGCCGGCGCGGACGAGCCGGTGCTCGTGCCGATGAAGCTGGACGTGGCCGCGTGGCGGGCCGCCGGAGACGTGCCGGAGCTGCTGCGCGGGTTCGTGCCGGTGGCACGCCGGACGGCGAGCGGCTCGCTCCGCGACCGGCTGCTGCGGCTGCCCGCCGGGGAACGGCTCGGCAAGCTACGGGAGCTGGTGGTCACGAACGCCGCGGCCGTGCTCGGCCACGACCCGGCCGAGCCGGCCGACCCGGAGCGGACGTTCTCCGCGCTCGGCTTCGACTCGCTGACCTCGGTGCAGCTGCGCAACCGGCTCGGCGAGCTGACCGGGCTCACCCTGAGCGCCACCCTGGCCTTCGACCACCCGGACGCGGCCGCACTGGCGGCCTTCCTCCACGAGGAGCTGCGGCGGGACCGGGTGGCGCCGGCGACCACCGACGACCCGGTCCACCGCTTGTTCGCCGAGGCGGTGGCCGCGGGCCAGGTGCCCGGCGGCATCGCCGTGCTGGGCGCGGCGGCGAACCTGCGTCCTTCGTTCGGTTCGCCGGCGGACGCGCCGGTGACGTCTCGTCCCGTGCGCGTTGCCGACGGGCCGCACCGACCGTCGCTCGTGGCCGTCCCGTCCCCGGCGGCGATGACCGGAGCCGTCCAGTACGCGCGCTTCGCGGCGTGGTTCCGGGACCGACGGCGCGTCTCGGTCCTGCCGCTGCCCGGGTTCGTGGCGGAGGAGCCGCTGCCGGGGGACTTCGGGACCCTCGTCGGCTTTCTCGCCGCGGGCGCCCGCGAGGAAGCGGCGGGCGAGCCGTTCGCCCTGCTCGGCTACTCCTCCGGCGGGCTGCTGGCGCACGCCGTGGCCGCGGAGCTCGAACGAACCGGCGACGGCCCGGCCGGTGTCTGCCTGCTGGACACCTACGAACTCGACAGCCCCGTCGCGCGGGAGATGGCCGGTGGCCTGCTCGCGAGGCAGGACGGTGGGTTCGACCGCACGCAGCTGACCGCCATGGGGCGCTACCTCGGCCTGCTGGCCGAGGCCGGCCGCCCGGACCTCGGCGCGCCGACACTGCTGCTGCGGGCCCGAAGCCCGTTCGACGACCGGGCCGGCTCCTGGCGGAGCACCTGGCGGGCGGACCGCCGCGAAACGGTACCCGGAGATCACTTCAGCCTGGTCGAAGCGGACGCGGACACCACCGCCCGCGCCGTCGAGGCCTGGCTGGCCGCCCTGCCGACCCCCACCCCTCTGGCGATTGGGAGCACGTTGTGACTGTGGTGCCTGCTGTGTCTGCGGAAGCTTTGCCCTATCCGTTCGAGCCCGACCGGCTCACCGTCGACCCGCGGTTCGCCGCGATGCGCGAGAAGCAGCCGGTGAGCCGGGTCCGGCTGCCGTTCGGCGGGGAGGCCTGGCTGCTGACGCGCTACGCCGACGTGCGGGCCATGCTGGTCGACCGCAGGTTCATGCGCAGCCTGACGGTCGGCAAGGACGCGCCGCGGGCCACCGAGGCCATCGAAAGCGAAAGCTCGATCATCACCATGGACCCGCCCGAGCACTCCCGGTTGCGGCGCCTGGTGATGAAGGCGTTCACGCCGAAGCGCGTCGAACTGCTCGAGCCCCGCATCCAGCAGCTCGCCGACGAGCTCGCCGACGGGATGATCCAGGCCGGGCCGCCGGTGGACCTGGTGCGGAACTTCGCGATCCCGCTGCCGATCATCGCGCTGTGCGAGCTGCTCGGAGTGCCGCGCGAGGACCGGGAGAAGGTCCACTCGTGGACCGACACGATGCTTTCGCTCAGCGGCGCGGGCCAGGACTTCACCGAGATCATGAACGCGCAGCGCGAGCTCTGGGGCTACATCGCCGGCCTGGTCGCCGAACGCCGGGAGAACCCCACGGACGACCTGATCGGCGCACTGGTGCGGGCCCGCGACGACGAGGGCAGGCTGACCGAGGGCGAGCTGATCGACCTGTCCGGCGGGATACTGGCCGTGGGCCACGAAACCACCGCGAACCACATCGCGAACCTGACGTACACGCTGCTCACCCACCCGGACCAGCTCGCCCGCCTGCGCGCGGACCCGGGCCTGCTGCCCTCGGCCGTCGAAGAGCTGGTCCGGTTCGTCCCGCTCAACGCCAGCACGGGCTTCGCCCACATCGCCACCGAGGACGTGGAGATCGGCGGCCGGCTCATCCGCGCCGGCGAAGCGGTCTTCGCCGACCTCGACGCGGCGAACCGCGACGCCGCAGTCTTCGAGCGGCCCGAGGAACTGGACGTGGCGCGCCCAAGGAACCACCACGTCGGCTTCGGCCACGGCCCGCACCACTGCCTCGGCGCGCAGATGGCCCGGGTGGAGCTGCGGGTGGCGATCGGCACGCTGCTGAACCGGTTCCCGGACCTCGGCCTCGCGGTCGAGCCGGAGGAGGTCCCGTGGCTGGCCGGGCGGCGCCAGCGGGGGCCGGAGGCGTTGCCGCTGACCTGGACGGAAGCCTTGCCCGCGCGGTAGCGGGAGCGTCCCGCACCCGGCCGGGCCGTACTCCGCGGGGGCGGCGAGCGGCCGCCCCCGCGGGCTGCGGCACCAGCAAGCCCGGCTCGGCCACTGCCGCGGCCACCCACTCGCCTGACTGCCGTTGCGGCGCTACCCCTCTTCGCCGGTGAGCAGGCGACGCAGCCGCCCGAGTGCGCGGTGCTGGGCGACCCGCACCGCGCCCGGTGTCGATCCCACCGCCGCGGCCGTCTCCTCCGCCGACAGGCCGACCACCACCCGCAGCACCACGATCTCCCGCTGCTTCGGCGGCAGCACCGCCAGCAGCCGGGCCAGGCGCTCGTTCAGCTCGAACCGCAGCACCCGCTGCTCCGGCCCCGCCGTCTCGCTGACGCCGTCCGGGACCTCGGGCACCGGGTCCGTGCGGTTGCGGGCCGCGGCGCGGTGGGCGTCGGCCACCTTGTGCTGGGCTATTCCGTAGACGAACGCCAGGAACGGCCGTCCCTGGTCGTGGTACGACGGCAGCGCCGTCAGCACCGCGAGGCACACCTCCTGTGCCACGTCGTCGGCCGAGGCGAACGATCGCTCGTGGCGGCCGACGCGGGCCCGGCAGTAGCGCACCACCAGGGGCCGGATGGTGGCGAGCAGGCGGGCCGTCGCGGCTTCGTCACCGGCGATCGCCGCCGCCACCGGCTCGTCGTGGCGCCGCCAGTGGGCCGGGAACGCCTCAGGCGGCTGGGTGGCCGCGATCTCCCGGACGAGCGCGCGGCTGCGGACGCGCAGCAGCGTGCCCTCCACGTCGAGCCCGGCGCGCAGCGAGTCGTGCAGGGCGGCGTTGGACTCCCGCAGCTGCTCGGTGATCGCCCGATCCCCGTACTCGGTTGCCGGCATTTCGCTCACCTTTCCCTGTCCCGCTGGTCACCGGGTTGTGCGGCCCGGAGCCGCCTGAGGCGTTCCCGCACGTGGCGGAGGGTGGACCGGACGGTCGCGGGGGCGATCCGCAGCGCCTCCGCGATCTGGGCCGGCGTGAACCCGTCGAGCGACCACGCCAGCACCATCCGCTGCTTGCCCGGGAGGGCGGCGAGCAGGTCGATGAGCCCCGCGTGCTGCTCGACCAGCCCGGCGAGCTCCTCGTCGTCCCGGGGGTCGCCGGCCAGGCTCCAGTCCGCGCGCGCGTCACCCGCGGCGTCGAGCAGCCGGCCTGCCACCCGGCGCACCCAGGCCCGCGGGTCCTCGGCGGTCGGCCACGCCTCCAGCGCGTGCAGCATCGCCTCGGCGGCGACGTCGCGCGCGGTCTCGACCTCGAACCCGGCCTTGCAGAGGAACGCCACGAGGGCCGGGAAGTCGGCGCGGAAGAACGCGTCGAACTCGTCGTGACCGCCCACGGACCCCTCACCATCCCCTCGCCCTCACAAGGACAGGTGCGCTGAGGTGACCGCTACGTGTAACGATTCGATCAAGACTGCCCGGGCGGAGTAATGGACCGCGTTGCGTCGGTGACGGCTCGTGACGAATGGCTGCGGGAAGGCCGGGGTACCCCTCTGGCGATGACCGACCGAGACACCCTCGAGCGTCCGCTCCCGGAGGCCGCGCACCCGGCCTCCGGCGATCGGCGGCCCACGGGTCCGCGAACGGCGGATTCCGGTCACGGCGCCGCCGGGCGGCAGGCCGTGCCGCCGGCCGCCGGGGACACCCGGCCGCCGCGGCGGTGTTTCGGCCGCGCCTGGGGTGGAAAGCCTTGCGGAGTGCGGCAAAGACCCGCGCGCTGAGGCGGTCCGGCGGCACCGGGCGGTCACCACGGGTGGGTGGCCGCGGGCGCGGACTTCGCCGATCGGGTGACGTGATCGACATCGAGATCCCGGGAAGAAGGGCGTACTCTCATGTGTTGCAGTCTTGGTTGCCCGGAGGGTGAGCCGGGGACCGAAGCCAAAACCCCCTTGACCCAGGCGGATGCGTTCGCGCGCCCGCCGAAGTCAAATCGGTTGACGCGCCCCAACAATGGGAAGCAGTAAGAGAAGGAGGTGAACGAAGGAAATGGAAGCCACGATGACGGGCTGGGCGGAACTCGCGGCCTGTAAGGACGAGGACCCGGAACTGTTCTTCCCGATCTCCGAGGTCGGCCCCGGCGCCCGGCAGACGGCGCAGGCGAAGGCCGTGTGCGCGCGCTGCCCCGTGCGCGCCGAATGCCTCGGCTACGCGCTCGACAACGGCCTCGACCACGGCGTCTTCGGCGGCACCACCGCGGACGAACGTCGCCGGCTGGTGCGCACCGCACCGCAACGGCACCGAGTGGCCTGACGGCCCGGCCGGTGACCTCTTCCCGGCGGCCTCGAGCACAACCACCGAATCCGGAAGAAATTCGATTCCGGCCGTGTGCGCGCCCGGGTGGGTGATTCTCCGTGAATCACCCACCCGGGCTTTTTTTCGCCGCGCGATATCTATGCGCCGCTTTGCATCTTTCCCGCCGGCATGTGGTCATCGTGCGCACCCGGCCACGTCTCCGGCAGCCCGAACGCCGCCGCCGTCACCGACTCGAACGCGGCCATCGCCGTGATCGCCCCGTCCTCGATCGTGAGGAGGGTGGCCCCGAACCACCGGTAATCGTGCTCTTCCGGCCGCCGCAGGTAGGTCGCCACCGCGGGCTGGCGGTTCGCGTACACCGGCCGCATCCGGAACCGCCCGACGCACTCCGGCGACGCCGGGTCCAGCGAGAGCGTCAGCGCCTGGACGATCGACGCGCGGTTGGCGAACCACAGCGTGTACGGCGGCATGATCGCCTGGGCGTCCTCGTGCAGCAGCCGGGCGACCGCGGCCGGGTCGCCGGCCTCGTAGGCGGCGATGAACCGCTTGAGCAACGCCGTTTCCCCGGCCGTCGGCTCGCCGACCGTCCACTCTGTACGCCGCGCGGGCAACCGCTCACGCAACGTCGCGCGCGCCCGCTGGAGGGCGCTGTTCGCCGACGCCACGCTCGTCTCCAGCAGCGCCGCCGTCTCCTTCGCCGACCAGCCGAGCACGTCGCGCAGGACCAGCGCCGCCCGCTGGCGCGGCGGCAGGTACTGGACGGCGGCGAGGTAGGCCAGCTCGATCGTCTCCCGCTCGACCACGGTGTCGTCGGGGGTGGCGCCGTGATCGAGCAGCCGGTCCGGGTACGGCTCCAGCCACGGCAGGTCGGCGGCCTCGATCGGGCCCACCGGTTCCCCCGGCGGGCCCAGCTGGTCGGGCAGCACGCGCCGCGGACGGCGGGCGAGGACGTCGAGGCAGGCGTTCGTCGCGATCCGGTACAGCCAGGTGCGCACGCTCGCCCGGCCCTCGAACCCGTCCCGGCCCTTCCACGCGCGCAGGAACGTCTCCTGCGTGAGGTCTTCGGCGTCGGCCGGCGACCCGAGCATCCGGTAGCAGTGCACCTGGATCTCCCGGCGGTGCCGTTCGACGAGCGCTTCGAAGTCCTGACCCACCCGGGCACGCTAGCGCACCGAGGCTGGGACACTGCTGCGGTGAGTGGAACGGTATTGGTGCTCGGCGGACGCAGCGAGATCGGCCTGGCCGTGGCGAAACGCCTGGTCAGCGGGGACGTCCGGCGGTTCGTGCTGGCCGCGCGGCCGGGCGCGGACCTGACCGGGGAGGTCGCCGCGCTGCGCGAGGCCGGCGCCGAGACGGTGGAAACGGCCGAGTTCGACGCCGACGACCTCGCCGCGCACGGCCCGTTCCTGGACAAGGTGGCCGCCGAGCACGGGCCGCTGGACACCGTCGTGCTCGCCTTCGGCATCCTCGGCGACCAGGCGCGCGCGGAGCGCGACGCCGCCCACGCCGCCGCGATCGTGCACACGGACTACGTCGCCCAGGTCGGGGTGCTGACCCACGCCGCGAACCTGCTGCGCGCCCAGGGGCACGGCCGCCTCGTCGTGTTCTCCTCCGTGGCCGGGGTGCGCGTGCGCCGCGCGAACTACGTCTACGGCTCGGCCAAGGCCGGTCTCGACGGCTTCGCGAGCGGCCTCGCCGACGCGCTGCACAGTGACAACCGGGGCTCCGCCCCGGGCCGGGGGCTCCGCCACCCGGGCCCCCGAAAGCGTAGGGGTTCGGGTGTCCAGCTGCTCCTGGTCCGTCCCGGGTTCGTGATCGGCCGGATGACCGAAGGCATGACGCCGGCGCCGTTCTCCAGCACGCCGGACCAGGTGGCCGAGGCGACCGTGGCGGCGCTGCGCCGGGGCCGCGGGGTCGTCTGGGTGCCCGGAATGCTCCGTCCGGTCTTCTTCGCGATGCGCCTTCTGCCGCGCGCGATCTGGCGCAAACTGCCGCGGTGACGCGATAGCGCCGGCCACTGTGGCCGGTGCCACAGCCCGTTCTCGTGCGCGAACCCCTACGGTGCGTGGCAGAACCGGCCGATAGGCCCGATTCCGCTCGGCCGATCGGGCAGCGTCACAGGTTTCCGACAACTTTCTCAGCTGATTCCCAGCAAACCCGGTGATCCTCGAAGGAGGGGAAACACAGGGAAGCAAGGGGAACGTCGTGTTGTTGTCGTCGCGGGGGAGCCGCATCGGCGGCCGGGTCGCGCTCGGCGTCGTCTCGACGGTGGTGCTCGGCGCCACCGGCTACCTCTGGACGCAGCTGAGCACCCTCGACGCCGGCCTCGTCACCGCCGACGTCATCCCGCCCGCCGCGCAGATCGACACCGAGGACACCCCGCCCGGCGAGCCGCTGCAGGTCGCCCAGAACATCCTGCTCGTCGGGATCGACGCGCGCACCGACGCGTACGGCAACCCGTTGCCGCAGAACGTGCTCGACGCCCTCCACGCCGGGGGCGGCGACGACGGCGGCGACACCACCGACACGATGATCGTGGTCCACATCCCGGCCGGCGGCGCCGCGGCCACCGCGATCTCGATCCCCCGCGACTCCTATGTGGACATCGCGGGCGGGTACGGCAAGCACAAGATCAACTCGGCCTACAGCCGCGGCAAGAACGCCTCGATGTCCGGGTTGCGCGCCCAGGGGCTGTCCGGCGCGCAGCTGGAGGTGGCGGCGAACGAGGCGGGCGCGAAGACCGCGATCCAGACGGTGGAGAAGTTCACCGGGCTGACCATCAACCACTACGCGGCGATCAACCTCGCGGGCTTCGACGCGCTCTCGCAGGCCGTCGGCGGCGTCGAGGTCTGCCTCAAGGCACCGGTGCAGGACAAGTACTCCGGCGCGAACTTCGCGGCCGGCCCGCAAACGCTGTCGGGAGCGCAGGCGCTGGCCTTCGTCCGGCAGCGCCACGGGCTGCTCAACGGCGACCTCGACCGCATCGCGCGGCAGCAGGCGTTTCTGTCCGGGATGGCGAAGAAGGTGCTGAGCGCGGGCACGTTCACCGACCCGTCGAAGCTGAGCTCCCTGGTCGGCGCCGTGCAGGGCTCGGTGGTGCTGGACAAGGGCTGGGACATCCTGAGCTTCGCGCAGCAGCTGCGGGGGATGAGTTCGGGCGCGATCGCGTTCGCCACCATCCCGGTGCAGAGCCTCTCGCTGGCGACGCCGTCCGACGGCGACGCGGTGAAGGTCGACCCGGCGCAGGTCCAGCAGTTCGTCCGCACGGCGATCAACACCGCGGCCGTCCAGGCCTCGGGCGACGACACGAGCGGGGGCGTGAAGCCGGTGGCCGCCACCGGCACCAAGGCGCCGGCTCCTTCCTCGGACACGAAGCAGCCGGCGACCAACACGGCCGCCGGCTGCGTGAACTGAGCCTTTACACGAACGCGGACTGTCCGGTGATCGCCTTGCCGACGATGAGGGTGTTCATCTCGCGCGTGCCTTCGAAGGAGTAGATCGCCTCGGCGTCGGCGAAGAACCGCGCGACGTCGTAGTCGAGGACGATCCCGTTGCCGCCGAAGATCTCCCGGCTCCAGGCGACGACCTCGCGCATCCGCGCGGTGACGAACGCCTTGGCCAGCGACGAGTGCTCGTCCTGGAAGATCCCCGCGTCCTGCAGGCGGGCGAGCTGCACCAGCATGCCCCAGGAGGCGGTGATGTTGCCGAGGCTCTTCACGAGCAGGTCCTGCACCAGCTGGAAGCGGGCGATCGGCCGGCCGAACTGCTTGCGCTCCTTGGCGTAGTCCAGGGCGAGCTCGTAGGCGCCGACCATCACGCCCAGTGCCTGCCAGGCCACGCCGCCGCGGGTGGCGCGCAGGATCTCGGCGACGTCGCGGAAGGAGTTGATGCCCTGCAGGCGGTTCTCCTCCGGCACCCGGACGTCGGTCAGCGTGATCTCGGCGTTCTCGACGATCCGGAAGGCTGTCTTGCCCTGGATCTTCTCCGCCACGAAGCCCGGCGTGCCCTTCTCGACGACGAAGCCCTTGACGTGGTTGTCGTCGAGGTCACGTGCCCACACCACGACGTAGTCGGCGAAGGTCGCGTTGCCGATCCACTTCTTGGCGCCGTTGAGGACCCAGGTGTCACCGTCTCGCTTGGCCGTGGTGCGCATGCCGCCGGCGACGTCCGAGCCACCGAGGGGCTCGGTCATCGCGAACGCGCCGATCTTGTCCATCGCGGCCATCTCGGGCAGCCAGCGGTCCCGCTGCTCCTGGCTCCCTCCACTGTAGATCGAGTACATCGCGAGTCCGTTGTGGACACCGAAGAACGTCGCCACGGAGGCGTCCGTGCGGCTCATCTCCATCGCCATCATGCCGGTGAGCAGGTGGCTGACGGCCGGCTTGTGCTCGCCGTAGCCCTCGTAGGGCAGGCCCGCGAGGCCCGACTCCCGGAACATCCCGATCAGTTCCTTCGGGAAGGTGCCGGCCTCCCAGTTCTCGTTCACCAGCGGCTTGACGTCGGTGCGCATGAAGTCGCGGGCCTTCACCAGCAGCTTGCGCTCGTCGTCGCCCAGCAGCGTCTCGTAGTTGTAGAAGTCGGCGGTCAGCTGGTCTTCGAGTGCTTCCATGTTCATGTCAGTTCTCCTCCAATGCGGACAGGACGGCGAGCTGCTTGCGGTCGCGCGTCTCGGCGAGTTCCGAGTACGTGGAGGAGCCGTAAGCCTTTTCGACAGCTTCGATGAGCTGTTCCTGCTCTTCGGGGCTCTGGCTGGGGTTGCCCAGCCCGGCCCACATCTGCTTCATGGACTTGCCGATGTGCTCGGCCATGTGCCGGTAGCCACCGAGGCCACCGCCGAGGTGCGAGCCGAGGAACGGCCCGACCGTGGCCCAGCGGATGCCGAGCGAGTTCGTGATGACCTTGTCCAGGTCCTCCGGTGTCACGACACCCTGCTCGACGAGGTAGATGGCCTCGCGGCTGAGCGCGTTCTGCAGCCGGTTGCCGACGAACCCGGGGATCTCCTTGCGCTCCACGACCGGCGTGCGGCCTAGGGAGGTGTAGAAGTCGACGGCCTGCTGCACGGCCTCGTCGCTGGTGCGCTCGCCCGGAACCACCTCGACCAGCGGGATCAGGTGCGGCGGGTTGAACGGGTGTCCGATGAGGACCCGGCTGCCGTCGATCTCGCCGGTGAACGCGGTCGAGGGGATGGCGGACGACGAGCTCAGCTGCAGCGCGTGCGCCGGTGCTTCGTCGACGAGCTGCTTGAACAGGTCCTTCTTGAACTCGACGTTCTCCGGGCCGTTCTCCTGCACGACATCCGCGTCTCGCACGGCTTCGGTGACGTCGGCGGCGATCTGCACCCGGCTCGCCAGCTCGTCGGCGGTGGTGCCGAGGTGCGGGGCGAACTGGGCCAGCGCCTGCGAGACGGCGTCGGCGAGGTCGGGGCGGGGGTCGGTGACCCGGACGGTCAGGCCGTGGTGGGCGAACAGCGCTGTCCAGGACAGGCCGATGGTGCCGGCGCCGATGACTGCGGCGTTCTTCATGCCTGGGCTCCCTTCAGGTAGTCGAAGACCGGTTTGACCGGGGCGAGCGTCAGGTCGGTGAGAATGTGGCTCGCGGAGACGACCTCCAGCACCGGCAGATCGGCCAGCGGGGCCAGGACGTGCTGGAACAGCTGCAGCCGCGCGGGGCCGGTGTAGGCCTCCTTGACCACGACGTCGGTGATCTCGGTGCGGACCAGTTCCTGGACGCGCGGGGCGCCGTCGTAGCCGGGGATCGTCTTGAGCATGAACGTCGGCACGGTGATCTGGCGCTCGGCTTCGCGGGCGTCCAGCTCGTGGTGCTTGTAGCCCATGGTCGCGGTGGCCACCCGCAGCGTCCCGTAGTCCAGCGTGCCCACGAGGACGCCGTTGTCGACATAGAGATTCGGGCTGCCGACGGTCTTCGGGTACGCGCTGACCTCGCGCCCGGACGCGGTGGCCGGGAAGTTGTCGAGGTACATCGCGTGCAGGTACTCGCCGCGCTCGCCGTCGAAGCTGACCTCGATCGCCTGGCCGGACTCGGTGTACGGGCCGTAGCCGGAGACGTCGCCCATCTTCATGACTTCGAAGCGCACCAACGGTTCTTCGACCTGCAGCGGCTCCGGGACGACCGCGCGCAGGGCGTCGGCGTCGGTGCGGTAGACGATGTTGAGGTACTCGCGGTTCGTGAACCGGGGGACGACGGGCGCGAACGCCGGGGCGGTCAGCGGGGTCGTCACGTGCCGGCGGACTTCGTCGATCTTCATTCGCCTGTCCACTTCGGAGCGCGGCGCTCGGCGAAGGCGGTCATGCCCTCGCGGACGTCCTTGGACTGCATCAGGTTCTTGATCTCTTCGCGTTCCGCGGCTTTCGGGTCCGCGGCGCGCACGATCTTCTTGACGGCGGCGAGCGCCAGGGGCGCGTTCTCCGCCAGCTTCTCGGCCAGCTGCAGCGCGACGGCGGCGGCGTCCCCGGTCGGTGTCACGCGGTTGACCAGGCCGAGCTCGCCGGCGCGGCGGCCGGTGACGGGCTCGCCGGTGAGCAGGAACTCCATCGCCAGGTGGTGCGGGATCCGCTGGGGCAGCCGGATCACGCCACCGCCCGCGGCGATCAGGCCGCGCTTGACCTCGGGCAGTCCGAACTTCGCGTCTTCGGCGGCGACGATGAGGTCGCAGCCGAGGGCGAGTTCGAACCCGCCGCCCATGGCGAACCCCTCGACGGCGGCGATCAGCGGCTTGGCCAGCTCGGCTTCGGTCAGGCCGCCGAACCCGCGGCCGGGGATCTCCGGGGACTCGCCCTTGAGCGCGGCCTTGAGGTCCATGCCGGCGCTGAAGGTGTTCTCGGCGCCGGTGAGGACACCCGCTCGGAGCGTGGGGTCGCTCTCGAGGTCGTCGAGGGCGGCGGCCAGCCGGGTCGCGACGGCGGCGTTGACCGCGTTGCGGGCCTCGGGCCGATCGATCGTGATCAGCAGGGTGCTGCCGATCCGTTCAGTACGTACTTCACTCATGACTTCCCCTTCCCGAGGGGGCACTTTCACGTGAAAGTGCCCATGGTTCAGACCAGTTCCGCGAGGACTTCGGCGGTGTCCTGGCCGGCCAGCGGGGCCAGGCGGCGGATCGAGCCGGGCGTCGCGGAGAACTTCACCGGGATGCCGACCGTGCGGATGGTGCCCTCGCTCGGGTGCTCGACGGTGTCGAGCAGGTGGCCGTCGCGGACGTAAGCGTCCTCGTGGGCCTTGTCCAGCTCCAGGACCGGGGCCATCGGGATGCTGTGCTTGGCGCAGACCTCGGCCCACTCTTCGGTGGTCAGCGCCGGGGCGCAGACCGCGATCTGCTCGCTCAGCCACTCGTTGTCGGCGCGGTTGATCGCGTCGCCGTTCACGCGCGGGTCGGCGGCGAGGTCCGGGCGCCCGGCGGCGGCGAAGAAGTCGCGGAAGTTCTGCGGGTTGTAGGGGATGACACAGGCGAGGCCGTCCTTCGTGCGGACCGCGGCGTGGCCCTTGGTCATCGACAGCGCGAACCCGGTGGGGCCTTCGGCCGGCTCGTAGGTGTGCCCGGCGAGGTGTTCGACCAGGTTGAACGCGATGAGCGTGTCGGTCATCGGGATCTCGATCTGCTGGCCCTCGCCGGCCTTGTCCCGGTGGACCAGCGCGGCGAGCACGCTGTAGGCGATGGTCAGCGACGAGACCTTGTCGCCGATGATCGTCGGCAGGTAGACCGGCTCGCCCAGCGCCCGGTTGGCCACGTCGACCAGGCCGGAGGAGGCCTGCACGGTCTCGTCGTAGGCGGCGTGGCCTGCCCGGTCGGAGTCGCTGCGGAAGCCCTGCGCGTGGGCGTAGACCAGGCGGGGGTTGCGCTCGGCGACGTCGGCGTAGTTCAGGCCGAGGCGGGCGAGCGCGCCCGGGCGCATGTTGGTGATCAGCACGTCGGCCGTGTCGATCAGCTTGAGGGCCTGCTCGCGCTCGGCGTCGTCCTTGAGGTTGAGGGCCACACTGCGCTTGTTGCGGTTGACGTTGAGGTTCAGCGCGGTCATGCCCGGCGTGGTGCGGTACTCGCCCACCCGCACGGTGTCCGCGGGGGACTCGATCTTGATCACGTCGGCGCCCAGGTCACCGAGGATCTGCGCCGCGTACGGGCCCATCACCACGGTCGAGAGGTCGATCACCCGCACGCCGTCCAGCGGTCCGGTCGTCGTCATCTTTCCGTCCTTTCGCGCCTTGCTGTCTTGCTCTACTTACGAACGTAGGCGCGTCTGGCGGAAAAGGGAATGATCATGATGCGAACAATGGTATGACTCTGGTGGTCATACCATTGTTCTAGCTGCTGAGCGGTTCGGCGAAGATCTCTTTCGCGGCGTCGACGAGGTCACGCAGGTCGCCGTCGGTGCGGTCGCGCCGCCAGAGCAGGCCGGTGTCCAGCTGGGGGCGGAAATCGGCGAAGGGGAGCACGGTGACGTTGTCGAGCCGGTAGCCGTGCATCGGGCTCCGGTCGTCGAGCATGGAAATGGAGAAGGCTTCGCCGCTGGAGATGATTTCGGATGTGCCGCCATATCCGGTGTTGGTCAGCCGGATGCGTTTTTTGATGCCGAGTTCGTTCAATTGGTGGTCGAGCTGGTCAAAATAGGCGGGCGTGATTTCTTCGGGCGAGGCGACGTACGGGAAGTCGGCGAGTTCGGCGAGGCTGACGGAGTCCCGCCCGGCGAAGAGGTCGGCCGGGACGACGGCACCGAGCCGTTCGGTCATCACGGGCAGCTGTTCCAGCGCGGGATCGGTGACGGGCAGCCGGGCCAGGGTGAGGGCGAGCTTGCCGTCGTGCACGCCCTGCACGAGGTCGGCGGTGGTGCCGGGCCAGCGCTTGAGCTCGTATTTGTCCCGGACGCGCTCGGCGAGGGCGTTCACGCGGTCCCGCAGGTCGGGGTGCACCCCGGCGGGCATGCCGAGGAAAACGGTGCTGCGCTGCGGCTTGGTGGCCTCCGCGAGCTTCCACGGAATGGCACTGACCTGCTCGAGGACGTCCCGCGCGAGCGGCAGCAGGGCGGCCCCGGCATCGGTCAGGGTGACGTGGTGGGTGCTCCGGTCGAACAGCTGCTGCCCGAGCTCGTGTTCGAGGTCCTTGATCCGCTGGCTGAGCGGCGACGCGGCCATGTGCAGCTTCCGCGCGGCCGCGGAGAAGTTCAGTTCCTCGGCGACCGCGACGAAGTAGCGCAGGTGCAGCATCTCCATACCCCGACCCTAACGACCACGCGTGACGGGGAGGTCGACACGGCTCGGCGGACCGGGTTCGGGAGGTGAGCCGTCACCGCCCGTGCCGCCCAGCGGGGAACGTCAGCGTGAACGCGGCCCCGCCCTCCGGCGCCGGCCCGGCCGTCACCGTCCCGCCCATCCGGGTGACCAGCGCGTGGACCAACGCCAGCCCGATGCCCGACCCGACCGGACGGCGGTCGCGGTAGCGCGCGTTCAGGACCCCGCGCTCGAACGCCACCGGGTAGTCCTCCGCCGCCAGCCCCGGCCCGCCGTCCCGCACCGCCAGTGAAACGACCGCATCGGACGCCGACAGCGAGAACACCATCGGCGCCCCCGCCGGCGTGACGCGCAGGGCGTTCTCCGCCAGCCCGTCGATCACCTGACGCAGCCGCCGGGCGTCGGCCAGCACGAAAACCGGCGACGAAGGCACCGAGACGGAGAGGGAAACCTCCTCCCGCGCGCATCGCAGCTGCCACACTTCCGCGCAGTCGCGCACCAACGCGGCCACGTCCAGCGGAGCCATGTCCAGCCGGAACTCGTCCGCGCCCAGCCGCGCCAGCTCCAGGAGGTCCTCGACCAACCGCGAAAGCCGCGCCGCCTCGCGCTGGATCGTCTCGCCGGCCCGGACCGCGTCCGGCCCCGAGGCCACGCCGTCCGCGATCGCCTCGGCGAAGCCCGTCACCGCCGTCAGCGGCGTCCGCAGCTCGTGCGACACCGACAGCAGGAACTCCCGCTGCCGCGCCTCGCTGACGGCCAGCGCGTCGGCCAGCGAGTTCAGCGACCCCGCCACCTCCGCCACCTCGCGCGGCCCCTGCACCGGCACCCGCACGTCGCGACGGCCCGCCCGCAGCGAGCCCGCGGCCAGCGCGGCCCGGCGCAGCGGACGGCCCAGCAGCCGCCCGGAGACGAAGCCCGCGACCGCCGCCACCAGGAGGCCGATGCCCAGCGCCAGCAGGATGTTGCGCACCAAGGCCCGTTGCGTCGCTTCGACGTTCCGCGCGGGCAGGACCAGCGCGAACGCCGCCCCGCGCGTGCCCACCACCCGCGTCTCGACCAGGTACTGCGACCCCGCCACCGTGACCCGCCCCGAGCGGTCGGCGGTGAGCCCGAGCTTCCCGGCGGCCTGCACGGCGGCGGCGTCCCCGAGCGCCTGCCCGCCCGCCCGGCGGACCACCACCGAGATGCCCTGCCCGCGCACGACGTCGGCCACCTTGCCGACCCCGAGCCGGTTGCCGATGCCCGTTTCGTCCAGTTGCGACGCGACGACGTCGGCCTGCGCGGCCAGCGACGACTGCAGCACGTTGTCCGCCGTGGTCCGGATCAGCCGGGACGCCACCAGCCCCGCCACGATCACCGCGACCCCCGCGACGGCCAGGCAGACCAGCGTGATCCGCCCGGCCAGGGAGCCCCTCATGCCGGATCCGCCGCGTACCCGATGCCCCGCACCGTCCGAATCGGACTCGACGCCCCCAGTTTCGCCCGCAGCTGCGCCACGTGGACGTCGACCGTCCGCGTCCCCGCGGCCGCGGCGTACCCCCAGACGGCGCTGAGCAGCTGGTCGCGCGAAAGCACCTGCCCCGGGTGCCGGAGCAGGTGCGTGAGGAGGTCGAACTCGGTCGACGTCAGCGAAATCTCGACCTCACCCGCCCACGCCCGCCGGGACAGGACGTCGACGCGCGCGCCGCCCACCGCGAACGTCGCCGGCGCGGGCCCCGACGCGCGGCGCAGCACCGTCCGGACCCGGGCCGCCAGCTCCCGCGGGCTGAACGGCTTGGTGAGGTAGTCGTCCGCGCCGATCTCCAGGCCGAGCAGGCGGTCGAGCTCGTCGTCGCGGGCGGTGACGAACAGCACCGGCGTCCAGTCCCCGGCCGCGCGCAGCGCCTTGCAGATCTCGATACCGTCCATTCCGGACAGCCCGATGTCGAGCACGATCGCCACCGGCTTGAGCCGCCGGACCGCCTCGAGGGCCCGGCCGCCGTCGGCCTCGACGTGCACGCCGAAGCCGTCGCGCCGGAGGTAGAGCGCCGCCAGCTCGGCGATCGCGGCCTCGTCCTCGACCACGAGGACGAGGCCGCGTCCCGGTGACCCCATGCCTGCTCCCGTCTCCGCCGTGTTCAGAGGGGAGACGCTAGCCGGTCAGGGCGAGCCATCGCTGTTCATGTCGGACTCGATCCCGTTCAGCGTCGACTCGATCCCGCTCAGTTCGGCGGGCGACGACGACGTCGGCGGCGGCGAACCCATCAGGTCGTCCCGGCAGCCGGCGCAGCCGAGCACGACGAGCGCCGCGGCCACGGCGATCCCGGCGCGCCTCACTTGGCCGGCTTGCAGTGCGCGGCCGCGAACGCGTCCAGCTTCTGCTTGGCCGTGGTCAGCTCGCCGATCCGGCCCTGCCGCTTGGTGGCCCGCTGGTCCAGCTGGTCGGCGCGGGCGGTGTGCCCGGCGGCCCGCTGGTCGGCCGCCCGCGCCTTCAGGTTGGCGACCGAGCCCTTGACCTCCGGGCCGCCGTTGATCCGCTTTTCCAGGTTCGCGGCCCGCTTCTGCAGCTTCGGCACCCAGTCCGAGCAGACCTGCTGCGACTCCTCGGGGCTGAGCGTGATCGGCGCCGTCTGGGCCGACGCCAGCGGCGCCGCCACCAGCAGGCAGGCCGCGGTCGCCCCGCCCGCCAGCGCCAGCCGCGTCCAGGTGGTTCCTCGCATCGTCTCTCCTCGTCTCCGTTCGGGGTACGAGGAGAACTCTGGCGGGGTCGTGTTCGAAGGGCGTCCGCCTAGTGTTCGGGCTTTGTAAGGCCGAGGGTGACCGACGTCCGCGCGAGGTCGAACGTCAGCGTGTTCCCGAAGTTCGGCAGCGCCGGGTCGAACAGCAGGCCGTCGGTGCCGCCGAGGAGCAGCCCGAGCCGGTGGCCCGCCGGGACGACGTGGTCGAGGGCGGTGAGGTCGAACGTCATGGTGTAGGCCCGGCCCGGGACGAGCGGCTCGCCGTGCCGCAGCGACGCGTGGTGCCCGAGGTCGGCCCAGCCGGCGGCGACGATCCGGTGGTCGACGCGCACCACGTCGGTGGCGGTGTCGAGGAAGCACGCGCTGTCGACCGCACCGCTCGCGCCCCAGCACGACCGCGTCGCCAGGTTCCTGACCCCGCTGCCGTAGAAGGCCGTGTTGCGCGTCTCGGCCGGGCCGTAGTCGACGAGCGCGACGCCGAGCCGCGCGGCCGTCTTGTCCGACGACGCCGTGATCGTCACCGACGGCGACCCGGCGATCCGCACCGGCGCGGGCAGCGGCGGCCCGGTGAACCGCGCGGCCGACACCCCGGCCGCCCACTCCTCGCGCGTGACGGCGGGGTCGTCGACGACGCTCGCCGTGCCCGACCCGGTCAGGCCCAGCGTGCCGCCGGCCGACGGGCGCAGCGTCGCCGGGAGCGTCGCGGGCGGCCAGCTCCGGACGTCGGTCCACTGCTCCGGCGCGGTCTCGAGGTGCACGGCGGGTTCGCGCTCGACGCCGTTGTGCAGGCCGAGCAGCCAGCGGTCGAACCAGCGGTGCAGCGTCTCGACCCACAGCGCGCGCTGCAGGTCGAAGGGGTCGGTGTGGCCGGCCTGGCTCAGCCACGCCTTGCGCGGGACGCCGGCCCGGCCCAGCGCGGCCCAGTAGCCGGCGAACTGGTTCGCCGTCACGGCCCAGTCCCCGAAGCCCTGCGCGATGAGCACGCTCGCCTGACCGGGGCGCGGTGTGTAGTTCACGCTCTCCCAGTAGGCGTTGTAGTCGCCGCTCGCGCCCGCTCGGGCCTTGACGTCGGCTTCGAACGGCTTGCACAGCTCGGCGGCGCGCTCGTTGTAGGTGAAGGCCGACCCGGTGTTCTCCGGCGTGGCCAGGGGCGCGCCGTTCGCGATGAGCTGGGCGTAGTTGTTCGCGACGCCCTCGATCGGCACGATCGTCTTCAGCCCGGTGACGCCCGACGCGGCCATGCCGATCGCGGTCGCGCCGTCCTGCGACTTGCCGATCGCGCCGACGTCCCCGGTGGCCCAGCCCGCGGTCACCGGACGGCCGCCGTCGGGAGCGTCGAACGCCTTCGCGCGGCCGCCCAGCCAGTTCACGACCGCGTTGCCGGAGCCGACGTCGTCGAAGCAGCCCGACGACCGGTTCGTCCCGCCGACGTCGGCCAGCACGACGGCGTACCCGCGCGGCACGAAGTAGTTGTCGAGGAACAGGGGGAACTGCTGCGGGGTGCCGTCGGGCGCGTACGTCTTCTTCTGCGCTTCGTTGCCGCGGCCGCAGCAGGCGTAGTACGGGCTGACGTCGAGGATCACCGGGACGCGCTCGCGCGTGTCGGGCCGGATGACGTCGGCGGCGATGCGGTCGGGCCTGCCGTCACGGTCGTGGTCGGTGCCGGTCTCCACCCACGCCGTCTCGCGGATGGCGTCGGCGTAGGAATGAACCGGCCGGCTTTCCGCGGCGGCGGCCGGGGCGGCGAGTCCCGCGGTCGTGAGCAAAGCGGCCAAAAACCCCAGTAGCAGTCGCATCGGACCAGAGGATCACGGTTTTTCGTAGCGCGCCAGGAACTTCTCCATCGCGGCGTCGACGGCTTCGCGGTCGCCGGTCGTGACGAGGTCGAGCAGCAGCCCGCGGGTGACGGCGAGCCCGAGCCGGGCGTGGGCGGGGCGGTCGGCCGCCGGGACGCCGAGCTGGGCGAGCCGGGCTTCGATGGGGCCGAGCCAGTCGTCGATCACGCCGTCGAGGAACTCCGCCGTGCCCGGGGTGCCGCCCAGGGCCTGGCCGTAGAGCTGGAAGAACAGCTTTTCGTTGGCACGCAGGTCATCGTCGGTGAGCCGGCGCCAGAACTCCGCCGGGCCGAGGCCGGCGAGCGCGGCGCGCTGCCGGGCCTCGACCTCGCGCGCCACCGCCGTGAGCAGGCCTTCCTTCGAGCCGAAGTGGTAGATCAGCATGCGGTGGCTGGTGCCGAGGTCCGCGGCCAGCGCGCGCAGGCTGCGGTCGGCCCCGCCGTGGTGGGCGATGTGGTCGATCGCCGCGTCGAGCAGCTTGCCGCGCGGGCTTGTGTCGATCATGTACCAGATGGTACACGTACCAAATGGTACAAAGGATTTCGGTGCGCGCCCGCACGGCCGCACCGGCCGACGCCGTGTATGCCCTGCTGCGCGACGGCGCGAGCTGGCCGCGGTGGTCGCCGCTGGGGTCGTTCGAGCTGGTCCGCGCGGGGGCGGGCGAGCCGGAGGGCTTGGGCGCGATCCGGCTGTTCAAGACCGGCGGCGTGCGGTCGTACGAGAAGATCGTCGCGCTGGAACCGGGCCGCCGGTTCGGTTACGCGCTGGAGCGCGGCCTGCCGCTGCGGGACTACGTCGCGTACGTCGACCTTTCGCCGCGCGACGGCGGCACCGACATCCACTGGCACTCGACGTTCGAGCCGAAGATCCCCGGCACGGGCTGGTTCTACCGCTGGTTCCTCGGCTCCTTCATCCGGCGGGTGGCCGCGGGTTTGGCGCGCGCCACCGCCTGACCGGCGTGTTACTCTCCCCGGGAGAGCGAGGAGGCGCGCCGTGGGCCCCGATCCGTACGACCGCAACTGCCCGACCCGCCAGCTGCTCGACCGCATCGGCGACCAGTGGACGGTGCTGATCGTCGGCGCGCTCTCGGACGGCCCCCTGCGGTTCACCGAGATCGGCCGCCGGGTGGACGGCATTTCCCAGAAGGTGCTGACCCAGACCCTGCGCAGCCTGGTCCGCGACGGCATCCTCGCCCGCACGGCGTACCCGACGATCCCGCCGAAGGTCGAATACGAGCTGACGGCACTGGGGCGCAACCTGTCCGAGCCGCTGGAGATGCTGGACCGCTGGGCGCGGCAGCACATGGCCTCGGTCCAGGAGGCGCGGGACGCCTACGACGCGGAGCACACCCCCGCGTCCGCGTAGCACTTGACAGCTCCTGGACAGTTCCGCCCGATCGGGCGTCACCCGTCCAGTCCGCGGGGACACTGTCGCGGTGCTCAACGAGACCGTGCCCGCACCGGGCTGGGAGGTCGCCGGGGTCGCCGCACTGTTCGCCTTCGCGGTGTCCCTGACCTCGTTCGTCACGCCGCCCAGTGGCCGGCCGAGCCTCCTGCGCAACGCCAACGTCCTGGGCACCCTGTTCCACGAGGGCGGCCACGCGCTGGTGAGCCTGCTGACCGGCGGTGACGTCTCGCGCGTCGCCATCACCAGTCCGGGCGGCGGCTTCACCCAGCAGCAGCACGGCTCGGCCCTCGCCGCCGTGCTCGCCACCGCCGCGGGGTACGCGACGCCGCCGCTGGCCGGGCTGGGCGCGGCCGTGCTGCTGCACCGGGGACACGTCCAGGCCGTGCTCGTGCTGACCCTCGCCGCGCTGGTGTTCCTGCTGCTGTTCGCCCGGGACCTGCTCACCGTCGCCGTGATCGTCGTGGTGGGGGCGGTCGTGTACGCGGCCCTGCGCCACGCCCCGGAGTGGCTGCGCACCGGCATCGCCTACACCGAAGCCTGGCTGCTGCTGACCAGCGAGATCGACGGCGTGCGGATCCTCGTCGTCAACCGCATGCGCGCCGGCTTCCGCGACCGCACGGACGACGCCGCCGCACTGGCCCGGCGCACGGCCCTGCCGTCGCCGGTGTGGATCGGCGGGTGGTTCGTGTTCAACGGCTGGGCGGTGTGGCAGGCCTTCCCGCTGCTGTGGCCCTAGCGGGCCACCAGACCCGCTTCGTGGGCCAGCAACCCGGCCTGGGTCCGGTTGGCGCAGCCGAGCTTGACCAGCATGCGCGACACGTAGCTCTTCACCGTCGCCTCGGCCAGGTGCAGCTTCGCCGCGATGTCCGCATTGGACAGTCCGGAACCGAGGCAGGCCAGCACGTCGCGCTCGCGTTCGGTGAGACCCGCGGTGCGCCGGCGGGCGTCTTCGCCGCGTTCGCGGCCGTCCGACGACAGCGCCACCAGGCGGCGCGCGGCCGACGGCGACAGCACCGTGTGCCCGTCCGCCGCCACGCGGACCAGGCCGATCAGGTCCTCCGGCGGCGTCGACTTCACCAGGAAGCCCGCTGCGCCCGCGCGCAGCGCGCGGATCACGTACGTGTCCGCGTCGAACGTCGTCAGGGCCACCACCGCCGGCGGGTCCGGCAACGCCGTGATCCGCGCGATCGCCGTCAGCCCGTCCACGCCCGGCATCCGCAGGTCCATCAGCACCACGCGCGGCCGGTGCCGGATCACCGCCTCGACGGCTTCGGCGCCGTCGCCCGCCTGGGCGACCACCTCGATGTCGTCCGCCGAGCCCAGGATCGTGCGCAGGTGCGCGCACACCATCGGCTCGTCATCGACCACGAGCACCGGGATCACTGTGCGCGCCTTCCGCCGTCGGGACGTAGGCGGGCAGTATCGCACCGACCCGGAACCCGCCGCCGGGTTCCGGGCCCGCGGCGAACCGCCCGCCGACCAGTTCGACGCGCTGCCGCAGCCCCGCCAGCCCGGCCCCGGAGCCGCTGCCGGCCAGCGCCGGGTCGGGCGGCCGCGCGGCCGCCGTGCTCGCCACCGAGACGTCCAGACCACCCGGGTGGTAGCGCAGGCCCACCGTCGCCGACGCGCCCGGCGCGTGCTTGCGGACGTTCGTCAGCGCCTCCTGCACGAGCCGGTACGCCGTGCGCGCGACGGTCGGCGACACCTGCGCGGGATCGCCGTCCACCACCAGTTCCGTCGCCACCCCGACCGACCGGGACTCCTCGACCAGCCGCGCCGGGTCGCCGGGCTCGGCCGGGCTGAGCGTCCGCGGCCCGGTCTCGGCGCCGTTGCGCAGGACGCCGACCAGGTCGCGCAGCTCGTCCAGGGCCAGCGCGCCTTCGCGGCGGATGTCCTCGGCCGCCGTCCGCACGGCCGGGTCGGCCGACGTCACGCCGAGCGCGCCGGCGTGCAGCACCATCAGGCTGAGCCGGTGCGTGACGACGTCGTGCATCTCGCCCGCGAGCCGCCGCCGTTCCGCGGCCCTGGCCTGCTCGGCGAGCAGGTGCTGTTCGCGTTCGGCGCGTTCGGCCCGGTCGCGCAGGGACTGCAGCAGCTGCTTGCGGGCCTCGACGTAGAGCGTGATCGCGACCGGCAGCGCGGTGCTGAGCAGCCCGAACGGCGTGGTCGCCCAGCTCGGCGTCCACGGCCGCATGGCCACGACCGCGAGGATCCCGGCCAGCCACAGCACGGTCCGCCGGTCCAGCACCCGCACCGCCTGGGCCAGCAGCACCGGGGTGATGGTCGGCACGGTCGTCAGCGCGATCGGCTGCACCGGCACGAGCAGCCCGGGCGCGAACAGGTCGGAGGCCAGCATCGCGAACGCGGCGGCCGTGACGAACCCGGTCACCAGCGCCGGGAACCGGAACAGGAGCACCAGCGAGAAGTCGCAGAGCACCTGCAGCACCAGGCCGGCCGCCGGGCCGAGCGACCCGGTCGTCCGCTCGCCGAGGACCTGGTAGAGGACGTTGAGCCCGGCGAACACCACCGCCGGCAGGAACAGCCAGAAGGCGTCGGCGCGGCTGGGCCACATCGGCCGCCGGGTGCTGGTCACGCGATCACGGTATCCGCTGCCGCGGGCCGTCGCCCCGGATGCGCAACCAAAGTTGCCGGGTGCGCAACGTTCGTCGGCGCGAGCAGCGACGTCGTCGGGTTTCGCCGGGGTGGCGGCCGGCGGTGGACTGGGGACATGAACGAGCTGTCCCTGCCCGCACAGGCGTACCTGCTGGCGTGCGACACCGGGCGAAACCGGCTGCCGGACCGGGAGCGCGTGGCGTTGCTGGTCCGCGCGGCGGCGCTGACGGACCTGGTGCTGCGCGGCCGGATCACCGACGACGGCGGCCGTCCGGTGGTGGCCGGTGCCGGCGGCACCGGCCACCTGGTGCTCGACGACCTGCTCGCCGAGCTCGCCGCCGACCCGCACCGGAAGTGGCGTGCCCGGGTGCGCCGGGGTGCGCGCGAGACGTTGCGGTCCCTGGAGGCCCAGCTCGACGCGGCGGGAGTGATCACGCTGCGGACGTCACGGGTCCTGGGGGTGTTCCCGCGCCGCCGCCCGGAGGTCCGCGACCCGGCTTCCGCGGCCGCGCTGCACGAGTCGGTGCGGGCGGCGGTCCGCAGCGACGCACCGGTCTCCGCGGACGTCGCGGCCTTGACGTCCCTGGCCGCGGCGGTCGAGCTCGGCGCGGTGTTGCCGCGCGCTTCGCGCCGGCGTCACCGCGACCGGCTGGCCCGGCTGGCGGAGCAGTCGGGAGCCGCGGTCCCGGCCCTGCGCACGGTGATCCGCGAGCTGCAGGCCGCCCGCTCGGCAACGGTCGCCATGACGTCCGGAGGCGGCGGAGGCGGCGGCTGACGTCGTGTCGACCTCCTGATCACGCGTGTCGACCCCGGGATCACGCGCGTCGACCCTTCCCGCACAGCCGGCTTGTGTTCGAAGGGTCGACACGCGTGATTGAGGGGTCGACACGCGTGATCGGCGGGACGACACGGGGTCAGGGGGTGAAGAGGCGGTCGAGGTAGTAGTCCACTGTGGAGACCGCCTGGGCCGGGGTGCGGTGGCCCATCAGGATTTCCGAGCCCTGGGAGTCCGCGATGGCCCACAGCAGGGACGCCTCGGTCTCGGGGTCGGCCGACGCCGGGACGTCGCCCGCCTGCTGGGCCTCGCGGACCTGGCCGGCGAAGAACGCCAGCAGTTCCGGCATGCCCTCCCCGAAGGCCTTCGCCATCGCCGGGTCCGCCACGGCGCGGATGAAGTACGCGACGCCGATCAGGAAGTCGGCTTCGCTGTCGGGGTCGCGGGGCAGCATTTCCACCAGGCAGGCGCGCAGGATCGACCGCGGCGTCGGGGGGCCTTCGGCGAGCACCTTCGCGGTGATCCGCTCGCTGCGGAGCTTGTGGCGGTGCTCAAGGGCGTACCGCAGCATTTCGTCCTTGGTCCGGAAGTAGTGCTGCACCGACCCCATGGACAGGCCGGCTTCGGCCGCGACCTGGCGCAGGCTGACGCCTTCCAGCCCGGCGCGGGTGGTCAGCCGTTGCAGCGCCTCGGCGATCTGCACCCGGCGCTGCTCGTGGTCCACCTGTTTCGGCACGTCCGCTCCCGTTGTCATGCGACCGCATTGCGAAACCCGGGGGCTCGCGGTTACGATGCGGTCGCATTGTAAAACAACCTCGGGGGGTAACCGGTGGAGACCGGAAAACTGCGGCTGCGGCCACCACGGCACGCACTCGACCGCCGCGCTATCGCCTGGTGGCGCACGCAGGGAGCGCTGACGTTCGGGCCCGCGGTGCTCGTGCTCGCGGTCCTCGGCCTGCTGATCCCACCGGCGGCGGCCTGGCTGCTGGGACCGGCCGTCGTGGTCGCCGTGCTGGGGGTGGCGTGGTGCGCGGTCCTGCCGCGGTGGTGGTTCGGCCTGCACCGCTGGGAGGTGACCGAGACGGCGGTGTACGTGCGCTCGGGGTTCCTGTGGCAGGAGTGGCGGGTGGCGCCGCTGTCGCGCGTACAGACGGTCGACACCCTGCGCGGCCCGCTCCAGCAACGCTTCGGGCTCGCGACGGTCACGGTGACGACGGCTTCGGCCCGCGGAGCGGTCCGGCTGCGCGGCCTCGACGCCGAGGTAGCGGCGGACGTGGCCGAGCGGCTGACCGAACGCACGGACGCCACACCCGGGGACGCGACATGAGCGGCTGGCGCCGGCTCGACCGGCGGACTCTCGGCGTCACCGCGGTCGTCACGGCCGGGATCGCCGTGTCGGCCGGCACCCCGATCGCGATCGGGACGCGCTCGCTGTGGCTCGTCCCCGCCGCGGTGCTCCTCGTCGGCGCGGGCGTGCTCGTCGAATACCTCCGCTGGCGGTACACCCGGTTCCGCTGCACCGCCGAGCGCCTCGAAGTCGAGTTCCGCTTCGCCGTCCACACGCGCAAATCCCTGGCCCGCGAACGCATCCGCACCGTCGACCTGACGGCCAACCCGCTGCACCGCGCGTTCGGCGTCGCGGCGCTTTCCATCGGCACCGGGCAGCAGGAGCGGATCACCCTGTCCCCGCTCGCCAAAGCCGACGCCGAAGCGCTGCGCACCGAGCTCCTGCACCGGGCACAGTCCACTCACGACGGTCCACTCGCGACATTCGATCCACGGTGGATCCGTTACGCGCCCGTCTCCTTCGTCGCCCCGACGCTCGGCCTGACCGCGTTCGGCGCCCTGTTCAAGGTCGCCGACTGGTTCGGGGCGGGCGGCGGCCTCCTCGACTGGCTCCTCGGCCTCTTCGGCGACCTGCCGCTGGCCGTGAGCATCCTGCTCCTGCTGGTCCTCGCGATGACCGCCGGCGTGCTCGGTGCCCTGGGGCTGTTCGCCGAGATGTGGTGGCACTACCGGCTGGACCGCGAACCCGGCGGCACCCTGCGCGTCCGCCGCGGGCTGCTCACCACCCGGTCGACCACCATCGAGGAACGGCGCCTGCGCGGTGTCGAACTCGTCGAGCCGCTCGGTGCCCGGCTCGCCGGGGCCGCCCGCGTCGACGCCATCGCCACCGGCCTGCAGCAGGAGGACGACGACAAGACCGAGGCCAAGACCCTCCTGCCCGCGGCGCCGAAAGCCGTCGCGCACGACGTCGCGGCGCGGGTCCTCGGCGAGCGCATCGAGGCCGTCGACCTCGTGCCGCACCCGCTCGCCGCCCGGGGACGGCGGCTGCGGTGGGCGACGGCCGCCGTCCTGGTGCCGGTGCTCGTCCTGCTCCTGCTCGGCGTGCTGCTCACCGACGTCCTGCTGGTCGTCGCCGGCGCCTTGGCCGTCGTCGCGCTGCCGGTCGCCGTTCTCCTCGCCCGGGACGCCTACCGCGGCCTCGGCCACGGCCGCCACGGCCGGTACCTGGTCACGCGCGCGGGCGCGGTCCGGCGCGCCACAGCCGTGCTGGCCCGGGACGGCGTCATCGGCTGGACCGTGAAGCAGTCGGTGTTCCAGCGCCGCCGCGGCCTCGCCACCTTCACCGCGACCACGGCGGCGGGCACCGGCGCCTACGCGATCCTCGACGCCGACACCGGCGAAGGCCTGGCGTTCGCGGCGGCCGCCGTGCCGGGGGTGCTGACGCCGTTCCTCGAGACTTCGGCGCCTGCCGAAGCGTCGCGGACCTAGATTGCCGGGCATGGACGAATTCCGTGCCCTGCACGTCCCCGGAGCCCCGCTGCTGCTGCCCAACGCGTGGGAGTTCGGCGTCGGCGCCTTCCTCGCCGCGCAGGGCTTCCGCGCGCTGGGCACGACCAGCCTCGGCGTCTCGGCGGCCGCGGGGGAGCCGGACGGCGCGCCTTCGACGCGCGAAGCGACCGTCGCCCTCGCCACCCGCCTGGCGCGGCTGGACGCGCTCGTCAGCGTCGACATCGCCGACGGCTTCAGCACGGACCCGGCTGCGGTCGCCGGCCTCGCGGCCGAGCTGGCCGACGCCGGTGCCGTCGGCGTCAACCTCGAAGACGGCAGAGCCGACGGCTCGCTCGCCCCGGTCGACGTCCAGTGCGCACTGGTCGCCGCGGTCAAGGACCGGGTGCCCGGCCTGTTCGTCAACGCCCGGACGGACACGCACTGGGCGGGTGACCGCTCGCTCGCCGAGGCCGAGCGGCGGGTGCGGGCGTACGCGGCGGCGGGCGCGGACGGCGTCTTCGTGCCCGGCCTCGCCGAGCCGGGTGACGTCGAGCGGATCGTCGCCGCCGGCCTGCCGCTCAACCTGCTGTTCCTGCCCGGGAAGGTCACCGTCGCCGGCCTGGCGGACCTCGGCGTCGCGCGGATCAGCCTGGGGTCGCTGCCGTACCGGATGGCGCTCGCCGCCGCCGCCGAAACCGCGCTGGCCGTGCGCGACGGCCGTGACCTGCCGCTGACGCCGCCGTCGTACGCCGACGTCACCGCACTGCTGCCGTAAATCGGGTGAACCGGCCCGCCCGGATCTGCTTGCCTGGACGCATGCGCGCCTTCGGAACCGACTTCGCCGCCCCGCCCGGATACCTGAACACCCCCAGCGTGGGCATCCCGCCCGCCCCGGTCGCCGCCGCCGTGGCCGAATCCGTGGAACGGTGGCGGACCGGCGCGACCCGGCCGGGGGAGTTCGACGAGTACGTGGCGCGCTCGCGGGCCGGGTTCGCGCGGCTGCTCGGCGTCGAACCCGGGCGCGTCGCGAGCGGCGCGTCGGTCTCGCAGCTCGTCGCCAACGTGGCCGCGGCGCTGCCCGCGGGCACCCGCGTGCTCGCCGCCGAGGGCGACTTCACCAGCGTGACCTTCCCCTTCGCGGCGAACCCCGGCGTCACCGTGACCGAGGTGCCCCTGGACGTGCTGCCGTCGCGGGTCGAGGGCCACGACGTCGTCGCGGTGAGCGTGGTCCAGTCCGCCGACGGCCGGATCGCCGACCTGGCGGCGCTGCGGGCCGCGGCCGAGGCCGCCGGGGCGGCGGTGCTGCTCGACGCGACCCAGGCGGTCGGCTGGCTGCCGCTGGACGTCGCCTGGGCCGACTGGGTCGTCGGCGCCGGCTACAAGTGGCTCTGCTCGCCGCGGGGCACCGCGTGGCTCGCCGTGCGGCCGGACGCGCAGGAGCGCACCCGGGCGGTCGCGGCGAACTGGTACGCGGGCGACGACCCGTGGGCCACGGTCTACGGCCTCCCGCTGCGCCTGGCCGGCGACGCCCGCGCGTTCGACGTCTCGCCCGTCTGGCTGGCCCAGGTCGGGTCGGCGGTGGCACTGGAGTACTTCGCCGGTCTCGACCTCGCCCAGGTCCAGGCGCACAACACGGGCCTGGCCGACACGCTCTTGGAGAAGCTCGGCCTGCCGCCGCGCGGCACCGCGATCGTGTCGCTCGACGCGGACCCGGAGCGGGTGGCGGCGGCGGGCGTCGTGTCGAGCGTCCGCGGCGGCCGGGTGCGGGTCGGCTTCCACCTCTACAACACCCTTGACGACGTCGAACGCCTCTTACCCGCATTCGAGTGAACCGCGGCCGGCGGGTGAACTACCGTATGTCCCCGTGGTTGGTGCGCATTTCACCCCAGGCCCGTCCGACACGGCCCCGCTGGGCGCGGTCCCCCCGCAGCCCCGCCCGCCCGTGCCGGGCCCGCCGGCCCGCGACACCCGGTCGCTGCTGCTCAAGGGCGCCGGGCTGGTCGCGATCGCCGTCGTCTCCGGGCTGCTGTGGTTCCTGATCCGGCACGACTCGGCGCCGGACGAGCCGGTCGCGCAGCCGCCGGCCCAGAACACCGGGCAGTTCAAGTTCACGCTGGTCTCCGGGCCGGCGAGGACGACGGACTGCGCCGAGAAGTCCTACGGCAAGACGAAGGACTTCTTCGAGGACACCCCGTGCCAGTCGCTGGTCCGGGCGCTGTACACGACGGAGTCCGGCGGCGCGAAGGCGCTGGTGTCGGTGGCGCTCGTCGGCATGCCGGACTCGACGGCGGCGAAGGCCCTCAAGGAGCTGACCGAGCAGGACGGCACCGGCAACGTCACGGACCTGGTGAAGGACAAGACGTTCGCCGGCACCGGCACCCCGAGCGTGAGCGGCAAGGACGCGGCGTACTCGTCGAAGGTCGACGGCACGAACACGACGATCGTGCTGGCCGACTTCTACGCCAAGCACAAGGACAAGGCCCTGATCGAGCGGATCGCCGACGACGCACTCCGCCTGTCGGCCGACCTGCACTCCTGACCCGGGCCCCGAGCGCCCCAATGTGGCGTTGGTTGCGTCCAACGCACCGAACGCCACATTGGGTGCGCTGGACGCACCGAACGCCACATTGGGGCGCTTGAGCCGGGTCAGCTGTTCCGGCCGGGCATCGCGATCGCGGCCGGCTTCTCGCCCGCCTCGGCGCGCCAGGGGGTGCCCCGGCGGGCGGCCGCCACCAGTGCGTGCAGTGCCGTGGTGCGCAGGCCGGCGTCGTCGGTGTGGTCGATCACCGCGAGCCACGCCGACGCGCAGTCCGCCTCGGCCGTCGCCACCACCTGGGCCGCCGACTTCGCGTCCGTCACCGGGTTCTTCGGCACGTACGCGGCCTCCGGGGCCACCGGCGTCGCCCCGGCCGCCGCGAGCGCCGTCTGGAGGTAGTCGCGACGCAGGGCGTGCTCGGCCGCGCCCGCCTTCTCCGCGTCGCCGAAGTCGCCCGGCAGGAACGCGCTGACCAGCCCGTACACCCACACCGCGGCGTGCTCGGCCGCCAGCGCACCCTGCAGCGGGTCCACCGCCTCCGCGGGCACCGCGCCGGCCGGCACCGTGCCCACCTTCGGGGCGTCCTCGCCGGGGCCCAGCGCCGGGGCGATGCGCTGCAGCGACGCGCAGCCCGCCGCCACCGCCGCGACCAGCCCGGCGCGGTAGCGCGGCAGCCCGCCGACGAGGTCTTCGGCCTGCTTGCGCGCGGCCGCCAGGCGCTCCTTCATGGCACCCAGGTCCGCCGGCGCGGGCGGCTTCGGCGACGGCGTGGGCGTGGGCCGGTTCAGCCGGTCCACTTCGGACTTGAGGGCGGCCGCGTGTGCCGCGCGCGCGTCGGCGAGCTGGCCGGCGGCGTCGGCGTCCGCGCCCTTGGCCAGTGCCCGCGCGGCGTCGGCGTCCGCCTGGGCGGCGGCCAGCAGCGGCTGGAGCGGGTCGGGGCTTTCGTCGTAGCCGGGCCCGCAGGCGGCGAGGGGAACGGCCAGTGCGGCCAGCGCCCCCGCGCGGAGGGCGCCGCGGCGGGTCAGCTCGGTCGGTCTTCCGGTCACGCCGCCCCATCCTGCCAGGCCCCCGGGCGGCCCCGCCGCTCGCGCGGGGTGAGCGGGCGACCGGATAAGCTGGTCCACCACCGACCCGACCACCCAGCCCGAGCAAGGAGACCCCCACGTGCCAGGAGAACTCGCCAGCCGGCTTCAGCCGATAGTGGCCGAAGCCGTCACCGCCGCGGGTTTCGACCTCGACTCGTTCGAGGTGCAGCAGGCCGGCCGGCGGCAGCTGGTCAAGGTCGTCGTCGACGCCGACGACGGGGTCGGGCTGGACGAGGTCGCCGAGGTCAGCCGCAAGGTCTCGGCGGCGCTCGACGAGAACGACCACGTGCTGGCGAGCGCCTACACGCTGGAGGTCACCTCGCCGGGGCTCGACCGTCCGCTCACCCAGGCCCGCCACTGGCGGCGCGCGCGGTTCCGGCTGGTCAAGGTCACCCCGAACGACGGCGCGGCCTTCGTCGGCCGGGTCGGCCACGCGGGCGAACACGCCGCCCGCGTCCTCGAAGGCGGCAAGATCCGCGACGTCCGCTACGCCGACGTGGCGAAGGCGGTCGTGGAGATCGAGTTCAAGCAGCCGCCCGCCGAGGACCTGAAACTGCTCGAAGACGACGCGTCCGGCTTGATCGCGGCCGAGACGGAGAAGGGGTCGAAGTGAACGTCGACATCGCCGCGCTGCGGGCGATCGAACGGGACAAGGACATCCCCTTCGAAACGGTGATCGAGGCCATCGAGACGGCCTTGCTCACCGCGTACAAGCACACCGAGGGCCACCAGCCGCACGCCCGCATCGACATCGACCGCAAGACGGGCCTGGTGCGCGTGCTCGCGCACACGCTGACCCACGACGGCCAGGTCGACGAGGAGTGGGACGACACCCCCGAGGGGTTCGGCCGGATCGCCGCCACCACCGCGCGCCAGGTCATCCTGCAGCGGCTGCGCGACGCCGAGCACGAGAAGACCTTCGGCGAGTTCTCCACCAAGGAGGGCGAGATCGTCGCCGGCGTCATCCAGCGCGACGCCCGCGCGAACGCTCGCGGCATGGTCGTCGTCCAGGTGGGTGACACCGAGGGCGTGCTGCCGTCCGGCGAGCAGGTCGCCGGGGAGTCCTACGAGCACGGCAGCCGGATCAAGGCGTACGTGGTCACCGTGTCGCGCAGCAACCGCGGCCCGCAGATCACGCTCTCGCGCTCGCACCCGAACCTGGTGCGCAAGCTGTTCGCGCTCGAGGTGCCGGAGATCGCCGACGGCACCGTCGAGATCGCCGCCGTCGCGCGCGAGCCCGGGCACCGCACGAAGATCGCGGTCAAGTCCACCGTGCCGGGCGTCAACGCCAAGGGCGCCTGCATCGGCCCGGTCGGCGCGCGCGTGCGCAACGTGATGAGCGAGCTGGCCGGTGAGAAGATCGACATCATCGACTACTCCGAGGACCCCGCTCGGTTCGTCGGGAATGCGCTGTCGCCCGCGAAGGTTGTCTCGGTACGAGTCGTGGACGAACGGGCGAAGACCGCCCGCGTCGTGGTGCCGGACTTCCAGCTGTCGCTGGCGATCGGCAAGGAGGGCCAGAACGCCCGCCTCGCCGCCCGCCTGACCGGCTGGCGGATCGACATCCGCAGCGACGCCGCACCGGCGGACGACGAGGGTGATCAAGACCACGCACGTCCGCCGCGGCCCGCCGCGACAACCGGTTCGGCTGAGTGAAGGTCGAAGCGCTAGACTCAGGAGTGGTTCGAAGCCCGCGGCGGGTAGCCGAGCACCAGCCCCACCGGAATTCCCCGGTGCGGACTTGTGTCGGCTGCAAGCGGCGGGCATTGATCGGTGAGCTGCTGCGCGTGGTCGCGGTGGCCGGGCGGGTGGTCGTCGACGAGCGTCGGCGGCTGCCGGGCCGGGGGGCTTGGCTGCACCCCGACCCGGACTGCCTGGCCAAGGCCGAACGGCGCCGAGCCTTCCCGAGGGCCCTGCGGGCTCCCGGGGCGCTCGACGCCCGTGAGGTCCGCGAGCGCATCGGGCGCACCGAGGCACCACGGACCACGCACCACGAACCCGGGACGTCCCCGGGGTCGCGAGGAAGCAAGGAAGCAGGTCGACCCGTCATGAGTCAGCCGTGAAGCTGAAGCCATGAGCGTCAGACAATAAGGACGAGGTCAGCGGGGTTTTCCGCCTGGCCTCCCCTAGATGAGGAGAGTTGTGCCAGGCAAGGCCCGCGTACACGAGCTCGCGAAGGAGCTCGGCATCACCAGCAAGGACGTGCTCGCGAAGTTGAAGGAACAGGGCGAGTTCGTCAAGTCCGCGTCGTCCACGGTCGAGGCGCCCGTCGCCCGCCGTCTCCGCGACGCGTACGCCCCCAAGGGCGCCAAGAAGCCCACCCCCACTCCCGGTCCGTCGGCGCGCCCCGGCCCGCCGGCCGCCAAGCCCGGACCCGCCGCCCCGAAGCCTCCCGCGCCTGCCCAGCAGGCTCCGGCGGCCCAGTCGGCTCCGTCGGTCCAGTCGGCTCCGGCCGCACCCCAGCAGCAGGCGCCCGCGGCGGCGAAGCCGGCCACCCCGGGGCAGCGCCCCGGCCCGCGGCCCGGCCCGCGCCCGGCCACGCCCGCACCCCAGCAGCAGGTCCCGGCCGCCAAAGCCGAGGCTCCCGCCGCGCCCAAGCAGGACACCCCGGCCACGCCCCCCGCGGGCGGCACCGGTTCGGTCGTCCCGCCGAAGCCGCAGGGCCCCAAGCCCGGCGGTCCCAAGCCCGGCCCGCGCACCCCGCGCGTCGGCAACAACCCGTTCGGCGTCGGTTCCGGCGCCCCGGCCCCGCGCCCGCAGGCTCCGCGCCCGGGTGGCGGCCAGGGCGGCGACAACCGGCCCCCGCGTCCCGGCGGTGGCGCCGGCGGTGACCGTCCGGCCCCGCGGCCGGGTGGTGGCGCCGGTGGCAACCGGCCGAGCCCTGGCAACATGCCCCCGCGGCCGAACCCCGGCATGATGCCGGGCCGCACGCAGCGTCCCGCCGGTCCCGGCGGCGGTGCCCGCGGTGGTCCCGGTGGCGGCGCCCGTGGCGGCCCCGGCGGCGGCGGTCGTCCCGGTGGCGGCGGCGGTTTCCGCGGCGGTCCCGGTGGCGGTGGCGGCGGCGGTGGCTTCCGCGGCGGCCCCGGTGGCGGCGGCGGTGGCGGCGGCTTCCGCCCGGGTGGCGGCGGTCCCGGTGGGGGCGGCGCCCCGGCCGGTGGCGGCGGCTTCCGCGGTGGCGGCGGCGGTCGTGGCGGCCCCGGTGGCCGTGGCGGTACCGCGGGTGCCTTCGGGCGTCCCGGTGGTCCCTCGCGCAAGGGCCGCAAGTCGAAGCGGCAGAAGCGCCAGGAGTACATGGACAACATGCAGGCGCCCAGCGTCGGCGGCGTCCGCCTGCCCAAGGGCCAGGGCGAGACGATCCGGCTGCCGCGCGGTGCCTCGCTGACCGACTTCGCCGAGAAGATCGACGCCAACCCGGCTTCGCTGGTGCAGGTGCTCTTCCACCTCGGCGAGATGGTCACCGCGACGCAGTCCGTGTCCGACGACATCCTCGAGCTGCTCGGCGGCGAAATGAACTACAACGTTCAGGTCGTCAGCCCCGAGGAGGAGGACCGCGAGCTCCTGGAGACCTTCGACATCACGTATGGCGAAGACTCCGGCGAGGAAGAGGACCTGCAGGTCCGGCCGCCCGTCGTCACCATCATGGGTCACGTCGACCACGGTAAGACCCGCCTGCTCGACACGATCCGGAAGACGAAGGTCCGCGAGAGCGAGGCCGGCGGCATCACGCAGCACATCGGTGCGTACCAGATCGAGACCGAGCTCGAGGGCAACCCGCGGCTGATCACCTTCATCGACACCCCGGGTCACGAGGCGTTCACCGCCATGCGTGCCCGTGGTGCCAACTCGACCGACATCGCGGTGATCGTGGTGGCGGCCGACGACGGTGTGATGCCGCAGACGGTCGAGGCGATCAACCACGCGCAGGCCGCCAAGGCCCCGATCGTGGTCGCGATCAACAAGATCGACAAGGAAGGCGCGAACCCGGACAAGATCCGGCAGCAGCTGACCGAGTACGGCCTGGTCGCCGAGGAGTACGGCGGCGACACGATGTTCGTCGAGATCTCCGCGCGGCAGAACATCAACATCGACGGCCTGCTCGAGGCGATCCTGCTGACCGCGGACGCCGCTCTGGACCTCCGGGCCAACCCGGACATGGAGGCCCAGGGTGTCGCGATCGAGGCGCACCTCGACCGCGGCCGCGGCCCGGTGGCCACCGTCCTGGTCCAGCGCGGCACGCTGCGCGTCGGTGACTCGGTCGTGGCGGGTGACGCCTACGGCCGCGTCCGCCGGATGGTCGACGAGCACAACGTCGACGTCACCGAGGCGCTGCCCTCGCGTCCGGTCCAGGTCATCGGCTTCACGTCGGTGCCCGGCGCGGGCGACACCTTCCTGGTGGTCGACGAGGACCGCGTCGCCCGGCAGATCGCCGAGCGCCGGTCGGCTCGCACGCGCAACGCGCTCAACGCGTCGCGCCGCAAGCGGGTCAGCCTCGAGGACCTCGACTCCGCCTTGAAGGAGACGAACAGCCTCAACCTGATCATCAAGGGTGACAACTCGGGTACGGTCGAGGCCCTCGAAGCCTCGCTGCTCCAGCTGGACGTCGGCGACGAGGTCGAGCTGAACGTGGTCCACCGCGGTGTCGGTGGCGTGACCGAGTCGGACATCGACCTGGCGACCGCGTCCGACGCGATCGTCCTCGGGTTCAACGTCCGCGCCCAGGGCAAGGCGACCGAGCGGGCCACCCGCGAGGGCGTCGACGTCCGGTACTACACGGTCATCTACCAGGCGATCGACGAGATCGAGCAGGCCCTCAAGGGCATGCTCAAGCCGGAGTACGAAGAGGTCGAGCTGGGCCGCGCGGAGGTCCGCGAGGTCTTCAAGTCCTCCAAGATCGGCACGATCGCGGGTTGCCTGGTCATGTCCGGCGAGATCCGGCGCAACGCCCGGGCCCGTCTGCTCCGCGACGGCACCGTCGTGGCGGAGAACCTGCCGATCAGCTCGCTGCGGCGGTTCAAGGACGACGTGGTGGAGGTCCGCGAGGGCTACGAGTGCGGTCTGACGCTCGGTTCGTACGGCGACCTCAAGGTCGGCGACCTGATCGAGACGTACGAGCAGCGCGAAAAGCCGCGTTCCTGATTTCAGGGCCGGGTGCGCGCGGGAAGTCCCGCGCGCACCCGGCGCTTCCCTACTACACCACCAAAACTGCCTATGTTCGTCGGAGCTCTCGAGCTCGACATCCTGCTCGGCGACGTCCATTCGCTGAAGCAGAAGCGATCCGTGGTCCGTCCGGTGCTGGCCGAGGTGCGCAAGCGCTTCGCCGTGTCGGTGGCCGAGGCCGGGCACGCCGACCTGCACCGCCGCACCCTCATCGGGGTGGCCGTGGTCGCCGAAGGTGGCGAGCACGTGCGTGACGTGCTCGACTCGTGTGAGCGGTACGTGGCGAGCCGGCCGGAGTTCGAACTGCTCTCCGCGCGCCGTCGGCTGCTCGGACCGGACGATTGAAATCTTCCTAGGAGAACGACATGGCCGATCCTGCTCGGGCTCGCAAGCTCGCCAAGCGGATCTCGCAGATCGTCGCGTCGGCGATCGAACACGAGGTCAAGGACACCCGGCTGGACTACGTGACCATCACGGACACGAAGGTCACCGGCGACCTGCACGACGCCACGGTGTACTACACGGTCCTCGGGGAGAAGCTGGACGCCCCGCCGGACTTCGCCGGTGCCGCCGCCGCGCTCGAATCGGCGCGCGGGATGCTCCGCACCAAGGTCGGGCAGGGCACCGGCGTCCGCTACACGCCGACGCTGACCTTCGTCGCCGACACGATTCCCGAGGAGTCGAAGCGGATCGAGGACCTGCTCGCCAAGGCTCGTGAGGCCGACGCGGAGGTCGCGCGTCGCGCCGCCGAAGCCCAGCACGCGGGCGAAGCCGATCCGTACAAGGCTCCTCGCGAGACCGAAGACGCCGAAGACGACGAGTTCGCGGAGGAGGAGAGCCGGGGCTGACCCGTGCTCTCCCGCCGCGACCTGCTCGCCGGCAGCGCACTGGCGCTGCTGGCGGGCTGCTCGGCTCCGCAACCCCCGCCCGGCCCGCCCCCGGTGCCGGCGCCGACCCGCCCGTCGGCGTTGCCCGAGCCGGTGACGGTGCAGCGCATGCACTCCGCCGCCCGCGGCACCGACGTCGACCTGGTGCTCATCACGCCCGAAGGCGTCCCGGCCACGGGACTGCCCGTGTGCCTGGCCCTGCACGGCCGTGGTGCCCGGGCGCGGACGTTCCTCTCGCTGGGCGTCCCGGCGGTGCTCACGGCCGCGGTCCGTGCCGGAACGCCGCCGTTCGCCGTCGCGGCCCTCGACGGCGACCACTACTGGGTGAAAACCGGCGGTGCCGACGACCCGCAACGCATGCTCACCGACGAAGTCCCGGGCTGGCTGGCAGCCCGCGACCTGCGTCCGCCGTCGGCGGTGTTCGGCATTTCGATGGGCGGCTTCGGCGCGTTGCGGTTCGCCCGCGCCCACCCGGACCTGAAAGCGGTGGCGACGGCGAGCGCGGCGCTGTTCGTCAGCTGGCCGGACGCCCGCAGTCGCAAGGTGTTCGCCGACGAGGCGAACTGGCGGGCCGAGGAACCCCTGCTGCACCCGGCCGAGCTGCGCCCCGGCGGCCTGGGCGTGTGGTGCGGCGCGTCGGACCCGTTCCTCGGCGCGGACCGCAAGCTGGTGAGAGCCGTGAACCCGGAGGTGTCCCGGTTCACGCCGGGCGCGCACGATGACGAATACTGGCGGGGAGTACTGCCGGAGATCGTGGAGTTCGTGGGGGAGCGCCTGTCGTGACCGACCTGTCGGGCCTGTCCAAGGCCGTCTGGACCGACGCCGACTTCCCGCAGATGGGCTGGCACGACAGCCACGTCCACGCGGCTGCGCTCGTCGAGACCGAAGACGACCTCCCACCCGACCGGCTCGTGCTTGACCTGGACTACATCGTCCGCTGGGTCGAGCCGGCCCGGCGCGAGAAGCACTTCACGTTCTGGATCGCCCCGGCGACTCTCGTGTTCGACGAGGCGTGGGACATCACCGGCAACCTCGGCCCCCTGCACGACGGCTTGGAGCTCTCGGAGGTCCACCGCCTCGATCCACCGGACGACAAGCCGTACCCGGCGTGGCACCTGGAGGGGCACGAGTTCGACCTGAAGTTCCGCGCCCGCGGCTTCCGGCAGTACTTCCGCCGGCCGCCGCAGCACGTCGGCCGGCAGGTCCTGACCATGGCCCAGCGCGGGGGACTCAGCTTCGCAGAGCAGGCGTTCGGCTAGCGAAGAGAATTCCCTGCGAGACCTCGGCCTCGGGGTTCAGCAGCCATTCCGCGTCCACGGCGAACCCGGCTTCCCGCACCCGCCGGGCCAGCCACCACGGCTGCCGGAGGTGGACGTTGACCCGCATCGGGTGCCCGCCGTAGCCCTCGGTCTTGAGCCGGGTGCCCACGCCGACGTGGTACCCGATCACCAGCAGGCCGCCCGGCCGCAGCACGCGGTGGAAGTGGCCCAGCGCCGCCGGCACCGCCTCGTCCGGGACGTGGATCAGCGACCAGGACGCCAGCACCCCCGCCACCGACGCGTCCGGCAGCGCGAGGTCCGTCATGGACCCCACCTCGAAGCGCAGTCCGGGGTGTGACCGGCGGGCGAGCTCGATCATGCCCGGCGAGAGGTCGATCCCGGACGCGTCGACGCCCAGCGAAGCCAGGTACGCCGTGAAGTGCCCCGGGCCGCAGCCGACGTCCACCGCCGGCCCGTCGACCTGCGCGGCGAACAGCGTCAGCGCCGCCTTGAGGTACGGCTGCTCCTCGAGCGCGTCCGAAACGAACTCCGCGTAGCTCTCGGCGACCGTGTCGTACGAGGTGGCGGTGTCCGCGAGCCAGGTCATCGCGCGCGCAGACCGTCGAGGACCATGCCGAGCGCGCGCCGCCAGTCCGGGGCGGCCGTCGCCGCCGCGTACACGATCGCGAGGTCGGGCCCGCGGAAGTCCGGCCGCAGCGCGCCGGCCTCCTGGGCGCGCGAGATGACCCGGTCCAGCCGGGAGCCGTTGGCCTGCTTGGCTTTCTCCAGCGCCGAAGCCGGGTCGAACGTCCGCGAGCACACTTCGGTGAAGCCGCGGTCGGCGACCTGCATCTGCACCGTGCGTTCGAGGAACAGGACGAAACCCGCCCACGGGTCCTCGCACGCGAGGGCCTCTTCCAGCACGGCCTGCCCTTCTTCCAGCGCGGGCAGGAAGGCGGCTTCGATGAGGTCCGCCCGCGTCGGGAACCGGTTGTAGAGGGTGCCGATCGCGACCTCGGCGCGGCGCGCGATCTCGTCGAGCGGGGCGTCGACGCCCTTGGCGCCGAACACCTCCCGCGCCGCGGCGACGAGCGCTTCCCGGTTGCGCCGGGCGTCCGCGCGCAGGGGACGTTGCTCGACGGTCACGTTCGGAGAGTATAGCGACGGCGCTTCAGGAAGCCGGCTTCACCGCGACGACCAGGTCGCGCAGGATGGCCTGGTCCACCCGGTGCGCGAACTCCGCCCACGGCCCGCCCTCGCGGACGTCGAGCCCGGCCTTCCGCAGCACCTCGACGAGCTCCTCCCGCGGCAGCACGGTGGTGTTCCACGAAATCCCGAGCGCCCCGCCGGGCTTGAGCACCCGCGTCCACACCGGGACGGCCGCGGCGAGCAGGTCGCGCGGGCTGCGCTGCAGGCCCGCCTCGCGGTGGCTGCCGTGCTGGACGCCGTAGGGCGCGTCGGTGACGATCACGTCGCAGGAGTTGGCCCGCAGCACCTCGTCGGTGGTCAGCGTGTCGGCGTTGAAGTAGGTGAGCTTGCGCGTGTCGCCCGCTTTGTACGCTTCCTTGTCCAGCGCGTACTCGATGTCGAGCCGGCGGCCGAGCCGGACCTTGTTTCGCCGCAGCTGGCCCGACTCCGCGGTGTGCTTGACCCGCTTGTTCCGCAGCCACGTCTTGATGAAGGCCTCGTAGGCCTCGAAGTCCTTGGCGTCGACGTCCAGGCCGGTCGCGTGCAGGCCGTACATCATCGCCTGGTTGAGCGTGGTGCCGCGGCCGCACAGCGGGTCGAGCAGGTACTTCGGCCGGTCCGAGAACGGGTCGGCCGTCGCCAGCAGCGTCACGTTCACCAGCAGCTTGGTGAACAGCTCGTTGGTCTTGCCCGCGTACTTCTGGATGGTCAGCAGGTCGGAGTCGGCCTTCGCCAGCGGCGTCACCGGCACCGGGCGCAGGACGCCTTCGCCCAGCTCGAACAGCGCGTACAGCGAGGAGACGTTCGACAGCAGCGCGAGGTCGCGCTCGCCCAGCGGCGCCGAGCTGGTGAAGCGCACGTAGCCGACGCCGCCGAGCTCGACCTCCTCGATCGCGGACAGCTCGGCCGCCAGGCCCGCGCCGAACACCGCCAGTTCGGCGCGCAGCAGCGCGGGGGAGGAGGCGGCGTAGACCCGGTTGGCCGAGGGGTAGACCAGCATCGCGTACTCAGGCATCCCGCAGAGCGTAGCGTGACGCACTGTGACCTCTACTTCGGCTTCGGCGCAGGACATCCGGGACGCGGCGGCACTGCTCGCGTCGGCCGGCGACGTGACGATCCTCGGCCACGTGCGGCCGGACGCGGACGCGCTGGGCAGCGCGCTGGCCCTCGGGCGGGCGCTGCGGCAGCGCGGCGCCCGGGTGCGCGTCTCCTTCGGCGAGCCCGACGAGGCCCCGGAGACGCTGCGGTGGCTCGACGAGGACGGGCTGCTCACCCACCCGGACGACCTCCCGGACTCCGAGGAACTGCTCGTGTGTGTCGACACGCCGACACCGAAGCGGCTCGGCCGGCTCGCCGGGCGCGTCGAGCTGGCCGGTGCGGTGCTGGTGATCGACCACCACGCGACGAACACGTACTACGGCACCTGCCACGTCGTCGACGAGCGCGCCGAGGCCAGCGCGGTCCTGGTGTTCCGCGTCCTGGAGGCGCTGGGCGCCGAGCTGGACGAGCCGATCGCCCGCGGGCTCTACGCGGGGATCGTCACCGACACGAGCGGCTTCCGCAGGGCGAGCCCGGAAACCCACCGGATGGCGGCCCGGCTGCTGGAGGCGGGCGCCGACCCGGAGGCCATCGTGCGGAAGATCGTCGACGAGCGCCCGTTCGCCTGGCTCCCGATGCTTTCGGCGGTGCTGCGCGAGGCCCGCCTGGAGCCGGAAGCCGCCCAGGGCCGCGGTTTCGTGCACGCGGTGGTCGGCCTCGAGGCGGCGCGGAGTGTCCGCGGCGAGGAGGTCGAGTCGGTGATCGACGTCATCCGTTCGGTCCGCGAGGCGGCGGTCGCGGCAGTGCTCAAACAGGACCCGGCCCAGCCCGGGCAGTGGCAGATCTCGTTGCGCAGCATCGGAATCGACGTCTCGGCGGTGGCGGCGGAGTTCGGCGGCGGCGGCCACCGGCAGGCGGCGGGGTGCACGATCGCGGGGTCCGCGTCGGACGTCGTCGCCGGCCTGCGCGAGGCCCTGGAACGGGCGCCGCTGCTGTAGCGCCTCACCCGCGACGTCATGAAAGAGTCGTTCATGACATCCGGCGTCATGAACGACTCTTTCATGACGTCCGGAGGTGGCGCGTCGGATGGCGGGGCCGGAAAGTTCCCCGGTTCCCGCCGGTCAGAACTGTCGGTGGTGGCGGTTAGAGTCCGGTTCGTGGTGAACGTGGAGGAAACCGAGCGGGTTCCGGCGAAGCGCGTGCTCGGCCTGGCCGTGCCCGCGCTGGGCGTGCTGGCCGCCGAGCCGTTGTACGTGCTGGTCGACACCGCCGTGGTCGGCCACCTCGATGCGCTGTCGCTGGCCGGGCTCGCGCTCGGCGGCGTCGTGCTGGCCCAGGTGTCGAGCCAGCTGACGTTCCTCTCCTACGGCACGACGTCCCGCACCGCGCGGCTGCACGGCGCCGGCCGCCGGGCCGACGCCGTCCGCGAAGGCGTGCAGGCGACGTGGCTGGCCGTGTTCGTCGGGCTCGTCGTGCTGGCCGCCGGGCAGCTGCTGGCCTGGCCGGTCGCGCGGGTGCTCTCGGGCAGCGACGAGATCGCGTCCGCTGCCGTGTCGTGGCTGCGGATCGCCTTGTTCGGGGCGCCGCTGATCCTCGTCACCATGGCGGGCAACGGCTGGATGCGCGGAGTGCAGGACGCCGCGAAGCCGTTGCGGTACGTGCTGGCGGGCAACGGGATCTCGGCCGTGCTGTGCCCGGTGCTCGTCTATGGGGCGGGGCTGGGGCTGGAGGGTTCGGCGATCGCGAACGTCGCCGCGCAGGTGATCTCGGCGGGGCTGTTCTTCGCGGCCCTGGCACGCGAGAAGGTCGGGCTGCGGCCGGACTTCAAGGTGATGCGCGCCCAGCTCGGCCTCGGCCGCGACCTGGTGCTGCGGAGCCTGGCGTTCCAGGCGTGCTTCGTCTCGGCGGCGGCCGTCGCGGCCCGCACGTCCACCGAAGCGGTCGGCGCGCACCAGGTGGTGCTGCAGCTGTGGACGTTCCTCGCGCTGGTGCTCGACTCGGTGGCGATCGCCGCCCAGTCGCTGGTCGGGGCGGCACTGGGCGCGAACGCGGCCCGGCAGGCGCGCGGGGTCGCGTCGCAGATCACCGGGTACGGCCTGCTGATGGGCTGCTTCCTGGGCGTGCTGTTCGCGGCGCTGGCGTGGGTGCTGCCGCACGCGTTCACGTCCGACCCGGGCGTGCTGGCGGAGATCCCGCACGCGTGGTGGTTCTTCGTGGCCCTGCAGCCGATCGCCGGCGTGGTCTTCGCCCTGGACGGAGTCCTGCTGGGCGCGGGCGACGCGGCCTTCCTCCGCAACGCGACGCTCGGCAGCGCGGCGCTGGGCTTCCTCCCGCTGATCTGGGCATCGCTGGGCTTCGGCTGGGGCCTCACGGGCATCTGGACCGGCCTCTCGCTGTTCATGGTCCTCCGCCTGGCGGCGGTCCTGGCCCGCTGGCGCTCCGGAAACTGGGCGATCACCGGCGCCACCCGCCCCGCCTGAAACCCGTAACTCGCGTGATCAAACCCGTCACTCGCGTGATCAGAGCCGGATCTCGCGAGTGACGGCCCCAATCACGCGAGTTCCGGCCTCAATCACGCGAGTCACGCCCCTGAGCACGGGTGGGGGTTACCTGTGGGGAAAACCACCCGGGTCGTGGCTATGGTTCGTGGTTGCTTAGGCGATACAAGTACTAGGGACGGCAGCGTGGGCGTCCTGCGCCCCGCACCCGCTCTACCCTGGAGGAACCTGTGCCCGCCCCCGGCCGTGCCACCGCCCGGTCCTGGCTGATCTGGCTCGCCGCCGTCACCGTCTACCTCCTCGCCGTCTTCCACCGGACGTCCTTCGGCGTCGCCGGGCTGCAGGCCGCCGAACGCTTCGGTGTCGGCGCGGCCGCGCTCGGGACCTTCACCGTCCTGCAGGTCGGCGTCTACGCCGCGATGCAGATCCCGACCGGCGTCCTGGTCGACCGCTACGGTCCCCGCCGCGTCCTCACCGTCGCCGTGCTGGTGCTCGGCGCCGGCCAGCTCCTGCTCGGTGTCGCCGGCTCCTACGGCGTCGGCCTGGTCGCCCGCGGTGTCCTCGGCCTCGGCGACGCGCTCACCTTCGTCAGCGTCCTGCGCCTGGTCGCGGCCCACTTCCCGGGCCGCCAGTACGCCCTGCTGACGTCGTTCACCGCGGCCGTCGGCTACATCGGCAACCTCGCCGCCACCGTCCCGCTCGCCCTCGTCCTCGACGGTGCAGGCTGGACCCCGACCTTCCTCGCGGTCGGCGCCGTCACCGTCCTCTACACCGTCGTCGTGGCCCTGCGGGTCCGCGACGTCCCGGCCGGCGAACAGCGACCCGTCCGCGAAGAGGTCCGTCCCCGCGAGCTCGCCCACCAGGTCGCCGAGGCCTGGCGGACGCCGGGGACGCGCCTGGGCTTCTGGGTCCACTTCAGCACGATGTTCGCCCCGAACGCCCTGACGCTGCTGTGGGGCGTCCCCTGGCTGGTCCAGGGCCAAGGCCAGTCGAAGGCGACGGCGAGCGCGCTGCTCACCGTCTTCGTCTTCGGCTCGATGGCGGGCGGCCCGTTCCTCGGCGGCCTGATCGGCCGCCGCCCGTCGCTGCGGATGCCGCTGGTCGGCGGCTACATCGGCGGGGCCGCGGTGGTCTGGGCGGTGCTGCTGGGCTGGCCGGGCCAGGTGCCCCTGCCGGTGCTGGTGCCCGCGTTCGCCCTCCTCGCCCTCGGCGGCCCGGCGTCGATGATCGGCTTCGCCCTCGCCCGCGACTACAACCCGCTCAGCCGCGTCGGCACGGCGACCGGCGTGGTCAACGTCGGCGGCTTCGTGGCGACGACGATCGCCGCGCTCGCGGTCGGCGTCCTCCTGCAGCTGACCGGCGGCGACTTCCGGCTGTCGCTGCTGGCCCTGGTCGCGGTCCTGGCGTTCGGCACGGTCCGGATGCTCGTGTGGTGGCGCCGGACCCGCACCCACCTGTTCCTCGCCGAGGCCCGCGGCGAGGAGCTGCCGGTGCGGATCACCCGCCGCCGCTGGGACGCGGCCCTGCCGGAGACGCCGATCGTGGCCGCCTGATCACCCGCCGCGCCGTGACCCGCGCCGCTCGTGAGCGGGTACGGCCCGCGGCGACGAGTGCAGGGGTGACCCGCTCCAGCCCGGTTCCCCGGCGAGCCGCACGGCGCCGGCACGCGCGAGACCCCGATCGCGGCGGCAGACCCAAGCGCCCCAATGTGGCGTTCGGTGCGTCAGACGCACCGAACGCCACATTGGGTGCGTCCAACGCAACCAACGCCACATTGGGGCGCTGGCGAGGGCCCGGCCGAGCGGGCTGATCGATCCACGACAAGCGGCCGCTAGGGTTTGCCGCGTGTCGAGCTCGAAACCGCCCCGCCGCCCCGCCCCGCCTCCCGGCCTCCTCATCGTCGACAAGCCCGCCGGCATGACGTCGCACGACGTCGTCGCCCGCGCCCGCCGGATCATGGGCACCCGCAAGGTCGGACACGCCGGCACGCTCGACCCGATGGCCACCGGTGTGCTGGTGCTCGGCATCGAGCGCGCCACCAAGCTGCTCGGTCACCTGGCCCTGGACCGCAAGACCTACCTGGCCACCCTCAGCCTCGGCAGCAGCACCACCACCGACGACGCCGAGGGCGAAGTCCTCACGACCGCGGACACGAAGGCCACCACCGACGAAGACATCGCCGCGGGCATAGCCAAGCTCACCGGCGACATCCAGCAGGTCCCCAGCGCGGTCAGTGCGGTCAAGATCGACGGCAAGCGCGCCTACGCCCGCGTCCGCGCCGGCGAGGACGTCGTCATCCCGGCCCGCCCGGTCACCGTCTACCGGTTCGACGTCCTGGCCGTCCGGCACGAGGAGGACCACGTCGAGGTCGACGCCGTCGTCGAGTGCTCCTCGGGCACCTACGTCCGCGCGCTGGCCCGCGACCTCGGCGCGGACCTCGGCGTCGGCGGTCACCTGAAGGCCCTCCGGCGCACCACCGTCGGGCCCTTCACCCTCGCCAAGGCGAGGACGCTCGACCAGCTCGAGCAGCAGCCCGAACTGAGCCTCGACCTCGACGCCGCCGTCGCCGCCGCGTTCCCGCGCCGCGACCTCGACGCCGCCACGGCGAAAGCGGTCCGCCACGGCCAGCGCATCCCGGCGGCCGGCGTCGAGGGCACCTACGGGCTCTTCGGTCCCGACGGCCGGGTGCTCGCACTGGCCGCCGACGAACAGGGCGTGTCCCGCGCGGTTGTCGTGTTGCTGCCCGCCTAGGGTGGGCTCGAGAGACGGGAGTCTGACGTGCTTCGGTGGCGTGGGCTGGGGGACCTTCCCGGCAGCTGGGGCCGGTGCGTGGTCACCATCGGCGTGTTCGACGGTGTCCACCGCGGACACCAGGAGCTGATCAGCCGGACGGTGGCGGCGGCGGCCGAGCGCGGCCTGCCGAGCGTGATGCTGACGTTCGACCCGCACCCGTCGGAGGTGTTGCGCCCGGGCAGCCACCCGGCGCAGCTGACGACGTTGCGGCGCAAGGCCGAGATCGTCGAGAGCCTCGGCGTCGACGTCTTCTGCGTGCTGCCGTTCACCCTCGAGCTGTCCCGGCTGCAGCCGGAGGAGTTCGTGCACGAGGTGCTGGTCGACCGGCTGCACGCGGCCGCGGTGATCGTCGGCGACAACTTCACCTTCGGCGCCAAGGCGGCCGGCGACGTCGAACTGCTGCGCGCCCTCGGCCGCCGGTTCGGCTTCGCCGCCTACGGTGCCGAGCTGCAGGGCAAGGAACTGTCCGAAGAGGACCAGTCGGCCATCACCTTCTCGAGCACCTACGTCCGGTCGTGCATCGACGCCGGTGACGTGGTCGCCGCCGCCGAGGCGCTCGGCCGCCCGCACCGGCTGGAGGGCATCGTCGTCCGCGGTGCCGGCCGCGGCCACGACCTGGGCTACCCGACGGCGAACCTGTCGACCCCGCGCTTCGCCGCCGTCCCGGCCGACGGCGTCTACAGCGCGTGGTTCACCCGTTCGGCTGACCCGACGCGCCGGTTGCGCGCCGCGGTCTCGGTGGGCACCAACCCGACCTTCTCCGGCCGCGAGCGGACCGTCGAGGCCTTCGTCCTCGACGTCGACGAGGACTTCTACGGCCAGCACGTGGCCATCGACTTCGTGGCGCGGCTGCGCGACCAGGTGCGGTTCGCCGACTCGGCCGGGCTGGCCGCGCAGATCGACGAGGACGTCGTCGCCACCCGCAAGGCGCTCTCCGACGGGGACGAATAGGGGATTCCGCGTCCGTTCCCGTGACGGCGATGGCAAGATGCTCACGGACGGTGTGCGCGAAGCGGGGTTAGGGGAGCGGGACTGGTGGAGGACCACAAGATCGTCCAGCGGAACATCGCGTTGCAGCGCGAGTGGTACGGGGAGCCGCTCGGCGACCGCGTGCGCCGGCTCGTCGTCGCGTTCGACGTTTCGCAGGCGTTCCTGGCCGAGGTCCTCGGGATCAGCGCCCCCATGCTCAGCCAGGTGATGAGCGGGCGGCGGGCGAAGATCGGCAACCCGGTCGTGCTGGCCAGGATGATCATGCTCGAGCGCAAGATCCTGGTGCCCGAGGTCGCCGCCGGCAACCGCGAAGCGATGCTGGCCGCGATGGAGGACGTCCGCGACTCCCGCCCGACCGTCGGCCGCGACAACATCCCGGTGGTCAACGAAGACCAGAAGGTCCTCGCCTACCTGCGCGACCTGGCCGAGGACGAGGACCTCGGCGAGGCCGCCAAGCGCCTCGACGACGAGTTCCCGGCCATCGCCGACCTGCTCCGCCGGGCGGGCAACGGCGCCTGATGCCGGTCCTGTTCAGTGCGCTGCTCCCGCCGGACGACGTCGTCGGGGAGATCACCGCGGCCCTGGGCGATCGGCAGGACGGCCTGCGCTGGGAGCCGCCGGAGCGCTGGCACGTCACCCTCGCCTACTACGGCCAGGACGACGTCGGGACGCGCGCCGCCTGGCTGGGCGAGCGGCTGGCCGGGCGCGGCGGCGTCGACGTCCGGCTGGAAAAGGCCGCGACGTTCCCCGGGGTGCTGTGGTTGACTGTCGCCGGACCGGAGCTGACGCCGCTCGCGCACGCCGCGGGCGCCGGCGCCGAACCGAGGCCCTACCGGGCCCACCTGACACTGGCGCGGTTCCCCCGGGAAGAACCCGGGCTCGCCGCGCGTTGGACTTCCACGCTGGCCGGTTTCACCAGCCGGCGGTGGCGCGCCACCAAGGTGGCGCTGATGACCAGCGAGCGCGAGCCGGGTGGTCCCCGCTACCGGGTGGCCCGCGTCTTCGAGCTGGACCGCGCCTGAACAGCCTGTTCAGCGGGCTGGTAACCTCAACGACCGGGTCCGGCTGCAGTCCGTGGCGGCCGTGACCGTCTTCCCGGCGTGCATCCGGCGTCCGGGGCCGCACGGCACTGATTATTTCGAGGAGCAACACAAGTGGCGCTGTCCACCGAAGAGAAGAAGTCGATCCTGGCCGAGTACGGCGTGCACGACTCGGACACCGGATCCCCCGAGGCCCAGGTGGCGCTGCTCACCAAGCGCATCGTCGGCCTCACCGAGCACCTCAAGGCTCACAAGCACGACCACCACTCGCGTCGCGGGCTCCTGCTGCTGGTCGGCCGTCGCCGCCGGCTGCTGAACTACGTGATGAAGGTGGACATCGAGCGTTACCGTGCGCTGATCCAGCGCCTCGGCCTGCGCCGATAGCTTCAACCGAGGGGGAGTGACCACGCGGTCGCTCCCCCTCGTCACCACACGGCGCGAGCGCGCACGAGGGTCCGTCCGCCGGTCCTCGGTAGTGGTTCCCGGGAAGCGTCCCGGGAGCTTCGATCGAAGACCGGCCTCATTCCTCGAGCGTCCTCAGGCGAAACGGGTCCCAGGGTGGGAGACTCGCGCCAGTAGAAGGAACCAAAGAGGAGAAGCATCTATGACCGACTCCACCGGAGTCACCGTGCACGAGACCGAAGCCGTCATCGACAACGGCCGGTTCGGCACCCGCACTGTCCGCTTCGAGACCGGTCGCCTGGCCCGCCAGGCCGCCGGCGCCGTGGTCGCGTACCTCGACGAAGAGACCATGCTGCTCTCGGCGACGACCGCGTCGAAGCACCCGAAGGAGCACTTCGACTTCTTCCCGCTGACCGTCGACGTCGAAGAGCGCATGTACGCCGCGGGCCGCATCCCGGGCGCGTTCTTCCGCCGCGAGGGCCGCCCGTCGACCGACGCGATCCTCACCGCCCGCCTGATCGACCGCCCGCTGCGCCCGTCGTTCGCCGACGGCCTCCGCAACGAGATCCAGGTCGTCATCACCGTCCAGAGCCTCAACCCGGACGACCCGTACGACGTGCTGGCCATCAACGCCGCGTCGGCGTCGACCCAGATCGCCGGCCTGCCGTTCTCCGGCCCGGTCGGCGGCGTGCGCGTCGCCCTGATCGAGGACCAGTGGGTCGCGTTCCCGACGTGGACCCAGCTGGAGAAGGCCACCTTCAACATGGTGGTCGCCGGCCGCATCGTCGGCGATGACGTCGCGATCATGATGGTCGAGGCCGAGGGCACCGAGCACACGCTCGACCTGATCGCCGCCGGCGGCAAGGCGCCCGACGAGACCTCGGTCGCCGAGGGCCTCGAGGCCGCCAAGCCGTTCATCAAGGTCCTGTGCGAGGCGCAGCAGCGCCTGGCCGCCGACGCCGCCAAGCCGACCGGCGAGTTCCCGGTCTACCCGGCATACCAGCAGGACGTCTACGAGGCCGTCGCCGCGATCGCGACCGACGACCTGGCCCGTGCGCTGCAGATCGCCGGCAAGCAGGACCGCGACGCCGCGACCGACGAGGTCAAGGCCGCCGTCATCGAGAAGGTCGGCCTGGGCGAGGGCGAGGCCTTCGAGGGGCGCGACAAGGAGATCGGCGGGGCGTTCAAGGCCCTGACGAAGAAGATCATGCGCCAGCGCGTCCTCACGGAGAAGATCCGCATGGACGGCCGTGGCCTCACCGACATCCGGTCGCTTTCGGCCGAGGTCGCCGTGATCCCGCGGGCGCACGGTTCGGCGCTGTTCGAGCGCGGCGAAACCCAGATCCTGGGTGTCACCACGCTGAACATGCTGCGCATGGAGCAGCAGATCGACTCGCTCTCCCCGGAGACGACGAAGCGCTACCTGCACCACTACAACTTCCCGCCCTTCTCCACCGGGGAGACCGGCCGCGTCGGTTCGCCGAAGCGCCGCGAAATCGGCCACGGCATGCTCGCCGAGCGCGCCCTGGTGCCGGTGCTGCCGAAGCGTGACGAGTTCCCGTACGCGATCCGCCAGGTCTCCGAGGCGCTGGGCTCCAACGGCTCGACGTCGATGGGCTCGGTCTGCGCGTCCACCATGGCGCTGTACAACGCCGGCGTGCCGCTGAAGGCGCCGGTCGCGGGCATCGCGATGGGCCTGGTGTCCGATGAAGTGGATGGGGAGACGCGGTACGTCGCGCTGACCGACATCCTCGGTGCCGAGGACGCCCTCGGCGACATGGACTTCAAGGTCGCCGGCACCAAGGACATCATCACCGCGCTGCAGCTCGACACGAAGCTCGACGGCATCCCGTCGGAGGTCCTCGCGGCCGCGCTGAAGCAGGCGAAGGACGCCCGCAACACCATCCTCGAGGTCATCGCCGAGGCGATCGACAGCCCGGACGAGATGAGCCCGTTCGCGCCGCGCGTCACCTCCGTGAAGATCCCGGTCGACAAGATCGGCGAGGTCATCGGCCCGAAGGGCAAGATGATCAACTCGATCACCGAGGAGACCGGCGCCGACATCTCCATCGAGGACGACGGCACGATCTACGTGGGCGCGGCCGACGGCCCGTCGGCGGAGGCGGCGATCGACAAGATCAACGCCATCGCCAACCCGCAGCTGCCCAAGGTCGGCGAGCGCTTCCTCGGCACCGTGGTGAAGACGGCCGCGTTCGGCGCGTTCGTCTCGCTGCTGCCGGGCAAGGACGGCCTGGTGCACATCTCCAAGCTGGGCAACGGCAAGCGGATCGCCAAGGTCGAGGACGTGGTCAACGTGGGCGACAAGCTCCGCGTCGAGATCGCCGACATCGACAACCGCGGCAAGATCAGCCTGATCGTCGTCAAGGAGGACGAGGCCGCCAAGCCCGCCGAGGGCGACGAGAAGAAGGCCGACGCCGACAAGGCCGACGCCAAGTAGCACGACCGCGGCTTCCCGAGGGGCACTTTCACGTGAAAGTGCCCCTCGGTGGCATCTTGAGTAAGGAACCCATGGCACGGCAGGTTTCCGGGCACGAGCAGCCCGTCGGCACCACCCGCACGCTGGAGTCCACTTCGGACGGTGCGGTCGTCAAGCGCAGCGTCCTGCCCGGCGGCCTGCGCGTGATCACCGAGCACGTCCCGGCGTCGCGCTCGGCCACGGTCGGGCTGTGGGTCGGCATCGGCTCCCGCGACGAGCCGGCCGCCGTCGCCGGCGCCGCGCACTACCTCGAGCACCTGCTGTTCAAGGGCACGAAACACCGCGACGCCACGCAGATCGCCGAGGAGATCGACGCGGTCGGCGGCGAGTTCAACGCCTTCACGGCGAAGGAGCACACCTGCTACTACGCGCAGGTGCTCGACGCCGACCTCCCGCTCGCCATGGACCTGGTCACCGACGTCGTGTTCGACGCCCTGTGCACCGACCGCGACATGGACATGGAGCGCAGCGTCGTCCTCGAAGAGATTTCGATGCGCGACGACGACCCCGAGGACCTGCTGCACGAGACGTTCGTGACGGCCATCCTCGGCGACCACCCGCTCGGCCGCCCGGTGCTCGGCACCGAGAAGTCGATCGTGGAGATGTCCCCGGCCGCGCTGCGGAACTTCTACAAGCGCCGCTACACGCTGCCGCGCATGGTGCTCTCCGTGGCCGGCAACATCGACCACAACCAGGTGCTGCGGCTGGTCCGCAAGGCACTCGGCGAGCGCCTGGCCGGCACCGCGACGCCGATCGCGCCGCGCGAGGGCCGCGCCCGGATCAAGACGCTGCCGAAGCTGGCCCTGCACACCGACGACACCGAGCAGGCGCACGTCATGCTCGGCCTGCGGTCGCTGTCGCGCCACGACGACCGGCGCTTCGCGCTGTCGGTGCTCAACGCGGCCCTCGGCGGCGGCATGTCGTCGCGGCTGTTCCAGGAGATCCGCGAGCAGCGCGGGCTGGCGTACCAGGTGTATTCGTCGGTGGCGAGCTACGCCGACACCGGGCACATGGCCGTGTACGCGGGCTGCCAGCCGGAGAAGCTCGGCGACGTCGCCGGCGTCATCCGCGAGGTGCTCGACAAGGTCGGCGTCGACGGCCTCACCGACGCCGAGGTCGCCCGTGCGAAGGGCCAGCTGCGCGGCGGGCTGGTGCTGGGCCTGGAGGACACGTCGTCGCGGATGTCGCGGATCGGCAAGAACGAGCTCAACTACGGCCGCTACCTGGGCGTCGACGACACGATCGCGCGCATCGACGCGGTGACCACCGAGGACGTGTGTGCGCTCGCTCGCACTTTGTTCGCCCGGCCCGGTGGCGTCTCGGCGGCGGCGGTGGTGGGGCCGTACGCTCACGCCGACGACCTTCCTGACGACCTGCACGAGGTGATCGCTTCATGACCATCAACGTCGGTGTGCTCGGCGCGCGCGGCCGCATGGGCGCGACGGTGGTGAACGCCGTTGAAGGCGCTTCGGACATGAAGCTCGTCGCGGCGCTGGACGCGGGCGACGACTTCGCGGCGCTGGCCGACGCCCAGGTGGTCGTCGACTTCACCCACCCCGACGCCGTCATGGGCAACCTGGAGTACCTGGTCGAGCACGACATCCACGCGGTCGTCGGCACCACGGGCTTCAGCGACGAGCGGTTGGCGTCGCTGCGCGCGCTGCTGGAGCCGAAGCCGTCCCTGGGCGTGCTGATCGCGCCGAACTTCGCGCTCGGCGCGGTGCTCGCGATGCGGTTCGCGGCCCAGGCGGCGAAGTTCTACGCCTCGGCGGAGATCATCGAGCTGCACCACAACCGCAAGGCCGACGCGCCTTCGGGCACCGCGGCGCACACCGCCCGGATGATCGCGGCCGCGCGCGCGGAAGCGGGCGTGGAGCCGGGCCCGGACGCGACGACGTCGGAGCTCGACGGTGCTCGCGGCGCGTTGGTCGAGGAGGTCCGCGTGCACTCGGTCCGGCTGCCGGGCCTGGTGGCGCACGAGGAGATCCTGTTCGGCGGCGAGGGGGAGACCCTGACCATCCGCCACGATTCCCTCGACCGGACGTCGTTCATGCCGGGCGTGCTGCTGGGCGTGCGCGAGGTGCTGAAGCGCCCCGGCCTGACGGTCGGCCTGGAAAACGTCCTCGACCTGTGAAGGCCCGCAATGTGGCGCTGCTGCTGACGGCGGCGCTGGTCGTGTACCTGTTCCTGCTGGCGGACCGGGCGTTCGCCCTGTTCAAGACGGGCACGGGCGTCGGCATCGCGCTGGGCGCGGGGGTGCTGCTGTTGCCGATCCTGGGTGTCTGGGTGGTCGTCGTGACCTGGCGCAACGGCCTGCAGATCCAGCGCCTGTCCCGGCGGCTCGACGCCGAAGGCGCGCTCCCGGACGTCTCGGACCTCCCGCGCCGGCCCTCGGGCCGCGTCGACCGCGAGGCGGCCGACGCGTGGTTCGAGGAGCGCCGCGCGGAGGTGGAGGCCGACCAGGAGAACTGGCGGGCCTGGTACAAGCTCGCCTACGCGTACGACATCGCGGGCGACCGCCGCCGGGCGCGCGAGACGATGAAGAAGGCCGTCGAGCTGGAAGCCGCCGACCGCTGACGCCGGCTCGCCCGGTGGCGACCGCTCAGTGGTGCAGCCACCCGGCGAACACCGCGGGTGACGCGGCGATCAGGCTGAAGCGGATCCACCGCCCGGCGAGCCCGGTCGTCACGAACATCACCGGCCGCATCCGCACCAGGCCGGCCAGCACGCTCGTCGCCATGAACGGGGGCAGGCCCACCAGGGAACTCACCCCGTACGTGCCTGCCATCCAGTGCGGGTGGCGGTGGCACCGCTCGCGGAGCCGGTCGAACCACGCGCGCACCCGCTTCGTCCGCAGCTGCCAGCGCACCCGCCGGGGCGTCATCGGGCGCTCGCGGTGCAGCCGGTCGAGCAGCGGCTTCGGCAGCTTGATCGTGCCGCGAGCCGCCAGGTAGTACAGCGTCTTCCCGGCCACCTGGCCGACGGCCACCGCCGCCCCGAGCCACAGCCAGTGCAGTCCCGGCTGGGTGGCGCACAATCCGATCAGGAACACCTCGGCGCTGACCAGCGGCACGATGGCCGAACCGAACGCGACGCCCAGCGTCAGCAGGATCCAGCTCATCGTGTCACCTCCGAAAATCGCTCGCGTTCGTCCAAGTTACCGATTCGGCCGCTCCCGGCGCACGGGGGTTAACCCCCCTCTGCGGCCGGTGGTCCGCACCAGAAGATCACCTGCTCGACGGCTTCCCGTCACCCGTCGCCGGAACACTGGCGGGGTGGCCGCCGAACAACCCATTCCGCCCGCTGACCGATTCGGGGCCCTGTGCCGGGCCGTCGTGCGCGTGCTGCCACTGGGGCTGTCGCGGGTCGTGGCGCCGACGTTTCTCGGGTTCTGCCTCATCAACGGGTTCACGTTCGGCGTCGACCTCGCGCTGCTGACCGTCTTCCACGGGCTGTTCGGCTGGCCGGTGTGGCTGGCGATCACGCTCGCGTACGGCTGCGCGTTCGGGCTGAGTTTCGCGCTGAACCGGACGTTCAACTTCCATTCCCACGCGGCCGTCGGAATCCAGCTGGCGCTTTACATCGTGGCGATTGCCGTCAATTACGCGGCGTTTTTGCTGGGTGTCGGCGCGGGACTGACGGCGCTGGGCGTCGAATACCACGTCTCGCGGCTGCTCGCGGGCGCGTGCGAGGGCGTGTTCATGTACGCCGTGCTGCGGTGGGTGATCTTCCGGGACTCAGCTCAGGGTGAGGTCGAGGGTGCCGGTGAGCCGGACCTCGCGGAGGGTGCGCTCGCCGGTGTCGAGGGTGCGGACGGTGCCGTCGGGGTGCCAGCCGGCCCGGCGGTAGAAGCCGAGGGTGGCGTGGTCGCCCTGCGCGACCCAGGCGATGCCGCGGGAAGCCCCGTCGGCCCGCAGGCCCGCGGCGGCCGTCGCGAGTAGCCGTCCGGCGTGCCCCCGGCGTCCCCACCGCGGCTCGACGAGCAGGGTGGCGATCAGCCCGGTCGTCTCCGCGTCCTCGGGCAGGCTCCCGTCGGCCTGGGCGACCTCGTCCTCGGGCGCGCGGCCGGCGACGCAGAAGCCGACGGTGAACTCGCCCTCGGTGGCGACGTAGACGAGGCTGCCGGGGTAGTCGATGGTCTCGGTCCAGGTGCCGGCGAGGTCGGTGGCGTCCAGCTGCGCGAGGGCCTGCTTGCCGAGCAGGTCCTCGTAGGCGGCGTGCCAGGTTTCGCGCTGGATGCGGGCGATCTCCGCGGCGTCGGACAGATCGGCGGGACGGACGGCGGCGTCGCTCATGGGCTGAAGATATCGGGGCGCCGGTTTTTGTCGGTGGTGGGTGGCACCATGAGTTCACCATGCAAACGATCAGCGTCTCGACGGCCCGGAAGACGTTCCTGGCCGCACAGGGCTTCACCGACCCGCGTCCCTCCGGCGTGCCTTCGCGGCAGCACCTGAAACGGGTGCTGTCCCGGGTCCAGTTGCTGCAGCTGGACTCGGTGAACGTCGCGGTCCGCGCGCACTACATGCCGGTGTTCTCCCGGCTGGGCGCGTACGACCCGGCGTTGCTCGACGAAGCGGCGTGGGCGCATTCGGCGCGCCGGCCGCGGCTGCTGGTGGAGACGTGGGCCCACGAGGCGAGCCTGCTCCCGATCGAGGACTGGCCTCTGATCCGCTCGGGCGCCAAGCGCGACGGCTGGTGGCGGCACTACGGGTCGTTGATCGAGAAGTCCCCGGGCCTGGTCGAGGAGATCCTGTCGGTGGTGAAGGAGCTGGGCCCGATCGGCGCGGGCGGCATCGAGCGCGCGGTGGCGGCCGACGCCCAGCGGCGCGGGCCGGGCTCGTGGTGGGAGCGCTCGGAGGTCAAGCGCGTCTGCGAGTACCTGTTCGGGATCGGCCAGCTGACCACGGGCACGCGGCGGTCCTTCGAGCGCCTCTACGACCTCACCGAGCGGGTGGTACCCCCGGAGATCCTGTCCCGGTCGGTGTCGGCGGAGGAGGGCGCCCGCGGCTTGATCTCGCGCTCGGCCCGGGCACTGGGGGTGGCGACGGAGACGGACCTGCGCGACTACTACCGCCTCGGTCCGGCGCCGGCCCGCCAGGCGGTGGCGGAGCTGGTGGAGGCGGGCGAGCTGGAGCCGGTCACGGTCCGGGGCTGGAAGCAGGTGGCGTACCGGCACACGGCGGCCCGGCTGCCGCGGAACGTGACGGGCCGGGCGCTGCTGTGCCCGTTCGACCCGTTGATCTGGGAGCGGGCCCGGACGGAGCGGTTGTTCGGGTTCCACTACCGGATCGAGATCTACGTCCCGGAGCCGAAGCGGGTGTACGGGTATTACGTGTTCCCGTTCCTGCTGGACGGCTCGTTGGTGGCGCGGGTGGACCTGAAGTCCGACCGCGCGGCGGGGGTGCTGCGGGTGCAGGGAGCGTTCGCGGAGGAGGGGGCGGACGTGGCCCGGCTGCTCCCGGAGCTGGCGGCAGAGCTGCGGCACACGGCGGAGTGGCTCGGGCTGTCGGGCGTGGCGGTGGGTTCCCGCGGCGACCTGGCGGCACCGCTGGCGAAGCTGGTCCGCTGACCCTTTCCCGGCCGGTTCTCGAGCGCCCCAATGTGGCGTTCGTTGCGTCCAGCGCAACCAACGCCGCATTGGGTGCGTCCGGCGCACCGAACGCCGCATTGGGTGCGTCCGGCGCACCGAACGCCGCATTGGGTGCGTCCGGCGCACCGAACGCCGCATTGGGTGCGTCCGGCGCACCGAACGCCGCATTGGGTGCGTCCGGCGCACCGAACGCCGCATTGGGTGCGTCCGGCGCACCGAACGCCGCATTGGGTGCGTCCGGCGCACCGAACGCCGCATTGGGTGCGTCCGGCGCACCGAACGCCGCATTGGGTGCGTCCAGTGCACCGAACGCCGCATTGGGTGCGTCCAGTGCACCGAACGCCGCATTGGGTGCGTCCAGTGCACCGAACGCCGCATTGGGTGCGTCCAGTGCACCGAACGCCGCATTGGGTGCGTCCGGCGCACCGAACGCCGCATTGGGTGCGTCCGGCGCACCGAACGCCGCATTGGGTGCGTTCAGCGCACCGAACGCCGCATTGGGTGCGTCCGGCGCAACCAACGCCACATTGGGGCGCTTCAGGGTGTCCGGTGGCCGGACGAAACGGCGGCCGGGTCGAGGCGGGTGCTCGGTGGCGTGGCCGGGGCCGGGGCCGTCCGGTCGATCCGGGGGTCCGGTGAACACCCCGGTGCGAACAGCCGCGACCCGGCCACCGCGCCGGCCAGCGCTGCGCCCGCCAGTGCCGCCGCCAGCCGTGCCCGGGCTCGCCGTCGCGATGTGCGGGCCGCGCGGACCAGGCCCGGCAGCAACGAACCCCGGGGCACGACCGGCCCCAGCAGCTCCACCGTCGTCTCGCGGGGCACCACCGACAGGATTCCCGGCATCCCCGCGAACGACGCCACCGCCGCCGCGCACGAGCCGCAGCAGGCCAGGTGCTGCTCGTACTCGCGGCGCTCTCCGGGCGACAACGCACCGAGCACGTACGCCGCGTCCCACTCGCCGTACGGATCGCTCAACGCCTCGTCAACCCCCTCTCCTGCAACGCCAGCCGCAACGCGCGCAGGCCGTAGAACAACCTCGAGCGCACCGTTCCCTCCGGGACCTCCAGCTCCGCCGCCAGCTCCGCGACCGACTGCCCCATGTAGTAGGCGCGGACGATCACCGTCCGGTGGTCTGGAGTCAGCTGCGTCAGCACGTCCGTGATCACCCACGCGTCCAGCGCCGAGTCGATCGGGTCCGTACGCGACACGTCCGGCAGGTCCGGCGACCGCACCTCCCGGCGCGACCGCGCGCTGCGGCGCTCGTCGATCACCACGTTGCGCGCCACCGTGAACAGCCACGCGCGCGACGCCGGTTCGCCCTGCTCCAGGATCTCCGGGCTGTTCCACAGCCGCAGCAACGATTCCTGGACGACGTCCTGGGCGAGCTGGTCGTCACCGGTCAGGCGCAGGGCGTACCGCCACAGCGCAGGTGCGTGCTCGTCGTGCAGCGCCTGGAGCAGGGCCGTGTGCGTCTCGTTGATGGCGCACCCACCCGGTCAGCGCGCGATCCCGCTGCCGAACACCGGTTCCCGTTTGCCGAGGAACGCGCTGGTGCCTTCGCGCATGTCGGGACTCGTGAACGCCGAACGGAACGCCGACAGCTCCAGCTCCAGGCCGTCGTCCACGGTGCGGCCGCGGCTGGCGTTCAGGGCCTTCTTCGCCAGCGCCACCGCGTCGCGCGAGTTCCGCGACACCGCCGTGATCGTCGCGCGGGCCCCGGCGAGCATGGCTTCGCGGCTGTCGAACAGCTCGGTCACCAGCCCGATCCGCTGCGCCTCCGCCGCGTCCACGTGGCGGCCGGTGAAGATCAGCTCGCGGGCCCGGCCGGGCCCCACCTGGCGGCGCAGCCGGACGCAGCCGCCGAACCCTGGGATCAGGCCCAGCAGGACCTCCGGCTGGCCGAACACCGCCTTCGGCGTCGCGTAGACGAAGTCGCACGCCAGCGCGAGTTCGCAGCCGCCGCCCAGCGCGTAGCCGTCCACGCAGGCGATCACCGGCACCGGCAGCCGTTCCAGTGCCCGGGTGACCTCCTGGCCGAGCGCCCCGAACTCCGCTCCCTGCGAAGGATCCAGGGCCGCCATCTCGCGGATGTCGGCCCCCGCGACGAACGCCGGTCCCGGCGCGCCGGTGAGGACGACGCCCGCGACCGCCGGGTTCCCGCCCAGCGACGCGCACGCGTCGAGCAGTTCGGTGAGCACCCGGGACGACAGCGCGTTGCGCGCCGCCGGCCGGTCCACGGTCACGGTCGCCACGGGCGCCTGCAGGTCGACTACGACGGTCCGGTCCATGCTGTCTCCCTCACGAGTCCCAGATCGCGCCGAAGGCCGGAACCCCGCGGGCTTCCAGCGCCTCGACGACGTGCCACGTTGTCTTCTTGTTCGAAATGCAGATCACTGCTTCCGCGTCGAAGTCCCGGTGCGCGCTCAGGGCCAGTTCGACCAGATCGGGTTTGCCGGCGCTGTCGGTGTCCCACACGACGGCGTCCGGCTGGACGGCGAGGATTTCGTCGACGAGCTCGTCGCCGTAGGTGCGCCGCGGGTGGCGGGTCGACCACACGAGCCGCGCGGGCGTCTCGCCGGACAGCAGGTGTGGCAGGCACGGGCCGATCCCGCTGCCGGTCGCCACCCAGACCACCCGGCGGAACAGCTTGTCGATGTTGCCGACGCCCGCGGTCGGGATGCCCTTCACCCACAGGTGCGACGGCAGGTCGTCGATCAGGGCGCCGGTCCAGTCGCCGGCCCGGGACACCGTCAGCCGGAACCCGGTTCGCCCGGGCGCGGGCACGTTCGCGAAGGAATGCCACTCCAGCAACGGGTTCCGGCTCAGCGCCGTCGACGAACCGGCGAACGGCGTGACGCCGTAGTCGAACGACAGGAGCGCCACGTGCGGCGACGGCCGGGTGATCCGCACCGGCACCCGCCGCAGCCGCAGCCACGGCAGCGCCACGCTCGTCACGACGACCAGCAGCACCCAGAACGGTCCCGAGCCCACGAAGTCTGGCCCGGCCAGCAGCACCGAGTGGACGGTGAACAGCACCAGCAGCGACCAGCCGCCGAACCGGTGCGAGCGCTCGAACAGGTCGTGCCGCCGGGCCCGCAGCCGCGGCAGCGCGAGCACGATCATGCCGGTGAGGACCACCGCGATCGCCCAGCTGGTCAGCAGCAGCGCCGCCGGCCCGCCGCGGGCGGTGAGCACGCCGGTGAGCACGAAGAACCAGGCGGTGGCGCAGAGCGTGCCGCCGACGTGCAGGCCGCCGAAGTGGTAGACCTTGCCCAGCGTCCAGCGCAGCCGCAGCGAACGCCGCAGCGGCGCGGCGGTCGCCAGCCGGAACAGCAGGTTGATCACCAGCTGCTGGCGGATCACCACGGCCAGGGTCAGGTTGCCGAGCACCAGCCACGTCAGCACGCCGACGTCGAGCGGGCCGGCGGTGGCGGCGACGACGTTGCCGGCGACCACGGCGGCGGCCAGCCGGTTGTGGTGGGTCCACGGCCGCCGCTTCAGCCGGGCCCGCACGGACTCCGTGGCGGTGGGCAGCGTCGCCGTCATGCCACCGTCTCCGCGGGTTCACGACTGTCCAAACGCGACAGCAGGGCGCGCCGGTCGACCTTGCCCCGCTCGGTGAGCGGCAGGTGGTCCACCGGGACGATCATCGCAGGCACGCTGTAGTACGGCAGCGCGGCTTCCGCCGAACGGCGGATCAGCTCCGGCTCGGCCGTCGAGGGAGTCACGAAGCCGACGAGCCCGCCCTCGTACAGCAAGGTGGTGGCCCGTTCGCAGCCCGGCGCCCGCTCCAGCGTCGCGGTGACCGCGTCCAGCTCGACGCGGAAGCCGCGCACCTTCACCTGGTCGTCGGTCCGCCCGTGGTGCTCCAGCTGCCCGTCGGTGGTCCACCGGACGAGGTCCCGGGTGCGGAACATCCGGTGCGCGCCGCCGAGGAAGGGGTCCGGCCGGTAGCGCTCGGCGGTGAGGACGTCGTTGCCGGCGTACCCCGCCGTGACGCACGCGCCGCCCGCCCACATCTCGCCGACCTGGCCGATCGGGCACGGTCTCAGCTCGTCGTCGAGCACGTACACCGTGGTGTTCGGCACCGGGCGGCCGATGGTCAGCCGGCCGAGCCGCGGGTCGTAGCGCTGCACGGTGTTGACGATGGTCACTTCGGTGGGGCCGCAGGCGTTGTGGAAGCGCGCCCGCCGCGACCAGGCGTCGGCCAGCGCGATCGGGCACCGTTCGCCCGCCACGGCGACGGTCCGTACCCGCGGGCAGGCCCGGGGGTCCACTGTGGACAGCACGCCCGGCGTGGCGATGAGGACGTCGGCTTCGCGGGCGGTCTCTTCGATGTCCTTGCCGCGGACCAGCAGGCAGCCGCCGTGCGAGAGGGTGCCGAGGATTTCCCAGGCGGCCATGTCGAAGGCGATGTTCAGCAGCTGCGCCACGCGGTCGCCGGGCCGGATGCCGAGCGAGCCGGGCGCGGTCAGCAGGACGTTGGCGAGGTTCGCGTGGGTGACCTGCACGCCGTTGGGCCGCCCGGTCGTCCCGGACGTGAAGATCACCATCGCGGTGCCGCCGCCGGTCACAAAAGGAGCGTCGTGGTCCGGGTGCTCACCGTCGACGGCGACGACCCGGCCGAGGCCGGCGGGCAGCGCGGCGGCGTGCTCGCGCGTGGTCAGGACGACGTCGATGCCCGCGGTGGCCACGATGTGCCGCAGCTGCGCGGCGGGCGTGATCCGGATGTCCTGCGGCACGTACGCCGCGCCCGCGCGGAGCACCGCGAGGATGCCGACCACCATCGGGATCGACCGGGTGAGGAACAGCCCGACGTGGTGCCCGGGCCGCACCCCGAGGCGGGCGAGCGCGGCGGCGAGCGCCGCCGATCTGCGCTCGAGTTCGGCGTACGTGAGCGATTCACCCGAGTGCACCACGGCGAGCGCGTCCGGACGGACTCGCGCCTGCGCCAATACGGCGTCATGAATGCGGTGGAACGGAACCCCGGCGGGATTTCCGGTGCCGAACCGCTGGAACAGCACGCGGTCGGCGGCGGTCAGGCCGGACAACGAGGAGGGGCGGATCAGCGCGGACACTCGGTCACCTTTCGCCAGGCCGGCGCGGTCAACCGTTGTGAACGAGACAGCCTCGCGATTTGTTCAAGACGAAGTCGAGAAATCCGTGTGTAATCACCTGAAACGGAATTTCGACGAATTCACCCTTCGTTCGCCGGATTTCTGCCGAGCGTGCTCTCTGGTATTTCGCGCGAACGGGCCGTTCCCGGTGCCCCCACCGGGAACGGCCCGTTCCTCCCCCTTGCTCACCCCGCCGCGCGCGTCACCACGGCGTTGCCGGTGCCCGTGCGGGCGCGGACCTTCAGCTTCACGCCGCCCTCGGGGGCGGTGTCGGCGACGTCCAGCTCACTGGAGACGCGGCCGCCGCTGGAGGTCAGGTCGACCTCGGCGGACGTCCCGCCGCGGATGCCGATCCGGACCTCGCCGGAGCCGGTGATCAGGTCGAGCGTGCCCGACGCGGCGTCGGCCACGGACAGGTCGCCGCTGCCGGTGCGGGCCATCACCTCGCCGGAGACCGCGCCCAGCCAGACGTCGCCGGTGCCGGTCGCCAGCGTCGCGGACCCGCTGATCGACGACGCCTCGACGTGGCCGCTGCCGCTGCGCAGCTGCAGCCCGCCCAGCGTCGGCCCGAGCTTGACGGCGCCGCTGCCGGTGCGGATGGTGGCCGAGCCGTCGGCGCGGTCGAGCTTCACCTCGCCGGAGCCGGTGAGCAGGTCGACGCGGCCGGCCGAGCCGGTCACCGTGACGTCCGCCGCGCCCGCCCGCACCTCGACGTGCGAGCCTGCCGGCGCGTGCACCTTCACCGCGAGCGCGACGTTGCGCAGCTGCCACGCCTTCGGCGCGCTCACGACCAGCCGGTTGCCGAGCTTCTCGATCCGGCTCTGGTGCACCGCCTCGGCGGGGGAGGCGCCCGGGTCGACGCCCAGCTGGTCGCCGAAGCGCTCGCCGACCCAGGACAGCAGGCTGTTGACCCCCGCCACCCACGGCTGCTGCTCGCCCTGGTCGTGCCGCAGCTCGACGCGCGCGCCGGAGTCGCCTTCGAGGACGACCTCGACGCGGCCGATCGTGACGCTCACGTCCAGCTCCAGCGGGACGTCGGTCTCGAACTCGTCGATCCGGACCAGTTCGGTGTTGTCCTCGTCCGGCTCTCCGGCCGGTGTGGTCTGCTCTTCGCTCATCGGTTCCGTCCCCTCAGCCTTCGACCCAGCCGTGCAGGTGCGATCCGCTCCCGCCGCTTTTGCCGTGGTGCTTCTGGCCACCGCTCCAGCCCCCGCCGTGCCCCAGCGCGCCCTGGACCGCCTGCGACACGAACGTGTTCAGCGAGACGCCCTGGGCGGCGGCCGCGCGCTCGGCCTGGCCCTTGATCTGCTCGACCAGCCGGAGGGTGATCCGGCTGATGTCACCGCCGTCGATCGGTGGTGGCGGAGTGGTGTCACGTGGTGTCTCGCGTGCCGTCGTCTCCTCGGCGGTGCCGGTGACGACCACGCGGACGTCCCGGCCGTCGAGCCGGACGTCGACGACCTGGCCCGGCAATGCGGCCGTGACCTCGGCGGCGAGGTCGGCGAGGGCGTTCATCAACGTCAGGCGGACGGCGGGTTCGAGCGCGGAGGACAGCAGCGCGGCCGCTCGCCGGGTCTGCTCGTCCCCGGCGGCAGCCGTGTTCGCGAGGTCCTCGCGAAGGTTGGCGATGTACGGCGTCAGGTCCATGACACCACTATGACGTCAAGGGTGGTGTCAGTCAAGGCGGCGGTGGTGTCACGTGTCCCCCGGGAGTGACCGCCCTCACGCGGTTAGGCTGCGCGGAAGCCGGAGAAGGAGTGCTGACGTGACCGCAACCGTGTCACCCAGAGTGCAGCTGATCGCGAAGACGGAGTTCTTCCCGCCACCGGACGTGCCGTGGTCGACCGACGCCGACGGCGGCGAAGCGCTCGCCGAGTTCGCCGGTCGCGCGTGCTACCAGTCGTGGCAGAAGCCGAACCCGGCCACCGCGACCAACGCCGGCTACCTCGAGCACATCATCGACGTCGGTCACCTGTCGGTGCTGGAGCACGGGTCGGTGACCTTCTACATCACCGGCATCTCCCGGTCGCTGACCCACGAGCTGATCCGGCACCGCCACTTCTCCTACTCCCAGCTCTCGCAGCGGTACGTCCCGGAACGCGACGCCGAGTTCGTCGAGCCGGCGGTGATCGCGAACGACCCGGTGCTGCACGAGAAGTTCGTCGCCGCGACGCGGGCGAGCGTCGACGCCTACACCGAGCTGCTGGCCGGGCTCGAGGAGAAGTTCGCCGACGTCCCGGGCGCGACCCTGCGCCGCAAGCAGGCCCGCCAGGCCGCGCGCGCGGTGCTGCCGAACGCGACCGAGACGCGGATCGTCGTCACGGGCAACTACCGCGCCTGGCGGCACTTCGTCGCGATGCGCGCCACCGAGCACGCGGACGTCGAAATCCGCGAGCTGGCCGTGGAGTGCCTGCGCCAGCTGCAGAAGGCCGCGGCGAACGTGTTCGCGGACTTCACCATCTCGACGTTGCCCGACGGCACGGAAATCGCCACGAGCCCGAAGGTTTTGGAAGGCTGATGAAGCGACTCGCGATCGATGTCCGGCCCGGCGAGTACGCCGTGGTGCGGCTGCCCGCCGACGCCGCGGTGCCCGCCGAGCTGTTCGAGCCCGGCGAAGCGTTCGTGTCGGTGACGCGGACGCCCGAAGAACTGTCCGTCATCTGCCCGGCGGGCCGCGAGCCCGGCGGGGCCACGGCGGCCGAGGACGGCTGGCGGCTGCTGTCGGTGCGCGGCCCGCTGGAGTTCACGCTCACCGGCATCATCGCGGCGCTGGCCTCGGAGCTGGCCGCGGCCGGGGTGGCGCTGTTCTCGATGTCGACGTACGACACCGACCACATCCTGGTCCGTGGCACCGACCTCGACCACGCGGTCACGGCGTTGCGCGAGTCGGGCCACGAGGTCGCCCACGGCTGACTTTTCGGGGCCGTTTCCCGGGGTATCCGGGGGACGGGGTGGGCCCAGTCACCCTTGAAAAAGAAAGTTCGGCGTGCCTAAACTTCGGTTTAGGGTCCCCGACATCCGGTTTTCGAGAGGTGGCGTCATGGCTGTGACCGAGGCTGTCCGGCCGAGACTGGCGACGCGCCTGCGCACGGGGTCGGCCCTGCTCGGGCCGGCGTTCGTCGCCGCCATCGCCTACGTCGACCCCGGCAACGTCGCCTCCAACATCAGCGCCGGCGCCCGCTACGGCTACCTGCTGGTCTGGGTGATCGTCGCGGCGAACCTGATGGCGGTGCTGGTGCAGTACCTGTCGGCGAAGCTGGGCCTGGTCAGCGGGATGTCGCTGCCGGAGGCCCTGCGCGGCCGCCTGTCCCGCCCGGCGCGGCTGGCCTACTGGGCGCAGGCGGAGGTCGTCGCCATCGCGACCGACCTGGCCGAGGTGGTCGGCGGCGCGATCGCCCTCAACCTGCTGTTCGACCTCCCGCTCATCGTCGGCGGCGTGATCACGGGGGCGGTGTCGCTGACGCTGCTGGCGGTCCAGGACCGCGGCGGCCAGCGGACGTTCGAGCGGGTGGTCACCGGCCTGCTGCTGGTGATCGCGGTGGGCTTCCTGGCGAGCTTGTTCGTCGAGCCGCCGTCGGCCGCATCGACGTTGGGCGGTCTCGTCCCGCGGTTCGACGGCGCGGGCAGCGTGCTGATCGCGGCGGCGATGCTCGGCGCGACGGTGATGCCGCACGCGGTCTACCTGCATTCCGGCCTGGCTCGCGACCGCCACGGTCGTCCCGAAGGTCTGCAGCGACGTCGCCTGCTGCGCCTGACGCGGGTCGACGTCGGCCTGGCGATGCTGCTGGCGGGCGCGGTGAACCTGGGCATGCTCCTCCTGGCGGCGACGAACCTCCAGGGCCAGGAAGGCGTGGACAGCATCGAGGGCGCGCACGGCGCGGTGGCGTCGGCGCTCGGCCCCGGCATCGCGCTGATGTTCGCGATCGGCCTGCTGGCCTCGGGCCTGGCCTCGGCGTCGGTGGGCGCGTACGCGGGCGCGATGATCATGCAGGGGCTGCTGCACAAGCGGATCCCGCTGGTGCTGCGCCGCCTGGTGACGCTGACGCCGGCGATCGTGGTGCTGGCACTGGGCGCCGACCCGAGCGCGGCGCTGGTGGTGTCGCAGGTGGTGCTGTCGTTCGGGATCCCGTTCGCGCTGGTGCCGTTGATCCGGCTGACAGCGGACCGGTCGCTGATGGGCGAGGACACGAACCGCCGCCTGACGACGGTGCTGGCCTCGGTGATCGCGGCGGTGATCATCGCGCTCAACCTGGTGCTCATTTACCTCACCTTCGCCGGCTGACGTCGCTTCTTCACGGGCGAGAACCCCGCCGGGTCACGAATTCCGCGGAACCTGCAGCGCCCCGCGACGGTCCGACTAGCATCTGCGCGACCGCCGCCCGAAGGAGCACCGTGACCGACGAACAGACCCGGCCCTATCCGCCGCAGGCGCCTGCCATGCCTGGTCAGCGGGTTGTCGCCGGCCGCTACCTCCTGCTCGGCGAACTCGGCCGCGGGGGGATGGGCGTCGTGTGGCGGGCGCAGGACCAGGTCATCGGGCGGCAGGTCGCCGTCAAGGAACTGCGGCTGCCCGATGCCGAGTCCGCCGCCGTCTTCTCCGAACGCGCCCTCCGCGAGGTCCGCACCGGTGGGCGGCTCAACGACCCCGCGATCGTCACCGTCTACGACGTCGTCACCGACGGCGGGACCACCTTCATCGTCATGGAGCTCGTCGAGGCGCCCAGCCTCGCCGACCTCGTGCGGCAGCGGGGCCCGATGCCCGCCGCGCAGGCCGCGCAGCTGGGGGAGCGGGTGCTCGCCGCGCTGCAGGCCGCCCATGCCGCCGGGATCGTGCACCGGGACGTCAAGCCCGCGAACATCCTCGTCGCGCCGGACGGCCGCGTGAAGCTCACCGACTTCGGCATCGCCCACGCCGTCGACGACCCGCGGCTGACCACCAGCGGCATGATCGTCGGCTCGCCCGCCTTCATGGCGCCGGAACGCGTCGAGGGCCGGGAAGCCATGCCCGCGTCCGACCTGTGGTCCCTCGGCGCGACGCTGTTCTTCGCCGTCGAAGGCGCCATCCCGTTCGAGCGGGCGACCACCGCCGCGACGCTGCACGCGATCATGACCGAGATCCCGTACCTCACCCGCGGCCAGGGCCCGCTCGCCGCGGCGATCCTCGGCCTGCTCGTCGCCAACCCCGACGCGCGGCTCACCGCCGCCCAGGCGCAGAACCTGCTGACCACGGCGCAGGGCACGCGGCCCACCCCGCCCCACGGCACCGCGATGCTCGGCGCCCCCGCGCCGCAGCCGCCCGCGAAGAAGTCCCACCGCGCGCTCTGGCTCACGGCCGCCGCGGTGCTCGTTGTGGCCGCCCTGGTCGGCGGCTTCTTCGCCGGCAAGGCCTTCGAGACCCCCACGGCGGACGCCCAGAAGCTGCCGACCATGACGTTCGGCCTCGGCGGGCAGATGGGCGTGGACGCCAGTTCCAGCTACCTCTGCTACAACGCCCCGGTCCAGGACGGCGGCGTCATCAGCGACGAGAACAGCGGCGACTGCAAGAAGAGCCACACCGTCGAGATCTACGACGCCGGGGAGGTCATCGGCGTCACGAGCTGGTCCGACAGCGATGCGGCGCTCGCCGCCTACCCGGGCCTGGCCGCCGTCACCGCGGTCGCCGAAGCCCGCTGCGCGGCCTCGTTCCGCTCGTCGATCGTCCCGGAGACCCAGCGCGAGGGTCTCAAGTACCGGGCGCTCGTGCCGACCCAGGGCCAGTGGCAGAGCCAGCCCGACAAGCCGAGCGACGACCCGGCACGCGAGTTCTACTGCATCCTCACCAAGGCCGACGGCGGGCCCATCTCCGCGCCGATCGTGACCAAGGTCAAGTAGAAGTTCCGCGACGAGCGGCCGGGTCCGGGAAAATCTCCTGGTGACCAGGTCGGCGCGGTTTTCGCCGGACCGGCGAGGTACCGTTCTCCCCATGTCCAACCCACCTACCGCAGCGCCCGGACGGCCGTTCGGGCGCGTGCTCACCGCGATGGCCACCCCGTTCGACGCCGACGGCGCGCTGGACCTGAAGCGGGCGCAGGAGCTGGCCGAGCACCTCGTGGAGCTGGGGAACGACGGCCTCGTGGTCAACGGCACCACCGGCGAGAGCCCGACCACGAGCGACGCGGAGAAGCAGCAGCTCGTCCGCGCTGTCGTCGAGGCCGTTGGCGACCGCGCGACCGTCGTGGCCGGCGCGGGCACCAACAACACCGCGCACAGCATCGAGCAGGCCAAGCAGGCCGAAGAGGCGGGGGCGCACGGCCTGCTGGTCGTCACCCCGTACTACTCGCGGCCCAGCCAGGCCGGGCTGTACGCGCACTTCACCACCGTCGCCGACAGCACCGGCCTGCCCGTGCTGCTCTACGACATCCCGCCGCGCTCGGTCGTCCCGATCGAGGTCGACACGCTGCTGCGGCTGGCCGAGCACCCGCGGATCGTCGCGGTCAAGGACGCCAAGGGCGACCTCATCGCCGGCTCCGAGGTCATCGCCAACACCCACCTCGCCTACTACTCCGGCGACGACGGCCTGAACCTGCCGTGGATCTCCGTCGGCGGCGTCGGCGTGGTGAGTGTGATCGGTCACGTCGTCGCGGGCCGGATCCGCGCCATGATCGACGCCTACGAGAACGGCGACACCTCCACCGCGCGCACCAACCACCGCGCCATGCTTCCCGTGCTCCGCGCGATGTCGCGGGTCGGCGGGGTCGCCTTCAGCAAGGCGGCGCTGCGGCTGCGCGGCTTCGACATCGGCGACCCGCGGCTGCCGATCGTCGCGCCGACCCCCGAGCAGACGGCCCTGATCGCCGCTGATCTTGCCCAGGGCGGCGTGCCGCTGGGCGACACGGCGGCCCAGGACTGGCATGGTGAGCGGGTGGCACAAGCAGATTCGCGAGCGGCCTACGTGGCGCCGACCTCGCACACCAGCGTTGGGACCCTGCCTCGGTGAGCTCACTTCCCCCAGGTCCAGGCCCCACCAACGCCCCGCCCGCACTGCCCGAGGGAGCCCTGCGCGTGGTCGCGCTGGGCGGCATCGGCGAGGTCGGGCGCAACATGACCGTCTTCGAGTACGGCGGCCGGCTGCTCATCGTCGACTGCGGGGTGCTCTTCCCCGAGGACGACCAGCCCGGCGTCGACCTGATCCTGCCCGACTTCCGCGCGATCGAGGACCGCCTCGACGACATCGACGGCCTGGTGCTCACCCACGGGCACGAAGACCACATCGGTGCCGTCCCGTTCCTCCTGCGCCTGCGGCCGGACCTGCCGATCTACGGCTCGAAGTTCACCAACGCCCTGCTCGCGGCCAAGGCCAAGGAGCACCGGCAGCGGCCGAACCTGATCCAGGTCCGCGAGGGCGAGCGCCGCGACGTCGGCGTCTTCAACCTCGAGTTCTTCGCGGTCAACCACTCGATCCCGGACGCCCTCGCGGTCGCGATCCGCACCCCGGCGGGCGTGGTCCTGCACACCGGCGACATCAAGCTCGACCAGCTCCCGCTCGACGGGCGCCTCACCGACCTGGCCGGCTTCTCCCGGCTCGGCGACGAGGGCGTCGACCTGTTCTGCGTCGACTCGACCAACGCCGAGGTGCCCGGGTTCGTCATGCCCGAGCGTGACATCGGCCCGGTGCTCGACGACGTCGTCCGCAAGGTCGACCAGCGTGTCATCGTGGCCTGCTTCGCCAGCCACGTGCACCGCGTCCAGCAGGTCCTCGACGCCGCCGAGCGGCACGGCCGCCGGATCGCCTTCGTCGGCCGGTCGATGGTCCGCAACATGGGGATCGCGGCCGAGCTGGGCCTGCTGAACGTCCCGGACGGCCTGCTCGTCGACCTCGACCAGGCGAGCAACCTGCCGGAGAGCAAGGTCCTGTTCGTCTCCACGGGTTCGCAGGGCGAGCCGCTCTCGGCGCTGTCGCGGATGGCGCGCGGCGAGCACCGGCAGATCTCGATCCGCGCGGGCGACACCGTCGTGCTGGCCAGCTCGATGATCCCGGGCAACGAGACGGCGGTGTTCGGCGTGGTCAACGGCCTGACCCGGCTCGGCGCGAACGTCGTCCACCAGGGCAACGCCAAGGTCCACGTGTCCGGCCACGCGTCGGCGGGGGAACTGCTCTACCTGTACAACGCGGTGCGCCCGAGCAACGTGATGCCGGTGCACGGCGAGTGGAAGCACCTGCGCGCCAACGGCGAGCTGGCGATCCGCACCGGCGTGGCGCCGGAGAACGTGGTCATCGCCGAGGACGGCGTGGTCGTCGACCTGGTCGACGGCAAGGCATCCCGCACCGGCCGCGTCGAGGTGGGGCACGTGTACGTCGACGGCCTGTCGGTCGGCGACGTCGGCGAGTCGACGCTGTCGGACCGGCTGGTCCTCGGCGAGGGCGGGTTCATCTCGATCAGCGTCGCGGTGGACTCCAGCACCGGCCGCGCGGTCAGCAGCCCCACGGTGTCCGGCCGCGGCTTCTCCGACGACCCGAAGGCGCTCGCCGCCGTCGTGCCGCTGGTGGAGATGGAGCTGGCGCGCACGGAGGCCGAGGGCATCACCGACACCCACCGGATCGCCCAGGCGGTCCGCCGGGTGGTGGGCCGCTGGGTGGCCGACACCTACCGCCGCCGCCCGATGATCGTCCCGACGGTCATCCCGGTCTAGCTCGTCCCGAACGCCCCAATGTGGCGTTGGTTGCGTCCAACGCACCGAACGCCACATTGGGTGCGCTGGACGCACCGAACGCCACATTGGGGCGCTTGGCGAGCAGCAGCGCGAAGGCCACGGTGACGGTCTGCCGCAGCAGTGCGTGGCGCGCCCTGCGCTGTTCCCCTCGGGTCGGCTTCACGGGGCCCAGTTTTTCGCCGTCCGCGGCAGGGGACATCCCGCCCGGGGCGGAGCCGGGTCCCTCCCGGGGATGAGTCGGCCCGCCTGTTAGGCCGTCCGGCCCACGAGCCGCCGCTTTGCCGCGGGATAACCTTGATCCCCACCCGCCTCGCGCAGAGAGGCCGCGCCGATGGGACGTCATTCGGACGGCAGACGACGCCGGCTGCTCGTGCCCGCCCTCGCGACCGTCCTCGTGCTCGTCGCCGGCGCCGCCGCGTGGGCGACCGTGAAGACCGTGCGTGCCCGGCCCACCTGCGAGCAGCCCGCCAAGGTCCTCGTCACCGCGTCGGCGGACATCGCGCCCGCGTTGTCGCTCGTCGCGCGCGGGCTCGGCCTGCAGTGCGGCAGCGTCGAAATCCAGACGCGGGAAGCCACGCAGGCCGCCGAGCGGCTCGCCCTGTCGGACGGCAGCCCGCGGCCGCAGGTCTGGGTGCCGGACTCCACGCTCGCCCTGCGCCGCGCGCACCAGCTCGGTGCCGACGATGTCCCGGAAACCGGGGCGTCGGTGGCGAGCTCGCCGGTGGTGCTCGCCGTCGCCGCGGACGTCGCCAAGGGCATCGGCTGGCCCGACCGGGCGCCCACGTGGGCCGAGGTGCTGGCCGCGCCGGGCGTCGTCCCGGGGATGCCCGACCCCGCGCGTGACGCGGTCGGCGCGGTGGCGCTGCTCGGCTTGCGGGACAGCGTCAAGGCAGCGCCCGAGCCGTCGGCCGCGTACGTGGCGACGCTGCGGCGTTTCTCGGCCAACACGCTCGGCGCCGAGACGGACCTGATGGCGCGGCTGCCGGGGTCGAGCGACGGCGGCGGCACGGCCGCGGTGACGGCGTTCCCGGCGTCGGAGAACTCGTTGCTGCGCCACAACATCGAGGACGCGAAGTCGCCGCTCGTCGCCGTCTACTCGACGGCCGTGCCCACTTTGGACTACCCGTTCGCGGAGCTGGGCGGGATCACACCGCAGCAGCGCCCGATCGTCGACGCGCTGCGCGACGCGGTGCTCGGCGACGCGGGCGCCGACGCGATCTCGAAGACCGGCCTGCGCGCGGCGGGCGGCCAGGCGCTGCGCGAGCACACCGACGACCCGAGGGTGTCGCCGCAGGGCATCCGGGCCGCGAACCTCCCGCCCGCGGCCGCCGTCGACGAGCTGCTCAACCAGTGGGCGGGGATCAACCTGAGCGCGCGGGTGCAGGTGCTGATCGACGTGTCGGGCTCGATGAACGCGCAGGTCCCCGGCACCGGCCTGGACCGCATGCAGGTGACGATGCAGGCGGCGGCGAAGGCGATGCACCTGTTCAAGCCGGCGACCCAGCTGCGGATGCTGGCGTTTTCGACGCGGCTGGACGGCGACAAGGACTACCGCGAGCTGCTGCCGATGGCCCCGGTCGCCCAGCACCTGGCGACGGGCGCCCTGGACAAGCTGGCCCGGGTGCGGGCCACCGCGGACGGCGGCACGGGACTGTACGACAGCGTCCTGGACACCTACCGCACGGCCCGCCGCGAGTGGGAGCCCGGCCGGTTGAACCTGGTGATCGTGATGACGGACGGCCGCAACGAGGACCCGCGCGGCATCTCCCGCCCGGAGGTGCTGGCCGAGCTGGCGAAGCTGCAGGACCCCCGCCGCCCGATCCCGCTGATCGGCGTGGGCATCGGCCCGGACGCGGACCAGGCGGAGCTGACCCAGCTGACGTCGGCGACCGGCGGCCAGACCTTCGTGGCCCCGGACCCGGCGAAGATCACGGACGTGTTTTTCGGGGCCCTGTCCCGGATCGCCGGCGGCTGAGTTCCCGTATCCGCCGTGATCAGGGCCGTATCCCACGTGATTGGGGCCGGAACTCGCGAGATCCGGGTTCAATCACGCGAGTTCCGGGTTCAATCACGCGAAACACGTGAGGAATCACGGGAGGTGCGCCGGCGGATGAGGGCGTAGACGCCCAGGATCACGGCCAGGCTGACCAGGCTGAGGTACAGCTGCGCCCGCGCGTCGGAGTCCACGAACAACATCGACGCCACCACCACGAGCGTCAGGACCAGCGTCACCCAGCTCAGCCACGGGTAGCCCCACATCCGCAGCTTCAGCTTCTCCGGCTCCGTCGCCTCCAGGCGCCGCCGCATGCGGAGCTGGGAGCCGCAGATGATCGCGTACACGAACAGGGCCACCGCGCCCGCCGAATTGATGATGAAGGAGAAGATCTTGTCCGGGGAGACGTAGCTCATCACCACCGCCACGTACCCGACCGACGTCGACGCCAGGATCGCCTTCCAGGGGACGCCGCGCGCGTTCGTGTCCGCGATCCACGCCGGGGCCCAGCCGTGGCGGCGCAGGGCGAACAGCATGCGGGATGCCGTGTACAGCCCCGAATTCAGCACCGACAGCGCCGCCGTGAGCACCACCGCCGACACGATCGTCGACGCCGCCGGGACGCCGAAGCGGCCGAACGCCGCCGCGAAGGGGCTCGTCTCGCTCGGGATGTCGCGCCACGGCGTGATCATCACCAGCAGCGCCACCGAGCCGACGTAGAACACGATGACCCGCCAGACGATCGTCGACGTCGCCTTGCGGACCGCCGTCTCCGGCTGGTCGGACTCCGCCGCCGCGATCGTGACGATCTCCGCGCCGAAGTACGAGAAGATCACGATGACCACGCCGTGCACCACCGAAAACGGCCCGTTCGCGACGAAGCCGTCGAGGCCGATGTTGCCGACCGAAAAGTGCGCGTCCGGCCAGAGCCCGAGCACGAACAGCGTGCCCAGCACGAGGAACACCACGATGGTGGCGACCTTGATCGACGCCAGCCAGAACTCCGTCTCGCCGAAGGACCGCGCCGACGCCAGGTTCGTCGCCGTCAGCAGCAGCATCAGGGCCAGCGAGAACACCCACTGCGGCACGTCGGGAATCCAGGCCTGCAGGATCTTCGCGCCCGCGACCGCCTCGAACGCGACCACGCCGACCCAGAAGTACCAGTACAGCCAGCCGATGGTGAAGCCCGCCCAGCCGCCGAGCGAGTCGCGCGCGTACTCCATGAACGAACCCAGCGCGGGCGCCGCGGTCGCCATCTCGCCGAGCATCCGCATCACCAGCACGACGAGCAGCCCGCCGATGGCGTAGGACAGCACCGCGGCCGGGCCGACGGTGTGGATCACCGCGCCGCTGCCGATGAACAGGCTCGCGCCGATGATGCCGCCGAGGGCGATCATCCGGACGTGCCGCTGCCGCAACTCGGGCCGCAGCCCGGACTTCGTCGCCAAGGTGCTTCCTCCCCGGGTGGACGTCGATCGCGGAAATTCTCCACCCGCGCGACGGCCGACGCAGAAGTTGCGCAACCTCAGGTGGTGAGGATCTCCGAGTTCCGCTGCACGACGTACGCGCCGCCCAGCAGGATCGCCGACCCCAGCAGCTGCGGCCAGGCGAGCTGCTCGCCGAGCAGCACCCACGCCGCGACCGTCGTGATCACCGGTTCGACCAGCCCGAGCACGCTCGCCACGGACGCGGGCAGGTGCCGCAGCGCGGAAATGCCGCAGGCGTAGGCGAGGACCGTCGCCACGAGCACCAGCAGGGTCAGCAGCAGCCACACCGGCGGGTGCCAGGTCCCGAATCCGACCGGGACGCCGAGCAGCCCGGCCGGCCACGTCCACGGCGGCGCGACGAAGCTGATCGCGACCGCGCCGATCACCATGCCCCAGGTGACCAGGCCCAGCGGCTCGACGCCGGCCACCGCGCGTTCGCCGAGCAGGAAGTAGGCCGCCGAGCACAGCGCGGCGCCGAAGCCGGCGAGCAGGCCGAGCCCGTCGAGGGTGACGCCCTCCCAGACCTGGGCGACGAGCGCGAGGCCGATCATGGCCAGCGTGATGCCGCCCCAGACCGCCCGCGGCAGCCGGTGCCGCCGCACGAACCGCACCCACAGCGCGATGAGCACGGGCGAGACGAACTCCAGCAGGATGGCGATCCCGACCGGGATCCGGCCCGCGGCGACGAAGTAGAGCAGCTGCACGCCGGCCACGCCGAGCAGGCCGTAGCCGGCCAGCACGGGCAGGTCCGCCCGGCGCACCCGCAGCTTCCGCGGCGCCACCACGGCGACGACGGCGAGCAGCACGAGCCCGGCCAGCGCGATCCGCGCGGCGGCCACCTGCTGCGGGGTGATGCCGGCCGACATCGTGGCCTTGCCGAGGGTGCCGGAGGTGCTGAAGAACAGCGCGGCGAGCAGGACGTAGGAGGTGCCGCGGCCGCGGTGGGCCACCCGGGGTGGCGCGACGACGGGCAGTTCGGTGGTCACGGTCGGACTGTAGGCGATCTCGACGTCACCGCCGAAGTGGTTTTCCCGGTTATCCGGCCTGGCCGATGCCGCCCGTTTCGTTACGTTCGGCCCGCAACCGGGCACGGTGGCGGGCGTCTTCCGAAATGCCCTGAAACCTTGCGAACGATCCGGAGGGAAAACAATGCGAAGATCCACTGCCGCCGCAGGTGTGGCCGCCGGTTGCGTGCTGTTGTTGCCGGCCGTGGCTTCGGCCGGCGCGCCGCAGCCGGGCAATCCGACGTCGATGAAGGTCACGGTGTCGGGAACCACCGTGACCGTCACAGGTACGTGTCCCACTGAAGGCGTCGAGGCCGAAGCGAGTTACGACATTTACCGCGGCCAGATGCCGAAGCAACTGGGTTTGATGACCAAGAAGGGGAAGGTGTACACCCGCACGTTCACCAATGTGGCGCCCGATTACTGGCAGGCCATCATGGTTTGCCTCGACGGCAGCAATGGCCACGCCATCCGGCGCTTCAGGGTCGGGGTACCCCCGATTCCGGGGTGGGACGACGCGGCGGGGGTCGCCGGGTCGACGCCGACCAAGCCGGCACCGAAACCCACCAAGCCGAAGCCGAAGCCCGCGCCGCAGGTCGTGGTGAAGCCGCAGGGTGCGCCGCAGACCGGCGGTGGGCCGGCCGACGACGACTCCGCCGTCCCGGCGCTCGTCGCGGGTGGCGCGCTCCTGCTCGTCGGCGCGGGTGGCGCCGTGGTCCTGCGCCGCCGGGCGGCGGCCAGGCGCTGAACCGATGTCCGGGTGCCACTCCAGGGTGGCACCCCCGGTCACCCGGCGCGTTTCAGCCCGGTGGCGACGTGCGTGGTGATGGTGGCCAGGCGCCGGCCCTGCAGGCGCAGGGCGTCGAGGGCGACGTCGTCCGGGGCCGCCGACTTGCGGGAGACGAACGAGCCGCCGTACGGGTTGCCGGACTCCTTCAGGTGCGGGTCGGTGTAGCCGAGCGGGACCACGATCGCGCCCCAGTGGTAGAAGATGTTGTTGATCGCCAGCAGGGTCGACTCGAGGCCGCCGTGCGCGGTGGACGCCGTCGTGAACGACGTGGCGACCTTGTCGGCCAGCTTTCCCTGTGCCCACAAGCCACCTGTGCTGTCCAAAAAGGACTTCAGCTGGGCGGCCGGCCCGCCGAACCGGGTCGGGCTGCCGGCGGCGAGCCCGTCGGCCCATTCGAGGTCGCCGAGCGTGACGAGCTCGTGGTGCGGCCCGGAGTCCACCCAGGCCTGCCAGCGCGGGTTCCGCGCGATGGCGTCGGCGGGCACGGTCTCCGGCACGGTCCGCACCCGCACGTCGGCACCGGTCTCCCGCGCACCGGCGGCGAGGGATTCGGCGAGGGCGGCGGTGTTCCCGGTCGAGCTGTAGTAGACGACGAGTATCCGTGTGCTCACGTCCGCCGACTCTAGGCGTGCCGCCCGAGGTGTCTCAGAGGCTGGACTTCGGCTTCCACGGGCTGACCGTGTCGGTCGGCCGCGTCGGGTCGTGGAACCGGGGCCGGTCGAGCTCGTCGCGGCGCAGCGGCACGAGACCGTCGGTGATCGCCTGCATGATCTTCGCGTGCGCGCGCACCCCGGCGCCCGGCCGCTCCGGCTCGATCTCCGACAGGTCCACCGGGTCGCCGAAGTGCACGCGGAACCGCGGGCGGCGCAGCGGCGCGCTCAGCCCCGACCGGGCCAGCGGGACCAGGTCCGCCGGGCCGTTGACCGTCTCGGTGCCCCAGTACACGGCCTCGTGCGCGCCCCACTGGCTGATCGGGATCACCGGCACGCCCGCCGCGAGCGCCAGCCGCGCCGCGCCCGTCTTGCCGCGCTCGGGCCACAGGCCCGGGTCGTGGCTGATGCGGCCCTCCGGGTAGACGATGATCGGCTCGCGCGTGGTCTTCATGGCCTCGACGGCCTCGGCGAACTGCCCGACGGCGGTCCCGGCGTGCTTGCGGTCGACCCGCAGGTGCCCGCTGACCCGCAGCGCCGGCCCGATGACGGGCGCGTCGAGGATGCCGCCGGCCAGCATGAACCGCGGGTTGATGCCGATCCGCTTGCACGCCGCCATCAGCACGAACGCGTCGAACACGCCGATGTGGTTCGCGGCCATCAGCAGCGGCTTGCCCCGCAGCTGCGCGGGCACCCGGCCGGTGACCGTCAGCCGTCCGACGAGGTTCACCAGCCCGCGGTCGATGTTGAGCATGGTCCGCCAGATGGCGGGCGCCCGGCGAGCGGTGTTGTCGGAGTTCAGCGCGACCATGGGCAGAGCATGGCAGACGCCGATTTCACCCGTTTGCGCACTGGCCGGATCGGTTCACCCGGATGGCCGCTCAACCGCCGGTGTGAGGCAGAAGTTCACCGTGGGCCGAGAGTGGCGCACGAGGCGATCGGCGACGGCCGGTTACCGTTGAGGGCATGGCTGGGTCGGCGACGAGGAAGAGAAGCACGGGAAGCGGCGCGAAGGGGGCGGCGGCGCGTAAGCCGCGCACACCCGCGAAGTCACGTCCGGCCGCTCGCAAGCCCGCGCCCCGCGCTCGCCGCAAGACGCCGGGGATCTTCGGGAAGGGCGTCCGGGGCACCTGGAACCTGCTGGCCAAGGGCCTGGGCACGCTGGCCAGGACGGTCGGCCGCACCCGCGAGCTCGAGCCGGAACACCGCCGCGACGGCCTCGCGCTGGGCCTGATCGGCCTGGGCATCGTCGCGGCCGTCGGCGTCTGGTGGCGGGCGGCCGGGCCGATCGGCACCGGTGTGGAGATCGCCACCCGGACCGTCCTCGGCGCCGGGGCCGTCACGCTCCCGCTGGTGCTCGTCGTCGTCGCCGTCGCGCTGATGCGGTCCGAGCCACACCCGGAGACGCGGCCGCGGATGGTCGTCGGCACGATCATGGTCGTCCTGTCGGTGCTCGGGATGCTGCACATCTTCACCGCGCTGCCGGAGACCAACGACGGCCGGATGTACGCCGGCGGCATCGTCGGCGCCTTCTCCGGCGGCCTGCTCACCATGGGCGTCACCACCTGGGTCGCGGTGCCGCTGCTCATCCTCGCGCTGTTCTTCGGCGTGCTCGTGTTCACCGGCACGCCGGTCCGCGAGATCCCGAACCGGTTGCGGAACTGGGGCCTCGACGAGGAGGAGATCGCCGAGGCCGAGGCGCAGCGGTCGGGCTTCGCGACCGACGAGGAGAAGGTCACCGACGCCGACCCGAAGGCCGCGCGGCTGCGCAAGCCGTCCCGGCGCCGCCAGGCCAGCGAAGCCGCGCCCGAGCAGCTGGACATCGACGCGATGCTGGCCGAGGCGCCGACGCCGATCAAGCCGCCCAAGCCCAAGCCGGCGCCCGAGGTCGTCGAGAAGAAGCCGAAGAAGGCCGTCGAACCGCCGCTCGCCGTCACCCGGACGGTCGAGGGCGACTACCAGCTCCCGCCGCCCGACCTGCTGAAGCTCGGCGACGCGCCGAAGTCCCGCAGCAAGGCCAACGACGCCATGATCGAGGCGATCACCGGCGTGCTGGAGCAGTTCAACGTCGACGCGCAGGTCACCGGCTTCACCCGCGGCCCGACGGTCACCCGCTACGAGGTCGAGCTCGGCCCGGGCGTGAAGGTCGAGAAGATCACCGCGCTGACCAAGAACATCGCCTACGCGGTGGCGACCGACAACGTCCGGCTGCTGGCGCCGATCCCCGGCAAGTCCGCGGTCGGCATCGAGGTGCCCAACTCCGACCGCGAGATGGTCCGCCTGGGCGACGTCCTGCGCGCGCCGTCGACGGTCAAGGACAACCACCCGATGGTGATCGGCCTCGGCAAGGACATCGAGGGCCACTTCGTCACCGCGAACCTGACGAAGATGCCGCACCTGCTGGTCGCGGGTTCGACCGGGTCCGGTAAGTCGAGCTTCGTCAACTCGATGCTGGTGTCGCTGCTCGCGCGCTCGACGCCGGACGAGTGCCGGATGATCCTGATCGACCCGAAGATGGTCGAGCTGACGCCGTACGAGGGCATCCCGCACCTGATCACGCCCATCATCACCCAGCCGAAGAAGGCGGCCGCCGCGCTGGCCTGGCTGGTGGAGGAGATGGAGCAGCGCTACCAGGACATGCAGGTCAACAAGGTCCGGCACATCGACGACTACAACAAGAAGGTGCGCTCGGGCGAGATCACCGCGCCGCCGGGCTCGGAGCGCGAGTACCGGCCGTACCCGTACATCATGGCGATCGTCGACGAGCTCGCCGACCTGATGATGACCGCCCCCCGCGACGTCGAGGACGCGATCGTCCGCATCACCCAGAAGGCCCGCGCGGCGGGCATCCACCTGGTCCTGGCGACGCAGCGGCCGTCGGTCGACGTCGTGACCGGCCTGATCAAGACCAACGTGCCCTCGCGGCTGGCGTTCGCGACGTCGTCGCTGACCGACTCCCGGGTCATCCTGGACCAGCCGGGCGCCGAGAAGCTGATCGGCATGGGCGACGCGCTGTACCTGCCGATGGGTGCGGGCAAGCCGGTCCGCATCCAGGGCGCGTTCGTCGGCGACGAAGAGATCGCGGCGGTCGTCAACTACGCGAAGGAGCAGGCGCAGCCGGAGTACCAGGACGGCGTGACGGCGGCCAAGGCGGGCGAGAAGAAGGAGATCGACCCGGACATCGGCGACGACCTCGACGTCCTGCTGCAGGCGGCGGAGCTGATCGTGACGTCCCAGTTCGGCTCGACGTCGATGCTGCAGCGGAAGCTGCGGGTCGGGTTCGCCAAGGCGGGCCGGCTGATGGACCTGCTGGAGAGCCGGGGCGTGGTGGGCCCGTCGGAGGGCTCGAAGGCCCGCGACGTGCTGATCAAGCCGGAGGAACTGGAGTCGGTCCTGTTCATGATCCGCGGCGGCGGCCCGGTGGACGCCGACGCGGGCGACGAGGACGAATAGCAGGCAGACCCCTGGTTGGTGCTTCGAGCCGTTCTGTGCGGTTTACTGGTACGGAACGGCTCGAAGCGTCGCCAGGGAGGTGGTCAGGGTGCTGCGCAGCTTCCGGCTGGGCAATCACCGCTCGTTCCGGGACGAGCAGGAGCTGCTCCTCATGCCCGCACTGCCCGGTGACGAGCGGCCGGTGGTACCGGTGGCTGCCATCTACGGGGCCAACGCCTCCGGCAAGTCGAATCTGCTGGACGGCCTCGCCTTCATGCAGATGCTGGTTCTCGGGCGGTCGATGTCCCCCGCGGCGGCGTTCGAGGTCTGCCCGTACAAGCTGGGTGCCGGGCCGATCCAGGAACAGTCGGTGTTCGTGGTGGAAATCGTCGTGGATGACGTTCCCTACACCTACGGTTTCACGCTGACCGAGCGCGCTGTGGTCGATGAATGGCTGTACGCCTATCCGGCGAAGCGCAAGCGCATCCTTTTCGAGCGGTCAGACGCCGAGTTCAAGGTCGGCGGCACGGTGGTGGACTCCAAGGCGAAGTTCGAGGTGCTGGAGGAGCTCATCAGGCCGGATCGGCTCCTGCTCAGTGCCTGCGACAACCTTTCGATCGGTCCGTTGATGCCTGTGTACCAGTGGTTCGCCCGCGGGTTGACCGTGCGGAGACTCCGCGGGCAAACTTCTCCTTCGTTCGTCGGCGACCGTGTCGGGCGGTACCTGTCGCGGAGGCCGGAGCAGGTATCCCGGCTGGTTTCCCTGCTCGGGGCTGCCGACGTCGGCGTCGTCGACCTGGTCGTCGAGGACGGCCGGGAGCTGACGGCCGACCGCCCCGGCGAGACACCACTCCGACGGGAACAGAAACTCAAGCTTCTGCACGGAACCGGACGTGAAGCTTTCCCTCTCGGAGACGAATCGTCGGGCACGCTGAACTGGCTGGCACTGCTGCCGCAGGTGCTGGACGCGGTCGACTACGGAAAGGTACTGGTCGTCGACGAGATCGACGCGAGCCTGCATCCGCTCTTGACGGCTCAGCTCGTGGGAATCTTCCAGAACCGCGAGACCAACCCGAACGAAGCCCAGCTGATCTTCACGACGCACGACACGAGTCTGCTGGGCACAATGCTCGGCGACCAGGTGCTGGAGCGAGACCAGATCTGGTTCGTGGAGAAGGACTCGGAAGGAGCGAGCCGGCTGTACCCGCTCACCGACTTCAAGCCGCGGAAGGACCAGAACACGGAGCGGCGTTATCTCAGCGGCAGCTACGGTGCCGTGCCCGTGCTGGGTGACTTCGTGGCGGCGGTCGGCCGCGAATGACGCGACGGGAGAACACCGGTCGCCGGCGAAGTGCGTTCCGGGAACCGAGATCGTGCCTCCTCGTCGTGTGCGGCGCGGAAGCGACCGAGCCTGCTTACCTGCAAGGTCTCAAACAGGCGAGGCGGAACCCGGCCGTGACGATCAAGGTGAAGGCGAAACCCGCCGATCCCGACACGGTCGTGCGGCACGCGGCCCGCCTGCGGGACGCCGCCGCGGACAGCTACGACGAGGTCTGGTGCGTCGTCGACGTGGATGAGTTCGACCTGGCGAAAGCGGTCGTCACGGCTCGACGGGCGCGGGTCAACCTGGCGATCTCGAACCCGTGCTTCGAATACTGGCTCCTGCTTCACTTCGAGGCCTGCACCGCGCCGCTGACCTGCTACTCGGACGTGGCCAAGCGGCTTCGCAAGCACGTGCCCGGATACGACAAGTCGGCGTTGGACTTCGCGGACTACGCGAGCGGCGTCGACGCGGCCGTCGAACGGGCCCTGAAGCCCGGCCACACGTTGACCACCGAACACGAGCACAATCCCGCGACCGGAGTCTGGGCTCTGGTGCAGAAGGTTCTTTGACCCGGTGCAACCCCGGCCACGGTCCCTTCCGTCCTGACCGCGTGGACCTACCGCGATTCGTAGCCGGACTGTTCGCCTTCGCCGTCGTCACGGTGGGCGCCGGGAGCTCGGTCGCCGCCGGGCTGCCCGCCGCCGGGCCGGGGGCGGGGCCGGGCCCGGGCACCGTCAGCGCCCCCGCCGGGCACGATGTCACCCTGCGGCTCGGGCAGGAGGCCGCCGTGCAGGGGAAGGACCTGACCGTGCGCTACCTGCGGGTGGTCGCCGACTCGCGGTGCCGGGCCGGGATGCAGTGCTTCTGGCAGGGGGAGGCCACCCTCGCTTTCCTGCTGAAGGAGCCCGGCCGCGGCGAGAGCACGACGGCCGAGCTGCACAGCGGCCCGCGCACCGGCCCGCGGGCGACGTCGTTCGCCGCCAGCCGGGTCGAGCTCGTCTCCGTCAGCGAGGACGGCGGGGAGGCCACCGTCCGGATCAGCTGAGCGGCGTGCCCCAGTGGTCGAGGTAGGCCACTTCGGCCAGCGGGCTGCGCGCGGCCGGCTTGAAGTCCGGCACCGTCGTGTACGCCACCGGCAGCAGCCCGGCCTGGGTGTGCCCCTCCGGGATGCCGAGGATCGCCGCGGCTTCCGCCTCCCGCGCCAGGTGGTACGTCGTCAGCGTCGAACCCAGCCCGCGCGAGCGCAGGGCCAGCTGGAAGTTCCACACCGCCGGGAAGATGCCGCCGTAGAAGGCCGCGTCGACCGCGTTGTCCCCGGCCGGGCGGCCGGCCAGGACCGGGATCACGAACACCGGGACCCGGTCGATCACCTCGAGGAGGTGCCGCCCGGACGCCAGCATCCGCGACGGCGCCGCGCTCGCCCGCTCCGCCAGGTAGGCCTCGCCGACCGCGCGGAAGAGCACGGAAAGCCGGTCCTTCACGTCCTGGTCGCGCACCACGAGCCAGCGCCACGCCTGGACGTTGCCGGGCGTCGGCGCCTGCAGCGCCAGGTCGAGGCACTCCTCGAGGACTTCGGGCTCGACCGGCCGGTCGAGGTCGAGCTTGCGGCGGACCGCGCGGGTGGTGCTGAGCAGGTGATCGATCTCCATGATCACCATTGTGGTGCCGCCCGCGCGGTCTGCCGACTCAGCCGCCGAACTTCCGGACCGCCTGGTAGTACGTCCAGGCCGCGCCCTTGCAGGCGATGTTGGACCCGCAGACGCTCTTCAGGTCCTTGTACAGGTTGTCGTCGATCTTCAGCCGGTTCGCGTCGCTGAACCGGCCCTGCTTCTTGTAGTTGCGGTAGCCGAAGTCGTGCCGGTGGCAGCCGGGCAGGAACTGGAAGCCGAACGGGGTGTCCGGCGACCAGGAACAGCCGTCCGACGACCAGTCCAGCTGGCCGGAGTAGGGCGCCTGGTTCCGGATCGTTTCGAACCCGGACAGGGACGTCGAGAAGAGGTACTGGTCGGTGACCGCCGGGATGTCGACGGCGGCCGCGGTGCCGGTGCCCAGCAGGGCTCCCGCGCCGACGGAAACGGCCACCGTGACGGTGGCCCCCAGGTTCCGCAGTGTCGTGCGCATCGATGACTTCCTTGCCGATCGGGGGACAAGTGCCTGATCAGCTTCGGGCAGCGCCGTGGCGCGCGTCACCGCCCGAAAGGAGGTTGTGGGGCGCTTTTCACCCCTGAATCCGGCCTGCTTAGGGGTTGCGTCAGAGCTCGAGCAGCATGCGGGAGTTGCCCAGGGTGTTCGGCTTGACGTACGGCAGGTCGAGGAACTCCGCGACGCCGGTGTCGTGCGAGCGCCGCATCTCCTCGTAGACCTCGTGCGACACCGGGGTGCCGTCGATCTCGACGAACCCGTGCCCGGCGAAGAAGCTCGTCTCGAAGGTCAGCACGAACAGCCGTTTGAGACCCAGCTCACGCGCCTCGTCGACCAGCCGGGCGACCAGCACCCGGCCGACACCCTGGCCGCGGACGGCCTTGTCGACCACGACCGTGCGCAGCTCGGCGATGTCCTCCCAGAGCACGTGCAGCGCGGCCGCGCCGACCACCTCGTCACCGGCTTCGGCGACCCAGAACTCCTGGACGTCCTCGTACAGCGTGACCAGGTCCTTCTCCAGCAGGACGCGGCCGGCGTCCGAGTCGACCAGGGCCTTGATCTTGCGGACGTCGGCGATCCGGGCGCGGCGGACGGTCGGGGGAAGCGAGTCGGACGGCACGATCGTCCACCCTGCCACATCGTCCGGTGCGCGTAGCGACACGACCGCTTTCGGGGGTCCGGGTGGCGAAGCCCCGGCCCGGGGCGAAGCCCCGGTTGTCACAGCCCGGGCTACGCCGTCGTCGGGTCGCCCGGGACCGGCGGCTACCCTGAGCGTTGTGCCTTCCCCTGCCACGGACCCAGCCGCCACCCGACGCGTCTCCCTGCTGACCCTGGGCTGCGCCCGCAACGAGGTCGACTCGGAGGAGCTGGCGGGCCGGCTCGCGGCCGGCGGCTGGGAGCTGGCGGCCGATCCCGAAGAGTCCGACGTCGTGGTGGTCAACACCTGCGGCTTCGTCGAATCGGCCAAAAAGGACTCCGTCGACACGCTGCTCGCCGCGTCCGACACGGGCAAGAAGGTCGTCGCCGTCGGCTGCATGGCCGAGCGCTACGGGCACGAGCTCGCCGACAGCCTCCCGGAAGCCGACGCGGTGCTGGGCTTCGACCACTACGCCGACCTCTCGGCCCGGCTCGACGACGTCGTCGCCGGCCGCAAGATCGCCTCGCACACGCCGGGCGACCGCCGCAAGCTGCTGCCGATCAGCCCGGTCGAGCGGCCCGCCGCCGCGGAGACCGTCGAGGTCCCGGGGCACGCGCAGCACGGCTGGGGCCCGCGGGTGCTGCGCACGCGCCTCGACGACTCGCCCGTGGCCGCGCTGAAGATCGCCTCCGGCTGCGACCGGCGCTGCTCGTTCTGCGCCATCCCGTCGTTCCGCGGCTCGTTCGTCTCGCGGCAGCCGGACGAGGTCGTCGCCGAGGCGATGTGGCTGGCCGAGCACGGCGTCAAGGAGCTGTTCCTGGTCAGCGAGAACTCGACGTCCTACGGCAAGGACTTCGGCCGCGACGGCGCCACCGCGCTGGAGCGGCTGCTGCCGCGGCTGGCCGAGATCGACGGCATCGAGCGCGTCCGCGTCTCCTACCTGCAGCCGGCCGAGACGCGCCCGCAGCTGGTCAAGGCCATCGCGACCACGCCGGGCGTCGCCGAGTACTTCGACCTGTCGTTCCAGCACTCCAGCGAGCAGGTGCTGCGCCGGATGCGCCGGTTCGGCTCGACCGACTCGTTCCTGGCCCTGTGCGAGCAGATCCGCGAGTACGCGCCCGAGGCCGGGATCCGGACCAACGTGATCGTCGGGTTCCCCGGCGAGACCGAGCACGACCTGAGCGAGCTCGAGCGGTTCCTGACCGGCGCGCGCCTCGACGCCGTGGGCGTCTTCGGCTACTCCGACGAGGACGGCACCGAGGCCGAGACCTTCGACGGCAAGCTCGACCCCGAGGTGGTCGCCGAGCGCGTCACCCGGATCTCGGCGCTGGTCGAGGAGCTGACCGCGCAGCGCGCCGAGGACCGGATCGGCACGTTCGTCGACGTCCTGGTGGAGCTGGACGACGACGGCGAGCTCACCGGCCGCGCCGCGCACCAGGCGCCGGAGGTCGACGGCGAGTGCGTCATCCTCGACGCGCCGGAAAAGGTGCAGGTCGGTGACTTCCTGCGCTGCGAGGTCGTCGACTCGGCGGGCGTGGACCTGATCGTCCGCGCGGTACCGGACGCCGACCGGTGAGTGCGCTTCCCAGCGACGCCGCCGACGAGGGCCTCACCCACGAAGCCCACGCCCAGGTCCCCGAGCCGACCCCGGTCCCGACGCTCAACCTCGCGAACCTCCTGACGCTGTCGCGGCTGGTCCTGGTGCCGCTGTTCGTCGTCGCGCTGTTCGTCGGCGACGGCCACGACACGACCTGGCGCGCGCTCGCGACCGGGCTGTTCGCCATCGCCTCGGCCACCGACCAGCTGGACGGCTGGGTGGCCCGCAAGTACGGCCTGATCACCGACTTCGGCAAGATCGCCGACCCGATCGCGGACAAGGCGCTCACCGGCGCCGCACTCGTCGGGCTGAGCGTGCTGGGCGAGCTCGGCTGGTGGGTCACGATCGTCATCGCGGTCCGGGAGATCGGCGTCACACTGCTGCGGTTCTGGGTGATCCGGCACGGCGTGATCCCCGCCAGCCGGGGCGGCAAGGCCAAGACGATGGCGCAGATCGCCGCGATCGTGGCGTACCTGCTGCCGCTGCCGGTGGAAGCGGACCCGGTGCGGTGGGCGCTGATGGGGCTGGCCCTGGTGCTGACCGTCGTGACCGGCGTCGACTACCTGGTGCGCGCGGTGCGGCTGCGGGCGGCCGGGCGCCGGGTCACCGGGAGCTGAGGGTGGACGAGAAGGCCCTGGTCGCGACCCTGACCGCGCGGGGCGAGACGGTCGCGGCGGCCGAGTCGCTGACCGCCGGGCTGGTCTGCGCCACCCTCGCGCGCGTGCCCGGGGCGAGCGCGGTGCTGCGCGGGGGACTGGTCGTCTACGCCACCGAGCTGAAGGCCGCACTGGCCGGCGTCTCCGCGGAGCTGCTGGCCGAGCACGGCGCCGTCCACCCCGAGGTGGCGGCCCAGCTGGCCGAGGGCGCCCGCGTCCGGTGCGGGGCCACCTGGGGCCTCGGGCTCACCGGGGTGGCCGGGCCGTCGGCGCAGGACGGCGTCCCACCGGGGACCGTGCACGTCGGGCTCATCGGGCCGGGAACACGTACAGTCCGTACGCTGGCCTTGGAAGGCGATCGTGACTTGATCAGGACCGAGTCGGTCTTGGCCGCGTTTGCCCTGCTCGGGGAACATTTGGCGTGAAACACGCGTTCGCCCTTGGCGTACGCGCACACCAACTCCTGCGCCCGGGGCGCCGCTCTGGGTAACGTAGGGGGTACTTGTTCGGAAGGGAGGCGCGTGATGACCGTGCTGTTGCGTGAGGCGATCGGTGATCGGCTCCGTCATGCCCGCACCAACCAGCGTCGTACGCTGCGCGACATCTCCCGCGCCGCCAGGGTCAGCCTCGGCTACCTCTCGGAGGTGGAGCGGGGTCAGAAAGAGGCGTCGAGCGAGCTGCTCGCGTCCATCTGCCAGGCCCTGGACCTTCCGCTCGGCGAGCTGCTGCACAACGTGGCGGCGGACGTTTCGGCCCTCGACAACGTCGAGGTCGCACCGGTCGACGAGCGGATCGTGGAGGGCGCACCCCGGGAGAAGCGGGGCGCCGAGGCCTCGGCAGCCGGCATCGAAGGCGGCCGCCTGATGTCCGAGCTGATCGGCAACGACCTCGCCGACCTGCGGGTTTCCCCGGCACCGCGGATGAACACGACGCTGCGCACGACGATCGGCCAGCCCAAGCTGGCGTCGACCATCGCTGCGTAGACCCAGCGCAGAAGTCCGACGGCCCCGGGCAACCCGCCCGGGGCCGTCGGCGTTGTCTACGGGTAGTGATCGGGGGGATCCCTGAATTCGGCCGGGTCGCCTGGAATGGACGTGGCCGACCTGACACGATGGAACCCGACGCCGGGGTTGGTGCGTTGAACAGGCAGCAGGGGAGCGACGCCCCACACCCCGAGTACCTAGGCCCGTGGGACGCAAGAAGGCAGGCGGAGGAGATGGCCAACCCGTTCGTGAAGTTCTGGAAGTACATGATGGCGGCGTTCTCGTCGAAGATCGACGAGCACGCCGACCCGAAGGTACAGATCCAGCAGGCCATCGAGGAGGCGCAGCGCAACCACCAGGCGCTGACGCAGCAGGCCGCCTCCGTGATCGGCAACCAGCGGCAGCTGGAGATGAAGCTCAACCGGCAGCTCGGCGACGTCGAGAAGCTGCAGGCCTCGACCCGGCAGGCGCTCGTCCTCGCGGACGAAGCCCGCAGCAAGGGTGACGAGCAGAAGGCCGTCGAGTTCGAGAACGCCGCGGAGAGCTTCGCGACGCAGCTCGTCACGGCCGAGCAGAACATCGAGGACCTGAAGACGCTGCACGACCAGTCGCTGCAGGCCGCGGCGCAGGCGAAGCAGGCCGTCGAGCGCAACTCGCAGATGCTGCAGCAGAAGCTGGCCGAGCGCACCAAGCTGCTCTCGCAGCTGGAGCAGGCGAAGATGCAGGAGCAGGTCTCCGCTTCGCTCAACCAGATGAGCCAGCTGGCCGCGCCGGGCAACACGCCGTCGCTGGAAGAGGTCCGCGACAAGATCGAGAAGCGCTACACCACGGCTCTCGGCCAGGCGGAGCTCGCCCAGAACTCGGTTCAGGGGCGCATGATGGAGGTCCAGGCCTCCACCACGCAGCTGGCCGGCCACTCGCGGCTCGAGCAGATCCGCGCGTCGATGCGGGGCGACTCGGTCGCGCAGGTCACCGACGGCGGCAAGACGGCCCAGCAGCCCGCGAGCAGCTCGGCCGACATCCAGCGCGAGATCCAGGCGCGCGTGCAGGCCGAGCAGGGCAAGAACCCGGCCTGACGACTCCAGAGGGGGCGAGCACCATGGCGCAGCAGGGCAGGCGGCGTGACTTCGGCGAGCTGAGCGCGAAGCTGGAGAAGCACATCGAGAAGCTGCCCGACTACGCCGTGCGCGCCCAGGAAAAGCTCCAGAAGGTGCAGAAGTACTTCCCGCCGGCCGACCAGGCCGGCGGGAAGCCCGCACGTCCCAACCCCTTGCAACGGCCGCCGGTCCGGCGGCCCGACGTCACGGCGTCGTTGTCGTCCGTGGCGAACCAGGTCCCGGCGTTCGCCGAGGCCCGGGCCAAGTGGGACCGCTGGAACCACCCGGCCGCGAAGCTCGAACGCCGCAAGCGCCGCACGTCCCGCGCCCTGACGCTGTGGATCATCCTGACGATCCTGTGCGGCGTCGTCACCGTGGCGGCCGCCCTGGGCTGGATCAGCCCGACCCACGCGGCGATGATGCCGCAGGCGATCACGTCGTTCGCCGGGGTCGTCATCTTCGGCACGTTCAGCGTCCGGTCCGGCATGAAGCTGCGCGAACTCAAGCGCACCCCGATCCCGGCGGCCCCAGCAGGCCCGCCACCGCTGCCGCCCGCCCGCTCGGCGGCCCGCGAGCCGATGGAACGGCTCGCCGAGTGCGAAGCGTCGCTGAGCGAGCTGCTGCGCCAGCTTTCGGTGCCGTCCTCGGTGGGCACGCCGCCGGTCTCGGAGGTGTCCGTCGCGGACGCCCGCCAGACGGCGACCGAGGCGGCCGCCGCCCTCCGCGGCCTGGCGGCCCGCATCCAGGCGATCGAGCGCGGCCGCGACTCGGCACCCGCCCGCGAGCAAGCAGCGCTCGACGCCGCGGTCCGCAAGCTCCGCGAGCAGCTCGACGACGGCCTCGAGGGCTACCGCGGCCTGGTCGCCGCGGCCGGCCACACGGTCGCCGCCGCCGACGACGGCCTGGTCACCTCCAAGCAGGCCCTCACCGACGCCACCGACCGCCTCGCCGGCCTCGCCATGGCCCTCCGCGAACTCTCCTGACCGTGATCCGCAGGTCGACACGCGTGATTGAAGCGACGACACGCGTGATTGAAGGGTCGACACGGCGAACCGGCCCTCTGCGCGGCGTGTCGACCTCCGGATCACGCGTGTCGACCCTCTAATCACGCGAGTCGACCCTCCAATCACGCGAGTGGAGTTGCCCCGGTGAGGCGGACACGGGGTTTTCAGGCAGCCAGGGCCTGAGGGTAGCTGGTTCGGGCTTCGGCTGGGGTGTTGTGCCCGACCGTTGAGTGCAGCCGGTTGTGGTTGTAGTAGCGCAGCCAGGTGAACACGTCCTGGCGCGCCTCGGCGCGGGTGCGCCAGATCGAGACACCGATTTCGGTCTTCAATGTGGCGAAGAAGGCTTCGGCGACGGCGTTGTCGTAGCAGGACCCCACCCGCCCGACCGACGGGCGGATCCGGTGCTCGGCGAGGGCGGCCCGGAACTGGCTGCTCGTGTATTGGACGCCGCGGTCGCTGTGAAACACCGCATCGGGCTGGACAAGACCGCGGGCGGTGGCCAGGTCGATGGCGTCGCAGACCAGGTCGGTGCGCATGTGGTCGGCCATGGCGTGACCGACGACCTCCCGGGTGTGCAGGTCGATGACGGTGGCCAGGTAGAGCCAGCCCTCGAAGGTGGGCAGGCAGGTGATGTCCCCGACCAGCCGTGTCCCGGGTTTCTCGGCGGTGAAGTCGCGGCGGATCAGGTCCTGTGCTGGGGTGACCGGGCCGGCCGCAGGCCGGGTGGTGGTGCGGCGTTTGCGGCGGGTGATCCCGGCCAGGCCGTGTGCGCGCATGAGCCGCTCGACCCGCTTGTGGTTCACCACGATCCCGCGGCGGTGCAGTTCGGCGGTGACACGGGGGACGCCGTAGGCACCCTGGTGTTCGGCATGGATCTCGGTGATCAGCCTGACCAGCTCGGCCTCGGCCTCCGCCCGGCGGATCCGGGCTGCTTCGGCGGCGACCCATTCGTGGAAGCCTTGCCGGCGCAGGCCCAGGACCTGGCACAACCGCTTGACGCCGTAGATGGCGCGGTGTTCGGAGATGAACCGGTAGCGGTAGGTCATCGATCCATCTCGCGCGCAAAATAGGCGGCCGCTTTCCGCAGGATCTCCTTCTCTTTCTGCAGCTCAGCGACCTGCTTCCGCAACCGCGTCACCTCCAGGGCCTCCGCCGGGTCTTCTGCCGGCGGCCCGGCCTCGGCGGCCTGCTTGGCGGTGTTGACCCACGCCCGCAGGGTCTCGTGGTTGACCCCTAGTTCGCGGGCGATCTGCCGCAACGGACGGTCACTCGAGTTGACCAGCTCGACCGCGTCCCGTCGGAACTGCTCCGGATATTTCGACCTGGAAGACATCAGGACATCCTCCCTCCAGACCACTGTCTGGAATCAAGGTGTCCGGCCCCACGGGGCAACTCCACGAGTTCCGGGCTCCATCACGCAGATCCGGGCTTCGCTGGGCCATTGGGATTCGAAACTCGGCCGTTCGGGTGCCGCCGTCCGGGGGTACCGGCTCGTCGTCACGCGGCGTGCGTGATCGTGCGTTTCACCGCGGCGTCGCGCCCTGTTCACCTCCCGGTGCCGAAACCCGCGCGTAATCGGAAACTGATGGCTACGGAAACGTCCGCGCCCTAACGTTTCTGTCATGCATGCCGAGGTGTCACTCGCCGGGAGGCCCGCCGTGGACTGAGGTTCGACGGCGCCGACCGTACACAGTGGACTTTCTCGACCGCCGAGGAAAGGACGCCCCGTGAACACGCTCCCGCCGGACCCGGACCCCGTGCCGATCACCCCGCCCACCGCCTCCCAGCGCGTCATCGCGGCCTTCGAACGCCTCACCGAAGCCGGCCGTCCCGAACTCTGGACCACCCTCCGCGCCGTCGAAGACGTCCTCGTCGACGCCAAGGCCGTCGACGAACGCGTCAAAGCCGGCGAAGACCTCCCGCTGGCCGGCACGGTCATCGCCGTCCAGAACCTGATCGACGTCGCCGGGCAGCCGTCCGGCCACGCCGTCCCGGAGACCAGCGCCCCGGTCGTCGGCCGGCTCACCGCCGCCGGTGCCGTCGTGCTCGGCAAGACCGGTACCGCCCCGATCTCCGGGGCCTGGGACCGCACCAAGGCCGGCGGCAACGGCGCGGCGGTCGCCGTCGCGCTCGGCGTCGTCGACCTGGCGCTGAGCACCGGGGGCGCCGTCCCGGCCGCGCTGAACGCCGTCGCCGCCGTGAAGCCGACGCGCGGCCTGCTGCCGGCCGCCGACACCGTCTCCGTGTACGCGAAGGGCCTGGTCGCGGCCCACCGCGCGCTCACGCTGATGACCGGCGGCGACCGGACCTGGCCCGCCGACGTCCGCCTCGGCGCGGGCGAGCACCCGCGGATCGCCTACCCCACCGGCCTGCCGCTCGGCGAGGCGGCGCGCATCGCGCTCGACATCGTCGTCGCCCGGCTGACCGCGGCGGGTGCCGTGCTCACCCCGATCTCCCTGCCCGAGCGGGGTTTCGACGGCTTCGACGCGCTCATCGTGCCGACCGTGCCGGAGCACCCGGGGATCGCCGAAGCGCTGGCCGACCCGGTCGGCGTGGGGCACCGCCTGGCCTCCTGCACGGCCTTCGCGAACCTCCTCGACCTGGCCGCGGTCACCGTCCCGGTGCTGCCCGGCGACCGCCGCCCGTTCGGCGTCACCTTCCTGACGCGGGCGTTCGAGGACCAGATCGCCCTCGACCTCGCGACCGTCTGCACGGACGAGCCGATGACGCCCTACCCGGAGCCGGGCGAGGACGTCGTCGTGTTCGGCGCGCACCTGCGCGGCCAGCCGCTCAACGCCGACCTCGTCGAGCTCGGCGCCCGCTTCACCGGGCCGGTCCGGACCACCGACGCCTACCGGCTGGTGCTCCTGGACACCGAACCGCCGCAGCCGGGCGTCCTCGAAGGCACCACGACCCTCGACGGCGAGCGCTGGCGCCTGTCCCCGGCCGCGTTCGAACGGTTCGCGGCGACGCTGAAGGAGCCGTTCGTGCTCGACCGCGTCGTGCTGGACGACGGCACCGCGCCCCTGGCCGTCCGATGCCTCGCCGCGGAGGGACCAGGTCTGGACCGCTACGAGTCCTGGCGCGGGTACGTCCGGTTCGCCTCTACCGCCGGGCCGCGAGACCCCGGCTGACGCGGCGCACCAGGCCCGGCCCGTGCAACGCGAAGCCCGTGTAGAGCTGTACGAGCGACGCGCCGGCGTCGACGAGCCGGATGGCGTCGTCCGGGCCCGTGATGCCGCCGACGCCGATGATCGGCAGGCGCCCGCCGGTGTGGTCGTGCACGAACCGCACGACCTCGGCCGCGCGGGTGGTCAGCGGCCGGCCGGACAGTCCTCCCGCCTGTCCGGCCAGGCCGCTTTCCGCTGCGGCGACGCCGTCGCGGGACAACGTCGTGTTCGTGGCGATGATCCCGGCGACGCCGTGCTCGAGCGCGACTTCCAGCAGCTCGGCCAGCGCGTCGTCGGTGAGGTCGGGGGCGACCTTCACCAGCACCGGCGTCGGATTCTTCGCGCCGGCGAGCTCGAGCGACGTCGAACGCAGCTCGCCGAGCAGTTCGGCCAACGCCGTGCGGTCCTGCAGCTGCCGCAGCCCCGGGGTGTTCGGCGAGCTGACGTTGATCGCGAAGTAGTCCGCGTACGGGTGGAGCGCGCGCAGCGAGAACCGGTAGTCTTCGACGGCGTCTTCGAGCGGCGTCACCTTCGACTTGCCGATGCTGATCCCCAGCGGCACACCCGGTTTCCCGTCGCGGGCGAGCTTCGCCGCGAGCGCCGAAGCGCCGTCGTTGTTGAAGCCCATGCGGTTGATGATCGCGTCGCTGGCGGGCAGGGTGAACAGCCGCGGCTTCGGGTTGCCCGGCTGGGCCAGCCGCGTCACGGTGCCGACCTCGACGAACCCGAAGCCGAGCGCGGCCCACGCCGGCAGCGCGCGGCCGTTCTTGTCCATCCCGGCGGCCAGGCCGACGCGGTTGGGGAACCGCAGACCCAGCAGGGTCGCCGGGTCGTCGACACGCAGAACGCCGCGGGGGGCGAACCTGCCGAGCCGAGCGAGGACGGCGATCGTGCGCTCGTGCACCAGCTCGGGGTCGTGGGCGGACAGCCGGTACAGCGCCGGGCGGACGATCTTGTCGAAGAACACGCCCCTATGCTGCCAAACCACCCGCGCGCCGCTACCCGAGCGGGCACTTTCACGTGAAAGTGCCCACTAAGGGCGGTCCTTCCACTCGTCCTCGAGCATCGCGTAGATCAGCTCGTCGGTCCACTCGCCCTTGACGATCTCGTTTTCCTTGAGGTGCGCCTCCCGGCGCATGCCGAGGCGTTCCATGAGCGCGGCGGACGCGGTGTTCCGGCCGTCGCAGCGGCCGATGATGCGGTGCAGCCCCAGGTCTTCGAAGCCCAGACGCAGCAGCTCGGTGGTCGCCTCGGCGGCCAGGCCCTTGCCGTGGTGGTCGGGGTGGAAGACGAACCCGATCTCGCCCTGGCGGTGTTCGGCGCTCAGCCACTCGAGGTTCAGGTCGCCGATCAGCCGGCCGGTCGCGGCCAGTTCGACCGCCACGGCCAGGAACTGCCCTTCCTTCGTCAACGTCGAGCTATGCACGCGCTTCGCGAGCGCGGCCGCCGACTCGGCGCGGCTGCGCGGCCCCCAGTACAGGTAGCGGGCGACGTCGGCGCGGGACTGGAAGGAGTTCAACGCGTCGAGGTCGCCGGGCGTGAACGGGCGCAGGATCAGCCGGGCCGTGGTGATCGGGTAGTCGGGCCTGAGCATGCCTCCAGGCTAGCGAGCGTCAGCCGTTCGGGGGACAGGACACCGAAACACTGATCGCCGGACGGTCGTCTTGCTACGCCCGGTGGCACCAGCTGCACAGATGAGCGAAATAAAGGGACCCCCGGGGTTGCTCTCAAGCGCCGTCAAACGCCTGAGCCCGAGCCGGACTGGTGCTCGGGAGCCCCGGGGGCACGGTGGCTGCCTGGTATTCGCTATCAGGCACCACGTGAAGCAGGCGATGAGCCGAAGGTGGCTCGGTTGTATCGCTGCTCAAAGTCCTTCACGTGCCATCCGCTAGCGGACAGCCACCTCACGAGTCCTGTTGGAATACAACTTAGGACCACCTCCTTTCTCGTGTACTGCCACGCTAGGTGAAGTCGGCCGTGCCGTGCAACGTCATTTCCCGGATCTCACTCCGCAGACCGGCTTTCCGCTGCTCGTCAAGGAAGGAGGCGTCGACGGCGTTCTCCGCGAGCCGGGCCAGCTCGGCCGCGGTGAGGCCCAGGGTCTCGGCGACGGCGACGTACTCGCCGGTGAGCGTGGCACCGAACATCGGCGGGTCGTCGGTGTTGAGCGTCACCACGACGCCGTGGTCCAGCATGCGGCGCACCGGGTGTGCCGCGAGGTCCGCGACCTGGCCGGTCCGCACGTTCGACGTCGGGCACACTTCGAGCGGGATCCGTTGTGCCGCAAGGTGTTCGAGCAGCGCCGGGTCGGCCGCGCAGCTGGTGCCGTGGCCGATCCGCTCGGCGCCGAGGTCGTGCAGCGCCGACCAGATCGTGGCCGGGCCGGTGGTCTCGCCGGCGTGCGGGACGCTGTGCAGCCCGGCTTCCCGCGCCCGCGTGAAGAACGGCTCGAACTGCGCGCGCCCGACGCCGAGCTCCGGGCCGCCGAGCCCGAACGAGACCAGGCCGTCGGGACGTTCGCGCAGCGCGAACACGAGCGTCTCCTGCCCGGCTCGGATGCCCTTTTCGCCCGGAATGTCGAAACACCAGGCCAGTTCCACGCCCAGCTCGGCAGCGCGGGCCCGGCCGGTTTCGAGCCCGGCCAGCAGGTCGTCGCCGGACATGCCGTCGAGCAGGTGGTTGTACGGTGTCACGGTGACTTCGGCGTAGCGGCAGTGGTGCGCGGCGAGGTCCGCCGCCAGCCCTGTGACGAGCGTGTGGATGTCGTGGCGATCGCGCACCAGCGAGGTGACCGCGAGGTACACGGTGAGGAAGTGGGCGAAGTCGCGGAAGGTGAAGAACTCCGCGAGCGCGCGTTCGTCGGTGGGGACCCCGGCGGACGGGCGGCGCCGGGCCAGCTCCAGCACGGTCGGCAGGCTCGCCGAGCCGACCAGGTGGACGTGCAGTTCGACCTTGGGCAGGGCGTGCGCGAACGCGCGCAGCGCCTGCCCGGTCAGGATTCCGGGCATGACTGAGCTCCCTGTTGCTCTTGCGGAGAAGGTGACGGAAGGAGCGCGCGGCTCAGGGAGCGAGGTCGCCGCGTTCGGTGTCGGCCCCGTAGAGCGGGAGCTTGAACGTCGTCACGTGTCCCAGCTTACTGCGCCGGGTACGGGCCTGTCTGGTCCTTCGGGCAGAACCACGTCGGCCGCCGCTGGACGTCGTGGCCCTGCGTGCGCACCAGGAGCTTGCCGCCGCAGCGGAAGCAGCCCTGGCGGGTGCGCTCGTACACCCAGTTCTTGCGGTTGCGGTCGAGGTGGCCGGTGGTGCTCTGGTCGAAGCGCCCGGCGAGAGCGTTGGCCAGCAACAGCTTGCGGGCCAGCGCGACCGTGCGTCCGGCGTCCACTTCGGACACCGGCGTCCACGGCGTCACCCCGAGCAGGAAGGCGATTTCGCACTTGTAGAGGTTCCCGACGCCCGCCATCACGCGCTGGTCGAGCAGTGCGAGGCCGAGTTCGCGGGCCGGGTCGGCGGTGAGGTTCGCGACCGCCCGCTCGAGGTGCTCGTCCGTCCACTTCGGATCGAGCAGGTCCGGCCCGAGGTGGGCGACGAGGCCGGTTTCCTTGCTCGTGGCCACGAACTTCAGGTCGTGGACCCGGAACCCGATCACCTGGACGTCGGCCGCGGTGAGAATCACGCGCGCGTGGTGGCCGGGACGCCGCCACTTCGCGCCGGCCGGGTAGACGTCCCACATGCCGTCCATCATCAGGTGGGAATGCAGCGTCAGGTCGCCGGAGAAGCGGGTGAACAGGTGCTTGCCCACCGTGCCGACGCCGAGCACCTCGCGCCCGGAAAGGTCCACAGTGGCCAATTGGGGCACGCGGAAATCGCCGCGCAGCAACGTCTTCCCGGTCAGCGCGTTCGCGAAACGCTGGGCGACCAGGAAGACGGTGTCACCTTCGGGCACGGCTCACCCCGCGGATTCGGACACCTCGGCCGGCGTGTCCGGGGCCTCGGGGGTCTCCGGCGCCGGGCCTTCGGGCCAGTCCGGGCCCTCGGCGTCCTCGCCGGCGATGCGGTGCCGGCCCGCCCGGTTGGAGCGCAGGATCTTCGCCAGCACCATGTTGAACGTCAGCGCGATCTCCTGGGCGCCCGGCGAGTGCCACTCGTGGATCGGGCTGCACGCGCCCTGGGCCTGCTGCACCGCGAGCCGGTCGGTGATCGCCGTCGGCATCACCAGGGAGCCGAAGTTCTCGCGCAGCTCGGCGATCCGGAACTGGTGCTCGTAGGACCGCACCCGCAGCTTGTTGACCAGGACGCCGATCGGGCGCAGGTCCGGGTTGAGCTCCTTGCGGATCTTTTCGATCGCCTCCAGGGCGCGGTGCGCGCCGGCCACGGCGTACATCGTCGGCTCGGTGACGATCAGCGCGCTGTCCGCGGCGACCAGCGCCGACTTCGTCAGCCGGCCCAGCGACGGCGGGCAGTCCAGGATCACCAGCTCGTACGGCGTTTCGCGCAGCGGCGTGCGGTGCAGCTCGTCGAGCGCGCGCGAGAAGTTCGCCAGGCGCTCGCTGTCGGCGTCCGGGTCGTTGAGCAGCTCCAGCTCTTCGGTGCCGACGAGGACGTCGACGTCCTCGCTCCACACGCTCGGGGCGATCGCGCGTTCCAGCGTCTCGCGGGTCGGGGTCTCGAGCACGTCCGCGAGGGTGGCGTCGGTGTAGGGCGGGTCGAGCGAGGTGGTGGCGTTGCCCTGCGGGTCGAGGTCGACCACCAGCGTCCGCGTGCCCCTACGCAAGGCGGCGGACGCGATACCGAGAGCGACCGTCGTCTTGCCGACGCCTCCCTTGAGGCTGAGTACGGCGACCGTGTGCACGTTCACCAGCCTACGGGTGCGGGCGGGCGGCGCTGCCGGGCAAGGGCCGTTCACTCGAAGGGAGGAGGCCGGGGGGCGGGCGGGGGCGGGCACTACCCTGTGCGACATGAAGACGGAGACCGTGGCCGCCCGGGGTTCGGGCGCCGTCCGCCGGGTGCTCGAGGCCGAGCTGAAAGCCGCTCGCGCCCGGGGTGCCGAGCAGCCCCGCGTCGTCGACGTGGGCGGCGGCAGCGGTGGCTGGGCGGTGCCGTTCGCGGCCGCGGGCTGCCGGGTGACGGTCGTCGAGCCGAGCCCGAACGCGCTGGCCACGCTGCAGCGGCGCGCCGAGGAGGAAGGCGTCTCCGAGCTGATCACGGTGGTCGCGGACGACGCCGACGCGCTCGGCAGGCACGTCCCGGCCGGGTCGGCCGACCTGGTGCTGGCGCACGGGCTGCTGGAGATCGTCGACGACCCGGCCGCGGTGCTTTCGGCGCTGGCCACGGCGGTCGCGCCCGGCGGCGCGGTGTCGGTGCTGGTGGCGAACCGGCACGCGGCCGTGTTCCACCGCGCGCTCGCGGGCCGGGTCGGCGAGGCGCGACGGCTGCTCGAGAGCGCCGACGGGGTCGTCGCGGGCGACACGGTGCTGCGCCGCTTCTCCGCCGCCGGGCTGCGCGCCGACCTGGAGGCCGCCGGCCTGGAAGTCACGCTGCTGCAGGGCGACCGGGTGATCGCGGACCTGGTCTCCGGCGACGTCCGGGACGACGAGCTGGCGGAGTTCGAACAGGTCGCGGCGGGCACGCCGGCGCTGCGGGACGTCGCGGGACGGCTGCACGCGGTCGCACGCCCGGCCTGACCTGCGGTTTCGCTCTTTGCCCAAAACTGTCGGTGACAACTGGGGCTTCGCCCCAGGTCGGGGGCTCCGCCACCCGAACCCCCGAAAAATGTCGGTGGTGGCCGGTAGCGTCCTCGGTGTGGGGCGAAATGCTGAACTACCGGGCGGAATGGGCCGGTTCCGCGTCCGGCCGGGTGAGCCGGTGCCGGACGACACCGGCTGCGGGCTGCTGCACGTCGACATGGACGCGTTCTTCGTGTCGGTCGAGCTGCGGACCCGGCCCGAGCTGGCGGACAAGCCGGTCGTGGTGTCCGGGGGCGGGCCGCGGGCCGTCGTGGCCGCGGCGAACTACCCGGCGCGCAGGTTCGGCGTGCGCTCGGCCATGCCGTTCTCGACGGCGAAGCGGCTGTGCCCGCACCTGATCAACATCCCGCCGACGTCCGGGCTGTACGGCTCGGTGTCCCGCGGGGTGATGGAGATCTTCCGCGAGCTGACGCCGCTGGTCGAGCCGCTCAGCCTCGACGAAGCGTTCCTGGACGTCAGCGGGGCGTTGCGGCGGCTGGGCGCGACACCGGCGTCGCTGGGTGCGGAGATCCGCGCGCGGGTCGCGGCCGAGCACGGGATCACCTGCTCGGTGGGGGTGGCGAAGGTCAAGTTCGTCGCGAAGCTGGCGTCGGGCATGGCGAAGCCGGACGGCATGGTCGTGGTGCCCGCGGCGGAGACACTGGCGTTCCTGCACCCGCTGCCGGTGTCGGCGCTGTGGGGCGTCGGCGCGCGGACCGAGGAGCACCTGCGGCGCCTGGGCCTGGCCACGATCGCCGACGTCGCCGCGTTCCCGCCGGAGCGGCTGAAGAAGTCGCTGGGGGTCGCGGTGGGCGAGCACCTGTACCGGCTCGCGCACGGCGTGGACGAGCGCCCGGTGGTGGTCGATTCGCCGGAGAAGTCGATCGGCGCGGAGCACACCTTCGACGTCGACCTGCATTCCCGGGCTGCGCTCGGGCTCGAGTTGCTGCGGCTGTCCTCGCGGGTGGGGGCGACGCTGCGGGAGCGGGGCGTGCGCGGCCGGACGGTGTCGATCAAGGTGCGGTTCGCGGACTTCCGCACGATCACCCGGGCCCGCACGCTGGTCTCGCCGACGGACGTGGCGCGCGAGATCCACGCGGTGGCCGTGGCGCTGCTCACCGAGCACGCGCCGACCGGGGCGGTGCGGCTGATCGGCGTCCGCGTCGAAGGGCTCGACACGGGGGAGGCGGGGGAGCAGCTGGTGTTCGACTCGCCGGCACCGCGCTGGCGGGACGCGGAGGTGGCGGCCGACGTCGCGCGGTCGAAGTTCGGCTCGGCGGCGGTGCGGCCGGCGTCGTTACTGGGGCCGAAAGAGGGGTGACGGCACGGGCGGTGATGGTCGAGGCTCGCGGCGTTCCCTCACAACGGCGAGTTGGCGGCAATATGGTCACGATCTGTGACGGTGACCGTCTGCAACGCCCGCCCGGCTCGATTTAGCCCAATTCGATCCCTTCTGGATGCGGGATCGGGTAGTCGTGCGGGCGCGGGCCTCGTATCCTGGACAGTGCCACCCCGCCTGGGGTTGGCTGTTGGGTCCAGGACGTTGCGCGGCCCGGCGCCCGCGACAGCTGTGCCGGAGGAGGAAAGATGCCACTCTCCGAGCATGAGCAGCGGCTGCTCGATCAGATCGAGCGCGAGCTCTATGCCGAGGACCCCAAGTTCGCATCCACGGTGCGTGGCACCCGGTTGCGTCGCCCCGCTCGCCGACGGCGTATTCAGGGCATTGCCCTGTTCGTAGTGGGCGTGGCCCTGCTGGTGCTGGGCGTGGTGGTGCCGCAGTTCCGGGTGGCCGACATCCCGCTGATCAGCGTGCTCGGGTTCCTCGTGATGTTCTTCGGAGTCATGATGGCCGTCACATCGATTCGGCACGGCGCCGACGGAGACGGCAAGGGCGGTGGGCAAGGACCGGGCGGCAAGCAAGCAGGCCGCCGGAGTTCCTTCACCCAGAGGATGGAAGAGCGCTTCCGCCAGCGCTTCGAGGAACAGTAGCGCCGCACGACGACGAGATCCGCGTCCCGCCGAACGGAGGGACGCGGATCTTCTTGTGTGCTCAACCACCCGCCCGCCGCCGCTGGATGGCCGTGGTCGGCCGCAGTGACAGCGGGTGACCCCCACACGGGTGACCCGCGGCCTGCGAGGCTCGAACCCGCGTGCCCAGCCCCGTGACTCGCGTGATTGGGCCCGGGACTCGCGTGATCAAGCTCGGGACTCGCGTGATTGAGCCCGGGACTCGCGTGCTTCAGCCCGGGACTCGCGTGATGCCTCGCCAAGCACGCGTGATGCCCGTTGGCGCACGGGCCGCGTGGGTCAGGTGCGGCTGCGGAAGACCGAGCGGGGGAAGAGCTTGCCCTTCCACGACAGCGGCGCGTTGCGGCGCAGGCTCCGCCGCACTCCTTCGAAGGCGGGCGGGAGCTCCGGCCGAGGTGCGTCGTCTCCGCCGTACCAGGACCGCTCCAGTGCGCCGATGACCGTCCGGAGGTCTTCGCGGCCGTCGTCGTCGAGGTGGTGCTTGGCCGCCAGCTTCTGGCCCGCCACGCGGACCGTGTCGCTGCTCGGGATCGGCAGGCCGCGGTCCGCGCACTCCGCGCGCAGCTCCGCCCAGGCCGCGTCGGCCGCGCCCGGTTGCTGCTGGACGATGCGCTGCAGCCGGCGGCGGCGGACCACCTCGCGGACGATGGCCGGGCCGGCCACCACGAGCAGCAGGGCCACCACCAGCACCCCCAGCCACCAGGCCACCGTCGCCGCCAGCAGGCCGAGTGCGGTGATCCAGAACCCCACCGCCAGCAGCGGCAGCCAGCCCACCAGCGCCTGCGGCCGGGACGGCGTCGCCGTGGGGACCGGTGCCGGGGCTCGCACGAGCAGCGCGCCCTCGCTCCGGTCACCCGGTGCCGGTCCGGCCGACGAGGCCGTTTCCGGCTGCGCGGACTTCCGGGCGTTCGCGCGTTCGCGGTCGAGCATCCGGCGCAGCAGCGCCGCCACGAACAGCGCCCCCGCGCCGAGCACGGCGAGCAGCAGGGCGAGGTTGACCAGCCACTCGTCGCTGCCCGTGGCGTCCTTGGGCGCCTGCGCCGGCAGGTTCTGCTCGTTGTCACGCGGGACGCCGGTCGGCGCCGCGCTCGACTGGACCGTGCTCGGCGCCACCTGGGTGTCGTCCGGCTGGGTGCCGTCCTGCGGGCCGGCCTGCAGGTACGACGGGGTGATGCCGCGGCCGTCGGACAGGGGCGTCGGGTCGAACGTCACCCAGCCCTTGGTGCCGAAGTACGCCTCGACCCACGCGTGCGCGTCCTGGGTGCTGATCGACAGGTAGTCGTTGACCTGCACGCCCGGGGTGAAGCCGATCGCCACCCGCGACGGGATGCCCGCCACCCGCAGCATCACGCCCATCGCCGAGGCGAACTGCTCGCAGAAGCCGCGCTTGCCCTTGAGGATGAAGTCGGCGAGCGCGTCGCCGCCGTCCGAGGGCGCTGTCTTCGTGTCGTAGACGAACCCGTTCTGCGCCGTGAAGTAGCGCCAGATCGCCGAAGCCTTGTCGAAGTCGTTGGACGCGCCGGCGATCAGCTGCTCGGTCTTCGCGCGGACGCGCTCGTCGACCTGGTCGATCTGCGTGTAGCGCGGCGGCAGGTCGTTGACCCGCGGGGTCACGCGCAGCTCCGCGGCCGTCGGTTCCTTCAGCGACGCGTATTCCGTGTACGGCTGCGGCGCCTCGCTGCGGGTGGTGAACACCGTGCCGCTGACCTGGTCGTAGAGGTAGCCGCTGGTGGCGCCGTCGATCACGCGCGGCGCGCCGTACACCGGCAGCCAGTTGTCGCGCCAGCTCGTGGGCTCGACGTCGATCTTGCGCGCGGTGCCGGTGCCGTCGTCGCCCGGGGCGGGCGGCAGCTGCGGCGAGACCGGGACGCCCTGCTGCGAACGGCCGTCGTCGCGCAGGCCCCAGCCCTTGTCGGGGTAGTAGGTGTCGAGCGTCATCGCGCGCATCAGCCGCCGGTCGGTGCCGAGGCCGCGAACCTTGAACAGCTCGCGGTCGGCGCCCTGGTCGAGCATGCCGCGCAGCTCGGTGAACGGCTGGATGCCGAAGCCGCCGGAGCCCGCGCCGGCGCCGTTTCCCTTGCCGCCGAACGGCATGCTCCCGACGGTGCCGACCCACGTGATCGCCCCGCCCAGCAGGCCGAGCACGATGGCCGCGGAGACGACCGCGACCGGCGCGGACAGCACGGCCGGCTTGCCGCTGCGGCCCGGCGCTTCCCGGGTGCGCCAGCGCCGGTGCCGGTGGTTGCCGTCGACGGCGAGCAGGCCGGCGAAGGCGGCCGCGCCGAGCAGGAACGTCCACCACGGCAGCATTTCGTCGCTCAAGGCGGCCGGCACGGCGTAGACGCAGAGCAGCACGAGCCCGGTCGCCGCGGGAGCCGCGGCGGCCACGGTCAGCGTGTCGACGAGGACGGCGACCAGCCCGATCAGGATGGTGACGAGGCACAGGATCGGCTGGCTGCCCTCGACCGGCGGCAGCCCGACACGGATCTGCTCGGCGGCGGCCGTCAGCGTGGTGCCGATCTCGGAAAACGCTTCCGGGCCGGGGATGATCTGCAGGATGCCGTGCGTGGTGAAGGCACCGGTGATGAGGAAGAGCAGGACGAGCAGCTGCCCGAGGCCGACCAGGACGGTCGGCACCTGCAGCGAGCGAAGGGCCAGCCCGGCGGCACCGATCAGCAGGACGGCGACGAACAGGTAGCCGAACCAGGCCAGCCCGGCGACCACGCTGCTGACGGAGGTCGCCGCGCACAGGGTGGCAACGCCGGCCGCGACGGGCGCGAGAACGCTGCTGCGCCAGGCGGAAAGCGGACGTTCCGGACGCGGAGCCGGCCGCTCGAACGTGCGCGGCGGTGCGGCGGTGCTCATCGCGAACCCCCGATGAAGGTGCTGGGGCGGGTGACGGTGCGGCGGGCCGCGGTGCCGGTGGGGCGGGGTGCGGTGTCGGTTGGCGTGGGCCGCCCGATCGGCGTGCCCCGGCGGGAGCCGTCGCGGCGAGCAGTGTCGGTCGGCGCGGCCCGGCCGATCAGCGTGCCCTCGCGGGTGCCGGTGGGGCCGGGTGCGGTCCCGGACTCGTGGTGGTGGCCAGGCCGGAAGCTGCTCATCGCGGCCCGCCGATCAGCGTGCCCCGGCGGGCGCCGCTGCGGCAGAGCTCGGCCCACACCTGGGGCATCGGCGACCCCGGCCCTGCGACGATCACGCCCCAGCCCGCCGCGCGCAGCAGGGCCGCCGAGTCCTCCGTTGCCGCCGCTCGCTGCTCTGGGGCCGTCACCCCGGCCGACCACGTCGGCGTGTCCAGCAGGACCGCCAGGCTCCGGATCCCGCGAGGGCGGTACTGGGTCAGCTCGTGCACCGCCTCCGTGCTCACCGTGCCGAGCACCGCGATCAGCTCCTGGCCCTCGGCCGGGTCGCCGGCCAGGGTGATGTCGCGCTGGTGTGCCGGCTGCAGCGCCGCCAGGGCGTCGAGCACCACGTGGTCGTAGTGGTCGCCGCCCTCGCCCGGGGTGTCGGCCAGCGTCACTCCGTGCTCGGTGACCAGGCGGACGCGGTGGCCGGAGCGGCGCAGGTGCAACGCCGCCGACGCCGCGAACGACACCGCCCACTCCAGGCTCGCCGCCGGGCCGCTGCCGTGGTGGGCGGCCGCCCGGTGGTCGAGCAGCACCGTCGTGCCGCCGCGCCACGGGCGTTCCTCGACGCGCACCATGATCTCGTCGCGGCGGGCCGTCGAGCGCCAGTGGACCTTCCGCAGGTCGTCGCCCTGGCGGTACTGGCGGACGATCACGTCGGCCTCGCCCTGGCCGGCGTGCAGCCGGACCGTGCCGTCGTCGCCGACGCCGATGCCCGCGCCGCTCGGGAGGCCCCACAGCGCGACCACGCGGGGAACCACGACCAGCCGCGAGTGCCCGATCAGCTCGCGCTCGAACTCGCACAGCCCGAACGGGTCGGTGATCGTCGCGCGCAGCGGCCCGACCTGCTGGATCCCGCGCAGCACCGGCTGCAGCGGGTAGCGCAGGGCGACGCGCCGGTCGTGCGGGAGGCGCTCGACGACGAACCGCGGCCGCGAGCCCAGCGCGTACGGCACGCCGTCCTCGAGGAGGATTTCGCCGGCGGGCAGCCGTCCGCTGCGCCACAGCTCCAGCTGCACTTCACCGTTGCCGCCGACCGCGACCCGTTGCGGGCGCAGCGCGCGGGTGGCGCCGATGCGCAGCCGGGTCGCCGAGATGAACGCGGCGACCAGCAGCGGCAGCGCCACCACGAAGATCGCGACTCGCAGCAAGTCGCGTTCGTCGAGCACGAACGAGCACACCGCGGCGGCGATCCCCGCGGCCAGGAGGCAGCGGCCGCGGGTGGTCAGGCCGGACAGGGCACGCAGCATGCGGTTCTCTTCCCCTTGGGCGACAGACATTTTTCGGGGGTTCGGGTGGCGGAGCCCCCGGCCTGGGGCGAAGCCCCGGATGTCACCGCTAGGGCCGGGTGCCCTGCGGCACCGGCACCCGGTGCAGCACCGCGCGCACGACGTCGGTGGCCGACCGGCGGGCGGCGTGGGCCTCCGTGGTCAGCACCAGTCGGTGCGCCAGGACCGGGACCGCCACCGTGTGCAGGTCGTCCGGCACGACGTAGTCGCGGCCCGACAGCGCCGCCTGCGCCCGCGCCGCGCGGACCAGGTGCAGCGTGGCCCGGGGGGACGCGCCGAGCCGGATCTCCGGGACACCGCGGGTGGCCGCGACGACGTCGACGGCGTACCGGCGGACCTCCGGCGCGATGTGCACGCCGCGGACCGTCTCGATCAGCCTGTGCACGGTCTCGCCGTCGGACACCGGCTGCAGGTCCTCGAGGGGGTTGTGGCCGGCGTGCTCGTCGACCATGGCCAGCTCGGCCTGCTGGTCGGGGTAGCCGATGGAGACGCGGGCGGTGAACCGGTCGCGCTGGGCCTCGGGGAGGGCGTAGGTGCCTTCCATCTCGATCGGGTTCTGGGTCGCGATGACCATGAACGGCTGCTCGAGGCGGTACGTCGAGGTGTCGACGGTGACCTGGTGCTCTTCCATGCACTCCAGCAGCGCCGACTGCGTCTTCGGCGAGGCGCGGTTGATCTCGTCGCCCACCACGATGTTCGCGAACACCGGGCCGGGGCGGAAGTCGAACTCGCCGGACTGGCGGTTGTAGATGGAGACGCCGGTGACGTCGCTCGGCAGCAGGTCGGGGGTGAACTGGATACGGCTGACCGTGCAGTCGATCGACCGGGCGAGCGCCTTGGCCAGCGACGTCTTCCCGACGCCGGGCACGTCTTCGACCAGGAGGTGGCCTTCGGCGAGCAGGGTGACCAGCGCGATCCGGATGACGTCGGGCTTGCCGACCAGCACGCGCTCCACGTTGGCGGCGATCCGCCGGGCGGTGTCGTGCAGTTCGTCCAGCGGCACTCTGCCGGGGTGACCGTGGGCCCGGCCGTTGCCCGAGGGCTCCGCCGGATAAAGCGGCCGCCCGGATGCCTGCTCGCCCGATCCGGGCGCGGCAGACTGGATTCTCGACGTCACTCGACCTCCTGGTGGCGCATGGCCGCGCGCATTGTGCGCCCGGCCGGGCCGAACGGCCCCCTCGCTGCTGTCCGCGCGCAGCGACCAGCCTTCCACCCAGTGTGTCAAACCCGGGCGAACCGGGGGCTGGAACCCCGCGATGACACTGCGCAAGCAGGGACGATACCTCGAAAGGGTGAGTATTCACCCGATTCTGGGTGCTCCCGCTGACGCCCTGCTCTGTCGTATGCTGCGGTTCGAGGTCGCCCGGCTACGGAGAGGCGTAACCGCTTATGAGCGAGCTGCGAACCCAGCTGCCGTTCGACGTGCGCGGTTTCGCGGTCGCGCCCGAGCTGGCCACCGACGCCTACGCGAAGCTCGGCCAGCTGCAGGACGTCGTGGGCGAGATGGTCCGCGAGGCCAAGGTGCTGGGGCGCAGCGTCCCGCTGGGCGGCGGGTACGCGGGCGAGATCGGCGACTTCATGGCGGAGTACGGCATCGGCGGGCAGGGCTCGGCGGTCCAGCAGCTGACGGCGTTCGGCAAGGAGCTGGAGACGCTCAAGCGGCGGATCGCGGAGGCGCTGGCGAAGTACCAGCACGCGGACGAGCAGGCGGCCCGAGGCGTGGACTGCACCGGTGGGTGAGCGGGTGCGTGCCGGGCGGACGGCTGTGGGGCGCCGTGCGGTGGGTGAGCTGGTGCGTGCCGGGCGGACGGCCGCGGGGCGCCGTGCGGTGGGTGCGCGGGGCCCGGTGGCGTGCGCGCTTCTCCTCTTCTTCGTGGCGGCGTGCGGGCAGCAGAGCGCCCCGCCGGCCGCCGTCGGGCACACCTCCGCGCAGGCCTCCGGTCCGGCCGTGCCGCCGCCGTCCGCCGTGCCCACCGGACTCGCCGACCTCTGCACCCTGCTCTCCCCGCAGGACCGCTCGACCGCCGGCATCACCGTGCTCGGCAAATCCAAGGACATCGCCGGGGCCCGGGCCTGCGACTGGACCGTGCCCGGCACATTCGGCGTCACCGTCACCTACGACGAACAACACGGCCTCGCCGAACTCGACGTCGCCACGAAGAACGTCACCAAGACGACGGTCGGCACCCACCCGGCGCTGAAGGTCGCCGACAAGAAGGCCGCCGACGGCACCTGCGCCGTGCTGCTCGGGGTCGGCGACGGCGCCAGCGTCCAGATCGACGTCAGCAACAGCGGCTTCTCGGACACCCCGCTCGCGTGCCGTCGCGCGGCCACGGTGGCCGGGCTCGTCGAACCCAAGCTGCCCTGACCAGGAGGTGCGCCGTGCCCGAACCACCCGTGCCCACCGCGCGGTACGAGGCCTACAGCCACGAAGCGATGGCCGCGGAGGTCGAGCGCGGCAACGACCCGGTCGCCGCGGGCGAGGCGGGCGCACGCTGGGACGGGCTGGCGAAACGGCTGCAGGAGTCCACCGCCGACGTCGCCGCGCTGGTCGCCGCGTCGGACGAGCACTGGCGCGGCCAGGCGGGCGACGCGGCGCGGGCGGCACTGGGCCGGGCCGCGCGGTGGCTGTCGCACTCCGCCGCCGTCTCGGCGTCGGTCGGGCAGGCGGTCGGCGCGCAGGCGGAGGTCGCGGCGCGGGCGCGGGCCGACATGCCGCCGCCGGTGGCCTACGACCCGGCGGCGATGATCCGCGACGCCGCGTCCAGCGGAAGCGTGTTCGCCCTGGCCGGGCTGGCCGGCGAGATGGCGGCTCGCCGCGCCGAGGCGGAGGCCGCGCGGCAGAAGGCCATCGACGTCCTCCGCACGCGGGACACCGCCCTGCGCGGGTACGTGCCGGCCGAGACGTTCCCCGCCCCGCCGGCGCTGGGGCGGGCTTGATCCGGGTCTCGGCGTCAGCGTTCGACATCCTCTGGACCGACCTCGGCCACGACCGCCCGCCGGAACCGCTGAGCGTCCGCAGCGTGGGTGTCACCGACGCCGAACGCGCCGAGGTGCGCAAGGCCGTCTACGAGAACCTGGCTTCGCGGGGCCTCTATGACGGGTCCCGGCTGGAGCCGGCGCTTTCGGCGCGGCTGGACCTGCTCGCGTCCGGGGAGGTTTTCGTGGCGTGTGAGGCGCTCGCGGACATGACGGCGTCGTCGCCGTTCCGCGCGGTCACCGCCGCCCGCGGCCGCCGCGGGGTGCTGGCGACCCAGCCGGAGCAGACGATCGGCCTGGACTCCATCCGCGAGGGCGAGCTCGGCACGGCGATCGTCGACGTCCTGCCGGAGCTGACGGCCGGCCCGGGGTACGGCATCAGCCTCCCGGCGTCGACGCTCGCTGCGGACGCCGCCTCGGGGACGGCGTCGGGGCAGCTCGAGGAGGTCCGGGCGATCCAGGCGCGGCCGGTGTACGCGGCGGGACAGTTCAGCGTGAGCCGCAGGTCGGCGTCGGGGCGGGTCGAGCGGGTCGGCGGGTTGACGTGGTTCGACACCGACGTCGGCGCGTACTGCGCGACGAAGACGCCGGGCCGGGGTGGGCAGGAGTGGGTGACGGTCAGCCCGGTCGACAGCACCCGCCTCGCGGCCCGCGTCACCGCCCTCCTCACCCCGGACGCCTGACCCGTTCCCGCTCTCGGACGTCATGAAAGAGTCGTTCACAACGTCAGGCGTCATGAACGACTCTTTCATGACGTCCGGTCAGGACCACCGGAGGACGCGGACGGCCGGCGGCCGCGCGATAAGCCGAGACGAGGTCGTCGGCGACCGCGGCAGGATCGGTGCGCAGGCGGCTGGGCACTGTCTGCACCACCGCGACACCGGCGGCGGCGTACCGGTTGTTCCGGGCGAGTGTCGACGCGTAGCCGGGCTGCCCGAAATGAAACTCGTACGAGTCGATCTCCCAGGCCAGAGCCACGTTGTCCCACCAGGCGTCCGGGATCGCGATGTAGTTGCCGCACTCGTCGCGGAGCTCGAAGTTCCACACCGGTTCGGGCAGGCCGGTGCGGCGCCACACAGCCATGGCTTCGGCTTCGGCGGCCGACCGGGCGCCGCCGGCGATTTCCCGGAGCACAGCCCGGGGCAATGCGGTACCCCGGCGGCTGCCGGTCTCCAGTTCTCCGCTCAGGTCGGTGGGGTCGAGTCCCAGCTGTTGAACGGCTTCGGCGAGCAAAGCCCGGATCGGCGGGCGCTCGCGCATGCGCCGGCACTCGTCCAGCACGGCTCGGACGGCAGGGGCGAGGGGAAGCCCATCTGACCGCACCGGGACTGGCATGCGCTTGGTCCGCTCCACGAGGACATAGCCGCTGCTGGTGGTCTTCAGATGCAGCGGAAGAAGGACGTGGATCGCTTCGCCGGGGCGCGCGTCGCGCTTCAGCCCTTGCCGGCGGCACGATTCGAGCCCGGTGATGACCGCGTGGTCGCCGCAGTGGAGCAGAGCGCCTTCGACCAGCTGCCGCCGCGTCGGTGCGCCGGTGCGCAGCAGCACCACGCCGGGGAGAAGCCGCTGCCATGGCCCGCCAGGGAGGCAGCGCCGGTAGCTGGTCGCCGGGGGCACGCCCAGGGACTCCAGTTGCGTCACCGTGATCACGCCCCGCCTGCTGGCCGCGAAGATCAGCTCCGCGTCACGTCTCCAAGATCCTCTGCTCACGGTTCGATCGTGACCGGCTGAGCTACGCGATACCAGGCCATTTCGTGATCTGTGGACTACTCGGCGTGATCACGTGCAGCCTGTGGACAACTCCGGACGTCGTGAACGACTCTTTCATGGCGTCCGGCGTAGTGAACGACTCTTTCATGACATGTTGGCCGGGGTTTCGGTGTTCCGACTCGGGCTCAGCCCGCTCCCCACTTCCTGCCACCTCGGTTCCCCACTGGGACCCACCCGGCTCCCCGCTGGGGGCGGGAGGGTTCTTTCGCGGCCGTTATGCGGACGTCTGGGCTACAGCTGAGGTTGCTCGGGCACCCGGTGCGGGGGATCTTGGCCACCGTCCCCCACCACGCCCCCCACCTGGCCCCACGCGGCTGACCTGCGCAAACGGAACACACGACGGAGTGGTCTGCCCGTTTGTCGCGTTGACTGTGGTGAAAAGTGGGGTACGGTGGTGGCCAGTGGGGCGGAAGGGAAGCCCCGTGGCCGTCCGGGGTGGTTCGCCACCGTGGACGGTAGGGAGGTGGAGGCCGTGTTCCTCGGCACCCACACCCCGAAGCTGGACGACAAAGGGCGGCTCGCGCTGCCTGCGAAGTTCCGTGACGCCTTGGCGGGTGGGCTGATGGTCACCAAGGGGCAGGACCACTGCCTCTTCGTCTTCCCCCGCGCCGAGTTCGAGCAGATGGCGCGCAAGGTCGCCGAGGCCCCGTTCACGAACGAGGCGGTTCGGGCCTACCAGCGCTACCTGTTCGCCGGCACGGACGAGCAACGTCCGGACGGCCAGGGGCGCATCACCATCGCGCCCGAGCTCCGCCGCTACGCGGGGCTCAGCAAGGAGTGCGTGGTGATCGGGGCGATCACCAGGCTGGAGATCTGGGACGCCCAAGCGTGGCAGGCGTACCTGGAGGAACACGAAGACAGCTACGCGAAGGCTCGAGAGGAAGTACTGCCGGGCGTCTTCTAGGCGTGCGGTCGCGGTGCACCTTCGTCGTCGGGGGACGAAGAGGTTCGCCGCCCGCGCGTGGAGGGGAAGCCCACCCGGATGCCGTGAGGCCTCTGTCCGCTCAACAGCCCTGGTGCACCTTCCCCGGTACCAGGTCCGCAGCGGGCGGACAGGGACCTGACGGCATCCGCCATATTTCCCCCGGGCCGATCGGGCGAGAAAGGGGGAGGGAACGATGACCGAGCACGTCCCGGTGCTGCTCGACCGGATCGTCGAGCTGTTCACTCCCGTGTTCACCGACCGCGACGGCGTCCTCGTGGACGCCACGGTCGGCCTCGGCGGGCATTCCGACGCCCTCCTGACGGCATTCCCGCGGCTGCGCCTGGTCGCGCTCGACCGCGACCCCGCCGCGCTGGAGAAGTCCGCCGAACGCCTGGCGCGCCACGGCGATCGCGTCGACTTCGTCCACACGGTCTACGACGGGCTCCCGGAAGCCCTCGAAAGCGTCGGCCTGAGCCACGCCGACGGCATCCTGTTCGACCTCGGCGTCTCGTCGATGCAGCTGGACCGCGCCGAGCGCGGGTTCGCCTACGCCAAGGACTCGCCGCTCGACATGCGGATGGACCCGACGACCGGGTTCACCGCCGCCGACGTGCTCAACACCTACGCGCCCGGCGAGCTGGTCCGCATCCTGCGCGACTACGGCGAGGAACGCTTCGCGCAGCGGATCGTCAAGAGCGTCGTCAAAGCCCGCGAACAGGAGCCGTTCACCACCAGCGGACGCCTGGTCGAGCTGCTCTACGACGCCGTCCCGGCCGCCACCCGCCGCACCGGCGGGCACCCGGCCAAGCGCACGTTCCAGGCGCTGCGGATCGAGGTCAACGGCGAGCTCGAGGTGCTCCGCCGCGCCATGCCGGCGGCGCTGGGCGCCCTGAAGACGGGCGGCCGGATCGTCGTCGAGTCGTACCAGTCCCTGGAAGACCGGCTGGTCAAGCAGGCGCTGGCCGAGCTCGCGAAGTCCCGCACCCCGGAAGGGCTCCCGGTGGAGCTGCCGGGTCACGGACCGGAGCTGAAGCTCCTGACGCGCGGCGCCGAGAAGGCCGGCGAAGAGGAGATCGAACGGAACCCGCGGGCCGCCTCGGTGCGGCTGCGGGCCGCAGAGAGGATCGGAGAGCCGCGATGACCGCTCCCGCGAAGTCCTCCCGCCGCCGGGCCGCGCCGGCGACGCGGGGGCGCACCGAGGCCGCCCGCACCTCGACGGACGCCGTCGAGCCGGACCAGCAGCCGGCGCAGGCCCCGTCGCGACGGGGTTCGCGGGGCCGCACGTCCGCGGCCGAGCGCGCCTACGCCCGCCGTGCCCAGCGTGCCGACCTGCTCAAGGAGCGCGAGGCGCGGCCGGAGCCGAAGGCCCGGCCCGCCGAGACGGTGGAGAAGCCGAAGTTCAAGCTGAAGTCGCTGCTGCCGAAGTCGCGCGCGTCGTTCGTGCTGATGATGATGGCGCTGCTGGCCGCCGGCGTGGCGACCACCCTCTGGCTGACCACGCAGGCCATCGCCGACTCCTACCGGCTCGAGCAGCTGCGCACCACCAACGCGAACCTGGCCGAGCAGAAGGAACAGCTGCAGCGCGACGTCGCCAAGGCGGAGTCGCCCGCTTCGCTGGCCCCCGCGGCCCAGCAGCTCGGCATGGTGCCCGGCGGTGACCCGGCGCGGATCGTCGTCGGCCCGGACGGGAAGACCTCGCTCGTCGGCGAGCCCAAGAAGGCCAAGGCGGACGCCCCCGTGGTGCCGGCCGCGCCGCCCGCCGCGCCCGCCGCCGGCACGCAGTCGCAGCAGGGCGCGCCGATCGAGGGCGACCAGCCCGCCGTGCCCGCCGAGGAGCAGCCGCCGGCCCAGCCGGGAGGCGGCCAGTGATGGCTTCGGGCCGCAGCCAGGTCCGGGCGCGCGCCGCGGGCAGCGCCCGGCGGACGTACGCCGCCGGCACCCGCAGCGCGGCCGCCCGCCGCGGCAACGGCGGGCACCGCAGCCGGTTCTCCGCCGTGCGCCTGCTGCTCGTGGCCGTGCTGCTCGTCGCCGGCGTGAAACTGGTGCAGGTGCAGTGGTTCGACGCCGCGGCGCTGTCCGCGGCGGCCGAGCGGCAGCGCACCCAGACCATCGACATCCCGGCGCAGCGCGGGTCCATTGTGGACCGCAACGGCGCGAAGCTGGCGTTCAGCGTCGAGGTGCGCACGCTCTCGGTGAACCTCAAGGCGCTGCACAAGAGCATGGACGACTTCGCCGTGAAGAACCCCGGCACCAAGAAGACGTTCGACAGCGAAACCGCCGCGGCCGCCAAGTACATCGCCGGCAAGGTGCCCGCCCTGATCACCGAGCAGCAGCTGCTCGACCTGTTCCACAAGCAGGCGTCCTTCACCTACCTGGTGAACAACGTCGAGCCGTCCGTCGCCGCCGACATCGTCAAGCACTTCGCGTGGATCGGCGTCGAAAAGCGCGCGCTGCGGGAGTACCCGGGCGGCAGCCTGGCGGCCAACATCGTCGGCGCCGCGAACTGGCGGTCCGAAGACAAGGACGTGTCCAAGCACAACCTGCACGGCCTCGTCGGGCTGGAGCTGCTGCGCGACAACGACCTGGCGGGTACGCCGGGGCGGATGATGGTCAACACCAAGAACGGCAGCGACAACGTCGTCATCCCGGGCACCGAGCGCGACCTGCAGGCCGCCGTCCCGGGCTCGGACCTCGAGCTGACCATCGACTCCGACCTGCAGTACGAGGTGCAGCGGCAGCTGTCGGACTACGTCCAGCAGTCGCACGCCAAGGGCGGGCAGGCCGTCGTCATGGACGCCAAGACCGGCGAGGTCTACGCGCTGGCCAACGACAAGACGTTCGACCCCAACGACCAGAGCACCTGGACCACCGACGACCTGGCCAACCCGGCGGTCACCACGCCGTTCGAACCGGGGTCGGTCAACAAGATCGTCACCGCCACCGGGGCGATCGACTACGGCATCGCGACGCCGGAGTCGACGCTGCAGGTGCCCGGCTCGCTGCAGATCGCCGACAAGACCGTGCACGACGCCTGGAACCACGGCACCCAGACGTTCACCACCACCGGCGTGTTCGCGAAGTCGTCCAACATCGGCACCCTGCTGCTGGCGCAGAAGATCGGCGAGGAGCGCTACGCGGAGCTGCTCAAGAAGTTCGGCCTCGGCCAGCGCACCGGCGTCGGCCTGCCCGGCGAGAGCGCGGGCTCGGTACCCGCGCGCAGCCAGTGGTCGGCGACCACCTTCGGCAACCTGCCGATCGGGCAGGGCCTGTCGATGACCATCCTGCAGATGGCCGGGATGTACCAGGCGATCGCGAACGACGGCCTGCGCGTCGAACCCCGGATCGTCAAGGCGAAGGTGAACCCGGACGGCACGACCGTGCCGGAGCCGGCGCCGAAGACGGTGCAGGTGGTCAGCCCGCAGACGGCGAAGACGGTGCGCGACATGATGCGCGCGGTCGCGCAGAAGGGCAAGGGCCAGCAGAGCGGCACCGCGCCCACCGCGGCCGTCGAGGGTTACCAGATCTCCGGCAAGACCGGCACCGGCCAGCAGGTCGACCCGCGGACGAAGGCCTACAGCGACCACCTGTACAACATCACCTTCGCCGGCATCCTGCCCGCCGACCACCCGCGGTTCGTGGTCGCCATCCGGCTCGACGCGCCCGACACGACGTTGCCGGTGGGGCACTCCGCGGGCCCGCTGTTCCACAACCTCGCCTCGTACCTGACGCAGCGGTACCAGATCCCGCTGTCGGACGGCCCTTCGCCGCAGGTCCCGCTCGTCATCCAGTAGGCACGACCGGCCGCGGCAGAGTCCACTTGGGCCGGCGCGGGGGAAACCGTTGCGGGACAAGAGGGTCCAGATCGCCGTTTAGCACATGTGCCCGGCCCGCACGCAATCGCCGTACCGCGTGCGGGTGCCCGAACACCCCGCCGGTAGCCTCTTGGCCGTGTCCGTGTCCTCGTCCAGTTCCCAGGTGCCGGAAAGCCCGGTGAAAGCGGTCCCCGCGCCGCCCCGCCCGGCGCGCATCGACCCGGTCCCGCTGGCGACGCTGCTCGCCAGGGCGGACGCCCGCCTCATCGCCGGCTCGCCCGACGCGGCCGAGCTCACCGTCACCGGCACCACGCTGCGCGCGCAGCACGTGCTGCCCGGCGACCTCTTCGCCGCGCTCCCGGGCGCCCGCGCCCACGGCGCCGACTTCAGCGACCAGGCCGTCGCGGCCGGGGCCGTCGCGGTGCTCACCGACGCCGCCGGCGCCGAGCGGCCCGCCCTGCGTGACGCCGGTGTCCCGATCCTGGTCCACGCCGACCCGCGCGCGGCACTGGGCGAGATCGCCGCCTGGATCTACGGCGAGCCGTCCCTGAAACTGTCCGTCCTCGGCGTCACCGGCACCTCCGGCAAGACCACGACGTCCTACCTGGTCGACGCCGGCCTGCAGGCCGCCGGCCTGACCACCGGCCTGATCGGCACGGTGGAGACCCGGATCGCCGGCGAACGCCTGGTCAGCGGGTTCACCACGCCGGAGGCGCCTGACCTGCAGGCGCTGCTCGCGGTGATGCTGGAGCGCGGCGTCACGCACGTGCCGATGGAGGTCTCCAGCCACGCGCTCGCGCTGGGCCGCGTCAACGGCACCCGGTTCTCCGTCGGCGCCTTCACCAACCTCTCCCAGGACCACCTGGACTTCCACAAGGACATGCAGGAGTACTTCGCCGCGAAGTCGCTGCTGTTCGACGGCCGCTCGACGCACGAGGTCGTCGTGGTCGACAGCGCGTGGGGCCAGGCCCTGCTCACGCCGCAGACGATCACCGTGACGACCGATCCCGGCACCGAGGCCGCGTGGAAGGCCACCGACCTGGAGGCCACCCCGCAGGGCGAGCAGACGTTCACCCTGCACGGCCCGGACGGCGCCCGCGCCGCGGCCCGGATCCCGCTGCCCGGCGAGTTCAACGTCGCCAACGCCGTGCTCGCGGCCGCGATCCTCGGCACCGCCGGCGTGGGCCTGGAGCACATCGTCGCCGGGCTCGCCCAGGTGCAGGTGCCGGGCCGGATGGAGCGGGTCTACGTCGGCCAGGAGTTCACCGCCGTCGTCGACTACGCCCACAAGCCCGCCGCGGTCGCCCAGGGCCTCGACGCGCTGCGCGCCCGCACCGAGGGCCGGATCATCACCGTGCTCGGCTGCGGCGGCGACCGGGACACCGCCAAGCGGCCGATGATGGGCGAGGCCGCGGCCCGCCGCAGCGACGTCCTGATCGTCACCGACGACAACCCGCGCTCCGAGGACCCGGCGGCCATCCGCGCCGCCATGCTGGCCGGCGCCCGCGCGGTCGGGCCCGCCGAGGGCGGCGAGGTCGTCGAGATCGGTGACCGCCGCGAGGCCATCGCGCACGCCGTCGCGCTGGCCGAGCCGGGCGACATCGTCTTCCTCGCCGGCAAGGGGCACGAGTCCGGCCAGGAGGCCGGCGGTGTCGTGCACCCGTTCTCCGACCGCGACGAGCTGGCCGCGGCCATCCGCAACAAACTCGAGGTGAGTGTGTGATCGTGCTCAGCCTGGCCGAGATCGCCGACGTCGTCGGCGGCCGGCTGCACCGCGCCGAGCCGGGCGCGCAGGTGACCGGCACCGTGGAGTTCGACACCCGGAAGCTCACGCCCGGCGGCCTGTTCGTCGCCCTGCCGGGGGAGAAGGTCGACGGCCACGACTTCGCCGCGCAGGCGATCGAGGCCGGCGCGGTGGCCGTGCTGGCCGCCCGCGAGGTCGACGCGCCCGCGATCGTCGTCCCGCCGCTGCCCGCGGGCGAGGCCCACGAGCGGTCGGTCGCGCTGACCGGCGACAAGGACGGCTCCGGCGCCGCCGTGCTGGCCGCGCTGGCCAAGCTCGCCCGGCACGTCGTGCAGCGCCTCGCCGAGGGCGAGCTGACCGTCGTCGGCGTCACCGGCTCCTCCGGGAAGACCTCGACCAAGGACGTCATCGCGCAGCTGCTCGAGCCGCTCGGCCCGACGATCGCGCCGCCCGGGTCGTTCAACAACGAGCTCGGCCACCCCTGGACGGCGCTGCGGGCCGACGCGGAGACCAAGCACCTCGTGCTGGAGCTGTCCGCGCGCGGCCCGGGCCACATCGCCCACCTCGCCGAGATCGCCCCGCCGAAGATCGGCGTCGTGCTCAACGTCGGCAGCGCGCACGTCGGCGAGTTCGGCTCGCGCGAAGGCATCGCGAAGACCAAGGGCGAGCTGGTCGAGGCCCTGCCCGAAGACGGCGTCGCGGTGCTGAACCTCGACGACCCGCTGGTCGCGGCCATGGCGAGCCGCACGAAGGCCCGCGTGGTGTTCGTCGGCGAGAGCGCCTCCGCCCAGGTCCGGGCGGAGAACATCACGCTCGACGACGAGGCCCGCGCGTCCTTCCGGCTGATCACTCCGGCCGGCGAGGCCGACGTCCGGCTGCCGCTGCACGGCGAGCACCACGTCGGCAACGCGCTGTCCGCCGCGGCCGTGGCGCTGGAGCTGGGCGTGCGCCCTGCGGACATCGCCACCCGGCTCTCCGGCCTCGAACGGCGGTCCGCGCGGCGCATGGAGGTCGTCACGCGCGAAGACGGCGTCACGATCCTCAACGACTCCTTCAACGCCAACCCCGAGTCGATGCGGGCCGGCCTGAAGGCCCTCGCGGCGATGACGCGGGAGACCGGCCGCCGGTCCTGGGCGGTGCTCGGCGTGATGGGCGAGCTGGGCGCGGACTCGGTCAACGCCCACGACGAGATCGGCAGGCTCGTCGTCCGGCTGAACATCGCCAAGCTCGTCGTCATCGGGCCGGAGGCGGCGGCCATGCACCAGGGTGCGTTCCAGGAAGGCTCCTGGGGCGAGGAATCCACTTTGGTACCCGACGTCGAGGCCGCCGTCGCCTTGCTGCATGATCAGCTCCGCCCCGGGGACGTGGTGCTGGTCAAGGCCTCCAAGGCCGCCGGCCTCTGGCGGGTCGCGGAAGCCCTTCTCGAACCAGCCCTGCTCGAACCCCGGGAAACCGACAACTCCGAGAATCGCTCGAACGGTGGTGACGCGTGATCAGCATCCTGATCGCGGCCGCGGCGGGCCTGCTGATCTCCATCCTGCTGACGCCCTACCTGATCCGGGTCTTCTCCCGGCAGGGCTTCGGCCAGGAGATCCGCGAGGAAGGCCCCCAGGGACACAAGTCCAAGCGCGGTACCCCGACCATGGGCGGTGTCGCGATCATCATCGCGATGGTCGTCGGGTACTTCGCCGCGCACCTGATCAACTGGATGTTCAACTCCCGCAGCGGCGCGCCGACGGCCTCCGGGCTGCTCGTCCTGATGCTCGCGGTGGGCCTGGGGATCGTCGGGTTCCTCGACGACTTCATCAAGATCCGCAAACAGCGGAACCTGGGGCTGAACAAGACCGCCAAGCTGGTCGGGCAGCTCGTGGTCACCATCGCCTTCGCGGTGCTGGTGCTGAACTTCCCGAACGAACACGGCATCACGCCGGCGTCGGAGAGCCTCTCCTACGTCCGCGACCTCGCGCTGATCACCTTCCCGTCGGTGATCTTCGTGATCTTCTGCTACATCGTGATCTCCGGCTGGTCGAACGCGGTGAACTTCACCGACGGCCTCGACGGCCTGGCCGGCGGCGCGGCGGCGATGGTGCTGGCCACCTACGTCGTCATCTCGTTCTGGCAGGAGCGGCTGTCCTGCTCGAACGCGCCCGCCCCCGCCTGCTACGACGTCCGCGACCCGCTCGACCTGGCCGTGGTCGCCGCCGCGGCGACCGGCGCCTGCGTCGGGTTCCTCTGGTGGAACGCGGCCCCGGCGAAGATCTTCATGGGCGACACCGGCTCGCTGGCCCTCGGCGGCCTGGTCGCCGGGCTGTCCATGACGACCCGCACCGAGCTGCTCGCCATCGTCATCGGCGGCCTGTTCATGGTCGAGATGATCTCGGTGGTCGCGCAGATCGCGGTGTTCCGCACGACCCGGCGGCGGCTGTTCCGGATGGCGCCGTTCCACCACCACTTCGAGCTCGCCGGCTGGGCCGAAACCACGGTGATCATCCGGTTCTGGCTGCTCTCGGCGATCTGCTGCATGTTCGGCCTCGGCCTGTTCTACAGCGAGCAGCTGGGTCTCGGAGGCTGACGTTGGACGTCGAGGGTCGTCACGTTCTCGTCGCCGGAGCCGGCGTCACGGGCAAGTCCGTGGTGCCGGTGCTGGTCGAGCTGGGTGCCCGCGTCACCGTCACCGACGGCAACGCCGAGCGCCTGGCCGAGCTGGACGGCCTCGGCGCCGAGCTGGTGCCGGGCCTGACCGAGCCACCGTCGGACGTCGTCCTCGTCGTGACCAGCCCCGGCTGGCGGCCGACGTCGCCGCTGCTCGTGGCCGCCGCCGAGGCCGGGGTCGAGGTCATCGGCGACGTCGAACTGGCCTGGCGGGTCGGGCAGCTGCGCGAGCACCCGCCGTGCTGGCTGGTGGTGACCGGCACCAACGGCAAGACGACCACCGCCGGCATGCTCGAATCGATCCTCAAGGCGGCCGGCGCGAACGCCGTGGCCTGCGGCAACATCGGCTACGCGGCACTCGACGCGGTCCGCGCGGGCTACGACGTCCTCGCGGTGGAGCTGTCGAGCTTCCAGCTGCACTGGTCCTCGACGCTGGCCCCGGACGCCGCCGTGGTGCTGAACCTGGCCGAGGACCACATCGACTGGCACGGCTCCATGGACGAGTACGCGGCCGCGAAGGGCCGGGTCTACGCCCGCGCCAAGGTCGCCGTGCACAACGCCGACGACGACTGGTCCACCCGGATCGCCGCCGAGCACGCGCCCGAGAGCGCCCGCCGCGTCGGCTTCCAGCTCGACACCCCGCGCGCCGGCGAGCTGGGCGTGGTCGAAGACCTGCTGGTCGACCGCGCCTTCGTCGCCGACCCGGCGAACAGCGCCGAGGAGCTCGCCACGCTCTCGGACGTCCGCCCGGCGGGCCCGCACAACGTCGCGAACGCCCTGGCCGCGGCTGCGCTGGCCCGCGCCCACGGCGTCTCGGCCGATGCGGTGCTGAAGGGCCTGCGCGAGTACCAGCCGGCGCCGCACCGGGCCGTCGAGGTCGCCGAGGTGGCCGGGGTGCGGTACGTCAACGACTCGAAGGCGACCAACCCGCACGCGGCCGCCGGGTCGCTGCGCGCCCACGAAAGCATCGTGTGGATCGCCGGCGGCCAGCTCAAGGGTGCCTCGGTCGACGAGCTGGTGAGCAGCATCGCCGGCCGCCTGCGCGGGGTCGTGCTCCTCGGCGTCGATTCACCCGTGATCGCCGCCGCGGTTGCGCGACACGCGCCGGATGTCCCGGTGAACAGCCTCCGTCCGGGTGACGATGAACCCATGACTGCGGCGGTGAGTGCGGCCAGCGCGATGGCCCGACCCGGTGACGTGGTGCTGCTGGCACCCGCCGCGGCGTCGTTGGACATGTTCTCGAGCTACGGCGAGCGCGGCGACGCGTTCGCCGCGGCCGTGCATGTCCTCCGCGACGACGCAGCGGGGGAGCCGAGTGACGACAGCTGAGCCGAAGCCCGTACCACCGCCGAAGCGGCCGCGCCGCGAGCGCAAGGAGAGCGGCTTCGTCGCCTTCCGGACCGCGCTGACCGCGTGGCTCTCGCGGCCGCTGGCGTCGTTCCACCTCGTGCTCGCCCTCACCGGCGTGCTCACCGTCATCGGCATCGTCATGGTGCTGTCGGCGTCGTCGGTCGCCTCCTACAACCCGAAGACCGGCAGCGGCGTGTACTCGCTGTTCATCAAGCACCTGGTGTTCGTCGCGCTCGGCTCGGTCGTGTTCTGGCTCGGCCTGCGGGTCAAGCTGGAGCGGATCCGGCGGATGTCGGCCACCGCGACGGTGATCTGCCTCGGCCTGCTGGTGCTCGTGCTCACCCCGCTCGGCTCGACGGTCAACGGCTCGCAGGGCTGGTTCAAGATCGGCGAGTTCACCTTCCAGCCGGTCGAAGCGGCGAAGGTCGCGCTGGCCTTCTGGGGCGCGCACATCCTGGTGATCAAGTACAACGTGATCCACCAGTGGCGGCACCTGCTGGTGCCCGTGGTGCCGATCGCGCTGCTGATGTTCGCCCTGGTCATGCTGCAGCCCGACCTCGGCGGCACGGTGACACTCGCCGTCGTCCTGCTGGCGCTGCTGTGGTTCGCCGGCGCCCCGAAACGGCTCTTCGGCGTCATCCTCGCCGGCGGCCTGGCCGGCGTGCTCGTGCTCGCCGTCATCGCGCCCTACCGGCTCGCCCGCGTCATGTCGTTCCTCTCGCCGGACGCCGACGTCAGCGCCGAGGGCTTCCAGGCCAACCAGGCCAAGCTGGCGCTCGCCGACGGCGGCGTCCTCGGCAAGGGCCTCGGCCAGGGCGCGGCCAGCTGGAACTACCTGCCGAATGTGCAGAACGACTTCATCTTCGCCCTGATCGGCGAGGAGCTCGGGCTGATCGGCTGCGTCGTCGTGCTCGCCCTGTTCGGCGGGGTCGCGATCGTGGGCCTGCGGATCGCCACCCGCAACATCGACCCGTGGATCCGGATCGTCTCCGGCACGCTGACGGTGTTCCTGGTGGCCCAGGCCGGCATCAACATCGGCTACGTCGTCGGCCTGCTGCCGGTCACCGGCGTCACGCTGCCGCTCATCTCCTACGGCGGCACCTCGCTGGTGATCACCATGCTCATCATGGGCGTGCTCGCGAACGCCGCCCGGCACGAACCGGAGGCGGTGGCCGCGCTGCGCACACAGGGGCCGGGTAAATTCGGGCGTCTGCTGCGGCTGCCCGCGCCCGACCCGTACCGCCCGCCCGCCACGCGCAAGGCGGCGGGGCGGAGTGGGGCGAAGGCGGCCCGGCCGGCGCCCCGTGCGGCCCGGCCCGCCCCGGCACAGGAACGACGCAGGTCGGTCCGCGAACCGGTGCGCCGCAGCGCGGCACGGACGAGCACGGCCACGTCTCGCGGCGGGGCCGCGCGGACAACAGCGAGCCGTGGTACCCGGAGTACCGCGAACCGGAGAGGTCATAGGTGAGTAAGCCCGTCAAGGGAACCGAGCGAGCCGCCGCGGGCAAGGCGCCCGTGGTCGTGGTCGCCGGAGGTGGCACCGCAGGACACATCGAACCCGCCCTCGCCCTGGCCGACGCCGTCATGCGGCTGCGCCCCGACGCGACGGTCGTCGCCCTCGGCACCGAGCGCGGCCTGGAGAACAAGCTGGTCCCGGCCCGCGGCTACCCCCTCGAGCTGATCCCGCCGGTGCCGTTGCCGCGCAAGCCGACGCCGGAGCTGGTCAAGCTGCCGCTGAAGGTCCGCGACTCGGTGCGCAAGACCCGCGAGGTCCTCGACCGAGTCGGCGCGGACGTCGTCGTCGGCTTCGGCGGGTACGTCGCCCTGCCCGCCTACCTGGCCGCGCGCGGGCGCGTCCCGATCGTCGTGCATGAGGCCAACAAGTCGGCCGGCCTGGCGAACAAGGTCGGCGCCCGGTTCGCCGCGCGGGTCGCGGTCGCCGTCCCGGGGACGCCGCTGCCGAAGGCCGAGGTCGTCGGGATCCCGCTGCGGCGGTCGATCACGGCGCTGGACCGGCCCGCGCTGCGGGCCGAGGCGCGCGAGTTCTTCGGCCTCGACCCGGACGCGCCGACGCTGCTGGTCTTCGGCGGTTCGCAGGGCGCGCAGTCGATCAACGCGGCCGTGTCCGGCGCGGCGAAGGACCTGGCGGACGCCGGCGTCGGCGTCCTGCACGCGCACGGGCCGAAGAACACGCTGGTCGTGCAGGAGTTCCCGGGCAAGCCGGCGTACGTGCCGGTGCCGTACCTGGAGCGGATGGACCTGGCCTACGCCGCCGCCGACGTCGCGATCTGCCGCTCGGGTGCGATGACCGTCGCCGAGGTGACCTCGGTCGGGCTGCCCGCGGTGTTCGTCCCGCTGCCGATCGGCAACGGCGAGCAGGCCACCAACGGCCGGCCGGCCGTCGACGCCGGGGCCGCGCTGATGATCGACGACGCCGACCTCAGCCCGGCCAAGGTCGCCGAGCTGGTCGTCCCGCTGGTCACCGACGCCGACCGCGTCGCGAAGATGGGCGCGGCGGCGGTCGGCATGGGCCACCGCGAAGCCGACGAAACCCTCGCCCGGATCGTTTTGGAGGCCGCCCGTGCCTGAGTTGCCCGAAGAGCTGCGCCGGGCGCACCTGATCGGGATCGGCGGCGCCGGGATGTCCGGCATCGCGCGGATCCTGCTGGCGCGCGGGGCTTTCGTCTCCGGTTCGGACGCCAAGGAGTCGCGCGCGCTGCTGTCGCTGCGGGCCCAGGGCGCCGAGCTGTTCGTCGGCCAGGCCGCCTCGAACATCGCCGCGCTTTCGCAGCCGCCGTCCGCGGTCGTCGTCTCGACGGCGATCAAGGAGACGAACCCCGAGCTGGCCGCGGCGCGCGAAGCCGGGATCCCGGTGCTGCACCGGGCCCAGGCGCTGGCCGGGCTGATGGAAGGCCACCGCGTCGCCTGTATCGCGGGCACGCACGGCAAGACGTCGACGACGTCGATGCTCACCGTGGCGCTGCAGCACTGCCGGCTCGACCCGTCGTTCGCCATCGGCGGCGACCTCAACGAGTCCGGCGCCAACGCCCACCACGGCGAAGGCGGCGTCTTCGTCGCCGAGGCCGACGAGAGCGACGGCTCGTTCCTGACGTATTCGCCGTCGGTCGCGGTCGTGACGAACGTCGAGCCCGACCACCTCGACCACCACGGCACGGCCGAGGCCTACACGAAGGTCTTCACCGAGTTCGTCAGCCGGATCGTGCCGGGCGGGCTGCTCATCGTCTGCGCCGACGACGCCGCGGCCGACGAACTGGGCAAGCAGGCCGCGGAGCTGGGCGTCCGGGTCCGCCGCTACGGGCGCACGGCCACCGACGCGCAGGTCCTGGACTACGCCCCGGCGCCGGACGGCGGGGTCGTGCGGCTGCTGCTCGACGGCTCGGAGCTGTCGGTGCGGGTCGCCGTGCCGGGTGAGCACATGGCGCTCAACGCGGTCGCGGCCCTGCTGGCCGGGATCGAGCTGGGCGCGCCGGTCGAGGGCATGGTCGAGGGGCTCGCGGCGTTCGGCGGCGTCCGGCGGCGCTTCGAGTTCAAGGGCCGGGCCGGCGACGTCCGCGTCTACGACGACTACGCCCACCACCCGACCGAGGTGGCCGCCCAGCTGCGCGCGGTGCGGACGGCGGCCGGGTCCGGGCGCGTGATCGTCGTCTTCCAGCCGCACCTGTACTCGCGGACCAAGACGTTCTCGACGGAGTTCGCGGAGGCGTTGTCGCTGGCCGACGAGGTCGTCGTGCTCGACGTCTACGGCGCGCGCGAGGAGCCCGAGCCGGGCGTCACCGGCGCGCTGATCGCCGACAAGGTGACCGCGGCGGTGCACTACGAGCCGGCGTTCGACGTCGCGGCGCCGCTGGCGGCCGGGCTGGCCAAGCCCGGCGACCTCGTGGTGACCATGGGCGCGGGCGACGTCACGCAGCTGGGCCCGGAGATCCTCGCCGAGCTGGACAAGCGCTGAGGCCATGAGTCCGACCAGGGAACGCCGCCCGCCGTCCTCCTCCGCCGCGGAAGAGGATCGCGCCTCCCTGGCCCGGCAACGGCGGGGGCGGCGCTCCGAGGAGGAGCGCCGCCGGACCCGCGCCGCCGCCGCGCGGCCGTCACCGCGCAACCGGCCCAACCGGCAGGTGGAGATCCGCCGCCGGTGGGTCGCGCTGCTTTCGGTGCTCACCGTGGTGGCGCTGGTGTACCTGCTGTTCTTCAGCTCGATGCTCGGCGTGCGGGACGTCGCGGTGAACGGGTCCCGCACGGTGTCCGCCGACCAGATCCGCACGGTGGCGGCGGTCCCGGCGGACAAGCCGATGCTGCGCCTGAGCACCGACGAGATCCGCGACCGCGTGGCGGCGATGCCGGGCATCGCGACGGTCGAGGTGTCGCGCTCGTGGCCGAACACGGTCGAGATCACGGTGACCGAGCGCACGGCGATCGCGTTCTTCGACAGCGGCCCCGGCGGCGACGGAGTTCACCTCGTCGACGGCGGCGGCGTGGTGTTCAAGACCATCCCGGCGCGGCCACCGGGCCTGCCGGAGCTGAAGCTGCCGAAGGTGTCGGCGGACGACCCGGTGACCCGAGCGGTGACGGCGGTGCTCGGGGTGATCCCGGAGCAGCTGCTGAAGCAGGTCACGACGGCGACGGCGAAGACGCCGGCGAGCGTGGAGTTCACGCTGGCCAACGGGAAGATCGTCCGCTGGGGGACCGCGGAGCAGACGGACCGCAAGGCCAAGGTCCTGGCGGCGCTGCTGACGCAAGAGGGCAAGGTCTACGACGTCGCGGCGCCTGAGCTGCCGACGATCACTTCCTGAATCTCCCGTTTTCCGGGTGCCCCGGAGTTCTCGTATGCCGTACTATCTCGTACGGCATACGAGAACGAGGAGGGTGCTCATGACGATCCTGGTGACAGGGGCGACCGGCAGCGTCGGCCGCCTGGTGGTCGACGAACTGCTGGCCGCGGGGGTGGCCGTGCGGGCGCTGACCGTGGACCCGGACCGCGCGCAACTCCCACCGGAAGCCGAGGTGGTCGTCGGGTCGCTGGCGCGGCCGTCCACCCTGCCGGTGGCGCTCAAGGGCGTCTCGGCGGTGTACCTCGCCCCGATGGCGCGGACCGTCCGGCGGTTCTGCGAGCTGGCTTCCGACGCCGGTGTCGAGCGGGTCGTCGCGCTGTCGGGCAGCAGTGTCGGGGACGAGCACGAGGGGTCGAGCGGCCACGAGTACGCCGCCGTCGAAGCGGCCGTCCGGGAGGGCGGGTTCGCCTGGACCTTCCTGCGGCCCGGCATGTTCATGAACAACACGCTCGACTGGGCGCCCATGGTCCGGGCGGGCGAGGTGGCGCTGGCCTACGGCGACGCGACATCGACCCCCATCGACCTCGGCGACATCGCCGCGGTGGCCGCGCGGGTGCTGACGACCGACGGGCACGTCGGCGCCACGTATGTCCTCAGTGGACCGGCGGCGATCAGCCAGCGTGGGCAGGCCGAAACCCTGGCTTCGGTGCTGGGCAAGGACATCCGGTTCCGTGAGCTGAGCCCGGACGAGCAGCGCACGCAGTGGATTGCCTACGGCGTCCCGGAAGACGCCGTCGGATGGCTGCTCGAAGGCTTCGAAGAAACGCTGCGGCACCCGCAGGCGCCGACCGGCGTGGTGGAAGAACTGCTCGGCCGCCCGGGCACGACGTACGCCGAATGGGCCGAGGCGAACCGGGCAGTCTTCGCATAAGGGGGATTGCCTCCGCGGGACGGGTGGCGATACGTTGCGTAGCGGTGTCGATGCGAAACGCATGGGGTTGACTATGGTCAAGGCACGCTGCGCCGCGGTTCTCGCGGCTCTCACTCTCACCGCGCCACCGGCGGCGGCCGCTGCCGCGAACACGGCACCGAACGCCGTCGTGGTCTGGGACCTCAACGCGCAGACGGCGATCTGGGACGTCGCGCACCAGGCTCCGCCGCAGGTCGCCGGGCGGGGGTTCGCCATGGTCAGCGGGGCGGTCTACGACGCGGTGAACGCGATCGAGGGGACGCCGTACGAGCCCTACCTCACCGCCCCGCGGGCCACCGGCCGGGAGTCGGCGGACGCCGCCGTCGGCACGGCCGCCCACCGCGTGCTGGACGCGATTTTCCCGGAACAGCGGGAAAGGCTGCGCGTCCAGTACGACGAGTGGCTGGCCGGCCTCCCGGACGGGCCGGCGAAGCGCGGCGGCATCCGGGTCGGCGCCGAGGCGGCCGCCGCGATGCTCGCCGCCCGGCAGCACGACGGGGCCTTCGACCCGCGGCTCTGGACCGTCGGCACCGAGCCGGGGCAGTACCGCCCGACCCCGCCCGCCTTCGAGAACACGGGCGCCTGGGTCGGTTTCCTGAAGCCGTTCGCCATTCCGGACGCGACGATGTTCCGCACGCCGGGGCCGCCGTCGCTCACGAGCCGGGCGTACACCCGCGATTTCGAGGAGGTCAAGCGGCTCGGCTCGGCGACGAGCACGGCCCGCACCGCGGACCAGACCGACGCGGCGCTCTGGTGGCACGACCGGCGGTCCGTCAGCTGGGGGATGAAGCGCGACCTCGCGGTCACCCAGCGGCTCGGCGTGCTGGACACCGCGCGCCTCTACGCATTGGCGGACTTCGCCGGCACGGACGGCGCGATCGCCTGCGCGAACGACAAGGAGTTCTGGCACTTCTGGCGGCCGGTCACCGCCGTCCGGCTCGCCGCGGCCGACGGGAACCCGGCCACGGAGGCGGATCCGGGCTGGACGCCGCTGGTGGTCACCCCGCCGAACCCCGACTACCCGTCCGGCCACACCTGCCGCACCGCCGCGCAGATGACGGCGTACCAGCACTTCTTCGGCCGGGACAGGGTTTCGTTCAGCGCCTACAGCGTCGACAGCGGCACCACACGCCACTTCGAGCGCTTCTCCCAGGCGACCGCCGAAGTGATCGGAGCCCGTATCTGGGCGGGCATCCACTTCCGTTCCGCCGACGTCGACGGCACGACGCTCGGCACGGGCGTGGGCAAGTACATCACGAAGCACTCCCTGCGGCCGCGTCACTGAGCAGGAGCGCGGCGAGCCGGCCGAAGCCGTCGCTGCCGTGCCCGGTGTCGATGGCCCGCTGCACTTCGGCGCGGGCCGCGGACAGGACGCCGTTGTCGAGGTTCCTCGCCCGGGCGGCGGCGAGGACGTGGTCCATCGTGGCCGCGGTGGCGTCGAGCGTGCCCGCGTCGCCGGGGTAGCTGCCGGCCGCGACCTGGCCGGCGAGGAAGTCGATCATGTCCGGGAAGAAGCCGAGCAGCGCCTTCGCGTGGCCGGCGATGTCGGTGGCGTCGATGCGCTCGGCTTCGGCGAGGGCGAACATGTGGACGACGCCGCTCATCGACGTCCACAGCATGTCCTGCAGCGACGCGTCGAACGCGGCGGCCCGGCCGGGGTCTTCGCCGAGGTGGGCCGGGTTCCCGCCGAGCGCGGCGAGGGTGTGGTGGTGCTTTTCGTAGACGTCGGCCGGGCCACTGAAGAACAGCGTGGCGTCCGGGCCGCCGATGGCGTCGGTCGTCGCGACAATCACGCCGTCGAGGTAACCGATTCCGTGCTCCGCGGCCCAGCAAGCCAGCTCGCGGGCTTGCGCGGGCGAGCCGCCGGTGACGTTCACCAGGGTGCGGCCCTTGAGTGCTTCGACGTCGAGGATCGCGTGCACCGCGGCATAATCCCGCACGCAGACGACGACGAGCGGACTGGCCGCGATCGCTTCGGCGGCAGTTCCGGCGACGGCGGCTCGAAGGCCGTTTTCCTTGCCGGGACTGCGGTTCCACACGGTGGCCGGGTGGCCGGCGGCGATGAACGCGGCGGCGAGGGCGCGGCCCATGGGGCCCAGTCCGAGGACGGTCACGGAGGTCATGGCGGCTAAGCTAAACCTTGACATTGACGTCAGAGTCAAGTCCGGGGGTGCGGATGCGGATCGGGGAGCTCGCCCGGCGCACGGGCGTCAGCGAACGCGCACTGCGGTACTACGAAAAGCAGGGCCTGCTGACGCCGGAGCGGCGGCCCAGCGGCTACCGCGTCTACGGCGAGGCCGACGTGGCGGCGGTGCGGCGGATCAGGATCCTGCTCGCGGCCGGGCTGAACACCGCGCAGATCCTGGAGGTCCTGCCGTGCCTCGTCGACGAGGACGGCTGGTTGACGCCGGACTGCCCGGAGCTCGCCGACGCGCTGCGGCAGCAGCGGAGCCGGCTCGACGCGGCGATCGGCGAGCTGGAAACCACCCGCGCCAACCTCGACACGATCATCGGCGACCGGCGCTAGACGCGGGTGCGGGTCATCCCGGCCAGGCCGAGCAGCGGCAGCACGCCGGCGAACACGACGACCGCCGTCCAGCCGCCCAGGTGGTAGGCGATCGATCCCGCCTGGGAACCGATTGCGCCGCCGATGAAGAACGTGCCCAGGTACACGCTGTTGACGCGGGCGCGGGCCGCCGGGTCGAGCTGGTAGATCACGTGCTGGCCGGTCACCAGCGTCGCCTGGACCGCCGTGTCGATGGCGATCGCGGCGATCGCCAGCAGGATGACGCTGTGCGCGCCGAACCCCGCCAGCGCGAAGGCGGCGGCGCAGAGCACGAACGCGCCCGCGGTGAGCCGGCGGCCGTGGCCGTGGTCCGACCAGCGCCCGGCCAGCGGCGCCACTGCCGCCCCGGCCGCGCCCGCCAGCGCGAAAAGACCCACGCCCAGCTGGGAGTAGTTGAACGGCGGCGCGGTGAGGACGAACGCGATGGTCGTCCAGAACGCGCTGAACGCCCCGAACATCGCCGACTGGTAGAGGGCGCGGTGGCGCAGGGCCGGGTACTTCCGGGCCATCGCGAACGTCGAGCGGAGCAGCTCGCCGTACCGGACGTCGGTCTTGGGTGCCCGGGGCGGCAGGATGAAGCGCAGCACGACGGCGAGCGCGGCCATCGCCCCGGCCGAGATCAGGAACACCACGCGCCAGCTGGTCACCTCGGCGAGCAGGCTGGCGACCACGCGGGAGAGCAGGATCCCGAAGAGCAGCCCGCTGACGACCCGCCCGACGATCCGGCCGCGGATGGCGTCGGGGGAGAGGTCGGCGGCGAACGGGATGAGGATCTGCACGACGACCGACGCCGCCCCGACGGCCAGCGAGGCAATGAGCAGCACGGCGAACCCGGGCGCGACCCCGGTGCCGACCAGCCCGGCGCAGGCGACGGCGAGCAGCGTCGCGACGAGCCCGCGGTTCTCGAGCCGGTCGCCGAGCGGGACGAGCAGCAGCATCCCGGCGGCGTACCCGATCTGGGTGGCCGTGACGACCCCGCCGGCCGCGGCCTCCCCGACGCCGAACGTCTGCCGCAGCTCGGCGAGCAGCGGCTGGGCGTAGTAGAGGTTGGCGACGGTCAGTCCACAGGAGACGGCCAGCAGCAGCACGAGCCAGCCGGGCGGGGCCTTCTGCTCGGTCTCGGTCATCGTGCCCCCAGATCGTGGAACCGGTTTGATCGGTTCCCGACGGTACCAGTCAAACTGGTTCCCGCGTACTGTGACCCGTATGACGGAGAGATTCCGCTCGGGAGCGGGCCGCCGGTGCCTCGACTTCATCCGGACACTGCGGTACCGGGGGACGCCGTCGGAGACGGAGGAACTGCCGGACGCGGCGGCCTGGGGTGCGTGGATCGACCGGTTCGGCCCGTTCGCGACCCCGGTCCGCCCGGCGTCGGCCGAGGACGCCCGCGCGGTCCGCGAGGCGATCCACGAGCTGCTGACGGCGTCGGTGCGTCCCTCGACGCGGCAACGGCTCAACCGGTTCGCGGCACTGCCGGTCCCGGCGCCGTCGCTCACGCCGTCGGGCGAACTGCGGTGGCAGGCCGCGGATCCCGCGTCGGCGATGCTGGCCCTGCTGGCCCGGGACGCGCTGGAGCTGGTGACCTCCCCGGAGTTCGCCCGGGTGCGGCGGTGCGCGGGGCCGCGGTGCGGGGCGTTGTTCCTGGACACCTCCCGCCCGGGAACGCGGCGGTGGTGCTCGATGGAGGTGTGCGGCAACCAGGCGAAAAAGTCGACTTATCGAGCGAAGGATTCCGCGGTGCGGTGATCAGCGCTCCCCGGCCAGCGCCGAGGCGATGAGCGCGACCGCCGCGTCCTCGTCGTCGCCGAGGCGCCGCAGGGCGTCCTGAGCGGCGGTTCCCGGCAGCTCGGCGAGGGCCTGCGCCACGCGGATCCGCACGGCCGGCGGCCCGGCGAGCTCGTCGGCCAGCGCGTGCACGATCCGCTCGCCGAGTCCGGCGTCCCCCGCGAGGGTGCCCAGTACTTCCGCCGCTTCGACGTCGTTGGTGCCGTCGGCCACCATGCCGACGAGGACCGGGACGGCGGCGGTCGTGCCGCGGCCGCCGGCGGCCAGCGCGGCGTGGCGGCGCACCGCCGGGTCCGGGTCCGCGAGCGCGCCGGCGAGCACCGCGGTCGCCTCGTCGCCGGGCAGCTCGGCGATGGCCAGCACGGCACGCCGCCGGACGTCGACGTCGTCCGAGCGCAGCCCGGCGGCCAGGCCGGCCAGGCCGTCGGCGCCCGCGCGGGCCAGCGCCCAGCGCAGGGCGCCGGCGACGTTCGGGTTCGCTTCGCTCAGCACCGCCTTGGCCAGCAGCGGGACGTCCTCGACCGGGGCCAGTGCGGCCCGCTGACGGCGTGAGGGATCGGGGGAGTCGAGCCCGTGCAGGAGCCCGACGACGTGCAGGACGCCGTCCCAGCCGGACGGCTCCGAGGCGTCGATCGCGCGCAGCCGCTCGAGCAGCTCCTGCTCCCGCTTCAGCCGGTCTTCGGTCCGCCGGATCAGGTCACCGACCAAAGTGGACGGTGTGAAGGCCGGATCCGCCAGCGCCTGGCCGATCTGCCGCAGCGACATGCCGAGCGAGCGCAGGCCTTCGACGTGGAAGATCCGGCGGATGTCCGCTTCGGAGTACTCGCGGTAGCCGCCGACGGTCCGGCCGGTCGGCCGCACCAGCCCGAGGGAGTCGTAGTGCCGCAGCATCCGCGTGCTCACCCCGGACCGGCGGGCCACCTCGCCGATCAGCACGCCGGGTTCGCCGCTCGTTCCGGGCCGAGCGCGACGATCCGCTTCGCCTCGTCGACGGCCAGGTCGAAGCCGGCGTCCGGGTCGTGCAGGAGCCGTTCCGTGGCGCGGGCGTGCGCCCGGACCACCGGGTCGGCGCTCGTGAACCGCCGCCGCAGGGCGGGCTCGACGACGTCGCCGAGCGCGACCAGCGCCCGGCTGAGGCTCAGCTGCACGTCCCGGTCACCGCGGCCGAGCTGGGTGGCCAGGTCCTCGGCCAGCCCGCTCCGCGCGCCGGACGGCACGAGCACGACGGCCGCGCGCCAGGCGCTGCGCGCGACCTCGTCGTCGGGGTCGTGCAGCAGCGACCGGGTGATCGCCTGCCACGTCGACCGGTCGCCGATCTTGGACAGCGTGTGCAGGGCCTGGCTGCGGGCCTGCGCCCGCCCCGAGCCGAGCTCCGCGACGAGCTTGGGCACGGTGACGTCCGCCGGGAGGCGGGTCAGGGCCCAGGTCAGCATGTCGCGGACGAAGAAGTCCGGCTCGACCGCGCACCGGGCCACGAGCGCGTCGGCAAGCGCGGGGTCGGGCCGGGTGCCCGCGGCGAGCGCCGCCTGGAGCCGGGTGGACGAGTTCGCGGCGCCGAGGGCGTCGAGCAGCCGGGTGTCCGTTGTGTGGTTGATGGTGACCACCTCCTCCCCCGCAGTGAAGACCTTGTCACAGTGTCAAGGTCAAGCGCCGCGTTCGCGCGCCCTCACCAGGTGACGGGCAGCTCGTGGACGCCGTAGGCGGACATGTCGTGGCGGAGCCGGACCTCCGCCAGGGGGATCGCCAGGCGCAGCGTCGGCAGCCGGCGCAGCAGGGCGGGCAGCGCGAGCTGGAGCTCCGCCCGCGCCAGTGACTGGCCGAGGCACTGGTGGACGCCGTGGCCGAAGGCGAGGTGGCCGCGGGTGACGCGGTCGATGTCGAAGGTGTCGGGCGCCTCGAGCAGCTCGGGGTCCCGGTTGGCGGCGGGCAGGTTGATCGTCAGGAGGTCGCCGGCCTCGACCGGCTGCCCGCCGATGGTCATGTCCTCGGCGGCCACGCGCAGGATCATGTCCTGGGCGATGGAGAGGTAGCGCAGCAGCTCCTCGACGGCGTTCGCGATCACCGCGGGGTCGTCGGTGTCCCGGATCCGGGTGGCCGTGGCCGGGTTCTCGAGGAGGGCCAGCGTCGCCAGGCCGATCATGTTGGCGGTGGTTTCGTGCCCGGCGAACAGCAGGATCATGCCGTTCATGGCGACGTCCTGCGGGGCGAGCTCGCCGGTGGCGACGCGGTCGGCGAGCAGCCTGCTGATCAGGTCGTCGCCCGGCTCCCGCTGCTTGCGCTCCACCAGCCCGGCCAGGTAGCCGAAGAGCGCGGCGCCGGCGGCGCCCTTCTCCTCGGCGGAGGCGTCCGCGCGGTTCATCGTGGTGCTGTGGGCCTGGAAGAACTCGTGGTCGGCGTACGGCACGCCGAGCAGCAGCGAAATCACCAGCGACGGGATCGGCAGCGCGAAGTCGCGCACGAGGTCCGCGGGCGGCCCCTGGGCGATCATCGCGTCGAGGAAGCGGTCGGCCAGCTCCTGGATGTGCGGGCGCATCGCGGCGACGCGCTTCACGGTGAACTCGCCGGTGAGCATGCGGCGCAGCCGGGCGTGGTCGGGGTCGTCCATCCGCGGGAAGGCGTGCGGCCGCCCCTGCCCGGCGCCCGGGTTCAGCTCCGGGAACCGGCGCGCGTCGGCGCTGATCCGGGGATCGGCCAGCACGGCCCGGACGTCGGCGTACCGGCTCACCGCCCAGGCGGTGGCGCCGTTCCACAGCGTGACCCGCTGCAGGCCGTCGGCCCGCCGCCAGTCCGCGTAGGCGGCGGGCGGGTCGAACGGGCAGCGCGGGGAGCGGGTCCCGGGGTAGACCGGAAGCGGTGTGGTCATGGTTCCTCCCTGGTGGTGGCCGTCTTGAGGTGCCTCGCGACGAGGGGCGTAGGCCGTGCGGGCCCGGTGCTCGGCGGCGCGGGGAACCGGTGCCGCGGGGTGACCGCGTAGCCGACGTTCCCCGGCGGGTGCGCGCCAGAACCGACACGACGTGTGCGCCAGGCTATCCGACAACTGGCGGATAACCAACATGTGTCGGAAAATATAGGATGCGCGGGTGCCCGCACCGTCAGTCGATCCCCGCACCCGGCGCTCGCGCGCGGCCCTGGAGGCCGCGCTGCGCGAGCTGATCGCGGACCGGGACCTGCCGCAGATTTCGATCTCCGACGTCACCAAGCGCGCCGGCGTCAACCGCTCGACGTTCTACGAGCACTACACCGACCTGGCGGAGCTGGCCGCGTGTGCGTGCACGGCCCTGTTCGACGAGCTGGTCGCGGCGGCCCCGCTGGCCGGCGGCGGTCCGGTGCCCAACCCGTTGCCCCGGTTCTTCGCGCACGTCGCCGATAACGCGCACCTCTACCGCGCGCTGCTCGGCGCGGACGGCAGCGCCCGGGTGATCAACCACCTGCTGGAGCGGATCACGGCCGCCGCCCACGCCAAGCGCGGTTTCGCCGAGGACGAAGACGACCCCGCGGCGGCGTTCATCGCCGGAGCCGTGCTCGGCACGGTCATCGACTGGCTGCGCCGCGGCTGCCCCGGTAGCCCCGAGCGGATGGGCGCGGCGATCTGGCCCCACATGCTGGCGGCCACCTCGGTGGCGGGGGACTGACGCGGGTCAGACCGTGGGCCGGGCCAGTTCCGCCGCGCCGAAGGAGACGTTGAAGCGGTCGCACCAGACGCTCACGCTCGTGTAGGCGGTGAGGTCGGTGCCGGCGGGCAGCGGGTAGTTCTGGTTTCCCTTGTTGCCCTTGAGCTTGCCCGCGTCGAGGTACTTGCCGTCGTCGAACAGGTGCCAGCCGTCCTTGCCCGGCTTCACCGGCGCGTCGGACAGCCAGACGTGCACGTCGGGGCCACTGCTGGTGTCGAGGTTCTCCAGGCGCAGCACGAGCGACCCGTCGGCGGCCCGCAGGACCCGGACCGTGCCGGTGGTCCGGTGCTCGTGGCTGATCAGGCTGCCGCTCGCGACTTCGGCCGGCGCGGCCGGCGCGGCAGAGGTCGATGGCGGAGCGGACGGCGACGGCAGAGCGGGCGGCGACGGCGCGGCGGCCACCGGGGCGGCGGCGGGCAGGTCCTCCTGCACGGTCTCGTCCACCACCAGCTGCCACGGCTGGAACCAGTAGAGCCCGGCCGCGACGGCGACCACGCCGGTCACCGCGATGGCCAGGATCCAGCGCCGGGTGCGGTTCATCTCGTCTTCCTCCGTCGTCGCTCTCGGGAGGCTCCATTCAACGGGACGAAACACCCATCCGGCGCCGCTCGCGCGGTTACCGATTTCTAACGTGCGCCCTGGGCGCGGGCGAGCAGCCGGGCCGTCGCCCGCCGGGGCTCGGTGAACGGGTCCAGGTCGCTGCCCGCGCCCGCCCCGGGCTCGAGCTTCCAGCCGGCGATCTTGGCCGCCACCCGGCTCAGGCGCGCGTCGCCCGGGGGCACGTCGATCTGCAGGTGCGACTCCTTCACCGGGCTCAGGTCGCCGCCCCACCGCACGACGCCTTCGCACTCGGCGAGGATGTCGCGGACGACCACGAGCTCCTGGGGGAAGAAACCGCCCGCGGCGCCGCGGGGGTAGGCGGACTGCCGGATCGTGATGGCCGTCCCGGACAGGTGGTTGCTCTCGTACCCGGCCGCCACCGCGCGGCCGGGCGTGTGCCCGGTGATGTCGCCCGGCGCGAGGGAACCGCCGAGTTCGTAGCAGAACCGCCGGGCGCAGTGCAGCAGCGTGGTGGCGACGTCGCCGGGGAGCACGGCCACCGCGAGGTCGGTGCCCTCCACCGGGAACGACGGCACCGCGGGCACCACGGGCCAGCCGTTGAGGCTGACGGCACCGGACCAGCCGGGCTCGGCGGCGTCGGCGGACGCGGTGCCGAGCAGGCCGCCGGAAGCCACGCCGAGCGCGCCGGCCACGCCGAGGCCGCCGGCCAGCACGCTGCGCCGGGACAAGGTCGTCATGCGTTCGCTCCCGGGGCCGTCACCGACGCGACGCCGGGGTCGCTCCCGGGCCGGTGGGTGTTCTTGTCGATCTGGATGCGGCCGTCGCCCTCGCCCACCCAGAGCGTCTGGACCTGGTTGAAGGCCCAGTTCTCCGGGAGCGGGAACCCCTTGTTCCCCGCGTAGCCGGTGGACATCCCGGCGACGAACGAGAAGCACGCGTGCGTGCGCTCGCTGACCCGGGTGCAGACGTCGCGGGCGCCGTAGACCCCGTGGCGGTAGCGGTGCCCGGCCGCGGCCAGCCCGGCGGCGACGCCTTCGAAGTACGGCACGACGTTGCCGTCGACGTCGGCGCGGGTCGCGTCGAAGTCGACGGCGAAGTAGATCACCGTGCCGTGCGGGAACCCGTACCCGGCGGCCGCCCGGTGCGCGTCCGCGGCGTCCCGCCGGCCCTGCTCGCGGGTGAAGTAGCCGAGGCTGTCGCCGGCGTACTGGGAGATCGGGAACACCTTGAGCCCGGCGGCGAAGATGACGTCCAGCTCGCCCGGCTTGATCTTCTTGTCCAGCTTGCTTTCCGGCCGCTGGTCGAGGTAGCGCCCGACGAGCCGGTAGCCGGTGTCGTACAGCGCCCGGGCGCGGGCGGGCGTGATCGTGGTGGCGCAGTCGCAGGCGGCGCCCGGGCCGTCCGGGTCCCCGTTGGACGCCATCAGCAGCGCCCAGGTCGGGAAGTCGCCCTGTCCGGTGACGTCCAGCGCGGCGAACTCCTGGAACCGCCGGGTCGCCGCGGCGATCCCCGGGTCGAACACGTCGGTGAAGGAGCCGTAGCCGTTCATGACCAGGCTCGCCGTGTACAGCCGGGGCCAGACGCCGGTGTCGCCCTCGGCGACCGGGTGCGTCTTGAGCCCGGCGCGGGTCGCCGGGCCGAAGGTGCCGGTGGCGTTGTCGTCGGTCATGCCCAGCTCGAACTGGATGGCGTAGGACACCGCCGTGACGAGGTCCCGGGAAACCCGGCCGTCGGTGGCGCCGACGAAGAAGTCCCGGCGCGCCGGGTACTGCCCGTTGAGCCACTGCTGGACCGCGCGGACCTGCCGGTCACCGTCGTGGGCGAGCCGGTACGAATCCAGGGACAGCAGGGCTTTCAGCAGTTTTGGCGAGAACGAGCCGTCCGCGGGGGCGGCGGCGCCGCTGTCGGTGGTGAACGCCGTGATCGCCGCGTCGGTGGCCTTGCCGAAGGTGCCGTCGAGCGCCGCGACGTCGTAGCCCCGGCAGATCAGTCCGGATTGGACGATCCGGACGAGGTTCGACGCCGGTTCGCCGCGCCGCACGCCGCCGCGAAGGTCGAGTGCGGCCAGCGTCGACGGGCCGAAGTTGTCGGCGAGCGGGGCGATCCCGAGTTCGTGCTGCAGTGCGCGGACCAGCGCGAACGTCGTGGCCCGGCCGGGGACGCCGTCTTCGGGGCACGGCTGGTACCCGGCGACGTCGCGATAGGTGGCGTTGAGCCACTGCTGTACAAAAAGGACAGTGCTGGTCATGGCGCTCGTGACGCTATCGGCGCCCGCCCGCCGGTGCACGGCGAGACCGGGGGTTTCCGCAGAACGCGGAACCGTTTTGATGCTGCGGACGGGTGCCGCCGGCGCGCGCCCCCGCCGTACCGACTGGATGGTATGTTGGCCGGGTGATCGAAGCGGCGCGCCGGACCTGGCGGATCCTCGAGCCTTACCACGGGATGATCTACTTCGCCCCCGAAGCCGCGGCCGCCTACGCGGATCTCGGCCTCACCGGCCGCGCCGGCTACTTCGCCTCGCGGTCGGCGGCGCTCGGGGCGGTCCCGGCCCCGGTCGTGGTCGCGACCTTCTACAACTTCAACCCGGCCCTCGTGCACGCGTCGATCGCCACGGCCTGGTCCACGACCGACCCGGCCGCGGTCCTGGCCGCCCGCCACGCGGCGGCCGACCGGGCGCTGCGCGCGGTCCTGGGCGACGCGATCGAGTCGCCGGAGATGCGCCGGGCCGCGGAGCTCGCGCGCGCGGCCGCCGAGGCCGTGACCGGGGACGTCACCGGCCGCCCGCTCTTCGCCGCCCACGCGGCCCTGGAGTGGCCGGCGGAGCCGCACCTGGTGCTGTGGCACGCGCAGACCCTGCTCCGCGAATACCGCGGCGACGCGCACATCGCCGCCCTCCTGACGGCGAGGCTGAACGGCATCGAAGCCCTCGTCACCCACGCGGCGTCCGGCGCCGTCCCGGCCGAAACCCTGCGCACGTCCCGTGCGTGGTCCGAAGAGGACTGGAACCGGGCCGTCGCCGGCCTGCGCGAGCGGGACTGGCTCACCGGTGACGACGCGCCGACGTTCACGCCCGAGGGGGCGGCCCGCCGGGCGGAGCTCGAGAAGGCGACCGACGAGAACAGCGTGGCGCCCTACGCGCACATCGGCGAGCCGGCGTGCGCGGAGCTGCAGGAGCTGGTCCGTCCGTACAGCCGGGCGCTCGCCGAGCAGCTCATGCCCTGGGCGGCCGCGCGGAAGTAGCTGCGCACGCCGGAGGCGCGACCGTGAACTCCAGCGCCCAGCGGCCGTCGCTCACCGGGGCCGCGCCGCGGAAGACGAGCCCGCAGCCGGTGGCCAGCTCCGTGAGCTCCTCGACCGTCCTTTCCTTGCTGCCGAAGCACATCAGCATGAACAGGTCGATCGCGGTGCTCGCCCCGTAGCCGCGCACCGGCTCGATCAGCACGACGGACGCCTCCGGCGCCGCGGCCTCGCGGCAGCGGACCAGGATCCTGCGGGCGTGCTCGTCGTCCCAGTCGTGGAGGATGTCGGACAGCAGGTAGGCGTCGGCTCCCCGCGGCAGGGGGTCGAAGAAGCTGCCGGGCACCGCACCCGCCCGGTCGGCGAAGCCCGCGGCCCGCAGCCGTCCGGCGGCGGCCGCGGCGGTGGGCGGCAGGTCGAGGATCCGGCCGCGGACGCCCGGGTGGGCCCGCAGGATCTCGACGAGCAGGGGTCCGTCGCCGCCGCCCACGTCCAGGATCTCCGGGAACCGGCTCCAGTCGAAGTTCCGGGCGATCAGCGGTGCGTGCGCACGGAACCGCCAGTTCATCTGGGCGTCGAACGACGTCCGCAGCTTCGGCTCGGCGTCGAGGTCGGCCCAGAAGTCGCGGCCGTACCGGCGGGGGTAGGCCGGCTCGCCGCTGGTCATCACCTCGAGGAGGTCGACGAACGCGAGGTCGGCACGGCCCCCGGCGCAGGTGATGTCGAGCAGCGGCCTGACCCCCTCGGGCGCGTCTTCCCGCAGCTGGGCGCCGAGGTCCGTCGGCCGGTAGCGGCCGGATTCCGCGTCCAGGACGAACACCTCGGCGGTCACCAGGTGATCGAGCAGCCGGCTCAGCGCCGCGGCCGACGTCCCGGTCAAGGACGCCAGCCGGTCCGCCGTCGCGCCCTCCGCGCCCGCGTGGTCCGCCAGGCCGAGCGTTGCGGCCACCCGGATGGCCATCGGGGTGGCCAGATCGGCCAAGGACATGATCGATCGGCTCATTCCCCCAGGCTAGCCAGCGGCCGCGACGGGGGCGGCTGGACCGACGTCGGCCATTGCCGCCCGCAGCCGGCGCGTGAACCGGCGGACGATCACCGCCTCGTCGACGAACATCGCGGCGAAGAACCCGCACGCGGTGATCGGCGCCAGCAGCGTGGCCGCGTCCGCGACCGCGGAGCCGACCCCGCCCACGACGGCGAACCACAGGAAGACGTTGGGCGTGCTCTGCGTGATGAACACGTCCCGGGCGACCCGGGCCGGCAGCTTCCGCCAGCGCACGAACGCGACGCTCGCGATCCGCAGGCCGAGCAGCACGGCGGCCACGACGGCCACGCACGCCACCAGGCCGGGGTGGGCGCCGGCGTGGTCCGCGCCGGCCGGTGTCAGCGCGAACGTGACGAACCCGGCCAGTGGCACCAGGGCGAAGCCGCCCACCCAGTTCCAGTTCGTGCTCAGCGAGCCGGCGCGGATCGGGTTGCGACGGCGCAGCACCTGGGCCGCCAGCGCGGGCAGCGCCATCGCCCCGGCCAGCACCCCGAGGTACCCGGTCAGCGCGGAGTCCAGGCCGGCGAGCCGGTGCGGCAGCCACAGCGCGAGCAGCAGGGCCACCGGCAGCACCAGCGAGGCCGCGACCGTCTGCCGCACCGACGTGAAGTAGTCGCCGTCCCACAGCAGCGACAACGTCGGCGTGATCAGGGCCGGCGGCAGCAGCAGGAACAGCCCGAGCAGCAGGCCCGGCGTGCCCGGCGAGAGGGACACGAGTGCCAGGCCGGCCGCGACGCGCGCGGCGGTCAGCGGCAGGGCGACGCGCAGGCCGCGGCCGAGCCCCCGCACGGCCCCGGAATGCAGCCGGAGCATGCCGAAGAACGTGCTGATCGCCAGCAACGAGACCAGCACCGCGGAGAACGCCTGCGGCGGAACCGGGACCCGCACCGCGAGCTGCGCCAGGACGCCGAGCGCGGCGGCCCCGGCGACCAGCACGGGCAACCGGATCTCGACGATCTCCCCGAAGTCGTGGACGGCGGCCGACCGGGCCGTGGCCCTGGCGATCCACCGCAGGTCGGCCTCGGCCAGCGGGCGGGCGTTCGGGATCTTCAGGTCGCGGTATTCCGTGGGGCGGATCCCGGCCACCACCAGCGCGAACATCTCCACCACGTACTTGTGCGCGACGACGAGGACCGACCGGCCGGCCCGGGACCGGGGCAGCAGCACGGCCTCGTAGTAGTCCCGGACCCGCTCGTACATCTCCGGCCAGCTCTCGCCACCGGGCGGGCAGCCGGTGCAGCTGTGGAAGTACTCGGTGTAGGCCCGGAACCCGACGCTTTTCTTGACCAGGCTCTTGTTCTGCGCGGTGAAAACGCCGAAATCGCGTTCGACGAGTTCCGCCGATTCGACGGTGGTCACCCGCGGCGTGCCGATCCGCTCCACGATGATCCGCGCGGTGTCCTTCGCCCGGTCCAAAGGGGACACGTGCACTTCGTCGAACCGGACGCCGATCGCCGCGACGCGCCGGCCCGCCTGGTGGGCCTGCCGCACCCCCAGGTCCGTCAGCGGCGTGTTCTGCCGCCCGGCGAACAGGTTCCGCTCGTTGGCCAGGGATTCCCCGTGCCGGATGAAGTAGATCGCCATCAGTGCTGCCTCCGTGATGGTGCGCCAAGGAAGAGCCGGCAGAGCACTTTCGATCGCCGTTGACCACGTTGCGGACCGACCAGCCGATTGACCTCGGCGATAGTTTTCGGGAGGCGGGCCCCGCCGCGCCATCCGTAATTTCCGGAATCGGCATGGCGTACTTCACCGGTCCGGCTCGCTCGGGACGGGCGCCGGCTGCAAGTCGGCTGAAAGACGGCGGCAACGCTTCTCCTCCACCGCGAGGACCGATATCGTCGTGGCTTGGGAGCGCTCCCGGCCCGACCGGACTGTTTCGACCGGAAGGAGCCAGGTGATGATGAGAAAGGTCGTGGTGGCCGTGGCCGCCGCGCTCCTCGTGCTGGGTGCGGGCGGAACCGCCGCCGGCGAACCGATGCGGACGCAGGCCGCGACGGCGGGCTGCGGCAAGGCCCCGACGTTGACGAGCGGCACGCGGACCATCCAGACCAGCGGCAAGAGCCGCAACTACATCCTGCGGATCCCCGACGGCTACGACCGCACCCACCCGTACCGGCTGATCTTCGGCTTCCACTGGCTCGGCGGCACGTCCACCGACGTCGACACGGGCCGGACCGTGCAGACGGGGACCTGGGCGTACTACGGCCTGCAGCGGCTCGCGAACAGCAGCGCCATCTTCGTGGCACCACAGGGCTTCAACAACGGCTGGGCGAACTCCGGCGGCGAGGACGTGACCTTCGTCGACGACATCATCCGGCAGATCGAAGGCGATCTCTGCGTCGACACGACCCAGCGGTTCGCCCTCGGCTTCAGCTACGGCGCGGCCATGAGCTACTCGCTGGCGTGTTCCCGGGCGACGGTGTTCCGCGCGGTGGCGGTCCAGTCCGGCGGGGTGCTCAGCGGGTGCAGCGGGGGCACCCAGCCCATCGCGTACCTCGGCGTGCACGGCCTCCGGGACAACGTCCTGAACATCTCCGGCGGCCGTTCGATGCGGGACAGGTTCGTCCGCAACAACGGCTGCACGGCGCAGAACCCGCCCGAGCCGGCGCAGGGCAGCCTCACCCACCGCGTGACGAGCTACGCGGGCTGCCGGGCCGGGTACCCGGTGCAGTGGGCGGCGTTCGACGAGGGCCACATCGCCGCGCCGCAGGACGGGGCGACCGGCGACAGCGGGCCGCGGACCTGGGTGCCCGCGCTGGTGTGGCAGTTCTTCTCGCAGTTCGGTTCCAGCACCCCGCCGCCCGACGACCCGCCGCCGGGCACCGGGGCCTGCCGGGTCGGCGCCGTGGTCAGCGCGTGGAACACCGGCCTGACCGAGAACATCACCATCACGAACACCGGCTCGGCCGCGGTCAGCGGCTGGTCGCTGGTGTTCACCCTGCCCGGCGGCCAGACCATCACCTCGGGCTGGAGCGCCGGCTATGCACCGTCGTCCGGGCAGGTGACGGCGACGAACGTGGCCTACAACGCCGAGATCGCGGCCGGGGCGTCGACCACCATCGGCTTCCAGGCCAACCACACCGGCAACACCGCGGCACCCACCGCGTTCACCCTCAACGGTGCGGCCTGCACCCTCGCGTGAGGCCGCACGGTCACCAGCGGCGGAGACGGTGCCCGGCGTCACCCCAGAACGAGGTGAGCCGGACACCGTCGTCGGTGCAGAACAACAGGGCCCCGACGACCGCCCCGCCCAGGCCCAGCACGTCGGCGAGCATGGGCAGCACGTACGGCAGCGCGGCCGGCTCGCCGAGCGCGTCCAACGCGATCAGGCGGCCGGTCGCCGGTCCGGCGACCAGCGCTCCGAGCAGGAACAAGCCGAACCAGGCCAGCTTCCACCACCGGCGCCGGGCGGCGCTGAACACCAGCACCCGAATCCGGCGTGCACACGCGCCGCAGGTCACCGTGGCTTCGACGAGGCCGGTGGCGGGCCGCGAAACCGGGATGTCGCCCAGCGAGTACCGGATGGTGGTCCTGGCCATGACGGCGTACTCGCGGTGCCGCTCGCTGCGGACGCAGGCCAGCCGCACCCGCGGATACTCGCCCGTGTCGGTCACCTTCCGGAGTATCGGGCCGGGGCACCGGGACCGGTCCCGGCACTCGGGCCGCGGTGACACGGCGTCAGCGGATCGACACGCGATTTCGTACACTGCCTGCGTGGGCATGGGGCGAGTCGTGGCCAACCGCTACCGGTTGGAGGAGGAACTCGGCCGAGGTGGGATGGGCGTCGTCTGGCGGGCCGTCGATCTCGAGCTCGGCAGGCAGGTGACGCTCAAGCGCGCGCTGGGCGAGGACGCCGGGCAGATCCGGCGGGAGGCGCGGATCGGGGCCGGGCTGCTGCACTCGAACGTCGTCACGGTGTTCGACACGGTCGTCGAGGGCGACGCCCAGTGGCTGGTCACCGAATACCTGGCCGCCCGGAGCCTCGAGGAACTCGTCGACGAAGACGGGCCGCTGCCCGAGGAGCAGGTCCGGCGGATCGGCGCGCAGCTCGCCGCGGCGCTCGCGGACATGCACTCGCGCGGCATCGTCCACCGCGACGTCAAGCCGGGCAACGTCCTGGTGACCGCGGACGGCGTCGCCAAGCTGACCGACCTGGGCATCGCCCGCTGGACCGAGGTCACCCGCACCGGCGGCGCCCAGCTCACCGGCACGCTCGGGTACGTCGCGCCGGAGGTGGCCGACGGCGGCGAAGCCGGTCCCGCCTCCGACGTCTTCTCCCTGGGCGCCACCCTCTACGCCGCGATCGAGGGCCGGTCGCCGTGGGGCTCGGGCGCCGACGGCCCGTTCGCGCAGATGCGCCGCGCCGCCGCCGGGCGGCCGGTGCCCGCCGAACGCGCCGGGCGGTTCGCGCCGGTGCTCGCCGCGCTGATGGCCCGGCACCCCGCCGACCGGCCCACCGCCGCCGAGGCGATCACGCTGCTCACCGCGGACGCGCCGGTGCCGCGGCGGCCGCACCGGCGCCTGCGCCGCCGGCTGCTCGCCGGGGCCGCGGTGGCGATGGTGGCCGCGCTGGTGGCGGGGTTCTTCCTCAGCCGGCCGCTGTGGACCACCGCCAGCGGCACACCGGCCGGGGCGAACACCCTCGGCGCCGACCCGGCCGGGACGGACCCGTGCGCGGCGATCTCGCTCAACTCGCTCACCGGGTTCGGGGAGCCGTTCGTGGACCCGGAGGTGCTGAACTTCGGCACCTGCGTCGTCACGACCACGTTGCCCGCCGAGGCCGGGAAGGTGCAGACCCGGCTCGAGCTGACCGGCCCACTGCGGTACCCGCCCCGGCCGCCGGTGCCCGGCAAGATGGGCGAAATCGAATACCCCGAGAAGCGCGACGACGGCTCGTGCGAGCGGGCCGTCTCGCTGGCCGACGCCAACCGGGTCGTCGTCACTTCACGCGCGATCGAAGCCGCGCAGGACGCGCCGGTGTGCTCCTACTCGGACTCCGTGCTTTCCGGCGTGCTGACCGCGCTCGCCAACGGGCCCCTGCCGCGGCGCGCCCCGCTGCCGGAGTGGTCACTGGCGCACGTCGACGCCTGCGGCCTGCTGGACGGCGCCACGACGACCGGCGTGCTCGGCCGGGCCAAGGAACCCGACCGCGCGTTCGGCAACTGGGGCTGCACCTGGGAGCACAACCCGCGCACGATCACCGTCGAGTTCAGCCGGGAGTGGCCGATCGAGAAGGACGACGACGTGCCGGGGGAGCGGATCCGCGTCGGCAACCGCAACGCCGTCGTGGCGCCGGTGCCCGGCGGGCACCCGGAGTGCGCCGTGCAGGTGGTGCACCGCGGCTACACCCCGGCCCTGCCGGTGCTGCAGGGCACGCCGCCGACCCGGGAGGAAATCGCCGTGGTCACGGTCGAGGACAAGACGGCGGCCGGTGGGGACGCGTTGTGCGCGACCGCGCGGTCGCTGGCGGAGGTCCTCGTCCGGCGGCTGCCGTGAGCCGGGGACCGGTCCCCGGCAACCCGGGCTAGAAATGGTGCCGAGGCCGGGTACGCGGGCCGGAGGAGGCAAGGCGGAAATGGCGAAACCGGTACGGACCGACGTGGCGCTCCCGGCCGCGGTCACGACCGGCCCGGCGGCCGAGGGGGCCGCCGGGCCGGGGCCGCGGATCGGGCGCCACGGCGGCTGTCGTGGCGGCTGTTGTCGCGGTGCCGGGGAGCGGACGCCGTCGTGACCGCCGGACGCCTCGACCCGCACCGCCAGCACAGCCTCCGCCACGGCGTCGCCGGCGTCGTCCCGGGCACGTTGAGCGCGCTGACCGTCACCGGCGGCGTGGCGGTGCCGCCCGCACCCGGCAGCCGGGTGACGTTCGGCCGCAACCGGCTGGAGGTGGACGTCTGCGTCGGCGAGGAAGACGTGCGGATCAGCCGGATCCACGGGCAGCTCGTGCGCGATCGGGACCGCTGGTGGCTGACCAACACGGGCCGCTCCCCGATCCGGCTGTCCGACAGCGTCCTGCTGCACCGCGACGCCGAGCCGCTGCCGCTGGCCGCCGGCTACACCGCGCTGTTCCTGCGCGGCACCCGCGAGCACGTACTGGAACTCCTCGTCTCCGACGGCGACACGGGCCTCGTCACGCGCCGCCCGACGCACCCGACGGCACCACCGAAACGCTGGCGGCTGTCGGCGGAGGAGCACCTCGTGCTCGCGGTGCTCGGGCAGCGGTACCTCGGCTACGACCCGCAGCCCCTGCCACTGTCCCGCCAGCAGGCGGCCGCCGAGCTCGCCGAGCGCCGGCCGCACGAGAACTGGACGGCCAAGCGCGTCGAGCACCTCGTCTCCCGTGTCCGGCAACGGCTTTCCGACGCCGGGGTGCACGGGCTGCGCCGGGAGGAGGTGGGGGAGCCGGTGGGCCTGACCCTGACCGTGAACCTGCTCCGCGAGCTGGTGCTTTCGACGACGCTGGTGCCGATGGACCTGGAATGGCTCGAACTCCCGGACCCGCCGCTGTTCCCGGGCTGAAGCCGACCGCGCCGCCCTCGGGTACCTGGGTGAGGAGCCGAGATGCCGAAGACGCCGGGTCGCGCCTCCGTCGCGTTGGCTTCGGCGGATCACGGCTGCGGTTGTCGTGTGCCTCGGGCAAATCGCCCTGTGCGTGCTGGTGCTTCGGCGGGAAGGGCGGTCAGCGGGGGCTCTGGTTTGAACCGGCCGCGGACCTGGGCCACCGAACCCGGCCCGGAGGCCCTGCCAGGTGACTTGCTCCCAGTCTGGCCCGGCGGCCGTCCGGCTCGCCAGGACGGAAAGCCCTCGAGAATTTTTGCCACCCGTTCGGGTGACCTTCGGCCGCCGGCTTCAGCCCGCGGTGCGGCTGAGGTCGATCTCGGCCCACACGGTCTTCCCGGTGGGACGTTGCCATTGCCCCCACGACACGCTCATGGCACTGACGAGTTTGAGCCCGTGCCCGCCGTCGGCCGAAGCCGGTCGCGGGCAGGCGGGGTCGACGCAGGTGTCGTCGACTTCCACCGAGAGCCAGTCGCGTTTGCGCAGCAGGCGCACCTGACGCGGGGGTGTGCCGTGCCGGAGGGCGTTGGCGGCCAGTTCGTCGACCACCATGAGCGCGTCCACCCGTTGGTCTTCGGGCAGGTCCTGCAGCAGCTGATCGGCCCAGGCGCGCACCCTGGCCAGCTCGGCGAGGTCGTCGGCGACCTCGAGGGCGATGACGCGCAACGAGTCGTCGAACGGTGTCGTCCGCTGTTCGGTCGGCATCGGGGCAGGACCCCTTCCTGATCCACGGGCTCCACGTCCGTCACGTGGTGCCGATGCCGGGGTGGTTACCCAGTGTCCGGCCGGCCACGCGCGCGATGGGGCTCACGCCGGACGGCCTGCTGCCTGGCGGCGGGCCGCCGTCCGCGCCTCGAGCTCGTCGAACCACCGCCGGCCGCGGTTCCCGCAGTTGTCCCTGATCGAACACTTGAGGTCGGCGGTCCTCGCGTTCAGGCTCTTGACCATCGTCAGGCCCTTGCCCACCTCGTCGCCGATGCTCGCTCTGGTCCGCGCCAGGCTCGCCGCCGCGGCGGTCATGGCCGCCCGGTTCGGCCGCTCCCGGCGGCCGGTGGTCGCGTTGGTTTCCGAACGTACGCGCATGGTCGCGGTGGCACGGGCCCGGACGACCATGCCGGCGAGGCCGCGCGCCACGTCGCGGCTCATGTCGTAGTACTGGTAGGCGTTGTCGGCGCAGCCGCGTGACTCGAAGTGCAGCTCGCACAGGCCGGCGAAGTCGAGGGTCAGCCTGGCTGCCTGCAGCTGCCGCTCGACCGCCGCGGCCTGCCGGCTCACGCGCAGGTTGTTCGCCCGGACCTGCTGCAGCGTCTGCTCGGCTTCGACCGTGGCCGCCCGCACCGCGGCGAGGGTGACCGGCTTGACGCGCTCCCCCGCGGGGAACCAGCGGTCCCGCACCCGGAACGCGATCAGCACGGCCGCGCCGGCGGCACCGCTGCCGCCGAAGAGGATCGCGGTCTGCCGGGCCGCGTGCGGGCCGTGCGCGACGTTGCCGTCCAGCAGGAGCACCAGCGCGGTGACGTTCACGGCCAGCAACAGGATCCCCGCGCGGGGCAGCAGCCTGCGGAAGTCCACTCGGCGCCGGCGTGCGGTGCGTCGCTTCGGGTGTCCTTGGCCGACCAGGAGCAGCGCGGCGAACGGTGCGGCGCCGAGAAAGCACCACCAGGCCGTCCCGTGTTCGGCGAACTGCGCCGGATCCGTGGTGATCAGGAACGGCACGATGGCCGGGGCGGTGAGGGCCAGCAACACGGCCGCGATCGCGCCGGCCACGATCGGGAGCCCGAACGTCAACGCCACGAACCAGAATCCGCAGCCGGAGTTCCGCCGACCCACGGTGTCCTACTTCCGCCGGCCGTTGCCGCTCCGTTGTGGCCTGCGGTTCCGCGCGCGGCCGAGGTCCGGCGCCCCGGACCCGTTGAGCACCTTGTCGATGTGGTCGCCCAGCCCCGTCCGGCCCGCGGCGGTTTCCGTCACGAGCAGCTTGCCGAGCACCTCGACCAGATTCGCGTGGAGCTGCTGCTGGTCGAACGATTTCGCCTGGACGAGGTGCTGCTGTTCCTTGGCGATGCACTCCAGCAGGCCCCGTGCGCTGACTCCGGCCAGCGCGCCGCTGGTGCGCATTTCCTGCAGTGCGGCGCCGACCGCGGCCCGGCGGTCGGCCAGGGCGGTCAACCGCTCGCCGCTGTCCGCGTCGATCCGTTTGCTTTCGACCTTGAGCCGGCCCAGTTCCGTGATGCAGGCGGAAACCTCGGCGACGGCCCTGGCGGCGGCCCCCAGTGGATTGAGCGATTCGGCAAGGTGGGAAACGGCCTTTCCGAAGACGACGTGGCCATTCTCGACGGAGACCATTTCTCTGCTCAACTGGATCAACCTTGCGTTGGGGGCAGCGTGGGAATGTGTAGTAGGTCGACGCCGGGTGCCTCGGCGTTACGACCGGATGTCGCGTGCCCGGCGCCACGCCCCTCGGCGGGTGCCCGCCGGGCGCGGGACACCGGGCTGACAGACTCGAGGCCGTGATCCTCGGATACGTCCTCGCCGTGCTGGCCGCGGTCGCCTCGGGCAGCGGGTCCATCCTGGAGTCGGCCGGCGTCCGGCGGGCCGGTGCCTTCGGTGGCTCGCCCCAGGACCTGATCGCGTTGCGCCGGCAGCCGCTGTACTTCCTCGGGGTGGGGGTGGACCTGCTCGGGTTCGTCTTCGCCGCCGCGGCGCTGCACCGCCTGCCGCTGTTCCTGGTCCAGTCGGTGCTCGCGTTCAGCGTCGGGGTGACCGCGACCATTTCCGCGATCCTCGGCGTCCGGCTGGTCGGTGCCGGGTGGGTCGCGCTGGGGGTCGGGGCGACGGGCCTGGTCCTGCTCGGGCTGTCCGCGGATCCGGGTCCCGCACGGTCGCTGCCGCCCGGGGGGAAGCTGCTGCTGGTGGGCGTGGCGGTGGTGATCGCGGCGATCGCGTTCACCGCCCAGCGGAGCACCGGCCGCTGGTCGCCGATCGTGCTGGGGTTCTGCGCCGGGCTGGGGTTCAGCACCGTCGGGATCTCGGCCCGGACGCTCGACGCGTCCGGCCCGGTCTGGCACCTCGCGGTGGAGCCGGCACTGTGGGCGATGATCGCCAACGGGCTGGTCGCGGCGGCGGCGTTCGCCATGGCCCTGCAACGCGGCCGGGCGACCGCGGTCACCGCCATCATGTTCACCACGAACACGGCGCTGTCTTCGCTCATCGGGGTGGTGCTCCTGGACGACCGCGTCCGCGAGGGCTTCACGGCCACGGCCGTGGTGGGCTTTGTCCTGGCCATCGCCGGCGCGATCGCCACCGCCCACTACGCGGCCGCCCATCGGGCGGGGAGCAGTACGTCCGCGCCTAGCTCAACACCGCGATGATTCTGGTGCCCGGCGGGAAATCGCCTGCTTCGGCCCGGGCGAAGATTCCGTACATCATCTTGGCCTCGTAGACCCGGTCGAGGGTGACGCCGTGGCGTTCGCCGAAGTCGAGGACGAAGTCGTCGAGCACGGTGGTGCGTTTCGCGTAGCCGCCGAAGGAAAAGCCGAAGTCGACCGTCCAGTTCGCCGTGGCCGTGCCGAAAGCCTCCTGCTGCAGCCGGCGGACTTCCGCGTCCAGGTACTGCGCGCCGTTGAGGACAGCGAAGCCGAGCGCCTGTTTCGGACCGGACAGCCCGGCGGCGATGCCGGCGAGCGTGCCACCCGTCCCGGTGGCGCAGCAGATGACGTCGAATTCCGTGGTGATCTCGCCGACCAGTTCGGCGGTCCCGCGGACCGCCAGGCCGTTACTGCCGCCTTCGGGCAACACATAGGAAGGACCGAACTGCCGAACGAGGGCGGCGACCACCGCGGGCTCGGTCTTGCGGCGATACGTCGTCCGGTCCAAATAGGTCAGAGTCATGCCACAACCTGCGGCGAAGGCAAGGGAATCGTTGAGCGGCAGGTGCTCCTCGCCACGAATGACCCCGACGGTGTCAAACCCCCGTCGCCGCCCGGCGGCGGCGGTCGCGCGGATGTGGTTCGAGTACGCGCCGCCGAAGGTCAGGAGCCGGGTGCACCCCTGCTCCCGGGCGGCCTGGAGGTTGTGGCGCAGCTTGCGCCACTTGTTGCCCGGTACTTCGGAGCTGATGAGGTCGTCCCGCTTGAGCCGGAGGTGGACACCACGGCGTTCGAGCCGTTCGTCCCGCAGGTCCTGAAGCGGCGACGGCAAACGAGGAAGACCGGTCGTTCCGCCTTCGCTCGCGCTCACGCTCGGCAGCGTAGCGGACAGCGACGGCGGCGAACCGGCATCGAGCGTCGCCCTCGTTTTCGGCGATGGACAACGGGCGACGACTGGTATTCCGGCGAAGTGAGGCGGAAACTCGGATAGGATGAAAACCTCGGCGCGAGGCCGGGTGCACCCTGCAGCAGCAACAGCGAAGGTCTGGAGCAATGCAAGTGCCCGAACCAGCGACGTTTCAACGGCGCCTGCACGCTCTGGCCGGAAACATCGAGGAATTCATCCGGGGTAAACCGGATGTGGTTCGCCTCGCGCTGGTGTGTTTGCTCGCCGAGGGACATCTGCTGATCGAGGACGTGCCGGGGGTGGCCAAGACCTCGCTGGCCAAGGCGGTCGCGAGGTCCATCGCCGGTGCGGAGGTGCGGCGGATCCAGTTCACCCCCGACCTGTTGCCGACCGATGTGATCGGGGTGCAGGTCTACGACCAGGCCAGGGGGAGTTTCGAGTTCCGGCAGGGTCCGGTGTTCGCCAACATCCTGCTGGGCGACGAAATCAACCGTGCCTCGCCGAAGACGCAGTCGGCGCTGCTGGAGGTGATGGCCGAGCACCAGGTGACGGTGGACGGCGTGGCGCACCCGGTGCCGCACCCGTTCCTCTGCATCGCGACCCAGAATCCCGTTGAGCACCAAGGGACTTACGCGTTGCCGGAGGCTCAGCTCGACCGGTTCCTGATGCGGGTCACCATCGGCTACCCGGAGGAGCTGGACGACGAGGTGGCGATCATCGCGGACGGGATCGCCCGGCGCAGGCCGGAGGAGCTGAAGCCGGTGATCGAGCTGGACCAGCTGCGCGCGATGATCGGCGACCTGCGCCGGCTCCACGTTTCCGCGAACCTGCAGGCCTACGTCGCCACGATCACCCGGGCGACCCGGAAACACCCCGACGTCCGCCTCGGCGTCAGCCCCAGGGGCAGCATCGCACTGGCCAACGCGGCCCAGTCCTACGCGGGGTCGATGGGGCGGGAGTTCGTCACGGCCGACGACGTGAAGGCCGTCGCCGTGCCGGTGCTGGCCCACCGGCTGCTGCTGACCTCGGAGGCCAGGTTCCGGAAGCGGACGGCCGAGGCGATCGTGACGGAAATCCTCGACGGCGTCCCGGTTCCCCGTGCGCCGCAACAGCGGGAGCGGTCGTGATCACGCAGGCAGGCGCCGTGGTCGCCGGGGCCGCCGTGGTGCTGCTGCTCGCCGGGCTGGGGGCCGACTACCCCGAGCTGGTCATGCTCGGCCTGGCCGGTGTCGCGGCGCTGGTGGTGGCGGGGGTGTGGATGCTCGCGCGGCCGAAGCTGGCCGTGGTGCGGGAGGTCAGCCCGAGCCGGGTGCAGGCCGGGGCTGCCGCCTACGGGGTGTTGACCGTGACGAACACCGGGAGGCGACGCAGTCCTCCTTCCCTGGTGGTCGAGACCGTCGACGGCCGCCGGGTCGCCGTGCCGGTGCCGAGCCTGGCCGCGGGGGACGAGTTCGCCACGGTGTACCCGCTGCCGACCGGTCGTCGTGGCCGGTACGTCATCCCCGCGCCGACGGTCGGCCACCCCGACCCCTTGCGGTTGTTCCAGGTCGAGCGGGCCGGGAGCGGCGAGTCGGTGCTGTACGTGCACCCGAAGGTGCACCCCATCGCCCCGGTGCCCGCCGGCGGGCCCCGGGAGGTGGAAGGAGCGACGTCCGCCGGTTCGCCGCAGGGTGGCGTCGCCTTCCACAGCCTGCGCGGCTACCAGCCCGGCGACGACTGGCGGCGCATCCACTGGAAGTCCACGGCGCGGAACGGCACGCTCATGGTCCGGCACAACGTCATCCCGGACGAGCCGCGCCACCTGATCGTCCTCGACACCAGCGCGAAACCCTACGACGACGAGTCGTTCGAGGAGGCGGTGCAGGTGGCCGCGTCGGTGTGCGTGGCGGCGGACCGGTCGAACTTCCCCCTCGCCTGCCGCACCACCGCGAACCCGGCCGGAGAGGACGCATCCGGGGCCAGCGAGGTGACTTCCGCGCTCGATCTCCTGTCCGGCGCACAGCGTTCCCCCGAGGATCGCGGCTTGCCGGCGCTCACCGACGTCGTCCGCGACGTCGTCGCCGCCGGGGAGAGTGCCGCTCTCACGATCGTCACCGGACGCGCCGGCCCGGGGCAGCCGGCCGTCCTCACCGCGATGCGCCGGGACTTTCCCACCGTCACGCTCGTCCGGATCGGACGGACGGAGCCGATTCCGCTGTCGGCCGGCGTCTGCACCATCGACGCCCGCACCAGCTCGGAGTTCGCGGTCAGATGGAACCGACTGTTCCCGCGGTGAGCCGGGAGAAGCCGAACTCGGTGGCGCCGTACCGGCTCACCGAGGTTCTCCTGTGTGCGGCGGCGACCGTGGCGGGTGGCCTGCTGTACGGCCGGTTCTTCGCCGGCACGGAGTACCTGCCACCGGTGTGTGCCGCGGCGCTGACCGGGACGGCGTCCGCCGCGGTGGCCGGGTGGCGGCGATGGCGGACGTACTCGACCCTGCTGGTGGCGATCGGCGGCTTCGTCGTCCTGGCCGGCTACGGCGTTTTCCGCGGCACCATCGAACACGGCCTGCCGACCCGGCAGACCGCGGCGGAGATCGTGCAGGGTGTGCTCGGCGGCTGGGCGCGCATGCTGGCCGTGGCGCCTCCGGCCGACCCGGGTGCCGACCTGCTGATCACGCCGGTCCTGATCACCTGGGCGACGGCGTTCACGGCGAGCACGCTCGTCCTGCGCACCCGGACGGTGTTCGTACCGGTGTTGCCTGCTCTGCTGGCGTTCGCCGCCGCGCTGCTGTTCGTCGGCAGGCAGCCCGGTGTCCAGGTCACCGCGACCGCACTGGTCCTGGGCGCCGCACTGGCACTGGTGTTGCTGCGCGCCGGCCGGACGGGCGGCGAGCCGAGCCGGGTGACGGCCGGCCGGCTCGCTTTCGGTGCGCCGGTCGTCGTGGTGGTGACCCTGGCGGGGGTGCTCGGCGGGCTGTACCTGCCGCCGGCCTCCGGTGCGCACCGCTTCGACCTCCGTGCGCTGCTGCCGCCGCCCGTGCGGGGCACCGACATGCTCACCCCGCTGGCCGGGCTCAAGGGGCAGTTGCGTGCGGAACCACCCCGCAGGCTGTTCACCGTCCGGCTCGACGGCGGGGCCCGGGTCGACCGGATCGGCGTCGCCGCCCTCGACGCGTTCGACGGCGTGTCGTGGACCTCGGCGGACCGCTTCCTGGTCGCCGGCCACCACCTCGCCGTGGACCCGGCCATGACCAGGTCGCGGACGGTGTCCGCGCGGTTCGAGGTGGAGGATCTCGACGGGCCGTTCCTGCCCGTGACCGGCCGGCCTGCCCGGCTCGACATCGACGGCGACGCCGGGCAGCCGATCGGCTTCAGCGCTGCCTCCGGCGTCCTCGTCAGCACGGCGCCGGCACTGCACGAGGTCCGCTACGACCTCGTGGGGGAGGTCGCCGACCGAGATGACGGGCTCCTGCGGGCGTCGCCGAGCGCCGCCCCGGAATACACGGCGCTGCCCGGCGGCCTGCCACCGGTGCTGGACGCGCTGGCCCGGCAGCTCACGGCCACCGGGACCACGCCGTACGGCAAGCTGGTGGCGATCGAGGAGCACCTGCGCGGCCTGCCGTACCAGCTGGACGCGCAACCGGGACATTCCTACGCCGCGCTCACCCGGCTCCTGACCGGAAGCGGCGAAGGCTATGCGGAGCAACACGCTTCCGCGTTCGCGGTACTCGCCCGCGCCGCGGGTTTCCCGGCCAGGGTCGCCGTCGGCTACCGGCTCGGCGACAGCCCGACCGGCACCCACACCGTGACCACCCGCGACGCCCACGCGTGGGCGGAGGTGCGCTTCGACGGCTACGGCTGGGTGGTGTTCGAACCCACCGGCATGCCGACCGGGTCGGGCGAGCTGCCGGACGACCCGGCCGCCGCCGAGGAACTGCCGGAACCGCCGGCGGTGCCGCCGCCGCCCGCGGCGGACCGCCAGGACAAAGCCGTCCGGCCGAGGAGTGACCGGCACGGCGTGCTGGGCGACGCGGCCCTCGTGACCGGCGTGGCGATGGGGGTGGCCGCGCTCGTGGTGACGTCGATCCTGGCGATGAAGGCACGCCGACGTCGCCGGCACCGCCACGCGCCCGGCAACGCGGCGCGGGTGGCGGGTGCCTGGCAGGAGGCCGTCGACCGGCTGACCGAACGCGGCATTCCGATGCCGGCGTCGCTGACGGCCCACGAGGTGGCGGACCGGGCCACGAGCGTGCTGGGAGCGGCCGCCGACCCGGTGGTGCGGCTGGCCCCGCTGACCACGGCAGCCGTGTACGCGCCGGACGAGCCGGACGACCGTGCCGTCGAACAGGCGTGGCAGCTGGAGGCCGAGCTGCGACGCCGGCTGTACCCAAGGCGTCTTTCGTGGCGCAGGCTCAGCGCCGGCGTGGATCCCCGGCCGCTCGTCGCCGGTCGGCGTGCGGCCGGGGAGAGGCGCCGGGATGACCGGGGGAACAAGGTGATCACATGAAGTCTCCGTTCGGCGCCGCTTCGCGGTGGCCGCGAGTGGCCACGGGGATCGTCGTGGCTGTCACGGTGCTGGCCGGGATCGCCGTCGGCCGGGACGGCCCGCACGACGACGTCCCGGGTGTGCGGCTGCACGCCGGGGTGGCCTGGGTGGCGTCCACCGAGGTGGGGCAGCTGACCCTGCTGGACGGGGCCTCGGCCGAGGTGGCGGCCGGAGTCCGGGTCGACCGGCCGGGAAGTGCGTTGTCCGCCGCCCAGGAGGGGACGACCGGATACGCCCTCAACCGTGCCCGGGGGTCGGTCGTCCGGGTCGACGGCGCGACGCTGGAGCCGTCCCGTTCGACGTCGCCGGTGGCGGAGAGCGGTGATCGGCTCGCCGTGTTCCCGACGCCGCACGCGTTCTACGCGCTCGACACGCGGCGCGGCCTGCTCGCCAGCGCGGATCCGAAAACGCTGGAGAGCCGGGGAAAGCCGTATCCGCTCGCCGTCGAGGCCGCACCGGACGGAGCCGTCGTCGACGCCGAAGGACGTTTGTGGGTACTGGACGACCACACCGGCGACCTGGTCTGGTTCGACGGCCAAAGCCGGCACTCGCGAGCCGGGGCGGCCACCCCCGGGCAGAGCCGGCTCGCCGTCGCGGCCGGCCGGCCGGTACTGCTGGACCCCGGACGTCGCACGATGGCCCTGCTCGATCCGGCGACCGGCGCGGTCGAGCGGGTCGTCGCGGTGGACCTGCGGGCCGGCGACACCGTGGCGGTGACCGGTTCCGCCGGGCAGCACCGGCTGCTGATCTCGGTGAGTCCGGGTGGGCTGTTCCTGAGCTGTGCCTTCGGCTCCGGCTCGTGCACGAAACCCGTCTCGCTGGGCGACGGCCCTTCGACGCTGGGGCAGGCGGTCGAGGTCGGGAACCGTGCCGTGGTACCGGACTACGCGACCGGCGGGGTCTCGATCGTCGACCTCACGACGTCGCGGGTGGTCGCGCGACCGCGGCTGTTCGACCGTCCGGTGCGGTTCGACCTGCTGACCCGCGACGGCGTGATCTTCTACAACGACCCCGGCAGCGCGCAGGCCGGCGTCATCGACCCCGGAGGCCGGGTGCGGCCCATCGTCAAGTACCGGTCGGGGCAACACTCACCCGGCGAAGCACCCACCGAAGTCGTTCCCGGGCCGGACGACGGCACTTCGCGCGCGGAAGGTCAGGGTGGCACCGGCCCCGACCCGCGGTCGACGAGCTCGGTGTCCATTTCGGTCAGCCCCCGTGATCACGGAATGGTCGGTGCGGAGTTCGAGTTCGCCGCCGTGGCCACCGGGTCCGCCGGCATCGCCGGCGCCCGGTGGACCTTCGGCGATGGCTCCGGGGCCACGGGCAGCACGGTGCGGCACCGGTGGAACCGGCCGGGAACCTATCCGGTCAGCGTCACGGCACGGCTGCGGCAGGGGACGGTCACCACCGCGACCACCCGGGTCGTGGTCGAGGATCCGCACGCACCGCCTCGCATCGCCCGGATCACCGTCGAGCCGGAGGCGCCCCGGGTCGGCCGGCAGGTGCTGTTCGGTGCCGACCTGACCGGTGGCCCGCCACAACGCACGGAGTGGACGGTGACCGGTCCCCGGGGTACCGAGACCACGTCGGGCGCGCCGCGGTTCGGGCACACCTTCACCGCGCCGGGGGACTACACCGTGGCCCTCACCGTGCGCGCCGGCGCCGCGTCGGACCGGCGGAGCAGGCAGTTCGCCGTGAAGCCCGAACAGCGTGAGGTGGGGTGCGGGGACGTCGTCACCACCGACTCCATCGTGACGCAGGACCTCGTCTGCCCGGGAGCCGGGCTCACGATCGCCGCCGGCGACGTCGTCCTCGACCTCGGTGGCCACACCATCACCACGGACCGGCCCACGGCGGACGCGAAGGGGATCGTGATCGGAACAGGGCGGCCGATCAGGAACATCACCGTGCGCAACGGCTCGGTCAGCCGGTATCCGACGGGTGTCGCCATGACCGATGTGGCGGCCGTGACCGTCGAGAACGTCGCGGTGTCGGCCAGCATGGACAACGCCGGTCCGTGGGGGATCGTGGGCGTGCGGGCGAGCGAGGTGCGGCTGCGCGGCATTGCCTTGTCCGCGTTCAACCCGTTCGACTTCAGCCACAACTCGTCCGTCGTCATGACGAAGTCGATCATCTCGGGCGGCACGGGGAAAGGCGTGGCGCGCTGCCGGCACGACAGCTCGTGCTCGATCGAGGGCGGTTCCCTTCACGTGGGTGACTTCGTCTGCTACAACGACGACCCCGAGAAGACGAGCTCGTCATTGAGCATTGCCGGAAGCGACGACGTGAGCGTTTCCTTCCTCGGCCCTTACTGCACGACGGTCACGGTGCGGGACAGCAGGATCAATCTCCTCTTCGATGCGAGCGCGACGAACACCTACCTGTCGGGAAACACGGTCAGCCAGGATGAATCGCTGGCGTTGTGGAATGCGTTCACCGTGGTCGGGAATACGTTCACGGGAGGAGGGATGAGCGGAATACAGGTGTTTTCCGGTCGAGGGGTGGTGTCGGACAATCGTTTCGTGCAAAATCAGGGGAACGGAGTCCTGGTGCGGGCAGGCGACAGCGATGTCGGTCCTCTCGAAATTTCCGGCAACGTGTTCGACGGCAACGGGACCGGGGGTGACGAGTGGACGGGGCTGGACGGTGTTCGTGTCGAAAGTGCCGGGCCCGGCAGCGTCATCAGGGTGGCGGGAAACCGCGCCAGCGACAACGCCAGGTACGGCATCAACGCGGAACCGGGACTGGTGGTGGACGAAGGAGGCAACACGTCGTCGGGCGATCCTCTCGGCTGCCGTGGTGTCGTCTGCCTTCCCGGCTGAGCTGCGTGAGCTGCGCCGTCACGGAGTGGCCGAGCACGGCGCCGCGGGATCGGCTCCGGCGGGCAGGAGCTCGCTTTCCTGCGCCGTGTAGCCCCGGTCGTTGATGCGGCAGAGGTGCGCCATCCAGTGCCGCGGGTCCATGTCGATCGTCAGCAGGCCCTGCCGGGTCGGTGCGACCAGCGTGTTCTCGTGGCTCGACCAGTTCGCCGGCGCGCCGGGTGCCCGGAGGGTCGCGATCTCGGCGCTCACGCCCTCATCCCAGACGTGCAGCTCGCCGCTCGACGTGGTGAGCAGTTTGCCGTCACCGGTGAAGGCCACCAGTGACTGTCCGCCGGGCACCGGCATGGGCTGGTGCCGGATCTCCGCCCGCTCCGGGTTCCAGAACTCGAGCCGGCCGGAGGTCTCGTAGTGCACCGCGACCCGTGATCCGGCCGGATCGGCCAGGATGGCCGGCGCCCCGGTGCCGAAGCCGTTCTGGAACGTGCGGACGGCCGAACTGCCGGTCAGGTCCCACAGCTCGACGTTGGCGGTCGTGGAGATCAGCACCTGTTCCGGACGGGCGGGCCACCGGACCGCCGTGGGACGTCGTTCGGCACCGGGACCGTCCTCGACGAGGAAGCCGGAAGCGGCGGAGAGCTCCCACACGAGCTGCTCGCCGGTGCTGATCCGCCATGTCGTGAGACCGCCGTTGTGCAGCACCGCGACCTTGTCGCCGGGCAGGGGGACGATCGAGGTGCTCGCGTCGGGAAGCCGGGATTCGCCGAGGTGGATCGTGCGCACCACGGTCAGGTCGGAGGCCAGCAGCACCGTCAGCTCTCCCGAGTTGCCGGTCGCGAGCAGCGTCTTCCCGTCGAGGCTGAAGGCGATCTTCGGATTCGTGCCCAGGTGCAGCGTGCTGTCGGCGGTGCCCGCGATGCGCCGCCGGGTGGCCGTGTCCACGGCGTGGCTGCCGAAGTCCGGGTTCTCGCCGGTCAGTGCCACCAGTACCTGCCCGTCCGGGCTGAGCGCGGTGGCGGCGAGCTTGTGCGAGAAGGCCGCCACGGTGGCGTCGTCGACCGGGCTCGGTGCGGCCGTGCGCAGCAGTGTTCCCTTCGCGAGCACGAAGACCGACGGCGGCCCCGATCCGGAGGCGTCCGGGAGCGCGAGTATCGGTTCCGTGCGGTAGCCGGTCAGGTTGTTCACCCGGTGCTGGTGCGGGTCCGGCGGGGCGTCCAGCAGGAAGGACCGGCCGGTGTTCAGGTCGGCGAGGTCGAGCCGCCGCGAGGAGTCGCCGGCGGACCGGCTGCCGGACAGCGCGTACCTGCCGCTCAGATCGGTGAGCCCCCCGGCGTCCGGCTCGGGACAGCCGAACACGGGTGCGGTGAGTCCGGCCGCCCCGGTGGCGCGGTCGAGGACCGCCAGGCGGCGGGGGCCGCCGTCCCGGCAGTCGACGAACAGGCCGCCCGGGGTGATGAAGCCGGCGGCGCTCTCGCCGAGGACCGCGCCGGTCGCCAGGTCACGCAGGACGGAGCGGCGAGTGCGGTCCGCGCGGTGCTCCTCGAACCACGCACGCTTGCCGTCCGGTTCGACTCGCCGCACGTAGAGCGCCGTCACCGCCGGTTCCGGGCCGGCGTGGCCGTCGATCGGCCGGCGCACCCGCACGTCCCACACCTCGACGAGGTTGGCGGCCTGCGGGTCGTCCCCCTGGCCGGTGGGCTGCAGCGTGATGACGAAGACCGTCCCGTCCGGGGAGAAACGCGCGCTGAGCACGGAGTGTTTCGCGATGACTTCGGGTTCGTCGGGGCGCAACGGGAGCGGGCCGGTGCGCTGGTCGATGTCCCAGAGCGTGACCCCGTTGCGTTCGCTCGCGACGGCGAGCCACCGGCCGTCCGCGCTCAGCAGCAGTCCCCGCTGCCGGGGGACGGTGGCCACGAACCAGCGCAGCGGCGCCGGCCCGAACAGGCCGGTCCACACGGTGATCTTCCCGTCCTCCTCGGCGATGGCGGTCACCCGGCCGTCTTCGGTGCTGGCGGCCGCGTCGACGGTGCCGGACCAGAACCCCGACCGGATCTCGTCGACCGCGGCGTACCCGGCGTACTGCCGCAGCAGCGCCGCATAGGCTTCCGGCCTGGCCGGGTCGTGGCGCCAGGCCGCCTGCGCGAACTGCAGCGCGGTCAGCGGGTCGGTGTCCGCGCGGCGCTGCGCTTCCTGCCCGAGGACGACCGCGGCCGCCCGGCGCAGCCGATCTTCGAGCTGCTGGTTGCGGTGGACGGCGACCGCGGCGAACACGGTGGCGCTCACCGCGAGCACGCTGATCAGGGCGGTGACCACCCGCCAGCCGAGCACGGTCCGGCGCTGGCGGACCCGGCCGGCGACGACGTAGTCCCGTTCCTCGCCGGTGAGGCCGGGCGGGTGCCGGGCCAGCCAGTCCTCGGCCGTGGCCAGCGGGACGCCGCGCAGCAGCGCGCTGGGATCCCGGCCGGACTGCCGCCACAGCCGGAGCGCGGTCCTGAGCTGTTCCTGCCAGGACCGGAAATCCCGGGCCGCGACAAGCCAGTCGTGGAGTTGCCGCCATTGCCGGACGAGGGCTTCGTGTGCCAGGGAAACGACTTCCGGCTCGCCGGGGTCGTGCCGGAGCACCACCAGGTGGTGTTTCGCGAGTGTCCTGGCCATTTCGCGTGATTCGGGGTCGAGCTGCTCGAGGCGGACCGGGGTGAGGGTGAAGGTGCCGTGCTCACCCGGTTTGGCCAGCTGTACCAGCAGCCGCCCGGCGATCTTCCGTTCGTCCGGGAGCAGTTGCCGGGTGCAGACCTCCTCTGCGTAGGCGGCCAGTGCCCCGGCCACCCCGCCCTGGTCGTCGTAGGCGCGGTGGGTCAGCGTTCCGCCCTGCGCGGACTCCCACAGCCGCGTCACCGTGAGCTCCACCAGGGGCAGCTGCGCGGGGGCATCCGCGGCGTCCGCGATGATCCGGTCGACCAGGCCCGGTTCGAAGGACACCAGGTCCGTGGGGCCCAGGATGGCCGCGCGAAGCTCGGCCGGCCCCATCCTGGGCAGCGGGACGGTGTGCGGCATCGAGCCGGCGTCGGCGGAGAGACCGGTGAACACCGCCCGCAGCGCGGGGGTCCCCGCCGGTCGGGGTGGCGCCGCGCGCACCAGGCCGGTCACGAGTTCGAGCATGTCCCGCGCGGCCTCGGGGTCGGCCGCGACGAGTTCCTCGAACTGGTCGACGAGCAGCACCCAGTGCCCGGCCGATTCGACGATCGCGTCGGCGAGCAGGGGGATGTCCCTGCTCACCGGGTTGCCTCCCAGGATCGGCGCGACGGCGTTCGCCAGGAGTTCGATCGGCTCGGTGCCGGGGGCCGGCCGGAGCACGGTCACCGCGATGGACTGCCGGCGCAGTGCCGGGAGGAGGCCGGCGCGCACGAGTGACGACTTCCCGCTGCCCGACGCCCCGGTGACCATGACCGTGGTGTGTTGTTCGAGCAGCGTTTCGAGCCGGCGGATCTGCGGGTCGCGGCCCCAGAAGAACCGGGCGTCCTTTTCCTGGAACGGTTGCAGCCCGCGGTAAGGACATTCGGGTCGTGCGGTGCGGTGCAGGTCCGGGTCCGGGGCCGGCAGGGATTCCGCGCGCCCGCCGTGTTCGTCGAGCAGCGTGATGAGCGCGGTGGCGTGGATGCTCCGGGTGGACGAGTAGCGGTGGTGCGCGAGGTCGGCCGGTGGTACGAGCTCGGTGGCCGGCAGGTCGAGGAAGTCCGCGTAGGCGGCCGACGCGCGGAGGAACTCGGCGCGCCGTTCGGCCACGGTGGGGGCCAGCGGGCCGAGGGCGAGCTCGTCGAGAGCCCGGAACAGGCTGCTGACGCGGTCGTTGGTGTGGGTGCGCAACCGGCTCAGCCATTCCCCGGTTTCCCGGCTGAGCAACAGCAACCGTGCGGGCGGTGCCGTGGCGGCCCGCTCCGTCAGCGCGTCGGCCAGTGCGTGGATCTCCTCGAACCGGGCCTCGGCGTCGTCGACGACCACCAGCAGCGGACTGTCGATCTTGCCGAGGTTGGTCAGGTCGGCGATGGCGGCGTTGTCGTGCACCAGCCCGGCGACCCAGCCGTATCCGGCCCTGTCCTGGCACAGCTCCTGGGCGAGGCGGGTCTTGCCCTGCCCGGCCGGTCCGGTGATCAGCCGTGCGGACACGGGTTTCGGCGCACCGAGCCAACCGGTCAGCTCGGCGAGCTCGCTGCGGCGGCCGGTGAAGGGCGCTATCCGGTACTCGGGGCGCAACCACGCGGTGGGTTCCAGGTTCCGGCTCGGCTCCGGGAAAGTGGTGAAGACCCGGTCGAGGAGGAGATCGGGAACCAGGTCGCCGAGCTCCTCCACCAGCCGGGCGAGGTCCCGCGCGTCGTTGCGGTGGCTCAGCCGCAGGAACTGGCAGCGCGCGAGCGGGGCGATGTCGGCGGGGAGCTCGGCTTCGGTCAGGGCGACCGCGTGGTCGAGGAACACCGGAATGACCCGCAGGCCGTGGCGGAACGCCTCGGCGATCTCCCGGTGGACCCAGTCGTCGGGGGCCTCGCGCTCCCGTCGGCGTTGCCGTTCGGTGACGAACTGCCAGCGTGAGCCGATGATGGCCAGCAGGACGTCGGACTGGGCCAGGCGTTCCAGGATCTTCTTGGCGAAGTCTTCGCCGGGACGGATCGACCTGCTGGCCAGGAACACGTGTTCCGTCCCGAACCGCGAGGAGAGCACCCTGGTGATGAGTGTGGCCGCGAACTCGCCGTCTCCGGTGCGGTAGTTGATGAACACCCCGCCCACATGATCTCCCACGAACACCATTGCGTGATGGATCGGTCGCCGAAGGTACCGAGGCTCGCAGTGATGTCCTGGGATGGCAAGGGGTTGATCGGCCGAATGGCCCTGTGTCGGGTGGTGGGCGGGCGCTACAGGGCCGGGGTGCGGAGTGTGTTGCTCAGCCGGGGATACACGTCCCGTACCGAGTGGTGGGTGCGCCAGCGGCCGAAGGACTGGGCCAGGCGCCGCAGGTCGTGGCGGACCGTCGCGGAGTCGACCAGTTCGGCGGCGTCGAGGACCCGCCGGCTGAGGGCGCCGGCGTGTTCGACCTCGCCGGCGGCGAGGTAGGCCAGTGCCCGGCGGGCACCGAAGCGGGCGTAGGCGCGGCGAGCGGTGTCCGGCAGGAGGAGGAACTGCTCGTCGAGGATTTCCGCCGCCTGCTGTGGCCGGCCGAGGTCGTGCAGGCACCAACCGGTCACCAGGGAGGTCAGGCTGGCGCCCGCGACCGACGCCGAACCCATCACCGGGCCGTCCGGTGCGGTGTTCTCCGGGGCGTCCAGGAGTTCCGCCGCTCGGTCGAGCGCCCGCCGGCACTGGTCGTAGTCGCAGGCCAGCGCGTGACCCTGGGCTTCGCGCAGTGCGGCGAGGCCGCGCACGCGTCGTGACATCCGAGGATCGGCCTGCGCCTGCCTGGCCAGGTCGATGGTGCCGGCGGCGTCGTCGCGGTAGAGCGTGATCAGCGCCTGCCGGATCAAGGCGTAGGTGGCCAGTTCCCCGTCACCGGCGGCGGTGCCGGTTTCCACCGCGATACGGGTCCACCACAACGCCGCCCGGTCGTCGCCGGCTTCCTGGGCCATCCAGCCGGCGTACTCCGCGTAGCGGGCGGCGAGCCGGAGCAGTTCTTCCCGTGCGGGGGAGGAGGCGGCGTTCGCCAGCCCGCGCAGGGTGTGGGTCTGGGCGATCACGGTGGGCAGCACCACGCTGGGGCTGGTGGTCTGGCCCAGCTGCCGGATCTGCTCGAACAACGCGCGGAAGGTCGTGACCGTGGCGCCGTGCTCGGCCGCGGCCGCGACGCCCTGGCCGCCGAGGCTCAGCCCGAACAACGAGGCGGCACCGGTCGCGAGCGCCTCGCGCCGAGCCATGGGTACCAGCCAGCTCGATCCGTCCGGGGCCATGCTCATCACCCACATTTCGCCACCGTGCTCGGCCGCGACAACCGTCGACGGGCTGTCGGGCGGGGATTTGCCGGCCAGGGCCACCAGTCGCCCACCGGCTTCGAGGACCGCGTCACAGCGCCGCGCCAGATCACTGCCGGGCAGCTTGGTCCCCGTTTCGATCTTGCCGAGATGGCCTTTGCTGTAGTGCACGCGTTGGGCCAGCATCGCCAGCGACCATCCCGCAGTCGTGCGGCGGCGCCGCAGTTCCGCGCCAAAAGCGTCCGGCTGGTCAGCCATGTGCACCCCCGGTGCCATCGACTGGTGACAAACAAGTGCCAGGCTAGCGGCCGAGGAGGCCGATGGCCCAGCCCCGGGACCGGACCATCGGCGACCGGATCCGAGACTCTCCCTGTCGCTGCATGCCACTCAGTCTGGGCCACCACAACACCCGATTCCCAGGCGTCGCCCGTCGCCAACAGGACAGGCGACGGCCACCCCCTGGATCGCGCCACCGGGCGGGCCCAAGGTGGAACCACAGCGCGACGGGTTCCCCGGCCAGGGGCCCGTCGGTACTGGGGGCAAGGGGGAGACGGCGGCGGGGCACCGGCATCGCATCGTGGCCCCGCCGCCACTCGTGAACGTTGGCAGTCAACGCCGGCGAAGTTGAATTTGCGCAATCGAGGGGAATGGGGTTGAAAATGTCCAAGGTTTTCGCGTCCGGGAAAGCCGCGAAGGTGGCGTCGGTCGCATCGTTCGCGCTGCTCATGTCCGTGGGAGTCGTCTCGACCGCACAGGCCGCGCCGAGCCGGCCGGCGTCCGCGGCGGCCGACTGCGTCAAGGCGGGTGGCGGCGACTGGTGCCACGGCTCCGGGATCAGCGGCCTCAAGAAGTCGTGCCACTCCAACTACAACCACCCGACCAACTACCACAGCTCGACCGCGGCCCTCGGCGCCGCGAACGACAAGCGGTACGCCAACGCCGGATCCTGGTCCAACGCCTACGTCACGAACGGTTTCAAGTGGACCTGCAACACCTGGTACAACCAGAACGCGTGATTCTTTTCTGACGCACGAAGAATGATCGCGTGAAGCGGGTGCCGGGTTCCGGCGAGCGCCGGATCCGGCACCCGCGGCAGCCACTCGACGAGAGTGATCGCAGATGAGACTGACTTTGTGCCTGCTCTTCGCGGGGGTCATGCTCGCCATCCCGGTGGTGGTTCTCCTCGACAAGATCCTCGAGCGGGAATCGGACGGCGAAACCGCCGCGTATCGCCTCGGAGTCGCGTTCGCCTGGCCCGAGAGCCCACGCGCCGACGATCCCGGCGTGGCGCTGCGCATTCTCACCGAGGCGGCCACGGTGACGCGCTCCGCCGTGCTGCGCACCGCCGTGAACACGGCACCCTCGGCACGGAAGCGCATCACGCATTACGTTCTGCTCGGGCAGGACCGGACGGCCCTCACGGACGAATTCACGTTGCGCGAAGGGCGCTGGCTGACCGCGGCCGAATCGCGCGGCGGTCCGGCGACCGTTTCCTCGGTGCGCGCCGGGGAAGCGGGCAACGTGGGTGTGCCTTCGATCCTCGGCGACCGGTACGACCTCACGTTCGCACCGCTGTTCCGGGCCTTCGACGCCTTGCCGACCGCCGGCCGGTACGTGGTCGAGGCTCCCGACCGGGCCGCCACGGACCGCTTCCTCGCCCTGGTCCACCAGCGACTGGCCGAGGCGGGGGTGGCCGGCCTGACGACCGCGGACCTGACACCGGAGCCGGGTCCGTCACCGGCCGAAAACCGGGCGAGCCTGGAACCCTTGACGGCCCTCCTCGCCGTCGCGGCCACGTTGATCGTCCTCTTCGTCCTCCTGCGCGAGGGGAGGCGCATCGGCGTGCTGCGGCTGCTCGGCCACCCCGGGACGCGCATCTGGTACCAGGTCGTGGGGCGAGTGCAGGCCGGGTCGATCCTCGCCGGGCTGGTCGCCTGCGCGGCCATCGTTCTCGCCGTTCCCGGTGTCGATGCGTTGTTCCTGCGTTCCCTCGCCGGCACGGTGATCCCGGTGACGGCGGCCGGATTCGCCGCGACGCTGGGCATCGGGCTGATCGTCATCGACCGCGCGCAAGTCTCGGACCTCGTCAAAGGAAGCCTGCAGTGAACGATCGAACGCGGCACAGCACTCCTCGGAGTCGTTCGTCCGCCGGCTTCGCCACCGCGGCGCTCGCGGTCGTGAAGGCCGTGAGCGGAGCGGTGGTGACCGTCCTGGCCGTCTTGGCGTGGCAGCAGTTCGCCGACCTGGAGAACCAGCGGGAGCAGATCGCGCCGTGGGAGAAGGTCCAGGGCTACGGCATCTTCTACCCCCGGCTCATCGGGAACGACCAGCAGGAGTTCGAAACCGGGGGCAACGCCTCGTCGGTCGCGGAGGCGCGTGACCTCTATCCCGTCCTCGACCGTGCGGGGGCGATCTTCATCGACGCCGCGAACTACGAGCCCAGCGCGCCTGGGGACCCCACGTCACGCTGGCCGGCACCGCCGATCCAGGTGAACACCAACTACCTCGAGCGGTACCCGATCCTGGACGAATCCCGGAAAGCCGTCGAGATCGATGACGGCGAACGGGCCTGGGTGGTCGCCGTGCCCGAGCAGTTCAAGCCACGCGAAGCGCAGATCAGGAAACTGCTGCAGGAAACGCGCACCGGGGGAGCGGGCATCACCGGCGCGGTTCAGGCGGAAGAGCGGATAACCGGGGAGCGGCCACCGGAATGGTTCACCGGTCAGCAGGTCCGGATCATCTGGACGGCGTCCGGGCAGCAGGTGTTCAGCTTCGACCCCCGGGTGAACCCCGGGAACGGGAACCTGATCACGGATCCCGTCATCCAGATCATGACGCCGTCGAACAGCCTGACCGTCGACCGGCTGAACTCGATCACCGGCGGGTTGAACACCGGGTTGAAGGTCCGCGTCGACGCAGACCCCGCCGTCGTGCTGAACGGGCTCGCCCCGAAGCTGGCGGAACTCAAGCTCGCCGACAACCTCCAGTACCTCGTGAGCGTGCACGAAGCCCTGACCACGCAGGCCAACGACGTGCACAGCGGCCTCACCCAGGTGACGGTGTTCGGGGGCGCGGCCTTGGTCGTCATGCTGACGCTGACCGCGACGATCACGATCATCGGCGCCGACCGGCTGCGCAGAAGACTGGCCGTGCGCCGGTTCCACGGCGTCGGGTTCGCTCGAACCTACCGGGAACTGCTGCTGACGCTGGGCGGGACGTGGCTCGGGCAAACCCTTCTCGCCGGTCTTGCCCTCGTCGTACTGGCGACGAGTACCGACCCGGTGTCCGGCGAGCAGGCGAGCTCGTTCGACCAGGGGCCGGCACTGGCGGCCGTGGCCGCCGTGACCTTGGTGGTCGAGGCTCTGGTCGTCGTCGCAACCGTGCTCGCCGTGGAACGCCGAAACGCGAGTAGGCGGCTGAAGGAGCTGTGACAGTGGAATTCGCCTGTGAACTCCTGGGAGTCCGGAAAACCTACGGCGACCGCCCGGTCCTGACGGATTTCGATCTCCGGATCCGGAAGGGGGAGTTCGTCGTCCTCACCGGCGCGAGCGGAACGGGGAAGTCCACCGTCCTCAACCTCATCGGACTGCTGGACGCTCCGGATTCCGGCCAGGTCCGCATCCTCGGCGAACAGGCGCCAAGGCCGCGGACCCGAGCGGCTAACCTCCAGCGCCGGTACCGGCTGGGGTACCTGTTCCAGAACTTCGCTCTCATCGACAACGAGTCGGTGGCCCACAACCTCCGTGTCGCACTCACCTATGCGGAGCGCGGAACCCCGAAGCGGGAACGCATCGCCCAGGCGCTCGCGCGGGTGGGGATGCCAGGAGCGGGAGACCGCAGGGTCTTCTCGTTGTCCGGCGGCGAGCAGCAGCGCGTCGCCGTGGCCCGGCTGTTGCTGAAGCCGTGTGACATCGTCCTGGCCGACGAGCCGACAGGCTCCCTCGACGCCGAGAACCGCGAGGTCATCCTCGACCTGCTGGGGAAACTCAACGAGTCCGGCAAAACCATCATCGTCGCGACGCACGACGACGCCGTGGCCGAACGCTGTTCTCGGGTGGAAGTCCTCTGCACGCGTCGCCCGACGGGAAGAAATCAAAAACAATGAGGAGGATCGATGGCTCGTTTCGGTTTCGGCAAAAAGTGCATCGCAGCGCTGCTCGCGGTCGGCGCCATACTCGCGGGAATGCTGGTCAACGCGGCCCCGGCGAGCGCGGCGGACCCGCAGTGCACGACCTACGTGTCCAACTCGGAAGGCCTTCTTCCGTCGACCAGATCCGGCGTGACGAATTGCTGGATGCTCCGGGGCAACAACAGTGACGGGGTGTGGGCCCTGCAGGTGTCCTTGACCTACTGCTACGGCCTGTACGTCGGCCCGAACGGTCCGGACGGCGATTTCGGGGGCAATACCTACAACGCACTGAAGACCGTCCAGCGTTACCACGGCATCACGGCGGACGGCGGCTACGGGCGGCAAACCCGCAGTGTCATGTACTTCTACCCGAGTTGCACCTGACCCGGTAGCCGGCACGCCGGATTCCCGAAGCCCGGACCAGCCGACACGGCCGTCGGCTGGTCCGGTCGGCGTCGCCGTCAATCCAGGCAGAACTCGTTGCCCTCGGGGTCGGTCATCACGATGAACCCGGCACTGAGCGGGGGTTCGGGCTCGAAGCGGCGCACCCGGGTCGCGCCGAGGGCGAGCAGCCGTTCGCACTCCGCCTCCAGCGCCGCCATCCGCTCCGCGCCCAGCAGGCCCGGGGCGGCCCGGACGTCGAGGTGGACCCGGTTCTTCGTGGTCTTGTCCTCCGGCACCTGCTGGAAGAACAGGCGCGGTCCCCGACCGTCGGGGTCTTCGACGGCGGAGCTGCGGTTGCGCTGGTCCGCCGGCACGCCGACCCGCTCGAGGAACTCGTCCCACGCGGCCAGGGGGTCGGCGCCCTCGGGCAGCTCGACGCCGGGCGGTGCGGGGTGGACGTAGTCCAGCACCTCACGCCAGAAAACCGAAAGGGCTCGCGGGTCGTGGGCGTCGAAAGTGACCTGGACGTGTCGGCTCATCGGGGTTCTCCGTCGGTCGTCGTCGGGCTGACCTTGCCCACCCTGCCACCGGAAGCGGACAGGAGCGGTCCTCGATTCGGCGGAAATGGACCTTCGCGACACGGTGATCACGAACGGCTAAGCTGGCGGACGCCACTGGTTCGCCCGGGCGCGGTGACGCGCGTGGGCGAGGCAACAGGGAACCCGGTGTGAATCCGGGACTGCCCCGCAGCGGTATGTGGGAACGAAAGCCGTCACCACGCGAGTGGTCAAGCACTGGACACGCAGTCCGGGAAGCGACGGCCGGTAGACCTGAGCTCGGCGCCCACGAGTCCGAAGACCTGCCCGTGGTGCGCGCGCCGACGGCGTGCGCGAGTCCGGGCCTCGCGGGATGGGCACGACCGAAACGCGGCTTTCTCGCGTGCTCGGACTCGGTGGAACGAGCTCGCGAGGAGAGAGCTGTGACCGAGATCGGCACCACGGTGCTGGGCTACCCCCGGATCGGCCCGGACCGGGAACTCAAGCGTGCCCTGGAACGCTACTGGGCGCACCGGATCGACCAGGACGAGCTGCTGGAAACCGGCCGTGACCTGCGGGAACGCACCTGGCGCACGCTGGTGGCGGCCGGGCTGGACTCCGTCCCGTCCAACACGTTCTCGCACTACGACCACGTCCTCGACACCGCGGCGCTGTTCGGCGCCCTGCCGGAGAGGTTCACCGGGCCGTCGCCGCTGGACACCTGCTTCGCCGCCGCGCGTGGTGCCCAGGGCGCTCCGGCGCTGGAGATGACGAAGTGGTTCGACACGAACTACCACTACCTCGTCCCGGAGCTCGGCCCGGACACGACCTTCACCCTGGCCGGGACCAAACCGCTCGACGAATACCTGGAGGCGAAAGCGCTCGGCATCGAGACCCGGCCGGTGCTGGTCGGGCCGGTGACGTTCCTGCTGCTGGCGAAGTCCACGACCGCGGGATTCCGCCCGCTGGACCTGCTCGACACCCTGCTGCCGCGGTACGTCGACCTGCTGCGCCGGCTGCGCGCCGCGGGCGCCGGGTGGGTGCAGCTCGACGAGCCCGCGTTCGCCGGGGACCGCACCGAGGCCGAGCTGAACGCCCTGATCCGCGCCTACCACTGGCTCGGCAAGGAGACCGGGCGGCCGAAGATCCTGGTCGCCGGCTACTTCGGCCACCTCGGGCGCGGGCTTGGCGTGCTGGCTCGCGCGCCGATCGAAGCACTGGCCGTCGACCTGGTCAGCGACGAGTCGTTCGTGGACGCCGTCGCGGCCGAACCGGCGTTGCGGGACAAGGAGGTGCTGGCCGGGGTCGTCGACGGCCGGAACGTCTGGCGCACGGACCCGCAGCGCGCGCTCGGCCGGGCCGCGACCCTGCTCGGCGTGGCGAAGTCCGTCAGCGTGTCGACGTCGTGCTCGCTGCTGCACGTGCCCTACGACGTCGAGCGCGAAACCGGGCTGCCGCGGCTGGCGGGCTGGCTCGCCTTCGCCCGGCAGAAGGTCGACGAGGTCGTGCTGCTCGGCCGGGCGCTGCGCGGCGAAGACGTCGACCTTTCCGGTGCGCGGCAGGCGGTCGCGGACCGGGCGGCGGCGACCGAGCTGGCCGACGAACACGTCCGCGCCCGGCTCGCGGCCCTGCGTCCCGACGACGCCGTCCGGCCGCCGCACGCCGAGCGCGCGGAAGCGCAGCAGGCCGCGCTCGGGCTGCCGCCGCTGCCGACCACGACGATCGGGTCGTTCCCGCAGACCACCGAGGTCCGCAAGGCCCGTGCCGCGCACAAGGCGGGCACGCTCGGCGCCGCCGCGTACGAGGCGGCGATGCGCGCGGAGATCGAGCGCGTGGTGCGGCTGCAGGAGGAGCTCGGGCTCGACGTGCTGGTGCACGGCGAACCCGAGCGCAACGACATGGTGCAGTACTTCGCCGAGCGGCTGGCCGGGTTCGCCGCGACCGAGCACGGCTGGGTGCAGTCCTACGGCTCGCGCTGCGTCCGCCCGCCGATCCTCTACGGCGACGTCTCGCGCCCGGCCCCGATGACGGTGCACTGGGCCCGCCACGCCCAGAGCCTGACGCCGAAGCCGGTCAAGGGCATGCTCACCGGCCCGGTGACGATCCTCGCGTGGTCGTTCGTCCGCGACGACCAGCCGCTCGCCGACACGGCCCGGCAGGTCGCGCTCGCCGTCCGCGACGAGGTCCGCGACCTCGAGGCGGCCGGCATCCGGATCATCCAGGTCGACGAACCGGCCCTGCGGGAACTGCTGCCGCTGCGCCGGTCCGGCCACGAGGACTACCTGCGCTGGGCCGTCTCGGCGTTCCGGCTGGCGACCTCGGGCGCCGCCGGGTCCACGCAGATCCACACGCACCTGTGCTACTCCGAGTTCGGCGAGATCCTGCCCGCGATCGACGCCCTGGACGCCGACGTCACCAGCATCGAAGCGGCCCGCTCGAAGATGGAGGTGCTGGCCGGGCTGGCCGGGTTCGGCCGCGGCATCGGGCCGGGCGTGTACGACATCCATTCCCCGCGCGTCCCGGACGCCGGGGAGATCGGCGAACTGCTGCACGCCGCCGCCGGCACGGTGCCCGCGGACCGGTTGTGGGTCAACCCGGACTGCGGGCTGAAGACCCGCGGCTACGCCGAGGTCGAACCGGCGCTGCGGAACCTGGTCGCGGCCGTGCGCGAGGTCCGGGCGGGGCTCGCGTGACGGGGAAGCCGACGTCGGCGTCGCGGCTGACGCTCTCGCAGATCATGGACGACCACGACACGAACCTCATGGGCACGGTGCACGGCGGGGTGCTGATGAAGCTGGTCGATTCGCTGGCCGGGGTCGTCTCGGCCCGGCATTCCGAGGGCGCGTCCGTGACCGCGTCGGTCGACGAGATGGTGTTCCGGGTGCCGGTCCGGGTCGGGGACGTGCTGCACCTGCACGCCCAGGTCAACTGGGCCGGCTCGACGTCGATGGAGATCGGCGTGCGCGCCACCGCCGACCGCTGGGACAGTTCGGTGCCCCCGGTCCACGTGGCCTCGGCCTACCTGGTCCTGGTGGCGGTCGACGACCACGGCCGCCCGCGGCCGGTGCCACCGGTGGTGCCGGAGACCGCGGAGGACCGCCGCCGGTACGCCGAAGCCGGGATCCGCCGCACCCACCGCCTCGCCCGGCGGGCCGCGATCACCGCGTCACGGACGGTCGCCTGAGGTCCCTTGGTGTGCGGGGCCGGTCCCCGCACACCAGGGGCGGGCCTGGTCGGCGAGCTGACGACAGAACCCCGGTTTTCTGCCTCACTGACGTTTGCGCTTCCCGAGGCGGGTACACCACGTCTGCGAGGGCATACCGAGAGGCGGGTACCACTGATGAAGCGCGAGACGGCCTGGCGCAGTGCGCGTGACCTCGGGTTGGCCGTGTGGCTGGGCGGGTCGCTGATGGGCGCGGTTGGGCTGAACGGCACCGCGGCGCGCGCCGCGGACCGGGTGGCGGCGGCGCGGATCACCAGTACCGGCTGGTCCCGGTGGACACCCGTCGGGGCTTGCGCCATCGCTGTGCACCTCCTCGGCATCGCCGGCACCGGAAAGCCCCAGCGCAGCCACGCGATCAGATCGGTGACCACGCTGGCAGCGATGGCCGCCTCCACCTACAGCTACGTCGTCGGCAAGCAGATCCAGCACGCGGCTCTCGATGGTGACCGGGTGACCACCGAGGCCGACCTGGATGCGCACCGCCATCGACGCCTGGTGCGCGCCGAGCGCGGTCTGGGGTGGGTCCAGTGGGCCGTGCCCGCGCTCACCGCCGCACTGATCGTCGACTACGCCCGAGCACTCCCACGGCCCCCGGATGGAGCCTCATGCGCGATCGCCAAGAGCCCGGCGAGTCCCGGACAGCGCGGGTCGTGCTGATCGTCGGGGCCACCAGCGGAATCGGCTTGGCCACGGCGGTCGCGTTCTCGGCACTGGCCGACAAGCTCGTCCTCGTCTCCCGCAGCGCCGAAGCGCTCGACGCCGCGGAAGCGGCCTGCCGACGTGCCGGAGCCGACGTGGTGGACACGATCGCCGAGGACATCACCGACCCCGCGGCCGCCGGGCGGCTCGTCGCCCGGACCCTGGAGCGGCACGGCCGGGTCGACGTCGTCGTGCACACCGCCGCCGTGATGGGGTACGGCAGCGTGGAGGAGATGCCGGCCGAGGTGTTCACCACCGTGGTCGACACCGCCGTCCACGGCACCCTCCACCTGGCCCGCGCGGTGCTGCCGGTCATGCGCGGCCAGCGCACGGGCACCTTCATCGGGGTCAACTCGCTGCTGGGCTCGATCACCGTTCCGCGGATGGGGGCCTACGCGGTGTCGAAATGGGGCCAGCGTGCGGTGCTGCGCACCCTGCAGCAGGAAACGCGGGACGAGCCCGGGGTGTCGGTCTGCATCGTCAGCCCCGGCAGCATCAACACGCCCATCTACTACCAGGCGGCCAACTACACCGGCCGCGCGGTCCGTCCCCCGTGGCCGGTCCTGGCGCCCGAACGGGTGGCCGCCGCGATCACCCGGCTGGCCGACCGGCCCCGCCGGCACGTGTCGGTGCCGATCGGCCCGGGCAACCCCCTCGTCATCAGCGGTTTCCGGCTGCTGCCCCGGCTTTACGACCGGCTGGTCGGGCCCCTGCTGAAGCTGGCCGTGCTCACCCGCACCCGATGGGCGCCGACGGCCGGAACCGTGCACCACCCGGCGCCCGCCGGGGAACGCATCCACGGCCGCTGGCCGTCCCCGGCTGCCGACCGCAAGTCTACAAAGGACTGACCCGGTCCGGGACGTAGGCTTCCTGGCGTCGTTCGGCGAGGTGGTGGCGGCCGCGCCGGGCGGCGGTCAGCTCCGCGTCGACGTCCAGCTCGGCGACGACCATGGCCGGCCGCGAGCCGGTCCGGGCGTGGGTCGCGCCCTCCGGGCCGACCACCTTCGCCAGGCCGAGGAACCGGGTCCCGTGCATGACCCCCGCCTGGTTCGCCGAGACGAGCACCACCTGGTTCTCCACCGCCCGCACGCAGTCGTAGACGTCGAACAGCCGGGCCTGGCGGTCCCGGGTCAGCGTCGGAGCCCGGCTGCTCGTCGCCCACGCGCACAGGCACGCGAGGACGCCGGCGCCGTCCGCGGCGAGGGCGCGGGCGGACTCGGGGAACGCCTTGTCGTAGTCGAGCAGCATCCCGAGCCGCCCGGCCGGGGTGTCGAACGCGGCGAACCCGCCGCCCGGCTGCAGGTGGAGCGCCTCGGCGGCGGACAGGTGCACCTTGCGCTGCCGGCCGAGCACGCCGTCGCCGGACACGCACGCCGCGGCCGAAAACCGTTCGCCGCTCTCGCCGGCTTCGCTGTACCCGAAGCACACCACCAGGTCCGCGGCCAGCCGGGCCACCTGCCGCACCTCGGGGCCGTCCGGGTCGAGTGCCGGCGGCAGGTGCTCGGGGTCGACCCGGCCGAAGTCGGCGAAGGCGCCGCCGAGCGTGCCGTCGGGCAGGACGAGGAGCGCCGCTCCCGACCCGCGGGCCTCCTCGATCAGCGCCGCAACGCGGCGAAGGTCGAACGCGAGGTCGCGGCCGAAGTGGGCGGCGGCCGTGGCGATCCGGGTGAGTCCCATCCGTTCTCCTGTGTCGTGGCCGGGGGTCAGCCGGGCTGCTGACCGCGTTTCAACGCCCAGCGGCGAAAGAGCTGCGTTCCGACGAGGGTCACGAGCAGGCCGGCGAGCAGCACGGTCCGGCCGACGCCACCGTCCGCCGCGGCGGGCAGGGCCTCCGCCGAACCGGTCGACTGGCCGCCGAGCCCCTGCATCCGTGCGTCGACCGCGGGGACCTGCGGCACCGCGGCCGGTCCGTACTCGTAGGCGACCCGGTCGGGCGGGATGCCGGGCCCGGGGATCCCGCCCGGCCCGGCCCCGGCCGGGAACTGCGACCCGAGCACCGCTTCGGGCAGGCCTGGGCTGGTGAACGTCGGACCGGTCGCCGCGGGCGTACCCGGTGCCGTCGACGTCAGGGTGCTCCCGGCCGCCGGTGGCCGCGCCCCGCCGGATGGCCGGGACGGCAGGGACGACGGGGCCGGGGCGGGCGTGCCGGGCTTGGTCGTGACCCCGCAGTTCGCGCCCAGCACCGCGCGCACCGCCGGGGACAGCGCGTCGATCACCGGGGCCAGCAGAGGGATCGGGCGCAGCGCGCCGAGCACGGCGTCGGCCACGGCGCTGCCCGGGATCAGACCGTCGGCCGGGCCGATCGACCCGAGCGTGATCGGCGGCAGCGCCTGCCAGACCCCGGTGAAGGCCGGGCGGAGCACGTTGAGCGGATCGAGCGGGGCCAGGGCCGACAGCAGGTGCGGGGTCACCGCCGCGGGCTTGAGCGACACCAGCTGACCCGGCTCGCCGTGCACGGTCACCGCGCAGCTGTCGAGCACCACCGGCTGCGCCGCCCCGGACGGTGTCGCGGTGGTGGCGGCGAGCGCCACCGACACGGCCGTGGCCGCGAGAACACGCCGCACACTGGGGAATTCCATCGCGGCTACCTCGAGGACGGGCGGATCACGGAGGAACAGGAGACCTGGGTGCCCGGCCCGCGCGAGGTCGCCTGGTGCACCACGTTGCCGTCGACGCTGACCGTGCAGGCGATCGAGCCCGCGGACTCGTTGTTGGCGGCCAGCACCTGGACGACGCCGAGCCCGGGACCGACCTTGAGGGTGAACTCCTTGCGCCACGGCAGATCCCCGTTCACCACGGTCTCGGTGCCGTTGACGCCGTCGACCACGTACTTGATCTCCGGCGACTTGCCGCTTCCGGTCACGGTGTAGACGACCTGGTGCTCGGCCGTGGGCAGCCGGACCTGGTCCCAGCCGGCGGGCTGGTCCGGGGTGAACACCTCGGTCGTGATGACCACGGCGACCGCCACCGCGGCCGCGCCGAGCACCCAGGGCAGCCACCACGTGCGCTGCGCCAGCCGGAACGTCCGGCTCCGCGGCACCGGGGAAGGTTTTCCGTCCGGTTTCGGCTTCGCCGTTCCCGTGGTCATGGCCGGCTCCTTCGGCAGGCGGAAACGATCATGGATGAATCTCGCTTTCTTGGCGTCTTCTCAGGTGTCCGGCGCGGTGATATGGGAAGGTCGGAAGACGAAAGGCGCGGGTTCACCCGCCGCCTTGGTGGCGACATAGTGGCATGCCGCCGGTTGTTCTGGCCAGTGCCGCCAAATGGGGCTGCGGGCAGGGCGTGCGCCGGCGTTAACCTGCCGGAAACGACCGCTCAGCAGTGAGATTGTGAGAGATCTCCGCTGTTCAGGAGCCTGTTCGGGTCAGTGGCACGCTCCGCCGGTCGGGCTAGTTCGCAGATCCGTTGCGGGGTGGGCGGTAATTCGCTTCCGCGGCAAACAGGTGCCAGGCGGCCGCGGCCGTCGGTCGGCCGACAGAAACCCGTGCGATCAGCCGGAATGCCGACACGTGCCGCCGCTTCGGAACTCTCGGGCGATGTCACCTATTTGCATTGCCGGTCATTCATTTGCCCATGCGGAAAATTACGTCTTTCACCGCGAAAACAGCCTTTTACCGGGTCCTGGTAATCCACAGTTAACAGTGCCGAGAAGTGCTGTACACGCGCCGCCGCCCTAATTGTGGCTCCACGTCCACGGCGTTCGGTCGAGCACTGGAGACCAGATGGCGCAGCAGTCACGCGGACGGGGAACACCGGAAAGGACCGTGCGCGGCCGGGCCCCGCCGGCGCGGCCCACGCTTCGCGACTCCCCCTCACCCGGGTGGCCGGACCCGGGAACGGTGTTCGCGCAGCAGGCGGAATTCCCCCAGCCAAGAACCGTGCAGCACCGGAACCACCAGGGCACCCACCCCGACCGGGACCCCGGGTGGCCGGCGCTGCCCCTGCGAAAAGAAGGGAAGACGATGCGTCCATCGCATCCGTTGCGCAGGTCCTCCTCCGGCGGGCTCTGGCGCCGCCGCGGAGCCTCACGCGCCATGGTGCTGGCCACGACCGTGGTCCTCAGCACCCTCGGTGTCGTGTTCACCGGGCCCGCTCCGGCGTCGGCGGCCACGTTCACCGTGCAGCAGCAGAACCTCAGCTTCACCCCCGCCGACATCTCGATCGCCGTCGGCGACACCGTGACGTGGACCAACACCGAAACCGACGGCAGCGTGCACAGCGTCGTGCAGTCCGGCGGCGGCGAGATCAACTCGCCCGACATGCCGCCCGGGTCGTCGTTCTCGCACACCTTCGGCAGCCCCGGCACGGTGAACCTCACCTGCCGGTTCCACCCCGACATGTTCATGGCCGTGCACGTCGGTGACGGCGCCCCGCCGACCACCACCGCACCGCCCACGACCACCACCACGCCGCCGACCACGACGGCCCCGCCCACCACGACCACCGCCCCACCGACCACCACGGCCCCGCCCACCACCACGGCACCACCGGGCACGACGGCGCCGCCGTCGAGCGGTGCCCCGACGACGGTCACCGGGCCCGGCGGGGCCCCGATCGGGGTCGGGCCACTGCCGGTCAGCTTCCGGCTCACCGACGACAACGGGGCCTGGTACAACACGAACCTGAACCTGTTCGGCACCAAGTCGCTGGCCGTGGCGGAGCTGCCCCGGCTCAACCTGGGCAAGGTGCTCGGCCTGCTGCCGTCGCTGGACTTGTCGAAGCTGCCGCTGCTGGGCAACGGCGCACTGGACGGGTCGAGCGCGAACAACCTGCTGGGCGGAGCCGTCTCGCAGCTGAGCAAGCTGCTGCCGAGCGGGAGCAACACGCCGCAGGTCGGCAACCTCGGCGTCGATCCCGCCCAGCTGCTCAACATGGGGGCGTTGCGCAGCGCGGTCGGGCAGGTCCTGCCGGCCGGTGACGCCCGGGCGGCGCAGGCGAACACCCTGCTCGACCAGTTCCAGCAGCAGGTCGCGGCGCAACCGGCGAACGTGCCGGTGTCGCTGGACAAGCTGCCGGTCGGGGCGGACCTGATGGGCCTGCTCGACGAGCTGAAGAAGTGGGCCAGCAACGACATCACGCTGCCGGTCACGGTCAACTTCGGGGTCAACCAGCCCGCCGCGGCGTCCGCGCACACCGCGACCAGCCTGATCTGGCCGGACGGGGCGAAGGGCTTCCCGTACGACCAGGGCGGGGCCTGGGTGGGAAACCAGACCGTCCAGCTCACCGAGCCCGGCCTGTACGCCTTCCAGTGCAAGATCCACCCGTACATGCTCGGTGCGGTCGTGGTCGACGACCCGCTCACCCCGGGCCTGGACTTCGGCAAGAAGCTGCACGTCAACAGCCGCAACCTGGTGGTGCCGTCCAACGCGGACATCATCACGCAGCTGGTGACGAAGTTCTTCAACATCACCGCGCCGGGCAACTGGCAGACCTACAGCGGCACGCAGGACACGGAATGGAACCCGTCGGACTACCCGCCGGCGCCCATCCTGACCTACGACGAGGCCGGCAACCCGCAGCTCATCCCGCTGCTGAGCCTCTACCTCAAGGAACACCAGGGCGTGCCGAAGAAACTCCCGGCCGCCAACAAGAAACCGGCGGTGCCCGGGGTCGGCGAGGTCTGGGTCGACACCGAGATGGAAACCACGGCGAGCAAGACCAAGCCGGGGACCGCGACGCGGGTGAACGTGCAGAACTGGGAAGTGGAGAGGAAGGTCGCGCTGCCCCAGGTCAACATGAACAACCCACACAACATGTGGACCGACAAGGACGAGAAGGTCATCTACCAGACCGAATGGTTCAGCAACAAGCTGGACGTCTTCGACCGGGCCAGCGGCGCGTTCATCAGGCAGATCGAAGTCGGCCCCGACCCGTCACACGTGATGAGCCGGACCGACACCGGACAGCTGCACGTCGCGCTCAACGCGGGCGGGGCGGTGATGGAGCTCTCGCCCGACGCGACGAAGATCGACCGGCGCATCCCGGTCCAGCTGCCGGGGGAGAAGGTCGCGCACCCACACGCCCACTGGATGACCGGGGACGGGTCGACGATGATCACGCCCAACGTCAACCTGTACAACGCCACGGTCGTCGACATCCCGAGCGGGCAGATCCGGCACGAGCAGACCGGCGAGCTGCCGATCGCGTCGGGCATGACGCCGGACGGCTCGAAGGCGTACGAGGCCGACTTCTCCGGTGCCACCGTTTCGTGCATCTCGCTGAAGGCCGACGCGTGCGTCGCCGACGGCGGGGCGAAGCAGCACTACAAGAAGATCGACCTGTGGGCCAACTACGACCCCGTCAAGGGCCCGTCCGGGGACTGGGGTGGTCTGGACATCCAGATTCCCGTGGCGCCGGACAACTCCGCGGTGCTGGTGGCGAACACGCTCACCAACAACATCACGGTGATCGACCCGAAGACGGACAAGATCGTCAAGTGGCTGCCCTGTGACTCCGGCTGCCACGGCATCAACTACGGGGCGAAGAAGGGCGGCGGCTACTACGCCTACGTCTCCAGCAAGTTCTCGAACGCGATGTCCGTGGTGGACCCGGACCCGAACGGCGACGGCAACCCCGCCGACGCCGCGGTGGTCGGCCGGATGGTGCTGACCGCCGGCCCGAACACGGCGACCGACGACCAGGTCTCCGGGTACGCGGGCATGGGCGGGATGGGCGTCCTGCCGATCCCGCTCGCCTACGAGGGCTGGGTGCAGCAGGCGCCGAGCAACGCGGTCAACGACCAGTTGACCTGCCGGCAGCGCAATCCGGTCGCCTTCGCGACCGTGTGCAAGTAGCCGTCGAACACGAGGTCCGGGGGCGGCGCCCGCGCCGTCCCCGGCCCTTCCTCGCCGTTTTCCGCCACGCTGAAGGGAATTCGATGCCTCTTCCACCACGGCCGGGCGCGGGCCCGGCCCGCCGGTTCCGGCTCCCGCGCAGCCGGGCCCTGCGCTACGTCGTGCTCGGCTCGGCCGTCGGGCTGACCGCGGCCGTGGCCACCGGTCCGGCGCGGTCGGTGGCCGGCCCCGCACCGGTGAACGTCGAGCAGGCCGCGGCCACGCAGCTGCTGCAGCGGCCGCTCGGGACGGCGTTCGGGCAGCGCTCGCAGGCCGAAGCCGACCTCGGTGACGGCACCACGCTCGCGGCGTGGGAGCTCAAGGACGGCGTCAAGGAGTTCCACCTGACCGCCGCGCCGCTGACCTGGGAGACCGAGCCCGGCCGCACCAAGCAGGCGCTGGCGTTCAACGGCCGGCTGCCCGGGCCGGTGATCCGGGTCAACCAGGGCGACAAGGTGCGGATCGTCGTCAAGAACGACATGCCGAAACCGACCGCGGTGCACTGGCACGGCATGGAGCTGCCGAACGACCAGGACGGCGTGCCGATGCTGACCCAGCCGGACATCGAGCCGGGCCAGAGCTTCACCTACGAGTGGACGGCGGTGTCGACCGGCACCCACTGGTACCACTCCCACGAGGACGGCGACCAGGAGGGCCGCGGCCTCTACGGCGCCCTCGAAGTCGTGCCGACGCTGGGCGACATCCCGGCCGAACGCGACTTCCGCATCATGACCGGCGACGGCGCCCTCGGGTTCGTCTTCAACGCCAAGAGCTACCCGGCGACGACGTCGCTCGCGGCGAAGGTCGGCGAGCGGGTGCACATCCGGCTCATCGGCACCGGCCCGGAGATGTTCCACGCCATCCACATCCACGGCGGCTACTTCACCGTGGTCGCCCAGGACGGCCGCCCGCTCGCGGTGCCGCAGCAGATGGACACCCTGACCGTCGGGGTCGGGCAGACCTACGACCTGATCTGGGTCCCGGTGCGGCCCGGCAAGTGGATGATCCACTGCCACGTCTTCTCGCACTCCGAGGTGTCGATGGGGATGACCGGCATGGTCACCATCGCCGACGTCCACCCCGCCACCGTCCCGCTGCCCGGCATCCCGGGCGTCACCGAGTCCCAGCCGCACAACTGAGCCCTGGAGCCGACATGTCCGTTTCCCGCACCTCCGTCCGGCGGGCCGCCGTCGTGACCCTGCTCGGCGCGGCAGGCGTGTTCCTCGTGCAGCCCGCCGCCTCCGCGCACGTCACGGTCACCCCGACGAGCCCCGCCGCACCGGGCGGCTACACCCGGGTCGCGTTCAACGTCCCCAACGAGAAGCCGGCCGCCTCGACCGTGAAGCTCGAGGTGGTGCTGCCCGCCGGCCACCCGCTCGCCTCCGTGTCGGTGCAGCCGGTGCCCGGCTGGACGGTGACCCCGCAGAAGACCAAGCTGCCCCAGCCGGTGCAGACCGACGACGGCACGGTGACCGAGGCCGTCACTTCGATCGTGTGGCAGGGCGGCCAGGTGCAGCCCGGCCAGTTCCAGCAGTTCCTCGTCGGGCTGGGCCCGCTCCCCAAGGACACCGGCAAGCTGGTGTTCAAGGCCTTGCAGACCTATTCGGACGGTTCGGTCGTGCGCTGGATCGACGAACCGGACGGCAGCGGCGCCGAGCCGGAACACCCCGCCCCGACGCTGACACTGGCCGCCGCGCCCGCAGCCGCCGCCCCCGAGCAGGCGGCCGTCGCGACCGACCCGACCGCGCGGGTGCTCGGCGGTGGCGGGCTCGCCCTCGCGATCGCCGCGTGCGGCTGGGCGTGGCAGTCGCGGCGGCGGGCGCGGCCGGAGCCGGTCGAACCCTCCCCGGTGGCGCGCACGCCGAAAGTCGGGGTCTGAAAGCGGGCGGTGGCCCGGCCGGCCGGTCCTCGGCCGGGCCACCGCCTTCCCGCCCGTCCCCTCCGCCCGCGAAAGGAACCTCGTGCTCGCAGCAACGCCCCGGCGGCTCGCGGCCGCCGTGACGGCTCCGGTCCTCGCGCTGCTCCTGCTCGTGCTCGTCCCGGGGACCGCGTCGGCGCACGCCATCCTGCTGGACACGACCCCGGGCAACTGGGCCGTCGTCGATGCGTCGCCGCACGAAATCTCGTTGCGGTTCAACGAACCCGTCGACGCCGGGCTCGCGGAGATCCGGCTGCTCGGCCCGCGCGGCGACGCCGTCAAGGGCCTGCCCCGGCCGGTGCACCCGGACGGGCGGCGCGACGCCGTCGCGGTGACCGTGCCCAGCGCGCTGGCGACCGGCACGCACACGGTGACCTACCGGGTGGTGTCCGCGGACTCGCACCCGGTGCAGGGGGCGTTCAGCTTCAGCGTCGGACGGCCCACCCCGATCTCGGACGCGGCCGCCGCGCCGGCGTCGGCGGAGGGCGGCGGTGGCCTGACCGCGACGGTGTACGGCGTGCTGCGCTGGACCGGTTACGCCGGGCTCGCGATCCTGCTCGGTGCGGCTTTCTCGGCTGTGCTGCGCGGCCCGGGCGGCGTGTCCGGGACCGGTGACCGACGGCTGCTGTGGCTCGGCTGGACGGTGCTGGTCTCGGCGACCGCGCTGGGTTTCCTGGCCTACGGGCCGTACGCCGCCGGGCGGCCGCTCTCCGCGGTGGGCGACTTCGCGCTGCTCGGCTCGACGCTCGGCAGCCGGATGGGGCTGGTGCTCGCGGTGCGGCTGGCGCTGCTGGCCGTGGTGGCGGGGTGGCTCGGGTGGTGGCCGCGCGTGCCGCGGAACCCGTGGTGGCACGGCGGTGCCGTGCTCACGGCGGGGGTCGCGCTCGCGCTGACCTGGAGCCTGGCGAACCACAGCGCCGCCGGCGTGCACGTCGGGTTCGCGCTCGCCGCCGACACCGTGCACCTGACGGCGATGAGCGTCTGGATCGGCGGGCTGGTCGCGTTGCTGGTGCTGCTGCGGCGGCCGGACGACGTCGACAGGCTGCGTCAGGTGATCCCGCGGTTCTCGCGGGTGGCCGCGGTGTGCGTGGCCGTCGTGGTGGTCACCGGCACGTTCGAGGCCTGGCGCCAGGTCGGCACGCCGTCGGCGCTGGCCGGGACGACGTACGGCACGATCCTGCTCGCCAAGCTGGCCCTGGTCGCGGTGCTCGTCGCCCTGGGTGGGCTGGCGCGTCGCTGGGTGCGCCGCCACTACGGCGAAGTCCCGGTGACGACGGTGCAGCGCAAGCGGGCCGCGCGCGGCCCGGGGGAGGCCGAGGTACGCCGCTTCCGGCGCGCGGTCGGGTGCGAAGCCGCCGTGGCCGTCGTCGTGCTCGGGTTCACCGCCGCCCTGGTCAGTGTCGAACCGGCGCAGGCGCAGGTGGCCCGGGAAGCCGCCGCGCCGAAGATCCCCGCGTACACCGGCCCGGTGAGCACCGTGCTGCCGTTCCGCGCGGGAAGCACGACCGGGCAGCTCGGCGTCGAGATTTCGCCGGGGCGGATCGGGCCGAACGAGATGCACCTGACGGTGCTCGACGCGCAGTCGCGGCCGCGCGAGGTGGCGGAGTTGCGGGCGGAGCTGCGGCTGCCGGACCGGGCCCTCGGCCCCCTGCCGGTCCAGGTGGCCTACGCCGGGCTGGGTCACTACGTCGCCGGCGCCTCGATCGCCGTGCCCGGGCAGTGGGAGCTCGCCGTCGTCGTCCGGACGTCCGAAGTGGACCAGGCGACGCTCCGGATCCCGCTGGGGATCCGGTGACGGCCGTGCTGGCAGGGGGAGAGATGGTCCGGCGCGACGCGCGGCGCCTGCCCGGAGCCGCGCTGGAGGACCTGCGCCGCCGGGCGGTGGCGGCCGTCGAGTCCGGCCGGTCGCGCAGCGAGGTGGCCCGCCTGTTCGGGGTGTCCCGCAAGACGGTCGGGACCTGGGTCAACGCCTACCGTGACCTCGGCGAAGACGCGTTCCGGCCACGTACCCGCGGTCGCCGTCCCGGGGAGCAACTGGCCCTCTCGCCGGAGCAGCAGGCCGTCGTCCTCGAGTCCGTGACCGGGCGGACCCCCGAGGAACTCGGGCTGCCGTACCGGGTGTGGACGCGGCAGGCGATCGCGGAGCTGGTCAACCGCGAGTTCCGGATCACGCTGAGCCTGAAGACCGTGAGCGGCTACCTGGCGCGCTGGGGTGTGCTGCCCGGACCGCCGGTGCCGCGGGGGAGCGTCCCGCCGGGTCACCGGCCCGCCGAGGGGGTCCGGCTGACCTGGCACCGGACGCCCGCGGGGCAGGAGGTCCTGCTCGCGGTGTGCTACCGGGGTTCGGTGTTCTTCGACCTCCGGACCGTCCCCTTCGAAGCCGCGGCGCTGACGGACTTCCTGGGCAGGCTGGCCGACCAGCTCGACCGCCCGATCACCGTGGTCGTGCGGCACTGGCCCGCCGCGCACACGGGCCGCGTGCGAGCCTGGCCGGCCGCCCCGGACCCGCGGATCACCGTGCGGTTCCTGCATTAGGAATTCTCGACGCCCGGTTTGGCGGCCGCCGGTTCGACCTCTACCCGGGCCGCGTGCACACGGTCCTGCCGGGCAGCAGGTCTCCGAGCACCGGGAACCGAACACCAGGATTTGTCCCGAGTGCGCGATCGCCGGTCAGCCGGGCAGCAGCACGAACCGCACCGGGCACCCCGCCGGCACGGCCCGCAGCACCCCACGCGCCCCGGCAGGCCACCGGGTGACGACGACGTTGAGCCCGCGGCCGGTCCTGGCCACCAGTTCGAGGAGGAACGCACTGACATCAGCGGCGTCGAACGGCCCCCGCCGCGCCAGGAACTGCAGCACCCCGCGGCTGGTGACGGCGAACAGCACGTGCACGTCACCGAAGTGGCTGCGGAAGCCGTTGAGCAGGTTGTGCCCCGCGGCAACCGCCCCGCGACCGGCGTCCGGCGGGGCGTGCGGGCGGGTCCAGCCGAGCCACAGCGGTTCGGCATCCGGCAGCCACGGCCCGTGGCCGGGGGCCCCGGGGCGCGGGACGGGGACGAAGGCCGGGAGCCGCCGCGCAGGAGCGGGTTTCAGCGCGTGCTCCTCGATCAGCTCCCAGCGCCCGAGGTAGTGCGTGACGGTCGTGGGGCTGAGCAGGATGCGGTACCGGTGGTTGACGAACTCCGCCACCGCCTGCCGGTTCCACAGCCGATGCGGCAGACCGTGGATCTCCGGCGGCCCCGCGACGATCGCCTCGATCGTGGCCGCCTGCCGCGGCGGAGAAAGCACCAGCTGCTCACCGGGCCGTCGCCCGCGAGGCTTCGGCCGGAAAGCGGGATCCCCACCGGCCCGGTAGGCCTCCACCCAGGCACCAACGGTCTTGCGCGACACCCCGAAAGCACGTGCAACCTCAACCCGCGAGGCCCCACCCTCCACGGCAGCAACGGCTCGTCGACGCAGGACTTCCAGCGCTTCGGCTGGCAGGCTGCGCGCGTCGCCCGAAGTCTTCGTCGTCAAGCTTCCGAAGATAGGCAACCTCGCGACGGGGCTGGTTATCCGCAGATGAACCTTTTCTCGTCGAAACCCGTCGAAAACGGCCTTCCCGGGTGATCCGGATGTAACACCCGCCCCGCCCGGCGCGGTCTCGATGTCCCGGCTCAGCTCGGCGCGCCGGACGAGCGCCGCGCGCCTGGGCTCGCCCCTGCCAGGCCGTTCCGCTTGGTCCGAGCCTCGGAACGACGGGCGCGTGACGGATCCTCGTGCATCTTCTGTTCGACGGCGATGTCCTCGGTACCGAGAATTCCGGTGACGTCGTCGTACGCCACGGCGGTGCCACCTCGTTTCCGCATCGCGAAGGCGCGACGGATCAACGCGAGGTAGCACCGGTCGTAGCAGAACTCGTCATCGCCACACCGCTGCTGCTGTTGCCGTCGGTCTTGATCTGCTCGTGGGTTTCGGCCGGGTGCGACCACAGTGCGATCCGGTCTCCGCCCGCGGCGATCGCCTGGCCGGTCACGTGCGAGGCTTCCTTCGACGCCAGGTACACGATGACCGGGGCGACGTCGTCGGGCGTGCCCAGGCCCTTGCGCCGGACGTTCTCGGGAATCGGCTCGCCGGCTTCGGCCTTGGCCACCAGCTCGCCGAGGCCGGGGATGGTCGCGACCATCCGGGTCAGCGCCGTCGGCACGATCGCGTTCACGGTGACCCCGAGCTTGGGGTGTTCGACGGCCCAGGTCCGCATCATGGCGACGATGGCGCCCTTCGAAGCGGAGTAGGCGGTCTGGCCGAAGCTGGCCCGCTGGCCGGCCGGGGAGCCGACGAGGATCAGGCGTCCGCCGTCACCCTGCTCGCGGAACTGGCGGACCGCGGCACGGCCGCAGGTGAAGGTGCCGCGCAGGTGGCTGCCGACGACGAGGTCGAAGTCCTCGTCGGTCGTGTTGCGCAGCGTCTTGTCCCGCAGGGCGCCGGCGTTGGTGACCATGATGTCGAGCCGGCCGTACTCGTCGACCGCACGCTTCACCAGCGCGTCGGCGAGCTCGGCACCCCCCACTGCGCCGACCACGGCGACAGCGTTTCCGCCGGCGTCGGTGATCGCCTTGACGGTGTCCTCGGCGACGTCGGCGTCCAGGTCGTTGACCACGACCGACGCGCCGGCCGACGCGAGTGCCCGGGCGTAGGACCGGCCCAGCCCGCGGCCGGCACCCGGTGACCACGGCAACTCTGCCGTCGAGCATGTTGTCCTCCTCGAATCGGCGCGCGTGGCGCCGGTAGGCATCACCATCGGCGCGGGCGGCGGTTGTGGCCGCCGCACCGCGACCTGCCCTCACGGTATGGGTCCGGCGGCGCCGGGGGATGCCTCCGATGACGGGATTCGCGCGCGCATGTGTCCCGGCTCGTCTACGTCGCATGTCGTAGACGCGCTGAAGAATTGGAGGTCACGCCGTCGGTTTCTCCGCGATCGGCAGATCTCGATTCGGCGAGCGGATCGCCGAAACCACTTCGCCCGGACTCGCGTCTTTGAACAAGCAGTGTTCGGCGCCGTTGGCCAGAGCGGCTTGATCCGGTCCTGCTGGCCGAAGCTCGTGAGGATGACCACGCGCACGGCCGGGTGGCGGCGGGTTATGCGCGCGGTAGCCGTGACGCAGTCCATCTGTTTGCGGAGCGCTTCCCGACCGTCGCCGGCTTCCGCGACGACGTCGATGCCGAGAACCTCCAGGTAAGCACGGATTCCTCGCCGCACCACCGCTTGGTCGTCGACGAGGAGCACACTGACGGCACCCGGGCTCGTAACGCGGGTCATGACCGAACCTCCGGTGAAGCGCAGGGCACTCTTCCACCGACGGGACACGGTTGCATCCCAGGATGCACGCGGCACCCGCACCCGTCACCCGGTATTCCCTAGTTCAGGCCCCATGTCGCGGGCGTCTACGTCATTTGTCACGGATGCCCTGTGGGGCTTGGCCGAGCCGGGCCGGTCATAGAACCATGTCCGCGCTTCGGGCGGATACCTACGATCACCAATAGGTTAGAAACGACTCGACGAGGAGCGCCGAAATGGATACCAGCCGGCTGACCGCGATCGACGTGCACACGCACGTTCTCGCCTCGGTCAATGAGAAGGACCGCGGCGGGTCTTCTTCGGAATCGCTGGCGAAGGTCTTTCGGCTCGATCCCCGAGCTGACCGTGCCGGAGCTCGCCGACTACTACCGCGAACGCGACATGGCCGCCGTGGTGTTCACAGTGGACTCGGTGACCAGGACCGGCGCCGACCCGCGGGTGTCGAACGAGGAGATCGCGGAGCAGGCTGCCCGGTTCCCGGACACGGTGATCCCGTTCGCCAGCGTCGATCCGGGGCGTGGCGCGGCGGCGGTGCGGATCGCGCGGCGGCTCATCGACGACTACGGCGTCCGAGGTTTCAAGTTCCACCCGAGTGACCAGGGTTTCTTCCCCAACGACCCGGCCGCCTACCCCTTGTACGAGGTGATCGCGGAGGCTGGCTTGGTCGCACTGTTCCACAGTGGACAGACCGGTGTCGGTGCGGGGCAGCGCGGTGGCGGCGGTATCCGGCTGAAGTAGTCGAACCCGATGCACCTCGACGACGTCGCCGTCGACTTCCCCGACATGCCGATCATCATCGCGCACCCGTCGGTGCCGTGGCAGGACGAGGCGCTCGCCGTCGCGGCGTGCCAGCGGTCACGGCCCCGACGGACGCGCAGCGTCGTGGCCCACTGCTGGACAGCGTCGGTCTGTTCTGACAGAGGAGACCGCGGTGAAGGAACGAGCAGGAGTGTTGGAACCCGCTGGTTGAGAGTGGTGATCTTGAGGTTTCGGATGGTGTCGAGTGATGTGGGACAAGGGCGTCTCGTCCATCGTTGGTTGGCGAAGGTGTCGGCGATGTCGCGGTCTGTCGTCGCGTCCGTGCGCTCTTGGGCTCGTAATTGCCGAGCTGTCTCGCCTGGTCCGCGCCGATCGACAGTACTACTTGATGAGTCGACTGGGCGCGGTCCGGCAAAGCGGACGCGCTGGCGACGGCGCCGCTGGCGTTGCTGGAATGCCGGCGGGGCAAGCCCGACGATGCCGTGCTGCGCCGGGCCATGACGGGCTGGGCGTTCAACACTGTCCGGCGCGAGACCGACAAGCCCCCGGCGATCGAGGCCGCACTGGCGTGGCTGGAGTCGAACACCGTGAACGTGTCGCGGCTGGGTGACCTGACTGTGCTCAGGGGCCTGCTGGACCAGCTGACGCTGAAGATGGACGGAGCAGCTGCCGCGGCGAAGACGGTGTACCGCAAGCGCGCGGTCGTCTACAACGCGCTCGAGTACGCGGTGGAGCGGGATCTGCTGCTGGCGAACCGGCTGCCGGAGGTCAAGTGGACGGCACCCAAGCGGGGTCCGGGCGATCGACACATGCGTCGTCGTCAACACCACCCAGGGCCCGCGGCTGCTGGCCGCGGTGGCCGCCCAGAAGGTCATGCGGGTTCCGCGAGGCTCGACGGAGCCGGTGATCGTGGAACGCCGCTCGTCCGGGCCGCGGCTGATCGCCTGCTTCGCCACGATGTACTACTCGGCGCTGCGGCTCGAGGAAGCAGTGATGCATGCGCGACATCGACCTGAAGCTCCCGCGGAAGGGGCTGGGGCGAGTTGCTGGTGTCGGAGACAGCGCCGATCGCCGGCGCAGCCTGGACCGACACCGGGCTGCGGCGTGACCGCCGCCAGCTCAAGCAGCGCGCGAAGGGGGAGGTGCGGCCGGTGCCGTGCCCGCCGCCTCTGACCGCCCCGGGGCAGCAGCACCTCGAGCAGTGCGGCCGTCGTCGAAGACGGCCGGCTGTTCTGGAGCATGGATGGTGGCGACGTCGCCGAGTCGACTCTGGCGCGGTTGTGGGACAAGGCCCGCAAGGCTGCGCTGACGCCTGTATAACGCCCTTCACGAGGGGGCGCGGCTGTGCCGGAGTCCTTTTCGTCGCCCCAGTAGGTCGGGAGTCCGCAGGTCGGCCCGAACCCGAAATCACCCGTTCGGGCTGTCACGTCTGGTGCATTTCACGCGACTCACGCGACTCACGCGATAAGAGGCGGAAGCGTCGGATGGGCGGGTCGTGCGCGGCAGTGAGATCTCCGGGAATCAGTGTGACGTGCGCAGCCGGCTGTGTCACGAATCCGGACATCCGGCTGCCCAAGATGTCTTTGGCGATTATCTGACCTCGCCGCAGGCATGTTCGACGAATTCGACAACTCTCGGTGCTTTGATCATCCACCTGATCGGACCATTGGTGTACAAGTAACGTTATTGTAACATGATTGGTGGAGAGGTAACTTTGAGGGGGAGATGAAAAGCGGATGGTTGTCACAATAGTTGACGTTGCCAGAGATGCCGGAGTGGCCCCGAGTACGGTCTCGTACGCCTTGAGTGGAAAGCGGAAGATATCCACCAATACCATGCTTCGGATTAGGAAGAGCATTCGCAAACTGGGATATGATCCGCGGGAATCCGCGCGAGAACGGCACTTGACCAGGTCGGGTACGCTGGGTCTCTTTGCGCCATTGCGAGATGCTGTTGATCGTGCTGTCATAATGCGCTTTATTTCCGAGATCAACGCTGCCGCCAGGCTGCGCGGTTACAACGTTTTGTTGTTCACCGACCCTGATGCCGAGCGGGACATCGAACACGCTCTCGAGCGCGGACTTGTCGACGCTTCCATCGTGATGGACGTCGAGACGCGCGAATCGCGAGCCGAATCTCTGCATTCGGCGGGTCATCCGGCGGTGCTCATCGGCCTTCCCGAACGAGTCGCCGGCTTGCACTGCGTGGATATGAATTTCTTCCTGGCCGGCGACCTGGCTGTGGACTACCTCGCAAAAGTCGGCCACCAGCGGATCGGCCTGGTCGGCTCGCCTGAGCTCGTGTACCAGCGCGGGACCAGTTATGCGAGGCGGTTGATCGAGGGGTTCCAGCGGGGGGCTCGTGCGAGGCGTTTGCAATATTGCTGGACGCCCTGCGGCCCGTCCGGTGACCGGGCGGCGCAGTCGCTTGATGCCCTCTTTCGCCGGCTTCCCATGCTGAGCGGTCTCGTTGTCCACAACGAAGCCGCGTTGTCCGTGTTGTTGCTGGAGCTCAAACGTCGTGGACTGCGCAATCCTCAGGATATCTGCGTGGTTTCCGTGGGTGCCGATTATCATCTCACGGCCGAGTCGGCGGTGTCGGCCAGTGTGACGATCCCCGTTCGCGAAATCAGCGATGTCGCGGTCGAGACGGTGGTGGCGCAGCTATCGAGTCACTTGGAACCGGAGGTTCGGCTGCTTTCGCCGCGCCTGGTGAGCCGTGACGCGGTATCGGCAGTCAGTGCACGTCCGAGGTGAGGAGATGCGAAAGATCCGTGACGACGATATCGGCTCCTCTTTCGAGCAGTGTGGGTGCGTGGTCCATCCGGTCCACCCCGACGACGTAGCCGAAATTGCCGGCTCGGCCGGCCTCCACGCCCGCGGGTGCGTCCTCGAATACAGCAGTCTCGCGCGGTTCGGCGTTCAGCCATCGCGCCCCGATCAGGAACGTGTCCGGGAACGGCTTCCCCCGCAGGCCCTCACTGGCTGCGGTCCTGGCATCGACGCGGACCTCGAACAGCCCGTCGATCCCGGCGCCGGCGAGCATCCTCGCGGAGTTTGCGCTGGACGTCACGAGGCCGGTTTTCAGGCCGCTGTCCATGACTGCCCGCAGGTACTCGAGTGACCCCGGGTAGGCGGCGACCCCCCGTTCGCTGATCAACCGGTCGGACAACTGGTGCTTGCGGTTGCCGAGTCCGTGCAGGGTCGGTGCGCCTGCCGGGTCCGTGGGCCGTCCGTCGGGCAGGGTGATGTCCCTCGACGCCAGGAAGGACCGGGCGCCGTCGACTCGGCGCTTGCCGTCCAGGTAGCTGCGGTAGTCGGTGTCGGCGTCGTACGGCGCCACAGCCCGGCGGCCGTCCTGCTCGCTCCACCACGCCAGGAATTCGCCGAGCGCCTGGCCCCAGGCTGCGTTGTGCAGATGGGTCGAGCGGATGATGACACCGTCCAGGTCGAACAGGCAGGTCGTGATGTGCCCCGGCAATCCCAGCATGGTCATTCCCTCCCGGTTGCCGCGGCCGTGGCCCGGTCCGCGTGGCGACGGCGGTAGTGCCGGCGTACCGCGTCGATGGTGATGCCGGCCTGCGCGTCGCTCAGAGAGGTCGTACACGGCAGAGACACGATCCGGCCGGCTTGGTCCTCGGTGCGGTGCAGCTGCTCGGGCACGACGACGTGGTCGCGGAAGGCCGGCTGCCGGTGCGCGGGCACCGGGTAGTGCACGCGAGCGTCGACCCCGCTGTCCGTCATCGACCGGAGCAGCTCCGGGCGATCGTCGACCCGGACGACGAAGTGGTGGAAAGCGCTGACATGGCCGACGGCGTCCGGTGGCAGGGTGATCGGGAGGTCCCGGAACGCATCGATGTAGGCACGCGCGATCGACCGGCGTCGCGCATTGGCAGCGTCGAGTGTCCGCAACCGGACGCGCAGCACGGCGGCGAGGACGCTGTCCAGCCGGGCGTTGTCGCCGAGAACGGTCGCGAAACCGCGTTCCGCCATGCCGTGGTTGCGCAGTGCCCGCAACCGCCGGGCCGCCTCTTCGTCACGGGCCAGCACGATGCCCGCGTCCCCCGGTGCCGGAAGGTTCTTCAACGGATGCAAGGAAAAGCACCCGAAGTCTCCTTGCGTTCCGACGTGCCGCCCGTGCAGGTACGCGCCGTGTGCCTGGGAGGCGTCCTCGATGAGGACAAGACCGTGCTCCCCGGCGAGGGCGGCCAGCTCGTCGAGGCGGGCGGGGTAGCCTCGCAGATCGACGGCCAGCACCGCTCTGGTGCGGCCGGTTATGGCCCGGCGTACCGCGTCGACGTCGATATTCTCGTCCTCGCCCACGTCGACGAGGACGGGCCGGGCGCCGGCGAGCAGGATCGACGACACGGTGGCGAGGAAGGAATTCGCCACGGTGATCACCTCGGTGCCGGGGCCGGCGCCGGCGGCGCGAAGGGCGAGCACCAGCGCGGCTGTGCCGGAGGAGACGCCGACGGCGTGGTTCGCGCCGCAGTATCCGGCGAATTCACGCTCGAATTCGTCGACTTCGGTACCCAGAATGTAGTCACCCCGTTTCAGGACCCCCTCGATCGCGGCCATGATCTCGGCCCGGAGCGCGGGGTCGTGGACGGCGAGGTCGACGAAAGGGACTTTCATGGCACTCCTGTCGCAGGTCGGTCAGGAAAGGGAACCGAGCAGCCGCTGGACGCGCCGGACGTTGTAGTACCGGTCGTCGTCGAGCGGGTCCGGGACGAGATCACGGGAGAAGGCGTCGCACAGGCCGTCCACTCCGGCTTCCATCGCCCGAGCCGGCCGGAAACCGAGAATCCGGCGTACGGCGGTGCTGTCGATCGCGTACGAGCGCTGGTCGTCCGAAGCCACCGTGGACACGGTGGCGCGGCTGTGTGCGGTGCCCAGCCTGCTGTTCACCGCGTCCACGACCCGGCTCGCGATCTGCTGGACGGTGGAGTTTTCGTTCCCCGCGTTGAAGACGGCACAGTGTTGCGCTTGCCAGGAATTCCGCAGAAGCGCGAGGATCAGCCGGCACAGGTCGGCGACGTGCAGGGTCGGACGCAGTTGTGCCCCACCGAAGACGGTGACCGCTCCGCGGTGCACCGCGTGGTTCGCGAACAGGTTCACCGTCAGATCCAGCCTGAGGCGCGGCGAATAGCCGTAGAGCGCGGCAGGCCGGATGATGACGGGCCGGAAGTCCGGGCCGGCCGCGGCGCGAAGCAGCTCTTCGGTCCGCAATTTCGTTTCGCCGTAGACGGTGATCGGCGCGGTCGGCGACTCTTCGTCCACGGGCCGGTCTTCGGCTCTTCCGTAGACGCTCGCCGAGGACGTGTAGACGAACAGCCGCACCCCGGATCGTCGTGCGGCGTCGATGATCGTGCTCGATCCGCCGACGTTGATGTCCCACGACAGCGCCCGGTCGAGCGCGCAACTCGGATCGTTGGCGATACCGGCGAGGTGGATGGCGACGTCCGAACCCGACAGCCAGCGGCTCACGGCGGTGTCGTCCCGGATGTCCCCTCGGTGGATTTCCAGCATCGGGTGCGCGGGCAGGGTCTGCTCGCCGAAGAGGAAGAGGTCGAGGACACGGACCCGGTGTCCCCCGGCGAGCAGCAGTGGCACCAGGACACTGCCCACGTAGCCGCCGCCTCCGCTGACCGAAACCGTCGTCATGCTCGCCCTCCCTGCGGTGACCACTGCTGTTGCAGGTGGGTGGACGAGCGCACGAGCGGGTCGCCGGAAAAGCGGACCGCACCGCCATAAGCGGCGATGACCGCCCGTTCGGCGACGAAACGGGGATCGTCGAAGTGTGTGTCCCGGTACTCCGCGCCGCGTATGTAGATGTCGGGTTCGAGCAGCCGCAGCAGTTCGACAGCGGTGGGAACACGGCTGGGGACGACGTGGTCGACACATTCGAGCTCGGCGATGAATTCCATCCGTTCGGCCAGGGAGAACAGGGGACGGTCCGGTCCCTTGGAACTGACGAACTCATCGGCGCTGACGGCCACGACGAGGATGCCGGCCATGGCCTTCGCTTCCTTGAAGTGCCGGAGGTGGCCGAGGTGGACCAGGTCGAAGCAGCCTTGGCTCAGCGCGACGAGGCCGCCAGACGCACGCGCGCTCGCGAGTCCGGTGACGAGCTCGGCGCCTTCCTGGATCTTGCCGGATCGGCTGGGTGCGGCCCACTTGCTGGCCTGCCGGCCCACGGTGGCGGCGTTCATACCGGATCTCCTTGGATGAGTAAGGCCCGGCCGGGCAGCGAGGCGCAGGTGGCCGCGGCGATTTCGCGTTGCAGTCCGGTGAGGGCATCGCGGCCGGGTGGCGGGACGGAGGCGAGCACCGCGATCTCCGGGTCGGCCGCGACGGCTTGGTAACTGTGGTGGTTCCACGAACTGCCGCGATGGGTTTCCACCCACGTGCCGGTCGTGCGACGCAACTGCCGCGCGAGCGGTGCGAGGAACCGTTCCGGGGAGCGTTCGTAGCCCACGAGGTGGACCGCACGGGGACGGCGAGCGCACCGCAGCTCGCGGAGGAGCTCGGTCGCCGGGAAGCCCGGAGGGACAAGGAACGGCCGGGGCCGGACCTGCCCGACCAAGCGCTTGTATTGCAGCACGGCGTGGTGTTCGGCGAAGGCCGCGCCGAAGAGCACGCCCAGGCACGCCACGAGCGCGGAAGCTGCGTAAAGCCGGCTCATCAGCCCCGCAGGAGGAGGCAGCGCGCTCCCCGGCGGGTCCGTTGCGGCCAGGGGAAAACGGTGGTCTCCGGTGAGGTCGATGCGCAGCCCGGCCGCGGTGCGTTTGCCGCCGAGGGCCTGGCGGAACGCCTGGAGCGTGTACAGCTCGAGACCGCCGCTTCGGCCGGCCCGTGGGCTCGGCAGCGTTGGCGGGTCGCCCGCCTGCGCGGCAACGCGGCACGCGGTGGTGGCCGCCCAACCGCCGATTTCGGTGGCGATTCCGGCGAAACGCCGGTAGGCGTGCTCCGTCGCGTCGGCGAAGGCCGCCATCGCCGTCACCAGGAAGGGACTCGACGTGGGTGCGCCGAACATCGCGGGCGGAGGCGTCCCGGGTTCGATGGCGATCTTCTCCCCGGTGATCCACACCGGGTCCAGTCCCCACCGGTCGCGGGCGGCATCGGCGAGGTGGGCGGTTTCCAGGGTGCGGCCCGATTCGGAAACCGCGATGACGGCTGCGCCCGCGCCCCCGGTGCCCGCTCCGAAGGTGGCCGGATCGAGCCGGTCCAGGACCTGCACGGGGCGCCGGGTCGTCGCCGATTCCGCTGCGGCCCGTGCGCTGAAGGCCCAGCCTCCGGTGCCGAGGACGGACAGGGCAGTCGCCCGGGTCACGGCCTCGTAGTCCTGCAGCACCCGTCGCACGGACGTCCAGGGCGGGGGGTGAACCCAGCCGAGGCGTGGCACGCCGTCGAGCGTGGCGAGCGCCGCGACGTCGCCGGCCAGTCCGCGGGTTCCGCCGCCGGCCGCGGCGGTGATCGCCGGCCACAGCAGACCGGGGCGGGGAAGCGCGGTCATCGCGAACCCTCCGCCGGGCAGCCACGCACGACCACGTCATCCAGGGAGAAGTCGACGACGACCTTGAGTGCGGGCTCCCCGCACACGGTTCCGGCGCCGGCGAGCTCGGCGAGGACCTCGGGGACCGCCGCCAGCGAGATGACGTGACTGATCAGGGTGCCCGGCCGGGTCTCCTCGCCGGGCCACGCGGCAAGGAGCTCGCGCGCCGCGGTGAAGTGCGTCCGAAGCCCGCCGCGGCTTCCGGTGAGGACGGCAGGCCTGCCCGCCGAGCCGGTCACGGCGAGGTGTCCGGCTCGCGACCTGAGATCACCGAGCGGAACAGCCTGGCGGCCGATGGTGAGCGTGCTGACGCCGGTGAACCCGCCGAACAGGTGCACCACAGCCCCATCGGCCAGCAGGGGCCGGATGAGGGCGGTCATTTCCGGCCCGGCGCGACCGCCGACCGCGATGATCGCCGTGTCGATGCCTTCCCCGCCGGTGACGGCCAGTACCTCGGCGGCAAGCCCGGGGCCGGGCGTGACGGCCTGTCCCGGGGCGCAGACTCCGAGTGTCACGGCTCGCCGGCGGGAGGCGGCGGACCGGGTCAGCAAGTGCACCGACTGCGCGCCGCGTCGGCGGGCGAGCATGACGTGCAGCAGGCCGGCGGTACCCGCGCCCACCACGAGCACCCGCCGGGGCGGCCGCAGCGACGCGGTGAGATCCTGCGCGCGGACCACGGCGGCCAACGGCTCCAGCAGGACGCTCTCCGGGCTTGCCTTGCCGTCCAGGCCGATGACCTGGCCCCGGTGGAGCAGGCCCGCGTCGAACCGCAGCACGTCGGCGAGCACGCCGGGCCGGTTGTGCCCGAGCTTGTCTTCGTCATCGAGGGGGTTGTTCGGGTTGAGCACGACGTGGTCGCCCTCGTCGACGCCGCTGACCCCCATTCCGGTTTCGACCACCTCGCCGACACACTCGTGGCCCGGAATACCCGGCTCACCGCTCCGGTCGCCGCGCAAGATCTGAAGGTCCGTCCCGCAGACCCCGGCGAAGAGCGGGCGCAGCAGGAAATGGCCGGCTCCGCAGGCTGCCCGGGGGCGGAGCCGGTGGACGACCTTGGCCTCCCCGACGGGCTTGACGATCGTCCGCACCTGCTCCCGGTACTGGTGCAGGTAGGCGGCCATGCCGGCGAGGGACGACAGGCCGGCGTCCGGCGGCTGGTGCACCAGCTTCGTCCAGTCTCCCGGCGCCCAGTTGCGGAACCACCCCGCGGCGATCGCCTGCTCTTCGACGTTGCTGCCGAGTGCGGTGAACCACGGCGTGCCGACCGCGTGGGCGAATCCCCCGACCACGACCGTGCGATGCAGCCCGAGGTCGGCACTGAGCTGCAGCAGGCGGGTCGCCAGTGGCCGGGTGCTGTGGCCCAGCGCCGCCAGGGTGAAGGGATCGCGGACGCCGGCCGCCTCGGCCAGCGCCGCGGTGCCGATCCGCTCGGGGACACCGCTCACCAGGTCCGACAGTGCCGACGCGGCGAAGGCGGCGGGTTGCCGCCGTGCCATGGCCGTGGTGAGCCGAACGGCGCCGGGGCCGCTGGCGTAGGAGCACAGGTCCGCGACCGCGCCGCACTCGCACCACGGGAGTTCCCGTCGTTCGAGTTCGGCCCGTGCCTGCCGGTCGCCCGCGGCCGCGGCCGCGCCCAGACCCGCGGGCAGGTCGCCCGGCAGGTTGGGCTCGACCAAGGTGTGGCCGGATTCCCCGCCCAGCCCGTCCTCGTCGGCGAGCACCCGCTGCCCGACGGGGAGGCGGCCGTCGAAGACTTTGAAGGCGACCCCGGTGCTGACGGTGACCAGCGCGAACCGGGTGAGGTGGCGGTAGTGCCACGCGGCGGCGGCGACGTCGTTGAGGACCAGCACCCTCGCCCACGGGAGGCGGGAGCGCACGGCTGCCACGACGTCGAAGCCCACGCTGGGGGTCAGCCACAGCACGCTCGCGTCGAGAACCTCGCCGCGATGGGTAACGGCCGCGCCGAACGCGATTCCGACATCGTCGACGCTGTCGCCGTTCTCGCCGCGGAGATCGACGGCGGCCGAGGCGATCCGGTCGAACAGCTCCGCCCGCAAGCTGTCGACGCCGGCCTGGCGGTTGCGCGGGGAAGGAGTCGCGAAACGGCGGATCGGCCCGGCCAGAGCACCGTTGCGGTGCATCGCGAGGAGAGTGGTCGTCCCGCCGACGTCGACGACGATTCCGCGTTCGCTCATGAGGTCACTCCGGAAAGCCGCCGGCAGGCCCGCTTCAGCATCGACGAGGTCAGTTCCTCGATCGTGTGAATGAATCCGCCGGAGCCGATCGCCGTGGGGATGACGAGGTGCGGTGCGCCGCCCTTGTGCGCGCTGATGTCTTCGCGGAGCCAGCGCCACAGCCGGCCGGGCGTGCACAAGGGGTCGATGACGGGCAGCCCGGCGCCGGTGAGCAAGGCCAGGAACCGCTGGTACTCCGGCTCGGCGAGCCGACCGCTCTCGACCGCCAGCGCCCCGGCCAGCGCCATTCCGACGGCGACGGCTTCACCGTGCCGCAACCGGTAGCCGGAGGCGACTTCGAGCAGGTGGCCGAATTCGTGCCCGAAGTCGGGCAGGCGGCACACCTCTTCCTCGAACGGGTTGGCCGCCAGCTCCCGTTGCATGGCCACGATCGCCTGCCGGACGATCTGCGCTGTCGAGGCCGTCACCGGGCCGTCCAGCAGGGTTCCGTGGTGGGTTTCCAGCATCGAGAACAGGGCCGGGTCGGTCACGGCGGCGATCTTGATCGCCTCGCTCAGCCCGCACCGCAGCTCCTGGCGGGGCAAGGTGCGGAGGAAGGCGAGATCGCACAGGCAGGCCACCGGGGGGTGGTAGCCACCGAGCAGGTTCTTGCGGCCCGCGGCGTCGACGCCGACCTTGAGGCCGATCCCCGCGTCGATCATTCCCACCAGCGTGGTCGGGATCCGCAGGTAAGGAGTGCTACCTCCACGCAACAGCGCGACCGTTCCGACGAGGTCCAGCACGGCGCCGCCACCGACACCGATCACGAGGTCGGCGGGCCCCAGGCTCATCCGGTCGGCTTCGGCGAGAAGGCGTTCGGCCAGTTCGCGCCGTTTTGTCGAAGGAGAGCTGGTGAGGGGAATCGTGCGCACGCGAGAAATGACACCCCGTGCGCGCTGGTCGGCCAAAAAGGCTTCGACGTCGGCGAGAACCCCCGGGGAGAAGGCGTCGACGACCGCCAGCACCTGACCGTGGACCGGCAGCCACGAGGACAGTCCCGCATCCGGCCGCGAGAAGACACCGTCGAGGAATTCGACGTGGGAGATGAGCCGTCGGCTGGTCGTCCCCGCGGTGGCGGCGAGCGGGGACAGCGCGTCCGGACCACCGAGAACGCGATCGGCGTCGATCAGGATCGACACTTCCTTCCGCCGCACTGACATGCCTTGGCCGAGGGTGAGGCGTTCCACGGACCGCACAGCCGACGCGGCCGCGGTCAGGTCTCCGACGATCTGGACCGCGCGCGTGTGCCGGCGCAGCAGGGCCGCCGCGGCGAGACCGGCCTGGCCGGCGACGTCGTGACCGACGACGACGAACGCGTCCTTCCGGCCGAGGCCCGCGGCGACGGCTGCGGTGGCAAGGTGCTCCACCTGGGCCAACGTCGGTCGTGGACCGGGAAAGTCGACCGGCAGTACCCGATAGCCGGCCAGCCGGTCACCCGCGCAGAGCTCATCGAGGTAGCGCCGCAAAGGGGTGATGTCCGCACGCTCACCGGCGAGGACGACAACCTTCCGCGCAGGGCCGAGCCGGTCGGCGAGGCAGGGGTTGGCGGGATCGAACAGTCCGGACACGGCCGACACCTCGACGTGCGCAACCGCCCGGACGGTGAGCGGCGATATCGGAGGAGGGGCTGGAGCTGAAGCAATGCTACAGGCAGGAGGCGTGACCAAGGCGTTTCTCCCCAGGAAGGGCCGGCGCAGGTGGTGCTCGCGCCCAATCTAGCGACTTCGATGCGTTCGATTGCGATTCGATTCGAATCGACAGAACGGGTAATCGAAGAGCCGGAACGGGTGGACGCTCGATCACAGCTTGTGCCAGTCTTCATCGGCATCCAGCTTCCGAACCGGCGTGTTCGGGACCTTTCCGGGAAGCGAAGGTGACTGTATGCCGTACCAGCAACCACTGGTGCCGCCGGTGATTCACGTCGCGGATCCGGTCGATCTGCCGCTCCGGGCGGTCGGCGAAAACGGGTTGTGCCAGGTAATCGCGGCGAAGGTGCTGCGGCGCCGCCGGGACGGATTCGAGCTGACGGTTTCGGCTTCGACCGGCGGGACCTTGTTCGCCGAGGTCGTGGCGGCCGGTGACGGTGTCATCCGGGTGCGCTTGGCTCCCGGACAGGACACCCGCGGCCGGTCGGCGCCGGTCGCCACGCTGGTACGGCCGGGAACTTGTGACGAGGCCCTGATCGAAGAATTCGACGGCGGGCTGAGGCTGTCGGCGGGCGAACTGGTCGCGGAGATCGTGCTCGACCCATGGCAGCTGCGTTTCTTCGACTCGACGGGGCGGTTGCTGACCGAGCAGAACGGTGTCGAGACCGACATCAGCGAACGTCTGCGGATCCTGCCTTTCGGCCGGTCTGCCGTCGCCGGTGAGATCGTCGCCTACCACGAGACCTTCTCCGCGCAGCCGGACGAGCACTTCTTCGGGCTCGGCGAGAAGTTCACCGAGTTCGACAAGCGTGGGCAGCGAATCATCAGCTGGAACTACGACGCGTTCAGTGCGGAGTCCGAACGAGCGTACAAGAACGTGCCGTTCTATCTTTCCACCCGTGGTTATGGAGTGCTGGTGGACAGCGGAATGGCGACCGAGTTCGACCTCTGTCATTCCACTCACTCGTGCGTGCAGATCACCGTCCCGGACGACCAGCTCGACTACTACCTGATCGCCGGTGAAGACCCGGGGCGGATCATCGACCGGTATCACGCGCTGACCGGACGGCCCGAGGTCCCGCCGAAGTGGGCACTGGGCACCTGGATCTCCACGGGCTACGCGGCCAAGGAGACCCACTCCGGTGGCCTGGTGGATTCGCAGGAACAGGTGATCCAGGTCGCGCGCCGGATACGGGAGCGAGGCATTCCCTGCGACGTCATCCACGTGGACACCCAGTGGCAGCGCTACGACCACTGGTCGGACTTCCAGTGGGACACCGGCCGCTTCCCTGATCCGGACGCCATGCTCAAAGAGCTGGCCGAGCTGGATTTCCAGGTGTGCCTGTGGATCAACCCCTACATCAGCCACCTGAGTCCCGTCTTCCGCGAGGCCGACGCCTTGGGCATCCTGATGCGGCACGAAGACGGGTCGACCTTCGTCGCCGACTCGTGGCACGGGGCGCAGCCGGCCTGCGGGATCATCGACCTCACCAATCCGGCCGCGGTCGGCTGGTTCCAGGGCATCCTGCGAGCGTTGCTCCGTCAGGGCGTGAGCTCGTTCAAGACCGACTTCGGCGAAGGAGTCCCGGTCGACGCACATGCTGCCAACGGCATGTCCGGCAAGGAACTGCACAACGTGTATTCCCTGATCTTCAACGACGTCGTGGCCGAGGTCACCCAGGAGGTCCACGGCCACCGGGTGGTGTGGGCGCGCTCGTCCTTCACCGGCGGGCAGCGGCATTGCGGGCAGTGGAGCGGGGACACCAACGCCACGTTCAGCTCCATGGCAAGCACACTTCGGGGTGGCCTGTCCTACGCGCTCAGCGGCGTGCCGTTCTGGACGCACGACGCCGGCGGGTTCACCGGCACCCCGTCGGCCGAGTTGTACGTGCGTTCGGCGCAGTTCGCCGCGCTCAGCCCGTTGACGCGGTTCCACGGAACGTCGAGCAGGCTTCCGTGGGATTTCGGTCCCGTCGCGGAACAGGCGGTCAAGGAGGCGCTCGAACTCCGCTACCGCCTCATGCCCTACCTGTACTCGGCGGCCGTGGAGGCGGGACGATCCGGGCAGCCGATGATGCGGCCGCTGTTGATGGCCGCCTTCGGCGAACCCGCAGCCTGGGCGGCGGACCTGGAATACCTGCTCGGGCCCGACCTGCTGGTCGCTCCGGTGGTCAGTGCCGTGGACCCGGCGCGCCACGTCTACCTGCCGCCCGGCCGGTGGGCCGACTTCTGGACCGGTGCGGTGCACGACGGCGGGCGGCACGTCGAGGTGGCCAAACCGCTGGCGCAGATCCCGTTGTTCGTACGGCTGGCGTCGGTGATCCCGATGGCGGAAGGCGGCCTCACGGGCCCGGCCTTCGTCCAGTGGGGAGACGGCGTGGCAAGCACCCGGCTCCGGGACGAGCACGGGGAGACCACGGTGGAGGTCCAGCGTCGCGACGGCACGGTGGTCGTCCGCTCCGACGGCCCGGTGCGCGTCGATCGCCTCGCGTTCCCGCTCGTGGCGGGCGCGGCCGAGCCCACGGACGTGGTCGTCGACGGCGAACGGTTCTCCGTCACGGCCGTGGCCGGGACCGCGACCGCGGTCCGGGAGGCGCGGTGACCGCCGGTACCGCGGTGCGTCCGGCGACCGGCCGTCGGCTCGTCGTCGTGAGCGGGGCGTGGGGAGCCTTCTGGGGTACGTGGTCGGCCTTGCTGCCCGCCGTGGCCGAAACGGACAGCGCCACGCCCGCCATGCTGGGCGTCGTCCTCACCGCGGTGCCCCTCGGCGCCATCCCCGCCATGGCCCTGATCGGCAGGCTCGCTGTGGGCCGCGAGTACCGGGCGTTGTTCTGCAGCGTGGCCGCGATGGCCGTCGCCGTCCTGGCGCTGGGTTCGGTGACCGGCCTGACCGCCCTCGCCGGCACGCTGTTCGCGGTCGGGGCGACCAGTGGTGCGGTGGATGTCTGCCTCAACGCGGCGACCGCCCGGCACGAGCGGGAAACGTCGGCACCGCACTTCCAGATCGTGCACGCCGCGTTCCCCGTCGCCGTCATCGCCGCCGCCCCCATCACGGGTCTCGCCCGGCAGCTCGGCGCCGGAACGCACGTCGTCCTGGTGGTCTGTGCGGTCCTGCTCTTCCTGGTGGGGCTGCCGTTGCTGCGGACCGGGCGCCGTCCGGTGACGGCCGGCGACGGCCGGCCGGCGGCGGGCGGTGCGCGGCGACGGACGCTGTGGTTGCTGGGCGCCGGGCTCGGTGCGTTGGGCGGATGTGTGCTGGTGGTGGAAAACGCGGTGGAGCAGTGGTCGGTCCTGGTGCTGGAGGACCTCCGCGGGGCGGCGCCGGCCCTGGCGAGCACAGCGCCGGCGGTGTACATGGCGGCGATGACCGCGTCCCGTGTCGCTGTCCGCAAAATGCCGGGGCTGCGTCTTCGCCGGCTGATCGTGATCGCCGCGATCGGAGGCGCCGCCGGGATCGTCGCCGGGTCGCTTTCCCCGTCCGTGCCGGTGTCGCTGGCCGGATTCGCCATCGCCGGGCTGGCGTTCGGGCCGGTCGTGCCCGTGCTGCTGAGCCACGCGGGGACGCGAGACTCGACCGGGTACCTGGTCTCGATCGCTTCTGCGGTCTCCTACACCGCGTTTCTCGTGAGCCCGGTGTTCGTCGGGACGCTCACCCGGTGGGTGTCCCTGCCCGTCGCCATGGCCAGTCTGGCGGTCATGGCGGTTCCCCTGCTGGTGGGCGCTTTCGCCCACGGCGATCGAGCCGAGGACCGGGCCCCCGCCGAGCGACCGGAGTCGATGCCCCGATGACCTTGCCGACCGGCAGCACGGTGCTGCGCAGGCATTTCGAGCACGACCGGCTGACCCGGGTGTGGGTGGGCCGGACCGTGAGTGACGACGAGCGCGGGCTCGCGCTGTGGGTTCCGGACGGCAGCCCGAGCCGTGACGTGATCGCGGCGGACGGCCGGGCCTTTTCCGAGGTCCCGTTCGCCGAGTGGGAAACCACCCCGAAATCCTTCGACGAAAGCCCTTGGAGGGGTGATGCTCTGATGTTCCACCCCGTGGGCACCGGCTTCTCCGTCTGGTGGTTCTTCGGGGCCGGCCACGAGTTCCGCAACTGGTACGTCAACCTCGAACGACCGTCCGAAAGGTGGTCGGACGACGGATTGGCCGGGATCGACACCACGGATCACGACCTCGACATCGTCGTCACTCCCGACCGCCGGTGGGAGTGGAAGGACGAGGATCTGTTCACCGAATTCCTGCGTTACGACCATTACTGGGTCGAGGACGCGGACGCGGTCCGGGCCGCCGGAGAGGCCGCCCTCGAGCTCGTCCGGCACGGCCGGTTCCCCTTCGACGGAACCTGGTGTGACTTCCGCCCCGCGGCCGGCTGGGAGCCACCGGAGTCGCTGCCCGATGGCTGGGACCGTCCCCGGTCCTTCTGACGTGTTCAACCGGGAACGCGGTTTCGGTCGAACATTCATGACCGGACCACGATTCGAGCGTGGGGGGGGAGTAGTGCCCATGACAGGAGGCACCGATGATCTCGCGCGAGTGCCGGTGGAAAGCGTTCCGATCGACTCCCTTGTCCGGGCCGACTCACCGAGGCTGGACGGCGAGAACGACGAGCACATTCGGTTGCTGGCCGAGTCCGGTGTCGCCTTTCCTCCGATTCTCGTGCAGAAGTCGACATCGAGGGTCATCGATGGCATGCATCGGCTGCGCGCCGCCGAACTTCGCCGCGAAGATCGTATCGACGTGCAGTATTACGAAGGCGATGACGACTCTTCGTTCATCCTGGGTGTTCGTGCGAACATCACGCACGGGCTGCCGCTTTCGCTGGCCGACCGCGCCGCCGCCGCGACCCGGATCTGCGCCGTCCGGCCCTATTTGTCGGACCGTACGATCGCTTCGGCCACGGGCCTGTCGACCAAGACGATACGAAGCATCCGCGCGCAGTCGAGTGGCGAAAACTCCGGGACGGCGGCAAGAGTCGGCCGGGACGGCCGGGTCCGGCCGCTCAGCACGGAGCCGGGTCGCAGACTGGCTGCGCAGCTGATGGCGGAAAACCCGGACGCCTCCCTGCGGGCAATCTCCCGAGCCGCCGGAATAGCGGTGGCGACGGCACGGGACGTGCGTGAGCGGGTTCGTGCCGGCCTGAGCCCGGTCCCCGAGAACCAGCGTCGCGCCGACCGGGGCCCGAACCGGAACGTCGTGCCACGGGCGGGCGAAGCGGGGAACGGGAATTCGCCGGAAACAGGGGAACTCACGATTCTGCGGACGCTCGCGAGAGACCCGTCGCTCAGGTTCAGCGAAAGAGGCCGTGCGTTGTTGCGGTGGCTGGTCGCACATACCGCGGATGTGCGAGGCTGGAAGAGGTTCGTGAACGACATCCCCCCGCACTGCGAAGACGTACTGGCCAGAATTTCCCGGATGAACGCGGCGGCGTGGCACGAGCTCGCCGGCCGGCTCGAGCGGCAACGGGAAGAGAGTGCTGATCCGGAAGCCGGACGTGAGCGATGAAACCCGAAACGGCGGTTCGAGGAGAGGGCGGATTCATGGTGGACGACGGCTTCGTGCCGGTGATCGATCTGCGCGGGAGCCGTTCCGGGAGCGCCGGGCAGAGAAGGGCTCTGGCGCATCGGATCGGGCGCGTGTGCGAAACGAGCGGGTTCTTCGTCGTGACCGGCCACGGGGTGCCGGACGCTGCTGTCGCCGAGCTGATGGCCGGGGTCAGCAGCTTCTTCGCGCTGCCGGTAGCGGTGAAGCACGAGCTGCTCAGCCATCCGCGGGACCCGCTGATGCGTGGCTACGGCAGGGCGGGCAGCCTCGCCGCGTCGAACGGGGTCACGAAGCGGGCGGGGGTCCTTCCCGATCTGTCCCAGACCTATACGGTCAACCGGCTCGGAGAGCCCGAGGGGGCGGCCTTACTGCCTCCGGGGACTTCGCCGCTGGTCGGGCTGCCGAACCGGTGGCCGGACATCCGGGGATTTTCCGCTGCCTTCCGGGGCTACTATGCGGAAATGGAGCGGCTGGCCGCCGACCTCATGCGGCTGTTCGCCATCGCGCTCGATCTGGAAGAACACTGGTTCGACGACAAGACGGACAAGCACATGTCCAACCTGGTTGCGAACTACTATCCACCCCAGCTGGTTCCGCCGGTGCCGGGGCAAACGCGGAAGGGCGAGCACAGCGACTGGGGAAGCCTGACGATTCTGCACCGGGACGAAGCCGCCGGCGGACTGCAGGTTCTCGGTCGCGGGAAGAAGTGGCTGGATGTGCCGTCGGTGGCCGGTGGGCTGGTGATCAACATCGGCGACCTGATGGAGACCTGGACGAACGGCAAGTGGGTCAGCACGGTGCATCGCGTCGTCAACCCGCCTCGCGACAAAGCGTTGACGGAACGCTATTCGATCGCGTTCTTCCACCAGCCGAACTTCGATGCTCTGATCGAATGCATTCCGACCTGCACGGACGGGGCGAACCCGCCTCGGTACCCGGCCGTCCGGTCCGGTCCGTATCTGATGAGAAAGACGCTCATGTCGTTTGACCTGGAATAACCGTAGCGGCTGGGTGATCAACGCCGGTCGATCGTGCTAGCTTGTCCGAAAGGGTTCGGCGGCGGCTCGATATGGGGTAGCGTGACGAAGAATCAGGCGGTCCTGCTGGTTTCGCTCGGCATCGACAACTTCGGTTCGGGGCTTTTCCTCCCATTGGCGTTGGTGTACGCGACCCGCGTCGTCGGCCTGCCGGTCGGTGTCGCCGGAACGATCATCGCCGTCGGCACGGCGGCAGGACTCCTGGCACCGCCGGTGGTCGGGCGGCTCGCCGACCGGTTCGGTCCCCGTGCACTGGTCATCACCGCCCAGTTCCTGCAGGCGGCCGGAGCCGCGGCCTACCTGGCCGCGGACAGCGGCGCGCTCGTGTTCGCGGCCGCGGTTCTGCTCGCGGCCGGTCAGCAGACGTTCTACAGCTCGCTGTTCGGCCTGGTCGCCGATGTGGCCGGTCCGGGAGCCAAGGACCGCCCGTTTGCGGTCGTGGGGATGGTGCGCAGCGCCTGTTTCGGGCTGGGCGGCCTGGTCGTGGGCGGCATCCTGACCGGTGCGGGCCCGGCCGGGTACCGCATCGCGGTGGCTTCCGACGCCGTGAGCTTCATCGTCGCCGCCGTGCTGCTGACGTTGTTCCTCAAGGTGCCGCACGTCCATCACGAAGCCGGCGTCGCCGACGGGAAGGTGCTGCGTGACCGGCCGTACCTGGCCCTGATCGTGGTGAGTGTCCTGTTCGTCGTCCCGGTGGACTTCTTCCTGGTCGGCGTGCCGGTTTACGTTCTCGAAGTCCTCCGCGGTCCCACGTGGCTGCCCGGGGCCGTCCTCGCGCTGCTGTCGGTTGTCACCAGCATCGGCGGGACCTTCGCGCTGCGAGCCACTCGCCGCCTCACCCGGATGACAGCCATGGTGTACGGAACCGGTCTCTACGCCGCCTGGGCGGTGCTCTCGGTTGGCGCGGTGCTGGTTCCGTCCAACTGGCAGCCCGTGTACCTGCTCGCGGTCACCCTGGTCATCGGGGCCGCGAGCCTGGTGCTGGGGCCGCGAGCCAACGCCCTCGCCGAAGCCGCCGCGCCCCGAGCTGCCCGAGGCCGTTATCTGGCGGCCTACCAATACGCCTCGACGGCGGCCGGGGTCCTCGCGCCGTTGGTGGTCGCGCTGTTCTCGACGACGTCGTGGCTGCCCTGGTTCATCGTCGCCGCTGGTGCCGTGGTGGCCATGGTGGGCCTCTGCTTCCTCAGGTCCCGGCTGCCGCAGCACGCGGTGACCGGCCGCGAACTCGACGCGGCTGCCGCGTAGCACCCCGCCGGCCGCCCCTGCGAACCCGGCCGCCGAGCCGATGTGCCGTCCTCTGCGGAAACGTTGAACGGTGGCCCGGACGCAGTCGTGTCACCTACGATGATCTCGTAGCACGAGAGACCGCGGACAGGAACTCTTGCCGCGACCGTGCGCTTTGTCTTTCCCGCATTCCCTATCGAAGGTGTGCCGAAATGGTCGACGGGCAGACAAACAATCTCATGTTCAATGGCGAAAAGGCCGCCGGTGCGGTCGGCGATGTCGCCGGATCTCCCGAGGTCGTCTTGAGAAGCGACTTCTCCGTGGATCTGGTGACCTGTTCCGCAACGGACATGGATGTCGTCCGGGCGGCTCGCGTGTCGACCGTCGGGTCCGATTCGTTGCTGGAAGAAAAAGGAAAGGACTACTGCACCGGCCTGATCAACTACATGATCAGGAACAGGCACGGAAGTCCGTTCGAGCACAACCTCTTGACCTTTTACGTCGAGGCGCCGATCTTTACGGTGCGCCACCTGATGCGTCATCGCATGTGGTCGTTCAACGAAGAGAGCGCGAGATATCGGCAGCTGTACCCCGTGTTCTACCTGCCGGACTCCGAGCGGGCGCTGCGTCAGGAGGGCAAGCCGGGCGAGTACCGGTACCTGGCCGGCACGAGTGAGGATCACCGGCTGGTCCGCCGGCAGGTGGTACCCGCCTACCGGACGGCGTGGTCGGCGTACACGGCCATGCTGGGCGCGGGCGTGTCCAGGGAGATAGCGAGGACGGTCCTGCCGTCGGGGATATATACATCGCTGTACGCCACGTGCAACGCTCGCGCTCTCATGCATTTCCTGAGCCTTCGCACACGATCGGAGGAAGCGAAGTTCCCGTCGTATCCGCAATATGAGATCGACCGGGTTGCCCGGCAGATGGAGCAGGCGTGGTCGGCGCGCATGCCCATCACGCACCTGGCTTTCGACCTGCACGGCCGAGTGGCGCCTTGAAACGTTCGACCCTGAATAGGTGGCGATCATGAACGGAGAACTCACGGCAACGTCCGGCAGCCGGCCGGTCCTGAAGAATGTTCCGTCATTTTCGGAGCTCGGGACGACGCCCCCGGTGTCGGTAAGTTCCTTCGAACTGCTCACGAGTGCGCAATGTGAAGAGATCGCGTCGAGGTACCACCGGTCCGGGCTGGCGATCGTGCAGGCCGCAGCCGGGGTCAGCAGTGAGAAGTCCCTTCTCGTGCTGGCCGGGAAGCTCGGTTTGGGCGACCCCTTCGTGCCGCCGGTGTATGCCGGCAGTGCCAGCATCGGGCAGGTCGGCCTGAGCCGGATGTCCGTGTCGGCGGGGCCAGGCGGGGAGAGCCCACATCCGTCTTTTCAGACGACGAACAAGCAGGACACCCACACGGACGGCACCTTGCAGCGGATCGGCGAGGTCAAGACCTCGGCCCTGCTGTGCCTCGGTGCGGCGGCATCCGGGGGCGAAACCTTCTTCTTCAACTCGGCGGGGGCCTACGCGAAGCTGGCAGGCGAAGACCCCGCCGCGGCCCGGGCGTTGCTGATGCCGGACGTCCTGGTTCGGTCCGCGAACATGCCGGGAATCGACGCAAGTGTCTCCGGGCCGGCGTTCTCCATCCTCGACGAGGGACTGGTCACGCGGTTTTCCCTGTCGAGCACGGACACCTGGCACGTAAGCGACGACGCCACGGGTACCGACCTTCTGCGCGGGATCAGGTTCTTGCTCGATCTCAGGCTGCAGGAATCGGAGTGCTACTGGGAGACAGTGCTCGAGCCGGGGCAGGCAGTCATTTTCGCCAACGACCGGATAAGTCACGGCCGGAAATCGTACGAGAACACTCCCGGCAGCCCACGGGAGATCCTTCGAGGGCTGTTCACGAAACGACCGGAACCGGGAGGTGCGAGGTGACGCCGGCGGCCGGGACCGTGGCTCTGGTCACGGGGGCGAGTAGTGGAATCGGTGCGGCGACAGCCGGAGCGTTGGCGAAGAGGGGGGCCCTGGTGGTGGCCGCGGCGCGCCGTCGGGCACGCACGGAAACGATCTGCCGGGAGATCGTGGCGGCAGGAGGCCGGGCCGAGGCGGTGGAAGCCGACATCGCCGTCCGCGAACAGGCCGCTCGGCTCGTGTCCGACGTGGTCGCGCGCCACGGCAGGCTGGATATCCTCGTCAACAACGCCGGTGTCATGTTCCTTGACCAGGCCGAAGACGCCGTGACCGCCGAGTGGGACCGGATGGTGGCGGTCAACTTGTCTGGGGTTTTCCACGTCACACAGGCCGCTCTTCCCCACCTGCTGAAGGCCGCGGCCGGCGCCGAGCGTGGTGTGGCCGACATCGTGAACATAGGGTCGACAGCCGGCCGGACCCCTTTCGCGGGCGGCAGCGTGTACAGTTCGACGAAATCGGCGCTGGCGGCGTTCAGCGATGCCTTGCGCGCGGAGATCACGGATCGGCATGTGCGGGTAACCGTCGTCGTGCCCGGGTCGGTCGAAACCGAGCTGAAGAACTCGATGCGGCCGGAAACCATGGCGCGGTTTCCACCACCGCCCGATGGAGACATTCTCTCCGCAATCGACGTCGCCGAGGCGATCGTATACGCGGTCGACAGGCCACGGCACGTGTCGGTGGACGAAATTGTCATCAGGCCGACCAAAGGCTTTTGACCACTGCGGAGAGCCGCGTTTCGCGAAAGTAGGGAGTCTCCAGGTGTCTACCAACGTCCTCCCGGAAATTCCGGAGGGTTTTGCCAGCCCGTTCTTCTACGGATCCATCACCGCTATGACCATCGCCTACGCGGCCGACGTCGCGCAGGTTGAAGCAGAGCTGCCCGGTGACGCGCTCGTGCCGGCCGAATTTGACGGACAGGCGTGCGTGACCGTGGGCTACCAATCCTATCTGGCGATGTTCTCGGATGCCTCCGTGGTCGTCACCGAGATCGATCTCGGTGTTCTGGCGATCCCGGCGGTGAAGAGGCGCGAGGTGCCGCGCGTCGCTTTCGCCGATTACGCAAGAGGAGCGGAGCAGACGAAGCTTTTCGGCACTTTTCCGCTGCAGGTGGCCTGCGACAACGAACTGGCGATCTCGGCAGGCAAGCGGCTGTTCGGCGAACCGAAGTTTCATACTTCCATGCAGGCTTCCGTGCCGTCGATGAACAATCCCGAGGTCGGCACCTGGCAGTTGCGGTGTATGCACCCGGCTGACGGGGCCGCGGAGCGGGAATGCATCTTTTCGGTCGCGTTCGATCCATCCGTGGCTGCCGCGGTCAAGAGCAGTATCTCGCCGATGACCACCTATGGGATCGCCGATGGTTCGCTGATCGCGAGCAGGTGGGCGATATTCCAGGAAAGTGCCTTCTTCGACCTGCGGCGATGCGCGGACGCCGATCGCGCCCAGGTGCGCTACGGCTCGGCGGGGCACTCGATGGGCGAATCAATGGAGAAGTTGATCGGCGACCGTCCGGCGTCCGGTGTCTGGATTCACCAGTCGCCTCCGGCCGCTGCCCGGTATCGCCCCTACCTCATCGTCTGAAGCCCAAACGGAAGCGGGGAAGCCAGATGCGTCGTGCCTTGATCTACGCGACCTTTGACGGAGTTTGCACGAACTACCACGGGATCGGGACGCAGACACAGTCTTTCATGAGATACGTCGCCGCCGACTCGACCCAGGTGCACAAGCATGTCGAAGACCTGTTTCTCGCCTACCCGGAACCGCGCCCCGGAGTGATCGGCTACCAGGTCGATCACGAGCTCCTCGAGGTGAGCGAAGAACTGTGCAGGCAAGGCGGGGTGGTCGGCTGGCCATTGACGTTCGGGGCCGGAATCCTGTGGCGCAACGCGACTTGGCGCGAACTCTGCGACAGCCTCGCGACGCGCATCGCGGACGTTTTGCCGCGTTACGACCAGATCGTCGTGATCGCGGTCGACGCGATCTTCACCCTGCTCACGGAGTACCTGGACGCGAAGGTCGGGCGCGCGGGCTGGGGGCAGGTGCGCGTCGTGCATGCGCTGTACAGTTCCGGGCGCATCAAGGGCATGGCGCCGGTGGACGGAGTCGACGAGCTCCGGAAACGTATCGAGTCGGAGCAGTGTTGCATCGACCGTGCGAATTCCGATTCGAGAGTCGATCTGGCCGACGTCGACGAGTTCTTCACTGCTCACCTGCGGGACAGTTATGGCCTGCGAAAGCGTGGGCTCCGCTTTCGCCAATCGCTGTCACTGACGAGTCCCGATTTTGCGGAACTGGACGAGGGTCAGGCTGAAGAAGAGCTTCGAGATCATGCGTTACCCGGTGATCTGCCCATCGTGCTCTTCGCCGGCCGGACGGACCCGGTGAAGGGACTCGACCTGCTGGTCGAGGCGGCACGAAGCATAACGGTGCCCTTTCGGCTCGTCGCGATCGCGGTGCCCTACCGAGCGGGAGACCCGAACCTGATCAACATCGAACGCATGCTCGCCGATGTCGACTACCCCTACGTCCTGGTTCCTCACCACGATCGTCTGTTGCTGCGGGCGTTGGCCTCGACGGAGTCGTGCAAGGTGGTTGCGTGTCCGTCCCGGGGTGAACCGATCGGAACGCTGCCCCAGGAAGTGGCCTTGTGGGCGAAAAGGGGCGGACCGGTCGTTGTCGCTTCGGACTGTGACGGGTACGCCCAGCAGATCACGCACGGCGAGAACGGCTTGTTGTTCACACCGTCGGATGTGGGATCGATGGCGGAAGAAATCACCAGGGCCTTGACCATGTCTTCGGCAGATAACGCCGAAATGCGTTCGCGGGCTTACCTGCGGGTAATGCGAGAACGTGATTTTGGGCGCAACTTCGCCGAACTGCTGGTCGATCTGGAATGGGACTGAGCCCGTTCCGGCTGCGGGAGTCTCCGGCACGGTGATCCTCCACTGGGAAAAGGTTGTGATGAGATGCCGGTTGAATTCGTTGGTGTTGTCGAGTCCGGAAAGATCGTCGATGAGCGGCTCTACGAGCCCGGTGTGCGTGCTGTCCGCCAATTTGATCCCGATCGGACGGGCAGGTCGGCGAAGATTCTCGAGGAGGCCGGGTTCGACTACGGGTTGACGGTTTATGAGTCCAGTTCGCCGGATGCCTGGTTGGTCGCCATGGAGGCGTTGCGGGCAACGGAGCGATTGAAAGTTCTGGTCGCTCACCGCCCTGGCTTCGTCGCGCCGACGGTGGCGGCGCGGAAACTGGCGACGTTGGACCAGTACTCCGGTGGCCGGGCCTGCCTGCACGTCGTCAATGGGTCTTCCAATATCGGGCAGGAGCGGGATGGCGATTTTTTGCAGAAGGACGATCGGTATCGCCGCGGAATGGAATACCTGAAGGTCTTCAAAAAAGAATTGTCTGAAGAGAAGCCGTTCGACTTTACGGGTGAATTCTACCGGGTCCACGACGCGTTCAGTGATATCAGGCCGGTTCAAAAGCCGTACCCGATGATTTCTTCCGGTGGTTCGTCCGACGCGGCGGTCGAGCTGGCCGGAACTCATGCCGATCTGTATTTCATGTGGGCCGAGCCTCTGGCTGAGGCAGCGCGGCATTTCGCCCGGGTTTCCGAGGTTGCGGGAAGGCAGGGGAGGTCGGTGCAGCTCGGTATCGACGTGCAGCTCGTCCTGGGTGACACTGACGAAGAAGCCTGGGAGAAAGCGATGCGAATCCGGGCCGACGCCGAGCAGGATGAGCATGTCAAAGCCAGGGCTGGAACATCTCCGGAGAACGTCGGATCACAGCGTATTCTGGAATTGTCGTCCGCGCGCGAACGTTTCGACAACGCGCTGTACCTGGGGATCGCGAAAGCGACGGGATCACCGTACTCCCATCCGGCGTTGGTGGGCAGCCTGGACGCGGTGTCCGACGCGCTGGTCGAATATTACAAGATCGGCGCCCGGAAGTTCATCCTGTGGAGTTATCTGGCCACTTTCGAGGAGTTGGGCCGCACCGTTATCGCGGAAGTCCGGCGCAAGGTGACGGAACTGGACGTGTGAGGCCGAATAAATCGGTGATGAGAAGGATGTTCGTGGCTGAGATCGCTATCGTGGTCCTAGAGCGCAACCGGCGGCGCTATCTCGAGATGGTTCTCTCGGCATTGTGCCGGCAGGACATTCCGCTGAGTCGATTTCGTGTGATCGTTGTCGATAACGGCAGTTCGGAACCATTGTTGCCCGTGGTCGAGTCGTTCGGGTCGAAGCTGGAGATCGGCTGCATCAGGATCGACAAGGCGATCTCTCGTGCGGCCGCGCGTAACCGGGGGCTGGCCGAGGTGGTCGAGTCGAATGTTCTCCTCCTGGACGGGGATACCCTGCCGGACGGCGACTTGGTGCGCCGGCACTTATCTGTGCTGGCCGACGAAGGTGTCGTGGCAAGCCTCGGGGCGCGGCGGGAGCATCGACCGGGGACGCTGCATACCCAGCCCTTGCCTCCGGGCGCGTCTCTCACCTCTTTTGCCGCCTTGCATGACTGTGCGCAGCAGGACCTCCGGATTCCTGCCATCGAGCAGAGGGTTATTCGGGAGAACTTCGATCGCATCTGCTACTTCTTTTTCTATACGCATAACGTCGCCATTCGAAGGAGTACAGTTATTGCTTCGGGCGGGTTCAACGAAGACCTGACAGGGTGGGGTTTGGAGGACCTGGAGTTCGGATTTCGTGTCAGGGAACAACTGGCATCGGGGGAGTCGATTCGCTGGTCCCCGCAGGCTGGATCGGCACATATCCCGCATCTGCGTGATTTCGGTGCCAACCTGAGTGAATTGGTGACCAATCAGGTAACGCTGCTCCGTCACTACAAGTCGTTTCACTGGGAGGGGCACCGGACAGCTTCTCCCGACCTCGAATGTGTGAGGATCATCATGGCCGAACGGCTGGCTGAAGTCTTTGCGAAAAGAGCCGTCGTCGGCCGGGAGATGCCGGAGGTGGAACGTTGGGCGGGAGTGGAAGCGGGAAACTCGTTACTCCTCGGTGTGGGCACGATGTCGGGGTGGCATGGGATACCAGCCGCCTGCCGATCTTCGCTGGCCGACTGGCGTGACCGGTCGGTGTCGAGTTTCTGTGGAACTCAATTCCTCGCCGGGGACGGCTCCCTGTGCAATGTCGTGAACGTCGATGTCTGGCGTGCCTTGCCTTGGCATCATGTTTCCGAGATGCTGGCCGAGGCTATGCGGGTTTCCGAGTCGGCGATATTCGTTTCATCTTTGTCGTATGACAAGGACCTGGCCGGCATCGACCGTGACAGTGGTTCCGGGCCGCGCTTCGTGCAAGATGCTGATTTTCTTGCAAATGCTCTCAGTGATTTCGGCCTGGATTTCGACGTGTTCCGCTGTGCGGATGCGGCGGCGGTCCGGGTCTGGTCCCGGTGATTTGGCGTTGTTCGAAAGGGGAGGCAGTGCGTCTTAAAATCGCGATCGCTGGTGGCGCCGGGTTCGTCGGTATCAACCTGGCTGAAGTTGCTTCGGCTTCCGGTCACGATGTTGTCCTGGTTGACAAGGGTGATCGGCTGGGGAGATACGTGCGCAGCGGCATGGGTTCGAAGGTTTCGCTGGTTGAAGCCAATCTTGCCGCGGGTGACGGTGACGCATTGGCTGGAGCGGATGTCATTGTCAATCTGGCTGCACTCGCGCATGTCGACTATTCGATGCACTTCGGCGAGAAGGTGATGGCGAACAACATCTGCGTCCAGCGGACTGTCCTGGAGGTGGCGAACCGGAACCGTACGCCCGTACTTTTTACGTCCTCGATAGAGGTGTATGGAGGAAATAGCGGTCCTCTGTTCGTGGAGGAGTCACCGCGAGCGCCATTGTCGCCATATGGAGAGTCAAAGGTCTTTTGTGAGGACTTGATCCAGCTCTACCGGCAGAAGTATGCGGTGAAGGCTACGGTCGTCCGCCTTACCAATCTGTACGGACCGTGGCAGTCGCCGGATCGTATCATTCCGCGTATTATCGCCCAGTCGTACTCCAACGTCGAATCGTACGTCACCACGGGTCGCTTGCGAGACTTCCTCTACGTTGCCGATGCGGTATCTGCGATCCTCGGCCTGGTGGAAGCTGGGCTGCCGGAAGATTATTACAACGTTTCGACTGGTTGTGGCGTGAAGCTGGAAGAGGTTGTGGACCACATTGCCACCAGGATTCCGGGTTCTCGTTACCGTACGATCGACGAAAGTGATGGTGGAAGGGGCCCCAGCCTCGTCGCCTCGGCAGCCCGGTTGGAGAAGTTCCTCGGCTGGCGCCCCGCTACGGGACTCGGCGCCGGCTTGGAGGCAACGTTGGACTGGTACGGACGAAACCGAGACTGGTGGTCGCAATTCAGTGGCGTTGTTCATGCCGATCGGTCGGGTCCGGAGTTCCTCGTCGACTTCGCAGTACCCCTATGACCGACGTCCAGTCTCCCTGCTGTACTTCGCCGGCCGCGTCGAGCACTCCCGTCTCGCCGAGGATCTTGGCGACGAAAGCGGCCTTGTCGACCCGCTTCAAGTGGTGCTCGCAGTCTTCGGTGATCGTCAGCTCTGGCGGCAGCGCACCCCGCGGCGGCGGCCGCTGCAAGAGCCCGCGGGCAAGGCGGTGAGCGGCGATCGCATCCTGCGGGAACCGGTCGGTGTCGGCGGTGTCGCTTTCTGCGAGCGCGGCGAACGTACCGAGGGTTGTCAAGCCCAGGCGCCGCAGTGGCGTGACCACCTCGCCGGGCCCTGGACGGCCTGGCCAAGAGGCAAGAGTCGGTCCTTGAGCAAGCGATGAACGGAGACCCCGACGACGCCTTTACCAAGGCCCTCAGGGGGCGCTACAACGACCTCGAAACCCAACGTGCCGATCTGGCCGCGAAGCTCGCGGCCATCGACGATTCAGCCGGAGCCGAGCCGGACAAGCCGAGCGCCGACGCTCTCTCGATCCTCGACGCGCTGCCGTACCTGGCGGTGAACCTGGCGAAGGCGCCCGAGGACCTCCTGAGGACCCTCTTCGAGGTGGTTCAGCTCAGCGTCCAGGTCCACGACGAGGGCGAGCATGCGACAATGACGATCACCTTGCCCGCCGATCACGTCAGCGAGGTGGCGGGCACAGCAGAGAGGATTGGCGACCAGATGAACCCGCAAGGGACGCTCGACGGGCGTGCCGGTGGGGTTCTGGATCGTGCCCCCGGTGAGATTCGAACTCACACTGGACGGGTTTTGAATCCGTTGCCTCTGCCAGTTGGGCTACGGGGGCGTGACGTCGTGACTCTACGGGATCACCGGCACCCACCCGCCTCCGGGGCCCGCCACCGGGGAAGTGTCATGCCCGCCACTACGTGGTGAACGCCATCTCTGCTACTGGATCGTTCCCGGTAGGCTTCAGGTTCGCGGGCAGCCGCGAGACCCACCGTCCCGCCGAGTCTTTCAGGAGGACCCCGGTGACCGATCAGGCTACCGAGGCCAGCGTGCCGCAGCGTCGGGTGCTCGTCGCGGAAGACGAGGCTCTTATCCGGCTCGACCTCGTCGAAATGCTGCGGGAAGAGGGCTATGAAGTGGTCGGGGAGGCCGGGGATGGCGAACAGGCCATCTCGCTCGCCACCGACCTGAAGCCCGATCTCGTGATCCTCGACGTCAAGATGCCCAAGCTCGACGGCATCGAAGCCGCGGCCAAGATCACCGGTGACCGGATTGCGCCCGTGGTCATCCTCACCGCCTTCAGCCAGCGGGATCTCGTCGAACGCGCGCGGGATGCCGGCACCATGGCCTACCTCGTCAAGCCCTTCGCGAAGCGTGACCTCGTGCCCGCCATCGAGCTCGCCGTCAGCCGGTTCTCCGAGCTGCAGGCCCTCGAGGCCGAGGTTGCCGGGCTCACCGACCGGCTCGAGACGCGGAAGGTCATCGACCGCGCCAAGGGCCTGCTCATGTCCCGCCAAGGCCTCACCGAGCCCGATGCCTTCCGGTGGATCCAGCGCACCGCCATGGACCGGCGGACCACCATGAAGGCCGTCGCCGAGGCCGTCGTCGAGAGCATCGGGAGCTAGCCGGGAGCAGCGGCCGGCGGGCAGAATCACCCAGGTGAGACTCCTGCCGGTCGTTGTCGTCCTCGCACTCGCTGCAGGCTGCCAAACGGCCCAGCCCAGCACTCCCGCGGCGCCCACCACCTACGAGCTGCCGCCGCGGCAGGTGCGGCCCGACGAGACCGCCCTCAAGCTGCCGCCCGCCAAGAACGGTGACACCGAGTTCACCCTGATCGGCCTCGCCGCCGGGCTGCCCAGCATCACCGGGAGTCACACCGAGTTCGCCGCGAAGGGCCAGTTCGTGCGGCTGCGGCTCGTCGTGACCAACACCGGCACCTCCAGCGTCCTGTTCGACACCGGACGGCAGCTGCTCGTCGACGACCAGGGCGTCGCGCACCCGCCGGAAGAGCAGGCCGTGATCATCAAGCGCCAGCCTCGCCAGTTCGACCTCGGCCACGGCGTGCGCGTCGAGTTCGACCTCTACTGGGACATCCCCAAGGACCGGAAGCCGGTCACCCTCCGTGCCTTCGGCGGCCCCAGCATCACCGACATGAAGAACCTGACCGGCACCGACATCAAGCTATAAAAAGGGGCCCGGCCGAAAAGCAGCCGGGCCCCCTTGAAACACACTCAGACGCCCAGGTCGCCACCGAGGTAGGCGGCCCGGACCTGCGGGTCGTCCAGCAGGTCGGCCCCGCGGGCGCTCTTGACCACCTGACCGGTCTCGAGCACGTACGCGCGGTCGGACAGCTTCAGCGCCTGCTGGGCGTTCTGCTCGACCAGCAGCACCGTCGTGCCGCGCTTGTTGATCTCGCGGATGATGTCGAAGATCTGCGCGATCAGCATCGGCGCCAGGCCCATCGACGGCTCGTCGAGCAGCAGCACCTTCGGCTTCGTCATCAGCGCGCGGCCGATGGCGATCATCTGCTGCTCGCCACCGGACATCGTGCCGCCGAACTGCGTGCGGCGCTCGTTCAGCCGGGGGAACAGCTCGTAGACCTCGTCGAGGTCGGCGGTGAGGTCGTCCTTGCGGGTGTAGGCACCCATCAGGAGGTTCTCCTGCACCGTCATGCCGGGGAACACGCCCCGGCCTTCCGGCGACTGGCCGATCCCGAGCAGCACGCGCTTGTGCCCCGGGGTCTTCGAGATGTCCTGGCCGTTGAACAGGATCTTGCCGCTGGTGAGCGGCCGCAGCCCCGAGATCGTCTTGAGCGTCGTGGTCTTGCCAGCGCCGTTGGCCCCGATCAGCGACACGATCTCGCCCTCGTCGACCTGGATGCTCATGCCCTTGAGGGCCGCGATCTTGCCGTAGTGGACGTTGATGTCCTGGACGTCAAGAAGCATCTTCGGCCACCCCCAGGTACGCCTCGATCACCTTCTGGTTGGTCTGCACTTCCTGAGGGAGCCCTTCCGCGATCTTCTGCCCGAAGTCGAGCACGGCCAGCCGGTCGCTGATGTGCATGACCAGGCCCATGTCGTGTTCGATGAGCAGCACGGTCCGGCCGTCGTCCCTGATCTTGCGGATCAGGGTCTGCAGGGCGTTCTTCTCCGCCGGGTTCATGCCCGCCGCGGGCTCGTCGAGCAGCAGCAGCTTCGGGTCGGTGGCGAGCGCCCGCGCGATCTCCAGCCGGCGCTGGTCGCCGTAGGAGAGGTTCTTCGCGGTCTCGTGCTCCACCTTGCCGATGCCGACGAAGTCGAGCAGCTCACGCGCCCGCTCGCGGCCGCGCTTCTCCTCCTTGCGGTGCCACGGCAGGCCGAGCACCGCGCCGATCGCGCCGGTCTTGTGGTGCGCGTCCGCGCCCACCATGACGTTCTCGATCGCCGACATGTTGTGGAACAGCCGGATGTTCTGGAACGTCCGGGCGATGCCGCGCTTGGTGACCTGGAAGCGCTTCATCCCGTCGATGCGGTCGCCGTCGAAGCGCACCTGGCCCTCGGTCGGCTGGTAGACGCCGGTGACCACGTTGAACACCGTGGTCTTGCCGGCGCCGTTCGGGCCGATCAGGGCGAAGATCTCGCCTTCGTTGATGGAGACGTTCACTTCGCGCAGGGCGGTGACACCGCCGAAGCGCATCGTGATGTTGTCGAACTCGAGCAAGGGACTCACTTGGCCACCTCCGCCGGGGCTTCGGTGCCCGGTCCGGCCACTTCGCCACCGAGCGAGCCCATGCCGCCGGTGCCTTCCCGCAGCTCGGCTTTTCGTTGTCGTGACGGCAGGATGCCTTCGGGTCGCAGCGCCATCATCAGCACCAGGACCGCGCCGAACAGCAGGATCCGGAACTCCGCCGGGTCCCGGTCGCCGAGCAGGTGCTTCAGCCACTCGACGGACCGGAGGCGCTCGGGGATCCAGGCCACCAGGAAGGCGCCGAGGATGACGCCCGGCAGGTTGCCCGCGCCGCCCAGCACGACCGCGGCGAGGATCGTCGCGGACAGGATGAACGGGAAGTTGTCCGGAGCGATGAACACGGCCTTGCTGGCGTAGATGCCGCCCGCGAAGCCACCGATCATCGCGCCGATCGCGAAGGCGAGCAGCTTGAACTTGAACGTCGGCACGCCCATCAGCTCGGCGGCGTCCTCGTCCTCGCGGATCGCGGCCCACGCGCGCCCGACGCGGCTCTTCTGCAGCCGCACCGAGAACACGATCACCAGCACGATCGCGACCAGGATCAGGTAGTAGTACGGCGCCGGGTCGAGCAGGAACTCCATACCGAAGATCGGCGACGGGTGCGGGATGTTGGTGATGCCGCGGGCGCCGCCGATGCCGTCGGTGTTCTGCGCGACGATCCGGACGATCTCGCCGAACCCGAGCGTCACGATGGCGAGGTAGTCACCGCGCAGCCGCAGGGTCGGTGCGCCGAGGATGACACCCGACACCGCCGCGAGCACGATCCCGACCAGGATCGTGGGCCAGACGTTCCAGCCGAACTTCGTGCCGAAGATCGCCACCGTGTAGGCGCCGATCGCGAAGAACGCCACGAACCCGAGGTCCAGCATGCCGGCCAGGCCGACCACGATGTTCAGGCCGATCGCCAGCAGGATGTACGTCCCGATCGGGAAGATCAGGACGCTCGTCCAGTCCGAGGCGGGCGACATGAACGAGCCGATCCAGGGGGCCGGGAGGATCAGCGCGAACACGATCAACGCGATGTAGACGAGGTAGCGCTGCCACATCGGCGCGTGCTGCCACCACTCCCGCGCGCCGTTCACCGGTTGGAACGAGCGGCGAGTGTTTTCCTGGGTAGTCACACCGTCGCCTTTCATGCGCGAGCTCGCTGGAGGGATTCACCGAGGATGCCGGTGGGACGGAACATCAGCACGAGCACGAGGACCACGAACGCCGTGACGTCCTTCCACTCGGAGCCGAGGAAGATCGCGCTCCAGTTCTCGACCAGGCCGAGCACGATGCCGCCGAGGAGCGCGCCGCGCAGGTTGCCGATACCGCCGAGCACGGCCGCGGTGAACGCCTTGATCCCGAGCACGAACCCGACGCGGTAGCCGGTGTTCTCGAGTTCCATCAGGTAGAGCGCGGAGGCCACACCGGCCATCGCGCCACCCAGCAGGAAGGTGATCCGCACGATGCGGTCGATCGAGACGCCCATCAGCACGGCGGCCTCGGGGTCCTGGGCGGTGGCCCGGATGCCGCGGCCGATGCGGGTGCGCCGCACCAGCTGGTCCAGCACCACCATGACGAGGATCGCGCCGATGAAGACCAGGACCTGGTCGGTGCGGACGACGGCGTTGCCGACCGGGAACAGCGTGTCGCGGTCGACGAACCGCGGCGCGTTCTGCGGGACGCGGCCCGACTTGCCGAACACCTCGGGGATGATGATCAGGGCGAAGAGCTCCTGCAGGAAGATCGACGCGCCGATCGCGGAGATCAGGGCCGCGAGCTTCGACGAGCCGCGCTTGCGCAGCGGCCGGTAGGCGACCTGCTCCAGGACGACCGCGGAACCGCCGGAGACGACCGCGGAGGCGAGCATGAGGGCGAGCAGGAGCAGGATCATCGCGCCCAGGCCCACCACGATGTTGCCGGAGGTGGCGATGCTGGCCAGGATGAACAGGGACGTCATCGTCCCGATCATGAAGATTTCGGAGTGGGCGAAGTTGATCAGCCGCAGGACGCCGTAGACCATTGTGTAGCCGAGGGCGACGAGGGCGTAGATGGAGCCGAGAACCAGTCCGCCGATGGTGCTGCCGAGGAACTGGTCTTGCAGGGTCTGCAACATGACGTGAGCGCCTTACGAGACAGGGCGAGGACAGGGATATGGGCCGGGAGCGGGGGTGCTGTGGTGATCACAGAGCCCCCGCTCCCGTGCAGTGCTGTTCCCTGTTGCGTCAGCCGGTGATCTTGGCTTCGGTCGACGCGCCGAGGTTCTTGATGACGCCGCCGACGACCTGGTAGACGTTGATCGCGGCGGTCTCGGGCTCACCGTTCGCCTTGAACTTGATCTGCTTCGAGACGCCCTTGAAGTCCACGGTCTTCAGGAAGTTGTTGATCGTCTCGCCGGTGGTGTTGCCCGCCTTGACCGCGTTGATGATGGCGGTCGCGGCGTCGTAACCCTCGGTGGCGTAGATCGCCGGGGCGACGTTGAACTTGGCCTTGTACTTGGTGGCGAACTCGTCGGTGGTGCCGGCGTCCGGGATGTTGCACGGGCAGCCGATGACCGCGCCCTCGGCGGCCGGGGCACCCGCGGCCGAGACCAGCTGCGGGTCGAGCGAACCGTCACCGGTGGCGAAGATGGCCTTCACACCGCCGTCACGCAGCTGCTTGAGCAGCGGGCCGCCCTGCGCGTAGTAGCCACCGAAGGTGATGATGTCCGGGTTCGCGGCCTTGACCTTCTGCACGGTCGAGGAGTAGTCCGGCGCGTCCTTCGGGAACTTGTCGCGCTCGACCGTGACGCCCTTCTCCTTGAAGGTCTTCTCGAACGCGTCCGCGAGGCCGACGCTGTACTCCTGGTCGTCCGAGATGACGAACGCCTTCTTCGGCGACTTCGCCGTGATCAGGAAGTTCGCGATGGCGGGACCCTGGTCGTCGTCGTTCGCCACGACGCGGTGCCAGTACGACCAGTTGTTCTTCGCCAGGCCCGGGTTCGTCGCCGACGGCGAGACACTCGGGACCTTGTTCTGCTCGAGCTGGCCGCCGATGGCCTTCGACTCGCCGGAGAAGGCCGGGCCGATCAGCGCGGTGATCTTGTCCGAGCCGATCGCCGTGGTGATCAGCGAGGTCGCCTGGTCGGGCTTGCCCTGGCTGTCGTAGTTCTTCAGCTCGAGCTTGACCTTGGGGTTCGTGGCGTTGTACTCGTCGATGGCGAGCTTCGCCCCGTTGTTGGGCGGGATCACGATCCCGGAGTTCTCACCGGTCAGGTCGCCCATGAACCCGATCTTCAGCGTGCTGCCGTCACCGCTGTTGCTGGACGAGCCGCCACCGGCGCAGCCCGCCAGCGCGAGCGACGTCGCCGCTGCGAGGGCGAGAACCCGTCCAAAACGCACTCCTGACACCGACTACCTCCCATGACCAACCAGCCGCCGGTAGGCGTTGCCCCCGACACAGGGGCTAGGTTAGGGCAGGAAGATATCCCTCTCGGCCGTCTTGTGCACAGGCAGCCTCACTACTCTGTGTCCACATCGTGACGATCGCAACCGACACGAATTGCACGAAAAGGCGAACAAAGTTTCCCGACGGCCCGCCGCTGGTCACGCAGCGATGCTAAGTATCGGAGCTCGTTCTGCGAATGGGTGACAGCCGTGTTTCACCGGTATGTCATCGCCCATTTCGGCGACCGGAGCGTGGCCCCTTTCCCGGTGACCCGCTGTTCACCCTGACGAGGTCGTGGCGGTGCGGGCACCGCCGTAGGGATGCACCTTACGTCCGGTTCGGGCGGCCGAACGGACCACCCCCTTCTGACAGGTCTGCCCGAAAGGCCGCGCGGGCGGGGCCGGTCACCACAACCAACGGTTGTCGTGGCCGCCGGAACGGCTGTTGGACCCGTCCCCCTCCCCGGCTGTTGGCTGGAGACCACCGAGAAGACAAGGGAGAGACGGATGAGCGAGCTGATCGAGGGCGTCGCGGCGGGCGTGCCGTTCGTGGCTGCGGCGCCGGCGGACCCGGCCGCACCGGCCGCGCTGCTGGCGGGCTGGCACCTGATGGACGAGCCGTCGAGCGAACAGGCGATGGCGGCGGCCGTCCCGATGGCGGGCCTGCAGGCGTGGCGGGTGTACCTCGGGCTGCCGCTGTCCGGGGCGCGGCTGCCCGATGGCGGTCCCGAAGAGGTCTTCCGGCGGGCGAGCGAGGACGCCGTCCTCAACATCTTCGAGCCGGTGACGGCGCAGGCCGCGGACGAGTTCCCGGCCGCGCTGGCCGAGCTGCGCGACCGGCTGCCGGGCGCGACCGGGCCGCTCGGGGTGTTCGGCGGTTCGGCAGGCGCGATCGTGGCGCTGGAGGTGCTGGCGCGCGGCGACGCGGCGATCGCGGCCGCCGCGGTGGCCAGCCCGGTCGTCCAGCTCGCGCCGATGATCGCCGCCAACGAACGGCGGTTCGGCGTGACCTACTCGTGGACCGAGCGGTCCCGCGCGGTCGCCGCGCGCCACGACTACGTGGACCGGGCCGCCGAGCTGACCGCGCCGCTGCTGCTCGTCACCGGCGCCGACGACGACATCGCCGTGCGCGAGCCCGCGGCGGCGCTGCACGCGAAGGTGGGCGGCGAGCTGGTGACGGTCGAGGGCATGGCGCACGACTTCCCGCCGGGGTCGGCGGGCGCGGCCGGCGTCGACGCGGCGTTCAGCGCGTGGTTCTCGCGGCGGTGGCGAGGCTGACGTCGCCGGCCGGCAGCCAGGCGTGCTCGGGGTCGTAGGCGCACCAGTCCTCGTCACGGCTGGTGCGCCCGGCCAGCGCCAGCAGCCGGCGCAGCGCCGGGCTCGCCTTGCCGCGCCGCCAGACCAGCGACCACGGGAACAGCGGGGACGGCTCGAACGGCAGCACCTTCAGGTTCAGATCGGGCGCCAGTTCCATGTCGGCGCCGGCCAGGGTGACGCGCCGCTTGCCGTACCGCGTCTGCTCGAGGGTGTGCCGCAGGTCGTAGCTGACGCCGGAGTCGTCGATCGGCAGGCCGAACTCCTCGCACAGCTCCCGCAGGTAGGACAGCCATTCCGCGGGACCCCCCAGCCCGGGCAGCCAGATCCCGTCGGCACGCAGCTCGTCGAGGCGTATAACGTCCTGCACGGCGAGGGGGTGCTCCGGCGCGAGCAGGGCGACCAGCGGTTCGAGCCGGACCGGCCGGTGCTCCAGCTCGTCCGGCAGCGGCCGCCCGCAGCCGGACACCCGGCCGAAGGCGGCGTCGAGCTCCCCGGACAGCAGCGGGTCGATCGCGTTCGCGAACCCGCGGCCGGCGACGCGGTCGATGCGCAGGCCCGGCTCGTGCGCGGCGAGCCGGCGCAGCAGCGACATGGGGGCGAGGCGGTGGTCGACCAGGTCGAGGCGCAGCGGCCGGTCGTCGGCGCCCATCGCGGCCACCGCCGCGTCGGCCACCCGGACCAGCTCGCGCGCGTGCGGCAGGAACCGTTCGCCGTCGGCGGTCAGCTCCACCGAGCGGGGCGTGCGCAGGAACAACGGCACCGAGAGCGCGTCTTCGAGCTTCCGGATCCGCTTCGACAACGCCTGCTGAGTGAGGAACAGCGCCTGGGCGGCCCGCCCGAAGTGCCGGTGCTCCGCGGTCACCACGAACGCCCGGACCTGGGCGACGTCGAGGTCCACGGGGGCTCAGGCGCCCGGCGGCCGGTCCCGGACGACGCAGGTGAGCCGCGCGGTGCAGGTGCGGCGGCCCTCGTCGTCGGTCAGCACGATCTCCGCGGTGATCGTGCCGCGGCCGATGTGCAGCGGCGTCGCCACCCCGGTCACCTTGCCCGAGCGCACGGCCCGGTGGTGCGTGCAGGACAGCTCCAGGCCCATCGCCGCCCGGCCGGGGCCGGCGTTGAGCGCCGCGACCGTCGAGCCCAGCGCTTCGGCGAGCACGGCGTTCGCGCCGCCGTGCAGCAGGCCGTACGGCTGGAGGTTGCCCTCGACCGGCATCGTGCCGATCACGCGCTCGGGGGTCGCTTCGATCAGCTGCATGCCGATCTTGTCGTTCAGTTGCTGGTCGGCCGCCGCCGGGTCGATGCCGGCCAACCGGTCCACGTCGATGGGGACGGCACCGTCGGTCACGCAAAGCTCCTCTTCCTATGCGACACGTAAGAGTGTCGGACCCTCAGCCTAGACTCGGCCCCGTGAGCCCGAGTGAGAAGACGACCGTTGCCAACGCCACAGGAACCACCGCCACCGCCGAGCGGCCGAAGCTGCTGCTGATCGACGGTCATTCCATGGCCTACCGCGCGTTCTTCGCCCTGCCCGCGGAGAACTTCAAGACGAAGACCGGCCAGGTCACGAACGCGGTCTTCGGCTTCACCTCGATGCTCATCAACCTCCTGCGCGACGAAGCGCCGACCCACCTCGCGGTGGCGTTCGACCTCTCGCGCAAGACCTTCCGCTCGGAGACGTACGCCGAGTACAAGGCCAACCGCAGCACCACGCCGGACGAGTTCCGCGGCCAGGTCGACCTGGTCAAGGACGTGCTGCGGGTGCTCGGCATCCCGTCACTGGTGAAGGAGAACTTCGAAGCCGACGACATTATCGCCACGCTCACCACGCAGGCGACGGCGGACGGCTTCGACGTCCTCATCTGTACCGGCGACCGCGACGCGCTGCAGCTGGTCACCGAGCACGTCACCGTGCTGTACCCGAAGCGCGGCGTCTCGGAGATGACCCGGTTCACCCCGGACGCCGTCGAGGAGAAGTACGGGCTCACCCCGCAGCAGTACCCGGACTTCGCCGCGCTGCGCGGCGACCCTTCGGACAACCTGCCGAGCATCCCGGGCGTCGGCGAGAAGACCGCGGCCAAGTGGATCAAGCAGTTCGGCTCGCTCGACGACCTCGTCGACCGCGTCGACGAGGTCAAGGGCAAGGTCGGGGACGCGCTGCGGGCGCACCTGTCCTCGGTGCAGCTCAACCGGCAGCTCACCCAGCTGATCCGCGACGTCGAGCTGGAGGTCGCGCCGTCCGGGCTCGAGCTGCGCCCGTGGGACCGCGAAGCGGTGCACGCGCTGTTCGACGAGCTCGAGTTCCGCGTCCTGCGCGACAGGCTGTTCGCGACGCTGCAGAGCGCCGAGCCGGAGGCCGACGAAGGCTTCGAGGTCTCCGGGGCCGCGCTGGCACCCGGCGCGCTGGGCGCGTGGCTGACCGCGCACGCGGGCCCGGGCGAGCCGGTGGCCCTGTCCTTCCGCACCGTGGGCACCTCGGTCCGGTCCGACCTGCGCGCGGTCGCCTTCGCGGCGGCCGACGGCGAAGGCGCGTACGTCGACGTCACGGCGATGGACCAGGCCGACGACGCCGCGCTCGCCGCGTGGCTCGCCGACCCGAAGATCCGCAAGACCGGCCACGACCTCAAGGTTCCGCTGCACGCGATCCGCGCCCGCGGCTGGGCCGTCGCCGGGCTCGCCATGGACACCGCGCTCGCCGCGTACCTGGTCCGCCCCGGGCAGCGCACGTTCGAGCTCGACGACCTCGCCCTGCGCTACCTGCACCGCGAGCTGCGCTCGGAAACCGACGGCGGCGACGGGCAGCTGTCCCTGCTCGACGGCGGCGCGGAAGGCCTGGAACAGAAAGAGATCCAGGAGGAGCTGGTAAAAGCCCGCGCGATCTTCGAGCTGGCCGGCGCGCTCGAGAAGGAACTCGGGGAGATCGGCGGCGCGAAGCTGCTCGCCGAACTCGAGCTGCCGCTGCTGGAGGTCATCACCGAGCTGGAGATCGCCGGCGTCGCCGTCGACCTCGAACAGCTCACCTCGCTGGAGGCGCATTACCTTTCGCGCGTCACGCAGGCCGCCGAAGAGGCGTACGCGGTGATCGGCAAGCAGATCAACCTCGGCTCCCCGAAGCAGCTTCAGGTCGTGCTGTTCGACGAGCTCGGCATGCCGAAGACCAAGCGCACCAAGACCGGCTACACCACCGACGCCGAGGCGCTGCAGGGCCTGTTCGAGAAGACCGAGCACCCGTTCCTGCAGCACATGCTGGAGCACCGGGACGCGACGAAGCTCCGCACCACGGTCGAGGGCCTGATCAAGTCCGTCGCCGACGACGGCCGCATCCACACCACGCTGCTGCAGACGATCGCCGCCACCGGCCGGCTGTCCTCGACCGAGCCGAACCTGCAGAACATCCCGGTCCGCACCGAAGAGGGCCGCCGCATCCGCGACGCCTTCGTCGTCGGCGAGGGCTACACCGAGCTGATGACCGCGGACTACAGCCAGATCGAAATGCGGATCATGGCGCACCTCTCGAAGGACGAGGGGCTCATCGAGGCGTTCAACAGCGGCGAGGACCTGCACACGTTCGTCGCGTCGCGGGCGTTCTCGATGCCGCCGGAGGAGATCACGCCCGAACTGCGCTACCGCGTCAAGGCGATGTCGTACGGCCTGGCGTACGGGCTGTCGGCGTACGGGCTCTCCCAGCAGCTCCGGATTTCCACCGAGGAAGCCAAGGAGCAGATGGAGGCGTACTTCGCCCGCTTCGGCGGCATCAGCGACTACCTCCACTCGGTGGTCGGCGAAGCGGCGAAGTGCGGGTACACGGAGACGATCTTCGGCCGCCGCCGCTACCTGCCCGACCTCAACAGCGACAACCGCCAGCGTCGCGAGATGGCCGAGCGGATGGCGCTCAACGCCCCGATCCAGGGCAGCGCGGCCGACATCATCAAGGTCGCGATGCTCAACGTCCACCGCGCGCTGGTCGAGGCGAAGCTGAAGAGCCGGATCCTGCTGCAGGTCCACGACGAACTGGTGCTCGAAGTCGCGGACGGGGAGAAGGAACAGCTGGAGAAGCTGGTGCGCGACGGCATGGGCTCGGCGTACGCCCTGGCCGTGCCGCTCGAGGTGTCGGTCGGCTACGGCCGGTCGTGGAACGAAGCCGCGCACTAGGTTCTGCTCACTCGGCGTCACGGCCCGGATCACCGGGTCGTGGCGCCGAAGTACTCGGGCGGACGTCGTCGGGCGTCACCCGCCGCGACGATGCTGGGCGCCATGGCCAGTGACTTCCAGCGGCGCAAGATCTCCGGCGTCTTCGGCGCCATGGACGCCGACGGCGACGGGTTCCTGACGGAGGCCGACTTCGGCGCGCTCACCGCGCGGTGGCTCGACCTCCGCGGCACCGACGCGGGCACGCCGGCGGGGGAGAAGCTCGCCGCGATCATGATGGGCTGGTGGGGCACCCTCGACGACGCCGCCGGCCGCGGCGGCAAGGTCGGTCTCGACCAGGTGCTCGAGGTCGTCGACGTGCTCCCGGCGATGCCGGAGGCCGTCACCGGCACGGCGGAGGCGATGTTCGAAGCCGTCGACGAAAACGGCGACGGCGTCATCTCCGCCGCCGAGTACGACCGCATGATCGCGGCCTGGAACGGCGTCGGCACGCCGTCCGGCGACGTCTTCGCCCTCCTCGACTCCGACGGCGACGGCCGCCTGTCCCGCGAGGAGTTCACCCGGCACTGGTTCGAGTTCTGGGCAGGCGACGACCCGGCCGCACCGGGCAGCAGTGTGTTCGGCCGCTTCTGAACGCGCGTTGTGCCGAACGGAGGACTCCGTTCGGGTGAGCCGTTACCCCTGGGTAGGGAGGTCGGCGGCGGCGCGCGGCGATCACGGCGTAGGGTCCGCCGAATGGGGTTCGAGCGTGAGCGACGACGCTGGCGGGTCCGGTTGCACGACGAACTCGGCCGGGTGTGCGGGGCGGGCACGGTACTGGACGAGTACCACGTGCTCACGAGCGCGCACGTCGTCGAGACCGCCGGTGGCCCGCGAGCCGCGCTGAGCGTCGACTTCGTCGGCTTGGCCGAGGCGCTGCCCGGCGCCGCGACCGTCGTCGAAGGCTGCTGGGTGCCCTCCGACGGCGGCGGGCACGGCGATCTCGCGCTGCTGCGCCTGGAACGCCCGGAGTCGCGCGTGTTCCGTGCCCCGCTGCACCGCATGCCGCTGGGCGAGCACCAGCTCGTCCGCGTGTTCGGGTTCCCGCCGGGCTCGGTCGGCCGCTGGACGCACGCCCGGCTCGGCGGCCCGGAACAGACCGGCGGCGAGTGGGTCCGCCTCTTCCGCACGGCCGAAGCCGAGCCGCTCGGCCCCGGGTTCGGCGGCACGGCGGTGATCGACGAGGCGACCGGTCACGTCGTCGGCATGGTCGTCGGCAAGGACACCGGCACCTGGATGGTGCCGGTCGAGACGATGCTCGGGCACCTGCCCCAGCTGAGCATCTGGACGTCCGGCAGCCCGGCCGTCGACGCGAGCTTCTCGCGCCCGGTCGGCGAGGCCGTCGACGTGTCGTTCGTGCAGCGCGTCGCCGACTGGTTCGCCAAGGCCGAGCCGGGCACGGTCTGGGTGGTGGACACCGGCGAGGCAGGCTCACCGGTGGCGGCTGCGTTGCGGTTCGGGATCGTGCTCGCCGACCGGGAACGTTCCCTCGGCGTCCCCGGCCTGCCGCCGGCGTTCGGCCAGATGCCCCCGGCGGGCAGCGTCGACCTGGCGGTGGACGCGACCGGCCGCACGGCGGACGCGGTCCGCCACCGCATCGCCGACCGGCTCACCACCGGTGTCGCGGGCCGCACCCTGGTCGTCGACGCGATCGACGACTCGGCGGAGCCCGACCGGCTGGTCGGCGAAGTGCTGGCGCCGCTGGCCGGCCGCGCGGCCGAGCTGGGTTTGCGTCTGCTGCTGGGCTTCCGGGAGGAATCGTCCCCGGGGGTGGCGGCGGTCCGCGCGAGCACGGGCCAGGCCCGCCCGGCCCCGGACGACCTCGCCGGGCGCCTGGAGGTCCTCACCCAGGCGGTGGCGGAGCTGGCGGAGATCGAGGCGTACCAGCTGCGCGTGGCCACGCGCTTCACGGGCGTCGCGATGTTGCCGGCCCGGGCACAGCGGCTCAAGGGAGCGCTGAAGCAGCTCCGGTCGGCCGAGGTGGACGGCGACGCGGAGTGGGTCGAGCGCCACATCGACAGCCACGAGCACGCGGTGGCCCCGGCCGTGGAGGACGGTCGCCGCCAGCGCGCAGTCCTCGACGGGTTGGTGGCCCGCCGCGAGGAGCTGAGGGCCCGGCTGGCAGGCGACCACGAGCTGGCCCGCGAGCACGGGCTGGCGGGCGACCCGGAGATCGAGCAGGCGTACATCCCGGCGAGAAGGCTGCTGATAGACGGCCCCTGCGAGCTGACGGCGGCGGCCACAGCGGTCGACACCTACGCGGCGGCGGTCCGCGCGAGGATCGAGGACCGCGGCTGAGCCGGGTGTGGACAACCGCGGCCGATCCGCGTTCCGGGCGCCGAAAACGTCGGTGCCAGGCGGTAGCGTGGAAACCGGGGGGCGCCCTTAGGGCCGGCTGGTCGGGTCGGACAACGAGGCGAAGGCGGCGAGGAAGAACGCTCGTTTGAGCCGGCGGTCGCCGGTCCGGGCGGGGTGGATGCCGGTGAGCAGCCGCGGATGCGGTTGGCTTCGCCGGCCAGGTCGTCGTCGAACCCGACCGGCACCTCGCGCTGGACACCGAGCCGGACGGCAGTCCGCGCGCCCGGCTGCTGCTCGAGGTCGTTCTCACCGAGCTCGTCCGCGCCGAGCAGGAACCCCTGCGCCTCCCGGAACCGGCCGACCCGCGGCTCAAGGCCGTCACCGACCTGCTGCACGCCGATCCGGCGTGCCCGGCGACGCTGGCCGAGCTGGGCCGCCGGACCGGCGCGAGCGAGCGCACGCTCAGCCGGCTGTTCGGCAGCGAGCTGGCGATGAGCTTCCACCAGTGGCGCACGCTGCTGCGCGTTCAGCGGTCCCTGCTCGAACTCGGTGACGGCACGTCGGTGACCGACACGGCGACGCGGCTCGGCTGGGCGAACCCGGGCAGCTTCATCGACGCCTTCACCGACCTCCTCGGCCAGACCCCCGGCCGCTACCGGGCGAACGCCCGGGCCGCCGGCTAACGACGACCCAGGCCGCGGATCAGCACCATCACCGCGTCCCGCACCTCCGCGCGGGTCCGGTGCGCCCCGAACACCTGCCAGTCCAGCGCCACCACCAGCATCGTGCCGAACAACCCCGCCGCCGCCGTCGGGATCTCCACGCCCGCCGGCAGCCGCCCGGCCGACTCCAACCGGGTCAGCTGCTCCTTCACGATCGAGATGATCTCCTCGCGCAGCAGCGAAAGCGTCCCGTGCCACTGGCCCGGCGTGCGCCACAGCTCGCTCACCAGGATCTGCGAAAACCCCGGGTACTGCGCGATGAACTCCAGCGTCGTGTCGACCTGCGCCTCGATCACGGCCAGCGGATCCGCGTCCGAAACAGCGGCGCGCAGCCGACCGGCCAGCATGTCCACGCCGTAGCGCAGCAACGCGTCGACCAGGCCGTCCTTGGACCCGAAGTTGTAGTACACCGTGCCCTTGGCGACGCCCGCCGCGGCCGCGATGTCGTCGACCGTCAGGCCCACCAGGCCCCGGCTCTTCGAGAGCTCCAACGTGGCCTCGAAGAGCTTCTGCTTCGTCGCGCCGCTCACAGGCTCAGCTCGGGCTTGAGCGCCGACACCGTCCAAACGCGACGCTTGCGGGCGGCCAAAGTGGACACCAGGATCCCGCCTGCGAGGTAGGCCAGCAGCACGCCGATGTCACCGAGCAGCTGTCCGGTCGAGGCGCCGCTGTAGAACAGGTGGCGGAAGCCGTCGATCGCGTAGCCCATCGGCAGCACCACGTGCAGCGGGTACAGCGCGTCCGGGATCGTCTGCCACGGGAAGGTGCCGCCCGCGCTCACCAGCTGCAGCACCAGCAGCACCAGGCCGAGGAACTTGCCGACCGCGCCGAAGAACGCGTTGAGCGCGTGCACCACGGAGGTGAACGTCAACGACACCAGGATGGCGAAGCCGATCGCCGGCAGAGGGTGTGCGACGTGGATGCCGACCAGCCACGTCACCGCGCCGAACAGGACGACCACCTGCGCGATGCCCAGCAGCGCCGAGGACAGCCAGCCGCCGACCGCGACCCGGAACGGTGCCGCGCCCGCGGTCAGCGCGCGCGTCGAGAGCGGGCGCAGGATCAGGAACAGCACGAACGCGCCGATCCAGGTGGCCAGCGAGATGAAGAACGGCGCGAGGCCGGCGCCGTACGTCCCCGCCGACGCCTCGCCGTTGGCGTTCACCGCCACCGGGTCCGCGATCGTGTTGGCCGTCGCCGAGCGGGTCGGGTCGTCGGGGTTCGGGATCTGCTTGAGCCCGGCCGCGAGCCCGTCGCGCAGCTTCACCGCGCCGTCCGCGAGCTGGTTGGTGCCGTTCACCGCGGTCTTTTCGCCGTCGCTGAGCTGCGAAGCGCCGTCACGCAGCTGGTTCGCGCCGTCGGAGGCCTGGGCGATGCCGCTCGCCAGCTGCAGGGACGCCGCGGCGAGCTTGGCCGCGCCGTCGGACACCTGGCGGGCGCCGTCGGCGAGCTTCGCGAGGTCGCCGTTGGCCTGCTGGATCTTGCTGTTGGCCTGGTCGACGGGGGAGCGCAGCTGGTCGGCGCGCGCCAGGATCTCCTGGATCTGCGCGTCCGGCACGCCCGCGGTGCGCAGGTCCGCCTGCAGCTGGCTGCGGTAGGAGTCGAGCTTGCCCTGGATGTCGGACGACGCCGTCGCGGCGATCGAAGCGGCGTCGGCGACCTTCTGGTCACCGGCGGCCACCTGCGAAGCGCCGTTGGCCAGCTGCTGCGTCTGCGCAGGCAGGGACGCGGTGGCGCTCTTGAGCGTGCCGAGCCCGGTGGCCAGCGTCGACGAGCCGTCCGCGAGCTTCGCTGCGCCGTCGGCCAGCTGCTGCTGGCCGGACTTGAGCTGCCCGGCGCCGTCGGCGAGCTGCGCCGCGCCGGTCGAGGCCTCCTGGATCTTGGCGTAGATCGTGGAGAAGCCGACCAGGAACCGGTCCGCGGCCTCGCTGCCGACCTTCTCCGCGATCGTCTTGCGGACCTGCTCGGCCACCTGCTTCGCGATCGTGCCGGACAGGTAGTTGTTGGCGTCGTTGGTGGTCAGCGTGATCGTCGCCTGCTGCGGCTGGAAGTTGCCGACCGAAAGCAGTGCGGCGGAGAAGCCGCTCGGGATGCCGATGGCGAACGAGTACTTGCTGTCGCGGACGCCGTCGCGGGCCTCCTGCTCGGACACCTCGTGCCACTGGAAGGTGCCGGACTTGACCAGCTCGTCGGTCACCTCGCGGCCCACGTTGCGCTGCTGCCCGCTCGAGTCCTTCGCGCCGGTGTCGCTGGTGAAGACGGCGGCGGGCAGCTTGTTGAGCCGGCCGTACGGGTCGTAGTTCGCGTAGAGGTAGAAGGACGCGTAGAGCAGCGGCACCAGCACGAGCGCGACCAGCGCGAGCTTCGGCAGGGTGCCGGTGGAGAGGCGGCGCAGCTCGTTGCGCGCGATCCGGAAGGCGTTCATTCGGGGGCTCCGTCAGTGCTCTCGGCGAGCTCTTCGGTGGGTTCGGGGGCGGCGGGGAGGGCGCAGTGCTGCGGCGCGGGCTGTTCGGCCGCGCCGATCCGCGCCGGGGTGAAGGGCAGCGCGGACAGCGGCGTCGTCGCGGTCAGCACGATCACGGCCAGGCCGCGCTCGGCGTGCTCGCGCGCCAGCGCCGCCCAGCTTTCGACGTCACTGGTGTGCCGGTCGGGGGTGTCGAGCACGAGCACGCGCACGCCCTTGCGTTCGGCGGCCAGCTCGGTGAGCAGCCGCGTGCGCAGCGCCGGGGCGAGGTTTTCGAACCGCGTGCCGGCGAACGGCGCGGCATCGTGCGCGGCGAGCCAGCGGGCGACGTCCTCCTTGCCCGCCGGGCGGTGCGCCAGCGCCAGCTCTTCGCCGGCGACCACGCGCAGGGGCAGCGCGTCGTCGGGTTCGCTGACACCCGGCGCGTCGACGACGGCGACGAGCTCGGTCAGCGGGGCGTCGACGCCCTCGGCGTGCACGGTGCCGGTGGTGGGCTTGAGCCGGCCGGCCAGGGCGAGGCCGAAGGCCGTGACGCCGACGCCGGGTTCGCCGTGGACGATCGCCAGGTCGCCCTCGCCGAGGGTCAGCGACGTGGGCGGTAACAAGGTGCCGTGGTGCCCTTCGAGGGACACCCGATCGGCTCGGACCTGCACGATTTCTCCCGCTTCGCGAACTTTTGAACTGACCGGTCAGTTCAAAAGTTAGTCCGCGCGGGGTTTGGCGGCAAGATCACCGGACGCACGTCACACTTGTGAGTGGATCACCGGAGCGCTGCGCCGGCTCGGCTGTGCCGCGGTGCCGCTGGGCGGTTGCGGGGCTGCTGGGCGGTCGCGGCCGCTGGAGCGCCGCGGCTGGAGTATCGCGGCTCGAGCGCCGCCGCCGAGCCGGGCTCGCCGAGCGGTGGCGGCGGGCTGGTCGTACGGGCCATGGTCGCCGCCTCCTCGCCTCAATCACCGCCCGCCGCCGCGGCGGGCGGGTCCGCCCTTGCCGAGCCGCGCTTGCCGAGCGGCGTCGACGGACCGAGTCGCGCCCACGATGCCACCCCCGGCCCGCCCTCGCCTGCGCAACCGAGCGCCGCCGCTCCTCACCGCAGCGCCGCGGCCGGTCGCACCTCCCACGTCGTCCACAGTGGACGATAACCCTGCCGGTGCCAGAACACCGAAGACAGCGGGTTGGTCGGGTTGTAGTACAAATACGTCCGGTTCGCGCCGCCCCGGTGCAGCTCCCGGTGCACGTGGGCCATCAGCGCCCGCCCGAACCCGCCGCCGCGCTCACCCGGCAGGGTGACGACGTTGTTCACGTACCCCCAGCGCCCCGGCGGCAGCAGCTCGGCCGCCTCGCTGCCCGGCGTCGTGTCCACCCACGCGCACTGCGCGAGCGCGCGGGGCTCCCCGTCCTCCTCGGCCAGCCAGACGAGCGGCTCGTCCTCGGCGAGGGCCGTCCGCAGGGCCGGCTCCAGCAGCGAGGCGGTGCTGGCCCGGCGGGGAGCGGCGACCAGCCCGGTGTAGTCGAACGTCGCCTCGGCCAGCTTCAGTGCGGTGTCGTGGTCGGCCGGCCCCGCGCGCCGGACCGCGATCTCCGGCCGGGCCTCCGGCGGGGGCGCGGTCCGCACGCCGAGCGCGGACAGCGGGACGAGGCCGTGGTCGAGGAACGCGCGGATCGCTTCGGCGTCCCGGCTGGGCCAGACGACCACGCACGCCGAATCGTCTCCGGTCGCTTCCGTGGAGAGCCGGCCCTTCAACGCGCGCAGCAGGAGGTCCACGCCTTCGGTGCCGGTGTCGCCGAAGTACGGGAAGAGCTGCCACGTGTCCGCGGCCGACCACAGCATCGGGACGTCGCCGGGTGCCAGCCGCACGCGCTGCAGCACCCCGGTGACCTGCGTGCCGTCCGCGGTCGCCGCGTCCAGGCGTTCGCCGTCGGCCGGTGGCGGTGCGGGCGGCAGCAGCGGGTCGACGGCGGCGAAGCGCGCCCGGTGGGCCGCGAGCAGCGGTTCGGCGATCTCCATGGGTCCCCCTTCGTGCGTGTGGTCAGGACCAGGCGGGGCGCCGGAGCCACATGGTCCACAGTGGACGATAGCCCTGCCGGTGCCAGAACACCGGCGAAAGCGGGTTCGCCGGGTGGTAGAACAGGAACGTCCCCTGCACGTCGTGCGTCAGCAGCTCGCGGTGCGCCACCGCCATCAGCGCCCGGCCGACCCCGCCGCCGCGGGCCGCGGGCGCGACCGACAGCGTGTCGACGTACCCCCAGCGGCCCGGGTGCAGCCTGCCGTGGATCGAGTTGCCGGGCGCCGCCGACGCCAGCGCGCAGGAGGCCATGCCGACCGGCACCCCGCCGTCCTCCTCCGCGAGCCACACCAGCCCGCTGAAGCGCAGGGCGCGGACGACTTCGGCACGCAGCAGCTCGCGGGCGTCCGGCCGCGGCACCGCCGTGCCGACCAGGCAGGTGTAGGTCCACTCGGCCAGCCGCAGCTCGGTCAGCGCGTCGACGTCGCCGTCCCCGGCGCGGCGGACGGTGACCCGCGCCGTCCCAGGGCCGGCGGGCGGGCCTGCGGTGCGCACGGCCAGTGCCGTCATCGGCGCGAACCCGTGCGCCAGCAGCACCGCCGACGCCTCGGCGTCGCGGCTCGGCCAGGTCAGCGAGCAGCCCGAGTCCGGGCCGGCCGATGTCCCGCGCAGCCGGTCGCGCCACGCGCCGAGCAGGGCGGCGAGGCCCGCCGCGCCGCTGTCGCCCGGCACCGCGGTCAGGTCCCGGATGTCCGAGGGCCCCCACAGTGCCGGCCAGGACCCCGGCGCGTGCGTGACCTGCGTCAGCAGGCCGCCGGCCTTGCGGCCGCCGACCGTCACGACCAGGGGCTCGTTCGACGGCGACGGCGGGGCGGCGATCGGCGGGAGCAGCGGGTCGAGCGCGGCGAACCGCGCGTTCTGCTGCGCCTCGAGGGAGGTCACGAGCGGTGCGTGCGGAAGATGGCGGTGCCCGGGAACAGCTTGCCGCGCAGCGGGCTCCACTGGCCCCACACGCGGGTGTGCCCGGCCGGCCACTCGGGCTCGACCAGGTCGGTGAGGGTGAACCCGGCCGCGGCCAGCGCGCGCACGTAGTCGCCGAGGGTGTGGTGGTACTCGACGTAGGTGGCGGTGCCCTCGTCGTCGACCTCGACGTACGGCGTGCGGTCGAAGTACGGCTGGGTGACGGTGAGCCCCTGCGGGCCCGGGTCGTCCGGGAAGATCCACCGCATCGGGTGCGTCACCGAGAACACCCACGGCGCGCCCGGCCGCAGCACCCGGTGCACCTCGGCGAAGACCGCGTCGACCGAGGCCACGAACGGGATCGCGCCGAAGGCCGAGCAGGCGGCGTCGAAGCTGCCCGAGGCGAGCGGCAGGTGCTCGGCGTTGGCCTGCACCAGCGGGACGTCGAGCCCGGTGCGCGCGTTGCCCGCGCGGGCGTGGCGCAGCATGCCTGCCGACAGGTCGGTCGCGACGGCGTGGGCACCCGCGGCGGCCAGCCAGCGCGCGCAGGCGGCCTGCCCGCAGCCGACCTCGAGCACGCGCTTGCCCCGGACGTCGCCGAGCAGCCGCGCCTCGGCCTCCCGGACGCCCTCCGGGCACCAGACGAAGTCGGCGTCGCCGAGGAACCCGCCGTGCTCGGCCTGGTAGTCGTCGGCGTCGGCGTCCCACCAGGCGAGGTTGGCCGCCGCGGCTTCGGCGCCGCCGACCTCGCGGTAGGCGACGGCCGCGGTGCCCAGCCGGTGCTCGGCGGCGTCGTGGCGCCCCGGCGCGGGCGCCTGCTCCGGTGGCATGATGGGGTCTCCGGTCCCGGTGGCGGCTCACCTGCGCCACCTGCGTCCTCGTGCGTGCGGTTTGCTTCCGCGAGGACCTTAGCGAGCCAGGGGGACCCTGATTGTGCCGCCTAGCGGCTGCCGCGTAGGATAAGTGTTAGCGCAGTGGGTTCGCGCTGCCTTCCGCTCAGCTTCTGGTTGGGACTCGGGTCGCGCACCGTATGCGGGGTCATGCCGCGGTCGTTCACTGGTGGACGTTTGCTTGCAGGGTCGTCGCATGCCGCCCATGGCGCCGACAACTGCCAACCCTCGATTCCCATCCACCGGAGCAACCCGCCTAATGACCACCGACACCGCCACCGCCCCGACCGCCCCCACCGGGCCCCAGCAGGTCGCCATCAACGACATCGGGTCGGAGGAAGACTTCCTCGCGGCGATCGACAAGACGATCAAGTACTTCAACGATGGCGACATCGTCGAGGGCACCATCGTCAAGGTCGACCGCGACGAGGTCCTGCTCGACATCGGCTACAAGACCGAGGGTGTCATCCCCTCGCGTGAGCTCTCCATCAAGCACGATGTCGACCCGGCTGAGGTTGTCACCGTCGGCGATGAGGTCGAAGCCCTGGTCCTCCAGAAGGAGGACAAGGAAGGCCGTCTGATCCTGTCCAAGAAGCGTGCGCAGTACGAGCGCGCCTGGGGCACGATCGAGGAGCTCAAGGAGAAGGACGAGCCCGTCAAGGGCACCGTCATCGAGGTCGTCAAGGGCGGCCTCATCCTGGACATCGGCCTGCGCGGCTTCCTCCCCGCGTCCCTGGTCGAGATGCGCCGCGTGCGCGACCTGCAGCCGTACGTCGGCCGCGAGCTCGAGGCGAAGATCATCGAGCTGGACAAGAACCGCAACAACGTGGTCCTGTCCCGCCGCGCCTACCTGGAGCAGACCCAGTCCGAGGTGCGCAGCGAGTTCCTCAACGCGCTCGCCAAGGGCCAGGTCCGCAAGGGCGTCGTGTCGTCCATCGTCAACTTCGGTGCCTTCGTGGACCTGGGTGGCGTCGACGGCCTGGTGCACGTCTCCGAGCTGTCCTGGAAGCACATCGACCACCCGTCCGAGGTCGTCGAGGTCGGCCAGGAGGTCACGGTCGAGGTTCTGGACGTCGACATGGACCGCGAGCGCGTCTCGCTGTCGCTGAAGGCGACCCAGGAAGACCCGTGGCGCCAGTTCGCCCGCACCCACGCGATCGGCCAGATCGTGCCGGGCAAGGTCACCAAGCTGGTTCCGTTCGGTGCGTTCGTGCGCGTCGAAGAGGGCATCGAGGGCCTGGTCCACATCTCCGAGCTGGCCGAGCGCCACGTGGAGATCCCGGAGCAGGTCGTCCAGGTCAACGGCGACGTCATGGTCAAGGTCATCGACATCGACCTCGAGCGCCGTCGCATCTCGCTGTCGCTGAAGCAGGCGAACGAGGGTGTCACGCCGGACACCGAGTTCGACCCGACCCAGTACGGCATGGCCGCCGAGTACGACGCCGAGGGCAACTACATCTACCCCGAAGGCTTCGACCCGGACACCCAGGAGTGGCAGGAAGGCTTCGACAAGCAGCGTGAGGAGTGGGAGCGCCAGTACGCCGAGGCGCACACTCGTTACGAGGCCCACATGAAGCAGGTCCAGAAGGCCGTCGAGGCCGACGCCGAAGCGGCGGCGGACGCGGCGACCGGCATCGAGGGTGGCGCGGAAAGCTACACCTCGGGCTCGGCCCCGGCCGACTCCAAGAGCAGCGGTGGCACCCTCGCCTCCGACGAGCAGCTCGCGGCGCTCCGCGAGAAGCTCTCCGGCGGTGCGTGAGCACTAGCTCTCTGAGCTGAGCTGAACCCCCGGCCCCTCGTGGGCCGGGGGTTCTTCGCGTTTGCCGTGGTCAGTGGTTGCGCAGGCCGAGTCCGGCCATCATGGCGGTGACGCCGTCGCGGTACATGGCCTCGTTGGCCTCGTCGGTCGGTGGGATGAACCAGTCCGGCAACGGCCGCCGCGAGGCCATCATCAGCTCCGCGCCGACCAGCCCGTGCATCGCCGTCCACAGCTGGTACGCGGCCGAGCGGGCGTCCGTGCCCGGCGGGCACACCCGCTGGACCCGGGTGATGAACAGCGTGAACGTCGTCCGCAGCACCGCCGACCGCAGGCCTGGGTCCGGGTCGAAGTCCGGCACCGGGCGCTCGAACATCAGCGCGTAGCGGGTCGGGTTCTCGCGGGCGAACCGCCGGTACTCCAGCGCGAGGTGCAGCAGGTCCGCGAGGCCGTCCCGAGTCGACGGCGGCAGCCCCTCCAGCAGTTCCCGCAGCGAGTCGAACGTGCGCTCGTACAGGGCGTCGAGCAGGCCCGCGCGGCCGCCGAAGCGGGCGTAGACCGAGAGCGTCGACGCGCCGGCCGCCTCGGCCACGCCGCGGACGGTCAGCCCGGGGACCCCGCGGTCCACGAGCACCGACAGCGCCGCGTCGAGAAAGCGCTCGCGGCCGCCTTGATCGGCCGGGCGCATCGGCAAGTGCCTGGTAGCCACGGCGCACCCCCTTTGCGGCAGCCGGGCGCAGGGCGGCGTCCGGGTGACCCACCCGCAGCAGAAGATACGATATCCGCCGCGTCTTGGGAATGTTCCGGATGTCCGGATCGTCGGTGACGCGCGCCGAGAGGACTGCACGCGGATGGATCACCCCGAGCCCGGCACCGTCGTCGTCACCGCGAGTGGCGACGGCACCTACACACAGCAGGTCACCACGGCGACCCACACGCTGCTCGTCGACGAGCCGGTCGCGGTCGGGGGCGCCGACGCCGGCCCGAACCCGTACGAGCTGCTCCTCGCGTCACTGGGTTCGTGCACGGCCATCACGCTGCGGATGTACGCCGACCGCAAGGGCATCCCGCTGACCAGGGCGACCATCCGGCTGCGCCACGACCGCATCCACGCCGAAGACTGCGCGCGGTGCGAAACCGAGCGCGGCCTGCTCAGCCGGATCACCCGCGAGATCGAGCTCGAAGGCGACCTCGACGACGAGCAGCGCGCCAAGCTCATGCTCATCGCCGACAAGTGCCCGGTGCACCGGACGCTGTCGTCGGAGATCGCGATCGAAACGCGGGGAATCGGCCGCTTTCAAGGGGGCCCGGGTGGCGAAGCCCCCGGCCCGAGGCGAAGCCTCGGTTGACACTGGGTCAGGCGGCGCGCACGGTCACCGCGGCCGGCCGCGGGCCGACCGTCGGGACCCAGATGCGCTCGAGGGCGGCCACGCGGGCCTTGCGGCGGAGGCCGGCGAAGCTGTGCTTGGCCGGGACCAGCAGCGTGCTCAGCCAAGGGCGCTGGTAGCCGGCCAGCGCCTCGGCCACCGGGCGGTGGACAAGGCAGTGCACCAGCCCCGGCGTGCCGAGCCGGTGCCTCCCGGCGTGCTTGCTGTCCGCCATCGTTCCTCCGCGTGGGCGACGCTGTCGCGCGCACCGTACGCACCCGCGTGGGTCGATGTGGGTAACCAACGCGGCGTGTCCGGATATCGGTTGAGTCACGCGCGTGACTAGGGTGATCGGCATGTTGCGTGTGGGGTTGACGGGTGGGATCGGGGCCGGGAAGTCGACCGTGGCGCGCCGGCTCGCCGAACACGGTGCCGTGCTGGTGGACTCCGACCGGATCGCCCGCGAGGTGGTCGAGCCCGGGACCGAGGGGCTCGCCCGGCTGGTCGCGGAGTTCGGTCCCGAGATCCTCGCCGCGGACGGCTCGCTGGACCGGCCGGTGCTCGCCGCGAAGGCGTTCGCCGACGACGAGTCGCGGCGCCGGCTGAACGCGATCGTGCACCCGCTCGTCGGCGCCCGCACCGGGGAGCTGATGGCGGCCGCGAAGCCGGACGCGATCGTCGTCCACGACATCCCGCTGCTGGTCGAGAACGCTCTCGCGACGGCCTACCACCTGGTCGTGGTGGTCGACGCGCCGGTCGAGGTGCGGGTCCGGCGGCTGGTGTCGGCGCGCGGGATGGCCGAGGAGGACGCGCGGGCGCGGATCCGGGCGCAGGCGAGCACCGAGCAGCGCCGCGCCGTCGCGGACGTCTGGCTGGACAACGGCGGCGCCGAGGACGCCGTGCTGGCCGAGGTCGACGCGCTGTGGGCGGACCGGCTGGTGCCGTTCGAGGCGAACGTCCGGCTGCGCCGGCCGCGGCCGCCGGTGTCGCCGAAGATCGCCGGCTACGACCTCACCTGGCCCGTCCAGGCCGAGCGGGTGCTGGCCCGGGTCCGCGCGGCGGCGGGCGGGCTGGCGCTCCGTGCCGACCACATCGGCTCGACGGCGGTGCCCGGCCTGCCCGCCAAGGACGTCGTCGACCTGCAGCTCACGGTGTCCACTTTGGACGACGCGGACACGCTGCGGGAGCTGCTGGCCGACGCCGGGTTCCCGCGGCTGGCCGGGGACTGGTGGGACGACGCCCTCGACGGCGACGGCACGTGGCCCAAACGCCTGCACGTCGGCGCCGACCCGAAGCGGGCGGTGAACCTGCACGTCCGCTCGCAGGAGACGCCCGCGTGGCGGCTCGCCCTGCTCTTCCGCGACTTCCTGCGGGTGAACCCGGACGAGCGCGACGACTACCGCGACGTCAAGCTGCGGCTGGCCGAGGCGCACGCCGCCGATGGGAACGTCGCGGCCTACGCCGACGAGAAGCAGGAGTGGGTCAACGGGGTGTTCGCCCGCGCGGAGAAGTGGGCGGCGGCCACCGGCTGGACGCCCTAGGCGCGCATGTCCTTGAGCTGCGGCCAGACCTCGGCCCAGCTCCCGGTCCGGTCGGTGAGCAGCCAGACGGGCATGTGCTCGCTCGCGTTGCGGATCCCGAGCCGGTTGCCGACCTGCCCGACGATCCTCGCGGCGCCGAAGTGCTTCGCGATCTTCGCCGGGTCGTAGCCGACGAAGAGCACGTTGCGGGTGTCGTCGGCCGGGCGGCCGAAGTACCAGAATCCGCGGCTGGGGCTGGCGGCCTCGGGTAGGCCGCGCTCGGACCCGTACCGGTCGAGCGCGCCCGCCTGCCAGTACCCGCCGGTGACGATCGCGGTGTCCGGCGGCGCCGTCCGGTACAGGGCGGCGACGTCGGCGGCGAGGTCCGGCCAGCCGATCTCTTCGGCCGCGTACGCGGGCCGCGGCGCGCCCGGGTGCTCGACGAGCCAGTGCGCGGGCCAGACCGGGAGCGTGAACGGCAGGCTGAACAGGGCGGACACGACGAACACCGGCCAGGTCGGCACCCACCGCCACCAGCGAGCGGGCTCCCGCGCTTCGACGTGCACCGCGGCGGCCGCCCACAGCACGCCGAACATCCCGGCCGCGTAGTAGTACCGCCCGTTCGCGACCAGGAAGACCGCGGCGACTCCCAGCGCCGTCCAGCCGAGGAACCGGTACGGCCGCAGCTGCCTGCTGCCCAGCAGCACGGCGAGGCCGTAGAGCACGCCGAGCGCGCCGATCACCCAGCCGGCGCCGGCCAGCAGGTTCGGGACGAAGCTCGCCCGGCCGCCCGCCGCGTCGACCTCGGCGCCGACCGCGTCGCCCATGCCGAGCTGCGGCCAGCCGTTCGCGCGCTGCCAGAGCAGCGTGGGGACCAGGGAGCCGGCGGCGATCAGGGCGCCGAGCCACAGCTTCGGGCGGCGCAGCAGGTCACGCGGCCCGAACACGAGCACCGCGAGCCCGGCCACCACCCAGAACGCGGCGATGAGCAGCTTGCCGTTGAGCGCGACCGCCGTCACGACGCCGAGCCAGACCAGCAGCGCGTCGTCGCGGGTGCGGACCCAGCGGACCAGCAGCCACAGCACGAGCGTCCACAGCAGCGGGTCGATCGTCGAGGTCGCGAGGTAGTGGCCGCTGCCGACGAACTGCCCGCAGATCGCGTACGCCGCCGCGGCGCGGGCCTGCGCCTTGCGCTGCCCGCCGAGTTCGCGGGCGATCAGCGCGGTGACGACCACACCGGCCGCGGTCGCGGCGATCGCGGGCAGCCGGAAGACGACCAGGGAGCCGGGAGCGAGGGTGTTCATCGCCCAGGCGAGGGCGGGCACGAGCGGCGGCTGGTCGGCGTAACCCCAGGCCAGGTGCTTGCCGGCGGCGAGGAAGTACAGCTCGTCGCCGAAGTAGCCGTAGCGGCCGGCGGTGAGCAGCAGCGCGGTGGCCGTGCCCGCCGCGAGCAGCAGGACCGGGCGCCGGGCGAACGGGGCGAGGGCGGTTTTCGCCTGGTCGGGGGCCGTGGCCACGGCGTCCATCGTGCTCCTGTTCCTCGTCGGCGCCGGTCTTCCCGCACCCTACGTGCGGGTTCGGCGCCGCCGGGGTCAGGGGTGGCGCCGCCAGGTCAGCGCGATGTCGCGGGTGGCCAGCCAGGCGGCGAGGTCGTAGCCGTGCGCGGCCAGCCCCTCGACGGCGGCGTAGGTGGTCTTCAGCGCGTACTCGGCCTCTTCGGCGGTGACCAGGCCCGCTTCGACGGCCTCCAGGAGCTCGTCGGTGTCGATCACCCGCAGGGAGAGCTTGTCCTTGAGCACGATGTCGACGTAGAGGTCGGTGGCGACCCAGCGCGGGCCGTCGCGGTGGACGCGGACGACGTCGAGGTAGAAGTCCTGGTCGCGTTCGTGGCCGGGGGAGAACCAGAAGTCGGTCAGGCGCAGGCCGAGCCCGGGCAGCAGCCACGACTCGAGGTAGTGGAACTGCGCGCGGCCCGGCGTCGGGCGGGCGAGGTAGAGGCCGAACGGCTCCTGGCGGAACTCCTCGACCTCCCGCCGGATGCCCTTCGGGTCGGTGTTCGAGCGCGCGGCGGGGTCGAAGACCTCGACCTTCGGGGGGTGCGGAGCGGCCATGCCGGTCATCCTTGCCGGGCCGGTCACGAAACGCGCACTCCCGCCACGGCCGTCACACGTTCGGGCTAGGGTGCGCCGGACGAACGAGGGGGAACGGGCGATGTTCGGGATCATCAGGCCGTGCCGGCACCGGCTGGCCGAAGGCTTGCACGCGGACTGGATGGCGCACCTGTGCGGGTTGTGCCTGACGCTGCGTGACGAACACGGCCAGCTCGCCCGTGTCGTCACCAACTACGACGGCCTGATCATCTCCGTCCTGGTGGAGGCGCAGGCACCCCGCGCGGACGGCCGGCGCGAAGCGGGTCCGTGCCCCCTGCGCGGCATGCGGACGGCCTCGGTGGCCCGCGGCGAAGGAGCCCAGCTGGCGGCGGCGGTGTCCCTCGTGCTGGCGGCGGCGAAGGTCGGCGACCACGTCGAGGACCGCGACGGCGCGTTCGGCAGGCGCCCGGTGGCGGCGGCCGCCCGCCGCGTCGCGGCCCGCTGGACCGAGCAGGGCAGCCGCACGGGCGGCCGGGTCGGGTTCGACACGAGGGTGCTGACGGAGGCGGTCGAGGGCCAGGCCGCACTGGAGTCGTCGGTCCGCGAGGGCGACTCGCCGCTGTGCGCGACGGAACCGGCAGAGCGAGCCACGGCGGCGGCCTTCGCCCGCACGGCGGAGCTGGCGGGCAAACCGGGCAACCGCGAAGCCCTGGCGGAGGCGGGCCGCCTGTTCGGCCGGGTGGCACACCTGCTGGACGCGGTCGAGGACTACCCGGCGGACGCGGCGGCGGGGGCGTGGAACCCGTTGCTGGCGACGGGAACGGACCCGGAGGAGGCCCGCCGCCTGTGCGACGACGCGGTGCTGGGGGTGGAGCTGGCGTTGCGCGAGGCGGAGTTCACCGAGCCGGCTTTGGTGCACGCGCTGCTGGTCCATGAGTTGAGACAAGCGGTGCGGCGAGCCTTCGGCCACGGCCTGCACGGCCATGGTCTGCCCGGCCACGACCACAGCCACAGCCACAGCCACGGCTTGAGCTCGGGGGAAGGCTCCTCCGAACCGGGCAGCGAGTGCACGCCGCCCGAGCTCGGCTCGTGGCCGGGCGGTCCCGTGGGGCAGCAGCCGCCGCCCGGGTGGATCGGGCGGGGGCCCGCTCCGCAGCAGCACCCGCACGAGCCGCCGCCGGGGTGGATCGGGCGCGGGCCGGCGCCGCAGCAGCACCCGCACCAAGTTCCGCCCGGCTGGGGCGCTCCGCAGCCGCACGGGTTCCCGCCGCCGGGCCCGGTTCCGCCGCCGGGCGCTCCCGGCGGACGTGGCCCGGGCGGTCCAAGCGGTCCGAACGGCCCAGGCGGCCGCGGCCCGGGCGGCCCAGGTGGCCCAGGTGGCCCAGGTGGCCCGGGTGGCCCGGGTGGCCCGGGTGGCCCAGGTGGCCCGGGTGGTCCCGGCGGCCCGGGTGGTCCTGGCGGCCCGGGTGGCCCCGACGACCCCGGAGGTCCCGGCGGCCCCAAGGACCCGAAGCACGGCAAATCCGGCCCGTACGACGGCAAGGGCGGCGGCCTCTGGTACCCCAAATTCGCCGTCCCCCCGAAGAAGCGCAACGCCTTCCTCGGCTGCGCCCTCATCCCCTACATGTGCTGCACCTGCCAGTTCTGCTGCCGCGACCCCTACCCTGGTCCCTTCAGCGGAAAACCCCACGACGCCTGGGGTTGCGACTGCGACTGCTGTGACTGCTGTTCCTGCTGTGACTGCGGCTGAGGAGGGCACGATGACCGACCCGATGGCCGGCCTCCACGAGCGGGGCCGGGAAACCTTCGCCGGGCTCGTCGACGGCGGGGAGGCCCGGCTCGACGCCCTCTTCGCCACCGTCCCGGCGCTGGGCGAGCTGGCCGTCGGCACCGTCTACGGCCACCTCCACGAACGCCCGGCGCTCGACGCCCGCACCCGCGAAGCCGCCACGCTCGCCGCGATCGTCGCCGCCGGGATGGCCGGGCCGCCGCTGAGCGTCCACCTCCGGACCGGGCTCGCCGCCGGGCTGGCGCCCGCCGAAGTCTGCGAAGTCGTCGTCCAGACCGCCGCCTTCGCCGGGTTTCCGCGCGCGGTTTCCGCCGCCGACCAGCTGAACCGGCTCTTCGAAGGCCACGGCCTGCCGATCCCGCCGCCGCCGTCGCCGCGCGAAGTGGTCCTCGCGCACCTGGCGGCGGCCGAAGGCGAGGTCGCCGGCGTGCTCGCCGAGTTCCCGCGCACCGAGGTGCAGGCCACCGGCCCCGGCCGGGTGCTGGTCGCCTGCTTCGCTGCAGGTGACGGTGAAGCCGACGACGCCGTCCCCGGCGCGGTCCTGCACTGCGCCGTCGACGGCGCAGATGTCACCTCGACCACGGTCTTCCGAGCCCGCTGACCAGGGCCGACGGAAATTGTCGGTGGGGCGGCCTACTCTGGTCGACGTGGCTTTCGCAACCGAACACCCCGTCCTCGCCCAGTCCGACTTCCGGCCCGTCTCGGAGATCCCGCGGACCGGCGGCCGGTTCGAGGTGATCAGTGACTACCAGCCCGCCGGCGACCAGCCGGCGGCCATCGACGAGCTCGAACGCCGGGTCAAGGCGGGCGAGAAGGACATCGTGCTGCTCGGCGCCACCGGCACCGGCAAGTCGGCCACCACCGCGTGGCTGATCGAGCGCGTCCAACGGCCGACGCTGGTGATGGCGCCGAACAAGACGCTGGCCGCCCAGCTGGCGAACGAGCTGCGCGAGCTCTTCCCGCACAACGCGGTCGAGTACTTCGTCAGCTACTACGACTACTACCAGCCCGAGGCGTACATCGCGCAGACGGACACCTACATCGAGAAGGACTCGTCGATCAACGACGACGTCGAGCGGCTGCGGCACTCGGCGACGATGAACCTGCTCTCGCGGCGTGACGTCATCGTGGTCGCCAGTGTCTCCTGCATCTACGGCCTGGGCACCCCGCAGTCGTACCTCGACCGCTCGAGCAAGCTCGAGGTCGGCATGCAGCTCGACCGGGACGTCTTCCTCCGCGCCCTGGTCGACGTCCAGTACACGCGCAACGACATCGCCTTCGCGCGCGGCACGTTCCGCGCGCGGGGCGACACGGTCGAGATCATCCCGGCCTACGAAGAGCTCGCGATCCGCGTGGAGTTCTTCGGCGACGAGGTCGAGAAGCTCTACTACCTGCACCCGCTGACCGGCGACATCGTCAAGGAGGTCGACGAGGTCCGGATCTTCCCGGCCACGCACTACGTCGCCGGCCCGGAGCGGATGGAAAAGGCCATCCAGGGCATCGAGAAGGAGCTCGAGGAACGCCTGGCGGAGCTGGAGAAGCAGGGCAAGCTGCTGGAGGCGCAGCGGCTGCGGATGCGCACGGCCTACGACATCGAGATGATGCGCCAGGTCGGCTTCTGCTCCGGCATCGAGAACTACTCGCGGCACATCGACGGCCGCGGGCCGGGCTCGGCGCCGGCCACGCTGATCGACTACTTCCCCGACGACTTCCTGCTGGTGATCGACGAGTCGCACCAGACGGTCCCGCAGATCGGCGGCATGTACGAAGGCGACATGTCGCGGAAGCGGAACCTGGTCGAGTACGGCTTCCGCCTGCCGAGCGCGGTGGACAACCGGCCGCTGACCTGGGAGGAGTTCTCCGACCGGATCGGGCAGACGGTGTACCTCTCGGCGACGCCGGGGCCGTACGAGATGGGCCAGGCGGGCGGTGAGTTCGTCGAGCAGGTGATCCGCCCGACCGGCCTGGTCGACCCGAAGGTGGTCGTGAAGCCGACCGAGGGCCAGATCGACGACCTGGTCCACGAGATCCGCGAGCGCGCGGACAAGGACGAGCGCGTCCTGGTCACCACGCTGACGAAGAAGATGGCCGAGGACCTCACCGACTACCTGCTGGAGCTGGGCATCCGGGTCCGCTACCTGCACTCGGAGGTCGACACGCTGCGGCGCGTCGAGCTGCTGCGGCAGCTGCGGGCGGGCGACTTCGACGTGCTGGTCGGCATCAACCTGCTGCGCGAGGGTCTCGACCTGCCGGAGGTGTCGCTGGTGGCGATCCTCGACGCCGACAAGGAGGGCTTCCTCCGCAGCGGGACGTCCCTGATCCAGACGATCGGCCGCGCGGCGCGCAACGTGTCGGGCGAGGTCCACATGTACGCGGACAAGATCACCGAGTCGATGCAGCACGCGATCGACGAGACGGACCGCCGCCGGGCCAAGCAGGTCGCCTACAACGAGGAGCGGGGCGTCGACCCCCAGCCGCTGCGGAAGAAGATCGCGGACATCCTCGACCGGGTGTACAGCGAAGCCGAGGACACCGAGCAGGTCTCGGTGGGCGGCTCGGGCCGCAACTCCTCGCGCGGCAAGAAGCCCGAACAGGGCGACCGGGTGCGCAGCTCCGGGATGCTGGTCGACAAGGACGTCTCGGCGATGCCGCGCGCCCAGCTGGCCGACCTGATCCAGCAGATGACCGACCAGATGATGCAGGCGGCGCGCGACCTGCAGTTCGAACTGGCGGCCCGGCTGCGTGACGAGATCTCCGACCTGAAGAAGGAGCTGAGGGGCATGGACGCGGCCGGCATCAAGTAGCGGGCCACGGCGATGAACATCAAGGACCCGGAAACGGAGCGGCTCGCGGCGGAGGTCGGCACCACCCGGTCAAGCTCGGCACGGGGGACTGCGACAGCTACGCCACGGCCAAGCTCGCGCGTGAACCGCTGCTCTGCATCGGCGACGGCTTCCCGCGGACCGATCTCGAGCTGGTCGAGGTGAAGCCGTGAACGTCGAAGCCGTCGTCGCCTACTGCCTCGCCAAGCCCGGCGCGGAAGAGACCTATCCGTTCGGCGAGCACGTCCTCGTCGCCAAGGTCGGCGGCAAGGGCTTCGCCTTCATCGGCCAGGACGAGCCCGGCACCATCGCCGTCAAATGCGGGGCCACGAAGGACGAAGCCGCCGAGCTGCGGGCGCGGTACCCGGGCGCCGTCAGCGTCATGGACTACCTCGGCCGCTACGGCTGGAACCGCGTCGAGCTCGGCGCCGGCGTGCCCGACGCCGAGCTCGAGGAGCTGATCGACGCCTCCTACGAGGCGATCGTCCGGCGGCTGCCCAAGGCCAAGCGGCCCTGAGTCACTGCTCCGGCGCCGGCGCGTTCTCGTCCGGCTGCAGCATCCCGAAGACGTTGCCCTCCGTGTCCGTGCAGTACGCCAGCCAGCCCACGCCGGGGACCGGGTTCTTCGGCAGGGCCAGCGTTCCGCCCGCGCGGTTGACCTCGCCCAGTGCCTTGTCCAGGTCCGCCACGTCGATCGTGTTGACGTAGCCGTGGATCGGGGCCGAGGCCTCGGGCGCCGGGCCCTGGCGGGGGAGCAGCCCGCCGTCTATTCCGTCGCCTTCGCCGGTGCTGATCACCCAGTAGGGCGCATCGCCCCAGCGCTCGAACTTCCAGCCGAACACCGCCGTGTAGAACGCCACCGCGCGTTCGGGGTCACCCGCGTGGATCTCGAAGTGGACGGGACGAGGCATCCTCGCCTCCTCAGGCCGGGCCGTCAGGGTGTGGTGAGAGTACGCCCGGCCTGAGGAAAGTCACAGCCGCGCGCGGGGCGTCAGGTCCGCGTCGAAGTCCGGGAAGCCGGCGGGTGCCGAACGAAGAGCCGGCGACGTGGCCGGCGGCAGGCCGGCCCAGCGGCGGATCGTCGCCGTGGCCGCCGCGGCTTCGGCCGGGGCCAGCTGGGCGATCTTCGCGCCGTGGTTGCCGCCCTGGACGTAGTAGCGGTACGAATCGCGGCTGCCGAAGCCCAGCTCGAACGGCTCCGCGCCCCACGGGTCGTTCGAGCCGTACACGAACAACAGCCTGGTGCCGCGGGACTTCACCCAGAAGTCGATGTCCGGCATCGCGGGGTAGTCGAAGCGCGGCAGGCGGATCGACGCCGGCACGAACGTCTTCGGCCGGTTGGCGCCCGGGTAGCGCAGGAGGTCGCGGAGGTAGCCGTCGTACGACTCGGGCGAGCCCAGCTGTACCGCCGCCTGGTAGTAGTACGGGACGTAGGGCGCCAGGTCCTGGTCGGAGTAGGTGTTGAGGCTCTCCACCTTCTCGTACCAGGCGTAGACCTCCGCCGCGGGCGCGCCCGCCTTCGGGACCGTCGCGCAGTCCGCCTGCTTCTGGTACTGCCAGAACGCGAAGTACGAGTCGATCACCGAGATCTCGAGGGACTTGTCGGCCGACCCGACGATCGAGAACGTCAGCCCGCGCGCCGCCGCGTCCGCCGCGGCGATCGCGCCCAGCTCGTCACGCCGCTTCAGCGCGTCTCGCTGGATCGCTTTCAGGGCGTCGCGGCAGGCCGGGTCGTTGCCCACGCGGGACAGGAACCGGTTGTAGACGTCGACCGGGTCGATGACGTCGTTGGGGGCGACGTACGGGATCGTCGCGTCGACGTCGTCGGGGAAGAACCGGCGGAAGTACGTCGCGGTCATGCCGCCCTTGCTGCCGCCCGTGGCCAGCCACTTGCCCGGGTAGATCGCCTTGAACGCCTGCACCGCGCGGTGCTCGTCGGCCGCCGCCTGCCAGATCGTCAGCTGCTTCGCCCAGTTCTCCGGCTCGGGCCGGGACGGCGTGAAGTAGCGGTACTCCATCGACAGCTGGTTGCCGTCGACGATCTGCGTCGGCTCGGACCGGTTCGGCGAGCCGCTGACGTTGTAGCCGCTCGTGAAGGCGACCGTCGGGGCGGCGAAGTCGCGGTGCAGCAAGGTGAAGCGCTGCTGGAACGTGCCCGCGCCGGGGTGCCGGTGGTCGGCGGGCTGGGTGTAGGTCAGCTTGAAGAAGCGGAACCCCGCGGGCGCCGCGTCCTCGGAAACGACCGTCAGCCCCGGGATCCGCTGCAGTTCCGCCTTGATGTCGGGCGCCGCCGCGGCCGCCGGCGCCAGGCCGGCCAGCGCGAGCAGGACCGCACCCGCGGTGAACATTCTGCGCATCGAGCACCCTCCCGGCTCCCGAACCCCTTCCGTGGGACCCTCACAGAACCGGCGGTGGTCGGCAATCGGCTGTCCGGGCGCAGAATCGGTCAGGTTCCGACTTTCGGCGGGTGGCGCCGCGTCTCCCGGCGTGCGCAACCGCGGGCACCGTGCGAGTTGTCGACGTGATCGGCGCCACGTTACGGTCCGAACCGGTAAGGCACCGTCATCGAGCGAGGGGTCCGCCATGAAGGTTTCCGACTGCCCGACGACCCAGGTCGAGGTCCGCATCGCCGCGGCACCGGCCGAAGTCTGGTCCTGGCTGCTGGACGTCGACCTGCCGGCCCGGTTCTCCACCGAGTTCCAGGGTGGCGGCTGGGTCGACGGCGCCGAGCCCGGCCTCGGCGCGCAGTTCCGCGGCCGCAACTCCCACCCGGTCGCGGGGGAGTGGGAGACGGTCTCGACCGTCACCGGCTACGAGCCCGAGCGGCTGTTCGCGTGGGCCGTGATGGACGTGACCAACCCGGCCGCGTCGTGGCGCTTCGAACTCGTCCCGGACGGCGAAGGGACGATCCTGCGCGAGTGGGCCCAGATCGGCCCCGGCCCGTCCAACCTGACGACGATCATCGGCACGATGCCCGAGCACGAAGACGAGATCGTCGCGATGCGGCTCGGCGAGCTGCAGACCAACATGCAGAAGACGATCGAAGGCATTAAGGCGCTGGTCGAAAGCGGCGTGCACGCCGCCTAGCGGAGCACTCTGTCCACATAGGACTTCACGGCGGCGAGCGCTTCGACGGACCGCCACATCCGCTCGACCTGCGGGTCGTCGGAGTGGCGGTACTCGGCGATCCGCTCGTGGAAGGGCTGCCGGATCTGGGCCTTGGTGTGGGCGAACGGCTCGGCGGGCAGGTCGCCGAGCCGGCTCGCGACGGCGACGGCCCGCTCGAGCACCTCCGCCGGGGGCGCCGCCTCGTCGGCCAGCCCCCGGGCCAGTGCCTCCTCGCCGCCCCAGGTTTCACCCGGGTAGGTGAGCGAAGGCAGCCGCGTGGTCCCGTAGGCGCAGCGCAGGATCTCCAGCGCGGCCAACGGGAACGGCAGCCCGACGAGCAGCTCGGTCACGCCGATCCGGCCGGTGCCCAGCACCCGGCGGTCGCAGGCCGCGGCGAGCACCGCGCCGCCGGCGACGGCGTGCCCGTTGAGCGCGGCGACCACCGGCCGCGGGCAGCCGAACACCGCCAGCAGCGCGTCCGACAGCAGCGGCAGGAACTCGGACACGTACGCCGCGCCGCCCGCCTCGATCCGCTTGAGGTCGACGCCCGCGCAGAAGATGCCGCCGGTGCCGGTGAGCACCACGGCACGGGCCTGCTCGGCGTCCTCGATCCGCCGCACCAGCTCCCGGCACGAGTCCGTGTCGAGGGTGTTGCCGCCACCGTGGTCGATCCGGAGCACGGCGACGTCGCGGTGGCTGTCCAGGGTGATCGGCACGAGCCCGACCGTACCGCGGCCCGGCGGCCCGGTCAGGTTCTCTCGCTCAACCGGACGACGCCGAAGCGCTCCCGCCGCACGAGTTCGGCGAGCTCCTCCAGGATCGGCAGCCGGCCGAGGGGGACTTCAGGCCGATCATCCGGGCGGCGCGGCGCAGGCCCAGCTCGGTCACGCGGTCCAGGTAGGTCCGCGCGACCTCCGTCTCGTTCTCGACCAGCACCCGGCCCAACACCGCGTTCATCGAGGGTCAGCTGGTGATGTCCTTCCGCGCGAACCTCCGCCCGGCGAAGAGGAAGAACACCGTCCCGTAGATCGCCGCCGAGAGCAGGCCGCTTGCCAGGTTGGTCCAGTCGACGTCCGTCGAGATCAGGTCCATCCAGGAGAACGCGTAGTGCGTCGGCAGGTAGTTGCGGAGCCCCTCCAGCGCCGTGATCTGGTCGAGGATCTGCGACACGATCGCCACCAGCACCGCGCCGCCGACCGCGCCGAGCGGGGCGTCGGTCACCACGCTCAGCGCGAGCGCCAGCCCGGCCACCCACGCCAGCTGCAGGATGATGTACACAGTGGACAGCGCGATGGCCAGCAGGCTGTCGCCGAAGGACACCGCGTCACCCGTCGGGCTGATCGCGTCACCCGCGCCGTACCAGAGCACCCCGACGCCGAGGGACACCAAGGGCAGCAGCACGAGCGCGAACGCCGACAGCAGCCCGGACACGATCGCCTTCTGCCGCAGCACCCGCTGCCGCGGCACCGGCACGGCCAGCAGGTACTTCAGGCTCGACCACGACGCCTCGCTGGCGATGGTGTCGCCGAAGAACAGCGCGACGATCATCGGCAGCAGGAACGTCCCCGACACGAACAGCGCCAGCACGACGAAGTTCGGCGCGGACGCCGTGGCCAGGTCGACGAACCCGCCGCTGCGCCGGTTCGGGTTCGACTGCCCGAGCTCGAACGCGATCACCAGGATGAACGGCAGCAGCGCGACGAACCCGAGCAGGAACTGCGTCCGCCGCCGCTTGAGCTGGCGCCGCAGCTCGACGCCGAGCCGCAGCGTCCGCCGGGCGCTGTAGCCCTCGACCGCGCCATCCGCCCCGACGCCGGCGTGTTCGGCCGACGCGACGTCGCTCAGCTCGTCGAGCGCGTGCGGATCGGTGTGCACACCCTCGCTCATGATTGATCTCCGACCAGTTGCAGGAACGCGTCTTCCAGCCGGCGCCTCGGCCCGGCCTGCTCCACCGCGACACCGGCGCGCACCAGCGCGGCCACGCCGTCGGCCCGCGGCAGCTCGCCGAGGTTGGCGTGCACGAGGTCGCCGTCGACGTCGACGTCGGTGACCCCGCTGAGCGCCTTGAGCGCCGCCGCGGCCACGGCCGGGTCGTCGACCCGGAACGTCGCTTCGCCGCCGGCGGCGGCCAGCTCGCCGACCTCGCCCGCGGCGACCAGCGAGCCGCGGTGCATGACCACGACGTGCGTGCAGGTCTGCTCGACCTCGGCCAGCAGGTGGCTCGACACCACCACGGTCCGGCCGGTCGCGGCGTACCGCTTCAGCACCTCGCGCATCTGGTGGATCTGGGGCGGGTCGAGCCCGTTGGTCGGTTCGTCGAGCACCATGAGCTCCGGCAGGCCGAGCATCGCCTGGGCGATCGCCAGCCGCTGCCGCATGCCCTGGCTGTAGGTCCGGACCCGCCGTTCGACCGCGTTGCCGAGCCCCGCGATCTCCAGCGCCTCCGCGAAGTGCGCCTTCTCGGCGGGCCGCCCGGTCGACGCCCAGTACAGCTCGAGGTTCTCCCGGCCGGACAGGTGCGGCAGGAAGCCGGAGCCTTCGACGAACGAGCCGATGCGCGAGAGCACCGGCGCGCCGGGGGTGATCTTGTGCCCGAACACGCGGATGCTGCCCGCGGTCGGCGTGATCAGGCCCATCAGCATCCGCAGCGTGGTCGTCTTGCCGGCGCCGTTCGGCCCGAGCAGGCCGAGCACCTGGCCCGGCTCGACGCGGAACGACAGCTCCTGCACCGCGACGAACCCGCCCGCGTACTGCTTGCGCAGCCCTTCGATGACCAGTGGCGTGGTGGCGAGCGCCGGGTCGACGTCGGTGGCGCGGCGGCGGCGCAGCGCCGCGAAGAACACCGCGGCGAGGCCGATCGCCAGCGTGACGGCGATGCCGACGAGCTGGCCGACCGGGGCCGGCGAGCCGACGGACTTGCCCGGCACGACCGGCACGGCCAGCCCGGTGCCCCCGGCGGCGAGCCCGATCCGGAACACCGCGGGCGCGGCCGGCGCGGCGTATCCCTGGTCGGTGGTGCCGACCACCAGCCGCAGCGAGTGCCCGCCCTCGATCGGGCGGACGATGCCGGGCAGCGTCACGGTGACGTCGACCGGGGTGCCGTCGGCGGGCAGCCCGCTCACCCGGAACGGGGCGATGGCGTTGGCCGGCAGCACGCGCGAACCGTCCTGCCCGACGTCGTAGAGCTTCGCGAACAGCACCGCGTCCGGCTGCGGGTGCGCCGGGTCCGCGGCGACCTGCAGCCGCACGGTCGACGCGCCGCTGACGACGACCTGGCTGTCGACCGGGGCCGTGCTGAACTGCGCGGCCTGGCCGGGCGGGTCGTTGCTGAACAGCGCGCCCAGCCGCGACGAGCTGCTCGCGACGCCGTTGAGGCCGGGGATCCCGCTCACCGCCGCCGGGTTCGCCCCGGCCGGGCGCACGACCGGCTGCGCGGGCCCGTTCAGCGCCAGCAGCCGCCGTTCGGTGGCCGGCCCGGTCAGCCCGGGGTAGGCGGCGGCGTTGACCGTGCGGACCGACGGGGTTCCGTTGGCGCGCAACGTGCCCTGGACGTCGTAGCTGAAGCCGGTGCCCGGGTCGCCGCCGTCCAGCGCCGTCCACAGGAAGTCGGCGATCTTGCCGCGCAGCTGCGGGCCGGGCTTGCCGCCGTCGTGGCCGCCGGTGTACCAGATCGTCCTGACCTTGCCGCCGGCCGCGGTGATCTGCCGGGCGTTCGCGTCGGACTGGTCGAGGCCGAACAGCGTGTCGCTCTCGCCCTGCACCAGCAGCGTCGGCACGGTGATCTTGCTCGTGACGGACGCGGGGGAGACGCGGCGCAGCAGGTCGACGCTCGCCTGGCTCGCCTGCCCGGTGGTGCCGAGTTCGGTGTAGGCGCGGCAGACCGCGGCGGTGAACCGGCCACAGGGGTCGGCGGGCCCGCCTCGCGGCCCGCCCGCACCCGGCGGCCCGGCGGGCAGGGCGGCTGCCGCGCCGGCGGCGGTGCCCGCGGCCCCGGTCGCCCCCGTGTCGGTCTCCTGCCCGGCTTCCGGCGCCTCGGCGGACGGCGAGCCGCTCGCCGCGGCACCCGAGCCTGCCGAGAAGAAGATGCCGGCCCAGCTCTTCTTGAAGACGCCGTCGGCCGCGAAGGCGCCGGCGGCCGGGGTGCCGGAGGTCGTGGTCGCGGGCGTCGCCGCGTTCGGGATCAGGCCCTGGGCCAGGTCGTTGTAGGTGATCACCGGCGCGATCGCGTCGACGCGCTTGTCCGTGCCGGCCAGCAGCAGCGACAGCGCGCCGCCGTAGGAGGCGCCGGTGACGGCGACCTTCGGGTCACCGTTGGCGTCGAGGGTCACCTGGCGCTGGGCGACGAGCCGGTCGATCAGGCGGCTCGCGTCGGCGACCTCGCCGTCCGGGTCGTTGAGCCCGATCTTGCCGGTGCTCTTGCCGAAGCCGCGCGCGGACCACGTCATCACGACGAAGCCCTTCCGCGCGAGCTCGCGGGCGTCGTCGGCGACGCTGTTCTTGTCCCCGCCGAAGCCGTGCGCGAGCAGCACCGCCGGTGCGGGCACGGTGGCCGGGAGGTAGGTGGTCGTGTCGATCTTGACCTGCTCGGCCGAGCCGGGCGCGGCCGGCATGTCGAGCAGGGCGTCCTGGGTGGGCACGGCGGGCGGGGCCGTGTCGCGCGTCGCCCAGAGGACGGTCGCGGCGGCGAGCACCGCCACGACGGCGCCGAGCGCCGTGAGCCGGGCTCGGCGGGTGCGCGGGAGCGGGAGTCGGGGCACGACGTGACCGTAGGTGAAGTTTCCTGAGAGTGTCCTCCGGAACTCACAGTGATCACACGTTCCGGACCGCCTGGTGGACCGAAGTGACCGGAATTACACGACCAACCTGGTGACGTAGGCGATCTCGGCTGGCGTTCCGGCGGGGGGAACCTGCACACTGGAGCGGCTGTGAGGGGAGTATTCCTTCGCGGCGGTGTCGTCAGCACGGTGGCCCTGCGCCCCCGGCACCGTCGGCCGGTGGTTCCACCGGCGGAAGAGACCTCCGGTTAGTTGCTGCTGCGCACTATCCGGAGGTTCTGGTTCCATGACTGTCCCCCTGTGGCTGTGGATCGCCACGATCGGTGGCCTGCTCGCGCTGATCGCGCTTGACCTGGTCATCGTCGATCGCAAGCCGCACGAAGTGACCACGGGGGAAGCGGCTCGCTGGGTCATCTTCTACGTCTCGTGCGCGATCGTCTTCGGCATCGGCGTGTGGGTCTTCGCCGGCCACGACCCGGGTGTCGAGTTCTTCACCGGGTACATCACCGAGTACTCGCTGAGCGTCGACAACCTGTTCATCTTCATGATCATCATGAGCTCGTTCAAGGTGCCCGCCATCCACCAGCACCGCGTGCTGCTGGTCGGCATCCTGCTCGCGCTCGCCATGCGGAGCGTCTTCATCGCCATCGGCGCCGCGCTGATCGCGCAGTTCGTCTGGGTGTTCTTCCTGTTCGGCGCGGTCCTGATCTGGACGGCGATCAGCATGCTCCGCGGCAAGGGCGAGGACGAGGAGTACCACGAGAACGCCGTCACCCGGCAGGTCCGCCGGTTCTTCCCGGTGACCGACGACTACCACGGCCACAAGTACACGGTGAAGCAGAACGGCAAGCGGATGATCACGCCGATGCTGCTGGTCATCGTGGCCATCGGCTCGGCCGACCTGCTGTTCGCGGTCGACTCGATCCCGGCGATCTTCGGCATCACGCAGGAGGCGTTCCTCGTCTTCACCGCCAACGCGTTCGCGCTGATGGGCCTGCGGCAGCTGTACTTCCTGCTCGGCGGCCTGGTGACGAAGCTGGTCTACCTCAGCTACGGCCTCGCGGTCATCCTCGCCTTCATCGGCGCGAAGCTGTTCCTGCACGCGCTGCACGAGTACCACGTCGTGCCGGACTGGCTGGACATCAACAACTGGGTGTCCCTCGGCGTGATCGTCGTCGTGCTCACCGTGACCACGGTGGCCAGCCTGGCCAAGGCGCGGCGCGAGGAGCGCAAGCAGGTCGCCGCGTAACTCGTTCGCACCGCTAAGGATTTCGGGTACGGTCGGGACGTGCGTCCTGCCGACATCGAACACCTCGTCGTCCCCGGCCGTCCCGCCCTGCGTGGGAACCTGCTGCTCACGGCGCTGAAGAGACCTGACCTGACGGCGAACGCCACGCACGGCGCGGTGCGGCGCGTGGCGCTCGACGGCGGCGGCGAGGCCGCGTGGACCCACGGTCCGCGCGACTCCGCCCCGGCGATCTCCCCGGACGGGCGCTGGGTGGCGTTCCTCCGCGCGGGGGAGGGCACCGGCGCGGACGGCAGCCCGCAGCTGCACGTCATGCCGGCCGACGGCGGCGAAGCCCGGCGCCTGACGTCGCTGCCCCTCGGGGCCGGCGAACCGGTGTGGGCGCCGGATTCGCGGCGGATCGCGTTCACCGCCCGCGTGCCCGAGGCCGGCCGCTACGGCACGCCGGACGCCGACGGCGAGACGCCGGAGCCGGCCGCCGAAGTGCCGCGCCGGATCACGCGCATGGACTACCGGCTCGACGACGTCGGCTTCGTGCGCGACCGCATGCAGCGGCTGTTCGTCACCGACACCACCGACACCGCCGAGCCGGCCGGCCTCGAGCCGCTGACCGGTGCCGAATTCGACGCGGCCCACCCGGTGTGGACGCCGGACGGCACGCGCGTGGTCTTCACCGCGCCGCCGGACTGGGGCGCGGCCGAGAGCGACTTCCGCGACGTCTGCGCGATCTCCGCCGAGGGCGGCGAGCCCGAGGTGCTCGTGCGCGCCGAGGGCTACTCGGAGCGGCCGGCGTTCGGCGCCGACGGCACCCTGTTCTACTTCGGGCAGTCCTTCGCGGAGCACCACGAAGCCACGCCCACCGGGCTGTACGCGGCCACGCCAGAGTTCGGCGCCGGCCCGGTGAAGGCCCGGCGGCTCACCGACGCCGAGACGGTGGACTGCGAAGCCGCGGCGGGCCCGCCGGTCCCGCGCGGGGACGACGTCCTGGTGGCCGTCCGCCACCGCGGTGCGGTGGAACTGCGCGCGGTCGCGGTCGACGCCGTCGAGGCGCCGCTGGCCGACCTCGCGGTGGTCTACGCGGACCAGGCCGCGGTCCGGTCGTTCACGCTGGACGGCTCGGTGCTGGCGGCGGTGGTCGCGACGCCGTCGACCGCGGGCGAGGTCGTGCTGCTCGGCGACGGCGCACCGCGGGTGCTGACGGACTACTCGCAGCCGTTGCGGGACAAGGGCATCCGGCCGATGATCGAGCTGGAGACCACCGCGCCGGACGGCTACCCGGTGCACGGCTGGCTGGTGCTGCCCGAGGGCGAGGGCCCGCACCCGGTGCTGCGCGTGGTGCACGGCGGCCCGTTCACCCAGCAGGAGTGGGCGCTGTTCGACGAGGCGCAGGTGTACGCGTCGGCGGGCTACGCGGTGGTGGTCGGCAACCCGCGCGGGTCGTCGGGCTACGGGCAGGCGCACGGCCACGCGATCACGCACGGCTTCGGCACGGTCGACGTCGACGACGTCCTGGCGCTGCTCGACAAGGCACTGGAGCGGCCGGACCTGGACGCCTCCCGCGTCGGCATCATGGGCGGGTCGTACGGCGGGTTCATGACGAGCTGGCTGGCGGCGCACCACGGCGAGCGCTTCAAGGCCGCGTGGAGCGAGCGCGCGGTCAACGCGTGGGACTCGATGGTCGGCAGCTCGGACATCGGCTACTTCTTCGTCGACGCCTACATCGGTTCTTCACCGGAGGTGCAGCGCGACCGGTCGCCGCTCCACCACGCCGAGAAGATCAAGATCCCGTTCGCGGTGGTGCACTCGGAGCAGGACTGGCGCTGTCCGCTGGAGCAGGCGCAGCGGATGTTCGTGGCCCTGCGCCGCGCGGGCGCACCGGCGGAGATGCTGCTGTTCCCGGGCGAGGGCCACGAGCTGAGCCGCTCGGGCCGGCCGCGGCACCGCGTCCAGCGCTTCGAGGCGGTCCTCGAGTGGTGGGCCCGGCACCTGTGACGCGCGGGCTGGTCTGCTTCGACGTCGACGGCACCCTCGTGCCGGGCACCAGCTCGTGCGCGTGGGTGGCCGCGGCGCTGGGGCACGAGGCCGAGCTCGTCGCGGCCGAGGAGGCGTACGTCGCGGGGACGATGACCAACCAGGAGGCGTCGATCATCGACGCGCGCGGCTGGGCGGGGCACACCGAGGCGGAGATCCTGGCCCGCCTGGCGACGTTGCCGCTGGTCGACGGCATCGCCGAGACCGTGACGTGGTGCCGTGAGCACGACCTGCGCCCGATCCTGACGACGCTCGCGTGGACGCCGGTGGGCCGCCTGCTCGCCGGCCGGTTCGGGTTCGCGGCCTACTGCGGGCCGGTGCCCGAAGCCGTCGGCGGGCGCTACACCGGCGGCGTCGCCGAGCACTTCGACGAGTACGGCAAGCGCGACTTCGCGCTGGCACAGGGGTTTGCGCCGGAGCGGTGCGCCGCGATCGGGGACAGCCGGTCCGACCTGCCGCTCTTCGCCGCCGTCGGGGTCAGCATCGCCTTCAACGCGACGCCGGCCGCCCGCGCCGTCGCGACCCACGCGGTCGACGGCCCGGACCTGCGGGCGGTCATTCCGGTGCTCGAGGCTCAGTTCAGCAGCGTGTAGTTGAGCTCTTCGCAGACCCGGCCGAGCGGGACGTCGAGGCCGGGGTGGTCCAGCGGCAGCAGCACGTCCGGCGCGATGGGCAGCGCGGCGCCCGCCGGCGGGTCCCACAGGCAGATCGCGGGGTCGCCGGAGTCCATCGACGAGCGGTACCAGAGGCCGTCGAGGTCGCTGAACGCCCCGCGGATCGCGCGGGCCCACGCCTGCGTGAGTTTCTTCGGCCCGCTGGAGATCTCCTGCGACGCGCCCACGCGGGTCGGCCAGAGGCCGGTCAGGTCGAGCAGGCGCAGGGTGCGCGTCGGGCGGACGACGACCAGCCGGGGACCGCGGGTGCGGCGGTCGACCGTCGAGCTGGTCTGGAAGACCTCGGCCACCGACGTGCGCACGGTGAGGCCGAAGTAGAGGACGCCGTTCGCGGGATCGGTGACCGGCGCGCCGCCCCGGCCGGGCGTCTGCTGGTCGAACCGGCCGTGCGGGAGCGGGCCGGTGTAGCGGAACGAGTTCCACTGCTGGGGGTGTCTGCCGTGCGCGGTGAAGATCCGCACGAGCCTGGTCGCGGGCTGGACCGTCACCACGTCGTCGGCGCGGTTCAGCTGCCGGACCAGGACGGATCGGGCGGGCGGCAGCGGAAGCCGGGCCATGGGTCGGGGATGGTCCGTCCTTGTCGGTGATCTTGCTCGGGAGGGTCCAGCCTAGAGCGGAGTGCCGAGCGTGGCGATGAGGCGGGCGACGTGGTCCGGGTCACCACCGGAGAGGAGCCATTGGCGCGGGGTCGCGGGCTGGTCGTTGATGACGAGATCGGCCTGCGGAGTGCTCATGAAGGCGGCGACGACGAGCGCGGGCTGGTCGTCGGGCAGGGCTTTGAGGACGACTTCGAGGCCGGGCAGCACCCCCGAGCCGGCGAACTGCCAGGCGGGGAGCCGCCACCCGCCGTCCTTCCAGCCGGTGAGCCGCCCTTCCTTGAGGCGATGCCGGATCCGGCTGTCGTCGACCCCGAGGGCCTTGGCCGCTTCGTTGACGCTGAGCGCGCCTTCGGCGAGCACGGCATGGGCGGCGACGGTGCGAGCCCTGAAGTCGGGTTCGCCTTCTTTGCGCGGCGACAGGTCCAGGCCGACGTCGGTGAGCGCGGCCCGCTGATCGGCGGAGAAGTAGTGCGAGGGATCCGGATTCGGTGGGGACAGTCTGCGTGCGGCGTCTTCGACGAGAGTGAGGAACTCATTCGCGTCGACCTTCAGGCCCGCCTTGGCGAGGATGTTCTCCAGCGCTACAGACATGTGCCTCAGGTTAACCCGAAACAGCGCGGATGTGCGGGTTCGTGCGCTTTCTTGCCCTGTCTGTGGGTGAATTCACCAGAGATCGACACTCAGGGCACATCATCCAACACGTTGAGTAGGCAACTTCCGGTCAGTTTCCCTGGAACGGGCGAGCTTGTCCAGCCCGCGCCCGGCTCGGGTGCTCGGCTTGACACTGCGGGGTGGGCAACCTAGGTTCCGGGATGAGTAAACGATTTCCGCTCCGTGCTCACGGGTCCCCGGCGTTCCGGCGCCGGTGCTGGGGGACACAGGGGGTGGGACGTGCCTGGGGGCCCGGCACGAGCCGGCCCCTGGGCACGTCGCTCGCCGTCTCGGTGTCAGCGGGTTCGAACGTCATGAAAGGGTCGTTCACGACGTCCGACGTCATGAAAGAGTCGTTCATGACACCGGCGACAGGCCCTCTGGGTGTCAGCGGCGGGAGCTCTTCCGCACGATCAACCGGGCTTCGAGCGTCGTCGTGGTCGTGTCGCGGCTGCTGTCCGTGATGCGGGCCAGCAAGAGCTGCGCCGCCACCCGGCCGACCTCGTACGCCGGCTGGGCGACCACCGTCAGGGGCGGGTCGATCAACGTCGTCCACGGTGCGTCGTCGAACGAAACGATGCCCACGTCGCGGCCGGGGCGCAGGCCGCGGGCGGACAGGGCCTCCAGCACCCCGATCGCCATCGTGCTGTTCGCGACGAGCAGCGCGTCCGGCGGCGACGGCTCGTCGAGCAGCTCCAACGCGGCCAGCCGGGCGCCCTCGGCGCGGTACTCCGACCGCCGGAACAGGACGTTGTCCTCGCCGACGACGTCGGCGTAGCCCGCCAGGCGGTCTTCGGCCGTGCGGACCTTTTCGGGGCCGGTGAGGCAGCCGACGCGCCGGTAGCCGCCGTCGAGCAGGTGCCGCGTCGCTTCGGCGGCCGCGTGCCGCGTGTCGACCAGCACCTGGTCGCCTTCCGCCGCCTGCAGTGGCCGGTCGACCGCCACCAGCGGCGTGCCCTGGCGGCGCAGGCCCTCGACGTTCGTCGACCGGCCGGTGGGCGACAGCACCACGCCGGCGACCCGCTCCTGCAGCGCGACCTCGATGTAGCGCCGCTCCTTGTCCTCGTTTTCGTCGGAGTTGCAGAGCACCACCGAGTACCCGGACCGCTGCGCGAGGTCCTCGACGCCCCGCGCGATGGCCGTGAAGAACGGGTTTTCGACGTCGGAGATGATCAGCGCGAGGACGGCGGTTTCCTGACGGCGGAGGTTCCGCGCCAACCCGTTCGGGTGGTACCCCAGCTCGGCGGCGGCCTCCTGCACCCGAGCGGCCAGCGCCGGGTCCACAGTGGACTTGCCGTTGAGCGCGCGCGACACGGTCGCCGTGGAGACCCCGGCTCTCGCCGCGACGTCGCTGATGGTGGCCACACGCCCTCCCTGATCACTCGTCGAGGGGAGGATAGCGCTCCTGGTAGTGGTTTACCGTCCGCTTACCTTTTTGGGTGAACAGCCACTTCCGGTTGTCCGCAGGGGTTACGCCGAACGGAGTCGATCACCCAGCGCAACGTCCACAGTGGAGGATCACCGGAAGTAGGCCCGCGGCGTGAGCCCGGTCAGCGCCCGGCACTCCCGGCTAAGGTGAGCTTGATCGGAATACCCCGCGGCAACGGCCAGCGCGGCAAGGTTCGGCGCCCGGGAAGAGAGGGCGACGGCCCGCTGGAACCGGCTGACCCGAAGGTAGGTTGCCGGCCCGTACCCGACGGCTTGGACGAACCGCCGCCGCAACCGCCGCTCACCCACCGCGGCCCGCAAGGGTGGGTCTTCGGCCCGGGCCGCGAAGAGGTCTGCCGGGCTGGTTCCGAGGGACGCGGCTTCGATGGAGGTGGCTCGGCCGGATGGGGCGCCGCCCGACGTGGCTCCGCCGAATCCAGCCCCACCGGCCCCAGCTTCGCCGACCCCGGCCCGAATCAACCCCGCCGCCGCATTGCCGACCCGCGCCACCCCCTCATCCAGCCGTGCGATCAGCTCCGCCACCGCCGCATCCGCCGCGTCCGGCGGTGCCGCCTCCGCCAGCCGCTCCGCCAGCGCCCCCGCCAGCGACCCCTCCGCCAACCGCTCCGCCCAGCACCTGCCCCACAGTTCCTCCAGCGGCACCCGCCGATCCCGCACCTCGTCCGCCGCCACGCCCAGGACCGTGGCCGCGAGACCCGGGACGAGCCGCACGCCGCTCAGCACCTCGCCCGGCCTGGTCACCGACGACCACGCCGCCGTGTCCGGCCCGGCCACGAACACCGCACCACCACCGCGGACCAGGTCCACGCAGCCGTCGGGGACGATCCGCTTCGGGCCCTCCGAAGCCGATCGCCACACGCACCGCGCCACGCCGCGCAGCCGCCGGGGTGGTGCCTTCTCCTCGTACACACCCCGATCATCCCCCGGCCCACCGACAAAAACGGGCCGATCCGCGGCCACCCGTCCGGGTGAATGTCGAACTTCCTGCGCAGAGCTGCTAACACGCAGTCAGGTCACGGCGAGATATACATCGACGCACTCGACGGAAGTGCGCGCGACGAGAGAAGACCTCTCCATGAGCGTTCCCACCGCGACGCGCGACTGCGCCGGGCGGGCTCGGTCGGCCGGCAGTTTCGTCGTCGTCCTCGGGGTGCTCGCCGCGGCCTTCGCGGTGACCTCCTACGTCGTGCCCCGGTCCGCGCGCGGCCCCGTCAAGGACGCGCCCGCCGCCGCTCCCGTCGCCCCCGTCGCTGTCCGCAGCGTGAGCCACAGCGTCGTCTACGAACTGCTCGGCGCGCACGGTGCCCGCAACGTCACCTACGCCGCCGCGGGCTCGGCGCTGACCCAGCAGGCCGAGGTCGCGACGCCGTGGTCCGCGCAGTTCACCCGGGTCGGCCCCGAGGGCCGCACCGAGTTCTACAGCATCGCCGCCCGCAACCCCGGTCCTGGCGCGCTCCGCTGCCGGATCGTCGTCGACGGCGTCGTCGTGGCCGAGAAGACCGAAAGCGAGCCGGGGCGCCTCTTCAGCTGCGCCGTCTGAGCGGCAGGATCGGCGTGTGAACGCCGCGATCACCTTCGGGCCCGCCCTGGTGGGCGTCCTCGTCCTGCTCGCCGTCGCCGGCGCGGCCGTCGTCAGGGCCGGCGGCCTCGGTGACGGCCGCGCGGTACTGGTCGCCGCCGTCCGCGCGGTCGCCCAGCTCGCCGTCGTGTCGCTGGTGATCACCGCCGTCCTGCGCTCGGCGCCGCTCACGGGCCTCTTCGTGCTGCTGATGTTCGCAATCGCCGCGGTGACGTCGGCGCGGCGCGTCGGCACCCGCAAGAACCTCCCGTGGACGGCGCTGGCCATCGCCGCCGGGGTCGCGCCCGTGCTCGCCCTCGTCCTCGGCGCCCGGGTCGTCCCGCCGGAGCCGATCGCGGTCGTGCCGATCGCCGGCATCGTGATCGGCGGCGCCATGACCGCGACGTCGCAGGCCGCGCGCCGCGCCCTCGACGAGCTGAAGTCCCGGTACGGCGAGTACGAAGCCGCGCTCGCCCTCGGTTTCCTGCCGCGGCCGGCCGCCCTCGAGATCTGCCGCCCGAGCGCCGGGCACGCGCTGATCCCGGCGCTCGACCAGACCCGCACGGTCGGCCTGGTGACGCTCCCGGGCGCGTACGTCGGCGTCCTGCTGGGCGGCGCGGGCCCGATCCAGGCCGGGCTGACGCAGGTGCTCGTGCTGATCGGGCTGCTGGCCGCGGAAGCCGTCTCGATCCTGGTGACCGTGCAGCTCGTCGCGGCCGGGAAGCTCAGCCGAGCGGATTAGCCAGGTGGGCGGTGTCGTTGTAGCGCCGCACGATCCAGTTGTCGCCGTGCAGCACGAGGTGCGAGATCGACCCGTTGTCGGCGCCGAGGAACGCGAACCGCTCGACCGCGCGGCTGGCCTGGGCGAACACCTCGCCGATCACGCCGCCGTGGGTGAACACCGCGACCCGCTGGTCGGGGTGCGCCGCCGCGATCCGCGTCAGCGCGCCGCGCAGCCGGGCCCCGAACCGCTCGTCGGACTCCGCGCCCGGGATGACGTCCCAGCGCTGCTCGGCCCACAGCCGGTCGACGATCGGGTGGCCGTCGGTCGTGTACTTCCGGAACAGGCCGTTTTCCCACTCGCCGAGGTGGATCTCGCGCAGGTCGGGCTCGACGACCGGGGTCAGCCCGAGCTTCTCCGCCAGTGGTGCCGCCGTCTGGACCGTGCGGCGCAGCGTCGTCACGTAGATCGCGTCGATCCGCTCCCCGGCGAGCCGGACGCCGACGCGCTGGGCGTGGTCGCGGCCCTCCGGCGCGAGGTCCGGGTCGGCCTGGCCGTCGACGAGGTCGAAGGGCGCGTCGCCGCGGGCGGGAGCGGACTCGCCGTGCCGGACCAGGAAGATCTCCGTCGCACCCGGGGGCGGGCTGAAGCGGTATTGGCGGTACTCGATCTCCTGCTCGGGCGTGCTCATGGCTTCGACATTAGCCGAGTTGCTTGTCCACGAAACACCATCGCCACGTCTCGCCCGGCTCGTAGCTGCGCATGACCGGATGGCGGGATTCGTGGAAGTGCTGCGTCGCGTGGCGCCGCGGCGAGGAGTCGCAGCAGGCGACGTTGCCGCACTTCAGGCACATCCGCAGGTGCACCCACGTGGTGCCCTCGGCGAGGCAGGCGGCGCAGCTGTCGGCCGAGCTGGGTTCCTTGTCCACCCACTCGTGGGACAGGTGCTTGCACGACCCGGCCGTCGCGGCCGGGGTGCGCAGTTCGCGGCCCTCGACGTCGGGCTCGGCCTCGTCGCGGTCGAGCATGGACTCCTCGATGTCGAGGCGTTCCAGGACCCGGCGCAGGACGTCGTCGTCGGCGCTGCCGCTGTCGCGGGCCTTGAGGAACTGGTCGCGCTCGACCTCGAGGAGCGCCAGCCGCAGCCGGCGGTAGGCGTCGCTCGGGGTCTCGGCCAGCGCGCTCTGCCTGCCGAGCTGCTCCCACGCCGAGTCGGCGCGGTGCTGCAGGCGGTCGCGCAGGCGCTGGATGATCTCGGGCGGGTCGTCGGGCTGCCGGATCTCCTCCAGCTTGGCCAGCGCGGCGCGGGTCATGTCGTGCAGGACGGCCGCCTCCTGCAGCGCGTCCTCCGCCGGGTCCGGCCGCGGCAGGCGCAGCCGCCGGATCAGCGGCGGCAGCGTCATGCCCTGCACGGCCAGGGTGCCGGCCACGACGACGAACGCGGCGAGCACCAGCACCGCCCGCTGCGGGGTGTCGGCGGGCAGCACGAACGCGGCCGCGAGCGTCACCACCCCGCGCATGCCGGCCCAGGAGATCACCGCCGAGTAGCGCCACGGCCAGATCTTGGCCTTGACCTTGCCGGGCAGGAGGCGCCGTTTCACGCGCTTCACGGTGCCGATCCCGCCCATCCACAGGATCCGGGTGAGGATGGTCGCGGCGAGCACGGCGACGCAGATCCAGGTCAGCGTCAGCAGCGACAGCCCGCTCTCGCCGACCTCGGCGAGGATCCGCCGCAGCTGCAGGCCGATCAGCAGGAAGACCATGTTCTCCAGCAGGAACTGGATGGTCTGCCAGTTGAGCCGGGACGCCAGCCGGGTGGAGCCGGACAGGATCTGCGGCGCCTTGTGCCCCAGGATGAGCCCGGCGATGACGACCGCGAGCACGCCGGAGCCGTGGATCGCCTCGGCCGGGATGTAGGCGATGAAGGGCACGGCGAACGACAGCGCGGTGTCGAGCACCGGCTCGGTCATCCGGGCGCGGACGAACGCGGCCGCGAACCCGACGACCAGCCCGACGACGGCCCCGCCGATGGCCGCGCGGAAGAAGTCGGCGCCGACCTGCCACAGGCTGACCGACCCGGCCAGCGCGGCGATGGCCGTGCGGAGGGCGACCAGCGCGGCGGCGTCGTTGAAGAGGCTCTCGCCCTCCAGCAGCCGGATCAGCTTCCGCGGCATCCCGACCCGCCGGGCGACGACGCTGGCGGCGACCGCGTCCGGCGGCGCGACGACCGCGCCGAGCGCGATGCCGCCGGCCAGCGGCAGCCCGGGGATCACCGCCCAGGCGACCACGCCGACGCCGAGCGCGGTGAAGACCACGAGCCCGACCGACATCAGCCCGATCGCGCCCCGGTTCTTCCGGAAGTCGACGAGCGACGTCTGGATGGCCGCGGAGTACAGCAGCGGGGGCAGCAGGCCGAGCAGCACGACCTCGGGATCGAGCTGGTACTCGGGCACACCGGGGACGTAGGACGCGGCGACGCCGACGACGATCAGGCACAGCGGGGCGGACCAGTCCAGCCGCCGCGCGAGCGCGCTGACGACGAGGACGGTCACGACCAGCGCCACTATCTCTGCCGCTATGTGCACGGGGTAATCATTACCCGCCGCCTGGCGCGGGTGTCACCTGGCCAGCTCGGACAGCACTTCGGCGACCAGCTGGGTGTCCATGTACTCGGTGATCTCGCGGATCCGGCCCTCTTCGACGCGGAAGACGAAGCAGTACTTGTTGTCGTAGCGCTGCCCGGTCTTCGTGGCGACGCTGCCCTGCGTCTCGACCACGACGACGTCGTCCTCGGCGACGAACCGGCTCGCCGTGCTGGTGTAGGTGCCGTCGAACTGCGCGCCGAGCGGCCCGAGCAGGTCGCGGCGGACCGAGTCCTTGCCGCGGAAGCTGCCGGACCAGCTGTTGTGCCCGCTGACCGTCCAGGTCACGTCGTCGGCCATGGCGGCGAGCAGCGGCCGGATGTCGCCGGTCGCCCAGGCGGCGAAGGCCGTTTCGAGGAGCTGCTTGTTGTCCGCTGCGCTCATGGGTCGTAGCCAACACCCTGGAGCGCGCTCCAGGGCAAGTTCGTAGGCTGGCGGCGTGACGACGGTGGAGATCACGGCCGGCGCCCTGCGCGGGTCCGAAGCGAACGGGGTCCGGACCTTCCTCGGCGTGCCCTACGCCGCGCCCCCGGTGGGCGAGCTGCGCTTCCGCGCCCCGCATCCGGTGTCGCCGTGGCCGGGCGTTCGCGACGCGACGAAGTGGGCGCCCCGCGCGCCGCAGCCCGAGCTGACCGGGCGTGGCTTCACCGGTGACGAAGACTGTCTCGCCCTCAACGTCTACGCGCCCGCGCAACCCGGCTCGTACCCCGTGCTGGTGTGGATCCACGGTGGCGGCGGTGTGCTCGGCGCGCCGCACCAGTTCGACGCGTCCGCGTACGCGCGGCGGGGCGTGGTCGTCGTGACCATCGCCTACCGGCTCGGCGTGCTCGGGATGCTGCACCTGCCCGGCGTCGCCGACTCGAACCTGTCCCTGCGCGACCAGGTCGCCGCCCTCGAGTGGGTGCGGGACAACGTCGGTGCCTTCGGCGGTGATCCCGGCCGCGTCACGCTGGCCGGGCAGTCCAACGGCGGGCGCACCGTCGGGACGCTGCTGGCCGTGCCCGCCACCCGCGGGCTCGTCCACCGGGCGATCGTGCAGAGCGGCACCGGCGTCGGCTCGGTCGTGCACACCCCGGCCGAAGGCGCGGCCGTGGCCGAAGCGGTCCTCGCCGAACTGGACGCGTCGCCGGGCGAGCTGGCGACGCTGCCCGTGACGCGGATCCTCGAGGCGCAGCAACGGGTTTCGGCGCTCTCGGGCACCAAGGTCACCTACCGCGTGGTGGTCGGCGACGAGCTGCTCCCGCACCGGCCGCTCGACGGCGTGCGCGAGGTCCCGCTGCTCATCGGGACGACGGCCGACGAGGAGGACCTGTTCAGCTGGCTGCAGTCGGGTGGCGCGAAGCTGCTGGGCGTCGGCTCGACGATGCTGTCCCCCGAGCAGGTCGAGAAGGCCGTCGCCGCGTATAACGACGTACTCGGCTGGCCCGAAGACCAGGGCCGCAACCGCGCGCTGACGGCGGCGGACTGGTGGATCCCGGCGATCCGGTTCGCCGAAAAACAGCCGAACGCCTGGATGTACCGCCTCGACTGGCGGATCGCCCCGCGCGGCAAGGGGCTCGGCGCCGCGCACGGGCTCGACCTGCCGTTGATGTTCGACGACATCCGCAACCGCAACTGGCGGTTCCTGTTCGCCGGCCGCCCGTTCCCGGCCGAGCGGATGCAGGCGGTGGCGACGGAGATGTTCGAGGCGTGGGTCCGGTTCACCACGACGGGCGACCCCGGGTGGCCGCGCTACACGAGCGCCGACCGCGTCACGCACCTGTTCGACGACGTCTCCACGACGGTTTCCGACCCCGACCGGGAGCAGCGCCTGCTGTGGGAGTGACCGAGGGGGCGCCACTTTCACGTGAAAGTGGCGCCCCCTCGGTCGGGAGCTAGACGGTGATCTTGTCGACGTTCGGGCCGCCGTTGGCGGTCGTCGCGGTCGCCTTGATCTTGTTCGTCCCGGCGGTCAGCGTCACCGGCACCGTGACCGTCTGCCACGTGTCCCAGTTGCCCGTGCCGCCGAACGCCACCCCGGATGCCACCTTCGTGCCGTTCACCGAGATGTCCATCGGGCGGTTCGTCGTCGTGCCGTTCGCGAACCGCAGGACCACGTTCGCCGGGCCCGCCGCGGCCGCGTTCACCGTGAACTCCACCGCGCTGCCGGTCGCGTTGTCGTAGTTGACGAACCCGCTTCCGGTGTAGCCGAGGTGGTTCGACTCCGCGACGCCGTTGGTGATCGCCGCGTCCTCGGCCTGGTGGTCGGCCGGGGTGCCCGGGTCGACCGAGCCGTCCGCCGGGATCGTCTTCGTCCCGGTGTTCCAGCCCGCGACCCGCACCGAAGGCTTGGCGCCCTTCAGATCCGCCGTCCGGTACGTCGCCGTCAGCGTCGTGGACTCGCCGGGCCAGAGGGTGACCTGGTTGTCGGTCCACCGGACCGGCAGCACCGGCGCGCCCGCCGCGCCGACCACGTGCGCGTCGACGAAGAACGCCGGCACCTTGCCGGACGCCGGGTTCGACAGCGTCACCTTGGTCGTCGTGGTGCCGTCGCCGTTCGCCGTCGAGGTCGCCGAAGACCCGAGCGTCACCGGAGCCAGCGAGTTCAGCCCCGAAAGGTCCGCGTACGACGTCGTCGGCGTGTAGTACCAGTCGCTGTTGGCCCAGTCCAGGGTGTCGGCCTTGGTGGACAGCCAGTACACGTTCCGGCTGACCTCCTTGCCCGCCGCATCGCTGAGCACCAGCTTCGCCAGGTACGTCGTCGACAGCCCGCTCACCGAGCCGATGGTCAGCGCCGTCGTCTTCGCGCCGTCACCGCCCACCGAAACGGTCTTGGACTGGTCGAACTTCGCGGTGCCGTCCAGGTTGAACAGCTGCACGCGGGCGGTGAGGCCCGACGCCGCGTCGTGGTTGTGGTTGACCACCACGACCGACTTCGTGTCGTACGAGTACTGGATGTGCAGCGGCTCGTTCGCCTTCTTGGCCCCGAAGTACGAGCCGTTCTGGTCGAGGTAGGCGTCGAACAGCTGCCAGTGCAGCGACGTCCAGCCGCTGTTGAGCATCCAGTAGATGATCCCGGTCGCCGGGTTCGAGCCGTCGCTGAAGTTGCGCGAGTGCGACTCGAACTCGGCGCGGACGTTCTCGTACTGCGCCAGCTGCGCTTTCCGGACGAAGTCGTCGAGGCTCGACGGCTTGCCGTAGCGGCCGGTCAGCGCGTCGCCGAACAGCTTCAGGTTGCCGAACGTCGACGACGAGGACCGGTGGTACTGCGGGGCCGCCGGGTTCTTCCACATCGTGTCCAGCTCGCCCGCCGACATCATCCGCTTGAGCGTATCCATCGTCGGGATGTCCGGCCCGGCGCTGGTTTCGGAGTTGAAGCTCCACGCGCCGCCGCCGTCGGAGTGCGCCTTGTCGTACCAGTACACCGGCGGGATCCAGTCGTACGGCCCGTTCATCTTCATCCCGGACGACCCCAGCTGCGGCGACGACTTCGCCGACGCGGCCGGCACCACCGGCGTCGGCCAGTCCGCGGCGCTCAGCGCGTCGAGGTAGTTCTTCTCGATCGTCGCGTCCGGGGCGAAGTCGCTGCCGATGAGGAACGAGATGACGCTCGGGTGGTCGCGCAGCCGCTCGGCCTCGGCCGTCATCGACGCCTTGGCGATGGGGTAGTCGGCGGCGGTCCAGGGGTCGCCCTTCTCGCTGCCGTTGACCTGGCCCTCCCACTTGTCGCAGCACTCCCAGCCGGGCAGCGTCAGCACGCCCATCCGGTCGGCGAGGTCGAAGAACTCGTCCGGCTCGATGTGGCCTTCCAGGCGCACGGTGTTGAGCCCGAGGTCCTTGACGTAGGCGAGCTTGTCCGCCGCGTACTGCTCGTTCCAGCGCAGGAACAGGTCCGGCGAGTAGCCGCCGCCCTTGATCAGCAGCGGCCGCCCGTTGATCGTGTACGCCCGGCCGCCGCTCGCGTTCTTGTTCGCCGTCACCTGGCGGATGCCGAAGGTCGAGTGCGAGGAGTCCGACACCGTCCCGCCGACGCTCGCGGTCAGGTCGAGGGCGTGCAGCGGCTGCCCGCCCATCCCGGCCGGCCACCACAGCTGCGGGTTGTCGATCCCGATCACTCCGAAGGTGACGGTCTTCTTCTCCTTCGCCGCCAGCGAAACCGTCTGGCTGATCGCGCGCCCGGCGACCGTGCCCGCCACCGTCGCCGTCACCGCGGCGGCGCTGTCGTTGCGGACGTCGGCCTTCACCGTCAGGTCGGCGTGGCCGGTCCCGGTCAGCTTCGTGACGACGTGGCCGCCGCGCAGTGCCACCGGGCCGCTGCGCCGGACGAGGACGTCCCGCACGATGCCCATGTTCTGGTCCGGCGGGGTCTGCGCCCAGTCGATCCAGCCCATCGACAGGTCCTTGTTCGGGTCGTTCGGGTAGACCTTGAACGCGACGCTGTTCGTGCCGGCCTTCACCAGCGCGGTGATGTCGAGGTCGTGGCGGGTGTAGGCGCCGTTGACCTGCGTCTTGTCGGCGACGCGCGTGCCGTTGACCCAGACGTCGGCCTTGGACAGCACGCCGCTGAAGTCGAGGTAGGTGCGCTGGGACGTGTCGGCGACGGTGAGGTCGGTGCGGTACCACCAGGGGACCTGGAAGTCCGCGACCGGCACGTTCTTCATGTTCGTCGAGTAGAACGGGTCGGCGTACTTGCCGTTGGCCAGCAGGCCGGCGTAGACGGTCGAGCGCGGGCCGACCGGGTACCAGCCGGCGGTGTTGAAGCCGGGTTTGGAGACCGCGGAGTCGTCGCTGACCTGCGCCGACGTCTGGATCAGGAAGCCGGGCACGGCGGTCGCCGCGGCCGCGGCCACCACGCTCGCCGGTTCCTGTCCGGTCGCGGCCGGGACGGTCGCCCCGGTCGCCGCGACGGCCAGCGCGGCCGCCGCGAGGAGGGTCCGGGTTCTTCTCTGCCGATAGCTCACTAGCGCGCCTCCTAGGCACCCACGGCGGCGGGGGACAGGCCTATCGTTAGGGAACTTTCCTAACAATTGCGGACGATCGTAGCGGCCCGGTCACGCCGGGAACAGGGTGATTCGTCAGGCGCGGGCGGCCTGCCAGGCCGCGGCGGCCCGCAGGGCCAGCAGGAGTGGCAGGGAACCGTCCTCCCAAAGCCGGTGCGGCAGTGCCTCGCTGAGCGGGACACCGCCGGCCAGCGCGGCGCCGATCGCGGGGAGGTCGACGTCGAAGAGCGTCAGGCCCGCGCTGTAGAGCCGTTCGCCGCTGACCGGGCGGCGCCGGGCGACCTCGGCGCTGTCGACCGCCAGCTCGGTCAGCCCGAAGAACTCGGGCTTGGCGCCGCGTTCCATCCAGCGCGCGAAGCCGACCACCTTCGTCCTGCGGACGTCCGCGGGGGTGAGGCCGCTCTCCTCGCACAGTTCGCGGTCCATCCCGGCGCGGACCGCGGTGTGCAGGAACCGGCGGGTGCCACCGTCCGGCGTGCGCAGGTCGCGGGGCTCGAGCGAGCCGCTGCCCGACGGCGCCAGCAGCAGCCCGCTCAGGCGTTGAGCGGGGACTGCCGGACCGTGACGAGCTTGCCGTCCGTGGTGAACGCGACCGTGGAGACGCCGACGTGGTCGGCCAGCTCGCTGCTGCTCAGCTCGCGCAGCGCGCCGGCGGAGTCGGTCAGCTCGGCCGTGCGCAGGTCGTACTCTTCGCCGGTTTCGGTGCGCGTGATGCGGAGCGTGCCGAGCTCGTTCGAGCAGACGGCGTCGAAGAACCGGGCCCGGTGCAGCCGGATCGGCGCGGGCCGCGCGCCGGCGGCGGGCAGCGGGTCGCCGCGCATGCCGACGACCGGGCCGTTGAACAGCAGCCGGCCGCGGGCGCGCAACGGGAGGACGTGCGGCGCGGTCGCCTTGAGCGACGGCGGCAGCCGGTAGGGCTCCTCGGCGACGTCGACGGTGTGCCGTTCTTCCTGCAGGGCGCGGTCGATCGCGGCGCTGACCAGCGCGGTTCCGCGTGCGGGCACGGCCAGGTAGGCCGCCTCCGGGTAGGCGGACGGCGGCGGCAGCTCCGCGGTGGGGAAGGGGGCGGCGATGGTGGTGAACTCGAACCCGGCCCACCGGCGGCGCAGCAGCCGGACGTCCCGGGTGAAGGTGGCGACGCCGAGGCCGAGCGCGACGACCGAGAGCACCACGCCGACGGCGCTCGGCAGGATGGTGACGACGCCGAGCAGCACCCCGAGCCCGGAGGCGGCGAGCGGCCACTCCCGGGCGCCGATGAAGCCGAAGTAGTCCGCCTTCGCCCGGGCGCGGCGCGTCAGTTTTCCCATCGCCGCACTGTTTAGCACGACGCGGGCGGGTTCAGGCCTGCGCGTCGAGGTAGACCCAGTGGCCGTCGTCACGCCGGAAGCGGCTGTTCTCCTCGAGGAAGCCGTCCCGCCCGCGGTGGCGGTAGTGCGCCCGGAACTCGACGGTGCCCTCGGCGTGCAGCAGCCCGCCCCCGGTGCGGCCGAGGATCTCCAGCCGCGTCCACTCCTGGCCGGGGTCGAGCGCGAGGTGCCGCGGGCGGGTGTCCGGGTGCCAGGTGCGCAGCAGGTACCCGGTGTCGCCGACGGCGAAGGCGCTGAAGCGCGAGCGCATCAGCAGTTCGGCGGTCGGCGCGGTGAGCCCGCCGTCGTGGAACCGGCCGCAGCAGGCTGCGTAGGACTCGGCGAGGCCGCACGGGCACGGAGCGGGAGGCACCGGGGAATTCTGCCACGGCGGCCGCCGGCCGGCCGACGGCGCCGTGACCGTCCACACGGGACTAGCCGGCGTTGACCGGCTTCCCGGTCTCCCGCGCCTCCTGGGCACCCCGCACCGCGAGCCGGTCGGCTCGCTCGTTCTCCGGGTGTCCCGCGTGGCCCTTCACCCACAGCCACTCGACCTGGTGGCCGCCGATGGCCGCGTCCAGGCGCTGCCAGAGGTCCGCGTTCTTCACCGGGGCGCGCGCCGCCGTCTGCCAGCCGTTGCTCTTCCAGCGCGGCAGCCACTGCGTGATGCCGTTGCGGACGTACGTGCTGTCCGTGTAGACGCGGACCTGCGACGGCCGGGTCAGGCTCTCCAGCGCCCGGATCGGCGCCGTGAGCTCCATGCGGTTGTTCGTCGTCGGCGTGGCCTCGCCGCCGTACAGCTCGCGCTCGTGCCTGCCGTAGCGCAGCACCGCGCCCCAGCCGCCCGGTCCGGGGTTCCCGCTGCACGCGCCGTCGGTGTAGATCTCCACGTCCACGCGGCGACCCTACCGGTCGCGCCCCTCGCCGAAGGCGGCCACGCCGGGTTACGGTGAGTCTCCGGAGGGGAGCCATGGGCGGGCACGACGAAACCGGTGAGGACGCGCTCCTCACTTACCTCGCCGACGCCGATCGCGAGTACCTGCTCGCCCGCGGCACCCGCCGCCGGTTCCGGGCGAACGACGTCGTGCTCATGGAGGGCGACCCGTCGGACCACGTCCACGTGCTCGTCTCCGGCTGGGTGCGCGTCTCCAAGATCGTGGAAGACGGCCGCGAGGTGCTCTTCGGGCTGCGCGGCCCCGGCGAGGTGCTCGGCGATCTCGCGGCGGTCACCGGGCGGCCGCGGTCGGCGTCGGTGCGCGCGATCGAACCCTGCACCGTTTTCCAGCTCACCGGCGCCGAGTTCGTCGACGTCCTGCACGCCCGGCCGGCGATCGCCGTCGCGACGATCAAGACGGTCGCGGCCCGGCTCCGCAACGCCGAGTCCGCCCGGCTCGACGCGGCCGCCTACGACGTCAGCCGCCGGGTCGCGGCGGTACTGGTCCGGCTGGCCGAGGAGCGCGGCCGGACCGTGCCGGAGGGCGTCGTCGTCGACGCCCTGTCGCAGGAGGACGTCGCCGCGCAGATCGGCGCCGCCCGGCGTACCGTCGCCCGGGCGCTGCGCCTGCTGCGGGAACGCGGGATCGTCGAGACCGGCCGGCGCCGCTTCCTCATCCGCGAGCTCCGCGTGCTGAGCGCCTTCGCCCACTCTGAGCCAAACGGCACACAAGGCCCGTGACAGCGGACATGTGACGTCACGCCCGCCCGGGTGATCCTGGAACCCGGCCGGAAAGAATGCGATGCCATCCGGCCGGACGTCATTTCCGAGCGAGGTCGGGGAGCCCTTGTCGTGAACGTCTACTGCAAGATTCTGACCCTGGTGAAATCGGTCTTCGCCGCGTTCGTGGTCGGCGCCGTCGCGGGTTTCGCGGTGGCCGCCGGAAGCGCGGCGGAACCGGCCGCGCCGACGTTCCACGGCTCCGCGCCGCTCTCCGCCTCGGCCTGGTTGCAGCGATGAGGAGGTGTGTCTGATGGAGAGCCACTCGATCTGGGCCCTGATCTTCGGGGCCGCCTGACCCGCGGTGAGACCCGGCCGGCCGGCTCGCGGGGGGTCGACCGGCCGGGCATTCCCGAATACCGATGTCCGTCATTTGTCAGCTCGCGGAGAACGGAAACTGGTAACGTGGGAAAATCTTGCGCCGCGAAACGAGGGGGTGGCAAAACGGAGGAGCACACCTCACCGTTCGTGCGCGAGCTGAACGAACTGCGCCGCGGCCGCGGTCTCGACGCGGCCGACCTGCACCAGCGGATCGGCCCCTGCCTGCGGGCGGCGTGCGCGATCACCGAGACCGACCAGCCCGCCGCCGCGCGCCAGAAGCTCGTGCTGCGCCTGACCGAGCTGTGCGGGCGGCTGCCGCCGGACCTGAAGCTGGCCGCGCTGGCGGCGTTCGGCCTGCACGAGGAGGCGGCGGGGGAGTTCCTCGACCGGCGGATCTCCTGGCTGGCCAGCGTCCTCGACCGCGACCCGCGCACCGCCCGCCGCCGGATCGACCTGGCGTTCCGCCGGCTCGACGAGCTGCTCGGCGCGCCCGCGCCCCGCCGCGACCTGCACCCGCTGGCCGGCTGGTACGTCGAGTCGATGAAGGCGATGCTCCGGCTGGACCGCGACCCGCCGGAGCTGCAGGAGGAGCGGCGGATCGTCGCGGAGGTCGACGAGCTCGACGAGCTGGTGCTGCCGTTCAGCGTGCCGGCCGAACCGGGCAGCGACCCGGTGCCGGACCTCACCGCGGACGCGTTGTTCGGCGGCGAAATCGTCGAAGCCCGCCAGGTTTCGGCGAGCCACGCCCAGTTCATCATGCGGCTGCCGAGCCCGCTGCGGCTCGGCCAGCGCCACGAGTACGGCATCCGGCTCACGCCGCGGCGCACGCGACTGCGGCCGTACTACGTGCTGACGCCGCTGCGCCGCTGCGAGGAGTTCTCCGTGCGGGTGCGCTTCGACCGTGCCGCGCCGCCGCGGCGGGTGTGGCGGCTCAACGGCGTGCCGGCCAGGGTGATCGACGACGGCATCGACTCGGGCGACGCGCTGACCGTCAACCGGGTGGGTGAGGTCGGCCTCGAGTTCCACGACCTGCACCAGGGCCTGAGCTACGGGCTGCAGTGGTCGTTCGACCCGGCGGCGGGCTGAGCCGTCCGGATGCTGGGACGCGGAATAGCGGCGCGGACCCCGGGTTGGCACTGTCGTAGCCGACGGGAAGGGGCCCGCGATGAGCACGTTCACCCAGGAGTGGCAGGACTGGAAGGCCCGGCGCGAGACCGACCTGGCCGAGCCGCACGGCTGGCTGGCGCTGGTGTCGCTGGACTGGCTGACGGACGCGCCGCGGGAGTACCCGGGCATCCCCGGCCGCTGGTGGCAGGATGCGGACGCCGCGTATGTCGACCCGGCCGGCGCGTCGCTGTCGCACGAGGGCGAGCCGATCACCGGCGTCCGGCGGTTCGAGCTGGTCAACAGCGGCGCGGGCACGCGGGTGCTGGCCGGCGACGTCGAGATCGAGGTGGCCCGCCGGTCGGGGTACCTGATCCGGGTCCACGACCCGAAGGCCGAGGTGCTGCGCGAGTTCCGCGGGGTCCCGGCGTACGAGCCGTCGCCGTCGTGGGTGCTGTCCGGGCGGTTCGAGCCGTTCGATTCGCCCCGGCCGACCACGGTCGGCGCGGTGGTGGAAGGCCTGAGCCACGTCTACACGGCGCCGGGCCTGGTCCACTTCTCCCGCGACGGCGTGGCACACACGCTGACGGCGTTCAACGGCAAGGACGGCGGCTTCAGCATCCTGTTCACCGACGAGACGAGCGGCGTGACGACGTACGCGGCCAACCGGTCGCTGCCGGTCGGGGCGCCTTTACCGGACGGCTCGGTGACGCTGGACTTCAACCGCGCGGTGAACCTGCCGTGCGCGTTCACCGACTTCGCGACGTGCCCGCTGCCGCCGGCGGGCAACCACCTGCCGTTCGCCGTCGAGGCGGGGGAGAAGATCCCGTACGAGCGCGGGTGACTTCCCCGCCCGCCATGCGGTGGGCTCAGTGGGCGACGTCGATGACGACGCGGTTGGGCGCGGTGAGGGTGAAGACCTTCACCGCGGTCCGCGACCGCACCCCGAGCCCGATGGTCAGCTGCCCTTCGAAGTCCCCGGTGACGGCGACGGCCATGACGTTGCGCAGGTTCCACGTCCGGAACTTCCGCGGCCCGGGAAAGGTCGGATTCCCATCGGCATCGTGCGCGGCGGCCGGGCTGGCGAAGACCTCGATGAAGTATTCCCCGGTGAGCCACACGACTTCCCCGCTGGCGTCCGCGAAAAGCTCGTCGACGAGCTGGTGGCGGACGGTCGGCGCGGGCCCCGAGCTCAGATCGAGCACCACCCGGTCGAACCCGCTGTTGAGCCCGGTCCGGATGTTGGTCATGGTGGGAGTGACAGGATCGGCAGCCTGAGCCGGCCCCGCGGCGGCGAGCAACCCGCCGCCAAGCAACAACACGACGGCGGCGAGCACGCGTCTCTTCGGTCTGGACATGGTGGGCCTCCTGGCGGAGCGAACCGGTGGAAGTCCCAGCGCTGGGTTTGCGGGGGACGCCCGGTTCGTCCGGAAAGTTGCCTGGTGAGGCTCAAGCGTTATCCGGCTGCTCCGAATGTGTCGCGGCCGCGTCGTTCGAGAGTCAGCGAGAAGATCGATCCGTCGGCGGTCGCCGAGTAGACCGTGCGCGAATCTGCTTCATCCGGTGTGGGCGACGCACGCAGGCGCGCGGCGAAGGCGCGCTGCGCCTCCATGATCGCCCCGGCGGACCGCTCCGTCAGCGCGTCGTCGACCGACCGGGCGATGCCGTAGCTGACGGTGAGCTGTTCGCGGTCGAAGCCGAAGGTGAAACTGGTGCCCCGCGCCTCTTCGACCGGGGCCGGAAAGGTCAGCCGCTCCCGCGGCCGCCGGACGATCCGGCGTTCCATCACTTCCGGTGCCCACTGCTGCAGGGCGCCGAGGTTGCTGCCGAAGTCGGCGAGCATCGCCCAGGACGCCCGCACGGACGCACTGGCGATCTCGACCGCCGAGGCGTCGGCCCGGTCGGCCTCGAACCGAAAGTTCCGGACACGGTCGATCGTCTCGGCCGTCACCTCGTAGGCGGGTTCTTCCTCGTCGTCCGGGTCGACGGCCAGGTAGGAGGTGTTGTTCTCGGCGGTGATCACCGTGGTCGCCAGGCCGTGGGGCACCCGCCCACCGACCGTGACACCGTCGAGCTGGCCCACAGCCCTGGCCAGCTGGGGTACGGCGTGGCCGGCGTTCTTCGTCCCCTTGCATTCGAGCACCCGCACCAGGTAGCGGGTGCTGTCATCCGGATCGGCGCCGACCAGGAGGTAGTCGGGACGCTGGACACCGATGTGCTGGACCGCCGAGCTCGGCCCGAACACGTAACGCGCATCCAGTGCCACATCGATGTCGACCACGGTCCGCAGGTCGGCCGCGCTGGTCGTTTCGAACCAGCGCTTGGCCAGGGCGGTCCCGAAGGCGATTCCCATCTCTTCCGAAGTCACGCGGCGCTGGTTCCCGGATATGCGGCGGCCGGCTTCGCTCAGCGTGAGGCGGGGGAGCCGGGAGTGGGTGTAGTCGTGCGCGAAGAAGCCCAGATAGCGCAGCAGACCCCACCGCATGTACACGTCGAGCACGTCGTCCTGGTAGCGCGGCCGCGTCACATAGGACAGCCAGTGCAGTGCTTCGAGCGGCCGGAGGGCGATGCCGTCCGCCAAGCCGGCCGTGGGGCGCAAGGTCTTGCCGGGCGCGCTGAACGCCTTTTGCTGCTGCAGCTGACGGATCAGGGCATCGTCACTCCGCCCCGGCAGGTGCACCGGGGTGTCGATGACCTTGAAGGCCCCTTCGAGATCCACCCTCGCCCCTCCTTGGCCCGCGGAGACGGTGGGCTGCGCGAAGGCAGCCCACCCGGTCGCTCACCAGCCGCGCTCGCGCCACTCCGCCAGCTTCGGACGCTCAGCGCCCAGCGTCGAGTCGTCCCCATGACCCGGGTAGAACCACGTCTCGTCCGGCAGCTCGTCGAAAATCCGAGAAGACACGTCGTCCAGCAGCGACGTGAAATCCGACGGCGACGCCGTCTTCCCGACCCCGCCCGGGAACAGCGAGTCGCCGGTGAACAGGTGCGGGTGACCGGCCGGGTCGCGGTACAGCAGCGCGATCGACCCGGGTGTGTGGCCGCGCAGGTGGATCACCGTCAGCGTGACCTCGCCCACCGTCAGCGTGTCGCCGTGCTCGACCAGGAAGTCCGGCGGCACCGGCAGCGGCGGGGCGTCCAAGGGATGGGCCGCCGTGTTCGCTCCGTTCGCTCCCGCCACCGCGCCCAGGGCCTGCCAGTGGTCCTGGTGCTGGTGGGTCGTCACGACCGTCTTCAGCGCCGGCCGGTCCGGGCCGTGGCCGATCAGGTCGGAGATGCGCTCGGGGTCGTTCGCCGCGTCGATGAGGAGGGCCTCGTTCGACGCTCGGCACACCAGGAGGTACGCGTTGTTGTCCATCGGGCCGACGGACAGCTTGGTGATCGTCAGCGCGTCCAGGGTGCGGCGGGTGGCGTCGCCGCCCGGCTCGACGTGCCCGGTGTAGGTGTCCACGATGTTCACCGTGCACACGGTAGTCGTTTCGCTCCAACCGGTTCCACCCGCACAAGCGCGCGCCCGCGGAGACACGTAGGCTCAGCGCGACCCCAGCCCAGCCGACCTCAGGACGATCGTGCCCACCTCCCCGACGCCGCGCCGGATCAGCTGGGACCTTCTCCGGGTCGTCGCCGTTTTCGCCGTCGTCCTCGGGCACGTCACCCACCAGGGTGCGCTGCTGCATCCCGAGCTCACGGGGTACCCCGTGCGGGTGACGGCGCAGTTCGGGGCCGCGATTCTGCTGGTCATCTCCGCCTTCTTCGTGTGCGCGAGCCTCCGCAAGGGCAACCCCGGCCGGTGGCTGTGGAACCGCGTCGCGCGCCTGGTGCCCGCGTACTTCGTCGCCGTCGTGGTGACCTACGTCATCACGCGGTGGGCGGCCATCTCCTTCAGCGGCCTGCCCTACCCGCCCGGCGTCACCGGGTTCCTGTTCGGCGTGCCGCCGGGCCCGCCGGCGAACCCCTCGCCGTGGTACATCCCGACCTGGCTGGACCTGGTCGCCAACCTCGGCATGGTGCAGGAGTGGGGCATCCGCTGGGAGGCCTTCTACTACCTGGACGGCTCCTACTGGACGCTGCCGGTGCAGCTGCTGGCCTTCACCGGCGCCGCCCTGCTGTGGCCGCGGTCGTGGCGCACGCACCGGCTGACCGTCGCCCTGCTGTGGACGCTGATCCTCGTCCCGCTCGCCCTGCGGTTCCTCGTCTTCCCGCCCGGAACGGCGGGCCCGGTCGCCGAGACGTTCTACTACGGCCTCGGCCTGCACCGGATGCACGTCTTCGCCGTCGGCGTCGCGATCTGGCTGTGGGCGCAACGCCGGATCCGCACCTGGCACGCCGCGCTCTTCGTGGCCGCCGCCGTCGCCGCGCAGGACCTGCAGGTCTTCCCGTTCCACGTCGCGCTGCCGCAGGACGCCGAGCGCTGGCCGTCCACGATCGGGTTCGGCGTGCTCCTGCTCCTGGTCTGCCTGGCCGCGCGCGGCCCCGACTGGCGGTTCCCCGGGCTGGCGCGGATCGCCCCGGCCGTCACCTGGCTCGCGGGCATCTCGTATGGTCTTTATCTGGTGCACCAGGAACTGGGTTACGTCCTGGCCCGCGCCCTGCTCGACGCCGGTCTCCCCGGCTGGCTGCGGCTCCCCGCGGTCGCCGGCGCCGCCGTGCTGGCCGGCTGGGCGGTCACCGCGGGGGTCGAACGCCCGGCCCACCGGTGGCTCACCAGACGCCGGAAGCCCGAAGAACCGCAGGTCAAGGACGCGGAACCCGTTTTTGTCGGTGGTGGCTCGTAGCATGGATCGCGGCCACCCGTGTAGCTGAAAACCGGGTGAGCGACCGCAGCTGAAGAAGACATTGAGAGGACCCTGGCGTGGCTGATCGCCTCGTTGTTCGCGGTGCCCGCGAGCACAACCTCCGCGGCGTGGATCTCGACCTGCCCCGCGACAGCCTGATCGTGTTCACCGGCCTGTCCGGGTCCGGGAAGTCGAGCCTCGCCTTCGACACCATCTTCGCCGAAGGGCAGCGCCGCTACGTCGAGTCGCTCTCGGCGTACGCCCGGCAGTTCCTCGGGCAGATGGACAAGCCGGACGTCGACTTCATCGAGGGCCTCTCGCCCGCGGTGTCGATCGACCAGAAGTCGACCTCGCGCAACCCGCGCTCCACCGTGGGCACGATCACCGAGGTCTACGACTACCTGCGCCTGCTCTACGCCCGCGCCGGCAAGGCGCACTGCCCCAAGTGCGGCGAGGCGATCAGCAAGCAGACCCCGCAGCAGATCGTCGACCAGGTGCTCGCGATGGAGGAGGGCACCCGGTTCCAGGTGCTCGCCCCCGTGGTCCGCGGGCGCAAGGGCGAGTACGTCGACCTGTTCGAGAACCTGCAGCAGCAGGGCTACGCGCGCGTGGTCGTCGACGGCACGGTCCACGCGCTCACCGACCCGCCGAAGCTGAAGAAGCAGGAGAAGCACCAGATCGGCGTGGTCATCGACCGGCTCACGGTGAAGGCGGCCTCCCGGCAGCGGCTCACCGACTCGGTCGAGACGGCGCTGCGGCTGGCCGACGGCCTGATCGAGCTCGAGTTCGTCGACCTGCCGGACAACGACCCGCACCGCATCCGCGGCTTCTCCGAGAACCTGGCCTGCCCCAACGGCCACCCGCTGGCCATCGAGGACCTCGAGCCCCGCTCGTTCTCCTTCAACTCGCCCTACGGCGCCTGCCCGGAGTGCACCGGCATCGGCATCCGCAAGGAGGTCGACCCGGAGCTGGTGGTGCCGGACGACGAGCTGTCGCTGGCCGAGGGGGCCATCGCGCCGTGGGCGGGCGGCCAGAGCGCGGACTACTTCGTCCGGCTGCTCGAGTCGCTGTCGGAGACCATCGGCTTCCGGATGGACACCCCGTGGCGGCGGCTGCCCGCGCGCGCCCAGAAGGCCGTGCTGCACGGCGTCGACGAGCAGGTCCACGTCCGCTACAAGAACCGCTACGGCCGCCAGCGCTCGTACTACGCGAACTTCGAGGGCGTCATCCCGTTCCTCGAGCGGCGCCAGGAGCAGACCGAGTCCGAGTACATGCGCGAGCGGTACGAGGGCTACATGCGCGAGGTGCCGTGCCCGGCCTGCCAGGGCACCCGGCTCAAGCCGGAGATCCTCGCCGTCACGCTGGCCCACAAGACCCGCGGCGACATGTCCATCGCCGAGGTCTGCGCGCTGTCCATCGCGGAGGCGTCGCAGTTCCTCGACGAGCTGGAGCTGGGGCAGCGCGAGGCGATGATCGCCGGCGCGGTGCTCAAGGAGATCCAGGCCCGGCTGCGCTTCCTGCTCGACGTCGGCCTCACGTACCTCTCGCTCGACCGCGCGTCCGCCACTCTTTCGGGTGGTGAAGCGCAGCGGATCCGGCTCGCCACGCAGATCGGCTCGGGCCTGGTGGGCGTGCTGTACGTGCTCGACGAGCCGTCGATCGGCCTGCACCAGCGCGACAACCACCGCCTGATCGAGACGCTGACCCGGCTGCGCAACCTCGGCAACACGCTGATCGTCGTGGAGCACGACGAGGACACCATCCGCTCCAGCGACTGGGTGGTCGACATCGGCCCGGGTGCCGGCGAGCACGGCGGTCACATCGTCCACAGTGGACCGTACAAGAAGCTGCTCAAGAGCAAGGAGTCGCTGACCGGGCAGTACCTGTCCGGCCGCCGCAAGATCGAGGTGCCGGCCATCCGGCGGCCGGTCGACAAGAAGCGGCAGCTGACCGTCGTCGGCGCGCGCGAGCACAACCTGCGCGGCCTCGACGTCTCGTTCCCGCTCGGCTGCCTCGTCTCGGTCACCGGCGTGTCCGGCTCGGGCAAGTCGACGCTGGTCAACGACATCCTCGCGACGGTGCTGGCCAACAAGCTCAACGGCGCCCGCCAGGTGCCGGGCCGCCACACCCGGGTCAACGGCCTGAACAACGTCGACAAGCTGGTGCGCGTCGACCAGTCGCCGATCGGCCGCACCCCGCGGTCCAACCCGGCCACCTACACCGGCGTCTGGGACCACGTCCGCAAGCTGTTCGCCGCGACCACCGAGGCGAAGGTCCGCGGCTACCAGCAGGGCCGGTTCTCGTTCAACGTCAAGGGCGGCCGCTGCGAGGCCTGCGCCGGCGACGGCACGATCAAGATCGAGATGAACTTCCTGCCGGACGTCTACGTCCCGTGCGAGGTCTGCAAGGGCGCCCGGTACAACCGGGAGACCCTCGAGGTGCACTACAAGGGCAAGACCGTCTCGGACGTGCTCGACATGCCCATCGAGGAGGCCGCGGAGTTCTTCGAGCCGATCAAGGCCATCCACCGCCACCTGCAGACGCTGGTGGACGTCGGCCTCGGCTACGTCCGGCTCGGCCAGCCCGCGCCGACGCTGTCCGGCGGCGAGGCGCAGCGCGTCAAGCTGGCCAGCGAGCTGCAGAAGCGCTCGACCGGCAAGACGGTGTACATCCTCGACGAGCCGACCACGGGCCTGCACTTCGAGGACATCAACAAGCTGATCGGCGTCATCAACGGCCTGGTAGACAAGGGCAACTCGGTGATCGTGATCGAGCACAACCTCGACGTGATCAAGACCTCCGACTGGATCATCGACATGGGTCCCGAGGGCGGCTCGGGCGGCGGCACGGTGGTCGCCGAGGGCACGCCGGAGCACGTGGCGGGCATCGAGGAGAGCTACACCGGCCAGTTCCTGAAGACGGTCCTCACGGCCGAGTGAGCGGCTACCGCTCCTTCCCGGTGGTCTGGTGGACCACCGGGGAGAGCGGGCCGTAGTACAGCGTCCGGAGCCGGAAGGCCGACCCCGCCTCACCGGGCAGCAGGGAGAGCGCGCAGCTCGTCGCGTTCGGCTCGGTGACCTCGACCGGGTCGTAGTCCGGCGCGCCCGGCCGCCGGATCTCCAGCAGGAACCCGGCTTCGTCCGGCGTGCGGTCGGGCCAGGTGAACGTCACCGTGTCACCCGCGGCCACCACGTGCAGCTCCGTCGAGACCGGACCGGTGAACGGCCGCACCCGGTAGTGGAACGGCGTCTCCGGGATCAGGTCCGGGTGGTGGTAGGTCGTCACGTGCGGGGCCAGGAACCGCAGCGTCGTCCACGGGCCCGCCGGATCGTTGGCGTACTCGACGCGGTGCCCGTTGCCGTCGTCCGGCCAGCTGAGCGCCACGTCGGTGGGCGAGGTCAGGGCCGCCGTGAACGACGGCGGGGGAGCCGCGGAGCAGCCCGCGGCCAGCAGCGCCACCAGGGCGAGGGGTTTGACGGGCACGACGGCCTCCCGGCACGGGCGGAGGCGGCGGTGCGGACGTGATCAGCTTAGGAAGCCGCCCGCACGGCGACAAGATCGTGCCGATCACCGGGACCCACCAATCCGGCGGCGAACCGGCACCGAATGGGCGGGAAACCGGCTGAACCGTTTCGCGATCGCGGCCGTGTCTCCAGGTGTCGAGGTCCACCGGACGGTGGAGCCGCCCTCACCGAGGAGAGAACGTCATGAACCGTATCCGGCAGGTGGTCGTCAGCGCGGCGGCGCTGGCCGCCGTCGCCTCGTTGTCCGCCTGCGGTGACATGGCAGGCGGCGCGCAAGGGCCGCAGCACGGGGAACCGGGGCACAAGATGCTCCAGGTCGCCACGGTCGACGGCGTGGGCGCGGTCGTGACCGACGCCGACGGCAAGACGCTCTACCGGTTCGACAAGGACCTCTCCTCGCCGCCGACGTCCAACTGCGACGGCGAGTGCGCGACCCAGTGGCCGCCGATGCTCGCCGGGGTGGCCACGCCGATGCTCAAGGGCATCCAGGACACCCAGGTCGGCACGACGACCCGCAAGGACGGCAGCAAGCAGATCACGCTCAACGGCTGGCCGCTGTACGAGAGCGCGGCCGACAAGGTCACGGGCGACATGAACGGCCAGGGCGCCAACGGTACCTGGTTCGCCGTCGCCCCCGACGGCAGCAAGATCACCGCGAAGAGCAAGGCCGGCGGCGCCGGGTACTGACTGACGACGGGGTTTTCCGGGCAGAACGAGGAAGGACGGGCAGCCGATGAACACCATGGTCGCGCTGCGCTCGGCGCACGCACCGCCGGTGGAGCTGAGGGTTGCAGTACTGTCCTCGCCGACTCAGAACACCGTCGGGAGGACGAGGGTGGCCATAGGAGGCAGGCGGCCTAAGAAGGCCAAAGGCGAGGACCTGATTCGGCAGCTGTACGCCGAACACGGGCGAAGCCTGCTGGCCTACGCGACGAGGCTGACCGGGGATCGGGCGGCAGCCGAGGACGTGGTCCAGGAGACGCTCGTCCGTGCGTGGAAACACGCGGACGACTTGCAGAACGACGGAAAGGGCTCGGTGCGCGGCTGGTTGCTGACCGTCGCGCGCAACCTGGTCACCGACCGGGCACGGGCGCGGGCGGCCCGGCCACAGGAAGTGGCCGAACCGGCCGAAGGCGTGCCGACCCCGGCCGTCGAGCGGGACCACGCCCAAGGCGTGGTCGACTCGATGACCGTGCTCGGCGCGATGGACGGGCTGTCCAACGAGCATCGAGAGGTCCTGGTGGAGATCTACTACCGGGGACGGACGGTGGCCGAAGCGGCGAGAACACTGGGCGTCGCACCGGGTACCGTGAAATCAAGGTCGTACTACGCACTACGAGCACTCAGAGCAGCGATGATTTCGAGCGGAACGGAGGTGGCGCGATGAACTCGGTGGACGAGAGTCACACGCAGCTCGGCGCGTACGCCCTCGGCGCGCTCGATCCGAACGAGGCGGCCGACTTCGAGCGGCGGCACCTGCAGACCTGCGCGCAGTGCCGGTTCGACCTCAACGAACTGGTGGCGCTGCGCGAGTCGCTCGACGAGGTACCGCCCGAGGCGTTCCTCGACGGGCCGCCCGAAGGCGGGGACCTGCTGCTGCAGAAGACCCTGCGCCGGGTGCGCGACGAAGAAGAGCGCGTGGCACCGGCCCGCTCGGGCCGGTCGACGTCACGACGGGGCCTCGCCCTGGTCGCGGCGGCGGTGCTGGTGGTGGCCGCCCTCGGCGGCGGGATCCTGGTGGGCCGCCAGACGGCTCCGGACAACGGCGGAGGCATTGCGGCGCCGCCGTCGAACGTGCCCGGCACGAAGACCGTCGAAGCCCGGGACCCGACGACCGGGGTGCAGCTGGCCGCGACGATCGCTCCGTTCCAGGGCTGGGTCAAGACCGACGTCAGCGTGAAGGGCGTAAAGGCCGGCGAGAAGTGCCTGCTCCAGGTGGTCACCAAGGACGGCAAGGCGGTCACCGCCGGCAGCTGGCAGGTGTCCGAGAAGTGGGAGAGCTCGGGCTTCAACCTCGACGGGTCGGCCCTGGTCGCGCCCGACGACGTGAAGTCGATCGACATCGTCACGGTCGACGGCCGGAAGCTGGTCTCGGCCCAGGTATGACGTGACGGGCGCGCGCTACCGGTTCCGCAGCACGTGGCTGCTGCCGGGAACCGCGCCCGGGCGGGTGTTCGACGTGGTCACCGACCTCGCCGGCTACCCGCGGTGGTGGTCGGACGTCCGCGCGGTGCGCCGCGTGGACGACGACACCGCCGAGCTGGTTTGCCGGTCCCGGCTGCCGTTCCGGATCATCGTCCGGATGCACCGGGACCACCAGGACGAGCGCACGGGCCTGATGCGGGTCAGGCTCAGTGGCGACCTCGACGGGACCCTGGCGGGAGCGGTCCGCGCGGCGGGCGCGGGCACGCTGCTGGAAATCACCCAGGACGTCCAGGCCCGGAAGAAGTTGCTGCAGCGCTTCGACACGGTGGCCCGGCCGCTCTTCCGCGCGAACCACGCGCTGATGATGCGGCGGGGCCACCGTGGGCTTTCCGCCTACCTCACCTGAGGCCCGGCCCCAAACGCCCCAATGTGGCGTTGGTTGCGTTCAACGCACCGAACGCCACATTGGGTGCGTTGGACGCACCGAACGCCACATTGGGGCGCATGGGCCGGGTTACGCCTGACCGGCGGTGCACAGCTCCGGAGCCGCCGGGGCCGTGCGGCTGCGGCGGGCCAGGACCAGGCCGCCCAGTGCCACCGCCGCGATCAGGAAGCCCGCGCTGACGCCGTAGGCCAGCCGGTATCCGGCGGCCAGTGCTTCCCGGTGGTCCAGCCCGCTCAGGCTCTCCGTGCGCGCAGCCGCCACCGCGGCCAGCACCGCCGTCCCCACCGCCGCGCCGACCTGCTGGGTCGTGTTGATCAGTCCCGACGCGACGCCCGCGTCCGCGGCCGGGACGTCCGCCATCGCCAGGCCCATCAGCGCCGGGATGGCCGCGCCGGCGCCGAGACCCATGAGCAGCAGCGGCGGCAGGACGCCGGCGAAGTACGAGCCCGACACCTGGGTGAGCAGCAGCAGGCCGACGATCACCAGGCCGAGGCCGCCCAGCAGCACCGCCCGCGGGCCGAACCGGGCCGCGAGCTTGTCCGCGAAGCCGAGCGACGCCACCGCGATCACCACCGGCACCGGCAGGAACGCGACACCCGTCCGCAGCGCGTCCAGGCCCAGCACCTGCTGCAGGAACAACGCCGTGACGAATTGGAAACCGAGCATCCCGGCGACCATCAGCACCATCACCACGTTGGCCCCGGCCACCGCGCCGATCCGGAACAGCCGCAGCGGCAGCAACGGCGTCCGCGCCTTCGCCTGCCGCACCGCGAACGCCGCGAGCAGCGCGGCGGCCGCCACCAGCGCGCCCCAGGCCGACGCCGAGATGCCGTACACGCCGAGCATCACGGCCGCGGTGACCAGCACCGCGCCGAGCACGTCCAGGCCCGCCCGCAGGCCCGTCCCGCGGTCCGGCGAGACCACCCGCACGGCCAGCGCGAGCGCGGCCACCCCGATCGGCAGGTTGACGTAGAACGTCCAGTGCCAGCTCAGCGCCTGCGTCAGCGCACCGCCCGCGATGAGCCCGATGGACGCGCCCGCCGCCTGCGTGAAGCTGTACACGCCGATCGCCTTGGCCCGGGCGCGCGGTTCCGGGTACATCGTGACGATCATCCCGAGCACCACGGCCGACGCGAGCGCGCCGCCGACGCCCTGGGCGAACCGGGCCACGACCAGCACACCCGCGTCCGTGGCGAGGCCGGCGACCAGCGAAGCCAGCGTGAACAGGCTCAGCCCGCCGAGGAAGACGCGGCGGCGGCCGAGCAGGTCGCCGAGCCGTCCGGAGATCAGGAGCAGGCCGCCGAACGCGACCAGGTACGCCGTGACGACCCAGGAGAGCCCGGCGGGCGTGAAGCCGAGGTCGGCCTGGATCGCGGGCAGCGCCACCGCGACGATGCTGCTGTCGAGCACGACCATCAGCGAGGCGGCGCACAGCACCGCCAGCGCGAGGCCGCGGGAGCGGGTGGGGTGGTTCTCGGCCATGGTGGGCCCCTCCAGACGAGAGTTCCCCTGGTCGTCGCCAGGGCACTTCTTGTAACAGTGCCCATCTTGTGTGACCATGGGGCCGCCGGGAAGGAGGCACTTCCATGTCCCAGGGGAACATCGGTGTACCTGTCCAGGTCACCGAGATCGACCCGGAGAAACTCGACGTCTGCACGGTGCTGGAGGTCATCAACCGCATCAGCGGGAAGTGGGCCATCGGCATCCTCCTGGAGGCCATCCGGGGCCCGGTGCGGTTCACCGAACTCGAGCGCGCGGTCGAGGGCATCAGCCGCCGGATGCTGACGCTGACCCTGCGCAACCTCGAGCGCGACGGCCTCCTGGTCCGCACGATCTACCCGACCGTCCCGCCGCGCGTGGAGTACGAGGCCACGGCGATGGCGAAGGAGCTGTACCAGTCGCTGAACGGCCTGCTCGGCTGGGCGGAGCAGCACCGCGACGACATCGCCGCCGCGCGCGTCGCCTACGACGCCCAACCCTGAAGGGCACTTTCACGTGAAAGTGCCCTTCCTTCCTGAAACGTGGAACGGGCCGCGGTGCGAGGTCGGGGAGACTCGCACCGCGGCCCGCGGTGGCTCGTGCTCAGCGGGGGCGTGAGCACGAACGTTCAGGGGTCAGGCTTTCGCCGTGGCTTCCTCGGGTTCGGGTTGCTGGTCCTCGTCGATCAACGTGGCTTCGTCGAACGGCGCGGTCCCGGCGAACACCCGTTCCGCCTGTTCGCGGTCGAACTCCTTGGTCCAGTTTCCGATGAGGACGGTCGCGACCGCGTTGCCGGCGAAGTTCGTCAGCGCGCGGGCCTCGGACATGAACCGGTCGATGCCGAGGATGAACCCGACGCCGTTGACCAGTTCCGGCCGGTGCGACTGCAGGCCGCTGGCCAGGGTGGCGATACCGGAACCGCTGACACCGGCCGCACCCTTCGACGCGATGATCATGAACACCAGCAGGCCGATCTGCGCGCCGATCGACAGCGGCTCGTCCTGGGCCGCGGCGATGAACAACGTCGCCATGGTCAGGTAGATCGCCGTGCCGTCCAGGTTGAACGAGTACCCGGTCGGCACGGTGATGCCGACGACCGACTTGCCGACACCCAGGTGCTCCATCTTGGCGATCAGCCGCGGCAGCGCCGACTCCGACGACGACGTCGACAGGATCAGCAGGAACTCGCGGCCGAGGTAGCGCAGCAGGCTCAGGATGTTGATGCGGGCGCCGATCCACAGCACCAGGCCGAGGATGACGAACACGAACACCAGGCAGGTGGCGTAGAAGCCGATCATGATCACCGCGAGGCTCTTCAGCGCGGCCCAGCCGGTCGCGCCGACCACGGCGGCGATGGCGCCGAACGCACCGATCGGGGCGGCCCACATGATCATCGCCAGCACGCGGAACACGAGGCGCTGGATGTGCTCGATGCCGCGCAGGATCGGCGCGCCCTTCGAGCCCAGCTTCTGCAGCGCGAAGCCGACCAGCAGCGCGACGAGCAGGGTCTGCAGCACCTGGCCTTCGGTGAAGGCCGACACGAGCGTCTTCGGGATGATGTGCAGCAGGAAGTCGACCGGGCCTTCGGCGCCGGTGGCGGACTTCTGGACGCTCTTCACGTCGGCGGGGTTGAGGTGCAGTCCCTCGCCCGGGTGCAGCAGGTTGCCGACGACCAGGCCGATGGCGAGCGCGAACGTCGACATCACGATGAAGTAGACCAGCGCCATGATGCCGACCTTGCCGACCTTGGCCGCCTTGGCGACCGAGCCGACACCGATCACGATGGTGCAGAAGATGATCGGCGAGATCATCATCTTGATCAGGTTGACGAACCCGTCGCCCAGCGGCTTGAGGCCCTTGGCGAAACCGGGGAAGAGAAAGCCCACCAGGATCCCGAGCACGACCGCGACGATCACGGCGAGGTACAGGTAGTGGGTCTTGTCGCGGCGGCGCGGCGCCGCGTCGGGGGTCGGTGTCGGCACCGTTGCCTCCAGCTAGGGGTGTTCAGGTTGCGGCACACTGTAGGCCGAGTTCGGTGATCCGGCTCACTTGTGTTCATTGAGTTCGTGTGATGATCGCACCGTCCCGTTCGGACAGCGGCCCGAGCGGTGTGCTGGTATGAGGAGGTGCCCCCGACGTTGCGGTCCCACTGGAGCCTGGCCCGCCAGCTGCTCGTGCTGCAGCTGGTGGTGCTCTGCGTGCTGGCCGGCGCCGGCATCACCTTCGCCTGGCTCGACGCGCGGCGCGCGGTGGACGAGAACGCGCACGACCAGGTCCGCGCGGTCGCCCTGACCGTCGCCGACGCGCCGACCGTCGCTGCCGCGGTGACCACGCCGAACCCGAGCGTGACGCTGCAGCCGTTCGCGCAGCTGGTGCAGAACCACACCCAGGTCGACTTCATCACGATCATGAGCCCGGCCGGGATCCGCTACACCCACCCCAACCCGGCGCTGATCGGGCAGCACTACATCGGGAACATCGACAAGGCGCAGCGCGGCGAGCAGCAGACCGAGACCTACACCGGCTCGCTCGGCCCGTCGGTGCGCACGGTCGTCCCGGTGTTCGACGCCGGCCACCGGGTCGTCGCGCTGGTCGCGGTCGGGATCACCGTCGCGGCGATCTCGGCGGAGCTGCGCGAACGCCTGTGGCCGCTGTTCGGCGTGGCCGGCGCGGTGCTGGTGGTCGGCGCGCTCGGCGGCTGGCTGATCAGCGCCCGGCTGCGGCGCCAGACCCGCGGCGTCGCGCCGGACGAGCTGAGCAACCTCTTCGAGTACCACGAAGCCGTGCTGCACTCGGTCCGCGAAGGCGTGCTGCTCGTCGGCCGGGACGGGCGGATCGGCCTCTGCAACGACGGCGCCCGCACGCTGCTCGGCCTCGACGCCGACCCGGTCGGCCGCGACCTGGCGACGCTGGGCCTGCCGGACGGGCTGGCCGAGGCGTTCACGTCGGAGGAGAACCGGGCCGAGGAACTGCACCTGACGGACTCGCGCGTGCTGCTGGTCAGCACGACCGCCGTCCGCTCGGGCGGCCGGGCGCAGGGCACCGTCGTGGTCCTGCGCGACCACACGGAACTGCAGTCGCTCACCGGGGAGCTGACCACCGCCCGCGGGCTGGCCGAGGCGCTGCGGTCGCAGGCGCACGAGGCCGCGAACCGGCTGCACACGGTCGTTTCCCTGGTCGAGATCGGCAAACCCGAGCAGGCCGTCGAGTTCGCCACCGCCGAGCTGGCGTTCGCGCAGGAGCTGACCGACCGGGTCGTCGGCGCGGTCGCCGAGCCCGTGCTCGCCGCGCTGCTGCTGGGCAAGGCGGCCGAAGCGAGCGAACGCGGGGTCGAGCTGACGGTCACCCCGGACACGGTGATCGACGACGTCTCGCTCGGCGTCGAGGCCCGCGACCTGGTGACCATCCTCGGCAACCTGATCGACAACGGCCTCGACGCGGCCGTGCGCGGCACCGGGCACCCGAAGGTCGTCGTCACCGCCCGCTCCGACGAGGACGGCCTGCTGCTGCGCGTCGCGGACAACGGGCCGGGCGTGCCCGAGGACGCCGACGTGTTCCGGCGCGGGTGGTCGACGAAGGCGGAGGACGGCCACGGGCTCGGCCTCGCGCTCGTCGGGCAGGCGGTGCGCCGCTACGGCGGCACGGTCGAGGTCGGGCGCGACGGCGGCGCGGTGTTCACCGTGCGCCTGCCGCGGCAGGAGGCGGGCCGGTGATCCGCGTGCTGGTGGTGGAGGACGAACCGGTCGCCGCGGAGGCGCACCGCGTCTACGTCGAGCGGCTGCCGGGGTTCGCGGTGGCCGGCGTGGTCCATTCCGGCGGCGAGGCACTGCGGTTCTGCGAGCGCGAGCCGGTCGACCTGGTGCTGCTGGACTTCTACCTGCCGGACACGCACGGCCTGGCGGTGTGCCGCTCGCTGCGCGCGGCCGGGCTGCCGATCGACGTCATCGCGGTGACGTCGGCCCGCGACCTCGGGCTGGTGAAGGCGGCGGTGTCGGTCGGCGTGGTGCAGTACCTGCTCAAGCCGTTCACGTTCGCGACCCTGCGCGAAAAGCTCGAGCGCTACGCGGAATTCCGCGACGCGTCCGGCGAGGTCACCGGCCAGGCGGAGATCGACCGCGCCCTCGGCGCGCTGCGCACGACCGAGCAGCCGCCGTTGCCCAAGGGCATGAGCGTCCAGACCCTGGAGGCGATCACCGACGCGCTTTCAGGTGCGGCGGACGGACTTTCGGCGGGCGCGGCGGCCAGCGCGATCGGTGCGTCCCGCGTGACGGCCCGGCGGTACCTGGAGTACTTGGCGGACAACGGCATGGCCCACCGCGAGCCGCACTACGGCCAGGTCGGCAGGCCCGAGGTCTGGTACCGGCTGACTCGCGGATAAATCGACCTATACCGCGCAGCTGACGACTTCTGGCGGTTCCGCGCGGCGCCTCCCATGCGATAGACCGGAAAGATCACCGACCAGGGGAGTGCCGCCATGCGGAAGTGGGCCGGGTTCGTCGCAGTGCTGGCTTTGTCACTCGGGCTCGCCACTCCGGCGCAGGCCGGGGAGCCCGCCGCGGGTGTCACCGATGTCCAGGTCACCGGGCCGGTCGCGCAGCGGTTCAACCTCGTCGTTCTCGGGGACGGCTACACCGCCGCCGAGCAGCCGAAGTTCTTCGCCGACGTCGAGCGGCACGTGAACACCCTGTGGTCGCTGGAGCCGTTCAAGTCCTACCGCAGCTACTTCAACGTCTACGCCGTCTCAATCGCCTCGCCCGAGTCCGGTGTGGACTGTGACCCCTCGCTCGACGCACCACGCCGGGACACCCCGCTGAACATGGGGTTCTGGGGCGGCTGCAACCCGCAGAGCGTGCAGCGGCTGCTGACCGTCGACGACGACGCCGCGCAGCGGTACGCCGACCTGGTGCCCGGCACGTCCCCGGCGAACCGGCAGATCCTGGCGATCGGCAACAGCGCCACCTACGGCGGCGCGGGCGGCGCCTACGCGACGGCGTCCGGCGGCAACGCCCTGTCCGCGCTGATCTCGCCGCACGAACTCGGCCACTCGCTCGGCGGCCTCGACGACGAGTACGACTACTACGCCCGCAACGTCCCGGGCGGCGCCTACGAAGGCGGCGAGCCGGACTCGATCCACCACACGCTGCTGACCGAGCAGCAGATGCGCGCGCAGCACGCGAAGTGGTGGCGCTGGCTCGGTGAGCCGAGCGAGTCCGGCGGCACGATCGGCCGGTCCGAAGGCGGCCTGTACAGCCAGACCGGCGTCTGGCGGCCGAGCGCCCACTCGATGATGAAGACGCTGGGCTACGCGTTCGACCAGGTCGGCCGCGAGCGGATGACGCAGCGCATCGCGGCGAAGGTCCCGCTCGTCGCCGGCGGGACGCCGGCCGGGACGATCGGCGCCGACCGCGTCGTCTGGGTGCGCCCGATGCACCCGGTGAGCCACCGCCTGGACATCCGCTGGACCCTCGACGGCGTCGCGCTGCCCGGCCGGGAGGCGGTCGACCTGCGCCGCGTCCACGTACGGCCCGGCCGTCATGTCCTGACAGCGACGGTCACCGACCCGACGCCGTTCGTCCGCGACCCGGCGGTCCGGCCGTCCGCGACCCGGACCTGGACGGTCGACACCACGGTGGTCACCCCGCCGGCGAGCGGCCCGGCGGTGGTGGCGTCGACGCCGACGTCACGCCCGGTCGGCGCCCACGACGTGGTGTACGTCGAAACGGGCGAGCCGACGGGCTCGATCCCGCAGGTCGCCTGGACGCTGGACGGTCGCTTCGCCGGGACGGGCGCCGACTTCGCCCTGGACGCACCCCGCGGCACGCACAAGCTCACCGCCACGACCGGCGGCCGGACCCTGACGTGGACGGTGGACGGAACAGGCCCGCAGACGACGGCGGAGCTCCCACCCGGCTCGGTGTTCCACGGCTCGTTCCCGATGCGGCTCTCCTCGCCCGACGGAATGCCGGAGTTCCGCGTCGACGGCGACGGCTGGCACAAGTACTTCGGCTGGCCGACGGACCCGAACGCCCCGTACTTGTTCACGGCACGCGGCACGGACATCGACGGGTTGGCGTACGGCAACCTCGGCTCGGGCGGGCTGACGGTTTCGCCGTTCGCCGAGCGGACGCCGGGGTATGGCAAGCACCGCATCGAGTACCGGTCCATCGACGCGGCGGGGAACGTGGGCCCGACGAAGTCGTTCACGGTTACGCTGCTGCCGTAAATCGGTCGCCGTTGAGGGCCGCGGGCTTGTAGGGTCCGCGGCCATGGGAACTTTGTGGATGCCCGCCTGCGGGCGGGCGGTTCAGCGGCCCCGGCGCGCCTGACGGCGCGCTTCGCTGACGATCCGCGCCGTACTTCCGGATGCCCCGGCACCCGGAGGCGGTCCCGCGACCCCACCGGGTGCTCCGTTCCGCAAGTCTGGAGTGCCTTCCCTTGTCCCGTTCCGTCCACGGCGGACGCCACGAACTCGGCCAGAACTTCCTGCACCACACCCCGACGATCGACCGGATCGTCCGGCTCGTCCGCGCCACCGACGGCCCGATCCTCGAGATCGGCGCCGGCGACGGCGCGATCACCGGGCGCCTGGTGGCGCTCGGGCGGGACGTCCGGGCCGTCGACCTCGACGAGCACCGCGTGCGCCGGCTCCGGCGCCGTCTGCAGTCGGTGACCGTCGTCCACGACGATGCCCTGCGGACGCCGCTGGACCGGCCGGTCGTCGTCGGCAACCTGCCGTTCCACCTGACCACGCCGATCCTGCGGCGGCTGCTCACCGACGGCCGCTGGACCGAGGCCGTCCTCCTCACCCAGTGGGAGGTGGCCCGCAAACGCGCCGGTGTCGGCGGCCGCACGATGCTGACCGCCCAGACCGCGCCCTGGTTCGACTTCACGTTGCACGCCCGCGTGCCCGCCGACGGCTTCCGGCCGAAACCCAGTGTCGACGGCGGACTCCTGACGATCTCGCGGCGGCGCGAGCCGCTTGTCGACCCGGCCGACCGCGCGGGCTACGAACAGTTCGTGCGCGCGGTGTTCACCGGCCGCGGCCGCGGAATCGGGGAGATCCTCCCGAAATCGCGGCGCGCCACCCTGAAGGCCGCCGGGATCCCGCCGTCAGCCCTGCCGCGGGACCTCACCCCGCGGCAGTGGACGGCGGTGTGGCACGGCTAGCGCGGCCGTCCGGGCACCCCTGGCCGCGTCTGCCAGGGGTGCGGCCCGGCCAGCGGCCGGTACTCCACGCCCAGCGCGTCCAACCGCGGCAGGTGGTGGTCGCGCAGCCGCGGCAGGAACTCCGCGTAGTCCCGCGGCCCGGGACTCCACGCCACCTCCGCGAACGCCGACAGCCGCGGAAAAGCCATGTAGTCCACCCGCCGGACGCTGTCCAGGTGCTCGCTCCACACCTGCGCCTGCACCCCGCGCAGCCGCTCCCCGCTCAGCGCCGGCGCATACGCGTACACGTCCTCCAGCGTGTGGACCCAGCCGACCGGGATCGGCTCCGCGGGATCCGCCGACTGCCGGTGATCGAGGTACACGTGCTGCTCCGGGCACATCACCACGTCGTGTCCGTGCGAAGCCGCCCGGACGCCCGCGTCCTCGTTGCGCCACGCGCCGATCACCATCGGCGGCAGGCCGTCGATGTCGAGGACCTCGTCCCAGCCCATCGGCGTCCGGCCGCGGGCCACCAGGTGCTCGGCCAGCTGCCGGACGAACGCGCGGTGCTCGTCGGTCGCGCCCGGTGTCTCGTCGCCGCCGAGGGCGATCACCGGGGACGGGAAGATCTCCAGCAGGTGGTTGAACACCTGCCGGAAGAAGTCCAAAGTGGACGCGACGGGCGAAAGCAGTGAAGTGCTGATCCCCCAGGAGGTCCAGACTTCGGAGGCGGACGCCGACGTCCCCAAAGCGGGATAGGCGGCAAGAGCTGCTCGCGCGTGACCGGGGATGTCGATCTCCGGCACCACCGTGACGGCCCGCGAGGCGGCGTAGGCGACGATCTCCCGCAGGTCGTCGCCGGTGTAGAACCCGCCGTGCGGACGGCCGTCCTGCTCGCCCCCGCTGCCCACCATCGACGACGGCCGCCAGCCACCCACCGACGTCAACCGCGGAAACGCAGGCACCTCGAAGCGCCAGCCCTGGTCGTCGGTGAGGTGCAGGTTGAGCACGTTCAGCTTGTGCGCGGCCAGCAGGTCGACGAACCGGAGCACCTCCGCCTTCGTCCGGAAGTGCCGGGCGACGTCGAGCAGGCAGCCGCGCCAGCCGAACCGCGGGTGGTCCTCGACGACCCCGCACGGCAGCGACGACGGCGCGAACCCGGCGACCCGGAACGCGGCCGGCCCCGCGAGCTGCCGCAACGTCTCCCGCCCGTAGACCTCCCCGGCAGGATCGGCCACCTCCAGAACGACACCAGAAGGGGAGATCGAAAGCCGGTACCCCTCCGGTGGCAGGGAGGCAGGCCGTACGTCCACTGTGGACGGCCAGGGGTATGTGCCCGGCGCGGGTGTCACCGAAACCGGGCGGGGGAGCAGCGTGTCGAAAGCCATGTCAGCCCTTCACGGCGCCGGCCATGCCGGACACCAGCCGTCGCTGGACGAGGACGAAGAACACCAGCACCGGGATCGTCATCAGCGTCGACGACGCCATCACCGCACCCCAGTCCGTGTCCTCCGGCTTGAAGAACACCAGGATCGCCTGCGGCAGCGTCTGGTTCTCGGTCTTCGAGACGATGAACGTCTTCGCGAACAGGAAGTCGTTCCACGCGTGGATGAACGCGAGCACGCTCACGGCCACGAGCCCGGGCGCCACCAGCGGGAACAGGATCTGCCAGGTGAACCGCATCCGCGACGCGCCGTCGAGCTTGGCGGCCTCTTCGAGCTCCACCGGCACGGCGGCGACGAACCCGCGCAGCATCCAGATCGCGAACGGCAGGCTGAACGCCAGGTGCACCAGCACCAGCGAGCCGAGCTCGTTGAGACCCAGCGCCGGCACCGCGCCGCCGAGCGACCGCATCAGGAAGAACAGCGGGATCGTCAGCGCCTCCACCGGCACCATCTGGGCGACCAGCGTCATCACCAGCAGCACGGTCCGGCCCTTGAAGGAGAACCGCGTCAAGGCCACGGCCGACAGGAACGACATCACCAGCGACAACGCCACGACGACCAGGGCCACGACCAGGCTGTTGACGAAGTACCGCCCGAAGCCCGACACGGTGAGCACACGCGAGAAGCTGTCGAAAGACGGGCTGAAAGTCCACGGCTTCGGGGAAGCCGACTGGATCTCGCCCGGCGGCTTCACCGCCGACAGCACCATCCAGTACAGCGGGAACGCGACGATCCCGGCGATGACGACGGTGACGACTTCGGCGACCAGCCGCCCGGGACGTTTCACAGCCATGCCGCGCTCCGGCGCTGCGCCCGGACGTACAGCCCGGTGACCGACAGCAGCAACAGCGTCATCACGACTCCGATCGCCGAGCCGAGGCCGTACTCCTGCCCGGCGAAGGCCTGTTGGTAGGCGTAGACGTTGAGCACGAGGTTGCGCCCGGCCACGCCGCCGCCGTTGGTCATCACGTAGATCTGGGTGAACACCTTGAAGTCCCAGATGATCGACTGCACGGTGGCGATCAGCAGCAGCGGCCGCACCATCGGGAGCACGATCGTCCACGTCGTGCGCCACGCCGACGCGCCGTCGAGCGACGCCGCCTCCAGGACCTCGTCCGGCACGCCCTTGATCCCCGCGTACATCGTGACCAGCACGAACGGGAACGAGCACCAGATCACCTCGGCCGCGACCAGCCCGAACGCGCCGAGCGTGCCGAACGTCCACGAGTGGTGTTCGAACGGCAGCCCCAGCCCCGACAGCACCTCGTTGACCAGGCCGAAGTCGGTGTCGAAGAGGAACAGCCAGACGTAGGAGCCCGCGATCGCCGGCGTCGACCACGCCCCCAGCGCGGCCAGGAACAGCAGCATCCGGGGGAGCGACCGCACCCGCGAAGCCAGCACGGCGAGCCCGGTGCCGACGACCAGCGAGCCGACGACACAGGCCGCGGCGAACCCGACCGTCTTCGCCAGCACGGTCCAGAACTGCGCCTGGGACAGCAGGTCGGCGTAGTTCGCGAAGCCGAGGAACACCAGCGGCGCGTTGCCCGCGGCTTGCGGCTGGCCGTAGTCGTAGAAGGAGATCAGGACCAGCTGGTAGATCGGGTAGGCCAGCAGCGCGGCGAGCAGGATGCCCGCCGGGGCGAGGTAGAGCGCGGCGGCCCGGCCGTCCCCCTTCCGCCGCGGCCGCCGTGCGGGGGCCGTGACGTAAGGGGCGTCCTGGAGCGTCACCACTAGCCGAAGGCCTTGTTCATCGCGGCGGCCGCGTCGGCCAGTGCCGCCGACGGGTCCTTGCCGCCGGTCGCGATCTGCTGCACGGCCGTCGGCAGCACGTTCTGGCTGTCGATCTTCGACCACGCCGGCGTCGCCGGGACGAACTTCGTGCCCGCCTTGAGCGTGTCGACGAACGGCTTGAGGAACGGGTCGTTCGCGGCGAGCTTCTGCTGCACGCTGCCCAGCGTCGGCAGGTTGCCCATCGCGGTGTACATCTTCTCCTGGTACTTCGCGCCGCCGAGCAGCTCGACGAACTCCAGCGCCAGGCTGCGGTGCTTGCTCGCCTTGAACACGCCCAGCAGGTTGCCGCCGGCGAACGCGGGCGCGACGCTCCCCGCGGTCGTGCCCGGGATCGGCACGACGGCGTACTTGCCCTTCACCGCACCCTGCTCGACGGCCTTGCGGTTGAAGTCGCCGCCGATCGTCATCCCGGCCTTGCCGCCGGCGAACGCCGTGACGCTCTGCGTGCCGGTGAGGTTCGCGCACTGCGCGGGCGGGCAGATGTCGTCCTTGAGCAGGTTCGCGTACTGCGTCACGCCGGCCTTGGCCTGCTCGCCGGTGACCGTCGACGTCCACTTGCCGCCCTGCGCCTGGGCCAGCTCCCCGCCGTTGGCCCACAGGAAGGGCAGCATCGCGTAGGTGTACTTGCCGCCGACGGAGATGCCGTAGAGGTCCGGCTTGGCGGCCCGGATCCGGCGGGCGGTGTCGGTCAGCTCGGCCAGCGTCGACGGCGGCTTGAGACCCAGCTCGGTGAAGACGTCCGTGCGGTAGTACAGCGCGCGGATGCCGGTGTACCAGGGCAGGCCGTAGGTCTGACCGCCGGACTTCGCGGTGTCCAGCACGGTCGGGATGAGGTCCTTGCCCTCGGGCCACGCCGCGATGTCGCCGGTCAGGTCGGCCAGCGCGCCGGTGGCCGCGTAGCTGGAGACGTCGGTGTTGCCGAACTCGGCGACGTCCGGGGCGTTGGCCGGGTCGTTGAAGGCACCCGAGAACTTGTCGGCGCGGCCCTCGACCGGCACCCACTGGACGTCGACCTCGACACCGGCGTGCGCGGCCTTGAACTCGGTGATCGCCTCCTTGACCGCGGCCTCCTTCGGCGCGCGGTTGGCCTCGTCGAACAGCCAGACGCGGACGGTGCCGGTCTTCTCGTCCCCACCGCCGCCCGCGGGCGCGGACTGGGTGGGGGCGCAGCCGGCCAGCAGGACCAGCGCGGCGGCGAACGGCAGCAGTCTCATGGGTGCCTCCAGTGGGGGACCGGGGTCAGGCGAAGTAGACGGAGTTGACGCTGCCGACGGCGAGCGAACCGGCGGGGGCGCCGGGCAGGCCGGTGGCCGGGTCGCGCGGCAGCCAGGTGACGGTGCCGGAGCGCTGGTTGGAGACGTAGAACCAGCTTTCGGACGGGTCGAGGGCCACGTGCCGCGGCCAGTTGCCACCGGTGGGCACGTTCGACAGCAGCTTCAGCGTCGCGCCGGACGCCGAGAACGTGGCCAGGGTGTTCGGGCCGCGAACGGTGGCGTAGACGAACTTGCCGTCGTTCGACACGACGATCTCGCCCGGGAACCGGTCACCGGTGCTCCCGGCGGGCACGGCCGGGACGACCGAGAGCGCTTTCAGCTTCCCGGCCGCCGCGTCCCAGCTCGCCACCGTCACCTCCGCGCGCAGCTCGCCGAGGATGTAGGCGAACTTCCCGGTGCGGTCGAAGGCGAGGTGCCGCGGCCCGGCACCGGAAGGCAGCTTCAGCTGCTGGTGCAGCGAAAGCTTCCCGGCGGCGAAGCCGTAGACGTACACCGAGTCCGCGCCGAGGTCGACCGCCAGCACCCACCGGCCGGTCGGGTCGTTGACGACCTGGTGCGCGTGCGCGTCCCGCTCGGCGCCGTGGTGGGTGACGAGGTCCGTGGCCGTGCCGAGCTTGCCGCCGGCCAGGATCGGCAGCACGACCACGCTGCCCGAGCTGTAGTTCGCGGCCAGCACGTACTTCCCGCTCGAATGCACGCTCAGGTGCGTCGGCGCGCCACCCTTCGACGAAACCTTGTTGAGCAGCTTCGGCTTCGCCGGGTCGGCGAGGCTCAGTGCCGAGACGTACCCGGCCGGGTCGCCTTCGTTGGTGACGTACAGCGTCTTGCCGTCGGCGCTGCGGTCGAACCACGACGTGTCGGTGATCCCCGGGATCGTCCGCAGCAGCGACAGGGCCGCGCCGGACCGGGTGGCGACATCGAGGCCGTGCCCGGTCGCCCCGCTGGTGTAGCTGCCGACATACACGGTCGTACCGGCGAAGCAGCCCTTCTCCGTGGTAACCGCCCCGGCGACCTGCGCGCCGAGAACGGTGGCGGCCCCCGCGCCGGCCGCGGCGCCGAGGAACGTGCGACGGGAAAGTCCGGTCATCGTCATTGTCTCCCAACGGGTTTCGGCGGTGACAGGCTCCAGTATGGTCTAGACCACGGCCATGAGCAATGCCGAAACCCCGAAACCCGAAAGGGAAAGCACGGTTTCCAGCGCGGTCCAGGACCGAAGAGTCTGCGGCACGGTGAGGTTGAAGTACCGCGAAACGATCCAGAAGCCGCCGTCGTTGACGTGCGAGGCGATGATCGAGCCTGCCGAAATCGCCATCACCAGCAGTGCCAGCTGGATCTGCGAATACCCCAGCTGGGCCACGGTCGGCGCGATGATGCCGCTCGTGGTCACGATGGCGACGGTAGCCGAGCCCTGCGCGATCCGCATGCCGCAGCTGATGACGTACGCCGCGAGCAGCACCGGCAGCCCGGCGTCGTGCAGCGAGTCGGCCACGGCCTTGCCGATCCCGGTCGCCGACAGCACCGCGCCGAAGAACGCGCCCGCGCCGACGACCAGCAGGATCATCGCGACCGGCCGCAGCGACTTGGCGGCCAGCTCGTTGAGGTCCTTGCCGGTGAACCCGCGCCGCAGGCCCAGCAGCCAGGAGGCGAGCAGCACGGCGACGGTCAGCGCGACCGCGGGAGTGCCGATGAACGCGGCGACGCCGGCGAGCGCGGAACCCTTGGGCAGCCAGATGCTGCCGAACGTGCCGGCCAGGATCAGCACCAGCGGCACCGCGATGATCGCCCCGACCAGGGCCAGCGACGGCGGGTTCTCCTCCTGCTCGCCCTCTTCCTCGGCGAAGACCATGTCCTCGGGCACCTCGACGGTGATCCGCTTGCCGATCCACGTCGAGTAGAGGACGCCGCCGACGAGGAACGCCGGGATTCCGCAGGCCAGGCCCATCAGGATGATCCAGCCGAGTTCGACGTGCAGCAGGCCGGCCGCGGCCACCGGGCCGGGGTGCGGCGGCAGGAAGGCGTGCGTGATCGACAGGCCCGCCAGCAGCGGCATCGCGTACAGCACCAGCGACTTGCCGCCCTGGCGCGCCGCGACGTAGACAAGCGGGGCCAGCACGAAGATACCGATGTCGAAGAACACCGGGATGCCGAAGACGAACCCGGCGACGCCCATCGCGAGGGGTGCCCGCTTCTCGCCGAACGACCGCAGCAGCGCCCCGGTGAGCACCTTCGCGCCACCCGAGCGTTCCAGGATCGAGCCGAGGATCGTGCCGAGCCCGATGATCGCCGTGATGTGGCCCAGGATGCCGCCGAACCCCTTTTCCAGCAGGGAGTCCGACGCCTTCTGCGCCGAGCCGACGATCGTCCCGACCGGCAGGCCCGCGGCCAGCGCGGTGAGCAGGCCGACGACGATCAGCGCGATGAACGGCTCCAGCTTCAGCTTGATGATCAGCACCAGCAGGACGGCGATCGAGACGGCGGCGAGCGTCAGCAGCCCGCCCGTGGTGTGTTGCAGCCAGTGGATCATCGGGCTCTCCGGGGGTTGCGCAGGGAGTGGCCGGCGAGGGCGCCGGTGGGGCTTCCGTCGTCGAGGGCGGCGACGCCGTTGACGAAGACGTGGGTGATGCCCGCGGCGGCCTGCCGCGGGTCGTCGAAGGTGGCGGTGTCGGCGACCGTGTCGGGGTCGAAGAGCACCAGGTCGGCGGCGTACCCGGCGCGGACGAGCCCGCGGTCGGCCAGCCGCAGCCGCCGCGCGGCCCGCCCGGTCAGGTGGGCGACGCACTCGGCGAGGTCCAGCACGCCCAGTTCGCGGACGTACCGGGCCAGGTAGCGGGGGAACGTGCCCCACGCGCGCGGGTGCGGCCGGGCGCCGACGAGCAGCCCGTCGCTGCCGCCGGTGTGCGTCCGGTGCCGCATGATGGCCTGGACGTTCTCCTCGTGCCCGACGTGCATCAGGCACGACGTCCCGAGCCGTTCGTCGAGCAGGGTGTCGAAGTACAGCTTCGCCGGTTCGGTGCCTTGTGTGCGGGCCGACGCGGCGACGCTGTGCCCGACGAGGTGGGCGTTGTGCTCGTTGCGGACGCCGTTGATTTCGATGGCGTCCCAGTCGATCGGGACGCCGTGCGCACCGTCCGAACCGGACTCTTCGATCTCGGCGCGGATCCGCTCGCGTTCGTCTGCATCGGACAAGCGGGCGAGGGTGGCGTCCAGGCCGCCTTCGGTGGCCCAGCTCGGCAGCAGCGCGCTCAGGTAGGTCGCGCCCGGCAGGTACGGGTACGTGTCCAGCGAGATGTCGCAGCCGTCGTCGAGGGCGTCGTCCAGCAGCTTCAGCAGGTCGGGCGCCTTGCCCTTGTTGACCGAGAAGTTCATCGTCGCGTGCGCCAGGTGCAGCGGGCAGCCGGACTGCCTGCTCACGTCGATCATCTCGGCGAAGGCTTCGAGGGCGCCCTTGCCGTAGCTGCGGTGGTGCGGGCTGTAGAACCCGCCCAGCTCGCCGACGACCCGGCACAGCTCGACCAGTTCGCTCGTCTCCGCGTACATCCCCGGCGTGTAGGTGAGGCCGGACGACATCCCCATCGCGCCCTCGTGCAGGCCGGCTGCGACCAGTTCCTTCATCCGGTTCAGCTCGGTCTCGGTGGCCGGGCGGTCGGCCCAGCCGACGGCGAGCATCCGGACCGTGCCCTGTGGCACGAGGTAGGCGGCGTTGACGGCGATGCCCTGGTCGAGGCGGTCGAGGTACTCGCCGACCGAGCGCCAGTTCCAGTCGAACCCGGCCGGGTCGTCGTTCCAGCCGGCGAGCTGCTGGCGCAGGGCTTCGAGCACGACGTCGTCGACCGGCGCGTAGGAGAGCCCGTCCTGGCCGAGCACCTCGGTCGTCACGCCCTGGGTGATCTTGGCCGGGTGGTCCGGATTGGCCAGCAGCTGCAGGTCGGAGTGCGAATGCATGTCGATGAACCCGGGCGCGAGCACCAGGCCGTCGGCGTCGATCGTCCGGCCACCGGTGAGCGAACCCGCGTCGGCGACCTCCGCGATCTTCCCGTCGGAGATGCCGACGTCGTGGCGGGCGAGCGGGCCGCCGGTGCCGTCGGCGACCAGCGCGTTGCGGACGACGACGTCCATCAGAACCACGTCCGGACGTAGTCGACGACGGTTTCGCCGTCGGCCGCGGTCACCGGCAGCAGCGGCCACTTGTCGAACACCGTGCACGGGTGGGACAGGCCGAGCCCGATCCAGTCGCCGACTTCGACCGGCGAGCCCGGCGGCAGCGTGAGGAAGGCGTGCTGGTCGTTCATCTTCGCGACGACGTGGCCGTCGAGCGGCTCGGCCGGGCCGCCCGGCGTCCGGCGCAGCTGCGGCTCGGGCATGCCCTCGTCGAAGGACGCGTCCCGCTTGCCGAGGGTGAGCAGCGCGAGCGCGTCCGACGGCTTCGACGTCACCTGCGCCCACGCCCGCAGCGCCGGCCGGAAGGAGTCGACGCCGTCGATGCGCGGGTGGTCGCCGAGCGGGGAGATCTCGCGGTAGAAGCCGTCGTCGTGGGTCAGGTAGGCGCCGCTGCGCAGCACCGGCAGCACGTCGAGGCCGTCCGGCCACGGCTTGGTGAGCTCGTTCGCGACCTGGTCGAAGTACGCGCTGCCGCCGGCGGTGACGATGATCTGCCCGTCGAGCAGTCCCTTGTCCGCGAACGAAATCGCGAGTTCGCGGAGACCGTCCACATAGGAGCTGATCTTCCGCAGCGCGGCTTCGTCGGTGTCGTGGGACAGCGCGCCCTCGTAGCCGCCGGTGCCGCGCAGCCGCAGCACCGGGCTCGCGTGGACCGCCTCGGCGACCGCCAGCGCCGTCGCGGTGTCGCGGACGCCGGTGCGCCCGCCGTCGGCGCCCAGCTCGACCAGGACGTCCACCGGGCGTTCGCTGCCTTCGAGGGCCGCGGTCATCAGCTCGACGCCGCGGACCGAGTCGACCCAGCAGACGAACTCGAACGCGGGGTCGGCCGCCAGCTCGGCGGCCAGCCAGCGCAGGCCGGCGCGGTCGACGAGCTGGTTGGCCAGCAGGATCCGGGAGACGCCGAAGGCGCGGTAGATCCGGAGGTGACCGGCGTTCGCGCAGGTCACGCCCCAGGCGCCGTGGTCCGTCTGGCGCGCGAACAGCTGCGGTGCCATGGTCGTCTTGCCGTGCGGTGCGAGCACGACGCCCCGCGCGGCGCACCACGCGGCCATCGTCCGCAGGTTGTGTTCGAGCGCTTCTTCGTCGAGGACGACGAAGGGGGCGAAGAACCCGTCGGTGAACAGGTTGAGCCTGCGGTCCGCGGCTTCGTCCAGGGTGAGCCCGGTCAGGGCGGGGGCGGCGTTGCGGAAGCGCCAGTCGATGCGCTCCCGGCGGAGGGCATCGAGCGCGGCGGCGTTCATCGTGCATGCGTTCATCAGGCGGCGACCCCTGTTGCATATAGTGCAACGACTGTTGCGCATTTTGAGTGCCATAGGTGTAGCATCCGGGTCGCCACAGGTCAACGGGGTGAAGGGCAGGGAGACGGACAGTGACGAGCGGGCCCGAGGTGTTGTGCGTGGGCGAGACGATGGCCCTGTTCGTGCCCGCCGAGCCCGGCCCGCCGGACGAGGTGAAGCGCTGGGTCCGCACCATCGGCGGCGCCGAGTCGAACGTGGCCTGCAACCTGCCGACGCTGGGCGTCCGCAGTGGCTGGGTGAGCGCGGTCGGCGACGACCCGTTCGGCCGGGCGATGCTGCGGGAGGTGGCGTCCCACGGCGTCGACGTCAGCGCGTGCTCCGTCGACCCGGCGCGCCCGACCGGGCTCTACGTCAAGGAAAGCGGCGCCGGCGGCAGTCCGGTGCGCTACTACCGGACGGGCTCGGCCGCGTCCGGGATGGGGCCGTCCGTGCTGGACCGGCTCGACCTCGACGGCGTCCGCGTGATCCACCTGTCCGGCATCACGCCCGCGCTGTCGGACAGCTGCCTCGAACTGGTGCGCGCGATCCTGGCCATGCCCCGCGGCGACCGGCTGATCTCCTTCGACGTCAACCTGCGGCCCGCGCTCTGGGCCGGCCGTGACCCGGGGCTGCTCGCCGAGCTGGCCGCCCAGGCCGACATCGTCCTGACCGGCGACGACGAGGCCGAGCGCGTGTGGGGGACCGGTGACCCGGCGAAGCTGCGGGCCCTGCTGCCGCAGCCGCGCACGCTCGTCGTCAAGCACGGCGAACGCGGCGCGACGCTGGTCGAGGGCGAGCCGCTGTTCGCACCCGCGCTGCAGGTCGACGTCGTCGAGCCGGTCGGCGCGGGCGACGCCTTCGCCGCCGGGTTCCTCGCCGCGACCCTGCGCGGCGCCACGCCGTTGGAGCGGCTTCGGCAGGGGCACCTCCAGGCCGCGGTCACCCTGCTCACGCACGACGACGTCGGGGTGCCGCTGCCGCGCGACGTCGTGGCTACCCTGCTGCAGGCAGACCCGGACGAGTGGCGTTCGGCGCGGCTGACCGGTGAAGGGGTGGTGCGCACGTGAGTCAGAGCTTGGACCGCGCGTTGACGCTGCTGAACTCGATCGCGCAGGACGCGCGCACGCTCGACGACCTGGCCGACGAGATCGGCGTGCACAAGTCGACCGTGCTGCGGCTGTTGCGCACCCTCGAACAGCACCACTTCGTCCGCCGCGAAGGCGCCCGGCACTACCGGCTGGGCAGCGCCATGTTCGACCTCGCCAACCAGGCCCTGGACTCCTTCGACGTCCGGCGCAGCGCCCACCCGGCGTTGGCGGCCCTCAACGCGCGCACCGGGCACACCGTGCACCTGGCCAGCTACGAGGACGGCGAAGTCGTCTACATCGACAAGTTCGAGGGACGGCACTCGGTGCGGATGTACTCGCGCATCGGCAAGCGCGCGCCGCTGCACTGCACGGCGGTGGGGAAGGTGCTGGTCGCGGCGATGCCGCCGGCCCGCCGCGAGGAGATCGCCCGGTCCATCGAGTACCCGGTGCGGACGCCGAACACGATCACCACGCCCGCGGACTACCTCGCCGAACTCGAACGCGTGGCCCAGCGCGGGTACGCCGTCGACAACGCCGAGCACGAGGACTTCATCCACTGCATCGCGGCGCCGGTCCGGGGAACCGGCGGCGAGGTGCTGGCCGCCGCGTCGATGTCGGTGCCGAAGGTGCTGCTCGACTACGAAGGCCTGCTGGCGCTGGTGCCCGAGCTGCGGGCCGCCACGAAGGAAGCTTCCGTCCACAGTGGATGGACGGAGAACGGAAAGGGGCACTGATGAGCAAGACGGCAGTTTCCACCGAGAACGCGCCGAAGCCGCCGGCGAAGTTCTCGCAGGCCGTCCGCAAGGGGAACCTGCTGCAGGTCGCCGGCCAGGTCGCCTTCGACCCGGCCACGGGCGCGATCGTCGGCGACGACGTCGCCGGCCAGACGCGGCAGACGTTCAAGAACATCGAGGCCGTGCTGGCGGCGGCGGGCTCCAGCCTCGCCGACGCGATCATGGTCCGGGTGTACCTGACCGACACCGCGCACTTCGCGCCGTTCAACGAGGTGTACGACGAGCTGATCGGCGACGAGCCGCAGCCCGCCCGTACGACCGTGTACGTCGGCCTCCCGGGCGAGCTCCTCGTCGAGATCGACGTGCTCTGCGTGCTGGACTGAGCCTTCGGCGGGCGGTCAGCCCAGGACGCTCGTGTAGCCGTTCAGGGCCGGCTGCCCGCCGAGGTGGGCGTAGAGGACGTTCGAGTCACGGGCGATCTCGCCGTTCTCGACGAGATCGATGAGGCCCGCCATGGATTTGCCCTCGTACACCGGGTCGGTGATCATCCCCTCCAGCCGGGCGCACGTCTCGATGGCGTCCAAGCATGCTTTGTCGGGGATGCCGTAGATCCCGCCGTGGTAGCGGTCGTCCAGCTCGACGTCGGGGATCTCACCGGCGCCGATCAGCTCGGCGGTGTTGCGCGCGATGCGCGTGACCTGCTCGCGGGTTTCGCCGGGCTTGGCGGAAGCGTCGATGCCGAGGATGCGGCGGTGCTTCCCGAGGGCGGTCCCGGCGACCATCCCGCCCTGGGTGCTGCCGGTGACCGAGCAGACGATCACGGTGTCGAAGAAGACGCCGAGTTCTTCTTCCTGTTTCTCGAGTTCGACGATCCAGTTCGCGAAGCCGAGGCCGCCGAGCCGGTGGTCGGAGGCGCCGGCGGGGATGGCGTACGGCTTCCCGCCCCGCGCTTCCACCTCGGCGACCGCGTTCTCCCACGCCTCCTTGAAGCCGATGCCGAAACCGGCCTCGACGAGCCGGACGTCGGCGCCGAGGATGCGCGAGAGCTGGATGTTGCCGACCTTGTCGTAGAGCGGGTCGTGCCAGTCGACCCAGCTTTCCTGCACGAGAACGGCCTTCAGTCCGGCCCGCGCCGCGGCCGCGGCGACCTGGCGGGTGTGGTTGGACTGGACGCCGCCGATGGAGACGAGCGTGTCGGCGCCCTGCTTCAGCGCGTCGGCGACGAGGTACTCGAGCTTGCGGGTCTTGTTGCCGCCGTAGGCGAGACCGGAGTTGACGTCTTCACGCTTGGCCCAGATCTTCGCGCCGCCGAGGTGTTCGGTGAGGCGGTCGAGGGGGTGCACCGGCGACGGGCCGAAGAGCAGCGGGTAGCGGGGGAAGTCGGCGAGGGTCATCGGTCCTCCAGCAGATCGGTCCAGATGGTCGAGATCACCTCGACGGCGGTTGGGGTGTCGTGCTTCTCGAGCGCGTCGATGAGCATCGTGTGGCGCTCGACGGAGTTCCAGGCGAGTGCCGAGCTGAAGCGCGCGTGTTCGAGGCGGCGCAGCAGCGGGGTGTAGCGGTCGAGGGTCGCGGCGACGGCGGCGTTCCCGGCCAGCCGGACGGGGACGTCGTGCAGCTCGTCGTCGGCCTTGACGGCGGCCGCGATGTCCCGGGCCTCGATGGCTTTCGCGAACCGGTCGTTGGCCGCGCGCATGGCGGCGATGTCGGCGGGACGGCACCGCGCGGCGGCCCGGCGGACGGCGAACTCGTGCAGCACCCGGACGATCTCGCGGGCGTCGAGGACGTCGGGGGACATCACCTCGGAGACGCGCGTGTAGCTCTGCGGCTTGGAGTCCACGAGGCCGTCGTCGGCCAGCCGCCGGAGGGCCTCGCGGACGGGCGCCTTCGAGAGCCCGAGCTGGTCGGCGAGGTCGCCGTCGCGCAGCGGCGCCCCGGGCGGGAGCGTGCCGTCGACGATCGCGCGGCGGATGCGGTCGTACGCCTCGTCGCGAAGCAGGGGGCGAGTGACCTTCGAGAGACTCACATCTAACATGTTAGATGTCGGCGAGTGGGCCGGCAAGGGTGCGTCTGCTCAGCTCGGCGTGGTGAGCTGCCGGGCGAGGTCGGTGAACTCGTCGAAGGCGTGCCGCCCTTGCCGCAGCACGGCCGACATCTCGGCGGAGTGCGCCAGCCGGGCAGCCGGGGCGCGGTCGAACCACAGCGTCCGCAGCGCCCGATCGGCTTCCGCGACGGCCAGCGCGCCGGCGACCAGCTCGTCCGGTCCGACCAGGCGGAGCAGGAGAAGGGCCTTCTTGAGATCGCTGCGCGCGGTCCAGTAGCGCTGCTCCGCATCGGCGACGAGTTCGGGGCTCGGGGGCAGGGAGGGCGCGACCGTGCGGACGGTCCGGAAGAGCCAGAGAACGGAGTCGCGAGCGGCGGTCGCTGCCTCGACGAGCTGGGCGGACCGCAGGGCGCGTTCTTCCCGAAGGCGCGTCCGGGCCGCGACCCGCGCTTTGACGGGTTCGAGGAAGGCGCCGGAAGGACTCCGGCGAGCGCGAACACCCCGGCGACGAGTGGAGTAAGCACGACCCGGAAGTGTGCCGCACGTCGCAGCCGGAGCGAACCGCTCAGCCGACGCGGGGTGGTTTCAAGCGGGCCGGCGTGCGGCACTGCCGGCCCGCCCGCCTCGGCCGGTGCGGGACGCAACCGAGGCGATCTTCAACGGCGGGGCCGACCCGATGCGGCCCCGGCCGGGCCCAGAGCTCAGCCGGTCCGACCCGACTCCGGCCGGCGCGGGTCCCGACCTAGGCGATCTTTACTGCCCCACCCTGGCCCCGGCCGCTCTTCAAGGCGGGGTGGCCCGACCCGGCCCCGGCCGGCGCGAGGCCAGGCCAAGCCGTCGAATCAGTAAACCGGGCCGGTGTACTTCTCGCCGGGCCCCTGCCCGGGCTCGTCGGGCACGGCCGAAGCCTCCCGGAAGGCCTTCTGCAGCGACTGCAGCCCGTCCCGCAACGGCCCGGCGTGCAGGCCGAGGTACTCCGCGGAGGCGGTCACCAGCCCGGCCAGCGCCGTGATGAGCCGCCGCGCTTCGTCGAGGTCGCGGTGGGGAGAGGTCGCCGGGTCGGCGTCGGCGAGCCCGAGCCGCTCGGCGCCGGCCGACAGCAGCATCACCGCCGCGCGGCTGATCACCTCCACACTGGGGATGTCCTCCAGGTGGCGGGCGTCGGGGGAATACGGGGGCTGTTCGGAGGGTTGTTCTGACACGTCTGGTACCCTTCCACGAGCGACCAGCTCCCGAGCGATCGGGGGCGGCAAGTGGAGCCCCGCTCCCACCCGCGTCACCGTACAGGTGGCCGGGTCCGGTCTCACCCGTCCAGGGTGAACAAGTGCCTTCGCGGGCACGATCGGAAACAGAGTGGGCCCCGCGCACCGCATGGTGTCGGGGCCTTCGCTATGTGGGCACCAGGTCGAAACGAGAACAGGAAACATTCCTCGGACCAAGGAGGCCCCATCAGCTCCGAGACACGCATCAACGACCGAATCCGGGTGCCGGAAGTCCGTCTCGTCGGACCCGCCGGCGAACAGGTCGGCATCGTCCGGATCGAGGATGCGCTGCGCCTGGCGCAGGAGAACGACCTCGACCTCGTCGAGGTCGCGCCGCAGGCCCGCCCGCCGGTGTGCAAGCTCATGGACTTCGGCAAGTTCAAGTACGAGAGCGCGCAGAAGGCCCGCGAATCGCGGCGCAACCAGCAGCTGACCGTCATCAAGGAACAGAAGCTGCGCCCCAAGATCGACCAGCACGACTACGAGACCAAGAAGGGTCACGTGTCGCGCTTCCTGGCGGCGGGCAACAAGGTCAAGGTCACGATCATGTTCCGCGGCCGCGAGCAGTCCCGGCCGGAGCTCGGCTACCGGCTGCTGCAGAAGCTCGCCGAGGACGTCACCGAGCTGGGGTTCGTCGAGTCGTCCGCCAAGCAGGACGGCCGCAACATGATCATGGTGCTGGCCCCGCACAAGAACGTGAAGCCGAAGGCCAAGGCCGAGCCCGCCCCCGAGCAGGCCCCCGAGGCGTAGGCGCCGACCAGCACGAGTCAGCGGCTCACCGGTTCTCCGGTGAGCCGCCGCACGAAAGAGGACAGAAATGCCGAAGATGAAGACCCACAGCGGGACGTCCAAGCGCATCCGCAAGACGGGGACGGGCAAGCTGCGCCGCCAGATGACCGGCCGGCGCCACCGCATGGAGAAGAAGTCCAGCCGCGTGACCCGCCGTCTCGAGGGCACCACCGAGGTGTCGAAGACCGAGGTCGGCCGCGTCAAGCGCCTGCTCGGCATCTGATCCCGCAGAACTTGCTGTAACCACCCGGGGCGTCCCCCTCGCCCCCTGAGATCGACAGGATGGACCCGTGGCACGCGTCAAGCGGGCGGTCAACGCCCAGAAGAAGCGTCGCGCAACTCTCGAACTGGCCAGCGGCTACCGCGGCCAGCGTTCGCGGCTGTACCGCAAGGCCAAGGAGCAGACGCTTCACTCGCTGAACTACGCCTACCGGGACCGCCGTGCCCGCAAGGGTGACTTCCGCCAGCTGTGGATCACCCGCATCAACGCGGCCGCCCGCGCCAACGGCGTGACCTACAACCGGTTCATCCAGGGCATCAAGGCCGCGGGTGTCGAGGTCGACCGCAAGATCCTCGCGGACCTCGCCGTCAACGACGCCGCCGCCTTCACCGCGCTGGCCGAGCTCGCCAAGGCCAACGTCAACACCGGCGAAGCGAAGTCGGCCTGACCGGCAGCTTTCCCCGACCCGGGGCGGAACCGTTCACCGAACGGACCCCCCGGGTCGTTGCTGCGCGCAAGCTGACGCGGCGCGCGGAACGCGACAAGACCGGCCGGTTCCTGGCCGAAGGCGCCAACGCCGTCGAGGCCGCGCTGGCCGACGGCACGGTGTACGAGCTGTTCGTCACTTCGCGCGCGTCCGCACAGCACGCCGACCTGCTCGACGCCGCCCGCGCGGCCGGCTTCGGCGTCTCGCCGATCACCGACCGCGCCGCCGACGGGCTGTCGGAAACCGTGACGCCCCAAGGCATCGTGGCCGTCTGCGCGCTGCTGGACCGGCCCCTCGAGGAGGCCGTGACGCCGGCCGCGCGGCTCGTGGTCGTGCTGGTGGACGTCGCCGACCCCGGCAACGCGGGCACGGTCATCCGCGTCGCCGACGCGGCCGGTGCCGACGCGGTGGTCCTGGCGGGCGACACCGTCGACCCCCACAACGGCAAGTGCGTCCGCGCCGCCGCCGGCAGCCTGTTCCACCTGCCGATCGCGCGCGTCCGCGACGTCCCGGCGGCGCTGTCGGCCTGCTCGGCCGCGGGCCTGCGGACGTTCGCCGCCCACGGCTACGCCGACGCCGAACTCGATCGGGTGGACCTCGCCGCGCCGACCGCGTGGGTGTTCGGCAACGAGGCACACGGCCTGCCCGCCGACGTCCTCGACCGCACCGATCTCGCCGTCCGGATCCCCCTGTACGGCCGCGCCGAGAGCCTCAACCTCGCCACCGCCGCGGCCGTCTGCGTCTACACGAGCGCCATGGCGGCGCGGCGCTGACCTGCGAGTAGGCTCCCGCAATATCCATTGTGGCCGATATCGGGGGGTTCCATGGGCAGGCTCGCCCGCTCGTTCGCGCTGTTCTCCGCTTCGTTCAAGGTGCTGCGCGCCCACAAGGGCCTGGCGTGGTTCCCGGTGCTCGCCGGGATCGCCGGGCTGCTGGTCGCCGCGGTGTTCCTGACACCCGCGTTCTTCACCGTCCACCTCGACGCCGACGACTTCCGGCCGACCGTCGGCACGTACGTGCTGCTCGCGGCGTTCTACCTCGTTTCGGCGTTCGTCACGATCTTCTTCAACGCCGCCCTGATCTCCCAGGCGGCCGTGGCGCTGCGCGGTGACGGCGGGATGCCGGGTGTCGGCGCCGGCCTCGCCGCGGCCGGCCGTCGCTGGCCGGCCCTGCTCGGCTGGGCCGGGGTGACCGCGACGGTCAGCGTGGTCCTGCGCACGATCGAGGAGCGGCTCGGCTTCCTCGGCGGCATCATCAGCGGCCTGGTCGGCATGGCCTGGCGGTTCACCACGTACCTCGTGCTGCCGGCGGTCATGCTCGAAGGCGCCGGGGTCCGCGACGGCGTCAAGCGGTCGGTCGAGCTGTTCCGCCGCGCCTGGGGCGAGAACGTCGCCGGCACCGCCGGCCTCGGCATCGTCGGGTTCCTGCTCACCCTGGCCGGGTACGTCGTGTTCCTCGGCGGCGGGTTCCTGCTCGGCGGCACGGCCACGCTGTTCGTCGCGGTCGGGCTGGCGATCGTCTGGACCCTGCTCGTGGCGGTCTTCATCACGACTTTGTCCGGCATCTACCAGACGGCGCTGTACCGCTACGCCGCCGAGGGCGCCGTGCCCGGCGAGTTCGCGTCGGTCGACTTCGAAGGGGCGTTCCGCGCGCGCTGACGCCGCGGCCGCGCGCCCCCGGGGCGACCGGGGGCGCGCGGAGCCGATCCCATAGACTTTTCCCGCCTTTGACCTCTCGCGTGCCGTGTGCGGCGGCGCGTGAACGACCAGTCCCAGCGGACGCCGAGGAGTTATGTCCGGAGCCACGGAGAAGGAAGCACAGGGCGCGGTGCTCGCCCCCGAGACGCTGCAGGAGGCGGTCAAGGCCGCCGAAGCGGCGTTCGCCGCCGCGACCGGGCTCGAAGGGCTGGCCGAGGTCAAGCCGGCCCACCTCGGCGACCAGTCACCGGTGGGCCTCGCCCGCCGCGGGATCGGCGCCCTGCCGAAGCAGGAGAAGGCCGAGGCGGGCAAGCGCGTCAACGAGGCGCGACAGGCCGTCCAGGCGGCCTTCGACGCCCGCCGCGCCGAGCTCCAGGCGGAGCGCGACGAGCGCGTGCTGCGCGAAGAGGCCGTCGACGTCACCCTGCCGTGGGACCGCGTCCCGCGCGGCGCCCGGCACCCGATCAGCACCGTCTCCGAACGCGTCGCCGACGCCTTCGTCGCGATGGGTTACGAGGTCGCCGAAGGTCCCGAGATCGAAGCCGAGTGGTTCAACTTCGACGCGCTGAACTTCGGCAAGGACCACCCGGCCCGCCAGCTGCAGGACACGTTCTACGTCGGCGAAGAGGACTCCGGCCTGGTGCTGCGCACGCACACCTCGCCGGTGCAGGCGCGCACGCTGCTGCACCGCGACTTGCCGGTGTACGTCGTCTGCCCCGGCCGGACGTACCGCACCGACGAGCTCGACTCGACCCACACCCCGGTGTTCACCCAGGTCGAGGGCCTCGCGGTCGACAAGGGCATCACCATGGCCCACCTCAAGGGCACCCTGGACGCCTTCGCCCGCGCGATGTTCGGCGAGAGCTCCAAGACGCGGCTGCGCCCGCACTTCTTCCCGTTCACCGAGCCGTCCGCCGAGGTGGACGTCTGGTTCGAGGAGAAGAAGGGCGGCCCCGGCTGGGTCGAGTGGGGTGGCTGCGGCATGGTCAACCCGAACGTGCTGCGCGCCTGCGGCGTCGACCCCGAGGTGTACTCCGGGTTCGCCTTCGGCATGGGCATCGAGCGCACCCTGCAGTTCCGCAACGGGATCCCGGACATGCGCGACATGGTGGAGGGCGACGTCCGCTTCACCCTTCCCTTCGGAACGGAGGCATAGTGCGAGTCCCAGTCAGCTGGCTGACCGAACACCTCGATCTCGCTGAGGAGGTCACGCCGCAGGACCTGGCCGACGCGTTCGTCCGGATCGGCATCGAGGTCGACGACCTGCACGAGCTCGGTCCCGTGACCGGCCCGCTGGTCGTCGGCCGGGTCGCCGAGATCGAGGAGCTCACCGAGTTCAAGAAGCCGGTGCGCTTCTGCCGCGTCGACGTCGGCGAGCCCGCCGACGAAGCCGCGGACGACGAACTCGACGACGAGGACGACGACGACGAAGCCGGCGAGCTCGACGAGGGCCCGCACGGCATCAAGACCCGCGGCATCATCTGCGGCGCGCGCAACTTCGCCGAGGGCGACCTGGTCGTCGTCGCGCTGCCCGGCGCCGTCCTGCCCGGCGACTTCGAGATCGCCGCCCGCAAGACCTACGGCCGGATCAGCGACGGCATGATCTGCTCGGCCCGCGAGCTCGGCCTCGGCGACGACCACACCGGCATCCTCGTGCTGCCCCCGGGCACCGCGAGCCCGGGCGACGACGCGAGCGAGCTGCTCGGCCTCAACGACTCGGTGATCGAGCTCGCCGCGACCCCGGACCGCGGCTACGCGCTGTCGATCCGCGGGCTCGCGCGCGAGCTGTCGAACGCGCTCGACGTGCCCTTCGGCGACCCGGCACTGCTCGAGGTCCCGGCGGCCGAGGGCGACGCCTGGCCGGTCCGCGTCGAGGACCCGGAAGGCTGCCCGCGGTTCGTGCTGCGCCGGGTCACCGGCCTGGACGCGACCGCGCCGACCCCGTGGCGGATGCGGCGGCGGCTGATGCTGGCCGGCATCCGGTCGATCTCCCTGGCCGTCGACGTCACCAACTACGTGATGCTCGAGCTCGGGCACCCGCTGCACGCGTTCGCGACCAAGGCCATCCAGGGCGACCTGGTGGTGCGCCGCGCGCAGCCGGGCGAGAAGCTGACCACCCTGGACGACGTCGAGCGCACGCTCGACCCGGACGACATCGTGATCGCCGACGACAGCGGGGTCATCTCGCTGGCCGGCACGATGGGAGGCGCGAGCACCGAGATCACCACGGAGAGCACCGACGTCCTGCTCGAGGCGGCGCACTGGAACCCGGCGGCGATCAGCCGCACGGCCCGGCGGCACAAGCTGTTCTCCGAGGCGGCCAAGCGGTTCGAGCGGTTCACCGACCCGCAGCTGTGCGCGGCGGCCGTCGAGCTGGCCGCCCGTCTGCTGCGCCAGTACGGCGACGCGGCGATCCAGCCCGGCCGCACCGACGAAGGCACGATCGAGCCGAACCCGCCGGTCGTGATGCCGATCAACCTGCCCGACAAGGTCGCGGGCGTGAACTACCAGCGCGGTGTCACGGTCCGCCGGCTCACCCAGATCGGCTGCAAGGTCTCGGTCGGCACGGGCGACGACGGCACGGGCCTGGTCACGGCCATCCCCCCGAGCTGGCGCGGCGACCTGCGCCAGCCGGCCGACCTCGTCGAAGAGGTGCTGCGGCTGGAGGGCTACGACAGCATCCCGTCGACGCTGCCCGCCGCCCCGGCAGGCCGCGGCCTGACCGACGCCCAGCGGCGCGTCCGGGCCGTGTCCCGTGCCCTCGCCGAGGCGGGCTACGTCGAGGTGCGCCCGTTCCCGTTCGTGAGCGAAACGGTGTGGGACGCCTTCGGCCTGCCGTCCGACGACGTTCGCCGCAACACGGTCGTGGTCCGCAACCCGCTGGAGGCCGACCGCAACCGCCTGGCGACGACGTTGCTGCCGGGCCTGCTGGACACCTTGCAGCGCAACGTGTCCCGCGGCATGAAGGACGTCTCGCTGTACAACATCGGCCAGGTGGTGCTCCCGGCCCCGAACCCGCTGAAGGTCCCGGACCTTGGCGTCGACCGCCGCCCGACCGACGAGGAGCTGGCGCTGCTGGAGGCGGCCCTGCCCGAGCAGCCCCTGCACGTCGCGGTCGTCCTGGCCGGCAACCGCCGCCGGGCGGGCTGGTGGGGCGCCGGCGAGCCGGCGAACTGGGCCGACGCCGTCCAGGCGGCCCGCACGGTCGCGGAGGCCGCGGGCGTCGAGCTGACGGTCCAGGCGGCCGACCTCCCGCCGTGGCACCCGGGCCGCTGCGCCCAGCTGCGAGTCGGCGACTGGCCGGTCGGCCACGCGGGCGAGCTGCACCCGAAGGTGGTCGAGGCCCTCGGCCTGCCTCCGCGCACGGTGGCGATGGAGCTCGACCTGGACGCGATCCCGCTCCCGGATTCCCGCCCGGCCCCGAGCGTCTCGGGCTACCCGCCGGTGCTGCTGGACGTCGCCCTGGTGGCGGCGGCGGAAGTCCCGTCGGCCGACCTCGCGTCGGTGTTGCGCGAGGGCGCGGGCGAGCTGCTGGAGGACATCACGCTGTTCGACGCGTACGCGGGCGAACAGGTCGGCGAGGGCAAGCGCTCGCTGGCGTACAAGCTGCGCTTCCGCGCACCCGACCGCACCCTGACGGTCGACGAGGCCACCAAGGCCCGCGACGCGGCAGTGGCGGCAGCGGGCGAGCGCTTCAACGCAACGCTCCGCGCCTGACGCCCACCACTCCGAGGCTCACCGGCCCGGCGCTCACCCGGCCCCTCCCGCTCACCAGAGCAGGAGGGGCCGGCCGCTTTCCGGCCCCCGAGCTACTCAAGCCCGCCGTGTCGTCCCTCCAATCACGCGTGTCGACCCTGCAGTCACGCGTGTCGTCCCTCCAGGCACGCGAGCCGACCCTTCCGGCACGCGAGCCGGCCGCCCGATCACGCGAGCCGGCCGCTCAGGTACGAGGGTCGACCCCTCCGGCACGCGTCTCGACTGCCCCGGCACGCGAGCCGACCGTCCGGGTACGCGAGCCGACCGGCCAGGTACGCGAACCGACCCTCCCGGTCCACCCCACCGTCACCTCAGCCGATGTGCTTGAGCGCCTCCCTCCGGGACAGCCCGGACAACCCCGGGTGGTCGGCCACGAAGCACCGCACCCAGTCCGGCGCCGTCTTGGCGTAGTCGCGCAGGGCCCAGCCGATTCCCTTGCGCAGGAAGAACTCCGGCTCGGCGATCGACGGCTCGATCGCGCGGGTGAGCAGGTCGGTGTCGGTGTCCTCCTTGGCCCCCACCTGGCAGATGATCGCCGTGCGGCGGCGCCAGAGGTCGCCGTCGGTTGCCCAAGACAGCATCGCCGGCGTCATCCGGGCGCGGTGGGCCCGGAGGATCGGGCCGATCCGGCGGATGGCGAGCTCGTCCACGTGGTCCCACCACGCCCCGGTGACGATCATTTCCTCGTACACCGGCACCAGCTCCGGGTCCTGCCACTGCCGGTAGGCCCGATACCCGGAAAGATCGATCGCCGCATACCGCTCCTCGCGGAATTCGGCGGTGCGCCACAACGCCAGCACCGTCGCCGAGAATGTCGCCCGATCGGGCAATATGTGGTCGGCCAGTACCCGCTTGAGGAGCGCGCTGCGCTCGGGCTTCGCCACGCCGTGGAAGGGCATGGCCGACTTCATGTACGCCCGCATCGCGGGCGCCTTCACCGGGTCGGCCAGCTCGGCCAGCCCGGTGCGGATGGCCTTGACCAGCTTTTCTTCCACGCTCATCCGTCCTCCCGTCGCACTCCGGCGATGCGCACGGTACCGCCGGCCACCGACGGTTCCGGTGCCGCGCGGGCGACGCAGGTCCCGACGAAAGGCGGATGGCGAAAGCCGCGTCGATCGGCGAGATTGTCCAGGGTTGCCGGTAGTTTCGTCGGAATCGGGCGAACACTGTCGAATGCGGACGAAAAGGACGACTGTGAAAAGAATTGTTGCCGCCATTGCCGCCGCGGGGCTCGCGGCAGGCCTGATGGCTGCCGCGCCCGCCGCCTCCGCGGAAGGGGTGCAGTTCACCCCCGCGCCGATCGCCTGGGGCCCCTGCGCGTCGGAAAGCCTCAAGGCGAACGGCGCCGAGTGCGGCTTCCTCGTGGTGCCGATGGACTACGCGAAGCCGGGCGGGACGAAGGTCTCGATCGCGGTCTCGCGGATCAAGCACAAGACCGCGCAGTCGCAGGGCATCATGCTGGTGAACCCGGGTGGTCCCGGCGGTTCCGGCCTCGGCCTTTCGGTGCTCGGCAAGTACGTGCCGGACGGTGCGGGGGAAAGCTACGACTGGATCGGCTTCGACCCGCGGGGCGTCGGCTCCAGCAAGCCCGCGATCAGCTGCGACGGGAACTACTTCAGCTACAACCGGCCCGCCTACGTGCCGACCACGCCGCAGCTGGAGAAGACCTGGCTCGCCCGCTCGAAGGGGTACGCCGACGCGTGCCGCAAGAACGGCGAGATCCTCAACCACCTCAAGACGACCGACGTCGCGCAGGACATGGACAGCCTGCGCAAGGCCCTCGGTGAGAAGCAGATCAACTACTACGGCTTCTCCTACGGCACCTACCTCGGCCAGGTGTACAGCACGCTGTACCCGAAGAACGTCCGCCGGATGGTGCTCGACGGCAACGTCGACCCGCGGAAGGTCTGGTACCAGGCCAACCTCGACCAGGACGTCGCGTTCGACAAGAACATCAAGATCTACTTCGACTGGCTCGCGCAGCACGACGACGTCTACCACCTCGGCAAGACCGGCGACGCCGTCGAGAAGCTGTGGTACGCCACGCAGCGCAAGCTCGCCAAGGACCCGGCGGGCGGGGTCATCGGCGGCGACGAGTGGACCGACATCTTCCTGCAGGCCGGCTACTACGTCTTCGGCTGGGTCGACATGGCCAAGGCCTTCGACGGCTACGTGCACAAGGGTGACTGGCAGACGCTCAAGACGCTCTACGACAACTCGAACCCGCCGGGCGACGACAACGGCTTCGCCGTGTACCTGGGCGTGCAGTGCACCGACGTGCAGTGGCCGACCGACTGGAACCGGTGGCGGATAGACAACTGGCTGACCTACTTCAAGGCCCCGTTCGAGACCTGGGGCAACGCCTGGTTCAACGCGCCGTGCGCGTTCTGGCCCGCCAAGGCGGGCAAGCCGGTGGACATCGACGGCCGCAAGGTGGCCGGTGCGCTGCTCATCAGCGAAGAGCTCGACGCCGCCACGCCGTACGCCGGCAGCCTCGAGGTGCGGAAGCGGTTCCCGAACTCGAGCCTGATCAGCGCGCCGGGCGGGACCACGCACGCCGGTTCGCTGTCCGGCGTGCGGTGTGTGGACGACAAGATCGCCGACTACCTGGCCACCGGCACGCTGCCGAAGCGCCAGCCCGGCAACCACTCGGACGTCCAGTGCGACCCGGTGCCGGTGCCGCCGGTGACCGACGGCGCCGCGGCGCAGAAGTCGGACAGCTCCGCGAAGGCCGCCCAGGAGAAGCAGAGCACGCTCGCCCAGCTGCTGCACTTCTGAGCGAAACCGCTTGATCCCGCTGCCCCGGTCCGGTGCCTCCGGACCGGGGCAGCGTCTTGTCCGCCGGTGTCCCATCGTCGCCTCCTCGTGACGGTTCGTGGTCGAGGGGAACGTTAGGCGAGGGGTCTGACAATTTCGGAGCGAAGTGGCCCGTGAGCAGCGCGTGACCGAAAATTGTCGGGGGTGCGCGCTACCTTCGTGGCATGTCGATCATCCAACAGCGCCGGACCGAGGTCCGGGCACAGGAGAACACCTACCAGATCATGGTCGCGACCAGGACGGACGTCGACCGCCCCGAACCCACGCCCCGGGTGATGATCACCCTGGAGGCCGGCGGTCCGGGCGGCGAACCGGTGGCCGAGGGCAGCCTCGACCTGGACGTCGCGGTGGCGGCCACGGTGGCGGAGCTCGTCTCGGACGGGTTGCTGTCCGCCACCGGCGCGGTCCGCGGGGCGCGGCGAAGATCCGCGGATCGTCCTGCCCAGCAGGGCCGCCCGTGGAGCGAGGAGATGGACGCGGAGCTGGAGAGCCGGTGGATCGCGGGGGAGAGCGTCGCGGAGATCGCGGCGTACTTCGAGCGCACCCCGGGCGGCATCCGCGCCCGCCTGCCGCGCGTGGGCTGCGACCCGGAGAACCCTGGCTGCTACCTCCCGGTGCCGCCGAGCAGGCGCACCGACCTGGACGGAGAGGAGCCGGGCTGAGTGGAGGCGGTGGGCCGGTCCGCAGGTGGACCGGCCCACCGGCCGCCGCTCCCGTCCCGCACCGAACGGAGTTGCCCGATGAGCTCCCGGCAGGTCCGCGTGGTGTCGCGTTCCACCGCGAGCTCACGGCGCGCTACCCCGGAGCAGTCCGGACAACCGGACAGCCCGTGGGCGGCGGAGGCGACCGTGCTCGGCGACGCGGTGCTCATGTCGATGGGCTGGTCCACGCCCCGCAAGGTCGTCCGGGCATCCCGAGGAAAGGAGAGCAGTGGTGCACCACGAGGCAAGCCCACGCCGGCCGGCGTGCTCAGTCGGGCACCGCCGCGGCCGCGTGGGCCGCCATCACCTTCAGACGCTCGATCAGCTCCGGCGGTTCCTCGACCGTGAACGAGCACCCCAGCCCCAGCAGCCGGAACGCGAGCCACTCCACGGTGTCCTCGTGGCTGCGCCACCGGCAGCGGCCGTCGCCGAGGTCGGTCAGTTCGCCGGTCGCCGGGCCGAGGCGGGGAGCTATCTGCGCTGCCGGCTCCGCCAGCACGGCCACTGCCCGGTACGACGGCGCCAGGTCGTAGAACCGGTCCAGCACGTAGGCCGCCAGGTCCGTGGCCGGCGGCTCGCGCCGCGCCACCCGGCCGCCGGTTGCCTGAGCCTCGCGGACGCGGTCGGCGCGGAACACGCGCCAGTCCGCCCGGTCGAGGTCGTAGGCCACCAGGTACCAGCGGCGGCCGGCGGCGACCAGCCGGAGCGGCTCGGCCCGGCGCCGGGTCTCGGTGCCGTCGTGGGCGCGGTAGCGGAACCGCACGGTCTCGTGGTTGGTGATCGCCCCCGCGAACACCGTCAGCTGCGCCGGGTCGACGACGGGCCCGGTGGCCGGCACGGCGACCGTCGCCGTGCCGATCGTGCCCACCCGGCGGCGCAGCCGCGCGGGCAGGACCTGCTCCAGCTTGGCCAGCGCGCGCACGGACGCTTCCTCGATGCCATCGATCGTCTGGCCCGCCGCGGTGCGCAGGCCGACCGCGATCGCGACGGCTTCCTCGTCGTCGAGCACGAGCGGCGGCATGGCGGTGCCGGCGACCAGCCGGTACCCGCCCGCCACCCCGCGGCTGGCCTCGACCGGATAGCCCAGGTCGCGGAGCCGCTCGATGTCGCGGCGGATGGTGCGCGGGCTGACGCCCAGGCGCTCGGCCAGTTCGCTGCCCGGCCATTCGCGCGGTGTCTGGAGCAGCGAAAGCAGGCCGAGCAACCGGGCCGGGGTGTCCGTCATGGGCACAGCATCCCAAGGTGGCGGCCGCCACTCCGGGTTTGTTTAGACTTGCAAGGGCGTGCATAATCATGCGTATGACGGTGAACATCGCGGTGGCCGGAGCCAGCGGGTACGCGGGTGGTGAGCTGCTGCGCCTGCTCCTGACCCATCCCGAGGTCGAGATCGGCGCGCTCACGGCCGCCAGCAGCGCGGGCACGAAGCTCGGCGTCCACCAGCCCCACCTCGTCCCCCTCGCCGACCGCGTGCTGGCCGAGACCACGCCGGAGACCCTCGCCGGCCACGACGTCGTCTTCCTCGCGCTGCCCCACGGGCACTCCGCGGCGATCGCGGCGCAGCTCGGCCCGGACGTCCTGGTGGTCGACCTCGGCGCCGACCACCGCTTGGCCGACGCGGGCGACTGGCAGCGCTGGTACGGCGGCGACCACGCGGGCCAGTGGCCGTACGGCCTGCCCGAGCTGCCCGGCGCCCGCGAAAGGCTCACCGGCACCAAGCGCATCGCCGTGCCCGGCTGCTTCCCGACCGGCGGCTCGCTGGCGCTGGCGCCCGCGTTCGCCGCCGGGCTGATCGAGCCCGACGTCACGATCGTCGCGGTCACCGGCACCTCCGGCGCCGGCAAGAGCCTCAAGCCGAACCTGCTCGGCTCCGAGGTGATGGGCTCGGCGAGCGCGTACGGCGTCGGCGGCGCCCACCGCCACACCCCCGAGTTCGCGCAGAACCTCTCGGCCGTGGCGGGGGAGAAGGTCACCGTGTCCTTCACCCCGGTGCTCGCGCCGATGCCCCGCGGCATCCTCACCACGGCGAGCGCCCCGCTGAAGGAAGGCGTCGACGAGGCCGCCGCCCGCGCGGCCTACGAGAAGGCCTACGACGCGGAGCCGTTCGTCCAGCTGCTGCCCGCGGGCGCCTGGCCGACGACGTCGGCCACGCTCGGCTCGAACAACACCCAGCTGCAGGTCACGGTCGACGCCGACGCGAAACGCCTGGTCGTCGTCGCCGCGATCGACAACCTCACCAAGGGCACCGCGGGCGGTGCCGTCCAGTCGATGAACCTGGCCCTCGGCCTCCCCGAGACCACCGGCCTTTCCACCGTAGGAGTGGCACCGTGACCGTCACCGGCCCCCAGGGCTTCCGCGCCGCCGGCGTCGCCGCCGGGATCAAGGCCTCCGGCGCGCTCGACCTCACCCTGGTCGTTAACGACGGCCCGCTCGACGTCGCGGCCGGCGTGTTCACCCGCAACGTCATCAAGGCCGCGCCGGTGCTGTGGTCGCAGGAAGTGCTCAAGCAGCAGCGGCTGAAGGCCGTCGTCCTCAACTCGGGCGGCGCCAACGCGGCGACCGGTCCGGGTGGCTTCCAGGACACCCACGCCACGGCCGAAAAGGTCGCCGAGGTCCTGCAGGCGGGCGCGATCGAGGTCGCGGTCTGCTCCACCGGCCTGATCGGCGAACGGCTCCCGATGGACGCCGTTCTGTCCGGAGTGGACACGGCCTTCAAGGCGCTCGACGCGAGCCCCGAAGCGAGCCTGAACGCCGCCAAGGGCGTGATGACCACCGACACGAAACCCAAGCAGGCCTTCGCGAAGCACGACAGCGGCTGGAGCGTCGGCGGCTTCGCCAAGGGCGCGGGCATGCTCGCGCCGAACCTCGCCACGATGCTGTCGGTCCTCACCACCGATGCCGTGGTCGACAAGGAGACCCTCGACCGCGCCCTGCGCGCGGCCACCCACGTCACCTTCGACCGGCTCGACGTCGACGGCGGCACGTCCACCAACGACACCGTCCTGGTCCTGGCCTCCGGTGCCAGCGGGGTCGAGCCCACCGAAGCGGAGCTCACCGAGCTGCTCACCGCGGTGAGCCACGACCTGGTGCTCCAGCTGCGCGCGGACTCCGAGGGCGCGACCAAGGACGTCGACGTCACCGTGCGCGGCGCGGCCACCGAGGCCGACGCGATCGCCGTCGCCCGCACGATCGCCGAGGACAACCTGGTCAAGACGGCCCTGTTCGGCTCCGACCCGAACTGGGGCCGGATCGCCATGGCGCTCGGCCGGGTGCCTGCCCGCATCGACCCCGAGGCCGTGTCGATCGCGATCAACGGCGTCACCCTCTTCGCCCAGGGCGTGCCCGCCGCCGACCGGTCGGAAGCGGACCTCACCGGCCGGGCCATCGAAATCGTCGTCGACCTCGGTGTCGGCACCAGCACCGCGACCATCTACACCACGGATCTTTCGCACGGCTACGTCGAAGAGAACAGCGCGTACTCCTCATGAACCAGGAGGCTCTGATTTCCGCGGACGAACGACTCGCGACGGCGGCCGAAAAGGCCGGGGTGCTCATCGAGGCGCTGCCTTGGCTGCAGCGGTTCCACGGGGCCACCGTGGTGGTGAAGTACGGCGGCAACGCGATGATCGACGACCAGCTGAAGGCGGCCTTCGCCGAGGACATGGTGTTCCTCCGGCTGGCCGGCCTGCGCCCGGTCGTCGTGCACGGCGGCGGCCCGCAGATCACCGCGATGCTCAAGCGGCTCGGTGTCGAAGGCGAGTTCAAGGGCGGCCTGCGGGTCACCACGCCGGAGACGATGGACATCGTCCGGATGGTGCTCACCGGCCAGGTCAGCCGGGAGCTCGTCGGGCTGATCAACGCCCACGGGCCGTACGCGGTCGGCATCTCCGGCGAGGACGCCCGGCTGTTCACCGCCGAGCGCAAACAGGCCACTGTGGACGGTGAGCAGGTCGACATCGGGCTCGTCGGCGAGGTCGCCGAGGTCAACCCGGACGCCGTGCTCGACATCGTCAACGCCGGGCGCATCCCGGTCGTGTCCACGGTCGCCCCGGACGTCGACGGCGTGGTGCACAACGTCAACGCCGACACGGCCGCCGGTGCCTTGGCGGCCGCGCTGGGCGCGGAGAAGCTCGTCGTGCTCACCGACGTCGAAGGCCTGTACGCGAACTGGCCCGACCGGTCCTCGCTGATCGACCGCGTCCGCGTCGACCGGCTCGAGACCATGCTGCCCGGCCTGGCCAGCGGCATGATCCCGAAGATGGAGGCGTGCGTGCGCGCCATCCGCGGCGGCGTCCGCCGGGCGCACGTCATCGACGGCCGCCTCGCCCATTCCGTGCTGCTGGAGGTCTTCACCTCGCGCGGCATCGGCACCATGGTCTTCCCCGAAACGGAGCTCCCGTGACCGACCTCACGTCCAATGTGGACGGCCAGGCGCACTGGCAGTCCGCCCTGATGGACAACTACGGCACGCCCAAGCTGACGCTGGTGCGCGGCGAGGGCGCGAAGGTGTGGGACGCCGACGGCAAGGAGTACGTCGACCTGGTCGGCGGCATCGCCGTCAACGCGCTCGGCCACGCGCACCCGGCCGTCGTCGAAGCCGTCACCGAGCAGATCCAGCGGCTCGGCCACACCTCGAACCTCTACGTCAACCCGGTGGCCGTCGAGCTCGCCGAGGCGCTGCTCGACGTCGCCGGCCTCACCGGTCACGGCAAGGTGCTGTTCGTCAACTCCGGCGCCGAGGCCAACGAAGCCGCGCTGAAGATCAGCAGGCTGACCGGGCGCACCAAGGTGGTCGCCGCCGAAGGGGCGTTCCACGGCCGGACCATGGGCGCGCTGACGCTCACCGGCCAGCCCGCCAAGCGCGACGCCTTCAAGCCACTGGTGCCCGGCGTCCAGCACGTGCCGTTCGGAGACGTCGAAGCTCTCAAGGCCGCCGTCGACACCGACACCGCGGCGCTCTTCCTGGAGCCGGTGCTCGGCGAGGCGGGCGTCATCCCGGCGCCGGACGGCTACCTGCAGGCCGCCCGCGAAATCACCAAGGCCACCGGCACGCTGCTGGTGCTCGACGAGGTGCAGACCGGGCTCGGCAGACTCGGCACCTGGTTCGGCTACCAGCAGGCCGGCATCGTGCCGGACGTCATCACCCTGGCGAAGGGCCTCGGCGGCGGTCTCCCGCTGGGCGCGGTGATCGGCGTCGGCGCGGCGGGCGACCTGCTCAAGCCGGGCCAGCACGGCACCACCTTCGGCGGCAACCCGGTCTGCTGCGCGGCCGGCCTGGCCGTGCTGAAGACCATCGCCGCCGAAGGCCTCCTCGACCACGTCTCCGCGCTGGGCAAGGACATCGCGGCCGGGGTCGAGGCACTGGGACACCCGCTCGTCGCCGGCGTGCGCGGCTCCGGGCTGCTGCTCGGCATCGCCCTGAAACAGCCCGTCTCGGCGGCGCTCGCCCAGGCCGCCCAGGACGCCGGCTACCTCGTCAACCCGGTCGCCCCGGACACCGTCCGGCTCGCGCCCCCGCTCGTCCTCGACGGCGAACAGGCCGAAGGCTTCCTCGCCGCCCTCCCGAACGCGCTCGACTCCACCACGAAGGACTCCGACTGATGCTGCGCCACTTCCTCCGCGACGACGACGTCAGTCCGGCCGAGCAGAAAGCCATCCTCGACCTCGCCGACGCGCTCAAGGCCGACCCGCTCGGCAACAAGACCCTGGCCGGCAAGTCCATCACGGCGATCTTCGAGAAGAACTCGACGCGCACCCGGTTCTCCTTCGAGGTCGGCATCAGCCAGCTCGGCGGCCACCCGGTGATCGTCGACGGCCGTTCGATGCAGCTCGGCCGCGAAGAGACCATCGAGGACACTTCGCGGGTCCTCTCGCGGTACGTCGACGGGATCGTCTGGCGCACCTTCGCGCAGAAGCGCATCGAAGCGATGGCATCGGCCGCGTCGATCCCGGTGGTCAACGCGCTCACCGACGAGTTCCACCCGTGCCAGGTGCTCACCGACCTCATGACGATCCGCGAGCGCAAGGGCAAGCTCGAGGGCCTCACCCTCGTCTACCTCGGCGACGGCGCCAACAACATGGCGCACTCGCTGCTGCTCGGCGGGGTCACCGCCGGGATGCACGTCCGGGTCGTCTCGCCGGTCGGCTTCCAGCCCGACCAGGGCGTGATGCTGGACGCGAAGAAGCGCGCGACCGAGACCGGCGGCAGCGTCACCGTCTTCACCGACCCGCACGCGGCGGTCGACGGCGCGGACGTGCTCGTCACCGACACGTGGACGTCGATGGGGCAGGAGAACGACGGTCTCGACCGGGTCGGTCCGTTCCGCGCCCTGCAGATCAACGCCGAGCTGCTGAAGCGGGCCGCGGACGAAGCGATCGTGCTGCACTGCCTGCCCGCGCACCGCGGCTGGGAGATCACCGACGACGTGATCGACGGCCCGGCCAGCGCGGTCTGGGACGAGGCCGAGAACCGCCTGCACGCCCAGAAGGCCTTGCTGGTCTGGCTCTTCGAGGAGAGCCGGCGATGACCGGCAGCCGCGTGGGGCGCCAGGCGCGGATCACCGAGCTGGTGTCCACCATGACCATCCGCAGCCAGACCGAGCTGGCCAAGCTGCTGGCCGCCGAAGGCATCGAGGTCACCCAGGCGACGCTGTCGCGCGACCTCGACGAGCTGGGCGCGGTCAAGCTGCGCGGGCCCGACTCCGGCGCGCCGGTCTACGTCATCCCCGAGGACGGCAGCCCGGTCCGCGGGGTGCAGGGCGGCACGTCGCGGCTCTCGCGGCTGCTGGCCGAGCTGATGGTCTCGGCGGACTCGTCGGGCAACCTGACCGTGCTGCGGACGCCACCGGGCGCGGCCCAGTTCCTGGCCAGCGCGATCGACCGGGCGGCGCTCGAAGAGGTCGTCGGCTCGATCGCGGGCGACGACACCGTCGCGGTGATCGCGCGCGAGCCGCTGACCGGCAAGGATCTGGCCGAGCGGTTCGCCGCCCTCGCCCAGCGATCGGCGGACGAAGGATCACCATGATCGACATCTTTCCGGCCGAGGGGGAGTTCCTCGCGCCGGACGAGGTCGTGATCACCTTCGACCGCGGGATCCCGGTGGCGATCGACGGCGAGACCGTCTCGGTCGCCGAAGCGCGCCGGATGCTGTGCGCACGGGGTGAGGCGCAGCGGATCGGGCGCGGCGAAGCGTGCGCCGCACTCGAACGGCGGACCGGCCGCGGATGTGCCAGTGTCCGCCTGGTCCTGTACGACGGCCGGATCACGGTCGCCTGAACACCCGAACGCAACACCGAGGAGAAGCGAGAACAGTGAGCGGGAACGAGCAGCCGGTGCAGCTGTGGGGCGGCCGGTTCGCCAGCGGTCCGGCGGAGGCCATGGCCGCGCTGAGCGCGTCGACGCACTTCGACTGGCGCCTGGCGCCCTACGACATCGCCGGGTCCCGCGCGCACGCCCGCGTGCTGCGCAAGGCGGGCCTGCTCACCGAAGACGAGCTCGCCGGCATGCTGGCCGCGCTGGACACGCTCGCCCAGGACGTCGCGTCCGGGGAGTTCACCCCGACGATCGCCGACGAGGACGTGCACACGGCACTCGAACGCGGCCTGCTCGAGCGCGCGGGCACCGAGCTCGGCGGCAAGCTGCGCGCCGGCCGCTCGCGCAACGACCAGGTGGCGACGCTGTTCCGGATGTGGCTGCGCGACGCCGCCCGTCGGGTCGTCGCCGGCACCCTGGAGGTCGTCGACGCGCTGGTCTCGCAGGCGAAGCGGCACCCGGGTGCGATCCTGCCCGGCCGCACGCACCTGCAGCACGCCCAGCCGGTGCTGCTCGCCCACCACCTGATGGCCCACGGCCAGGCGCTGCTGCGGGATGTCTCGCGGCTGCAGGACTGGGACGCCCGCACGGCCGAGTCGCCCTACGGCTCGGGTGCGCTCGCCGGCTCGTCGCTGGGGCTGGACCCCGAGGCCGTCGCCGAGGAGCTGGGCTTCGCCACGAGTGTCGAGAACTCCATCGACGGCACCGCTTCGCGCGACTTCGTCGCCGAGTTCGCCTTCGCCGTCGCGATGCTCGCGGTCAACCTGTCGCGGATCGCCGAAGAGGTGATCATCTGGAACACCGCCGAGTTCGGCTACGTGACGCTGGACGACGCCTGGGCCACCGGCAGCTCGATCATGCCGCAGAAGAAGAACCCGGACGTCGCGGAGCTGACCCGCGGCAAGGCGGGCCGGCTGATCGGCAACCTCACCGGCCTGCTGGCCACCCTCAAGGCGCAGCCGCTGGCCTACAACCGCGACCTGCAGGAGGACAAGGAGCCGGTGTTCGACTCGGTCGAGCAGCTCGAGCTCCTGTTCCCCGCGATCGCCGGCATGCTCGAAACGCTCACCTTCCACACCGAACGGCTCGCCGAGCTGGCCCCGGCCGGGTTCACCCTGGCCACCGACATCGCCGAGTGGCTGGTGCGCCAGGGCGTCCCGTTCCGCGTTGCGCACGAAGCGGCCGGCGAGAGCGTGCGCGTCGCCGAGTCCCGCGGCGTTGGCCTGGACGAGCTGACCGACGAAGAGTTCGAGAAGATCAACCCGGCACTGACGCCGGCGGTCCGCGAAGTCCTCACCGTCGAAGGCTCGGTGAACTCCCGTGACGCCCGGGGCGGCACGGCGCCGGCGCGCGTGGCCGAGCAGCGCGCGCGGCTCGAGGAGCGCGTCACAGCGGCGCGCCAGTGGCTCAACTGAGGCGGGATTTCCGGAGCTTGGCCCGGACGGCCCGGGTGGCCACCGGGCCGAGCCCGTCCAGGACGTCGACGAGCACGGCCAGCTGCTCCAGCGCGGCCACGGCCTGCTCGGCGCCGCCCGGGTCGACCGTGTCGAACAGCGTCAGTCCGAGGAACCCGGTGGACACGGCGTGGGCCAGTCCGTCGGGGTCCGCGAGCTCGGCCAGCGGCGAACCCTCGAGCACGCGCTCGAGCGCCGTCCGGACCTCGGTGATCCACTTGCCCAGGGCTTCGCGGGTCGCTTCGGCGAGCCGTTCGCTGCCCTGCGCGCCGGCCAGGGTCTGGGCCAGGACGGCCAGGTTGCCCTCCGCGCGCTCCGCGGTCCGGATGTCCCGGCCGAGCGCCAGCAGCTCGCCGACCGTGGCCACGGCGGCGAAGCGGTCCCGATAGAGCGCGACGCGCGCCTCCGTCGCGGAGATGCACGCCTGCGCGACGAGCTCTTCGACGGTGCCGAAGTGGTAGAAGACCAGCGCCTGGTTGGCGCCCGCGGCGCCGGCCACGGACCGGGCTGAGACGGCGGTGATGCCCTGCTGCCGGACGACTTCCAGCACGCCGTCCACGAGCCGCTGCTTCGTGTCCTGCGAACTGGAGTTCCGGCCGGTGCCCATCAGTCCATGACCTTCTCACGGAGCGGCTTGACCGCCCCGCTCACCCCACCGCCGACGTCGACGTACCGCGCGCCGAAGCCGCCCTCGTAGCCGAACACCGGCCCGAACCGGGGATGGACCACCGCGACCTCGATCCGGAACTGCCCGCGGCCGTCGTCGAACCATTCGTCGACCGCGGCGGTCACGGTGAGCGCTCGCGGCAGGTGCGTCCCGTCCCGGAACCGGAACTCGCCGGAGCGGATCCGGAACCCGCCGTCCGGCCGCACCGACACGGCGAGGTCGACCGCCAGGTGCTGGTGCGTGCCCAGGTAGTCGACGAGCCCGCGTTGCGCGCTGTGCACCATCTGGGCGTCGAAGCGCCGGCGACGGCGCGGGAACTCGAAGGTCCGCACGAAGGACACCGTTTCGCGGCCGTACCCGTCCACGTACGGGTAGTTCTCGATGGTGAACGGCACGTTCCGGCCGCGCTCGGGGAACAGGATGTGCCGCGCCGACCCCAGCCACAGGAACGGCAGCGTGAAGCCGGGACCACGCCAGATCCGGTCCATCACGCCGTGGCCGATCATCCCGCGCCCGTCCGACAGGGCGAGCCTGTCCCGCATCCGCGGGTGCAGCTTCGCGAAGTCCGCGCCGAGCGTGCGCTCGAAGACGCCGGTCACCGCGCCGCGACCTTCGCGCGCGGGCGGGTCCGGCCGCAGCGGGCGGCCGAGGGCTCGGTCAAGAGCTGTTCCTCGGGTGGCGTCCCGGTCTCGAGCCAGAGCCGCAGCCGGTCGAACGACCAGGCCGTCATCCAGCCGAACAACGGGCGGAACACCCGGTCCGCCGCGCGGCCGAAGCGTCCCCAGCGGGTGCCGTAGTCGAAGCCGGTGACGAATCGGACGCCGTCGCCGACCGGCGTGTAGCGCCAGAACCCGGCACCCTCGCTGATCAGCGACAGCGGGTCGGCCGAGGCGAACCGCAGCACCGACGTGCGCGAACCGTCCGGCCAATTCCGGTTCGCCGCGCTCACCCCGATGCCGGTGACCGTGACACCCAGGAAGCGCGAGGTGTAGCGGAAATGGCCGTCGACCGGGGTGATGTCGCTGAAGCGGAGGTCCCAGCGCCGGTGCAGGTCCGGGTCCTGGGTGTGCCGCCACAGCGTGTCGAGGTCCGTGCGGATCACGGTCTCGACGTAGAGCGCTTTCGGTCGCATCTCCGGCTCCCCTCCTGGTTTGAGCGACTGCTCAAACAGACTGTAGAGAAGTTTGAGCGATCGCTCAAGGGTTAGGGTGACCGGGCCAGGCAGCCGAGGAGAGGGAGTCCGTTTGAGCGGCGACGCAGGCCGGTTGTTCACCCGCGACGAACTCGCGCTCGACCCGGTCGACCTGGCCCACCTGCTGCTCGGCTCGGTGTTGGAGGCCGACGGCCCCGACGGCACCGTGGGCGTCCGGCTGGTCGAGGTCGAGGCCTACCGCGGCGAGGACGACCCGGCGTCGCACTGCTACCGCGGCCGGACCCCGCGCAACGCCGTCATGTGGGGACCGGCGGGGCACCTGTACGTCTACTTCGTCTACGGGATGCACTTCTGCGCGAACATCGTCGGCTCGCACGACGGCGTGGCCGGCGCGGTGCTGCTGCGGGCGGGGGAAGTCGTCACCGGCCTCGACGTCGTCCGCAGGCGGCGGCCGAACGCGCGGGGGACCGGCGAACTCGCCAAGGGCCCGGCCATCCTGACGTCGGTGCTGCGCATCGACCGGGAGCAGAACGGCGTCGACCTGACCGACCCGGAGTCCCCGGTCCGGCTGCGCGTGGGGGAGCGTGTGGAGCCGGACAGGATCCGCAGCGGCCCGCGCGTCGGCGTGGCGATGGCGATGGACACGCCGTGGCGCTTCTGGGTCGACGGCTCGCCCGCCGTGTCCACCTACCGCCGCGGCGGGAAGCGACGGGTCCGACCCGCCAGTTAGTCGGTTGACCTGGTGCGGGAGGATCTACAGGCGTGAGCGAACACATCCTCGACGAGCTGTCCTGGCGCGGCCTGATCGCGCAGTCCACCGACATCGACGCCCTCCGGCGTGAGCTCGACCAGGGTCCCGTGACGCTCTATTGCGGCTTCGACCCGACCGCGCCCAGCCTGCACGCCGGCAACCTCGTCCCGCTGCTCATGCTCAAGCGCTTCCAGCGCGCGGGGCACCGGCCGATCGTGCTGGCCGGCGGCGCGACCGGGATGATCGGCGACCCGCGCGACACCGGGGAGCGCACGCTGAACACGCTCGACGTCGTCGCCGAGTGGGCCGGGCGCATCCGCGGCCAGCTCGAACGGTTCGTCGACTTCGACGACTCGCCGACCGGAGCGATCGTCGAGAACAACCTGAACTGGACCGGGCAGCAGACGTCCCTGGAGTTCCTGCGCGACGTCGGGAAGCACTTCTCGATCAACGTCATGCTGAACCGGGAGACGGTGAAGCGCCGGCTCGAGGGCGACGGCATGTCGTACACCGAGTTCAGCTACCTGCTCCTGCAGTCGCAGGACTACCTGCAGCTGCACCGCCAGTACGGCTGCAAGCTGCAGGTCGGCGGGTCCGACCAGTGGGGCAACCTCGTCGGCGGCGTCGACCTGATCCGGCGGACCGACGGCGCGAGCGTGCACGCGCTGACCGCGCCCCTGGTCACCGACGCCGAGGGGCGCAAGTTCGGCAAGTCCACCGGCGGCGGGAACGTCTGGCTCGATCCGGAGATGACCTCGCCATACGCCTGGTACCAGTACTTCGTCAATGTGGGTGACGCCGACGTCGTCCGCTACCTGCGGATGTTCACCTTCCTCGGCCAGGAGGAGATCGCCGCGCTGGCGGAGGACACCGAACAGCGCCCCCACCTGCGGGCCGCGCAGAAGCGGCTGGCGGAGGAGTTCACCATGCTGGTGCACGGCGAGGAGCAGACCCGGCAGGTCATCAACGCCAGCCAGGCCCTGTTCGGCCGCGGCGAACTCGGCGACCTGGACGAGCGCACCCTCGACGCCGTGATGTCCGAGGTCCCGAACGGCAAGGTCGACCCGGCCGGCGAGCCGACGATCGTCGACCTGCTGCTCGCCGGCGGGCTGGTCGACAGCAAGGGCGCCGCGCGCCGCACCCTCAAGGAGGGCGGGGCGTACGTGAACAACGTGAAGATCGCGGACGAGGAGTGGAAGCCGTCCCGCGAGGACGCCCTCCACGGCAAGTGGCTCGTCGTCCGCAAGGGCAAGCGCAACGTCGCCGGCGTCGCGCTCGGCGGCTGACCGGCCCCCGGTGGCCCGAAACAGGGCCCTGACCTGCGGGAACGCGGTTAAGGGACCCCCCTGTTCCGGGCCCTCGGAGGGGGTGTAAAGTTCTCCAAGTCGCCAGGGAAACCGGGTGGCCACCGGGACACGAACCAAGCTCTCGCGGATCGCGATTGAGTGGGTGTCCCACCAAAAACTGCTAGGAATGACTCGCTTCGAGCGAGCTGCTTGATCGCGGCGGACTCGGGGTGTGTTGCTTGAGAACTCAACAGTGTGCTAGTGAACTAAGCCAGTAGAGCTTATATGAAACCCCCTCGTCGGGGTTTCCTTTGAGAAGCAAGAAATTGCCTCGATTAAACTATTCATTGTTGGAGAGTTTGATCCTGGCTCAGGACGAACGCTGGCGGCGTGCTTAACACATGCAAGTCGAACGCTGAAGCACCTTCGGGTGTGGATGAGTGGCGAACGGGTGAGTAACACGTGGGTAATCTGCCCTGCACTCTGGGATAAGCCTTGGAAACGAGGTCTAATACCGGATATCACAATCTCTCGCATGGGGGGTTGTTGAAAGTTCTGGCGGTGCAGGATGAACCCGCGGCCTATCAGCTTGTTGGTGGGGTAGTGGCCTACCAAGGCGACGACGGGTAGCCGGCCTGAGAGGGTGACCGGCCACACTGGGACTGAGACACGGCCCAGACTCCTACGGGAGGCAGCAGTGGGGAATATTGCACAATGGGCGCAAGCCTGATGCAGCGACGCCGCGTGAGGGATGACGGCCTTCGGGTTGTAAACCTCTTTCGCCAGGGACGAAGCGCAAGTGACGGTACCTGGATAAGAAGCACCGGCTAACTACGTGCCAGCAGCCGCGGTAATACGTAGGGTGCGAGCGTTGTCCGGATTTATTGGGCGTAAAGAGCTCGTAGGCGGTTTGTCGCGTCGGCCGTGAAATCTCCACGCTTAACGTGGAGCGTGCGGTCGATACGGGCAGACTTGAGTTCGGTAGGGGAGACTGGAATTCCTGGTGTAGCGGTGAAATGCGCAGATATCAGGAGGAACACCGGTGGCGAAGGCGGGTCTCTGGGCCGATACTGACGCTGAGGAGCGAAAGCGTGGGGAGCGAACAGGATTAGATACCCTGGTAGTCCACGCTGTAAACGTTGGGCGCTAGGTGTGGGCGACATCCACGTTGTCCGTGCCGTAGCTAACGCATTAAGCGCCCCGCCTGGGGAGTACGGCCGCAAGGCTAAAACTCAAAGGAATTGACGGGGGCCCGCACAAGCGGCGGAGCATGTGGATTAATTCGATGCAACGCGAAGAACCTTACCTGGGCTTGACATGCGCCAGACATCCCCAGAGATGGGGCTTCCCTTGTGGTTGGTGTACAGGTGGTGCATGGCTGTCGTCAGCTCGTGTCGTGAGATGTTGGGTTAAGTCCCGCAACGAGCGCAACCCTTATCCTACGTTGCCAGCGCGTTATGGCGGGGACTCGTGGGAGACTGCCGGGGTCAACTCGGAGGAAGGTGGGGATGACGTCAAGTCATCATGCCCCTTATGTCCAGGGCTTCACACATGCTACAATGGCTGGTACAGAGGGCTGCGATACCGCGAGGTGGAGCGAATCCCTTAAAGCCGGTCTCAGTTCGGATCGCAGTCTGCAACTCGACTGCGTGAAGTCGGAGTCGCTAGTAATCGCAGATCAGCAACGCTGCGGTGAATACGTTCCCGGGCCTTGTACACACCGCCCGTCACGTCATGAAAGTCGGTAACACCCGAAGCCCATGGCCCAACCCTTCGGGGAGGGAGTGGTCGAAGGTGGGACTGGCGATTGGGACGAAGTCGTAACAAGGTAGCCGTACCGGAAGGTGCGGCTGGATCACCTCCTTTCTAAGGAGCACAACACATCCCGATCACCTCGGTGACCGGGAGTGGCCATCACTTAGGAACCGACTGTGTTCCTGCGATGGTTGCTCAAGGAATTGTGGAACTACTGGTTATGGCTCACCGCGGTTGTGACACCGCCGGCTAGTACTGCGGAGCTTGCTTCGCGTGGAACTCCGGTCGTGGAGCTGGGTGGTGGGTTGTTCGCTGTGCACACTGTTGGGTCCTGAGGCAACACGCCTCAGGGCTTCTGCCCTGGGAACGCGTTTGTTTCTGGTGTGGTGTTTGAGAACTGTAGAGTGGATGCGAGCATCTTTGTGGTCAAGTTGTTAAGGGCACATGGTGGATGTCTTGGCTTCAGGAGCCGATGAAGGACGTGGGAGGCTGCGATATGCCTCGGGGAGCTGTCAACCGAGCTGTGATCCGAGGATTTCCGAATGGGGAAACCCAGCACCAGTGATGTGGTGTTACCCGCACCTGAATATATAGGGTGTGTGGAGGGAACGCGGGGAAGTGAAACATCTCAGTACCCGCAGGAAGAGAAAACAACCGTGATTCCGTGAGTAGTGGCGAGCGAAAGCGGAAGAGGCTAAACCGTTTGTATGTCAAGCTGTCAGGCGTTGTGCAGGCGGTGTTGTGGGACCCAGCGTCGAGGATCTGACAGTCCTCGGAATGATCACGTGTGTTAGTGGAACGCCTTGGGATGGGCGGCCGGAGTGGGTGAGAGCCCCGTACGCGAAAACGCATTGTTGGTTGTTTGTTTGGTGTTCCCGAGTAGCAGCGAGCTCGTGGAATTTGCTGTGAATCTGCCGGGACCACCCGGTAAGCCTAAATACTTCCTGAAGACCGATAGCGGACGAGTACCGTGAGGGAAAGATGAAAAGTACCCCGGGAGGGGAGTGAAAGAGTACCTGAAACCGTGTGCCTACAAGCCGTCAGAGCCTTTGGGTGATGGCGTGCCTTTTGAAGAATGAGCCTGCGAGTTAGTGCTGCGTGGCGAGGTTAACCCGTGTGGGGTAGCCGTAGCGAAAGCGAGTCTGAATAGGGCGTATGAGTCGCGTGGTCTAGACCCGAAGCGGAGTGATCTACCCATGGCCAGGGTGAAGCGACGGTAAGACGTCGTGGAGGCCCGAACCCACTTAGGTTGAAAACTGAGGGGATGAGCTGTGGGTAGGGGTGAAAGGCCAATCAAACTCCGTGATAGCTGGTTCTCCCCGAAATGCATTTAGGTGCAGCGTCACGTGTTTCTTGCCGGGGGTAGAGCTACTGGATGGTCTAGGGGCCTTACCGGGTTACCGAAATCAACCAAACTCCGAATACCGGTTAGTGAGAGCGTGGCAGTGAGACGGCGGGGGATAAGCTTCGTCGTCGAGAGGGAAACAGCCCAGAACACCAGCTAAGGCCCCTAAGTGTGTGCTCAGTGGGAAAGGATGTGGGATTGCCCAGACAACCAGGAGGTTGGCTTAGAAGCAGCCACCCTTGAAAGAGTGCGTAATAGCTCACTGGTCAAGTGGTCCTGCGCCGACAATGTAGCGGGGCTTAAGCACACCGCCGAAGCTGTGTCATTCGTGCAATACATCGGCTTCACTCCTTGAGGGTGTTGTCTAGTGGCACGGATGGGTAGGGGAGCGTCCTGCATCCAGGGAAGCGGCGGCGGAAGCCAGTCGTGGAGGGTGTGGGAGTGAGAATGCAGGCATGAGTAGCGAATGCAGAGTGAGAAACTCTGCCGCCGGATGACCAAGGGTTCCTGGGCCAGGCTAATCCGCCCAGGGTAAGTCGGGACCTAAGGCGAGGCCGACAGGCGTAGTCGATGGACAACGGGTTGATATTCCCGTACCCGAGCATGTGCGCCCATGACGAGGCGTTTGATACTAACCACCCAAAGCCATCGCCCAATGTCTTCGGACGGAGGGTGGTGTGTGGAGCGTGGGACCTGATTTCGTAGTAGTCAAGCGATGGGGTGACGCAGGAAGGTAGCTCCGCCAGGCGATGGTTGTCCTGGTATAAGCGTGTAGGCCGGAACATAGGCAAATCCGTGTTCCATGAGGCTGAGACGTGATGTGTAGCCGTTTGAGGCGAAGTAGAGTGATCCTATGCTGCCGAGAAAAGCCTCTAGTGAGTGCATGCACGGCCCGTACCCCAAACCAACACAGGTGGTCAGGTAGAGAATACCAAGGCGATCGGGTGAACTGTGGTTAAGGAACTCGGCAAAATGCCCCCGTAACTTCGGGAGAAGGGGGGCCAAACATCCTGAAGCTTTTTACAGGCTAGGGGTGGGTGGCCGCAGAGACCAGCGGAAAGCGACTGTTTACTAAAAACACAGGTCCATGCGAAGTCGCAAGACGATGTATATGGACTGACGCCTGCCCGGTGCTGGAACGTTAAGAGGACCGGTTAGCCTTTCGGGGCGAAGCTGAGAATTTAAGCGCCAGTAAACGGCGGTGGTAACTATAACCATCCTAAGGTAGCGAAATTCCTTGTCGGGTAAGTTCCGACCTGCACGAATGGCGTAACGACTTTCCGGCTGTCTCAACCACAGGCCCGGCGAAATTGCACTACGAGTAAAGATGCTCGTTACGCGCGGCAGGACGGAAAGACCCCGGGACCTTTACTATAGTTTGGTATTGGTTTTCGGTTCGGCTTGTGTAGGATAGGTGGGAGACTGTGAAGCGGCAACGCTAGTTGTTGTGGAGTCGTTGTTGAAATACCACTCTGGTCGAATTGGGAATCTGAACCTCGGACCATGATCTGGTTCAGGGACAGTGCCTGATGGGTAGTTTAACTGGGGCGGTTGCCTCCTAAAGAGTAACGGAGGCGCCCAAAGGTTCCCTCAGCCTGGTTGGCAATCAGGTGTTGAGTGCAAGTGCACAAGGGAGCTTGACTGTGAGACAGACATGTCGAGCAGGGACGAAAGTCGGGACTAGTGATCCGGCACCTCCTGGTGGAAGGGGTGTCGCTCAACGGATAAAAGGTACCCCGGGGATAACAGGCTGATCTTGCCCAAGAGTCCATATCGACGGCATGGTTTGGCACCTCGATGTCGGCTCGTCGCATCCTGGGGCCGGAGTAGGTCCCAAGGGTTGGGCTGTTCGCCCATTAAAGCGGCACGCGAGCTGGGTTTAGAACGTCGTGAGACAGTTCGGTCCCTATCCGCCGCGCGCGTAGGATACTTGAGGAAGGCTGTCCCTAGTACGAGAGGACCGGGACGGACGAACCTCTGGTGTGCCAGTTGTTCTGCCAAGGGCATGGCTGGTTGGCCACGTTCGGAAGGGATAACCGCTGAAGGCATCTAAGCGGGAAGCCTGTTCCAAGATGAGGTATCCCACCCCATGTGGGTTAAGGCCCCCAACAGACCATTGGGTTGATAGGCCAGAAATGGAAGCACAGTAATGTGTTGTCGAGTTGACTGGTACTAATAGGCCGAGGACTTGCCTACGAAGATGTTACGCATCCACTCTACAGCTCTGAGACACCATGCGTGTTTCGTAGTGTTTCGGTGGTTATAGCGTCAGGGAAACGCCCGGTCCCATTCCGAACCCGGAAGCTAAGCCTGACAGCGCCGATGGTACTGCAACCGAAGGGTTGTGGGAGAGTAGGACACCGCCGAACTTACCTTCCGTACGGCCCGTTAGGATAGCCAGTTGGCTGCCCTAGCGGGCCGTACGCGTATGTCCAGAACAAGATTTTTCACGGCAGGAGGCCAGGTGTCCGAGTTCGGTCGACGAGACTCAGCGGATGATGGGTCCGGCCGGTCGGCACGCCGGGACGAAGGCTCCCGGGGCCGGTCGGACGGACCCCGGAAGAGCCAGGGCGGCGCGCGGCAGGACCGCGGCGGCCGCGACGGTGGCTACCAGGGGCGCCCGCGCCGCGACGACCGCGGCGTCCGCGGCGGCGGCAAGCCCTTCCGCGGCGGCGACGGTCCCCGTGACCGCGATCAGCGCGGAGGTTACGCAGGTCAGGGCCGCAGCGACGACCGCCGGGGCGGGTACGGCAGCCGCGACACCGGCGGCCGGCCGGGCGGCAGCCGCTTCTCCGACGGCCCGAGCCGCTCGGGCGGCGGCCGCTACGAAGACCGCGGCGCCGGCCGGTCCGGTGGCCGCTACGAAGACCGGGGCAACAGCCGTTCCGGCACCCGCAACGACAGCTCGAGCCGCAGCTACGACGACCGCGGCGGTCGCCCCCAGGGCAAGTCCTCGTACGGCGACCGCAAGCCCCGCTGGGACAACAACCGCCGCGACGACGACCGCACCACCCGCCCGGGCGGCTTCCGCTCGGACGACCGCGACCGCCGCGACAACGACCGCGGTGGCTACCAGCGGCGCGACGACAACCGTGGCGCCCGCACCGGAGGCTTCCGCTCGGACGACCGCGGCCGTAGCGGGAACGACCGTCGTGACGATGCACGCGGCAGCTACCAGCGCCGCGACGATGACCGTGGCCCCCGCGCCGGCGGTTTCCGCTCGGACGACCGTGGGCGTGACCGTCGCGACGACGACCGCGGTTCCCGCACCGGTGGCTTCCGTTCCGATGACCGCGGCCGCAGTGGTGACCGGGGTGGTTACCAGCGTCGCGATGACGACCGCGGTCCCCGCACCGGCGGTTTCCGTTCCGATGACCGCGGTCGCGGCGGTGACCGGGATGGGTATCAGCGTCGCGATGACGACCGGGGCCCCCGCACGGGCGGCTTCCGGTCCGATGATCGCGGTGGCGACCGTCGTGACAGCGATCGGGGCGGCTACCAGCGGCGCGACGACCGGACCACCCGTCCGGGCGGTTTCCGTTCGGATGACCGCGGCCGTGGGAGCGACCGTCGCGACGATGACCGCGGTCCCCGTACCGGTGGCTTCCGCTCCGACGACCGCCGCGACGACTCGCGCGGTGACCGGGGCAGCTACCAGGGCCGCGACGACAGCCGCGACAACCGGGACAGCCGCGAAAACCGGGACAGCCGCGAGAACCGCGGCGAGCGCACCGGTGGCACCTTCCGCGACTCCGGCAAGCGCTACGACCGCGACAGCCGCCCCCAGGGCGACCGCAAGGACCGTCCCCGCGGCAACCCGCGTCCCAAGGTCGGCGCGCCGCTCGATGACGAGGCTCTCGCCAAGGAACTCCTCGAAGCTCCCGAGCTGCCCGAAGACGTCGAGTTCTCCGACCTCGACGAGGACGCCCGCCGTGAGCTGCGGACCCTTCCGAAGGGGCTGGCCGAGACCGTCGGGAAGCACCTCGTCGCCGCCGGGGGGCTCATCGACAGCGATCCCGAGGCCGCTCTCGAACACGCCAAGTACGCCAAGGCCAAGGCCTCGCGCGTGCCCATCGTGCGCGAAGCCCTCGGGCTGGTCGCCTACCACGCCGGCAACTGGTCCGAAGCGCTCTCCGAACTGCGGGCCGTCCGGCGGATGACCCGCAGCGACGAGCACATCGCCATCATCGCCGACGCCGAGCGCGCGCTCGGCCGGCCCGAACGGGCCCTCGACCTGGCCAAGGAAACCGACACCGCGAAGCTGACCAAGGCCACCCAGGTCGAGCTCGCGATCGTCGCGGCCGGGGCGCGGCGGGACCTCGGGCAGCTCGATGCCGCCGTCGTTTCGCTGCAGGGTGACGACCTCAAGGCCGAGAAGCGCGACCCGTGGAGCGCTCGCCTCTTCTACGCCTACGCCGACAACCTCGAGGCCGCCGGGCGCAAGGACGAGGCCATCCGGTGGTTCCTCAACGCCGCCGAGGCCGACGCCGAAGACGACACCGACGCCGCCGAGCGGGCCGCCGAGCTGTCGAACCAGGACAAGAACCCGGCCGAGACCGACGCCAAGGCCGACGCCGAGACCGACGCCAAGGCCGAGGACACCGAGGAAAAGGACACCGAAGCGACCGATGAGTGACGCCCTCCTCGCGGCCTACGACGCGGTCCTCTTCGACCTCGACGGCACCGTCTACCACGGCACCCGGGTGATCCCGGGCGCCCCGGAGACGGTGCGGGCCGCGCGGGAGCACGGCACCCCCGTCCGGTTCGTCACGAACAACGCCTCCAAGGCTCCGGACGAGGTCGTCGCGCACCTCACCGGTCTCGGCATGCCCGCCGAGACCGATGAGGTGCACACCAGCGCCCAGGCCGGCGTGCAGCTGCTGGCCGAGCGGCTCCCCGAAGGCGCGGAAGTCCTCGTCGTCGGCACCAGGGCGCTCGCCGACGAGGTCGCCCGGGCGGGGCTGAAGCCGGTGCGGAAGAACGGCGACCGCGTCCAGGCCGTCGTGCAGGGGCACTCGCCGGACAACACCTGGGCCGCGCTCGCCGAGGCCTGCCTGGCCATCCGGGCGGGCGCGCTCTGGGTGGCCTGCAACGTCGACGCGACCCTGCCCAGCGAACGCGGGCTGCTGCCCGGCAACGGCTCGATGGTCGCCGCGCTGCGCACCGCCACCGATGTCGTGCCGCTCGTCGCCGGGAAGCCGCAGCCGCTGCTGTTCGAGACCGCCGCGCGGTCGGTGGGCGCGCAGCGGCCCCTGGTGGTCGGGGACCGGCTCGACACCGACATCGCCGGTGCGGTCGCCGCGGGCATCGACTCCCTGGTCGTCCTGTCCGGGGTCGCGACGCCGAAGCAGCTGATCGAGGCCATCCCGGCCGAGCGGGGCACGTTCCTCGCCCGCGACCTCACGGGGCTGACCGAGCCGGCCGAAGACCTCCGGATCGGCCCGCGGCCGGGCTGGACCGTGACCGTCGAGGACGGCGTCCTCATCGCCGAAGGCGACGGCGAGGAGCTCGACCTGCTCCGCGCGCTGTGCGACACGGCGTGGGAGACCGGCGTCACCGAACTCGGCGAGCGCGCCGAGGCCGCACTGTCCTGACTGATACCGTCTGCACTGTGCAGGACCATCCCTACCCCGTCCCGGGCCCGCCGCCCGGTTCGTTCTCGCAGCAGACCGACCCGCGGGCCGGCATCGACGAAGCCGTCGCCGGGCTGGACGACCTGGACGCGCTGCCGCTCGCGGAGCACGTCGAGCGCTTCGACGCCGTGCACACCGAGCTGACGGTCGCCCTGTCCAGCATCGACAAGGTCTGAGCGGCGTGCCCAAGCGGGCCCGCCTCGACGCGGAACTGGTTCGGCGCGGCCTCGCCCGGTCGCGCGAACAGGCGTCGGCCCTGATCACCGGCGGCAAGGTCACCGTGCGCGGCATGGTCGCCACCAAGCCCGCCACCGGCGTGGAAACCGACGCGCCCATCGTCGTCAAGGACGAAGACGACCCCGGCTGGGCCTCGCGCGGCGCGCACAAGCTGCTCGGCGCGCTGGAAGCCTTCACCGACCTGAGCGTCGAAGGCAAGCGCTGCCTCGACGCCGGTGCGTCCACCGGCGGGTTCACGGACGTGCTGCTGCGCAACGGCGCCGCCACCGTGATCGCCGCCGACGTGGGTCGTGGCCTGCTCGACTGGCGAATCCGCACCGACGTACGTGTAGTGGTCATGGATCGCACCAACGTCCGCAACCTCACGCCCGACGACCTCGGTGGGCAGGTCGACCTCGTCGTCGGGGACCTGAGCTTCATCTCCCTCAAACTCGTGCTGCCCGCCCTCGCGGCCTGCGCGCGCGAAGGCGCCGATCTGGTGCCGATGGTCAAGCCGCAGTTCGAGGTGGGCAAGGACCGGCTCGGCAGCGGCGGCGTCGTCCGGGACCCCGAGCTGCGCGCCGAATCCGTGCTCACCGTCATCGACGAAGCCGCGAAACTCGGGCTCGCGCTGCGCGGGGTGACCGCCAGCCCGCTGCCCGGGCCGTCCGGGAACGTCGAGTACTTCGTGTGGCTCAAGAAAGAACGTGTGGCCGAGTCCACTGTGGACGCGGTAGACAGGTCTGAGGCCGAGCGGCTCGTCCGGACCGCCGTCGAGGAAGGGCCCGCATGACCACCGAACGTGAAGTGCTCCTCATGGTGCACCCCGATCGCGACGCGACCGGCGAAGCCGCGCGCGAGGTTTCGGCGCGCTTCGCCAAGGCCGGCATCCGGATCCGGGTGACCGAACACGACGTCTGCGCGCTGATCAACCCCGAGCAGCACGGCGTCGGCGCGACCTGCACCGTCGTCGACCCGGACGACAACCCCGCCGACGGCGTCGAGCTGGTCTTCGTCCTCGGTGGCGACGGCACGCTGCTGCGCGCGGCCGAGCTGGCCCGCCCGGCCGGGGTGCCCGTGCTGGGCGTGAACCTCGGACGCGTCGGCTTCCTCGCCGAAGCCGACTCCGACGCGCTGGCCGACACCGTCCAGCGGGTCGTCGACGGCGACTACCAGGTCGAAGAGCGGATGACCATCGACGTCACCGTCACCCACGACGGCGAAGAGGTCGCCCGCACCTGGGCGCTCAACGAAGCCAGCGTCGAAAAGAGCACTCGCGAGCGGGTGCTGGACGCGCTGATCGAGGTCGACGGCCGTCCGGTGTCCGCGTTCGGCTGCGACGGTGTGCTCTGCGCCACACCGACCGGCTCCACGGCGTACGCGTTCTCGGCGGGCGGCCCGATCATCTGGCCGGACGTCCAGGCGCTGCTCGTCGTGCCGAGCAACGCGCACGCCATGTTCGCGCGGCCGCTGGTCGTGTCGCGCGACTCGGTGATCACCGTCGGGATCGACCCGGACGGCTCGTCGGCCGTGCTGACCTGCGACGGGGCCCGGCCGATCGACCTGCCGCCGGGCGCGCGGGTGAGGGTGACCTGCGGCAAGACGCCGGTGCGGCTGGTCCGGCTATGGGACGGCCCGTTCACCGACCGGCTGGTGCAGAAGTTCTCGCTGCCGGTGAAGAGCTGGCGGGAGCGGCACGCGCGCCCCTGCGAGTAAGCGCCGCTCACCGCTTTCTTCGAACATATCGGCGACGCGCCGGGGTCCCGGGCGCGCAGAGTGTCGGTGGTGGCCGCTACCGTAGGCGGCGTGCTGGCCGAGATGCGCATCCAGGGCCTCGGAGTCATCGAGGACGCCCTGCTGGAACTGCACGCGGGCTTCACCGTCGTGACCGGTGAGACGGGTGCGGGCAAGACCATGGTCGTCACCGGGCTGCACCTGCTGTCCGGGGGCCGGGCCGAGGTGTCCAAGGTCCGGACGGGAATGCTCAAGGCGTTCGTCGAAGGGCGGTTCACCTACGCCGGCGTCGAAGGCGCCGAGCGGATCGTCGCCGATTCGGGTGCGGACGTCGACGAGGACGGCAGCGTGATCGCGTTGCGCGCGGTCGCCGTCGACGGACGCTCGCGCGCCCACCTCGGCGGCCGGTCCGTGCCCGTCGGCGTGCTCGCCGAGCTGTCCGAGCAGCTGATCGCCGTCCACGGGCAGAACGACCAGCTGCGCCTGCTGCGCCCGGCCGAGCAGCGCGCGGTCATCGACCGGTTCGCCGGCGACGCCGTGGCGAAACCGCTGCGCGCCTACCAGGAGATCCGGTCGGAGTGGCTGGCGGTGATCGCCGAGCTCACCGAGCGGTCGACGCGCTCGCGGGAGATGGCCCAGCAGGCCGACCTGCTGAAACACGGGCTGACCGAGATCGACGCCGTCGCGCCGGAACCGGGCGAGGACGACGAGCTCACCGCGCAGATCAAGCGGCTCGCGGCGGTCGACGAGCTGCGCGCGGCCGCGACCGAGGCGCACGTCGCGGTGTCCGGCTCCCCGGACGGCGACCCGGACGCGCCGGGCGCGCTGGGCCTGGTCGGGGAGGCACTGCGGCGCCTCTCGACCTCCGAGGACTCGGTGCTGCGCGAGCTGGCGCCGCGGCTGGAAGAGGCGTCGGTGCTGCTTTCCGACGTCGGGGCCGAGCTGGGCACCTACGTCGAGACGCTGGACGCCGACCCGGCCCTGCTGGAGAAGGTGCTGGCCCGCCAGGCCGACCTCAAGCGGCTCACGCGCAAGTACGCCGCGGACGTCGACGGCGTGCTCGCCTGGGCCGACGACGCCCGGCGCCGGCTGGAAACCATGGACACCTCGGAAGAGGCGCTCGCCGAGCTGGCACTGCGGCGCGACCAGCTCGCGATCCAGCTGGCCGCGCACGCCGCCGAGGTGTCGGGTGCCCGCGAGACGGCCGCGGCGGAGCTGGCCGCGGAGATCACCCGCGAGCTGTCCGGGCTGGCGATGGGCCAGGCGGCGATCGAGGTGACGGTCGAGCAGCGCCCCGCCGAGCACGGCGACACACACGCGCTGACGATCGACGGCCGCGCGGTGCACGCGGGCCCGGACGGCGTCGACGACGTCGAGCTGCTGCTGCGCGCGCACGACGGCGCCCCGCCGCTGCCGGTGCACAAGGCCGCCTCGGGTGGTGAGCTGTCGCGGGTGATGCTCGCGATCGAGGTCGTCCTCGCGCACGCGGACACCGTGCAGACCCTGGTGTTCGACGAGGTCGACGCCGGGGTCGGCGGCCGCGCGGCGGTCGAGATCGGCAGGCGGCTGGCCCGGCTGGCGCGCACCCACCAGGTCCTGGTGGTCACGCACCTGCCGCAGGTCGCCGCGTTCGCCGACCAGCACCTGGTGGTGGACAAGGGCCACAGCGGCGGCGTGACGCGCAGCGGCGTGAAGAACCTCGCGCCGGCGGAGCGGGTCAGCGAGCTGGCCCGGATGCTCGCCGGCCTGGACAACGAGACGGGCCGCGCGCACGCCGAGGAACTGCTCGCGACGGCCGAAAAGGACAAGGCCGAGTTCGCGCCGAAGCGCAAGCGGGCCAAGAAGAAGTAGCCGCTGGGGCACCGGGGTGCCCCAGCGAGCGCCGGTTCAGCAGGCGTCGGGGTCCTCGACGCCCGGCGGCGGGGTGAACAGCTGCTCGAAGGTCTGGTCGACGAGCTCGAGCACGTTGCCGAACGGGTCCTCGCAGAAGCAGAACCACGATTCCGGCCCGACCTGGTGGATCTTGCTGCGCTGGCGGCCGCCGAACAGCGTGATGCGCTTGGCGGTCTCCTCGACGTTTTCGACCGTGAAGCAGATGTGGAAGATGCCGGTGCGCCAGTAGTCGAAGTTCTCGACGCGCCGCTCGGCGACCGGGCCGGTGAACTCGAACAGCTCGATCCCGGTGCCGCCCGGCATCACCAGGTGCGCGATCCGGGCGCTCTGCCACCCCTCGCCGTAGATGTCGGACGCGGGCCCGCCGCCGGGCGCGTCGCTGCTGATCGCGAACGGGCCGAGCAGCAGCTTGAGCCCGAAGACGTGCTGGTACCAGCCGACCGCGCGGTCGAGGTCGGTCACGGACAGGGCGGCGTGGTTGAAGCCGGTTCGCACCGCGGGCCGCGGGAGGCCCTCGAGCGCGGCGGCGATGCGCGGCGCCGGGACGTCGGGCAGGGTGGGAACGCCCGGCACCGCGCCGGTTCCGGCAACGCCGGCATCGCTGGACAGCATGGGCAGACTCCTGGGTGGCGTGAAAAACTGGTGGCACAATGCGATCGCCCCCCCACGAGGATGCATTGCACAGCCGTCGGCTGTGCGACCCAGTATCCGGCGTACTCGCGATTAATCTTCCTGAGAATTGTGGCAGCCTTCAGGTACGGGGTGAGAACTTACAGTCACCACTGCGGCAAATGGCCCAGGACACGGCCTTTCGCCTGCTGGGAGCGTGGTCTGTCAGTTTCCAACAAGAATTCCGGAAGGTGCCCGGCAACGACGAAAGCGCCTTGGGTAAATGAATAGTAAAAAGCGCTCCGGGAAATCGAGTACCCGTCGGGTGAAATGATCGAATCCGGTTCGGCTCCCGAGCTCGCGGGGACCCGGGCCGCCCGGTGGACGATCTCGAACTCCTATCCGATCGGCTTCCTTCCCGCCGGGGTGCGGTCGACCGCTTATGGTGGTGAGGCGGACAACCTGCCGCTCGATGGCGGAGATCAGGCAGGCGCACGACGACCTGGAGCACAACCGGACGGCGGGCAGGCCCGTCGTGCTGACCGGCCGAGCGGAGGGAGCCGCCCGTGATCCTGCCGCCGCCCGCCGATGTCGAAGCGCAGCTGGCCGCCGCCCGGCGGGACGGCGACCTCGATCGTTACCTCGGCCTGCTCGCCGGGGAAGAGCTGTTCGTGCCGATCCGGCGGGTGGACGCCCGCAGCATCCTCGACGAGCGGGCGGAGACCTTCCCGAACGTCTACCACGAGACCGGCGGCGACGAGTTCCTGCAGGTCTTCACCCGCGGCGCGCTGCCCGACCTGGGGCCGGACGTCGTGGCGATGAGCGGCGCGCTCGACTGGGCAGTTGACGGCGTCGGGCGGCACGAGCGCGTGGTGTTCAACCGCGGCACCCGCGGCGAGTGGCGGCTGCCGGGCGCGACGCTGCAGCCGTGGCTCGACGCGCACGCCGACGACGTCACGCCGCTGGAAGAGCAGGTCGAGCGGCTGATCACCGCGCCGTACGGGCACCTCGAAGGGCCGATCGCGCACGCGCTGGCCTGCGGCGCGCACCTGGCCGTGCTCAACGCGGCACCCTGGAACCTCCTGGACGCCCGCTACCACGACTACGTCGCCGAGGTGCGGGCCCTGCGCGACTGGTGGGGCGTGCCCGACCCGCCCGGCTGGCGCGCGACCATGACCGGCCTGATCGGCGACGGCTACGCGCTGACGCCCGGCAACCTGGTCCTCATGCTGCGCCTGCGGTTCGCCGCCGAGTACGGCCTGCCGGGCGCCGAGTTCGACCCGCTGACCTGGGCGCAGCTGGTGGACCGGTGGTGTACCGAGAACGACGCCGCCGACCAGGCCGAGGAGCTGCGGGACACCGTCCGCCGGGTGTCCCGGTACGAGCGGCGGTTGCGCGCCGACGGCCTGGTCGACGGGGACGGGTGCGTGACGACGGCGCTGTCGTGGGACATCGGCCGCGCGGTCGCCATCGCGCGCGCCGGGCTGGCGGCCGGCTACTGCGACGCGCTGAGCGCCGAGCTGATGGTCCTCGAAGCCGGATCGCTGGCCCGCCGCTACCACCAGTCATGGGCCGACCTGTCGGCGGGATACGTCATGGGCCGGGTGCTGCACGGCGGCGAAGACGACTTCGGCGAGTGGTACCCGGCGGCCGTGCGCGTCCACCACCAGCTCCTTCAGGACCCGGCGAGCCCCTGGTTGAACCTCGATTTCGGCTCGCTGTCGGAGGAGTCCGAAGCCTGACCCGCGCGGGGGAGGGCGACCGGGCTCACCACAACGAGTCACGGCGGCTACGGCGTGGCGAGCATCGTCCCACGAGCAAATTTGTCACCATCGGCCACATGAAGCTCACGGGTCTGCTCACGCGGAATCAGGAACCCCTGCCGGGGATCACCGGGGTCGCCCGGGTGGACCGCCGGACCCGGGAGCTGCTGCGCCGGATCAGTCCCGGCGACATCGTCGTGCTCGACCAGCTGGACCTCGACCGGGCGACGGCCGACGCCCTCGTCGAGGCCGAGGTCGCCGGCGTGGTCAACGCGTCGCCGTCGATCTCCGGCCGGTTCCCGAACATGGGACCGGAGATCCTCGTCGCGGCCGGCATCCCGCTCGTCGACTCGGTCGGCGGCGAGCTGCTGCGCTCGATCAAGGACGGCACGAAGCTGCGGCTGCTCGACGGCGTCGTCTACATCGGCGAGCGGCAGGTCGCCTCCGGTATCGAGCAGACCGCCGAGAGCGTCGCCGACCAGATGATCGAGGCCAAGGCCGGGATGTCGACGCAGCTGGAGGCGTTCTCGGCGAACACCATCGAGTTCCTGCGCCGCGAACGCACGCTGATCCTCGACGGCGTCGGCGTCCCGGAGCTGAAGGTGCCGCTGCGGGACCGGCACGTGCTGGTCGTCGCGGGCGGCAACGGGCACGCCGAGGACCTCAAGAAGCTCAAGAAGTACATCGCCGAGCACCGCCCGGTCATGATCGGGGTCGACGCCGGCGCCGACACCCTGCGCGTGCAGGGCTACAAGCCGGACGTCGTGGTCGGCGACCCGACGGGCATCGGCACCGCGACGCTGCGCGGCGGCGGCGAGGTCGTCGTGCCCGCCGCGCCGGACGGGCACGCCCCCGGCGTCGAGCGGATCCAGGACCTCGGCATCGGCGCGGTGACGTTCCCGGCGTCGGGCAACGCCGAAGACCTCGCGCTGCTGCTGGCCGACGCGCACGGCGCCAGCCTGGTCGTGACCGTCGGCTTCCAGGCCACGCTGCGCGAGTTCCTCGACCACGGCCGGTCCGGCTCGAACCCGTCGACGTTCCTGACGCGGCTGAAACTCGGCACGAAGCTCGTCGACGGCAAGGCGGTGGCGACGCTGCACCGCAACCGGGTGTCGATCGGGGCGGTCGTCCTGCTCGTGCTCGCCGCGGTCGTGGTGGTCGCCGCGGCCCTGCTGGTGTCCGATGTGGGCTCCGTCTACCTGGACTGGCTCAAGGGCACCTGGAACTCGTTCACCGCCTGGGTCAAGGGACTGTTCACGTGATTTCGCTGCGGTACCACGTCGTTTCCATCGCCGCCTGCTTCCTCGCGCTGGCCGTCGGCGTCGTGCTCGGCTCGACGGCGCTCAACGGCACGCTGCTGTCCGGGCTGGCGGGGGAGAAGAAGGACCTCGGCACCCAGGTCGCCGACCTGGAGGCGCAGCGCAACGCGCTCAACGCCCGGCTGGCCGACGCCGACGCCTTCGCCGGCTCGATGGGTCCGAAGGTCGTGGCCGGCACGCTGGACAAGCGGTCGGTGGTGCTCGTGACGACCGAGGACGCGCGCCCGGCCGACCGCGACGCGCTCAAGCAGCTGATCGGCCAGGCCGGTGCCGCGGTGACCGGTGAGGTGCAGCTGACCGCGGCGTTCGCCGACCCGGAGAAGGCCGACCAGCTCCGCGACGTCGTCACGCGGCTGCAGCCGGCCGGCTCGAAGTTCCCGACGGCGGGGGACTCCGGCACGCTCGCCGGCGCGCTGCTCGGCTCCGTGCTGCTGCTGGACAAGACCACGGCGAAACCGCAGTCCTCGGGCGAGGAACTGGCGGCGGCGCTGGGCGGGCTCACCGACGGCGGGTTCGTCAAGGCGGGCCAGGACGTCAAGCCGGCGCAGCTGGCGATCGTGCTCACCGGCGCGCAGGCGAGCGGCGACGGCGCGGGCGACCGCGCGGCGACGATCGCCCGGTTCGCCACGCAGCTCGACCGCGGCGGCGCGGGCACGGTCCTGGCGGGCGACCCCGGTTCGGCGGACGGCACCGGCGCGCTGGGCGTGGTCCGCGCCGACACCTCGGCGACGTCCATCCTGTCCACAGTGGACAACATCGACTCCTCGGCGGGCCGGGTGAGCGCGGTGCTGGCCCTGAAGGAGCAGCTCGACGGCGGCGCGGGCCGCTACGGCGTGGCGGGCAACGCGCAGGCACCGGCCCCGGGCGTCACCGCACCGGCCGGCAACTGACGCTCACGCGCGGCCTGGCCAGGTGCGCCGCTTGGCCAACGGCCGCGCGTACGAACCCGCGCGGCTCGTCTTCAACCCCAGCGCCACCAGCGACTCCGCGAGCCGGACCGCGGCCGCGACGCCGTCGATGACCGGGATGTCCAGCATCGTCGCGATTCTCCGGTCCAGCCCGGTCATCCCGGCACACCCGAGCACCAGCACCTCCGCCCCGGCGTCGCGGGCGCGGCGGCCGGCGGTGAGCAACGCCGACTCCGTGCGGCGTTCGTCGCTCAGCTCCAGCACGCCGAGGCCGGCGCCGGTGACCGTGACGCAGTTCTGCGCGACGCCGGCGGCGTGCAGGCTGTCCTCGATCAGCCCGCACGTCCGGTCCAAAGTGGTCACCACGCCGTAGCGGCGGCCCAGCAGGCACGCTAGGTGCGCGGCGGCCTCGGTGATGTCCACGACCGGGACGTCCAGCAGCTCGCGCGCGCCTTCGCGGCCGTGCTCGCCGAACCCGGCGAGCACGACGGCGTCGAACGGTTCGTCCAGGCCGCGCAACAGGTCCAGGACCGCCGCCGCGGACAGGAAGCTGTCCAGCCAGCCCTCCGCGGACTCGGGTCCCCAGCGAGGCGTCCGCGCCAGGATCTCCGTGCCGGGGCTCGCGGCCGCGCGGGCCCCGGCTTCGATCTCCTTCGTCATCGTCTCGGTGGTGTTGCAGTTGGTGACGACGATCCTCATCGGTGCTTCCTCGACACCGCGTAATACAGGGCCGCGGACGACGCCGTGCCGATGAACCACGAGTACGGCGCGGCCGGAGCGAAGAACGGCACCAGCGCGATCACCGCGGCCAGCGTGGCGGTCGGGAAGAACGTCACCAGCGCACGCGGGTTCACGCGCGGGTAGATCCCGCCGTCGACGAACAGCTGGGCGACGTCGACCTTGCCGCGCCGGATCAGGTAGTAGTCGACGATCATGATGCCGAACAGCGGGCCGAGGAACGCGCCGAGCCCGCCGAGGAAGTAGTTGACCACCGCCGGCGAGGAGTACAGCTTCCACGGCAGCACGCACAGCGCCGCGACCGCGCTGATCATCCCGCCGATGGTGAAGGTGATCCGCTTCGGCCAGATGTTGGCCAGGTCGTAGGCGGGGGAGACGAAGTTCGCGACGATGTTGACGCCCATGGTCGCCACCGCGAACGTCAGCGCGCCGATGATGAGCACCGGCGTGTTGTCCACCTTGGCCAGCAGTTCGGCCGGGTCGGTGATCGCTTCGCCGAACACCTGCATGCTGCCCGCGGTGACGACGACCGACAGCAGCGCGAACGCCGTCGAGTTGATCGGCAGGCCCCAGAAGTTGCCGCGCTTCACGGTCTTCTGGTCCGGGGCGAACCGCGAGAAGTCGCAGAAGTTCAGCATGAGCGTGCCGTAGGTGGCCAGGATGAGCCCGGCCGCGCCGAACCACTGGCGGATCTGCTCCCCGGTGGACAGCTGCTTCGGGCTGCTGGTGAAGGAGATGTTCCAGTGGCCGGCGGCGAGGATCCAGACGGCGAGGGCGATCATCACGACCCAGATCGCCGGGCCGCACCAGTCCTGGAACTTGCGCACCGACTCCATGCCACGGGTCAGGATCAGCGCCTGCACCGCCCACAGCGCGACGAAGCAGATCCAGCCGAGCGCGTGCAGGCCGAGGAAACCGTGCTCGGTCAGGGGTTTCAGGCCCGGGTCGATGGCGAGCACGAGCAGCGTGATGGCGACGCTCGCGAGGTAGGTCTGGATGCCGTACCAGAAGATCGCGATGATCGCGCGGATCAGCGCGGGCAGGTTGGCGCCGAAGGTGCCGAAGCTGATCCGCGCCACGACCGGGAACGGCACGCCGGTGCGCTGGCCGATCCGGCCCATCAGGTTCATGCCGAAGTAGATGATGATGAACCCGAACAGCAGGGCGGTGAACACCTGCCAGGCCGACAGGCCGAGCACGAACAAGCCGGCGGCGAAGGTGTAGTTGCCGAGGTTGTGCACGTCGGACATCCACAGCGCGAAGATGTCGTAGACCTTCCACCGGCGTTCCTTCGCCGGGGCCAGGTCTTCGTTCCAGAGGCGGGGATCCGGCGGGGTGGTCGTCTCTTGCGAGGGTTCGGTGAGCGGGGCGGCGGTCATGCGTGCCTCCGGTCGACGTGCGGTGACGGCGATTTGGGATACCAAACTTTGGAATCCCAAATATCGCCCCGGGGTCCGCCCGAGTCAACCCTCCGGCCGATAAACTCGTGTTACGGCCGGTTACGGCGGTGTTGAAGGAGGGGGAGCGGTGAACGAGCGGCAACCCCTCGCGGCCACCCGGCAGCGGGTCCGCGAGGAGCTGCGCGAACGGATCCTGACCGGACGGCTCCGCCCGGGCGACAGACTGGTCGAGCGCGAGCTGGCCGAAGACCTCGGCGTCTCGCGGGTGCCGGTCCGCGAGGCCATCCGCAGTCTCGAGGCCGAAGGCTTCGTCGTCGTCCAGTCACCGCGCCGGGTCGTCGTCCGCCAGCTCGCGCGGGTCGACGTCGAGGAGCTGTTCGACGTCCGGGAGGCCCTCGAAGGGCTGGCCGCCGGGCTCGCCGCGGCGCGGGCCGGTGCGGCCGAGCGCAAGCAGCTCGAGCGCACCCTGGCCGAAGCCGCCCGCGCGACCACCCGCGGCGACGTGGCCCGCATCCCGGCGCTCAACTCGCGCTTCCACGACGAGATCATCGCCATCGCGGGCAACGCGCTGCTCGACACGATGCTGCAGCCGCTGGCGGGCCGGCTGCGCTGGCTCACGAACCAGAACGAGCGCTGGGCGAGCCTGCTCGAGGAGCACCGCCGGCTCTACGAGGCGATCGCGTCGGGGGACGCGGAGCGCGCGAAGGCGTCCGCGGTCGAACACGTGCGCGTGAACCGTGAGGTGACGCTGCGTTTGCTCTTCGGCGATGAAACCGGGGAGCGGCCCGCGGGCTGAGGTCCGCCCGGTTTGGCGAGAAAGCACGCGGGCGCCCGGTTTTCAGCCATTCGCACCAACGGTGACACGACTTTGGTCTGTGTCACGCCGCCGAACGGCTGCTTACGGTCTTCGGTCACCGGTCCCGCCGACCGGGGTCCCCACCGCCTCCGGAGGTTCACTGTGCGTAGAGCAGCAGTCTTCGCCGCCGCCTTCACCCTCGCCCTCACCACCGCCGGCGTCGCCCAGGCGGCGCCGGCCCAGCGCGGCCACGCCCAGCGCGTCTGCTCGGTCGCACCCACCGGGTTCGCCGCCTGCAACGCCTGGCTCGACACCGACCACGTCACCGCCGCCGCGGCGGCCGCCACGCCGTCCGGGTTCGGCCCGGCCGACCTGCTCTCCGCCTACAACCTCGGCTCGCTCGCGAGCAGCGCCGGCGCCGGTCGCACGATCGCCATCGTCGACGCCTACGACGCCCCGACCGCCTTCGCCGACGTCAACGTCTACCGCGCCCAGTACGGCATCCCCGCGCTGGCGTCCTGCACGCCGTCGTCGATCAACGCCAGCACCACCCCGTGCTTCGCCAAGGCCGACCAGAACGGCGGCACCGGCTACCCGCGCAAGGACGGCGGCTGGGCCCAGGAGATCTCCCTCGACCTCGACATGGCCTCGGCGATCTGCCCGAAGTGCAACGTGCTGCTGGTCGAAGGCACGTCGTCGAGCTTCGCCGACCTCGGCACGGCGGTGAACACGGCCGTCCGGCTGGGGGCCGAGGTCGTCAGCAACAGCTACGGCGGCAGCGAGTTCTCGAGTGAGGCGAGCGCCGAAGGCCAGTACTTCAACCACCCCGGCGTGGCGATCACGGTCAGCTCCGGCGACGCCGGGTACGGCGCCGAGTTCCCGGCCGCCTCGCGGTACGTCACCGCCGTCGGCGGCACCAGCCTGAAGAAGGCGTCGAACACCCGCGGCTGGAGCGAGACGGCGTGGAGCGGCGCGGGCAGCGGCTGCTCGGCGTACATCACCAAGCCGTCGTGGCAGGCCGACAGTGGCTGCGGCAAGCGCACGGTCGCCGACGTCAGCGCCGTCGCCGACCCGGCCACCGGCGTCGCCGTCTACGACAGCACGGCCTACCAGGGCCGCTCCGGCTGGATGGTGTTCGGCGGCACGAGCGTCGCGGCTCCGGTCGTCGGCGGTGTGTACGCCCTGGGCGGTGTCGGCGGCGTCACGGGCGCCAACACTGTGTACTCGCACACATCGTCGCTCAACGATGTGAGCGGCGGCAGCAACGGCTCCTGCGGCGGCAGCTACCTCTGCACCGCCGTGACCGGCTACGACGGCCCGACCGGGCTCGGCACCCCGAACGGAGCCACCGCTTTCTGAGTGCCCGGCGCGTAAGGGCCATCACGCGAGCGGCGTCACGCCCGCGTGGTGGCCCTTCACGCTGAGCATTAACATGATCACGGTAATCACGCAGCCCCAGCAAAAGTGGCATATCCGACATGTCCCAGGAGCTCCGCCAACAGGCGCTTCCCAGCAGCTTCATGGGAAATTCACAGAATGGGTGGCAAGTCTGACAACGTGAACCACGCCGACGACGGTGCCGGATCGGCGGCACGATGACGACTGCCCAGGCCACGCTCGAGGCCCCCGCCCGCGCCACCAGACCGGGCGGCAAGGCGCCCTACCTCCACCAGATCGACCTGTTCCGGTTGATCACGTTCGCCTGCGTCATCCTCATCCACGTGGTGGGCGCGACGAACTTCGCGCAGGACGTCGGCGCCAACGCCGTCGAGACGCCGCTGCACTTCACCCGTGAGGCCTTCTTCGCGCTCACCGGGTTCGTGCTCGTGTTCCAGAACCGCCGCCGCGAGTTCACCGCCGGCGACTTCTGGCGGCGGCGGCTCCCGCTGGTTGCGACGCCCTACCTGGCGTGGTCGATGTTCTTCTGGGCGTACGCGCTGGTGACCGGGGAGCAGCAGCCGGGCTCGCTCGAGGCGTCGATGCGCCTGCTGCTCAAGGACCTCGTCACCGGCGGGGCCTGGTACCACCTGTACTTCCTGCTCGTGACGATGCAGGTCTACCTGCTGTTCCCGGTGCTGATGAAGGTGCTGCGGGCGACCGAGGGCAGGCACAAGTGGCTGCTGCTCGGCAGCGGCCTGCTGCAGGTCGGCGTGACGCTGTTCATGACGTACCAGCCGTTCGGCGTGAGCTACGAGACGATCACCCACCTGTACGGCACGATCCTGCCGTACCAGTTCTACACGCTGTTCGGTGCCGTGGTGGCCATGCACTTCGAGACCGTGCACGCCTGGGTGGGCCGGCACCGGCTGCTGCTCGGCGGCGCGCTCGTGGCGGTGCTGGCGGGCACCGAGTGGTTCTACTTCCGGACCGTCCACAATGGAACGTTCCCGCAGGTGGCCAGCGACCCGTTCCAGCCGTACCTGATCCCGTGGTTCCTCGCCGTGATCGCGGCGATCTACGCGTTCGCCACGCGGTGGGCGGCCCGCCGCCGCGAAGGCAGCCGCGGCGCCCGGCTGGTCTCGTGGGCGGCGAACCGGTCGTTCAGCATCTTCCTGGTGCACCCGCTCGCCCTGGCCCTGCTCGGCCCGGCGATCCCGCACGTCGCGGAGCGGTTCGGCGCGCCGTGGCTGAGCGTGATCATCTACGGGGGGACGATCGCCCTGACCGTCGGAATCGTCGAGGTCCTGCGGCGGCTGCCGGGCAGCCGGGCGCTCACGGGCCGGCCGCGGCTGCGTCCGGCGAAGGTGGCGGCCTGACCTCACCCGCACGGGTGGCGTCGGTCATAACGGACGGCTCGGGCGAGTCCCAGCGCGCGGATCCGCACCGGTGGGATATGCTGGCGGCCCGTGGGACTTCAGTCACGGGCAACCAAGTACGTCTTTGTCACCGGAGGCGTCGCCTCCTCTCTGGGTAAGGGACTCACGGCTTCCAGCCTGGGTCAGCTCCTTACCGCGCGCGGGCTTCGCGTCACGATGCAGAAGCTCGACCCCTATCTCAACGTCGACCCCGGGACGATGAACCCGTTCCAGCACGGCGAGGTGTTCGTCACCGACGACGGCGCCGAGACCGACCTCGACATCGGCCACTACGAGCGGTTCCTCGACCGCGACCTCGACGGCAAGGCCAACGTCACCACCGGCCAGGTCTACTCCGAGGTCATCGCCAAGGAGCGCCGCGGCGAGTACCTCGGCGACACCGTGCAGGTCATCCCGCACATCACCGACGAGATCAAGGCCCGGATCACCGCGGCCGCCGGGCCCGACGAGACCGGCCAGTCGCCGGACGTCGTCATCACCGAGGTCGGCGGCACGGTCGGCGACATCGAGTCCCTGCCGTTCCTGGAGGCCTGCCGCCAGGTCCGCCACGACGTCGGCCGCGACCAGTGCTTCTTCCTGCACGTCTCGCTGGTGCCGTACCTGGCGCCGTCGGGCGAGCTGAAGACGAAGCCGACCCAGCACTCGGTCGCCGCACTGCGCAACATCGGTATCCAGCCCGACGCGCTGGTCTGCCGGGCCGACCGGGAGATCCCGGAGGACCTCAAGCGCAAGATCGGCCTGATGTGCGACGTCGACACCGAGGCCGTCATCGCCTGCCCGGACGCGCGGTCCATCTACGACATCCCGAAGGTGCTGCACGGCGAGGCGCTCGACGCCTACGTCGTCCGCCGCCTCGGCCTGCCGTTCCGCGACGTCGACTGGACGGTGTGGGGCGACCTGCTCGACCGCGTGCACAACCCCAGCGAGGTCGTGCGGATCGCCGTCGTCGGCAAGTACATCGACCTGCCGGACGCCTACCTGTCGGTCACCGAGGCCCTGCGTGCGGGCGGGTTCGCCCACCGCGCCAAGGTCGAGATCGTCTGGGTCGCCTCCGACGACGCGCAGACCGCGTCCGGCGCGGCGTCCGTGCTGTCCGATGTGGACGGTGTGCTGATCCCGGGCGGGTTCGGCATCCGCGGCATCGAGGGCAAGGTCGGCGCGATCGAGTACGCCCGCACCCGCGGTGTCCCGCTGCTCGGCCTGTGCCTCGGCCTGCAGTGCATGGTCATCGAGGCCGCCCGGCACCTGGCCGGCATCAAGGACGCCGGCTCGTCGGAGTTCGACGAGAACACCAAGCACCCGGTGATCTCGACCATGGCCGACCAGCGCGACGTCGTCGCGGGCGAGCGGGACATGGGCGGCACCATGCGGCTCGGCGCCTACCCGGCGAAGCTCAAGCCGGGCTCGCAGGTCGCCAAGGCCTACGGCGGCACCGAGGTCTCCGAGCGGCACCGGCACCGCTACGAGGTCAACAACGCCTACCGCAAGCAGCTCTCGGACGCGGGCCTGGTGTTCTCCGGCACCTCGCCGGACGACCACCTGGTCGAGTTCGTCGAGCTGCCCGCCGACAAGCACCCGTTCTTCGTCGGCACCCAGGCGCACCCGGAGCTCAAGAGCCGCCCGACCCGGCCGCACCCGCTGTTCAGCGCGTTCGTCAAGGCCGTCGTCGACCGCAAGGTCGCCGAGCGGCTGCCGGTCGAGCTGCCCGAAGCCTCCGTGGCGGCCCGGTGACCGCGCCCGGCGAGCACGAGTTCAGCGTCGCGGCCAGCCGGGACGTCCACATCGGACGGGTCGTCGGCCTGCGCATCGACGACGTCGTGATGCCGGGTGGCGACACCGCGGTCCGCGAGGTGATCGAGCACCTCGGCGCGGTGGCGATCGTCGCACTGGACGAAGACCAGCAGGTCACGCTCATCCACCAGTACCGGCACCCGATCGGGCACCGGCTCTGGGAGCTGCCCGCGGGCCTGATCGACCACCTCGGCGAGGACCCGGTGGGCACGGCTCGCCGGGAGCTCGTCGAAGAGGTCGGCCTGGCCGCGGACGACTGGGTGACCCTGGTCGACGTCGCGGCGTCGCCCGGCTTCACCGACGAGGTCGTCCGGGTCTTCCTGGCCCGCGGACTGTCCGAAGTGGACCGCGAAGTGCTCGGCGAGGAGGAGGCGGACCTGGTCATCCGCAAGTTCCCGCTCACCGAGGCGGTCCGGATGGCCCTGGCCGGCGAGCTCGTCAACGGCGCCACGGTGTCCGGTGTCCTGGCCGCGCACGCGGTGGTCAGCGGCGCGGCCTCCCCGCGGCCGGCTGACGCTCCCTGGGAAGACCGGCCGACGGCGTTCGCCAAGCGCCGCGAGGCCTGACCCGCCCAAGCGCCCCAATGTGGCGTTCGGTGCGTTGGACGCACCGAACGCCACATTGGGTGCGTTGGACGCAACCAACGCCACATTGGGGCGCTTTGGTCAGGGGCGCAGCGGGCGGCCTTCGGCGTCCGTGCCGCCGTTGACCAGCAGCAGGATGCCGTCGATGATCGGCCACAGAATGCCGACGCCGGTGCAGAAGGTGGCGAAGAGCTGGGCCACGCCCAGCCCGGTCTGGCCGGTGTAGAACCGGCCGACGCCGAAGGGCAGCACGATCTGCAGCACCCCGGCCACCGTCTTCGACCGGGGCGAGTACCCCACGGGCATCGGCTGCGCGTACGGCGTCGGCGGCGCGTACGGGCCCGGCCCGTACGTCGGCAGCTGCGTGGTGGGTTGCGCGTACGGCGGCGGCGACATCGGCATCGGCGTTGACGGTGGCCCGAAGAAGCCCGGGTGCGGCGGCGGCAGGTCGCGGAACAGCGGCCGCAGGTCGCCCAGCGTCGTCGCCGCGTAGGCGTCCGTCACCCGCGTCTCGTACTCGTCCGGCGTGATGCGGCCCATGCCGAAGTGATCGGAGAGCAGCCTCGCGGCTTCCTCCCGCTCGGCCGTCCCGATGCGCAGCTCCTCCGACCCCATGGATCCACCGTAACCGCGTGCCGCGGGGAACGGGGTTTCTGCCGGGTCACGACCGCCCGGCGGCCTATGGTGACGGCGTGGCAGCCCCGGGCAGCACCGACGGCGTGATCGCCGCGTACCTCGACCACCTGGTCGTCGAACGCGGGACCGCGCGCAACACCCTGGACAGCTACGCCCGCGACCTGCGCCGGTACGCCGCGCACCTGGACGGCCTGGGCGTCGCGAAGATCGCCGACGTCACGTCCGCGCACGTCACGGCCTTCGGGGCCGCCCTGCGCGAGGGCGACGACGAGCACAAGCCCTTGGCCGCGTCGTCGGCCGCCCGCGCCCTGGTCGCCGTGCGGGGCCTGCACAAGTTCGCGCACGCCGAGGGCCTCACCGAGCACAACCCGGCCCGCGAGGTCCGGCCGCCGACGCCGGCCAAGCGGCTGCCCAAGGCGCTGCCGGTCGACGACGTCCTGCGGCTGCTCGAGACCCCGCCGCCGGACGGCGAGCGCCCGCTGCGCGACCGGGCGCTGCTGGAGGTGCTGTACTCGACCGGGGCGCGGATCTCCGAGGCGGTCGGCCTCGACGTCGACGACGTCGACGACGCCGAGCGCACGGTGCTGCTCGACGGCAAGGGCGGCAAGCAGCGGCTGGTGCCGATCGGCCGTCCCGCGCTCGCCGCGCTGCACGCCTACACCGTCCGCGCCCGCCCGGCGCTCGCCGCGCACGGCCGGGGCACCGCGGCGCTGTTCCTCAACGCCCGCGGCAGCAGGCTGTCGCGGCAGAGCGCGTGGCAGGTCCTCAAGGACACCGCCGAACGGGCGGGCATCACCGCCGCGGTGTCGCCGCACACACTCCGCCACTCCTTCGCCACGCACCTGCTCGAGGGCGGTGCCGATGTCCGCGTCGTCCAGGAACTCCTCGGCCACGCGTCGGTGACGACGACCCAGGTGTACACGCTGGTCACGGTCAACACCCTGCGCGAGGTGTACGCGACGGCGCACCCGCGAGCACTGGGCTAGACGGCCCTATAGAGCGTCAACAGCCTTGCCAGCCTGCACCGACGGTCGAGTGACATTGACCCGTCGAGTCCGGCGCGTTGCTTTGCCGGGGCTCCGACTCCGGACATAGGCTGCGGCGACGCTGACGAACAAGGAGCTTTCGCGCCATGTCGACACCGAACCAGCCGGCCGTCCCGGCCGAGTCCGCCGGGTCGGCGGCGGCGAACCTCAGCCAGGTCACCATCGCGACACCCGCCGACCACGACGGCGACGATCAGCCGGAGCGCAACGGCAAGAAGGTGAAGCTCGAAGGCATCGGGCCGACCGGCCGCCCGATCCGCGAGCACCCCGACCCGGCGCCGCTGGACAAGCACGGCCCGGCCAAGATCATGGCGATGTGCAACCAGAAGGGCGGCGTCGGCAAGACGACGTCGACCATCAACCTGGGGGCCGCCCTCGCCGAGTACGGGCGCAAGGTGCTGCTCGTCGACTTCGACCCGCAGGGCGCGCTCGCCGTCGGCCTCGGCATCCAGCCGCACGAACTGGACCAGACGGTCTACAACGCCATCATGGAGCGCTCGGTCAGCGCCACCGACGTGCTGATGAAGACCCGCGTCGACGGCGTTGACCTGCTGCCGAGCAACATCGACCTGTCCGCCGCCGAGGTCCAGCTCGTCGCCGAGGTAGGGCGCGAGCACACGTTGTTACGGGTCCTGCGTCCGGTCATGAACGACTACGACTATGTTCTTGTCGACTGCCAGCCCTCGCTCGGCCTGCTCACGGTGAACGCGCTGACCGCCGCGGACGGCGTGATCATCCCGCTGGAGTGCGAGTTCTTCAGTCTGCGAGGCGTCGCCCTGCTGATCGACACCATCGAGAAGGTGCAGGAACGCCTCAACCCCAAACTGGACATCGTCGGGATTCTCGCCACCATGTACGACCCGAGAACCCTGCATTCGAAGGAGGTCATGGCTCGCGTGGTGGAGGCATTCGGCGAGACCGTGTTCGACACGGTCATCAACCGCACCGTGCGGTTCCCCGAGACGACGGTCGCGGGTGAGCCGATCACGACCTGGGCGCCCAAGTCGGCCGGCGCGGCGGCGTACCGCCAGTTGGCCCGCGAGGTGATCGCTCGGTGAGCAGGCGCGCCTCCCTGCCCGGAGCGTCGGAACTTTTCCGCATCACGTCCAGCCCCGCTCTCGATCTCCCTCCCCAGGCCCCGCCCGAGCCCGAGCCCGCCGAGAAGGCCAAGCCCGCGGGCAACGGCCGCACCGACCAGCTCGCCCGCAGCGCGGCCCCGCACGGGTCCGGCCGGACCAAGCACGACGCGAAGATCACCGTGTACGTCTCCGGCGAAGAGCTGGTGGCCATGGAGCAGGCCCGGCTGACGCTGCGCGCGAAGCACGACCTGGTCGTCGACCGCGGCCGGCTGGTGCGCGAGGCCGTGGCGGTGCTGCTGGCCGACTTCGACCAGCACGGCGAGGAATCGGTGCTGGTCCAGCGGCTGCGCGTGGTCGGCTCAGACGGCGGCGAAACCGAGGGCTGATGGACGAGCCGGCTGACGCGCCGGAGGCCCCGGAGCCGCATCAGACGGTGCACGGCGGGATGATCCCCGAAGGCGTGAACACCGAGGAACTGAGCACGTCGAAGTTCAAGGTGCGGCTGGCGAACTTCGAGGGTCCGTTCGACCTGCTGCTGCAGCTGATCTCGCAGCACCAGCTCGACGTCACCGAGGTGGCGTTGCACCGGGTCACCGACGACTTCATCGCGTACACGCGCGCGCTCGGCACCGACTGGAACCTCGACGAGACGACGGAGTTCCTCGTCATCGCGGCGACGTTGCTGGACCTGAAGGCGGCGCGGCTGCTGCCGTCGGCCGAGGTGGAGAGCGAAGACGACCTCGCACTGCTCGAAGCCCGCGACCTGCTGTTCGCGCGGATCCTGCAGTACCGCGCGTACAAGCAGGTGGCGGCGTTGTTCGGTGAGCTGGAACAGAACGCGCTGCGCCGCTACCCGCGGTCGGTGGCCCTGGAGGAGCGGTTCGTCGGGCTGCTGCCCGAGGTGATGCTGGGCGTGACACCGCAGAAGTTCGCCGACATCGCGGTGGCGGTGTTCCGCCCGAAGCCGCCGCCGACGGTGTCGATCGCCCACATCCACATGGGCCGCATTTCGGTGCGCGAGCACGCGGCGATCCTGCGGGTGATGCTGGCCGAACGCGGCCAGGCGACGTTCGGCGAGCTGGTCGACGACTGCGAGCACACGGTGGAGATCGTGGCGCGCTTCCTGGCGCTGCTGGAGCTCTACCGCGAGGCGACGGTCCAGTTCGAGCAGAGCGAGGCACTGGCCGAGCTGCACGTCCGCTGGACGGGCGGCACGAAGGAGGAAGCCTCCGCGGCGGCCGAGCTGGACCGCGCGTTCGGAGACGAAGAGGAGTACGGGTGAGCCCGGAGAACAACGAAGCCGCCGAGGCCCCGGTGCCGCCGGCGGAGCTGGCGCTGGACGAGGCCCTGTCCGGCGAGCCGGTCACCGAGGACGGCGACCCGGTGGAGCCCCTCGCATCGGAAGATGCCCCCGCCGAGCCCGACCGGGCACTTTCACGTGAAAGTGGCGGTGCGGAGGCGGAGCTTTCACGTGAAAGCGGCGCGCCCGCCGAGCCCGAGCCCGAGCCTGGCCCGGAGGATCCCGCCTCCGACCTGGTCGCGACCGGGGACACCGACTCCCTGCCGGACGTCACCTCCGACGAGGCCCTCGAAGCCGCGCTCGAGGCGCTTCTCCTCGTCGTCGACTCGCCCGCGAGCGAAGAACTCCTGTCCGACACCCTCGGCCAGCCCAAGTCGCGGATCGTCGTCGCGTTGCGGACCATGGCGCAGAAGTTCACCGACCGGACCTCCGGGATCGACCTGCGGCGCGTCGGCGAAGGGTGGCGGTTCTACACTAGGGACGTCCATGCCCCGTTCGTGGAGAAGCTCCTGCTGGACGGCCAGCGGTCGAAGCTGACCCGGGCCGCGCTGGAGAGCCTCGCCGTGATCGCGTACCGGCAGCCGGTGACCCGCGCGCGGGTTGCCGCGGTGCGGGGCGTGAACGTGGACGGCGTGATCCGGACGCTGCTCGCGCGCGGCCTCATCGAAGAGATGGGGACCGATCCCGAGACGACCGGCACGCTGTACGTGACGACCGAGCTGTTCCTGGAGCGACTGGGGCTGTCGTCACTGAACGACCTGCCGCCCATCGCTCCGTTGCTACCCGAAGTGGACACCATCGATGACATCCAGTGAACACCCCGACGGCGTCCGGCTGCAGAAGGTGCTGTCGCAGGCCGGGGTCGCCTCCCGGCGCGCGGCGGAGGACCTGATCGTCGCCGGCCGGGTCGAGGTGGACGGCGAGGTCGTCACCGAGCTGGGCCGCCGCGTCGACCCGGACTCCGCGATCATCCACGTCGACGGCACCCGGGTGAACCTGCGCGACGACCTCATCTACCTCGCTCTGAACAAGCCCAAGGGCGTGCACTCGACGATGTCGGACGACCGCGGCCGCCCCTGCGTCGGCGACTACCTGCGCGGCCGCTACGAGGAGACGCCCGGCGTCGTGCACGTCGGCCGGCTCGACGAGAACACCGAGGGCCTGCTGCTGCTGACCAACGACGGCGACCTCGGCCACCGGCTGATGCACCCGTCGTACCGGGTGCTCAAGACCTACCTCGCCGAGGTCGACGGCCTGGTGCCGCGCGGGCTCGGCAAGGAGCTGCGCAAGGGCTGGGAGCTGCCGGACGGCATCGTCAAGGTCGACCAGTTCCGGGTCAAGGACATGCACTCCGGCAAGTCGCTGGTCGAGCTGGTGATCCACGAGGGCAAGAAGCACATCGTGCGCCGCCTGCTCAAGGACACCGGCCACCCGGTGCTCAAGCTGGTCCGCACCGCGGTCGGCGACGTCCAGCTCGGCAACCAGCGCGTCGGCTCGATCCGCCGCCTGACGAAGACCGAGGTGGGCGCGCTCTACCGGAACGTCGAGCTCTGAGACGCTTTTCGGGGGTCCGGGTGGCGAAGCCCCCGGCCCGGGGCGAAGCCACGGTTGTCACAGTTCCGACTTTCCGCCGTGGTGCGACCGGCACGCTGCTGCCAGCGTGAGGGTATGCGAACCGGTCTGGTACTGCTCGCGCTCATCCTCCTTCCGACGTTCGCGCCCGGGGCGGCCCACGCGGCGCCCCGGGCCAGCGAACCGGTCTACGACTACGCGAAGGCGGTCCGCGAGACCGTCTGGGTCGACATCGGCCGTGACGGCGACGGCGACGGCCGCGCCGATCGGGTCGCCGCCGACATCGTCCGGCCGAGTGAACCGACGTCACGCGTTCCGGTGATCATGGACGCCAGCCCCTACTACTCGTGCTGCGGGCGCGGCAACGAGAGCGAACTGAAGTCCTATGACGGCGCCGGGAAACCGGTGAAGTTCCCGCTGTTCTACGACAACTACTTCGTGCCGCGGGGCTACGCCGTGGTGCTGGTCGACCTGGCCGGGACGAACCGCTCGGCCGGCTGCGCGGACGTCGGCGGTGCCTCGGACGTCGGCTCCGCGCGCAAGGTCGTCGACTGGCTGAACGGCCGGGCCACCGGCTACAGCGCGAAGACCGGCGGCAGCGCGGTGACCGCGAGCTGGAGCACCGGGAACGTCGGCATGATCGGCAAGTCCTACGACGGCACGATCGCCAACGGCGTCGCGGCGACCGGGGTCGCGGGCCTCAAGACCATCGTCCCGATCGCGGCGATCAGCTCCTGGTACGACTACTACCGCTCCGACGGCGCCACCTTCGGCTTCAACCCGGACGGGCTCGCGCGCACGGTCGAAGCGCGCAACGGCGGGCAGAACTGCACCGCGCAGAACCAGGCGCTGGCCGCCGGCGCGACCGCGAACGGCGACTACGGGCCGCTGTGGGCGGACCGGGACTACGTCACCAGGGCCGGCAACGTGCGGGCCAGCGTGCTGCTGTCCCACGGCGTCAACGACCTCAACGTCAAGACCATCCACTTCGGACAGTGGTGGAACGCGCTGAACGTCGAGAAGAAGATCTGGCTGGCGCAGACCGGGCACGTCGACCCGTTCGACTACCGGCGGGCGGACTGGGTGGACCTGCTGCACCGGTGGTTCGACCACTACCTGCTCGGCATCGACAACGGCGTCCAGAACGGGCCGCAGGCCAGCGTCGAGCGGCAGCCGGACCAGTGGGCCGACCAGAGCGCGTACCCGGCGGCCGGGGCGATCGCGACGACCCTGCGGCCCGGGCCGTCCGGCACCCTGGGCACGGCTCCGACGTCCGGGACGGCGTCGTTCACCGACAACCCGAGCCTGGGCGAGGACACCTGGGTGACGAACCCGGGAAGCGCCGCGCTGAGCTACTCGACCGGGGCGCTGACCTCGGACGTGCAGGTCTCCGGCACGACTTCGGTGACCGTGACGGCGACGCCGGGCACGTCGTCAGCGCGGGTCTCGGCCCTGCTCGTCGACCTCGGCCCGGCGACCATCCGCAACTTCGCCGGCAGCGGCGAGGGCATCAAGACGGGGACGACCGAAAACTGCTGGGGCTCGTCGACCTCCGGCGACGACGCCTGCTACCGGATCACCTCCGCGGACGTGAAGAAGGTGAGCTACACGATCCTCAGCCGCGGCTGGGCGGACCTGGCGAACTACGCATCCCTTGCGCAGGAACGGCCGTTGACACCCGGGACGGCGTACACGATGACGTTCCGGCTGGCTTCGACGGACCACATCGTGCCCCGCGGTCACGCTTTGGCGCTGATCATCGGCGGCACGGACGGCAGCTTCATCCGCGGCCCCGCCCAGCCGGGCCGGGTGACGCTGGACCTGGCCCGGACGTCGGCGTCGGTGCCGATCGCGGGCGTGGTGCCCGCGGCCACGACCCACCCGGCGCTCGACACGAGCGCGTTCGTGCCGTCGGCGGGCCGGGCGGACCTGCGCTAGTCGTACTCGCGGGAGACCACGTCGACGCGGCCGGTGGCGTGGTCGGCCCGCACGGTGTCCAGCCCCATCCGGTCCAGCTCGGCGATGGTGGCCGCGTGCGTGCTCGTGTTCAGGGCGAGCAGGCCTGCCTGCGGGCGGTCCCCGGCCGGGAGCATGGCCGCCATCAGCCGGTCCGCCGACGGCGAAGGCAGTTCCTCGTCGACCGCCATGTGCACCATCAGGTGCTCGATCCCGGAGTCGAGCCACCGCGCCTGCGAGACCCACACCGTGCGCACCGCCGGGAACTCGCGGATCCGCTCGACCGCGGCGTCCCGCAACGCCACCGCTGCCGGGTGTCGCGACCAGGTGAGCTTCATCCGTTCGCCGCCGGCGTCCCGGCCGCGCTGCTGCAGCGTCCGCCGCAGCAGCGCAACCGGCACGCGGGCCCAGCCGCCCGCCGAGAACAGCACCAGGATCTCGACCTCCGTCTGGGTGGCGATGTCCAGCAGCTGCAGCACGTCGCAGCGAACGGTGCCGTCGGCCGCGGGCAGCAGGTCCGCGCGGCACTCCTCGCTGACGTAGCCCGGCAGGGCCGGGCTGCCGTCCTCGTTCTGCAGGAACACCACCGAGCCGTTCGCCGCCACCGGGACGTACACGCCGTGGTCGGCCAACGCCGCCAGCATGGCGTCGTGGTCGTCGGAGGAGCTGTCGAGCAGGCCGGCCAAGGCCGTGTTCGCGGTCATCGCGTCAGTTTGCCTCGGCCGGTGCCGTCCGCGCGGCCGTTTTCCGTTGCAACGCCCGGGCGATCGGCTCCACGACCCGCGCCGCCGTCGGGCCGAGGATCGCCATCAGCAGGACGTACGCCGTGGCCAGCGCGGCCAGCTCGCCGGTGACCGCGCCCGCCGTCACCGCCAGTCCGGCGATGACGATCGAGAACTCGCCCCGGGCGACCAACGCCGCGCCCGCCCGCGCTCGGCCCAGTTTCCCGATGCCCTGGCGGCGGGCCGCCCACCAGCCGGTGACGACCTTCGTCAGCGTCGTGATCACGGCGAGCACCACCGCCCAGCCGAGCACCGGCGGGATCGACGCGGGGTTCGTGTTGAGCCCGAAGACCACGAAGAACACCGCGGCGAACAGGTCGCGCAACGGCTCCAGCATGTGCGTCGCGTTCTCCGCCGTCGAGCCCGAGATCGCGATGCCGAGCAGGAACGCGCCGACCGCGGCCGACACCTGCATCGCCGAGGCCAGCCCGGCCACCAGCAGTGCCGCGCCGAGGACCTTGAGCAGGAACACCTCGCGGTCGGGGCTGTCGACCGCCGCGGAGACGTACCGGCCGAACTTGAGCGCGACCACCAGCACCACGGTGATCACCAGCAGCGAGATGCCGACGGCCTCCAGGCCGCCGAGCAGGGAGACACCACCCAGCACCGCGGTGAGGATCGGCAGGTAGAGCGCCATCGCGAGGTCCTCGAACACGAGGATCGACAGCACCACCGGCGTTTCGCGGTTGCCGAGCCTGCCCAGGTCGCCGAGCACCTTGGCGACGATGCCGGACGACGAGATGTACGTGACGCCGGCCATCACCATCGCGCCGACCGGGCCCCAGCCCAGCAGCAGCGCGACGGCGGCGCCGGGGGCCGCGTTGAGGACGATGTCGAGCAGGCCGGCCGTCCACGAGCGGCGCAGCCCGGTGAACAGCTCGGCGGCGGAGTACTCGAGGCCGAGCAGGAGCAGCAGCAGCACGACGCCGATCTCGCTGGCCAGGTGCGTGAAGCCGCCGATGTCGGTCAGCGGGATCAGGCCGCCCTGGCCGAAGCAGAGGCCGCCGAGCAGGTAGAGCGGGATGGGGGAGAGGCCGATCTTGCCGGCCAGGCGCCCGAGCACGCCCAGCCCGAAGAAGACCGCCCCCAGTTCGATCAGGGACAGCGCGGTGTGGTCCATCGGCCGCTCAGCCGTACTTGAGGATCTTGGCGGCGGCTTCGAGGCCCTCGCTCGTGCCGACCGCGACCAGCAGGTCGCCCCCGGTGAACGTGAAGTCCGGCGTCGGCGACGGGTGCACCTGGCCTGCCCGCGCCACCGCGACCACGGAGACGCCGGTGCGGGTGCGCATCGCGGTGTCGCCGAGCGTCCGGCCGTCGAACGGGCCGGACGGCTTGATCGGCAGCTGCCGCGTGCTGATCCCCGGCAGGTCGCGGTGCTCCTCGGTGAGCTGCGCGACCAGCTGCGGCGCGCCGAGCAGGTTGGCCAGCGCGCCTGCCTCGTCCGCGGTGAGCGGGATCGAGGCGGCGCAGGCATCGGGATCGTCCGATTTGGACACGATCAGCTCGATGTGGCCGTCCCGCTGGGTGACGACGCCGATGCGGCGGCCGGTACGGGTGGCGAAGTCCTTGCGGACCCCGATTCCGGGCAGGGGAGTTACTTCGACGTTCACCCAACCACCGTAACCCACGTGTCCGATTCGCGCGGTCAGCCGAGCAGGAGCAGCAGCGCGGCGACGACCATCACAGCGCTGGTGAGGCCGTGGACGCCGAAGGCGATGGCCTTCTTTCCCCGGTGGCGCAGGACGATCAGCATGTCGAAGAGCGGCCAGACGGCCCCGGCGAGCATGACCCAGCCCAGCGCGTGCGGATCGCCGTAGATCATCAGCGCCAGCGGGATCAGGCCGGCCCCGATGTCACGGCCACCCTTGACGTTCAAGAAGGTCTCGGCGTTCGCGGGAACGTCGGTGAACCCGAAGCCCGCGGCGATCTTCGCCGGCGCGAAGAGGTAGTTGAGGCCGATGTAGATGATGCCGAGCGCGACGATCGCGGTGAGGACGTAGCCGGTGACGAGCATGGGTGTTCCCTCCAGATTTCTAGCATCGCTAGGATTGCTAGCAACGCTAACCTAGCGGCGCTAGTTTGTCTAGCGGTGCTAGCATGTGACCCATGACCCAGGGACAACGGCGTGTACGCGACCGGACCGAGCGAGCGCAGCGGATCGTCACGGCGGCCCGGGAACTGGCCGAGGCGGAGGGCTGGGACGCGGTCACCACGAGGAAGCTGGCCGCCCTGATCGAGTACAGCCAGCCGGTGCTGTACAGCCACTTCCCCGACGGCAAGGACGCAATCATGGCGGCCGCCGCCCTGGAGGGCTTCGCCGAACTGGCCGCGGCACTGGCCGAAGCGCGCGAAGGCGGTATCGCCGGCATCGCGGCCGCGTACGTCGCCTTCGCCGAGGCGAAACCGGCGCTCTACGACGCGATGTTCACGCTCGCGTCCGAGCTGCGCTTCGCCCAGGACGACACCCCCGAGGTGATGAAGGCGAACTTCGCGGAGCTGCTCGGGGTCATCGAGCCGGTGGCGGGTCGGCAGGACGCGGGCGTGCTGACGGAGGTGTTCTGGAGCACGTTGCACGGGCTGGTGACGCTGGACCGGGGCCATCGGCTGTCGCCGGAGAACCGTGACGAGCGCCTCGCGCTGGTGGTGGCGCGCTTCGGAGCACATCAAGAGCGTTCCTTGACAAGCCCAACCGCCGACTGAAGAGCGGCGAGGACGAGGGGCGGGGGAGGCCTGGTGATCTCGTGCCCGGCTTGCGTTGTTGGCCGCCGATTTCCGCTACCTGCCGCCGCCGGTTGCCGTGGCCCTGCCGGCCGCCGGTTCCCGCGCCCTCCCGGCCACCAGTTCCCGCGCCCCTCCATGACCATCGCCGCCGGGTGCGGGCCGACTGATCTCCTCCCTACCCCAACCGGCAGAATGGACCCGGTCAGGACTGGACGAGAACGCGAGGAGAGTGCCGGTGACGGGAGCCCTACGTGGTGTGGTCGCGCTGGACGGCCCGTCGGGGACCGGGAAGACCACCGTCGCCCGCAAGCTCGCCCAGCGCCTCGGGGCCGGCTACCTCGACACCGGTGCCATGTACCGGATGGTCACCCTCGCCGTGCTGCGTGCCGGTGTCGATCCGGGCGATGCCGCCGGTGTTGCCGCCGTTGCCGATCGGGCCGAGTTCACCATCGGGACCAGCCCTGATCGGCCCGAGATCCGGCTGGCCGGCGAAGACGTCGCCGCCGACATTCGTGGGCCCGAGGTCACCAAGGCGGTTTCGCCCGTCTCGGCCGTCCCGCACGTGCGGGAACTGCTGGTCGCCCGGCAGCGGGAGATCATCGACGAGGTCGTCGGGCACCGTGGCGGGATCGTCGTCGAAGGCCGGGACATCGGCACCGTCGTCGCGCCGGACTCGCCCCTCAAGGTCTTCCTCACCGCGTCGGCCGACGTTCGCGCCTCCCGTCGCAGCACGCAGGACACCGCGGCCGGGCGGCAGTCGTCGGTCGCCGATGCGCTGGCCAGCGTCGAACGCCGTGACCACCTCGACTCGACCCGTGCCACCTCGCCGCTTCGCGCGGCCGAGGACGCCGTGGACGTCGACACCTCCGAGCTGTCGATCGACCAGGTGATCGTCGCCTTGAGCGAGCTGGCCAGCCACCGCGGCCTGCTGGCGGGGTGCAAAGAAGAAGTCGCGCGATGACCGCTGACGGACTCCCCGAGGGATCCGTCGGCAGGCTCCACGACGCCGGGCGGGTCTTCGCCCGGTACTATCTGCGCTCGGCCTTCCGCATCCGGGTGCACGGCCGCGAGCGCGTCCCCGCCACCGGGCCGCTGCTCGTGATCGCCAACCACAGCTCCATGATCGAGCCGCAGCTGATCTTCGGAATGCTTCCGCGGCGTTCGGCGTTCCTGGTCAAGGCCGAGATGTTCGGCGGGATCGTCGGCAAGTTCATGCTGGCGATCGGGCAGATCCCGCTCAAGCGCGGCGAGATCGACCGCAAGCCGCTGCTGACCGCGGTCGGCGTCCTGAAACACGGCGGAGTCGTCGGGATCTTCCCCGAAGGCACGCGCGGGACAGGGGACGTCGGCGCGGCCGAACGCGGCGCGGCCTGGCTGGTCCGGGCCTCCGGCGCGACCGTGCTCCCGGTCGCGACGCGGGGCACGCTCAAGCCTGCCGACGGCAAGCGACGGTTCCGGCCACGGGTGGACATCCTCGTGGGCGAGCCGTTCACGCCACAGGTCGGACCCGGGAAAACCGGGCTCGACCAGGGCACCGAAGAGCTGCGCGGTGAGCTCGCGGCGCTCGTGAAGACTTTGGACGACTGGCGTGCCGAACACGGATTCGGCGCGGTATAAGGGAAATTAGGTAGTCATGGAAGAGCTTGACAGCGTCGGCGAAGTCGACGGCACCTGGTCCGACGAGACCGAATTCGCCGCGCTCGACGCGCAGATCGAGGCGGCGGAAGCGGCCGAGGAAGCCGCGCTCGGGCAGCCGGTGCTCGCCGTCGTCGGCCGGCCCAACGTGGGCAAGTCGACGCTGGTCAACCGCATCCTCGGCCGGCGCGAAGCCGTCGTGCAGGACGTCCCCGGCGTGACCCGCGACCGCGTCGCCTACGACGCCTACTGGGGCGGGCGGCGGTTCACCCTGGTCGACACGGGCGGCTGGGAGCCGGACGCGACCGGGCTCCAGGCCTCCGTCGCCGCCCAGGCTGAACTGGCCATGCAGACCGCGGACGCCGTGCTGCTCGTCATCGACGCCACGGTCGGCGCGACCGCGACCGACGAAGCCGTCTCCAAGGTGCTGCGCCGCTCGAAGAAGCCGGTGCTGCTGGCCGCGAACAAGGTCGACGACGACCGGCTGCTCGCGGACACCGCGTCGCTGTGGTCGCTCGGCCTCGGCGAGCCGCACCCGGTCAGCGCGCTGCACGGCCGCAGCTCCGGCGACCTGCTCGACGCCATCCTCAAGGCCCTGCCGGAGTCGCCGCGCGAGGGCGGCGCCGTGACGTCGGGGCCGCGGCGCGTCGCGCTGGTCGGCAAGCCGAACGTCGGCAAGTCGAGCCTGCTGAACAAGCTGTCCGGCGAGGAGCGCTCGGTCGTCGACTCGGTGGCAGGCACCACCGTCGACCCGGTCGACTCGCTGGTCGAGCTGGACGGCGAGACCTGGCGGTTCGTGGACACCGCGGGCCTGCGCAAGCGCGTCAACTTCGCCGCGGGCGCCGAGTACTACGCGTCGCTGCGCACCAAGACCGCGATCGACGCGGCCGAGGTCGCGATCGTGCTGCTGGACGCGGCCGAGCCGCTGTCCGAGCAGGACCTGCGGGTGCTGACCATGGTCGTCGAGGCCGGCCGGGCCTGCGTGCTGGCGTTCAACAAGTGGGACCTGGTCGACGAGGACCGCCGCCACGCGATGGTCCGCGAACTGGACCGCGGCCTGGTCCGCGTGCCGTGGGCGGAGAAGGTCAACATCTCGGCGCTGACCGGCCGCTCGGTGCGCAAGCTCGCGCCGGCCCTGCGGACGGCGTTGAAGTCGTGGGACCAGCGAGTGCCGACCGGCCAGCTCAACGCGTGGCTGTCCGACCTGATCGCGGCCACCCCGCCGCCGGTCCGCTCGGGCAAGCAGCCGAAGGTCCTGTTCGCGACCCAGGCCGGCATCCGCCCGCCGACGCTGGTGCTGTTCACCACGGGCTTCCTCGAGGCGGGTTACCGCCGGTTCATCGAGCGCAAGTTCCGCGAGCAGTTCGGCTTCACCGGCAGCCCCGTCCGGGTGAACGTCCGGGTCCGGGAGAAGAAGGCGAAGCCGAAGGTCGGCGGGAAGGCCGCCCGGACCCGGTGAGCGATTCCCCGTAACTCGCGTGATCAGGGACGTAACTCGCGTGATTGGGGCCGGAACTGGCGAGTTACGGCCCCAATCACGCGAGTTCCGGCTTCAATCACGCGAGGTGCGAGCTGGATCACGCTGGTCACGGCGATGATCGTGAGGTCCGACACGCGAGCGTGACCCTGTGGATATCTTTTGGTGATCCGCGGGTATGGTGGAAGGTCGTTGCGGGCGCCTCAACCGGAGAGCTAGCCCGGTTGAGGCTCCCGAAAGGTGAGTGGTGGGCTTGCGCGCCCATGGTTCGTCCCTGCACGTCTTCGGCACGGTCGAGGTGCACGCCTGATGACCGTCACGATCGAACCCACGGGTGCCACGCCCGAAGTCACGCTCGCCCCGGTCGCCGACCGCGCGCTGTTCTGGTCCGGCCTGGGCGCCGGTGAGCGCACCCTCCTCGACGTCCTCGCCGCCACCGCCGAGCGGCACCCGAACGCCGCCGCGATCGACGACGGCACCACCACCCTCACCTACCGCCGGCTGCTCGACGAGATCGACGGCTACGGGCGCCGCCTCCGCGGCTACGGCGTCGGCCTCGGCGACCGCGTCGGCATCCGGATCTCCTCCGGCACCGCCGAGCTGTACATCGCCATCCTCGCCACCCTGTCCGTCGGGGCCGCGTACGTGCCGGTCGACGCCGACGACCCGGACGAGCGCGCCGAGCTGGTCTTCGAAGAGGCCCAGGTCGCGGCGGTCGCCACCGACGGCAAGATCAACGTCCACTCCACGCCCGGTGGCCGCGAAGGCCGTCCCGGCCCGGCCGACGACGCGTGGATCATCTTCACCTCCGGCTCGACCGGCAAGCCCAAGGGTGTCGCGGTCACCCACGCGAGTGCCGCCGCCTTCGTCGACGCCGAAGCCGAGCTCTTCCTCACCGACGAGCCCATCGGCCCCGGCGACCGCGTCCTGGCCGGGCTGAGCGTCGCCTTCGACGCCTCCTGCGAAGAGATGTGGCTGGCCTGGCGCCACGGCGCCTGCCTGGTGCCCGCGCCCCGCGCGCTGGTCCGCACCGGCGTCGACCTCGGCCCGTGGCTGGTCGCGCAGCGCATCACCGTCGTCTCCACCGTGCCGACGCTGGCCGCGCTGTGGCCCGCCGACGCCCTGGAAGACGTCCGTTTGCTCATCTTCGGCGGCGAGGCCTGCCCGCCGGAGCTGGCCGAGCGCGTCGCCGTCGAAGGCCGCGAAGTCTGGAACACCTACGGCCCGACCGAAGCCACCGTCGTCGCCTGCGCCGCGCAGCTGACCGGCGAAGGCCCGGTCCGCATCGGCCTGCCGCTCGTCGGATGGCAGCTGGCCGTGGTCAACGACGAGGGCGAGCCGGTCGCCATGGGCGAGACCGGCGAGCTGGTCATCGGCGGCGTCGGCCTGGCCCGCTACCTCGACGCGGCCAAGGACGCCGAGAAGTTCGCGCCGCTGCCGTCGCTGGGCTGGCAGCGCGCCTACCGCTCCGGCGACATGGTCCGCGCCGAAGAGGAAGGCCTGCTGTTCCTCGGCCGCCTCGACGAGCAGGTCAAGCTCGGCGGCCGCCGCATCGAGCTGGGCGAGGTCGACGCCGCGCTGCAGGCCCTGCCGGGCGTGCAGGGCGCGGCCGCCGCGATCCGCCGCACGAAGGCCGGCAACCAGGTCCTCGTCGGGTACGTCGTCCCTTCGGGCGAGGGCTTCGACCATGACCAGGCCGCGACGCGCCTGCGTGAGCAGCTGCCCGCCGCGCTCGTGCCGCTGCTCGCCGTCGTCGACGACCTGCCGACGCGCACCTCCGGCAAGGTCGACCGCAACGCCCTCCCGTGGCCACTGTCCACAGTGGAGGCGTCCGGGCTGACCCCGACCGAGACGTGGCTCGCCGAAGGCTGGGCCGAGATCCTCGGCGTGTCGGTCGACAGCCCGAAGGCCGACTTCTTCACCCACGGCGGCGGCAGCCTGACCGCCGCGCAGGTGGTCGCCCGCATCCGCACCCGGCACCCGCAGGTGTCGGTCGCCGACATCTACGCCCACCCCAAGCTGGGCGCGCTCGCCGCGATGCTGGACGCGCTGAGCGGGCAGGCCACCGAACGCCGGGACATCGCGCCGACGAAACGCCGCGCCGGTGTCATCCAGACGCTGCTGATGGCTCCGCTGATGGGCCTGGTCGGCCTGCGCTGGGCGACGCTCGCCGCCGCGCTGTCGAACGTGCTGTCCCTGCTTGGGTTCGCCTGGGCGCCGACGCTGGGCTGGGCCTGGATCGGCCTGGCCTGGATGGTGCTGTTCAGCCCGGCGGGCCGGATCGCGATCGCCGCCGGTGGCGCGCGCGTGCTGCTCTCAGGTGTGCGTCCGGGCACCTACCCGCGCGGCGGCAGTGTCCACTTGCGACTGTGGACGGCCGAGAAGCTCGCCGAGTTCTCCGGTGCGGACAGCGTGGCCGGCGCGTCCTGGATGACGACGTACGCGAAGGCGCTCGGCGCGCGGATCGGCAAGGGTGTCGACCTGCACTCGCCGCCGCCGGTCACCGGCTTCCTCAAGCTGGGCCGCGGCGCCGCGATCGAGCCCGAGGTCGACCTGTCCGGCCACTGGGTCGACGGCGACGTCGTGCACATCGGCAAGGTCCGCGTGGGCGCGGAAGCCCGCATCGGCGCGCGCAGCACGCTGTTCCCGGGTGTCCGCATCGGCAAGGGCGCGGAGATCGCGGCCGGCTCGACCGTCCGCGGCGCCGTCCCGGCCGGGCAGCGCTGGGCCGGTTCGCCCGCCACCCGCGTCGGCAAGGACGAGCGCGACGCGCTGAAGTGGCCGTCGAGCCGCCCGCCGCGGTCGCACTTCTGGGCTGCCGTCTACGGCGCGACCTCCCTGGCGCTGGGCTTCCTGCCCGGCGTGGCCGCGCTGGCCGGGGTCGCCGTGCTCGGCTACGGGATCGCCGGCGCCCCGACGTTGCTGGATGCCTTCACCCGCGCGATGATCTTCGTCCCGGTCGCGACCGTGGCGTACTTCGCCGCGTACATGCTGCTCGTGCTGGCCGGGGTCCGGTCGCTGAGCATCGGCATGGTCGAGGGCTACCACCCGGTGCACGGCCGCGTCGCCTGGCAGGTCTGGGCCACCGAGCGGCTGATGAGCATGGCCCGCGAAGGCCTGTTCCCGCTGTACGCCAGCCTGTTCACGCCGGTGTGGCTGCGGCTGCTCGGCGCGAAGGTGGGCCGCAACGTCGAGGCGTCGACCGTGCTGGCGCTGCCGAAGATGACCAAGGTCGACAGCGGCGCGTTCCTGGCCGACGACACGATGGTCGCCACCTACGAGCTCGGCCACGGCTGGCTGCACGTCGCCCCGGCGCGGATCGGCAAGCAGGCCTTCCTCGGCAACTCGGGGATGACCGCGCCCGGCCGTTCGGTGCCGAAGCGCGGCCTCGTCGGCGTCCTGTCGTCGACGCCGCTGAAGGCGAAGAAGGGCTCGTCGTACCTCGGCATGCCGCCGCTGCCGGTCCGCCGCGCGGTCGGCGAGGCCGACACGAGCCGCACCTACACCCCGGCGCTGCACCTCAAGGCGGCGCGGGCGCTGGTGGAGCTGTGCCGGATCATCCCGGTCATGTGCGGCGTCGCGCTGACCGTCGTCGTCGCCTTCGGCCTGCTGTGGACGGCGTCGGCGTTCGGCTTCGGTGTCGCCGCGCTGCTGGCCGGGCCGGCCCTGCTGGCCGCCGGGATCGTCGCCGCGCTGACGGCGACGGTGATGAAGTGGCTGCTGGTCGGCAAGTTCCGCGAGATCGACCACCCGCTGTGGAGCTCCTTCGTCTGGCGCAACGAACTGGCCGACACCTTCGTCGAGGCCCTCGCGGTGCCGTGGCTGATCGGCTCGATCGGCGGCACCCCGCTGCTGACCGCGTGGCTGCGCACGATGGGCGTCAAGATCGGCCGCGGAGTCTGGCTGGAGACGTACTGGCTGCCCGAAGCGGACCTGGTGTCGCTGGGCGACGGCGCGACGATCAACCGCGGCTGCGTCGTGCAGACGCACCTGTTCCACGACCGGATCATGAGCATGTCGCGGGTGACCCTCGGCGAGGGCGCGACGCTCGGCCCGCACGGCATCGTGCTGCCGGGCGCGGGCATCGGCGCGCGCACGACGGTCGGCCCCGGCTCGCTGGTGACCCGCGGCGACGAGGTGCCCGCCGACACCCGCTGGCTGGGCAACCCGATCTCCGCGTGGCCCGGTAAGTAACGAAAGCAGGACCAGGCGCGCCGGACTCACCCGTCCGTGCGAGCCTGGTTCCAGCACGCACGACGAAAGGTTCGCCACGGGTGATTTCGAAGGCTCCCGCTCCCGGCGCGGACACCTCCGGCGACCCCTACCTGCCCGCGCACGGCAACGGCGGCTACCGGACCCGGCACTACGACCTGACTCTCGACTACAAGGTCGCGCCGAACCGGCTTTCGGCGTCGGCGGTGATCACCGCGGAGGCGACACAGGCGCTTTCCCGCGTCAGCCTCGACTTCGGCGAGTTCCGGATCAACCGGGTGCTGGTCGACGGCAAGGCCGCCAAGTACCTCAAGCGCGGGGTGAAGCTGCACGTCAAGCCGGCGAAGTCGATCCCGGCGGGCGCGGCGTTCACCGTCGAGGTGCACTACGTCGGCAACCCGCGCCCGGTGGGCAGCCGCTGGGGTGACGTCGGCTGGGACGAGCTGACCGACGGCGCGCTGGTGGCCAGCCAGCCGGTCGGGGCGCCGTCGTGGTTCCCGTGCAACGACCACCCGTCGGACAAGGCGGCGTACCGGGTGAGCGTGACGACGGCGTCGCCGTACCTGGTCGCGGTCACCGGCACCCTGGTCGAGCGCTCGACGTCGGCGAGCACGACGCGCTGGGTGTTCGAGCGCCCGGAACCGACGGCGACGTACCTGATGAGCGTCCAGATCGGCCGCTACGACGACATCGAGCTGACCGGCCGCGGCTGGGGCTCGCCCACCGGCCTGGGTTCGCGCCTGCTGAGCCTCGGCTTCGGGCAGGGCCGCGTCGAGTCGGTCACGCCGACCGTGCCCCAGCACGCGGCGGTGCCCCCGCGGCTGCGCCGCGCGTTCGAGCGGGATTTCGGCCGGCAGGGCCGGATGATGGAGTTCCTGCAACGCCTGTTCGGCCCGTACCCGTTCGCCGAGTACGCCATCGTCGTGACGGACGACGACCTCGACGACCCGATCGAGGCCCAGGGCATGGCGATTTTCGGCGCCAACCACGTCGACGGCCGCCGCACCCACGAGCGGCTCGTGCTGCACGAACTGGCCCACCAGTGGTTCGGCAACAGCCTGACGGTGGCGGACTGGCGCCACATCTGGCTGAACGAGGGCTTCGCAACGTACGCGGAGTGGCTGTGGTCGGAGGAGATCGGCGGGCCGTCGGCGTCCGCGCTGGCTGCGAGCTGGCACGCGCGGATCAAGGCCAAGCCGGCGGACGTGCGGATCGCCGACCCCGGGGTGGCCCGGATGTTCGACGAGCGGGTGTACAAGCGTGGTGGGTTGACGCTGCACGCGCTGCGGGCGGAACTCGGGGATCGGGCGTTCTTCGCGTTGCTGAAGTCGTGGGCGGGGGAGCACCGGCACGGGCTGGTCACGACAGATCTGTTCGTGGCGGCCGCGGAGGTGCAGGCCGGGCGGCCGCTGGGGGCGTTCTTCACTCGGTGGCTGCACACACCGGCGCTGCCGCCGCTTCCCTGATTCATCCGATGTCTCTGCCGCTGTCCGGGTGAACATCCCTGGCATTTTGGGCTGCCCTCTGCAAGTATGGCCGGACGCCGCCGCATGATCTCGCCGAAACGTAGTATGAATTCGGAGGATGCTTCATGGACTCTGTGTCCAGGCGGACGGTGCTTCGCTCTGCCTCGGTCCTGGCCGGGGCCGCCGCCTTCGGGGGTTTGTGGTCCCAAGCCGCCCCGCCCGCGCTCGCGAACGCCAAGCCGCACCGCGAGGTCGCCCAAGACGCTCGGATGCTCTGGCGGCGGCTGCCGAAGAGCTGGCGGGACGGTCCGTTCCTCGCCAACGGCTACCTCGGCGTCCAGGTCTACGCCGGCAAAACGCCGGAAACCCTCAAGTTCATGCTGAGCCACACCCAGGTGCAGGACCAGCGCATCCAGTGGGAAGCCGGCATCGGGCTGTCCCGCCTGCCCATCGGCTACCTGACGCTCACCCTGGCCGGCGCGATCACCGCCGTCGACTGGACGCTCGACCTCTACAACGCCGAGCTCGGTGGCACCATCACCACCACGCAGGGCTCGGTCGCCTTCTCCGCCGTCGTGCACAACGACCTCGGTGTCCTGCTCGTCTCGCTGACGCCGAGCGCGGGGGAAACGCAAGCCGCCTGGGGGTTCCAGCCGCTCGAATCCGCCACCACCCGGACCGTCCGCAAGCCGCCCGAGTACGTTGCCAACCCGGCGCCCGAGACCGGTGACGGCTACTGCGCGCAGCCCATGCTCGCCGGTGGCGGGTACACCACCGCGTGGCAGGAACGCGCCATCGGCACGCGACGGCTGTTCGCCGCCACCGTCGCCTACAGCTTTCCGGGCACCACGCACACCTCCGACGCGCGCAACGCGGTGCGGAAAGCGCTTGCCACGAACCCGGACGCGCTGCTGGCCCGGCACCGCCGCTGGTGGAACGACTACCACCGGCGCAGCTTCGTCTCCGTGCCCGACAAGCAGGTGCAGCGCTTCTACTGGATCCAGCTGTACAAGATCGCCGCCGCCACCCGCGCGGACGGGCCGGTCGTGTCCGAATGGGGGCCGTGGTTCCCCGAGGTCGGCAACAGCTGGACTGCCGTCTGGTGGAACCTCAACGTCCAGGTCACCTACCCGATCGTCAACAGCACCAACCACCCCGAACTCGACGCCGTCACCGAGACCTTCCGGCGCGACCACGCGAACCTCGAGGTGTCCGTCCCGCCCGCGTACCGCGACGGCGACACCTACGCCCTGTCGCACCCGGGCGACTGGCGGCTGCGCCCCGGCGGCACGCGCTCGGTGGGTGTCCCGGGGACGACGTCCAAGACCGACCAGACCGGGAACCTGTTGTGGGGCCTGCACAACGTCTGGCTGGCCTACCGTCACCACATGGACAAGCGCGTGCTGCGCGACGTCCTGTACCCGACGCTGGCCAAGGCGCTGAACTTCTACCGCCACTTCCTGTTCACCGGCCCGGACGGGGCCCTGCACCTGCCGCTGACCCGGTCGCCGGAGTACGCCGACGCGCCGGACTGCACCTACGACCTGTCGCTGATCCGGTGGGCGGCCCGCACGCTCGTCGACACCGCCCGGATCCTCCGCCTGGACGAACCGCGGGTGCCGATCTGGCGGGAAATCAGCGCGAAACTCGTTCCATACCACGAGGATCCCGCGAACGGCGTGCTGATCGGCGACGGCGTCCCCCTCGCCGCGTCGCACCGGCACTTCTCGCACCTGTTGTGGCTGTACCCGCTGCGGGAGAAGGTCTGGGACGCACCCGGCGACCGGGACGTCATGACCCGCACCTTCACCCACTGGGCCGCCGACCAGACGGCGTGGCACGGCTACAGCTACGCGGCCGCGTCGTCGATGAACTCGGTGATGGACGCGCCCGAAGAAGCGTTGCGGTACCTGAAGTTCTTCCTCGACCGGAACGTCGTCGCCGACACCGAGCTGACCGCCAACACGATGTACCGCGAGGGCTCCAACTTCGCGATCGAGAGCCCGATCACCGCGGCCCAGTCCGTGGTGGACATGCTGATGCAGGGCTCCGGCGGCGTGCTCAAGGTCTTCCCGTCGGTGTCGGCGACCTGGCGCGACGCCTCGATCGCCGGGCTGCGCGCGGAAGGCGCGTTCCTCGTGGACGCCTCCCGTCGCGGCGGCACGACCGAGTTCGTCCGCGTGCACAGCGAGGCCGGCGAGCCCCTGTTGCTGCAACACGGCGTCGCCGGGGACGTCGACGTCCGCGACGAGCACGGCCGTCGGCTGCCGTGGCGCGCGGCCGGGCCCGGGCGGATCGCGATCGGGCTGCGGCGTGGCGGCACCGCCGTCGTCACCCCGCGGGGCGGCCGGGCGGACTTCGCGCTGCGGGACGTCCCCGCGCTCGGTCCCGCGCCGGCGTGGGGCCTGCCGAGCTGAACCGGAGCTTTCGACGAGGAGGTCGAATGGACATCACCCGCAGAACCGTGCTCGGCGGCGCGCTCGCCGGGCTGGCCACGGCCGGCCTGACCCCCGCGTCCGCCGAAGCGGGCGGCGACGACTTCGGCTGGGCCGGGTTCCTGGGCACCGCGGACCTGGTCTGGCGGCGGCTGCCGAAGACCTGGTACGAGGGCCCGTTCCTGGGCAACGGGTTCCTCGGCTCCGGCATCTACGCCGAGCCGGGGCGCAACGCGATCCGGTTCAACGTCCAGCACAGCCAGGTCCAGGACCACCGGCCGGAGTTCGGTTCGCTGTTCGGACTGGCCCGGCTGCCGATCGGGTACTTCACGCTCGAACCGGTCGGCGCGATCACCGCGGTCGACTGGCGGCTGGACCTGTGGAACGCCGAGCTCAGCGGCACGATCACGACGGCGGCGGGCAGCCTGAGCCTGCGCGCGATCGTCCACACCGGACAGTCACTGCTCGCGGTCGAGGTCCGGCCCTCCGAGGGGGAACGCGGGTTCGCGTGGGTGTTCCACCCGGCGGTCGCGGTCAGCCCGCGCGCCGACCCGGTGTGGAACAAGCCGCCGCCCGCCGGGTACACCGCGAACCCGCCGGTGCAGCTGTCGACCAGCGGTGACACGCGGCTGGCCGTCCAGCCGCTGCTGGCCGGCGGCGAGCACGTGACGGCGTGGCGGGAGGTCACGCGCGGCGCCACGCGGACGCTGTACACTTCCGTGGCCTGGTCGCACCCGGAGAAGACGGCGGTGACGCGGGCGCTGGGCACGGTCCGGGCGCGGGAGTTCGCCGCGCTCACCCCGGACCACCGGCGCTGGTGGCACGGCTACTACCGGCAGAGCTTCCTGTCCATTCCGGACACCCGCCTCCAGAGCTTCTACTGGATCCAGCTGTACAAGGTCGCGTCGGCGGCGCGGCGCGAGGCGCCGGTGATGGCGACGTCCGGGCCGTGGCTCGAGAACACGCCGTGGCCGGCGACGTGGTGGAACCTCAACGTCCAGCTCGAGTACTGGCTGATCCACGGCTCGAACCACCTGGAGCTGGACGCGGTCAGCTACGCCCTGGACAAGTACCGGGCCAACCTGACGTCGCAGGTCGCTTCTCCTTATCAGCCCGACTCCGCCGGTATTCCGCGGACGACGGACATGACGCTGCTCAACGGCGTCTCGAACACGACCAGCGGCTTCCCGGTCGGCATCCCCGGGCAGGACACGCCGACGCCGGAGGTCGGCAACCTGACGTGGGCGCTGCACAACGTGTGGTTGTCCTACCGGCACACCATGGACCGCAAGCTGCTGCAGGGCACGCTGGTTCCCCTGCTGCGCAAGGCGATCAACTACTACCTGCACTTCCTTGCGCCCGGCCCGGACGGGAAGCTGCACCTGCCGCCGACGTTCTCGCCGGAGTACGGCGTCAACGCACCCGACTGCAACTACGACCTCGCGCTGATCCGCTGGGGCTGCAAGACGCTGCTGCAGCACGCGCCCGGCGACCCCCTGGCGCCGCGCTGGCGGAACGTCCTGGCGTCCTTGGTGGACTACCCGGCCGACGGCAACGGCTACATGATCGGCGCCGGGGTGCCGTTCGCGAAGTCGCACCGGCACTACTCGCACCTGCTGCAGATCTACCCGCTCTACGACGTCACCTGGGAGCAGCCGGAGCACCGGGCGATCATCGAGACGTCGCTGAACCACTGGGTCGGCTTCGAAGGTGCGTTGCAGGGCTACACCTTCACCGGGGCGGCGTCGATCTCGGCGCAGATGCTGCGCGGCGAGCAGGCCGCGTTCTACCTCGGCGAGCTGCAGCGGCGGTACATCCAGCCGAACACGATGTACAAGGAGTCCGGCCCGGTCATCGAGACGCCGCTGTCGGCGGCGAAGTCCCTGCAGGACATGCTGGTGCAGAGCTGGGGTGGCGTGCTGCGGCTGTTCCCGGCGGTGCCCGCGGCCTGGGGTGACGTCGCGCTGCGGGACTTCCGCACCGAGGGCGCGTTCCTGCTGAGCGCGTCCCGCGCCGGCGGGAAGACGCGCTGGCTGAAGGTGCACAGCGAGGCCGGGGCGCCGTGCGTGCTGCGGCCGGGCATCGACGGCGAGCTCGCGGTGACGGACGCGCGGGGCCGGGCGCGGCGCTGGCGGCGGCTGGCCGGCGGCGACGTCCAGGTGGAGCTCGGGTGCGGGGAAGACGCGTTCGTGTACCGGAAGGGGGACCGGCCGGACTTCGGCGTCCGGCCGGTCGCGCCGGGCGGGGCGAGTGTGCCGTGGGGACTGCCGTGATCGGCGTGTCCGCCCGGTCCTGACCGCAGTAGGGTGCTCCCCGACGAGGGGAGCGTGGATGAGCGAGCCGCCCGGCAGACCCGGGCCGTCTTCGACCACGGCGATCGTGCTGGTCACCGGGTCGGTCGTGGTCGTCGTGGTGATGGCGCTGGCGTTCCTGGCCTGGGGCTACCCGGGGTTCCTGCGCAAGCCGGACGGGTCCGCCGAAGGCGTGCTGTGGGCAGCCACGCCGTCGTCGGCCTCGCCTTCGACAACGGTGTCCGGCACCCCGGCCGCGATCCCCGGCGGCCGGGCGCCGATGCCGAAGCGGGCCAAGCCGCTGGCCGACCCGGTGACGTGCGCGTTCGTCCCGGACCCCGCCGCGCCGGCCCCGAAGAAGGTCGAGCTGCCGCCCGACGGCCCGGCGCCGTCGAAGGGCACGGTGGACGTGCGGCTGGCGACGACCGCGGGCGACATCGGGCTGACCCTGGACCGCGCGCTGGCGCCGTGCACCGTGGTCAACTTCCTGAGCCTGGCCCGGCAGGGGTTCTACGACGGGACGTCGTGCCACCGGCTGTCGGTGACCGCCGGCCTGCAGATGCTCCAGTGCGGCGACCCGGTCGGCGACGGCACCGGCGGCCCGGGCTACACGATCCGCGACGAGCTGTTCCCCGGGCTGACGTACGGCCGCGGCGTCCTCGCGATGGCGAAGACGCAGGCCCCCGACTCCGGCGGCTCCCAGTTCTTCCTGGTCTTCGGCGACATCACCATCCCGCCGGACTACACGGTGTTCGGCAGCATCGACGACCCGGGCCTGGAAGTCCTGGACCGCGTCGCCCGCCGCGGAACCGACCCGGCCAAGCCCGGCATCGGCGACGGCAGCGGCCCGCCCAAGACCCCGGTCACCCTCACCCACGTCACCGCCTCCCCGTGACGGAACGGTCGACACGCGTGATTGGGAGGTCGACACGCGTGATTGAAGGGTCGACACGGCCCCGCGTGAGCCGGCAGGTCCGGTCAGAGGTCCAGCACCAGCCGTGGCGAGGTTGCGCGGGACACGCACGGGTACATGCGGCCCGCCGCCGCGCCGATGTCGTCGCGGTGCTCGGGTTCGCCCGCCAGTACCGTGACCTCGCAGCTGCCGCACACGCCCTCCCGGCACGCCGACGGCACCGGCTTGCCGGCGTGGTTCAGCGCGTCCAGCAGCGACTCGTCCGCCGGGACCCCGACCACCTCGCCGGACCGGGCGCAGACCACCTCGAACGCGGTGTCCGGCCCGAACGTCCGCCGGGTGGGCTCGAACCGCTCGGTGTGCACGGCGGGGAACACCGCCTCCGCCGCGTCGACCATGGTCGCCGGGCCGCAGCAGTAGACGTCCGCGGCCGGGAACTCCGCCGCCAGTGCCGCGAGGTCCGGGCGGCCGAGCCGCACGCGTTCGCCGTACGCGGCAGCGAGTTCCGCGGCGAACGGCCGGCCCGTGTACGCCAGCGTCACCGCCGCCCCGGACGCGACGGCGGCGCGCAGCATCGGCATGATCGGGGTGATCCCGATCCCGCCCGCCACGAACAGGTACTCGCGGGCGGGCAGCAGCGGGAAGTGGTTGCGGGGCAGCGAAACCGGCAGCGTCCGGCCCGGCTGCAGGAACAGGTGGACGTACTCCGAGCCGCCGCGGCTGAGCGGGTCGAGGCGGACCGCGATGCGGTACTCCGACAGGTCGCCGGGATCGCCGCACAGCGAATACTGCCGCGTCAGCCAGTTCGGCAGCTCCAGGTCGATGTGCGCGCCCGGCTCCCACGGCGCCAGCGGACCTTCGTCGCCGCGCAGGACCAGCGAGACGACGTCGTCGGTCACGCGCTCGATGCGCTCCAGGATGGTCTTCTGCATGTCAGGCATGTCAGTACAGCTTCCGGTAGCCGTCTTCGAGGAGCTGGTCGAGCAGCGCCGGATCGAGGTTCATCTTCTCGGCGGCGATCTCGCCCGCCGACGGCAGTTCCGCGGCCAGCGCCCGGCTCGCCGGGTCCCACAGGCGCGACCGGATCAGCGCGCGGCCGCAGTGGAAGTAGCACTCGGCGACGTCGACGACGATCGCCAGCTCCGGCGCCTTCGCCTCGGTGCGCATCCGGGCGAGCACGTCCGGATCGTCGGTGACGTACGCGCTTCCGTTGACCCGCAACGTTTCCCGCATGCCGGGGACGAAGAACAGCAGACCGACGCCGTCGTTCTCGGCGATGTTGCGGAAGGAGTCGGCGATCTTGTTGCCGGGCCGGTCGGGCAGGGCGAGCGTGCGCTCGTCGAGCACCTTGACGAAGCCCGGGTAGTCGCCGCGCGGCGAGCAGTCGGCGCGGCCCGCGGCGTCCGCGGTGGCCAGCGTCAGGAACGGCGAGTGCGCGATGAAGCGGCGGGCGTGGGCGTCGATGCGGTCGCCGATCTTGGCCTTGATCATCGCCTCGGGCTCGCCCAGCCGGGCCCGCACCTCGGCCGCGGAGACGCGGCGCAGCGTGTTTGTGCTGGTCATGGCACAATTATGAGCAAATATTCAGGTCTTGACTACTCGCTTTCCCGGAGGGTTCCGTGCCGTCGGACCAGCGCCGCATCCAGCCACGTAAACAGCCGCGTCAGGTGCGCGCCGAGCTGACCCGGCAGCGGATCCTGACCGCGGCTGCTCACGTTTTCGCCGAGCACGGCTACGCCGCCGGCACCACCAACCGCATCGCCGAGCGCGCCGGCCTCTCGATCGGCTCGCTGTACCAGTACTTCCCGAACAAGGACGCGATCCTGGCCGAGCTGCTGACCCGCCACCTCGACGGCGGCACGGCGGCCGCGGCGAAGCTCCTGACCGGCCCGCTGCCCGGCTCGATCGAAGAGGTCTTCCGCGTCTTCGTCCGGCTCGCGGTCGAGGCCCACCGCGACGACCCCCACCTGCTGCGCATGCTGCTCGAGCACGCGCCGCGGTCGAACGAGCTGCTCGAGCGGGTCGGCCGGGTGAAGCAGGAGATGGTCGGCCACACCCGCGCCCTGCTGGAGGGCCACCCGGAGGTCCGCGTCGCCGACACCGCGACGGCCGCCCGCCTGGTCATCGCGACGGTCGAGCTGGGCGTCCACGACCTGCTGGCCGAGCCCGACCCGATCGACGCCCGGCGGCTCGAGGACGAGATGGTCGCGATGCTGACCCGGTACGTCACGGGGTGAACTGGTAGGCGCCGGCGTCGACGCGGGTGCCGATCGCGTTGCCGTCGACGTCGATGTCCGCGTACTTCTTGACACCGAGGCCGATGGCCGGGCTGCCGGTCTTGAGGATCAGGTTCGTCGCGGACGTGAACTTCGGGTCGGCGACCTTGTCCGTGGTGCCCGGGGTGAACTGCCGCTGCCCGCCGTAGAAGACGTTGTGGTCGGTCGCGGTCCAGCCGGTGTCGGCGTACCCGACCTTCAGCGCGGCCTGGATGACGTTCTGGGTCAGTTTCAGCGTCTGGTTGGTGCAGCCGCCGTAGCAGACGAACCCTTCGGATTCGGCGTGGCTCAGCCGGACGGAGTTGTTGCGGAAGACCGTGCCGGTCACCGGGCCGTTGCCGTCCTGGGCGCCGCGGGTGACGATGCCGCCGCGCGTCTTGGCGCCGAAGACGGCGTTGTACTCGTAGACGTTGTTGCGGGACACGCCGTCCGGGTCCTTCGCGTCGGTGCCGAGCTCGGTGAACGACTCGTTGTCCTCGGAAATGTTGTGGTGGATGACGTTGTCCGAGCCCCAGAAGACCTCGACGGCGGCACCGTCGAGACCGCCGAAGTCCTCGCTCGCCGCGATGGAGCCGCTGATCCGGTTCCAGCCGATGTCGGATCCGTTGCCCTGCACCAGGATCGCGAACGCGCCGGAGTCGTCGTTGCCGCCCGGCGTCACGACGGTCATGTGGTTGTTGTCGACGAGGTCGTTCTGGGTGACCTCGGTGCCGTCGGCGCTCGGCGCGATGTAGACGCCCGCGCCGGCCCCGGTGATGTAGTTCGAGAGCACCTTGTCGTGATCCCCGCCGACCTCGACGCCGGCCCACGAGCACCGCCCGGCGTCGGCCGCGACGCCGACCTGCAGGTCCTGCACGGTGATGTAGTCGCCGGGCAGGTTGATGCAGGCTTCGCCGTTGCCCTGGACGATCGGGCGGGCACCGGCACCGTAGGCGCCGATCGTCACCGGCGCGGCATCCGAGCCGCTGCCGAAGACGGAGAGGCCACCGGTCCAGGTGCGCCCGCGCCGCAGCAGCACGGAGTCCCCGGGCTTCAGTTCGGTCGCGGCCACCTTGGCGAGGGACTTCCACGGAGCATCCTGCGACCCGGCCGCGCTGTCGTTGCCGAGGGCCTGGTCGACGTAGTAGGTGTTCGGCGCGGCGGCAGCCCCGGGGGCGGTGACCATGGTGGCGGCGAGGGCGGCGAACACGCCGAGCGAGAGCAGTTTCCACTGGTTCGACATGGCCCGCGAGGCTAAACCGGAGCCGTACACGGGACGTATAAGGAAGTCGTGACCGGATGGCTTCGGGGAGGGTGGGGCGGTGCTGCGCTTGCTGGGGGAGGTGGGTGCCTGCGTCGACGGCGTGCGGGTCGACCTGGGCCATCCCAAGCAGCTCTGCGTGCTGGCCGCGCTGGGCGTGGAGCGCGGGCGGGTGGTGCCGGTCGAGCGGCTTGTCGAGCGCGTCTGGGGCCGCACCGCGCCGAGACGCGGTCTCGAGACGGTGTACAGCTACCTGTCCCGGCTCCGGCGGGCGCTCGACCCGATCGAGGGGGTGGCCATCGTCCGGCGGCCAGGCGGGTACGCGCTCACGGCGGACACCGCCCCCGCCGTGGTCGACCTGTACCGCTTCCAGGACCTGCGGGCCCAGGCCGGTGCCGACACCGATGACGAACGGGTGGCAGCGCGGTTGAGCGAGGCGCTGGCGCTGTGGGGTGGGCGGCCGCTGACCGGTCCGGCAGGCGAATGGGTCGACGCCGAACGGGAACGGCTGGAAAACGAACGGCTGGTGGCCCAGCTGGAACTGACCGAGACGCGGCTGCGGCTCGGTCAGGGCAGCCGGCTGGTGGCCGAGCTCGCAGACCTGGCCGTCGCGCACCCCTACGACGAACAGATCGCCCGCCATTACATGGCCGCCCTGCACCAGGCGGGGCGGACGTCGGACGCGCTCGCCCACTACCGGGAGATCCGCGCCCGGCTGGCCGAAGAGCTGGGCATCGACCCGGCCGCCCCGCTCGAGCACCTGCACCGGCAGATCCTGGCCGCGGACCCGAGCGCGGCGGCCACGGCTTCCGCGCCGCCCGTGCCGCGGCAGCTGCCCCCGGCGATCCGGGACTTCACCGGCCGTGCCGGCCACCTGGCCGCCCTAGACGCCCTTCTCCCGCCCACCGGCCGGAACGGTGGGCCCGCCGTGGTGATCGCCGCGCTCGACGGACCGGGCGGCATCGGCAAGACCGCCCTCGCGGTGCACTGGGCCCACCGCGTGCGGCACCGGTTCCCCGACGGCACCCTCTACGCCGACCTGCGCGGGTACGGTCCCGGCCGTCCCGCGAGCACCGACGACGTCCTCGACGGGTTCCTCGCCGCCCTCGGGGTGCCGGCGCCGGCCGGTTCCGGTGCCCGGGAAGGACTGTTCCGCAGCCTGCTGGCGGGGCGCCGGATGCTCTTGGTGCTGGACGACGCCGGCAGCGAGGAGCAGGTCCGGCCGCTGCTGCCCGGGACACCCGGCTGCATGGTGCTGACCACCAGCCGGGACCTGCTCACCGGGCTCGTGGTCACCGAAGCGGCGCATCGGCTGACCGTCGGCCCGCTCACCCCGCCGGAGGCCCTGCGGCTGGTCACCGGCATCATCGGCGCGGCGCGGGCGGCAGCCGAACGTGACGCGGTGGCCGAGCTGATCGCGCGGTGCGCGCGGTGGCCGCTGGCGCTGCGGATCGCGGCCGGGCGGGCGGCGGCCCACGAGCACGCCACAGTCGACGGCATCGTCGCCGAACTCGCCGACGACCGCTCCCGGCTCGACGCGCTGAGCTGGGGGCGGGACCCCAGGGCGGCGGTCCGCACGGTACTCGGCGGGTCCTACGACCGCCTGCCCCCGCGGCAGCGGCTGCTGTTCCGCCGGCTCGGCCTGCACCCCGGCTCCGACGTCTCCCCGCCCACCGCCGCGGCTCTCGTGGGTTTCTCGCCGCGCGAGACGCACGTCCTGCTCCACTCGTTGGCCGACGCGCACCTCATCGAGCCCGTCGCGGGCGGCCGCTACCGGTTCCACGACCTGCTGCGGGCCTACGCGGCCGAGCAGGCCCGCGAGCACGACGACCCCGGCCACCGGCGCCCGGCCGTCGGCGCCCCGTGCAGCAACGCCGCGGACCGGCGGCCCCGCCCGGCCGGGACCCGCCTGGCGGCCGCCCTGCGCCGAGCCGTCGCGGGGGACGGGGACGCGCTCGCCGGGCACCTGGCGGACTTCCTCGTCCTGCTGGGCGCCCGGGAGGATGCCGAGGCTTTGCGCCACGTCGAGGACGCTTTCGTGCTCGACCGCGGTTTCGACCCGGACCGCCGGGAGAGGGCCTCGGTGCCGCCCCCGCCGGCTTCGGGAACCACCGGCGACGAGCCCGGCACGCCGGCCGGGGTGCCCCGGTGAGCCGGCCGCCTGCCCGGTTCCGCGGGCAGGCGGCCGGGCCGGTCAGCGGACGATCGTGGTGTGCCCGGCAGCCAGCAGCGAGCCGGTGTGACTGCTGTACTTCTCCGAGTACGTCTGGAAGGTCCAGCGCCCGCTCAGACCGGTCAGCTTCGGCGTCCAGCACCGCGTCTGCCCCGGTCCGATGCGGTCGTTGCCGCCGGGCGTGTCGCAGGTGATGGTGTCGACCAGGATGCCGTCGCGGTACCGGTTGAGGTAGACCTGCGCCCACTGGCTGACCGTCATCGGGCTGTTGTAGATCGCGAAACCCCAGTAGTCGTAGTTGCTGTCCCGGCAGACTTGCGCGCTCCCGACGGCGGCTCCGCCCGTGATGGGGGTCACCGGTGCCGACCCTTCGACGACCCCGTAGCTGCTGCCGAACTGGCAGTTCGGCGCGGCCTGTGTCTGCGCCGAGGCCGGCAGAGCCACGGAAACCAGCGCTGCCCCCGCCAAGCCCAGCGCCGCGATGACCTTCTTGAGCATGTGTTCCTCCCCGTCTTCGAGCGGCGGTCGCCGCGTTCCCAGGATGCGTCGGCGACCGTGTGCCGCCCTTGCGGAATTCCTGGAACGCCCTGCTCAGCGGTCCCTGGCCGCGAGCGCCGCCTGGGTCCGGCTCGTCACGCCCAGCTTGGCCAGCACGTTGCCGACGTGCACCTTCACCGTCCGCTCCGCCAGCCGCAGCCGGGCCGCGATGTCGCGATTGGACAGTCCCTCGCCGAGCAGCTCCAGCACGTCCCGCTCACGCGGCGTCAGCTCACCGCCGCCGCTCAACGCCGAGGCCGCCGCCGGGCTCAGTGCCGTCACGCCCTGGTGGGCGGCGCGGACCGCGGCCGCGAGCTCGTCGCCCGAGGAGTCCTTCAGCACGAACCCCGCCGCGCCCGCGCCGAGCGCTTCGCGGATCTCGCGGGGCCGGCCGACCGTCGTCAGCATCAGCACCCGGGGCGCCGAGGGACCGAGCCGCCGCAGGACCTCGAGGCCGTCCATCCCCGGCAGGTACACGTCGAGCAGCACGACGTCGGCCTCGACGGACGAGGCGAGCAGCTCCGGCCCGCTCGCGTACTGCGCGACGACGGCGAGGTCCGGCTGCGCGCCCAGGATCAGCGCGATCCCCTCGCGCACCAGCGCGTGGTCGTCGACGACCTGCACCCGGATCATGCCCGCACTCTACTGTCGGCCCATGCGCCAGTCTCTCGTCACGACGGCCGCGGTCGCCGCGGTGTTCTTCGCCAGCGGAGCGTGGACGCCGCAGCAGGGGTGGCTCGCCGCCGGGCTCAGCGCGGCCCAGCTCGTCCCGCTGCTGTGGGCCCGCCGGGCGCCGGCCCTCGTGCTCGTGGTGGTGACCCTCGCGACGGCCGGGCACCTGCTGCTCGACCAGCCGCGCAACACGATGTACGTGCCGGTGCTGCTCGCCCTCTACAGCACGCCGCAGCGCTGGCTCGCGGCCGCGGCGGCCCTGGCCACCGGCGCGGCGGTGTTCCCGGCGAAGGGCCCGCTCGACGGCACGGTACTGGCGGTGGCGATCGCCGCGGTGGCCTGGCTGCTCGGCGCCGAACGCCGCCGGGCGCTCGCCGACCGGGCCGAGCGGGCGGCCCGGCGGCTGCACGATACGCTCGCCCAGACCACGGCCGTCATGCTCGTGCAGGCCGAGACGCTGCGCGCGGTCGGCGACCTGACCGCCGCCGACCGCGAACGCCTCGACACCCTGCTGGCGGCCGGCCGGGGCGCGCTCACGCTCGTCCGCCGCACGCTGGACGACCTGCGCGACGACGCCGAGCGTGCCCCGGACCTCGCCGGAGTGCTGGCCCGGCTCCGCACCGCGGGCCTGGTCCTCGACCGCGACCCGGTGCTGCCGGACCTGCCTCGCCCGGTGCGGGAGCTGGCCGAGCGGTTCGTCGCGGAAGCCGCGGTGAACGCCTTGCGGCACAACGGTCCCGGCGTCCGGCTGCGCCTCGACGTCCGGGCCGGCGAGCGGGTGACGATCACGGCGCGGAACACGCTCAAGGGAACGCCGGGCGCGAGCAGCGGCTACGGGCTGGCCGGGCTCGCGGAGCAGGCGACAGCGGCCGGCGGCGCGCTGACCCACGGCCCGCGCGACGGCGAGTGGGTCGTCAGCGTCGAGCTGCCAGCAGCTGCGACACGGTCACGAACCGGAAGCCGCGCTGCTTGAGCGCGTCGACGATCGGCCCGATCGCCTGCCGGGTCGGCTCGCGGGCGGCGTACATCGGGTGCAGCAGCACGATCGAGCCGGGGCGCACCTGGTCGACGGTCGTCTTCGCGATGGTGGCCGCGTCGGGCGTGCCCGCGGAGTCCGGCTCGACGTCCCAGGTGATCGTCGTGCGGCCGTGCGACGCGAGGTAGCGGGGGAGGGCGAAGAGCTTCTTGCCGTTCGGCGGCCGGAAGTGGATGTCGCCGGTGTAGCCGGTGGCGCGGATGAGGGCGTCGGTGGCTTCGACCTCGTCGGCGACCCAGGACGGCGTCACGCCGATCATCCGGTCGTGGCTGAAGCTGTGGTTGCCGAGCTCGTGCCCGGCGGCGGCGATGTCCTTCGCCAGGTCGGGATGCGCGGCGATGTCGCGGCCGATGAGGAAGAAGGTCGCCGGGACCTGGCGGGTCTTCAGGGTGTCGAGGACGGGTTCCGTCCCGGCGGGGTCGGGGCCGTCGTCGAAGGTGAGGGCGACCAGCTTTTCGCCGGTCTCGACGCGGTTCACCAGGGTGCCGAAGAACTGGAACGTGCGGGAATCGGCGATCTGGAGGAGCGTGTAGGCGCCGGCGATGACGACCACCAGCGCGGTGGCCGCGGTGATGGTCCACCTCCGGGCGCGGCGGGATTTCATGATCATGGCCGTCAGCCTGGTGGTGGGTGGTGGGGCGGGGAAGCGGCGAAGGTACTAGTACCTCGTCAGCATATGTTGACGCTCGGGGTCGTGTCAGCTTATGCTGACGAGGTGAGCTTGACGACCGATCTCGACCACGCGGTGCGCAGCACCGATCCCGACGTCGCACTGCGCGCCGTCGCCCGGTTGCGGCGGCTGACCGAACAGCTCGAGGCCGACCGGGTGGCGGCCGCGCGGCGGGCCGGCTGGTCGTGGCAGGACATCGCCGAGCGGCTCGGCGTCACCAAGCAGACCGTGCACCGCAAGCACCGCGGCCGGGAGGGCTGATGTTCCAGGGCGACCATCCCGCGGTGGGGCAGGTGATGCGCCGGGCGTGCCGGCTGGCGCACGAGCTCGGGCACCCCCGGGTCGGCAGCGAACACCTGCTGCTCGCGCTGACCGAGGGGCCCTTGTCCGGGCTCGGCGGCATCGAGCAGGCGGTGTGCCGGGCGGCCCCGGACGGCGCGGGCGTGGCGGCCGACCGGGAAGCGCTGGCCGCGCTCGGCGTCGACCTCGGGACGCTGCCGGGAGCCCTCGCGGACCGGCCGCCGGCCAAGGAGCCCTTGTTCCCTCTGGGGGTGGGGAAAGCCCGGCGGCGGTGCGCCCGGGCGGTGCCACCGGTCGGCCTGGACGTCCAAGCCGTCTACGCCGCGTCCCTGCGGCTCGCGCTCGCCCGCCGGGAGCGCCGGCACCGCGTCGAGCACCTGGCGCTGGCGCTGGTCGCGCTCGACCCCGGCGCCGAGTGGGTCATGCGGACGACCGGCGTCGACCGCGGCGAGCTGCTGTCCCGGCTCGCTGCGGCCTTCCCGCCGCCGCGGCGGAACCGGCTGCTGCGGGCCGAGCGCCGGGTGGGCCGCCGGTCCCGGTGCGGCGACATCGTGCGGCGCTACCAGCACACGACGGGCCGGACGGCGGTGGCACCGTCGGCGTTGGCCGCCCTGGTGCACTGACGCCGGCCGGCTTGTTGTCCGGTCGCCAGCGCCCCAATGTGGCGTTCGGTGCGTTGGACGCACCGAACGCCACATTGGGTGCGTTGGACGCAACCAACGCCACATTGGGGCGCTTGGGGCAGGGGCGTCAGAGGGGGTTGAACACGCCCAGCGGCGCGGTGCAGAACGGGCCGCCGACGTACTCGGCCGCCGGGCCGGTCGGTGCGGGCTTGGCCGCCAGCTGGTCCGCGTACACCTCCGCGTCGTCCAGGGACTTGTAGCCCAGGGCCTCCGCCTCCGCCAGCGAGTAGATCCGGCGCGTGTTGTCCGAGACGCCCCAGATCAGCCGGTAGCCCGGCGAAGGCGCCGACAGGCAGGCCTCGAACAGCCGCGCGCCGTCGTCGGGGGACAGCCAGGTCGTCAGGCCGCGGGGGCCCAGCTTCAGCGGGGTCTCGAAGCACGAGCCGATGCGGATCACGATCACGTCCATGCCGAAGCGGGAGTGGTACAGGCTGCCGAGGGCCTCGATCGCCGCCTTGGAGACGCCGTAGTACGTGTCCGGGCGCGGTGAGCTGTCCGCGGGCAGGTCGGAGTCCACCCTGCGGAAGCCCACCGCGTGGTTGCTCGAGGCCAGGATCACCCGCTGGATCCCCGCGGCCCGCGCGGCCTCCAGGACCGTCTGCGTCCCGTTGATGTTGACGTCGAGGGTGGCTTCCCAGGTGTTCTCGCGGCTGTGGCCGCCCAGGTGGATCAGCGCGTCGACGCCTTCGCACGCTTCCGCCATCGCCGCCGCGTCGGTCACCGACGCCGTCACGATCTCTTCGCCTTCGGAAGAGGCCGTCTGCGGGGCCACGTCGAGCAGGCGCAGCACCCGGCCGGGGCGACGCAGGCGGGGGCGCATCAGGGTGCCGACGACACCCGCCGACCCGGTGATGAGCACGCGCTGGTCCGTCATGGGGTTCCTTTCACACAGAAGGGTTAACGGATGCCGGCCCGGCGCAGCTGCTGCCCGAGCTCGGCGGTGGTCTCGGCGAGCAGCTCGCCGACGCGGCGGGCGTCGTCGTCGGTCACCTGGGCGATCGGCATCGAGCAGCTGATCGCGTCGGTGCCCGGGATGCGGTAGGGGATCACCGCGGCGACGCACCGGACGCCGAGCGTGCCTTCCTCGACCTCGGCGGCGTACCCGCGCTCGCGGGTGGCGGCGAACTCGGCGTGCAGGGCTTCGAGCGAGGTGATGGTGTTCGGGGTCAGCGCGGTCAGCGTCGCCGGCATCAGCGCCTCGATCTCGTCGTGCGTCAGCTCGGCCAGCAGCGCCTTGCCCAGCGCGGTCGCGTGCGCGGGCAGCGTGCGCCCGACGCGCGAGACCAGGTGGGTCGAGCGCTGCGACTCCCGCGTCTCCAGGTAGACGACTTCGGTGCCGTTGCGGCGCGCGAAGTGCGCGGTGAAGCCCGTCTTTTCCCGGATGCGCTCCAGCGCCTCGGTGGCGAACGGGACCACGGCGTCGCGGTCGAGGTACGCCGTGCCGCAGATCAGCGCGCGGACGCCGAGGCGGTAGCGGGCGGTGTTCGTGTCGGCTTCCAGCCAGCCGGCCTCGAGCAGCGTCCGCAGCAGGCCGTGCAGCGACGAGCGCGGGAAGCCGGTGCGGGCGTGCAGGTCCGACAGCGACAGCCAGACGTCGTTCGCCGCGAACGTCTCGATGAGGTCGACGGCCCGGCGCGCGGACTTCACCCCCGACGACTCGGCCGGGGCGCTCTCGGCCGCGTTGTCCACCTTCTGCGGCATTTGTGCTCCTCCGTCCGGCCGTTGACTTGTGACCCCGGCCATATTAGCGTCCCGAACAACGTTCTTATGGATGAACATAATCACTATAACAGACTCCGTTCATAGATGTGAACAGCTAGGCCGCATCGACGTGGACGCGGAAGGGAGCCTGCGGTGCACGCACTCGACTGGACGATGATCTGCGCGTACTTCGCGCTGATGATCGTGATCGGCTGGTGGTCGCACAAGAGAATCAGCGACGTGAAGGACTTCTTCACCGCCGGCGGCCGAATGCCGTGGTGGCTGGCCGGCATCTCGCACCACATGTCCGGCTACAGCGCCGTGCTCTTCGTCGCGTACGCGGGCGTCGCGTACACCAGCGGCGTCACCGTCTACTTCTGGGGCTTCGCCAGCATCGGCATCGGCGTGGGCATCGGCAGCTGGCTCTTCGCCGCCCGCTGGAACCGGCTGCGCTCGAAGCTGGGCGTCGCCTCGCCGCTGGAGTACCTGGCCAAGCGGTACAACGTGCCGACGCAGCAGGCCCTGGCCTGGAGCGGCAGCCTGCTGAAGATCTTCGACATCGCGGCCAAGTGGTTCGCCGTCGCGACGCTGCTGCACGTCTTCGCCGGCCTGGACTACAACCTCGGCATCCTCATCACCGGCGCGGTCACCCTGGTCTACTGCACCATCGGCGGCCTGTGGGCCGACGCGCTCACCGACTTCGGCCAGTTCGTCATCCAGGCCATCGCCGCGATCGTGATGATCGTCGTGGTGCTCGCCAAGCTGGGCGGGATCTCCGCGCTCTGGACGATGTGGGACAAACTCCCCGAAGGCCACGTCAACCCGGTGACGTCCAAGTACACCACCATCTTCTTGCTCGTCTACGTGCTGGTGAAGACGCTGGAGTACAACGGAGGCATGTGGAACCTGGCGCAGCGGTACATGGCCGCGCCGAACACCCACGAGGCCAAGCGCGGCGCGCGGCTTTCGTCCGCGCTGTACCTGCTGTGGCCGCTGGTGCTGATGTTCCCGATGTTCGCCGCGCCGCTGCTCATCCCGGGCATCAAGGACCCGACGCAGTCCTACGCGATCATGACCACGACGTTCCTGCCGCCGGGCCTGATCGGGCTGGTGCTGGCCGGCATCTTCTCGCACACCATGGCGATGGTCTCCTCCGACGCCAACGCGATCTCCGCGGTGATCACCCGCGACATGATCCCGGCGATGTTCCGCCGCGCCCGTCAGTGGACCGACACCCAGGGCCTCAAGGCGGCCCGGATCACCACGGTCGTGTTCGTCGCGCTGACCATGCTGGTGGCCACCCAGGCGCAGAACCTCGGCGGCGTGCTGCAGATCGTCGTCAACTGGGTCGCCGCGCTGATGGGCCCGATCTCGATCCCGCTGCTGCTGGGCATGCTGCCGTGGTTCCGCAAGTGCGGCCCGCGCGCGGCGCTGATCTCCTGGGCGGGCGGCCTGATCGACTACGCGCTGGTGTACTACGTCTTCAAGGCGAACCAGACGGTGCTGGTCGCGACCCCGATCCTGGTCTCGCTCGCGCTCTACGTCGGTCTCGGCCTGCTCGCCCCCGAGCGCAGCGCGGCCGCCGATGAGATCGTCGACACCGTGAACCATGCCGACGACGACGTCGACCGGAAGCAGGAAGGCACGGCCGTGCCCGCCTGACGAGAGGCCTCACCCGGCCGAACCCGAATAAGGACGAGAGAGCAGAAAACAGATGGCACAGAACGAGATCGAGCTGGACGGCCTGCTGGCGTTCCCCCTCACCCCGTTCACCGAGGACCTCGAGGTCAACCTCGACGCGCTCGCGGAGAACGTGGAGAGCCACATCGCGGCGGGCGCCGGTGCGCTGTTCGTCGCGTGCGGCACCGGCGAGTTCAGCTCGCTCTCGCCCGCCGAGGTCACCTCGGTGCTCACCCGGGCCCGGGAGGTGGCCGCCGGCCGCGTTCCGGTCTGGGTGGGCGCCGGGGGCGGCGCGGCGTCGGCGCGGGCCGGGATCGCGGCGGCACAGGCGGCGGGCGCGGACGGCGTCCTGCTGCTACCGCCGTACCTGGTGACCGGGCCGTCTTCGGGGCTGGTCGATTTCGTCCGGTACGCCGTCGGCGACTCGACGGTGCCGGTCATCGTCTACCACCGCGGCACCGGCGTGTTCACCGCGCCGGCCGCGGCCGCGCTGCTCGACATCCCGTCGGTCGTCGGCCTCAAGGACGGCTACGGCGACGTCGAGTGCATGACCCGGATCGTCACCACGATCCGGTCGCAAGACACCGAGCGGGCACGGAACTTCCTGTTCTTCAACGGGTTGCCGACCGCGGAGGTCTCGGCCAAGGCGTACGCGGCGATCGGGGTCGCCCGGTACTCCTCGGCCGTGCACTGCTTCGCCCCGGAGATCGCGCACCGCTTCCACCGCGCGCTCGGCGAGGGCGACACGCGGGTGATGGACGCCCTGCTCACCGGCTTCTACCTGCCGCTGGTGGCGTTGCGGGACGAGACGCCCGGCTTCGCCGTCTCGCTGGTGAAGGCGGCCGCCCGGCTGCGCGGCGACAAGGTCGGCCCGGTCCGGCCGCCGCTGGTCGAGCCGACCCCGGAGCAGATCCGCCGGCTGGAGAAGGTCGTCGAGGACGGCTTCGTGACGCTGAAGGGGCTCGGCTGATGCAGATCCTCGACGTGGTGCTGACCCCGGTCGCGTTCGCGGACCCGCCACTGCTCAACGTCATGGGCGTGCACGAGCCGTTCGCGCTGCGCAGCGTCGTCCAGGTCAAGTGCGAGGACGGCGTCGTCGGGCTCGGCGAGTCCTACGGCGACGAGGCGTTCCTCGGCGAGGTGCGCAAGGTGCTGCCGCGGCTGCGCGGCCACGACGTGTTCGACCTGCCCGGCCTGCAGCGGCTGGTCGCGGAGGCGCTGTCGGACACCGTGCTGACCGACGCGCACGGCCTGATCGGCGGGTTCTCCATCCGCAAGACCATCGGCAGCGTGTACTCGCTGTTCGAGGTCGCCTGCCTGGACGCGCAGGGGCACTACCTGGGCCGTCCGGTGACCGACCTGCTCGGCGGCAGGGCGCGCGACGCCGTCGAGTTCTCCGCCTACCTGTTCTACAAGTACGGCAAGCACGCCGACGGCCGCGAGGACTCCTGGGGCGAGATCACCACGCCGGAGACGCTGGTCGGGTCGGCGAAGCGGATGGCCGGCGAGTACGGGTTCAAGTCGATCAAGCTGAAGGGCGGGGTGTTCGAGCCCGCGCAGGAGATCGACGGGATCCGCGCGCTGGCCGAGGCGTTCCCCGGGCACCCGCTGCGGATCGACCCGAACGGCGCCTGGACGGTCGAGACGGGCATCCGCGTCGCCCGTGAGCTCGACGGTGTCCTGGAGTACCTCGAAGACCCGACGCCGGGCATCGACGGCATGGCACAGGTCGCCGCCGAGGCGTCGATGCCGCTGGCCACCAACATGTGCGTGGTCAACTTCGGTGACGTCGAGCCGGGCTTCCGGGCGCGGGCGATCGGCGTGCTGCTGTCGGACCACCACTTCTGGGGCGGCCTGCGGGCGACGCAGGCGTTGTCGGTGACGTGCGAGAGCTTCGGCGTCGGCCTGTCGATGCACTCCAACAGCCACCTCGGGATCAGCCTGGCCGCGATGGTGCAGGTCGCCGCGGCCACGCCGCACCTGACCTACGCCTGCGACACGCACTGGCCGTGGAAGGTCGAGGACGTCATCGAGCCGGGCGTGCTGGAGTTCCGCGAGGGGGCCGTCGCGGTGCCGGCGACCCCGGGCCTCGGGATCACCCTCGACGAGGACGCGCTGGCCCGCCTGCACGAGAACTACGTCCGATGTGGACTGAAGAAGCGGGACGACGTGACGTACATGCGGAACTTCGTGCCGGGGTTCGAGCCGAACACGGCGAGGTGGTGAGCGGGTGAAGGTGACCGGATACGCCTACCCCTGGGACGTCCTGGAGGCCGGGTTCGTTCCCCGGGTTCAGGCGCTCGGCGTCGACGAGGTGGCCGTGGCGCTGTCCTACCACAGCGCCCGTGCGGCGACACCGTGGTCGGCGTCGACGACCGCCGTGGTCGCGCGGCACGCGGCGTTCTACCGGCCGGTGCTTCCGGCGGCGTGGGGTGCGCTGCGTCCGTCCACTCCGGACTGGGTGATTTCGGAGGACTCCGGGGGTGATGCCGTCCGGCTGCTGAACGAGGCCGGGGTCCCGGCCGCCGCGTGGATCGTGCTGACCCACAACTCGCAGCTCGGCTACGAGCACCCGGACGTCGTCGTGCGGAACTGCTTCGGCGAGGCCTACCCGTGGGCGCTGTGCCCTTCTCAGCCCGCTGTGCGCGAGTACGCCGCTGCGGTGACCGCGGGGGCTGTCGCCGGGCTGGAGCTGTCGTCGGTGATCCTCGAGGCCTGCGGGCCGCTCGGCGCGGTGCACCAGCACCAGCACGAGAAGACCGACGGCGTGTGGGCGCCCGCGGTGGCCCGGCTGCTGTCGATCTGCTGCTGCGACGCCTGCGCCGCGGCCTGGGACGTCGACGCGGACACCGTCCGGGCCCAGCTGGCCAACGAGGTGCGGCGGCTGATCGCCACCGGTGACCTCGGGGTGACGGCCGACGGCTTGCCGCCTTCGTTGACCTCGATGCTGTTGCGGGTCCGCCAGGTCGCCACCGACGCGTTGCGAGCCGCGGTTTTGGCCACGCTGCCGCCGGGCACCCGGGCCGTGCTGCACGGCGCGCTCGACCCGTGGGTCACCGGCGCGCTGCCCGGGCTGACGCCGTCGGCACCCGACGACGTCGACGCGGTCGTATTGTTCGGGTGGGCCCCCGCCACGGGAGCCGAGGCCGTCGCGGCGGCCCGGGACGCCCTGCCCGAACGCGTGGCGATCGCGAGTTACATCACGGCGGTCGCCGCCGCGCCGGTGCCGGACATCGCCGGGTACGTCGGCGAGCTGGCCAAGGCGGGTGCCGCCGAGCTGCACCTGTACCACCTCGGCCTGGCCGGTCCGGGTCGCTGGGGCGACCTGGAAACGGCCACCGCCGCCGCCCATGACAACTGAGGAGCTGTTCCCCCGATGAGCCAGGCCACCGACGCCGCCACGCTCGAGAAGATCCTGGCGGGAGCCGCCGACGCGGCCCGCCCCGCCGCCGAGGCGACCCCGGCCGAACGCGCCGGCTGGCTGACCGCCGTCGCCGACGCCCTCGACGCCGCCGCGGACGAGCTGGTCCCGCTGGCGCACGCCGAGACGCACCTGCCGGAGTCGCCGCGGCTGGCCGGCGAGCTGAAGCGCACGACGTTCCAGCTGCGCCTGTTCGCCGAGGTCCTCGCCGACGGTGAGTACCTCGGCGCGACGGTCGACCACGCCGACCCGGACTGGCCGATGGGCCCGCGTCCGGACATCCGCCGCGTCAAGACCGCGATCGGGCCCGTGCTGGTGTTCGCGGCCGGCAACTTCCCGTTCGCGTTCAGCGTCGCGGGTGGCGACACGGCGTCCGCGCTGGCCGCGGGCTGCCCGGTGGTCCTCAAGGCCCACCCCGGGCACCCGGAGCTCTCGGCGCAGACCGGCTCGATCGTGCGGGAGGCGCTGATCAAGGCCGGTGCGCCGGCCGCGCTGTTCAACGTGATCTTCGGCCAGGACGAGGGCGTCACGGCGCTCAAGGACCCGCGGATCGCGGCGGCGTCGTTCACCGGCTCGATCCCCGGCGGGCGGGCCCTGTTCGACATCGCGGCGGCGCGGCCGCGGCCGATCCCGTTCTACGGCGAGCTGGGCAGTGTCAACCCGGTCGTGGTGACGGAGGCCGCGGTGGCCGCGCGCGGGGAGGCCGTGGCGAAGGGCTACGCCGCGTCGTTCACCCTCGGAGCCGGCCAGTTCTGCACCAAGCCGGGCCTGCTGTTTCTCCCGGAGGACCACGGCCTGACGGACGCGTTGCGCGCGGCCCTCGACGGGGCGCCGGCGCAGCCGATGCTGAACGACCGGATCGCCTCCGGGTTTTCGTCCCGGTTGTCCGAGCTGCAAGAGGTCCCGGGCGTCGAGGTCGTGTCTTCGTCTCCTTCGTCCGCGCCGGCGTTCTCCCCGACACTGCTGGCCACGACCGGCAAGCAGTTCCTCGAGGGCGGCGCCACGGTGCACGAGGAGTGCTTCGGGCCGGCGTCGCTGATCGTCACGTACGCCGACCAGGCGGAGCTGCTGCGCCTGCTGGAGGTGATCGAACCGGGGCTCACCGCCACGATCCACGGCGAGGAGTCCGATGTGGACTGGCTCCGGCCGGTGCTGCCGTCACTGGCCCGCATCGCCGGTCGGCTGCTGTGGAACGACTGGCCCACCGGAGTGACGGTGAGCTGGGCCCAGCAGCACGGCGGCCCGTACCCGGCCACAACGGCCCCGACGACGACATCGGTCGGCACGGCGGCGATCGAGCGGTTCCTGCGCCCGATCGCCTGGCAGGGCTTCCCGGACGCGTTGCTGCCCGAACCCCTGCAGGAGGCCAACCCCTGGCAACTGCCCCGCCGCACCGACGGCTCCCGCTGACCCGCGGGGGCGCCCCCGGTTCCACTCTATCGCTCGGCACCGACAGTTTCCGGTGCCGAGAGCTCCGGAGGTCACCCACAGGGCCACCAGCTTTCCCGAAGGTGACCTCCGGAAAACGAATCCGCCGCCGCACAACTGAATTCCGTTCCCCGCAAGCCAAGGATGTCTTGATCCTGGGAGGCATTGTCATGCCCGTGAACCGGAGAAACGCCCTGCGCGGTGGTGCCCTGGCGGCCGCTTCCACCGTGCTCCTGACCCGCCCGGCCTTCGCCGCGGCCGCACCCGCACCCGCAGCCGCAGCCGCAGCCACAGCCACAGCCACAAAAACCGCCGCGACCGCGCCGATCGTCGCCGCCTATCGGCAGTTGCAGACCGGGATCAACCGGCCGTCGCCGGAACGGGCCGAGGCACTCGTCAACCTCGGCCGCGTCGCCAAGGCCTACAACTCGACCCTGTCCGTGGCCGGGGGCGGGGCTCCACTGTGGACTGATCTGCCGCTCGGCCCGGGCAGTGACTACACGACGTCGATGTACGCGCGGCTGCGGGCGATCGCCGTCGACTGGGGGACGCCGGGCAGTGCACTGTCCGGCGACCCGATCGTGCTCGATCGCATCAAGGCCGCGCTGGAACTCCTCTACGCCAGCCAGTACAACGAAAACGTCGGCGAAATCGGCAACTGGTACACCTACGAAATCGGCATCCCGTACTACCTGCTGCACACGCTGTCGGTCGTCGCGGACGAACTGACCGCCGAGCAGCTCGCGCGGTACCTCAAGCCGGTCAAGCGGTTCGTCGGCAACCCGAACCTGCGCGCGAACAACCCGTCGGTCGTCGAAACCGGCGCCAACCGCGCGGACAAGGCGCTCATCTCGATCGTCGCGGGCGCGATGCTCGGCGACACGGCGTGGATCAAGACCGGCATCGACGCGCTCACCGACGTCGCGGGCGGGGGCGCGGCGAGCGTCGTCGCGAAACTGGACCGCGCGGCAGGTGACGGCTTCCACGTCGACGGCTCGTTCATCCAGCACGACACGATCCCGTACCCCGGCCACTACGGCATCGTGCTGCTCAGCGCGCTCGCCGGCGCCATCCACGTCACGCAGGGCACCGAATACGCGCTCCCGCAGCCGTTGAAGGACAAGATCTACGCGCTCGTCGCGGACAGCTTCGCGCCCTTCGTCTACGCGGGCGCGCTGATGGAGCCGGTGCGCGGGCGGATGCTCTCGCGGCAGGGGGAGACCGGCCACGACATCGGCCACCAGCTCACCGTCGCCACGCTGGTGCTCGCCCGGACGGCGTCGGGCAGGACGAAGACCGACCTGAACGCCCTCGCCGCGAAGTGGATCAAGGAAGGCGAGTACGCGCCGTTCCTGAAGATCCCGGACCCGGAGCGGTTCGCGCCCGGCCCCGACCTGGTGGCGACGCCGGGCATCGAGTTCGCGCAGGACATGCTGGCCGCCGGCGCGCGCCCGGCGCGGGTCGAGGCGACGCACCGGATCTTCGGCCAGCAGGACAGGCTGGTCCACGTCACCGACGGCTGGTCGGCCTCGCTCGGCGTCAGCTCGACGCGGATCTCGCGCTACGAAGCCATCAACGGCCAGAACCTCAAGGGCTACCACGTCGGCGACGGCGTGCTCTACACGTTCCTGCCGAACGCCAAGGGCCACTACACCGACGCCTACTGGCCGACGGTCGACCCGCTGCTGCTGCCGGGCACGACCGAGCACGACGGCCCGGTCGACCCCAGGTTCGGCGGGGTCCCGGTGGGCCCGAACGCGCACACCGGCGGCGTCCGGTGGGACGCCCGGCACGGCGCCCACGCCTTCGGCTTCACGAACTGGGACGGCTCGCTGGTCGCGAAGAAGTCGTGGTTCTTCACCCCGGACGGGATCGTCTGCCTCGGCGCCGGGATCACCAGCACGTCCCCGTCCGCGGTCCGCACCACGATCGAAAACCGCAACCTCGGCGAGGGCGGCCGCGGCGCGCTGCTGGCCGACGGCCGGCGCGTCGCGACCGAGCTCGGGAAGAGCTCGGCGCTGCGGCGGCCGCGCTGGGTGCACCTGGAGAACGTCGGCGGGTACCTGCTCCTCGACGACGCTTCGGTGACGGCACTGCGCGAAGACCGGACCGGCGCGTGGCGCGACATCGACACGGGCGCCAACACCAAGGGCACGACGACGCCGAACACGCGCCGGTACCAGAAGCTCGTCCTGGAACACGGCGTGAAGCCGACGGACGCGAAGTACGCGTACGCGGTGCTGCCGGGGGCGTCGGTGATCGACACGCTCACAGCGTCCCGATCGTGGCGCGTGCTGGCGAACACCTCGGTGGTGCAGGCCATCCGGGTGGGCGGCACGGTGCTCGCGAACTTCTTCGCGGCCGGCTCGGCCGGCGAGCTGACCGTGTCCGGGCCGGCGTCGGTGGCGATCGGGCGCTGCGGGGCCCGGACCCAGCTCGCGGTGGCGGATCCGACGCAGCTGCAGGACAGCGTCACGGTGACGGTGCGTGGTCGCGCCGTCGTGGTGCCGATGGCGGGCACCTTCGGCGCGACGAAGGTCGTCCTGGTGTGAGACCTCCCCGCCGGGCCGGTGCCCCGACCCGGTCCGGCGGGGTCCCCACCTCGTAGGCTGCCGGCATGACCGAGCACGTGGACGTCCTGATCGTGGGCGCCGGCCTGTCCGGCATCGGCGCGGCCTGCCGGCTGCAGGAGCGGTTGCCGGGCAAGACGTACGCCGTGCTGGAAGCGCGTGACACGATCGGCGGCACCTGGGACCTCTTCCGGTACCCGGGCATCCGGTCGGATTCGGACATGTTCACCCTCGGTTACCCGTTTCGGCCGTGGAAGGACCCGAAGGCGATCGCCGACGGCCCGGCGATCCTCAGCTACATCCGCTCGACGGCGTCGTCCTTCGGGGTCACCGAGCACATCCGCTTCGGCCACCGGGTGACGCGGGCGTCGTGGTCGACGCCGGACGCGCGCTGGACCGTTTCGACCGCGCACGGCGCCACGTTCACCTGCCGCTTCCTGTACCTGTGCAGCGGTTACTACTCGTACGACTCGGGGCACGTCGTCGACTTCCCCGGCCGGGAGGAGTTCGGCGGCGAGATCGTGCACCCGCAGCACTGGCCGGATTCGCTGGACCACACGGACAAGCGGGTCGTGGTGATCGGCAGCGGCGCGACGGCCGTGACGCTGGTCCCGGCGCTCGCCTCGCGCGCTTCGCACGTGACGATGCTGCAGCGGTCGCCGTCGTACGTCGTGGCGAGGCCGGGCCGGGACGCGCTGGCCGACCGGCTCCGGGCGCTGCTGCCGGAGAAGGCGGCGCACCGGCTGGTCCGCGGCAAGAACGTGGTCATGGGCACGCTGTTCTTCCAGCTGATGCGGCGGCTGCCGCGCCGGACGTCGCTGGTGCTGCGCAAGCGCGTGGCGGCGCAGCTGCCGGCGTCCATCCCGGTCGACCCGCACTTCGTGCCGTCGTACGACCCGTGGGACCAGCGGCTGTGCCTGGTGCCGGACGCGGACCTGTTCCGGGCGTTGCGTTCGGGCCGGGCGGACATCGTGACCGACCGGATCGCGCGGTTCACCTCCTCCGGCGTGGCGCTGGAATCGGGCCGCGCGTTGCCGGCGGACGTCATCGTGACGGCAACGGGACTCCGGCTGGTGGCGTTCGGCGGGATCGCGCTGACGGTCGACGGCCGCGACATCGAGCCGGGCGAGCAGCGGGCGTACAAGGGCACGATGTTCGGCGGGGTGCCCAACCTGGCGTGGTGCGTGGGGTACACGAACAGCTCGTGGACGCTGCGAGCGGACCTGGCGTCGCAGTACGTGTGCCGCCTGCTGGCGTACCTGGACCGGCGCGGGTTCGCGTTCTGCGTACCGGACGCGACGTCGGCGGCGGGCGCGGGCCGGCCGCGGCCGATCGTGGACCTGCAGTCGGGGTACATCAAGCGGGCCGCCGCCGACCTGCCGAAGCAGGGTGGGCGACGGCCCTGGATGATGCGCCAGAACTACCTGCTGGACCTGGCGGACATGCGGTTCAACCGCCTCGCCGACGGCGTGCTGCGGTTCGGCCGCTGACTTTCCGGGCAGCGGAAAGACGGCCTTTGTGGGTGGCGTTCGATGTCCGTTGGCTGCTGGTGATCGATTTTCTCGTCTGTCACGGTGGGTGAACACAAGTCATCACGTGATCAGGGAGGAAACACTGATGCGAATGGGATCTCTGGTGAAAGCGGTGGCGGTCGCGCTGGCCGTGCTGGCCGGCGGCGTCGCCGTCACCGCACCGGCGTCGGCCACGACGACCGGTATCACTTTCCGGACAGGCAGTGACCTGCACTCCGGTGACTGCACGCTGTTCCACGGCGCGACCTGGATCCTGAATTCGGACGGGACGGCCTCGTTCGACGGCACGGTCACCAGCAGCGACGACAACGACGCGTGGCTGATGTGGGCGCACGTGATGGACCGCAACGGCGCCGAGCTGGGCCTGGTGGGCAACACCTTCCCGAACACGCCGGACCCGAACAAGTTCGCCCAGAACATGCCGGACAGCAGCCTGCAGTACCGCTTCCTGGCGACGGGCCACTTCCCGGCCTCGTGGTACGGCCTGATCGGCCAGTTGCGGCTCGAGTACCACTGCTGAGGGGTATCACGCGTGATCCGGGAGGCATCACGCGTGATTGAAGGGGCATCACGCGTGATCGGGGAGTCGACACGCGCGTGAGCGGGCCCCGGAACCGGGGGTTCCGGGGCCCGCTTGCGTCAGCCTTGGCGGGCCTTCGAGCGCGGGTTGTCCTTGTTGATCACGAAGACGCGGTTGCCGCGCCGGATGACCTGGGCGCCCGGCTGGCGGGCGAGCGAACGGATCGAGCTGCGGACCTTCATGGTGAGCGTCCTTCCCGTGGGCACCGGCCCACACCCTCGTCAACCGCCGCAGGGTTGGTTTCATTCCGCAACTCAGCTGCTCTCGCGGGCCACCCACCCCTGCAGGTCGTCGCCGCGTACGGCCGCGGCCAGCAGCTCGGGGAACTGGTCGGGGGTGCACGCGAAGGCCGGGATGCCCAGCTCGGCCAGTGCTGCCGCGTTCTCGTGGTCGTACGACGGGGCGCCCGAGTCCGACAGCGCCAGCAGCGTCACCACCTGGACCCCCGCGCCGGCCAGCTCGGCGATGCGGTGCAGCAGCTCCTCTTCGTCGCCGCCCTCGTAGAGGTCGCTGATCAGTACCAGCAGCGTCCGCTCCGGGCGCTCGACCAGGCCCTGGCAGTACGCGATCGCCCGGTTGATGTCCGTGCCGCCGCCCAGCTGGGTGCCGAACAGGACGTCGACCGGGTCGGCGAGGTGCTCGGTGAGGTCCGCGACCTCCGTGTCGAACGCGACGAACGACGTCTTCAGCGCCCGCATCGACGCCAGCACCGCGCCGAACAGCCCCGAGTACACCACCGACTCCGCCATCGACCCCGACTGGTCGACGGCCAGGATCACGTCCCGCTGCACCGCCTGCTGACGGCGGCCGAAGCCGATCAGCTTCTCCGGGACGATCGTGCGCAGGTCGGGGGAGTAGTGCCTGAGGTTCGCGTGGATCGTGCGCGCCCAGTCGACGTCGCCGGGCCGCGGGCGGTGCGTGCGCGACGCCTTGTCCAGCGCGCCCCGGATCGCCGCGCGGGTGCGCTCGGCGAGCCGTTCCTCCAGCTCGGTGACGACCTTGCGGACGACCTCCCGCGCGGTCTCCTTGGTCTCCTCGGGCAGCACGCTGTTCAGCGACAGCAGGGTGCCGACCAGGTGGACGTCCGGCTCGACCGCCGACAGCAGCTCCTTCTCCAGCAGCATCCGGGTGAGCCCGAGCCGGTCGACGGCGTCGCGCTGCATGACCTGCACGACGGTGCTCGGGAAGTACCGCCGGATGTCGCCCAGCCAGCGCGCGACCCGCGGCGCCGACGCGCCCAGGCTCGCGCTGCGCGGCCCGCCCGCGGCCTCCTCGTCGGGCTTGTCGTAGAGCGCGGCCAGCACGGCGTCCACCCCACTGTCCTCATCGGACAATTGACCATCCAGACCGGACCCCGGGCCGGCGCCGTCCCCGCCCAGCACCAGCCGCCAGCGCCGCAACCGATCGGTGTCCGTCATGCTCCCACCCCCAAGAGCGTCGCCAGGACCGGCAGCACGAGCTCGGCCCGGTCCTCGTCCAGTGCGTCGGCCGGCGCCACGGCCCGCGCGGCGCCGGTGAGCCCGGCCGCGCGCTGCCCGATCGCCCGCTTCTCGGGCCCGCTGAACGCGCCGAAAGTGCGGCGCAGCAACGGAAGCACCTCGGTGAAGACGTCGGAGCCGATCGCCGCCAGCCACGCGTCGATCACCCGCAGCAGGCCTTCGTCGTGCACCAGCAGCAGTGCCCCGCCGTCGACGAAGCCTTCGACGTACGCCGCGCCCGCCGACGGCACCACGCCCGGCGTCAGCGCCCGGCCCAGCCGCAGTTCGACGTCGAGCGCGTCGAACAGCCCGGCGTCGTGCAGGATCCGGGTGAGCCGCCCGGCCAGCAGCGGGGGCAGGGACGGCCGTTCGGCCAGCCGGGCCAGCGCCGCCAGCCAGCGCTCCTTCGGCTCGTCGCCGAGCAGGGAGGTCGCGTCGTGCACGCCGTCGACCAGCTGGGCCAGCCGGGCCGCGGCGTCGTCGTCGATGCCGTGTGCGGCCGGGGGCAGGCCGGCGCAGATCCGGTCCAGCATCCGGTCGGCGACCGCCCGCAGCGCGCCGGTGTCGGTGCCGCGGACGTTGCCGTAGCGGGTCGCCCTGGCCAGCGCGGGCAGGGCCGACATCAGCCGGGCGACGTCCGCGTCCGCCGCCGCCCGGGCGTCGAGCGCCGCGAGCGCCTCGGGCAGCGCCTCCGGCAGGTCGGCGAGGAGGCAGTTTTCGACGGCCGTGGTGACCTCGTCGAGCGGGGGCGTGCCTTCGACCGTGCCCCGGACCGCGGCGGTGGCCGCCGACGGCACGGTGGTGCCGTACACCGCCGCCGCGACCAGGTCGACCTCGAACGACGGTTCCCAGCACAGCGCCCACGTCTCGCGGAACGTGCCCCGGTTCCGCCGCGCCGACGCCTCCCGGTTGCCCCACTCGATGCCGAGGATCCGCAGCCGGTGCAGCAGCTTCGAGCGGTCGAGCCCGCCCGGCGTCCGCAGGTCGAGGTCGAGCTCCTTGACGACCGGGTCCTTCTTGAGCCGCAGGCGCTTGGCGGTCGCGGTCAGGTCCGCGGCCAGCGGTGGCTGCGGCACCCGGTCGGGTACCTCGCCCAGCCGTTCGCCGACCACCAGCCGCCGCGTGACGAGCTCGACCTGCACCTCGTCGCCGCCGCACAGCACGGACCGGGTCGCTTCGGTGACCTCGGCGAGCCCGGCCGACGACCGGCCCCGCAGCGTGGCCAGAGTTTCGGCCAGGCGGACCGCCTCGATGACGTGCGCGGTCGAGACGGGCAGGTCCTCCTCCCGCAGCACCGCGGCGACGCCGGCCAGCCAGCGCGTGGTGACGTCGTCGGCCGTGGTGAAGAGGTGGTGGTACCAGCCCGGCGACCGGACGCCCGCGCCGTAGCCGCTGGCCGTGGCGAGGCGCCCGTGCGTCCACGGCACCCAGGTGCACGCGACCTTCCGCTTCGGGAGTCCTTTGAGGACGGCCTGGTCGTGCGACGCCGGCGGCAGCGGGTCGGCCAGCGCGGGCACGTGCCACGCGCCGCAGACGACGGCGATGTTCTCGAAGCCGTCCTTGCGGGTGCGCCGCAGCACCGAGCGCATGTAGGCCTCGCGCCGGGCTTCGTTGCCCTGCGGCGGCTTCTCGTCCTCGCGCACCGCCGTCATCGCGTCGGCGATCACCTCGAACGGGTTTTCGCTGTCCCGCCGCGACTCGACGACGTCGTCCCACCAGCGTTCCGGGTCGTCGTAGCCGCCGGCCGAGGCCAGCAGGGCCAGCGGATCGACCGGCGGGCCGGTGTGCTCGCCCGGCGGCGCGGCGAACGTGTGCGCGGCCGGGAGGTCGCAGAACCGGACCGGGATCCCGGCCGCGCGGGCGTAGGTGAGCGCCTGCCATTCGGGGCTGAAGACCGCGAACGGCCAGAACGCGGCGCGCGAGACGTCGTCGGGCGCGTAGGCCAGCAGTGCGACCGGCGGCTGCATGGCCGGGTCTTCGGTGAGCTCGACCAGTGCATCGGCCTCGGGTGGCCCCTCGATGAGGACGACGTCGGGTTCGAGTTCGGCGAGCCGCGTCGCCACGGCCCGGGCGGACCCCGGGCCGTGGTGGCGGATGCCGAGCAGGTGTGTGGTCAAGAGATCTCCTGGCCCGCCCGGTAGAAGTCGGCCCAGCCGTCACGTTCGCGGACCACGGTTTCCAGGTACTCGATCCAGATCGCGCGGTCGGCCACCGGGTCCTTGACGACGGCGCCGTGGATGCCCGCCGCGACGTCGTGCGGGCGCAGCACGCCGTCGCCGAAGTGGGCGGCCAGGGCGAGCCCGCCGGTGAGCACGCTGATCGCCTCGGCGGTCGACAGGGTGCCGGACGGCGACTTCACCGCCGTGCGGCCGTCTTCGGTGCGGCCCGAGCGCAGCTCGCGGAACACCGTGACCACGCGGCGGATCTCGGCCAGCTCGGCGGCTTCGGCGGGCAGCTTCAGCGACGCGCCCAGCTCGGCGACCCGCCTGCTGACGATCTCGACCTCGGCTTCGGCGCTGTCCGGCAGCGGCAGCACGACGGTGTTGAACCGCCGCCGCAGGGCGCTCGACAGCTCGTTGACGCCCTTGTCGCGGTTGTTCGCCGTCGCGATCAGGTTGAAGCCAGGGCGCGCCTGCACCTCGGTGCCCAGCTCGGGGACCGGCAGCGTCTTCTCGGACAGGATGGTGATCAGCGAGTCCTGGACGTCGGCCGGGATGCGCGTCAGCTCTTCGAGCCGGGCCAGCTTGCCGTCGCGCATCGCGCGCAGCACCGGGCTTTCGACCAGTGCGGCGGCGCTCGGGCCCTCGGCGATCAGCCGGGCGTAGTTCCAGCCGTAGCGGATCGACTCCTCGGACGTGCCCGCGGTGCCCTGCACCAGCAGCGTCGAATCGCCGCTGATGGCGGCGGAGAGGTGTTCGGACACCCACGTCTTCGCCGTGCCGGGCACGCCGAGCAGCAGCAGCGCGCGGTCGGTGGCCAGCGTGGCGACGGCGACCTCGATCAGCCGCCGCGGGCCGACGTACTTCGGGGTGATCACGGTGCCGTCGGCCAGGGTGCCGCCGAGCAGGTACTCGACGACGGCCCACGGCGAGAGGTTCCAGTTGGGCGGCTTCGCCCGGTCGTCGGCGGCGGCCAGGGCGGCCAGCTCGGCGGCGTGGTCCTGTTCGGCGTGCGGCCGGAGGACGGTGGGGGCGGTCATGCGAGCTCCTCGTACATTTCGCGGCGGAAGTTCAGGGTTTCGGTGAGCGCCCGGCGCCAGGGCCCGGCGTCCATGGTCAGTCGGGTGGTGGCGAGCGGGTGGCGCAGGCACTCCGCCGGGACCGCGCGGGCGATCACGACGGCGGCGTGCGAGACCAGGCGATGGTCGTCCTGGCGGGCGATCCAGTCGAGCAGCGCGGTGCCGAGCTCCTTCGTCCACGGCCGGGGCAGTTCGTGCACCAGGCGTGCGAACGATTCGACGGGCAGCCTGCTGATCAGGTGCCCGACGGTGGCGGCCTGGCTCGCCGGGCTCAGCACGCCGAGCAGCGGCGGCGTGGCGCGCCCGCCGGGGTCGGCGCCGATGAGCGCCTGCGCCCAGGTTTCGTCGCGCTGCCGCAGGGCGGCGGTGGCCCAGGAGTCGCGCAGCACGGCGGCCGGGCAGCCTTCGACGGTCATCCGCACGACCTCGGCGGGTGGGCCGAACTCGGTCCAGAAGGACAGCGGAGCGGCCGCGACGAGGGTGCGCAGCCGGACGGTGCCGTCGCCGCGTTCGCCCTGGGGGAGCGTGACGGTGAGGACCCGGTTCCGGCGGTGGACCAGCGGCTTGAGCCGTTCGGCCATGCCGCGGCCGTAGCGCGTGCCGGGCAGCCGGCCGAGCAGGTCGGCGGCCTGTTCCCGGACGCCGGCCGCGCGGTCGGTCAGCGCGGCTTCGAGGAAGGCTTCGTCGGCGGCTCGGACGTGCCCGGCGAGTACGCCGAGGAAGTCGGCCCGGACGTCGGCCGGCTCGCTCTTCCAGGAAGCGGCGAGGGCTTCCCGCGCGGCGTCGGGTTCTTCGGCGAGCTTGGCCGCCAGCCAGCGGCGACGCTGGGCGAGGCTGCCGTACTGCCAGACGTCGGCCTGCTCTTCGGCGGGTGCCGCGAGGAAGGCCCAGTCGGGGTTGCGCCGGCCCAGCCAGGCGCCGGTCGGCCCGGCGACGGCGGCCAGCGGGCTCCGCAGCGCGGCTTTGGTGCGGGCGGCCTCGGCGAGCAGCGGCAGGGTCTCCGGCGGGACCCGGTAGCCGGTGCCGGCGACGATGCCGAGCCATTCGAGCAGGAGGTCGGGATGGCTGGCGGCGAGGAGGCGCCCGAGCCGTTCCCGCGCGAGCGGGGGAACGAAGGGACGCTCGTCTTCGGCGGCCACCGGAAGCGGCCGGACGTCCCGCAGCGGCGGCCGGCCCGCCCGGCGGTAGGTGGCGAGCACGGCCGCGGCCGCGAGCAGCTGCTCGGCGGGATCCCGGCGGCCGGCGACGAGCGCCTGGACGGCCGGTGGCTGGGCGGCGGGGTCCAGGGTGCGCCGCCGGGTGCCGAGCAGGGCGGTGCCGACGAGATCTTCCCAGGCTTTCACGGGCGGACCTCCGGTTTCCGGTTGTGGTGCGGGGAAAGGACGTTCACAGCCGCACCGCCCGGTTCTCGTGCCAGCACGTCAGCGGCCGCAGCCCCGCCGGGCTCCACTCGGCCGCCACCGTCAGCGGGCGGCCCGCCGACAGGGCCAGCAACGACCACGGGAACGCCGTCGGCACCAGTGGCAGCGCTGTTCCGTCCTTTTCGGACAGACACCAGCCGCCCGCGTGCTCGGCCGGGGTCACCGCCGACAGCAGCACCGGCCAGCGCTCCAGCCACGGGTCCGCCGCCATGGCCTGCGCGTACGCCGCCAGTGCGTCCGCGATCGAGCCGCCTTCGGCCGTGGGGGCAGGCAACGGGATCCCGCGCTCGGCCACCAACGCCCGCAGCGGTGCCGCGCCCGGGTAGAACGCCAGCTCCGCGGTGAGCCGGTGGCCCGGTGGCAAGGAGGTGTCGAGGGGACGGCCCGGTGGCGCGAACGACAGCACCAGCGCGTCGCGGCCCGTGGCGAGGCCGCGCAACCACGTGCGGCGGGTCAGCAACCGGTCGTTCTCCTCGTCCGCCGCGCCCGTGATCAGCCACTCGTCCGCGACGCGCTCGCCGCTCTCCAGGACCCGCGCCGTCTCCACCGAGAACCCGAGCCGCGTGCGGACCGTCTCCGCCAGCGCCGGCGGCAGTGACTCCGTTCGCGTGGCCGCGTCGGCGAGCAGGTACAACTGGGACAGCTCGGCCAGCAACGCCTCCGGCCAGTCGCGCCTGCCGACGATCCCCGCCGCCCGGCGCAGGCCGCCCGCGAGGCCGGACGCCTGCGCGTCGACCATCCGCGCCGCGACCGTGCGCAGCTCTTCGCCGCCGGTGCGCTCGAAGCCCGCGAACCCGGCGCCGATGCGGTCGGTGAGCCAGACCTTCAGCTCCGCGACGCCGCTCTCGACACGGGCCGCCCGCTCGGAAGCGCGCCGGGCGGCCGCTTCCTCGTCCTTCGGCCCTGCCGCCTCGGCCCGCTTCTCCGCCCGCCGCGCGCGGTCGGCGCGTTCGGCCAGCCACGTGTGCACCCACTCGGGTGGTTCCGCGGCGTCGACCCGCCCGGCCGCCCACAGCATCAGCAGCCCCAGTGCGTGCTTGCACGGGAACTTCCGACTGGGACAGGAACACCGGAACGCGGGCTCGGCGAGCTCGACGCACGTCTGGTACGGCTTCTTGCCACTGCCTTGGCAGAAGCCCCACACGGCGTCTTCGGACGCACCCGCGCCCGACCACTTCGCCGGCGTGGCGAGCGCCCGGCCCGCCTTCTCCGAAGCGGGATCCGGCGCCAGCCCGGCCACGCGATCCGCGGTCCACGGCACTGCCGTCACCACCTGTCCCCCCACTGTTCTCCCCTCGCTTTCCGGTACGAGCTGAAGCATGCCAGGACCCACCGACAATTTCCGGAAGCCGACTATTCTAGTGCTAGAGTACGAGCGTGCTGACCGACGCGGAACTGACGGTGCTCGGCCTGGTGGCCGAACGCCCGAGGCACGGCTACGAGCTGGACGAAGTGGTCTCGGAGCGCGGCATGCGCGACTGGACGGCGCTCGGCTTCAGCTCGATCTACTACGTCCTGGGCAAACTCCGCGACAAAGGCCTGGTCGCCGAGGTCGAAGGCGAACGCGCGCACCCCAAGGCCAAGAAGACGTTCACGGCCACCGAAGCGGGGCGGAAGGCGTGCGCGGCCGCCGCCGAAGCCGCCATCGCCGAGCTGCGTCCGGTGCACCCGCCGGTGCTCGTCGGCTTGGCCAACAGCCCGGCCGTCCCGCCCGAACGGCTCGCGGCCGCGCTCGCCAAGCGCGCGGAAGCCGTGCAGGACCGGCTGGCCGAGGTCCGGCGCGCCGCGACCGCCCAGGAGCACGCGCCGCCGTTCGTCCGGGCGATCTTCGACTACTCCCTCGCGCAACTCGACGCGGAAGCCCGCTGGCTGGAAGGAATGTTGTGACGCCGTACGACATCAAGAAGGACCTCAAGCAGCTCTACGCGCCCAAGAACACCGGCTGGGCGCTGCTCGACGTCCCCGAACAGCAGTTCCTCGCGATCGACGGCCGGGGCAACCCGAACACGGCGGAGAGCTACAAGAAGGCCGTCGAAGCGCTCTACACCTTCGCCTACACGATCAAGATGGCGGCGAAGCAGCGCGGCGAGGACTTCGTCGTGGGTCCGCTCGAAGGCCTGTGGTGGGCCGAGGACTACACCGCGTTCACCGTGCGCGCCAAGGACTCCTGGCAGTGGACGATGCTCATCGCGCAACCGGAGTGGATCGGCGAGGACGCCGTCGAGGAGGCCCGGGAAACGGTGCGGCGCAAGAAGAAGCTCGACGCGCCGGTCCGGCTCGAGAAGCTGCACGAAGGCCGGTGCGCGCAGGCGCTCCACGTCGGCTCCTACGACGACGAAGGCCCGCTGCTGGCCCGCCTGCACGACGAGTTCCTGCCGGCACAGGGCCTGAAGCCGACCGGCCTGCACCACGAGGTGTACCTCGGCGACCCCCGGCGCGTCGAACCCGCGAAGCTGCGGACGGTGCTGCGGCAGCCGGTCGGCTGAGGACGGGGCTGGCTCGCCACCCGGCTCGTGCTCGGGCGCCTTCGTGGCGGAACCCGGGTGCGGATCGAAGGTCTGCCCGGATGGACGTTCCCCCTCGGCGCGGCGGCCGCTATACAGGGCAGCAACGGGCGCGGCTTCCCACACGAGGGGTAGACGATGCAGGACAGGCACACCTGCGCCGAGCCGGCCGGTCGGCCGGATCGACGGACACCGCAACTCGTGCGCCGGCACCCGGCCGCACCCGGACGCCGGCCCTTGCCTGCGCCGACGGTGGATTCGATCACCACCCTGGCGAGGCTGGCCGGCAACCAAGCGGTCGGCCGGTACCTGGCGGTGCAGCGGTGTGGCGACACACCGCCTGATCAGTGCCCATGTCATGATGCCGACGCCGAGGATCGCGAGGCGACCTCGGAAACCGGCACCGAAGTGCTGAAACCGGTGGCGCAGCGGGTGGGCCCGCCGGGGCCACCCGAGCCGTGTGGCCCCGGCACGAGCAATCCGTTCTGCCTGCCGATCCCGACCGACGAGACACCCTGCAAGCCGTTCGCCGACCACTCTCACGCACTGAACGTGTGGGCGGCGCAGAGCGCGTCACTACCACTGCAACTCGCCGGCGTACTGCGTTGCCTGGAGGTGAAAGGGGTCTGGGACGAGTACTTCAAGGGAACCTCCGCGGCGTTCTCGTTCGATTCGCCCAGCAGTTGCGTCGTCGCGGCGGCGAAGAGGGATCCGACGGCTGCGGCGCAAGCGGAAACGGCGGCGATCCAGCTGTTCAAGGGCATCAAGGAGAATCTTCCCGCTTTGGTGCGGGACGTGCGGCCCGGCCCGGTCGACCTGGGCGGCCCGGTAGCCGTCCTGCGCATCCCGCTGGCCCAGGCGGTCGCCTCGCGCTTCCACCTCTTCCTGCACCCGCTGATCACCTACAACGACCCGTTCAACGCGGCGGCCAACATCGCCGGTGATGCCGGGAAGAACGGCCAAGGCAGCGACATCTTCGGCGACGACGATCGCGAAATGCAAGGCACCGTGGTGATCGAGGTGCGGAACATCGACCCGGTGACCGGCGCGGTGTCGGGCGAACTGCGGTGGGTACCACACGTGCACGTCAAGGACACTGTCGACTTCTGTCCGGGCAACCTCGGCAATCCCGCACAGCGATCGATCACCATTCCCTTGAGCAAGCTCGAGGCCGAGGGCCTCACCCGCGATGTGCCGATCACCATCGACTACGACCTCGAGCCCCGCCAAGAATCGTTCTCCGTGGTGCCCAAGATCGGCCCGCCGCCGGGTCCCGTTCCGAAACCGGACAAGGGCTTTCCGCGGTCCGGCCCCGCGAAGACGACCGGAACCCTCCTGCGCGTCCGAACCGGTCCCGGGTTGGGATTCCCGGCGCTACGGCTGATCGAGCACAAGGCCACGCCGATTCAGGTGGAGTCCCAGGTCCACGGCGATCGTGTGGACGGCAACGACGTCTGGGACAAGATCGAGGGCGGTTACGTCTCCGACCGCTACGTCACCTTCGACGAGAGCGAACGCTCCGCGCGATAGCTCGCCGGCAGCCGGGTTCAGTATTCGCTGGTCGCCGGCCAGGTGTCGTCGTGCAGGAGGCGCTTGAGGATCTTGCCCGTCGCGTTGCGCGGCAGGTCGGGCACGAAGTACACGTCACGCGGCACCGCGAACCGGGCCAGGCGGTGGTGGATGTACTGCCGGATGTCCTCCGCGTGCAGGGACGCGCCCCGCCGGGGGACGACGTACGCGGCCAGGCGCTGGCCCCACTCCGCGTCCGCGACGCCGACCACCGCCGCGTCGTGCACGCCCGGCAGCGCCACCAGCGCCTCTTCGACCGGGCGCGGGAACACGTTCTCGCCGCCGGAGACGATCATCTCGTCGGCGCGGCCGGTGACGAACAGCCGGCCCGCCGCGTCGAGGTAGCCGACGTCGCCGCTGGCCATCATGTCCGCCGCGCGGGCCGGGTCGGTGCCGCTCGTGTAGCCCTCGAACAGCATGTCGTTGCCGACGAAGATCTGGCCCTCGCCGCCCGGCGGCGCCGGCTTGCGGTCCTCGTCCAGGATCGCCAGCCGCGTGCCGAGCGGGCAGCGGCCCGCCGTCGTCGGCGCCGCGCGCAGGTCGGCCGGGTCGGCGATGCTCGCCCAGGACACCTCGGTCGAGCCGTAGAAGTTGTAGAGGATGTCGCCGAAAGTGTCCATGAACTGCGTGACGAACGAGCCGGACAACGCCGAGCCGCTGCTGGCCACGATCCGCAGCGAGGACAGGTCGTAGCGCGCGCGGACCCGCTCGGGCAGGTCCATGATGCGCTGCAGCATGATCGGCACCGCGAACAGCGCGTCGCACTTCTGCTCGGCGATCGTCCGCAACGTCTCTTCGGCGTCGAACTTGCGGATCAGCGCCAGCGACGCCCGCAGCGCCATGCCGATCTGCATCGCGGCGAGGCCCCAGGTGTGGAACAGCGGCGCGGCCACGAGCAGCCGGTCGCCGGCGCGCAGCGGGATCCGGTCGAGGATCGCCGCGGCGGTGCCGAGTCCCTTCGGTGTCGGGCGGCGCGCGCCCTTCGGCGTCCCGGTGGTGCCGGAGGTGAGCACGATCAGCCGGCCTGGCCGCTCGACCGGCTTCGGGCGGTCGGCGGGCGCGGCGTGGATCAGCTCGTCGACCGTGGGGTAGCCGGCGTCGGCGTCCGGCCAGGTGCTGATCCGGGCGAAGTCGCCCGGCACGTTCGCGATGGTCTGCGCGAACTCGTCGTCGGCGAGCACGGCGGACGGCTGGTGCTCGGCGATGACGTCCTTGACCGAGGCGGCGGACAGGCCGGTGTTCAGGAGGATGACGTCGGCGCCGAGCTTGCTGGCCGCGACGAACGACTCGATCATCGCGGAGTGGTTGCGGCACATCAGCGCGATCCGGTCGCGCTCGACGACGCCGAGCTCGCTGAGCGCGTTGGCGAGCCGGTCGCTGCGCTCCTGGACCTGGCGGAAGGTGCGGACGCTGCGCTCGTCGTGCAGGGCGAGCTCGTCCGGGACGCGGGCCGCCGCGGCCTGGTAGCCGCCCGCGACCGTGGCGCCCCACTGCGCGAGGGAGTTCAGCTGGCGCGCGAGCTTGTCCGGCCGGCCGGCGCTGAGCACGCCGGCGCGCAGCAGGATGCTCGTGGTGCGCAGCTTGGTGGCCTTGTTGGTCTCGCCGTCGGTTTCCGGGTCGTGCTCGCCGGCCAGGTGCAGGTCGAGGCGACGGCCGAGCGCGCGGACGTCCTTCTTGATCGACGACACCAGGTCGACGTGCGCCGGCGGCAGCATCATCCGCACGAACAGCTCGGTCCGGCCACCGGCCAGCGGTCTGAGCTCCAGGGAGACCCAGGTGCCCTCGTCCGGGACGCCGCACCACACGACGTGCTCGCCCGGCCGGTAGACGACGGCCTGCATCTGCGTTTCGAGCATCGGTCCCCGCGCGGGGACGATCCGGATGACGCCCTTCGGGCCGCGCCCGCGGGCGGCCGGCTCCTGGATCTCGCACCAGCTGATCTCCGGCACGAACCGCGAGTACCACTCCGGCGATCCGACGATCTGCCACACCACATCGGGGGAGTGCTCGACCACCGCACTCGCCTCGACCACATCGTCACGCATTGTCTGCCCTCACCGAAGTGTCACCGAACGCACGTTCAGGTCACGGAGGCGTCACATTAGCAGCAAACGGGTGATCAGGGATACTCCGAACGGCCAGATACCGGCGGGTAACGGACACTCGCAGTGGGCCTCCGGGTGTCCATTGTAGACCGATTAACGGCGTTCACCGAGGACAGCGGCGATCGGGTCCTTCGACGTGATCGACGGCGGGTTTCGCGGCGATCTCCGGCGGGTTCGGCGGGCGATCGGGATATTTACGACATCTGGCGTAGAGCGGACAGCGGGCGGCTGGTCACTTTGCGTAGCGGGCGACGAGTTCCGCCCCGATCCGCGCGAGCTCCGCCTTGACCGGCTCCGGCCCTTCCACCTCCACCAGCCCGCCCCACCCGGCGAGCTCCTGCGCGATCATCACCGGCACCGGCGCGGCGACCCGGGCGCGGACCCGCTCCCCGGGCAGCTCCGCGACCAGCTCGCAGTGCCGCCCGAACCGGCCCTGCAGCACCCCGAAGTGCCGCCGGTCGAGGACCACGTCCGCGCTCAGCAACGACCGGCGCTTCTCCACCTCCTCGACGACCTCCCGCCACACCTCCGCCAGCTCCAGGTCCGACGGGCGGTCCGCGGGCTCGTCGGTCACCACCGCCGAGACGATCCGGTCGACGCGGAACGTGCGGCGGCCCTTCGCCGTCCCGGCGACCAGGTACCAGACGTCGTCCTTGTCCACCAGGCCCCACGGGTCCACCAGCCGCGACGACTTCTCACGCCCGGCGTAGGCCAGGCGGACGCGGCGGCGGGCGATGACGGCGTCCTGCAGCCGCGAGACCATCGGCGGGCGCTCCTTCGGCCGCTCGCCCCAGCCCGCCTGGTCGACCACGATCGCGTCCGCCGCCGCCTCGGCGTCCGCGCGGAACGTGCCCGGCAGGGCGCCCATCAGCTTTCGCAGCGCCGACTTCACCTCCGGGGCGCTCGCCGCCGCCGGGCCGGCCAGCAGGAACAGCGCCTGCGCCTCGCTCGCGCTCAGGCCGGAGAGGTCCGTGCGGGCGCCGCCGACGAGCTGCCAGCCGCCGCCGCGGCCCGGCTGGGGGTAGACCGGCACGCCCGCCGACGAGAGCGCTGCGAGGTCGCGGCGGGCCGTCGCCACCGAGATCTCCAGCTCGGCCGCCAGTTCGGCGGCCGTGACGCGGCCGCGTGCCTGCATCAGCAGCAGGGTGGCCACGAGGCGGTCGGCGCGCATGGACGCAGTGTCGCACCTCGCTCGCGTGCCACGGTTTCCGGCGGACCCGGCAATTCGCCGGCAGTTCCGGGGTCAATTCCGGGGATGAATCCCGGACGGCTTGATGGGCCGCGGCGGCAGGACGGGCACCCGCCCCGGAGCCGGCTTGACGTACGGCGCCTGTCCGGTCAGCACCCGCAGCAGGGGTTCGCAGCCGGCGACGGTGAAACCGGTGACGAGGTAGTGGTCGGCCGTCTGCGGCTGCAGGAACGCCGGGATCTCCGCCGGTGTGTGGCCCGGCAGGACCACCGGGAGGATCTTGCGCGTCCACGCCGGCCGGTCGCTGTGCAGTTTCTCGCGCAGCAACGCGGCTTCGGACTGCAGGCCGCGGTTGCTTTCCGCCGAGGCGTAGCCGTCCGCGACTTCGCGGTACCGCGCCGAGGCGACGACGATGACGTGATCGGCGGTTTCGATACCCGCGATGGCCCACGTGTACCAGTCCTGGCGAGCGACCGGCTGCCACTGGTCCAGCGTCACGTCGAGGCCGTGCCGCACGAGGAAATCGCTGAGCGCGAGGACGTGCTCCCGGTGTTCGGGTGAATCGTGTGTGTATGACACGAAGACGCGCACCGGGTCGGTTCTCGGCATCCGGGGACAATAGCATTTCCGGCCCAAAAGAATGGGCGGCCGTAAAAGTGCTCGCTTGGTGAGCACTTTGCCCCCGCATGATGGCTGCAGACCAGTTGAGAGGAGCAGGACATGCTGCGAGGGATGGCCACCGTCACCTACTACGCCGAAGACCACGAGGCCGCGAAGGCCTGGTACACGGAATTCCTCGGCGTCGAGCCGTACTTCGAGGTCCCGGGGTACTTCGAGTTCCGGATCGGCGACCACCAGCACGAACTCGGCATCATCGACCGCCGGTTCGCCCCCTTCACGCACACCGAGCCGGGCGGGGAGATCGTCCGCTGGCACGTCGACGACCTCGAGGCGACGTTCGCGCGCCTGCTGGAGCTGGGCGCGAAGGAGTACGAGCCGATCATCGAACGCGGCCCCGGGTTCGTGACGGCGTCGGTCGTCGACCCGTTCGGGAACGTCCTCGGGATCATGACGAACGCGCACTACCTGGCGATGCTGGCGGAACGCTCCTGACGTGTGGCCGCACACCACTGGATCTTCCCGAGGTGTAGCGGCCACGCACATGGTGAGCGACCGGGGTCACGCTTACCGTTCCCCTCCATGACCAGCGATCTGGACGGGCGCACCGCCCTCGTCACCGGCGGGGCCGGCGGCATCGGCCTCGCCTGCGTCCGCGCCCTCGCCGCGGCCGGGGCCAAGGTGCACGTCGTCGACTTGGACCTCGCCCGTGCCGAAGCCGCCGCCACCGAGGTCGGCGGCTGGGCGCACGCCGCCGACCTCAGCGACCCCGCCTCGATCGGCGGGCTGCCCGCCGAGGTCGACGTCCTGGTCAACAACGCCGGCGTCCAGCACGTCGCGCCGATCCAGGACTTCCCGCCCGAGCGGTTCACCCACATCCAGAGCCTGATGGTCACCGCGCCGTTCCTCCTGATGCGGCACACGCTTCCGTCGATGTACGCGCGCGGGTGGGGCCGGATCGTCAACATGTCGAGCGTCCACGGGCTGCGCGCCTCCGCGTACAAGTCCGCCTACGTCGCCGCCAAGCACGGGCTCGAAGGCCTTTCGAAGGTCGCCGCGCTCGAAGGCGCCGAACACGGTGTCACCAGCAACTGCGTGAATCCCGGATACGTCCGCACGCCGCTCGTCGACGGCCAGATCGACGCCCAGGCGGCCGAGCACGACATCCCGCGCGAGGACGTCGTGGCCGAGGTCCTCCTCAAGCGCGCCGCCATCAAGAAACTCATCGAACCCGCGGACGTCGCCTCCCTGGTGGTGTGGCTGTGCTCGCCGCACGCCGGTCACGTCACCGGCGCCTCGATCCCCCTCGACGGCGGCTGGACCGCCGCCTGACCCGCTGCACGACAACGCCGCACAACCACAAGGAAGTGGAGCCCGCAGTGAGCCAACCCCACCGGTCGGCGATCGCCAAGATCGTCGGCGCGAGCCTGATCGGCACCACCATCGAGTGGTACGACTTCTTCCTCTACACCTCCGCCGCCGCCCTCGTCTTCAACAAGCTGTTCTTCCCGACGGCGAGCCCGCTCACCGGCACGCTGCTGGCGTTCCTGACCTACGCCGTCGGGTTCCTGGCCCGCCCGATCGGCGGCCTGGTCTTCGGCCATTTCGGCGACCGGCTCGGCCGGAAGAAGCTGCTGGTCGTCAGCCTGGTGCTGATGGGCGGCTCGACCTGCCTGATGGGCGTCCTGCCGACGTACGCCACCGCGGGGGTCGTGGCGCCGCTGCTGCTCACGCTGCTGCGGCTCGTCCAGGGCTTCGCGCTCGGCGGCGAGTGGGGCGGCGCCGTCCTGATCGTCTCCGAACACGGTGACGACCGCCGCCGCGGGTTCTGGGCGAGCTGGCCGCAGTGCGGCGCGCCCGGCGGCAACCTCCTCGCGACCGCCGTCCTGGCGATCCTGTCCGCGACGCAGTCCGACGCGACCTTCATGTCCTGGGGCTGGCGCGTTCCGTTCCTGCTCTCGGGCGCGCTGCTGCTGATCGGGCTGTGGATCCGGCTGGCCGTCGCCGAGTCGCCGGTGTTCCTCGCCGCCCAGCGGCAGGCCGAGGCGCGCGCGGAAAAGCACGTCCCGGTCGTCGACGTCTTCCGCAACAGCTGGCGCCAGGTGCTGATCACGATCGGCGCGCGGATGGCCGAGAACGTCTCGTACTACGTGATCACCGCGTTCATCCTGGTCTACGTCACGACCGGGCTGCACCTGCCGAAGGGCGTCGGCCTGACCGCGGTGCTCATCGGCTCGGCCGTGCACTTCGTGACGATCCCGGTGTGGGGCGCGCTGTCCGACCGCGTCGGCCGCCGTCCGGTTTACCTGTTCGGCGCGATCGGGATGGCCGTGTGGGGCTTCGCGTTCTTCGCGCTGCTCGACACGAAGTCGTCGGCGGTGATCGTGCTGGCCGCGACCGTCGGGCTGGTGCTGCACGGCGCGATGTACGGCCCGCAGGCCGCCTTCTTCGCCGAGCAGTTCCCGACCCGGGTGCGCTACACCGGCCTCTCGGTCGGCGGGCAGCTGTCGTCGATCGCCGCGGGGGCCGTCGCCCCGCTGATCGCCGTCGCGCTGTTCTCGGCCTGGGGCAGCACCGTGCCGGTGTCGCTGTACGTCGCGGCGATGTGCCTGATCACGGTGATCGCGCTGCTCGCCGCCCGCGAGACCCGCGGCGAATCGCTGCACGACGACGTCGAGGCGGAGAAGGCGGCCGTTTCGCCCTAGCATGACCGCCGTGACCGCACCTTCGGACGCGCTGCGCCGGCTGCTCGACCTGCTCGCCTCCGGGGCGAGCACCGAGCAGCTGGCGCACGTCGTCGTGGCCGCCCGTGCCGAGGGCGCCCTCGACGCGGCCGACCTGGCCGCGCTGGCCAGCGCGGGCGAGCTGGCCCTGCGGATCCGCGAGACACTGGCCGAGCACCGGCGGCGCGAAGCCCAGCTCACCGCATTGTTCGAGACTGCGAGCGAGCTCGCCGCGCTGTCCGACCCGGACACCGTGCTGCGCTCGATCGTCCGGCGGGCACGGGCGCTGCTCGGCGTCGACGTCTCCTATCTGAGCCTGAACAACGAAGCCGAGGGGAAGACCTACATCCGGGTCAGCGACGGCTCGGTGTCGGCGGAGTTCCAGCAGATCGTGCTGGGCATGGGGGAGGGCCTCGGCGGGCTGGTGGCGCAGACCGCGCGGCCGTACGCGACGTCGGACTACTTCAACGACGACCGGTTCAAGCACACCCGCCACATCGACTCCGGCGTCGAAGACGAAGGCCTGACCGCGATCCTCGGCGTCCCGCTGGCGATCGGGCCGAAGGTGCTCGGCGTGCTGTTCGCGTCCGACCGCGCCACCCGGGAGTTCTCCGCCGACGAGGTCGCGCTGCTGTCGTCGCTGGCCGACCACGCGGCGATCGCACTGGACAGCGCGAACCTCCTCGACCAGACCCGCCGCGCGGTCGCGGAGCTCAACGAGGCCAACGCGACGATGGAACGCGCCGAGGACGCGCACGACCGGCTGACCGACCTGGTGCTGCGCGGCGGCGACCTGCCGGACGTCGCCGACGCCGTCGCCGGCGTGCTGCACGGGAACCTCACGGTGTACGACGCCGACGGCACGCTCCTGGCCAGTTCGGCGGAGCCGGTGGCGCTCGACCCGGACGCCCTCGCCGCGGCCCGCGCGAGCGGCCGCGCGGTGTCCACAAAGGACAACTGGGTGTGCGCGGTGCAGGCGGGCCCCGAGCTGCTCGGCAGCCTGGTGCTGGCCGGCCGGCGTGACCTGTCCGACCCCGACCGGCGGCTGTTCGAGCGCGCCGGCGTCGTGACGGCGTTGCTGCTGATGCTGCGGCGGTCGGTGGTGCGCGCGGAGGACGAGGTCCGCGGCGAGCTGTTGACCGACCTGCTCACCGCCCCCGGCCGCAACCCCCGGGCCCTGCTGGCCCGCGGCCGCCGGCTGGGCATCGACCTCTCGGCCCCGCACGCGGTCCTGGTCGCCCACGCCGACGGCGGCTCGCGGCGGCGCGCCGCGAGCGCGGCGGCCCGGCACGCGACGCTGGTCGGGGTGCACGCGGAGGAGGTCGTGCTGCTCGCACCGGGCGACCCGGACGAGCTGGCCCGCCGCGTGGCGGCCGACCTCGGCTCGGCGACGGGCCGCCCGGTCACGGTGGGCGCGGCGGGCCCGGCGAGCGGCCCGTCGGCGATCGCGGACGCCCACGCGGAGGCGGCCCGCTGCGTCCGGGCGCTGCTGGCCCTCGGCCGCGCGGGCGAAGGCGCGGCGATGGCCGGGCTGGGCTTCCTCGGCCAGCTGCTCGGCGACCGCGCGGACCTGGACGCGTTCGTCCGCCGCACCCTGGGCCCGGTACTGGACTACGACGAGCGCCGCGGCACGGAGCTGGTCGCGACGCTGCGGGCGTACTTCGCGAACGGTGCGCAGCTGGCGCGGACGAAGGACGTGCTGCACGTCCACGTGAACACGGTGGTGCAGCGGCTGGAGCGGGTGGCGTCGTTGCTGGGGGAGGACTGGCAGGCCCCGGACCGTGCCCTGGAGATCCAGCTGGCCCTGCGCTTGCTGCGGCTCGGATCGCGGTGATTGCTGCGGGTGGACGACATGGCGTCGTCGATCACCGACCTGGGGTCCACAGTGGACGACGCGGCGGGGGGAGGTGTACGACTAGGTCGCGCGCGTGCTCGGCCTGCCGTACCCGGGTGGGCGACCAGAACGGCAACCGGCGGTGGCGCGCTGGGTCGACGGCGCCGCTGGACTTCAGTGCGAACCCGGCGTTGCCGGTGAACGTGATGTCGCTGTGGTCATTGGGCGGTTCCCTGGAGCAGCCACCGGCCGGCTGGCACTTCGAGGAGGACTCGGGGGCCGAAGGGGGCGAGCCTGACCCGGGGGTCGTTCAGGATGTTGCGTACCTTGGTGTTTCGCTCGCCGCTGCTGATCCAGAACGTGTTGTCCAGGTAGGTGAACCAGACCGGGGTCACGTGTGGTGAGCCGTTGGGGCGGAGGGTGCAGAGCCAGAGGTTGGTTTCTCCGCCACCCCGAAGCCTTCATTGTGACTACGGCCGGCGGCGCCGGGTCAAGGCGGGAAAGCGTGCCTTGACCCGGCGCCGCCGGCCGTGTTCTGGCTTCGGATCGGGGTTGCGGGGGCTGTGGGCCCCGTGTTGCTCGGGCCGCGGCCTGCGGCCTGCGGCTGGCCGCGGGCGATGGGTGGGTGTCGGCAGCGCCGATCTCCCGCGCGTCGGTTGCCTTTCTTTACCTTGTGTTCTCACCGTTTCGTGTGATGCCGGTGTGTTCGATCGTCGGTAGTTTGAAGGTATGGCCAGTAACGCGACTCCCTCGCCCGACGCGGTGGCTCTTGCCGACCGCCTCGGTGAGCTGCTCGCGGCCAAGCGCTCTGCCGACGCCGAAATTGGTGCGCTGCTGGTGGAGATCGAGCAGCGTGGGGTGATGGAGCTGTTCGGCTATCGTTCTGTGGCACGGCTTCTGGAGCATCTCGCCGATGTGCCGAAGCCGGTTGCCGAGCGGGCGGTGAAACGGGCTCGGTTGGTGAACCCGGGCCGGAACCTTGATGGCTCCCCGATTCCTGCGCTGGCTCCCGGCACCGGCGCTGCCGCGCGGGCGGGGCGGTTGAGTGACCCGATGATCGATGTGATCACCGATGTCCTGACTCAAGTTCCGCCCGAGCATCGCCTGAGTGCCGAGGCCAACCTGCTGACGTTCGCGGAGGAGGCCGGGCACAAGCAGGTCGCCGCCCTCGGTGCCCGCATCCTCGCCCACCTGGCTCCCGACGGAACCGCCCCCGACGACACCGAACCTGTGGTTCCGGCTCGGGAGTTGTTCCTGCGCCGGAAAAGAACCGGGGTGTGGGAGCTGAGCGGCCGGTTCGACGACGAAACCGGCACCCGCGCCAGCGCGTTGCTGGACGCCCTGGCTGAGCGTCGCACCGGCGACGACGGCCCCGACTTCCGCACCACCCCGCTACGGCGACGCCTTCTCCGATGCCGTCGACCTTGCTCTCAACTCCCCGAACCTGCCCATGCAGGCCGGGGAACGAGCCCACGTGATGGTCGCGGTCTCCCTGAAAGACTTGAAGTCCGGGGTCGGGAAGGCCACCCTCGGCGACACCGGGACGATGACTGCTGCTGAGGCCCGGGTCCACGCCTGCGACGCCATGATCATCCCTGCGGTCCTCGGTGAGAAGAGCGAACCACTCAACCTCGGCCGCCTCCGTCGCCTGATCTCCGCAGGCCTCCGCCGAGCCCTCTTCCTCCGGGATCGGGGTTGCGCTTTCCCCGGCTGTCATCGGCCACCCCGGCATTGCCAAGGTCACCACATCCGCCACGTGCGCCATGAGGCGCGTGTTTATCCGATCGGAGGTGCAAGACCTCCGACGCTGGATCGTCACAGCGGTTCGGTGAAGCTGAGGGCAGCCTGACCTGCGGGAATGGGCAGGTTGAGGTGGCAAGCGGCCCTGACGAAGTCGAGTCGTGCCAGTATCGCCAGATGGTGCGGGCTCGGTGAGCGAGACGAGAAGGTATACGAATAGGAATCAGTGTCTGAAGCCTCGTTATGTGGAGCCGACTCGAACCTGGCGGATATGGGTCGGTAGTGCAGTGCGCGTGAACCAAGTGGTAGGGGTAGCGTCCGCCCGGGAATTGTTCTCGGGCAGCCTGTGGAGAAAGTCTGTGGCGTATTCACAGGGACTGCCGGGGTAAAGCTGGGTGCCTCACTCGTCGATCGGGAACACGTGAACATGGGAACCACCGCAAGCCTTCCATAAACGGGTCACAGCCGGTGGTCTGATGACGGATAGGCGCATTGCCTGCCGAGAGGCTTGCGATGGGGCGGAGTCGCCGTAGTACTCCGAGGACGGGAAAGCCGTCCACATGGGGAAGGGCGACAGCGAGACGAAGCAGGGAACTTGAGGTAATGCCAGAAGAAGCCTCACCGGTGAACATCGGTGATCTGCTGTTGGTGCCGTTCACCGCAGGGCAGCGGGTACTGGGAATGCAAACGAAGCTGCACCGTTGGGCGGCGGCCGATCCCGGCCGCCGGTTTGATGATCTCTATAACCTCGTGGCCGACCCCGCATTCCTCGTCACGGCGTGGGAACGGGTGTCGGGGAACACCGGAGCACGCAGCGCGGGTGTCGATCGGCGGACTGTCCGCTCGATCACCGAATCGAAGCTGGGTGTTGTCGGGTTGTTGGAGGAAATCCGGGCTGATCTGAAGGCTCGGGCGTTCCGTCCGCTCCCGGTCCGGGAACGGCACATTCCCAGAACCGGCGGGAAGACGCGCCGGCTGGGGATACCGACCGTGACCGATCGGGTCGTTCAAGCCTCGCTGAAGCTGGTCCTGGAACCGATCTTCGAGACCGGGTTCCGGGACTCCAGTTATGGTTTCCGGCCCAGACGCCGGGCCCAGGACGCCGTCGAGGAGATCCGCCACTATGCCCAGCAGGGCTATGAGTGGGTCTTCGAGGGCGACATCGCCGCCTGTTTCGACGAGATCGACCACACCGCCCTGCTCGGGCTGGTGCGGAAACGGATCAAGGACAAGCGGATCCTGGAGCTGATCAAGGCGTTCCTGCGCGCGGGAATCCTCAGCGAGGACGACGCCGACCGGGACACCCATTCCGGAACCCCTCAGGGCGGCATTCTGTCGCCGCTGCTGGCCAACATCACTCTCTCCGAACTGGACGACTATTTCCACCAGATCTGGGAGAACCACAGGAACTCCTGGACCCGGGCGCGCCATCGCCAACGCGGCGGCGCAACATTCCGGCTGACCCGTTATGCCGACGACTTCGTCGTCCTGGTCAACGGAACCCGAGACCACGCGGAGAAACTATGGGATGAGATCGGTGCGATCCTGGACCGGATCGGGCTTCGGCTCGCCCCGGAAAAGACACAGATCGTGCACATCGACGAGGGATTCGACTTCCTGGGATTCCGCATCCAGCGGCACACTCAATACGGAAGCGACCGGAAACTGATCTACACCTATCCGTCGAAGAAGTCGATGACTTCCATCAAACGGAAGGTGAAGGCAGCGACCAAGCGGATCACCCATCAGGACGCGGACCGACTGTTCCGGCAACTCGGGACGATGACCCGCGGATGGGCCCAGTACTTCCGGCACAGTTCCTCCAGCAAGGCCTACCACCATCTCCAGCACTACCTGTGGTGGCGGGTCTGGGAATGGCTGAAGAACAAACACCCCCGCACCAGCAGACGGTGGATCATCCGCCGCTACTACAACCGGCGGTGGCCGGAATACAACAGTGTCGCACTCTGGCAACCCGCCACGATGACCATTCAGCGTTATCGCTACCGGGGCCACCGGATACCGACACCATGGGACAAACCAGGCGTCTCGCCTGCCTGACGGCGACTCGTGGAGAGCCCGGTACTCGGAAACGGGTACGCCGGGTTCGGGAGAGCGGCAGGGGGAAACGACCCGGCGAAATCCGGACACCACGCCCCCTGCCGACTCTCACTGGGCAGACGGCGGCCCCACCGACCTGAACAACCTGGTGCTGACGTGCGCCCACCACCACCGGCTGCTGCACCGCTCCGGCTGGGAAGTCCGCATCGCCCCTGATGGCCTCCCGGAGTTCCTGCCACCGGTGTTCATCGACCGGCGCCGACAACCCCGACGCAACAACCTCCACGAACCACTCCCATTCGCAGCCTGAACACGGGAACGGCCCGCAGCCACACGGCTACGGGCCTACACCCACGAGCGCACCACAAGGCTTCGTTGACACCGCGATTCGTCGGCCAGCCGGTCTCCGGTGCTCACGCTCACCCAGCCGAGCCCAGGCGCGCCTCGGTCTCCACCCGTCCACGGTGCACCGGATCCTGCAGGCCGGTCCGCCGCTACGAGCACGGCGCGCCCGGTGACCTGGTGACCTGGTGACCGCAGACCAAACCAATGGCGAGGGTGGCGCGGTTCAACCCACAGCTCAGTACCCCTAGCACTGCCCGTCGGCGAGGACCCAGTACCCCGGGGACGTCTCCCGCAGCGCGTGGACCGTGAAGGTGTTCCACAGCCCCATGGCCTGGTTCGAACCGTTCGCGTACGTCTGCCCGCCGCTCTGGTGCGCGCGGCCCGCCTGCGTGTGCGCGTAGTTGCTCGCGCTCACGCACACTCCGGACGGAGAACTGGTCGTCGTCGGTGGCGTGGTGGTGCCGGAACCGTTGTCCAGCCCGAAGAACACGCCCGTGTAGTAGCTGGAACAGATGCCGGCGAGGAAGTACGCGCCGGTGCTGCCGCACTGCGTGGTGCCGGTGCCCGGGTCGACCGCCGTGCCGTGACCCATGCCCGCGATCGAATACAGCTGCACCTTGCCGGCGTAGTTCGTCAGCGTCGTGCCGCCGGGCAGGGACTGCGTGCTCGTCGGGGTCTGGGAGACGCCGTGCACCGCGGTCCACTGGTCGCGCAGCTCGGTGCCGTTGACCGGATAAACCGTGTAGTCGGCCGTGCCCTGCCAGATCGCGACGCGCGGCCACGGGCCGCCGTAGCCGGGGTACTGCGCCTTCACCTTCGCTGCCCACTGGGCCGGTGTCAGGCCCTGGTCGTTCTGCTGGCAGTTCGTCGCTTCGACGACGCTTGTCGCGCACTGGGCCGGTAGCCCGGCGTTGATGCCGCCCGCGGCGAAGACGTCCGGGTACGCCGCGAGCAGGTCGGCGGTCATCCCGCCGCCGGCCGACAAGCCCGTGACGAACACGCGGGAGCGGTCCGAGCCGTGGTCGGCGACCGCCTTGTCCACCATCGACCTGATCGACGCGGCCTCGCCGTTGCCGCGGGTGTCGTCGGCTGTGGAGAACCAGTTGAAGCACTTCAGCGAGTTGTTCGCGGTGGACTGCTGGGGGAACACGACCGCGAACCGCCAGCGGTCGGCCAGCTCGGGCCAGCCCGAATGGGCGTAGTAGTCCGCGGCGCTCTGCGTGCAGCCGTGCAGCGCGACGACCACCGGACGGCCGGTCGCGAGCCCGGCCGGGGTGTAGGTGTACATCGCCAGCGCGCCCGGGTTGGCGCCGAAGGAGGAGATCTGCACGAGGGACGACGGCGGCGGATCGGCGGCCGCCACTCCGACGGTGGTGAGCACGGCCGCGGTGATCGCGGCGAGTCCCGCGAAGGCGAGCTTGCGCATGGTGGGTTCCTTCTCGTCGTTGAGAGGGTCCCGAGTGACGCTAAGGCGGCCGTGCCGGGGAAGACCATGTGTCCCTCCACCACAACGGCTCGGCGATTCATGGTGGCCGGCGGGATGGCTCCCGGACGCCGCGCGCGGTTGGGTTCGAGGAATCGGACGAGGTGGAGGTGAACCGTGCGGGGTTGGCTGGCTTGGGTTCTGGCGGGCGCGCTCACGGCGGCGCTGCCCGCGACGGCGTCGGCTGCGGCCGGGCGCTGCGCGGTGGCCGTGCCCGGGGCGCAACAGCAGGTCGTCGCGTGCCTGGACGACCTGACGACGACCGGCACGCTCGCGTCCGGGCACACCGTCGAGGCCGACTGGGCCGGGCTGACGTCGGCCGGGCTGCCCACGTTCGGCGCGGTGCCCGGCGTCCAGGTCGACGGCTACTTCCCGGACTCCTCGACGGCGAACACCAACCACGGCTGGAACCACGACGCGCAGTTCGTGCTGCGGCTGCCGGACCGGTGGAACGGCGGCCTGGTCGTCGCCGGCTCGCCCGGCGTGCGGCGGCAGTACGCGAACGACCGCGCCATCGGTGACCAGGCGCTCGCCGAAGGCTACGCGTTCGCCGCGACCGACAAGGGCAACACCGGCGCGGCGTTCTTCACCGACGGCGTCCGCCCGGGCGACGCGCTCGCGGAGTGGAACTCGCGTGTCACGCAGCTGACGCTCGCCGCCCGCGCCGCCGCGGCCCGGCACTACGGCCGTCCGGTCACCAGGACCCTCGCCGCCGGGCTGTCCAACGGCGGGTACCTCGTGCGGTGGCAGCTGGAGAACCGGCCGTGGCTCTACGACGGCGGTGTCGACTGGGAAGGGACGCTGTGGCGGGCGGACGGGCCGAACCTGCTCACGTTCCTGCCGCCGGCCCTGCGCGCCTACCCGGCGTACGCGGCGGGGTCCGCGGCGGCACACCAGTCCATTTTGGACGCCGGGTTCGCGCCGGGGTCGGAGTTCCTGTGGGACTACCACTACCGCGTCTACTGGGACCTGACCCAGCGGATCTACCGCGAAGAGGTCGACCCGTCCTTCGACGGCTCACTCGAGGCGGGCACTCCGTTCTGCGCCAGTGGGACGCCGGCCTGCGACGCCGACTACGCCTACGTCACACGGCCGCCTTCGGTGGCGCGGGCCGTGGACCGGATCTCCCTGACCGGGCGGATCGGCAAGCCGCTGCTGACCCTGCACGGCACCCTCGACACGCTGCTGCCGATCACGCGCGACTCCGACGTCTACGACCGGATGATCCGCGACGCGGGGCGCGGGGCGCTGCACCGGTACTACCGGATCGAGGGCGGCAACCACGTCGACGGGCTCGTCGACGCCTTCCCGGACCGCCTGCGCCCGCTCGGCCCGTGCTTCCGGACGGCGTTCGACGCGCTCGGCGGGTGGCTGCGCGGGGTGCGCCCGCCGGCCTCGGCGACGATCGCCCGCCCCGCCGGGGCGACCCCGGCGGAGCTGGCGACGACGTGCGACCTGGTCAGTCGCCCTTGATGAGGTGCTCGGCCAGTTCCGGGCTGAACGTGCCCGCCGGGACGCCCTGGCCGTAGCCGCAGCTGCCGTCGGAGTCGCCGGGGACCTTGATCCACAGCTGCATCTCCGGGCCGCCGCCGAGCTGGGCCGTCGCGCCGAGCTTGCGCTTCGGCGGGTTGCACCACAGCTTGTCGTCGGGGGTGCCGTGGCCGTTGCCGTTGCGGCTGGTGTCGACCACGAACGGCGCCGCGTACCCCAGTGCCGAGCCGACGGCCTTGCCGTAGGCCGTCGACTCGGCCGTGGTGTAGAAGTTGGACACGTTCAGCACGAAGCCGTGGACGGACTGCACGCCGACCGACTTCAGCCGCGAAGCCATCGTGGCGGCCGGGATCCAGGTGGCGTTGCCGCCGTCCATGTACGCCCAGGTGTTCGGGGCCTTCTGCGCGAACTGCGTCGCGGCGAACTTCAGCAGGTCGACGCGGGTCTGGCGGGCGTCGCCGGGCAGGCAGTCGAGCTGGGCGAGCGCGTCCGGCTCGATGATCACGACGGCCGGCTTGCCGCCGATGCCGTCGGCGAACGCGGAGATCCAGTCGCGGTAGGCCTGCGGGCTGCCGGCGCCGCCGGTGGACTCGCCGCCGCAGTCGCGGCCCGGGATGTTGTAGGCGACCAGGACGGGCAGCTTGTCGGCGACGTCGGCGGCGTAGGTGTAGGAGTCGACCGCCGCGCGGATGTCCCCGCTCCAGTTGCCGAACCAGCGGGCGCCGGGCTTGGTGGCGATCGACGTCCGGATCGCGCCGGCGCGGCTGTCGCCGGGGTGGTCGCGGACCCACGTCGCCGGGTTCGAGTCCGGGTCGACGTAGAAGCCGTTGGTCTTCTCGAGCGGATTGCCGTCCGCGGCGAGGGCCGGGGACGCGGGTGCGAGCCCGGTGAGCGCCAGCGTGGCGGCCACGAGCCAGGTCTGGATACGCATTTCCCCAGATTGCCGACGCGGTGTACACGAATCGTACAAAAACGCGGGTGAACCGGATCGAACCCGTGTCCGTACTACTGGGTGAGGGCCGCGGTGTACCTGCCGCGGAACCCATGCCGAGCTGCGGTTTTACCGTCCGGACGGTCGACCCCGTTCGGCCGCTTGCGGGCGCGTCGACCGTCATTCATGATGGGCTTCGGGGTCCGCGAAAATTCGTTAAAGTCGAATATCCAGGTGTCGGCCATGCTGCGGAAGAACCGTCCGTCCGGAAGTGAACGTCATGCTCCTACCTGTGCCCGGGGCCGCCTGATGGCCGTGGACCTGCCGGGCCTCGCGATCGTCGCCGGGCTGCTGCTTCCGGCGTTCACCGCCGCCGCCTGGGCGATCTCCCTGGAACGGCGGCGGCGGCCACGCCGGCCCCCGGCCGAACCCGAATTCGGCGCGGAGCCGGACTTCACCGTGGCCGGGATCCAGTCGCGTCTGCGCCGCGAGCTGGTGACGCGGCAGCTGGCCGAAGCGGGCACGGTGGCCCTGCCGACGTTGCCGATCCCGGCCCAGACCCGCCGCGAACCCGCCATGGCCCGGCTGCCGTCCCGGGTGGCCGGTGTCCTCCCGCCCCCGCGCCCGGCGACCGCGGGGGCTCCGGCGCCGCGGTTCGCCTTCGCCCCACCGGACACGGATCTGATGCGCCGCATCCTCGACGGACTGCGCAAACTGGACTGATCCTCAGGGCGCGGTGAGCGGCTCTTCCCGGTACGCCCGGTGCAGCAAGGCCAGGAAGGACGGTGCCTCGGGCAGGGGCACGGAACCGATCCGGTGGACCGCGACCCCCGGTGTCCACGAGTTCAGCACCGCGGCCCCGGCCAGGTCCGGCAGGTCCGCCTGGGTGATCTCCCGGACGTGCTGGGGCACGCCGAGGCGGTCGAGCTGCCTGCGCACGATGCCCATGGTGGTGCCGCGCAGCATCGGGGCATCCGGCCACACGACCGCGGCGCCGTCCCAGAAGGCGAGGTTCCAGATGGTGCCTTCGCTGAACCGGCCCCGGCGGTCGACGAACGCCGCGTCGTCGGCACCGGCCTCGGCGGCCTGGCGCAGCAGGTACGTCTTGGCCGCCTCGCCGACCTGCTTCACGTGCGGGAGGAAGCGTTCGTGCTCGCTGATCGCGAGCGCCAGCGGCCCGGCCGGCCCGTCGGCCGGGGACCCGGTGCGGACCAGCACGTCCGGCTCCGCGGCCGCGTCCGCGGTGAACTCGCCGGAAGACACCGTCGCGACCAGCGAGACGTCACCGGGGCTGCCGGCCAGCGCCGACCGCAGGAAGGAACGCACCCGGTCGTCGGGCACTGCCCGGCCGAACAGCTCCAGCGACGCCGACCGCAGCCGGTCCAGGTGCAGGTCGAGGCCACGCACCCGGCCGCCGCGCACCTGCATGGCGGTGAAGTGGGCGTACCCGGCGAACGCGAGCGGCGCCAGCTCCTCGGCCGTCGCCGCCCGCCCGTTTCGTTGTGCCACGTAGAGAGCCATACCGGCACCCTAGAATCTGACACCGGTGTGAGGTTCAACCGCGGATGGGGGAGATCACATGAAGATCGGGGAGCTGGCGCGCCTGACCGGCGTCAGCCCGCGGCTGCTGCGCTACTACGAGGAGCAGGGGCTGCTCATGTCGCAGCGGGCCGGGCGGGGCCATCGCCGGTACGCCGAGGACGCTCCGGCGATCGTCGGGGACATCCGGGCCCTGCTCGCCGCCGGCCTGCCCACCGCCGTCATCCGCGAGGTCCTGCCCTGCGTCGAGGGGCCGGGCCTCGAGCTGGAGCACTGCGCGGCGCCGGTGCTCCGGGAGCAGCTGCGCGGCATCGACCGCAGGATCGCGACGCTCCAGAGCGCGCGGACCGCCCTCGCCGGACTGCTTTCGGCCACCGAACGCTGATCACAGGGCCGCCGGGGACTCGGCGTCCGGGATCAGCAGCCGCGGCGCGCCCGAGCCGTCGGCCGGGACCGACCAGACGTCCGCGTGGCCGGGGCCGCGGGGCAGGCCGTAGCCGATCGTGTGGTCGTCGAGCCAGGCGGGCTGGTCGTCGACGCTGCGGGTCTCCGCCAGCGGTGTCACCTTCGCGGCCGCGAGGTCCAGCACCGACAGCCGCCAGCCCTTCGCGGGGTCACCGTCCACAGCGGACTTGAAGGCCACCCGCGTCCCGTCCGGGGACAGCGACGGGCATTCGACGTTCTCGCGCAGCGTGCGGATCGTGTGCGCGGCGAAGTCGCCCGCGACCAGGTAGCGGTGGCCCGCCGTCGACATGGTCGCGTAGAAGTGGCGGTCGTCGCGGGTGAACGTCACGCCCCAGAAGTTGGCGTCGGCCGCCTGGTAGGGCCTGCCGTCGCGGGTCACCGCGTAGTCCTCCAGGGTGCCCGCGAGGTCGCCGGTCGCCGTGTCGAGGATGCCGGCGCGGGTGGAGAACAGGCCGCCGTTGTAGGAGTCGCCGGTGACGAACACCGTCCACGCGAGCATCCGGCCGCTCGCCGACACCCGCGCCCGGTTCGGCAGCCCGACCAGCGGGAGCTCCCGCTGCACCGCCAGGGTCCGGTCGAGCACCGCCAGCTGGTAGGTGGTCAGGTCGCCGTCCTGGCGCAGGCACAGCCCGGTGCCACCGGCGGCGTACACCCGCGCGCACGACAGCGGCGACACCGTGCGCGGGCCACCGGGGTCGCCGGCGGACACCGTGGCGACGTGCCCGCGGTCGGCGTCGGCGGTGCTGCGGAACAGCAGCCGCGGACCGGGCGCGAGGCTGACCGCGCCGGTCGCGGTGACACCGTGATTACGGGCGCTCGCGAAGCCGACGTACGCGACCGCGGCCCCGGCCAGCACGAGCACGCCGACGACGGCGATCAGGATCCGGGTCTTCACGCCGTCGCCTTTCGCAGCACCGCGAAAGTCGCGGCGATCGCGACCACGGCCCCGCCCGCGGCGACGGCGATGGCGAGGTCGGCGCCCCAGAGCTGCCAGGCGAGTCCGAACAGGACGGACGAGGCGAAGTACGCCAGCGCCTGCGCGGTCTGGACCAGGGAGATCCCCGTGGTGCGCAACGACTCCGGCAGCAGCGGGCCGGCCAGCGCCATGAGGACGCCGTCGGTCGCCGCGTAGAACGCGCCGTACAGCGCGAGCGACAGGACGATCAGCGGCCACCCGGACACCGGCCCGGCCAGCAGCAGGTAGACCAGCGCCAGCGCGCCGTAGCCGCCGAGCACCACCGGCAGCCTGCCGATCCGGTCGGCGAGCACGCCCAGCGGGGCGGCGAGCAGCAGGTAGCCGAGGTTCGTGCCGACGGCGAGCAGCGGGAACCAGCCGGTGGCAATGTCCTCCTTGTGCTGCAGCAGCAGGTAGACGAACCCGTCGCCGACCGTGGCCAGCCCGAGCACGCAGGCGGCCACCAGCAGCCGTCGCACGCCGGCGCCGCGCAGCAACGCGGCCGCCGCCCGGGGCGAAACCGGGTTCGCGGCCGGTTTCGGCGTCCGGCGGTCGCGGACGAACAGCACCAGCAGCAGCACGCCGATCGCGGCGATGCAGAAGCTGACGACGAACACGGCGTCGAACGCCTCGGGGTCGGCCGCGCCGACCGCGGCCAGCACGGCGAGCGCGACCAGCGGCCCGGCGAACGCGCCCACGCTGTCCATCGCCCGGTGCACGCCGAACGCCCGGCCGAGCAGCGGTTCGGGGGCCGACAGCGTGATCAGCGCGTCCCGCGGCGCCGTGCGCAGGCCCTTGCCGGTGCGGTCGAGCGTGATCACCGCGCCGATCGCGGCCGCCGACGCCCCGGCCGCGAGCAGGCCGAGCTTCGCCACCGCGGACAGCGCGTAGCCGGCACCGGCCACGGTCTTGCGCCGCCGGACGCGGTCGGCGACGTACCCGCCGACGACCCGCAGCAGCGCCGTCGCGCCGGTGTAGAGGCCGTCGACGAGCCCGTATGCGGCGGGGCCGAGGTGCAGCCCGAGGACCAGGTACACGGGCAGGACCGCGGTGACCATCTCCGACGAGACGTCGGTGACCAGGCTGACGGCACCGAGCGCGAAGACGTTCGCGCCGACCGCCGAGAGCCTGCCCTTCGCGGCGTGCTCTCGGCGGCCGATGGTGGCGAGGTACACGCGGTTACTGCCAGACGTCGAGGATCGGCGACTTGCTCGCGGCGTTGCCGATGCCGGGCAGGCCGTAGGCCGCCTCGATGGTGCGCAGCACGGTGTAGTGGTTGATCGTTTCGCTGTAGCTGCCGACCTTGACGTGCGCGCCGGTGAAGGTCGTGAAGATCTGGTTGACCGAGGTGTTGCTGTCCTCGTCGAACGTCGTGATCAGCAGGCTGTTGTGCGTCTTGGCCCACTGGGCGTAGGCGTCGAGGTTCTTCTTCAGCCAGGTGTCGCCGGTGCCGATGCTGCAGTCGTGCATGTCAGAGCACATGTCAGGAGTCACGAAGGCGACGGTCGGCAGCTGGGTGAAGTCCGAGGGGAAGCCGGAGAACCGGACGTTGCTCGCGGCGGGGACGTTCGAGAAGTCGACCCAGCTGTTGTGCTTGCGCCGGTAGGTGCCGCTGGAGCAGCCGGTGTAGCCGTCCGAGGGCATGGCTTCGGAGTAGCCCTTGAACGTCTTGCCGGCGTCGATCAGCTGGCGGCCGAGGTTGGGCTTCGCGCCGAGGTTGGCGGGGCAGCTGTCGTCGGTGACGCCCTGCGTCGCGCCGGAGAAGAGGGCGACGTAGTTGGGCTGGCTGGGGTGGGTGATCGCGAAGGAGCTCGTGAACTTCGCGCTCTGCGCGGCGAGGGTGTTGAAGTAGGGCGCGCTGGAACTGCCGTTGATCGAGGAGTACTTCTTGTTCTCGAACATGACCAGGACGACGTGGTCGAACGCCGGCACGGCGGCCGCGGCCGGCCGCACGGCGGCGGGCTCGTCCGTCCCGGAGAGGACGGCCGCGGTGACGGTGACGGCGGCGGCCAGCGTGGCCGCGGCGAAGATCCGCTTGCGGATCATGGGTCCTCCAGCACTGAGGGGGTGGGCGCCTCATGGTGCCCACGGCAGGGGGCCGGTTCGTGAGCTGCTGTGGTCCGGTTCGTGAACTCCAGGAAACCTCCGGCGGACAACGGAAAGAGTGGGTGAATGACTTTCCGGTGTCAACCTCCTTTGGTGGGGGAGATCCGGGCGGTTCCCAGCTCGTTCGAAGGAACGGCGCCGACACTCGGGTGCCATGGAGCTATGCGAGGAGCCGGCGACGCTCGACGTGGCGTGCGGCCGGACCCGGAGATTTCGCGGCCGCACCCGGCGGCCCGGCTGACGGCACTGAGGTGCGAGTGTGATCTCGCTTTCGTTGCCGGTGACCGGGTCGAGGTTGCCGGTGACCGGAACGCCGCACGAACCTGGCGCTGCTCACCGGTCCTGTGCGTGCACGCGGGCAGCCCGGCGCTCGTCCGCTCCCTGACGCCGGGTGACGCGCGGCCGGCCCTGGTGTCCGATGTGGACACGCTGGCGCAGCCGGCCGCGGTGGTGCCGATGGGGCCGCACCACCCACTGCTGCGGCTGCGGTCGGACCGAGCGGCGGGTAATCCGGTCGTTTCCCCACGGCGAAGCCGTTACTGTCCGGCCCATGGACGGCAAACTCATCGACCGGATCCGCGGCGCCCGGCGGATCGCCGCGCTGACCGGGGCGGGCATCTCCACCGCGTCCGGGATTCCCGACTACCGCGGTCCCGAAGGCGTCTGGACGCGCACGCCGAGCGCCGTCAACGCCTTCACGCTCGAGAACTTCATGGCCGGCTCCGCGGTGCGCCGCGAATTCTGGCGCGCGTACGCCGACCATGCCGCCTGGCGGGCCGAACCGAACGCGGCCCACCGCGCGCTGGCGGAGCTGGACACCGCGGGCGTCGCCGTCCGCGTGCTCACCCAGAACGTCGACGGCCTGCACCAGCGGGCCGGGCTCGCCGCGCGCAAGGTCCTCGAACTGCACGGCAGCATGCACACCACGCGGTGCACCGGGTGCGCGGCCGGGTTCCCGACCACGGAGATCCTCGCGGCGGACGACGAAGACCCGGCGTGCCCGCGATGTGGCGGGATTCTCAAGCTCGACGTTGTCCTCTTCGGACAGTTGCTCGACGGCGATGTCCTCGGTCAGGCCCGGACCATCGCGGCGGCCAGCGGGCTCTTCCTGGCGATCGGCAGTTCGCTGCAGGTGGAGCCGGCGGCGTCGCTGTGCACGGTCGCCGTGCGGGCCGGGGCGACGCTGGTCGTCGTCAACCGCGACCCGACGCCTTATGACGACGACGCCGCCTTCGTGCTGCGGGAAGACATCGAGGCCGTCGTGCCGGAACTCTGCGCGGCGGTGACGCGGTGATCCGCGAAGCCCGCGCCGGCGACTGGCCCGCGCTCTGGCCGATCATCCACGACGTCGTCACCGAGCAGCGGACGTTCGCCTACGACCCGGCGATGACCGAGGACGCCGCGCGGCGGATGTGGCTGCTCGCCCCGCCCGCCCGGGTGGTCGTCGCCCTCGACGGCGACCGGGTCACGGGGACGGCGAACATGTACGCCAACCGGCCGGGGCCCGGCAGCCATGTCGCGTCCGGCAGCTTGATGGTGGCGAAGGAGGCGCGCGGCACCGGAGTGGGCCGGGCGCTCACGACGGACATGATCGACTGGGCCCGGCGAAGCGGCTTCGCGGCGATCCAGTTCAACGCGGTCGTCGACGTGAACGTGGCGGCGGTCCGGTTGTACGAGAGCCTGGGGTTCGTGACGCTCGGAACGGCGCCCGGCGCCTTCCGCCACCCGGACGCCGGGGATGTCGGGCTGCGGATCATGTGGCTGGACCTGCGGTGACCCGCCCGCCGAACCGCCAGGTGTGCACTTCGACGGCGGCGTAGCGGTCCTCGGTGAGGAGCGCGCGGGCCGCGGCCGGGGTGGCCGCCCGGACCAGCGCGGCCGTGCCGAGCCAGGTGGCGCCGTCGTCGGACAGGAGCGGCCCGTACGCGACGAGGTCATGGCCGTCCGGGCGGTCGACGTCGGCGGGCGCACCTTCGCCGAGGCCGAGGACCAGGTAGCCGGCCGGCTCGCCGGGGGAGTCCCCCATGGTCGTCCCGAGGACGTTCCGCCACCGGCGCAGCAGGACGTCCCGGTACCCGCCGGCCTGGTAGGTGGGCTCGTCGAAGGCGAACGCCCGGGCCGCGGCCGGGTCCGGCAGGTCGAGGACGTGCACGCTGCCGGTCGGGGTGCCGTCGGCGGCCAGGGTCGGGCCGCGGGCGATCATCCGGGCCGCGTACCGGTCCATATAGGACCAGTGCGCTTCGAGCGTTTCCTGCCGCAACGCCGCCGAACCGGGGCGGTCGCGGTGGTAGCAGAAGAACTCCATGCGCCCGAGTATTCCGGAAGTCAGGGCGTTTTCGGCGGGTCCGGCAGTTCTTCGGCGAAGATCGCGTCGATCTTCCGGCTCGCGGTCCGCACATTCGCGACGACCGCGATGCCCGCGACGAGCACCACGAGCAGCAGCGGCAGCCACCCGAAGCCGCCGATGGCGAGCCCGCAGGCCGGCGCCGTGATCAGGACGACTGCCCGGCCGGCGACCCGCGGCCACGCGGGACGGGGCTTGGCGTGCCGGCCGCGCGGGGTGGGGAAAACCGGCCGCGCGAGGGCAGCGTGGACACTCATCCAGACCTCCGAAAATGTCGCCGAACCGGCCGGTACCGATTTCCGGCCGCGGTGCCGATCCGCGGCACGTGGGATGTGTCGGCCCGGATCTTGCTGCGGTTACTCGTCGTTATGGGTTCGAGTCCCGATTTCCGGAAATGCGCCGGGCGCCATTCCGACGGCTTTTCCGCACCAGGGCCATTGGACCCGGATCCGCGCGCCGGAGGTCCCGCTCAGGAGTCGTGACCGGGGCCCTTGCCTTTGCCCTTGCCCGGGTTTTCGGTCTTTTCCGGCTTCCCCGGCTTCGACTGCTCGCTCGGCGGGACCGAGGTCTCGTCGGTGACGGCGGCGGGTTCGAGCGACGCCGGCCCGCTGGTCGTCGGCTGCGGATCCGAGCCGCCGGAGCCGGAGCGCGGCAGGAGGGTGCCGGTGGCGGTGGGCGGGGTCGACGACGACGTCGTGGCCGGGGCGACCGACGAGTCGGCGGCCGGCGGCTGCGCCGGTGTGCTGGAGCTCGTCTCCTGCTCGACCAGCAGGACGGCGGCCGCGGCGGCCACCGCGGCGGCGGTCAGCCCGGCCGCGGCGGCCAGCCGGCGGCGCTTCCGGCTGTCAACGGGCGCCGCGGCGGCGACGTCGTGGGAGCCCGCGACAGGGACCGGGGTCGAGTCGTGGCGCGCCGCGCCCTCGACCGGCGGACGGGCCGGACCGGCGGCCGCCGGCAGGCCGGAGACCGGACGGCGACGCCACCGCGGGCTGCGGCCCGGCCTGCTCCACGGCAGCGTCGGCGGCGGGGCGTGCAGCATGTCCGGCACCTTCGCGGCCGCGGGCCGGTCGGCCGGTTCGCGCTGCGTCATCCGGCGCAGCGTGTACGCCAAGGCGGCGGGCAGGTCCTCCGGGACGCGGGGCGGCCGGGTCAGCCGGGCCATCGCCGCCTCGACCATCGTGCCCGGGTACTCCCGTTCGCCCGTCAGGCACTCCAGCAGGATCAGGCCCAGCGCGTACACGTCCGCCGGGGGCCCGGCGGGCTCGCCGGACACCTGCTCGGGCGCCAGGTACGCCGCCGTGCCCGGGATCAGGCCGGTGCCCGTGATGTGGGTGGCGTCGAGGGCGTGGGCGATGCCGAAGTCGCCGATCAGCGGGCCGTTCACGGACAGGAACACGTTGGCCGGCTTCAGGTCGCGGTGCACTATGCGCCGCGCGTGGACGTGGGCGAGCGCCTCGGCGAGGCCGTCGGCCAGCGCCAGCACCTCCGCCACCGGCAGCGGGCCGCCCAGCAGCCGCTCCGCGAGGTTCTCGCCCTCGACGAGCTGCATCACCAGGTACGTGCGGCCGTGCTCGGTGCCGCTGTCGAGCAGCGCCACCACGCCGGGATGGCTGATGCTGCCCTGGATCGTCATCTCGCGCAGCCGGCGCCGCTGGTCCACGGCGACCGCGTCACGGTCGTAGATCTTGACGGCGACCTCGCGGTTCAGCCGGGTGTCGTAGGCCCGGTAGACGCGGGCCGTGCCGCCGCTGCCGATCAGCCTGCCGACCTCGTAGCGGCCGCCCAGCAGACCCGGCGGGCGCTCGTCGTCGAGGGCCCGGCGCGGGGTGATGGCGAATTCGCCGAGTGCGTAACGGCCGCACGTGACCCCCGCCCCGTCGTCCGTCGGCGGGCGCCCCGTTCTCCCGGCTTCGTCGGCCACGGGCGCCAGGTACCCCGGCCCCGCGCCCGGCAAACGTCGGAAGATCACGAAGAAAGTATCGTCCGGGCGCCCGCCGGTGTGACAGTCAGGGCCGCGCGAAGGCGTCCACGCCGGTGAGCTGCGCCGACAGCGTCCAGAGGCGCTCGGCCTGCGCGCGGTCGACGGCGTACCGGCGGACCCCGGAGTCGGCCAGGCCCTCGGCGTCCTCCGGCGCGAGCTCGGCGACGTCGCAGTCCTCCAGGTACAGCCCGCCGAGCCCGGCCAGCTGGGGCGAGGTGGCGGCCCACACGGTGGTCGCCGCGCCCTGCTCGGGCGTCTTGAACTCCATCAGGTAGTTGCCGGCCTCGTCGATCCAGCCGCGTTCGATCATTTCTTCCCGCGGCAGGTGCCGCTGCAGCGGCGTCATGATGCCGCCGGGGTGCAGCGCGAACGCGTGGACGTCCTTCTCGGCGCCCAGCTCGTCGAGCCGGACCGCGAAGAGCACGTTCGCCGTCTTCGCCTGGCCGTAGGCCTGCCACTTCTCGTAGCCGCGCTCGAAGTGGACGTCGTCCCAGCGGATCGGCGAGTAGTGGTGGCCGCGCGAGGACAGCGAAACCACGCGGGCACCCTCGGTGACCGCCGGCCACAGCCGGTTGACCAGCGCGAAGTGGCCGAGGTGGTTGGTGGCGAACTGGGCCTCCCAGCCCGGCCCGACGCGGGTCTCCGGGCAGGCCATGATGCCGGCGTTGGCGATGAGGAGGTCGATCCGCCGTCCGGTGGCGAGGAAGCGTTCGGCGAACGCGCGGACGCTCTCGAGGTCGCCCAGGTCCAGCTCGCCGACCTCGACGTCGTCGATGCCGGCGAGCGCTTCCTGGGCGGTCTCGCGGCGGCGGGCCGGGACGACGACGTGGGCGCCGGCGCCGGTCAGCGCGCGGGTGGTTTCGAGGCCGATCCCGGAGTACCCGCCGGTGACGACGGCGAGCTTCCCGGTGAGGTCGACGCCTGCGACGGCCTCGGCGGCGGTGGTGGTGGCGCCGAAGCCCGATCCGATCTTGTGCTGTGCGGTGGTCATGTCCCCGACGCTACGAGCTGGAGTGCGCTCCAGCGCAAATCGCGGCCGGGGCCGAAACGGGGGACAATCGGGGGGAGAGGCAGCCGACCCAGGAAGGCTCTGATGTCCGACTACTACGGGAACCAGCCCCAGGACGTCCGCCCGGGGATCGACGCGCGCCGCCTGTGGGCGGGCGGCGTGGCCACGGCGGTGGTCGCGGCCCTGCTCGCGGTCGTCGGGCTGCTGATCGCCCGCGGGATCTTCGAGGTCGAAGTGCTGGCCCCAAAAGGCGAGGGCGTCTGGGGCAACGCGAGCACCACGACGTACGCGCTGGTCGCCGCCGCGGTGGCCCTGCTCGCCACCGGGCTGATGCACCTGCTGAGCGTGGCGACGCCGGCGCCGTCCCAGTTCTTCGGCTGGATCATGGTGCTGGTTACGCTGATCGCGGTGGTGCTGCCGCTGACCCTGACGGTCGCGCCGAGCGCGAAGATCGCCACGGCCGTCATCAACCTCGTCATCGGGCTCGTCATCGCCGCGGTGGTCAACAGCATGGCGGCCAGCGCCCGCACCCTGCACCGGCGCCGCAGCCAGCAGAGCGCGGCACCGCCGCCGCCGACCCGGCAGCAGTGGACCCAGCAGGATCCGCCGACCCGGTACTACGACCGGTGACCGCGGTGAACGCCCGGGAGGGGGACATCCGGGAGACCAACCGCCGGGTGATCGAGCAGTTCCGCGCGGGCGGCGAGGTCGACGGCATGCACCGCGAGCGCCTGGCCCTGCTGACGACGACGGGCCGGGTTTCGGGCGAGGCCCACACGACCCCGATGATGGTCCACCGCGACGGGGACCGGTGGCTGGTGGTGGCGTCGAACGTGGGCGCGCCCCGGCACCCGGACTGGTACCTGAACCTGGAAGCCGACGCGCGGGTGCACGTCGAGGTGGACGGGCGTGCCTTCGACGCGGAGGCGCTGCCGCTGCTCGGCGCGGACTACGTGCGGACCTGGACGGTGCTGGAGCGGGAGTACCCGTTCCTGGCGGACCACCAGGCGAAGGCCCGGCAGGCGAAACGGGTGATCCCGGTCGTGGAGCTGTCCGAAGAGGACTGAACCAGTCCTCTTCGGACTGTCCTACTTGCTCGCCACCCGGCGGTACCGCGCCGTCGCCAGCGGTGCGAAGACCGCGATGATCGCGATGCAGCACAGGATCGCGTACAGCGCCGCGTTCTCCGCCGGCCAGCCCGTCGGCGGGGCGCCGAACCGGTTGCCGAACAGGTCCCGCGTCGCGTTGATCACCGCCGTGAACGGGTTCCAGTCCGCGATCGCCTTCAGGAACGCCGGGAGCGTGTCCGTCGGGACGAACGCCGAGGAGATGAAGCTCAGCGGGAACATCCAGATCAGCCCCGCGCTCTGCGCGACCTCCACGCTGCGCGCCGCCAGGCCGATGAGCGCGCCCACCCACGACAGGGCCCACGCGAACATCAGCATCACCAGGTAGCCGAGCAGCGCGTCCCAGAAACTGCCGCGGATGCGCCAGCCCACCAGCAGCCCGCACGCCGACATCACGACCAGCGCCACCACGCTGACCACCAGGTCCGACGTCGTGCGGCCGAGGACCACCGCGATCCGGGACATCGGCAGCGAGCGGAACCGGTCGATGATGCCCTTCTGCAGGTCGTTGGCGAAGCCGATGACCGTGAACGCCGAGTTGAACGCCACCGTCTGGGCGAAGATCCCGGCGATGAGGAACTCGCGGTACGCCGCGCCGCCCGCTTCGCCGCCGATCGCGTTGCCGAAGACGTACGCGAACAACAACACGAACATGATCGGCTGCAGGGTGGCCGCCATCAGCCAGTCGGGGTTGCGGCGGACGTTCATCAGGTTGCGCCACGTGACGATGCCGCCGTCGGAAATGCCCTTCGCGAGCGCGTTCACTGGGCAGCCTCCGAAGCGCCGTGGCCGGTCAGGGACAGGAAGACGTCGTCGAGGGTCGGCCGGTGCAGGCCGACGTCCTGGACCGTGATGCCTTGGGAGTCGAGCCGCCGCAGCGCCTCGATCAGGGCCTTCGGCCCGGTGTCGACGAGGATCTCGGCGCGCCGCGTGTGGTCGTCGCCGGACGGCTCGCCGGTGCCGACCGCGCGCAGCACGTCCAAAGTGGCCGGCAGGTCCGCGGCCGAGGCGACGACGAGCTCGAGGCGCTCGCCACCGGTCTGCGCCTTCAGCTCGTCCGCCGTGCCGCGGGCGATCACCCGGCCGTGGTCGATCACCACGATCGAGTCGGCGAGCTGGTCGGCCTCTTCGAGGTACTGGGTGGTCAGCAGCACGGTGGTGCCGTCGGCCACCAGCTCCTTGATGACCTCCCAGGTGTCGAGCCGCCCGCCCGGGTCGAGGCCGGTGGTGGGCTCGTCCAGCACGACGACGGTCGGCTCGGCGACCAGCGCGCCCGCGAGGTCGAGCCGGCGGCGCATGCCCCCGGAGTAGCCCTTCGCCGGCCGGTCGGCGGCCTCTTCGAGCCGGAACCGCGTGAGCAGCTCCCGGGCCCGCGAGCGGGCCGCGGCCTTCTTCCGGCCGTAGAGCCGCCCGACCATGTAGAGGTTCTCGAACCCGGTCAGGTTCTCGTCGACGGCCGCGTACTGGCCGGACAGCCCGATCCGCCGCCGCACCTCGTCCGGCTCGGCGAGCACGTCGTAGCCTGCCACGTGCGCCGACCCCGAGTCCGGGCGCAGCAGCGTGGTCAGGATGCGCACGGTGGTGGTCTTCCCGGCGCCGTTCGGGCCGAGCAGGCCGAGCACCTGCCCGGCCGGGATGTCGAGGTCGACGCCGTCGAGCGCGCGCGTCGAACCATAGGTCTTCACGAGCCCGCGTACCCGGACGGCGGTGTCCGGCTCCGGCTGTGGCATGTCGGCTCCCCCTTCAGGTGACCCCGACAAGCTAGGCCAAGCGGCTCGATTTGTCCTCCGGGTTTAACCCTGGTTCGCCGAAAGCGTGACGCCGAACTCCGGCGGCGTGCGCAGCGACTGGAACACGACGCAGTAGCGCTCGGTCAGCTTCTTCAGCGTGGCGAGCTGCTCCTCCGAAGCATCGGTGTCGAGGGCGAACGACAGCCGGATGGCGCGGAAGCCCACCGGCGCGTCCTTCGCGACGGCGAGCGTGCCGCGGAAGTCGAGGTCGCCCTCGGCCCGGACGCGTCCGCCGCGGACGGTCAGCCCGAGCGACGTCGCCACGGCCCGCAGCGTCACGCCCGCGCACGCGACGAGCGCTTCGAGCAGCATGTCCCCCGAACAGGCGAGGGTGCCGTCGCCGCCGGTGGCCGGGTGCAGGCCCGCTTCGACGATCGCGCGGCCGGTCTCGACCTTGCAGGAGATGCCGAGGCCGTCCAGCTCGGCGTCGGCGTGCAGCGTGACGAGCGCGCTTTCCGGCTGCTCCCGGTACTTCTCCTTCAGGGGCGCCTGGGTCGCCCGCAGTTCTTCGGTGTCCATCCGCTGATTCTGCTCCGGAAAACACCGAAGCGGGGAGACCGTGGCCTCCCCGCTTCAGTGATTCACGTTCAGCTCAGGGTGACAGCCACGTCGTCGATGACGAACGAGGTCTGCAGGGAGCTGTCCTCGGTGCCGGTGAACTTCAGCGCGAGGGTGCCGCCGGCGGCCGACGAGACGTCGATCGTCTTGAGCACGTAACCCGATGCCTTGTTCAGGTTGGAGTAGCTGCCCAGCGTCGCGCTGCCGTTGGTCACGGTCAGCTTGTCGTAGGCGGTGGAGGTGGTCGTCTCCGCGGTGTCGATGTGCAGGTAGAACGTCAGGCTGGCGTGGCAGCCCGCCGGGATGCTCACCGACTGCGCGATCGACTCGGTGTGCGTGGTGCCGTAGCCGTCCAGCCAGGACGAGTACGTGCCGCCGTGCGCGGCCTGGCCCTGCGAGCCCCACTGGCCGATCGAGCCGGTGGTGCCGGTCCAGCTCGTCGCGCCCGATTCGAAGCCGCCGTTGGCGATCTTCTGGCCGGAGCAGCCGCCGGTCGTGCCGACCGTCCAGGAGAACGACGCCGTGCCCGGCTTGCCCGCGCTGTCGGTCGCCGTCACGGTGACGTTCGAGGTGCCCGCGGTGGTCGCGGTGCCCGAGATCGTGCCGGTGGACGAGCTGATCGACAGGCCGGCCGGCAGCCCGGTGGCCGACCACGTGTAGGGCGCGGTGCCGCCGGAAGCCGACAGCGGCAGGTTCACCGAAGCGCCCGTGACCGTCGACTGGTTGCCCGGGTTCGAAACGGTGACCGTGCCGGTCGCCGAGCAGGTCGGGTCGGCCGACTGGGCCGGCACGCTGATCGCGTCCCACGCCGCCTTGACGGTGTTGAACTCGGTGCAGCTGCCCGGGAACAGGTTCTTCGCCGCGGTCAGCGTCCAGGTGCGGTACTTCAGGTACGAGCTGCTGGAGGTCTTGAGCAGCATCGCGTTGTAGAAGATCTTCAGCGCGCTCTGCACGCCGAGGCCTGTGATGGTGGAGCTGTTGCACGTGGTGCTGGTGGGCTGCCCGTTGGTCGGGTTGGTGCCTTCGGCCAGCAGGTAGAACCAGTGGTTGCCGGGGCCGGCGGCCGCGTGCACCTCACCGTTGGGAACGCTGCTGTCGTAGCAGTTCTTGTCGCCCAGTGCCGACGGGTTGTACATGTTGCGGATCGGGCCGGAGCCGACGAGGTTGATCGTCTCGCCGACGAGGAAGTCCGGGACGTCGCCGCCCGAAGGCTCGTTGGCGAACCACTCGGTCGAGGCGCCGAAGACGTCCGCGACGAACTCCTGCGTGCCCGCACCGGAGATGCCGCCCGGGGTGTGGTCGTCGATGCCGTGGCCGAGCTCGTGCGCGACGACGTCCAGCGAGCTGATCCACTGGCCGGCGGTGTTCTTGCCGATCTGGACCTGGCTGCCGTCGTAGTAGGCGTTCTGGTCGTTCAGGCCGACGCGGATCGGCCAGCCGCCGCCGCTGCCGTCGAAGCCGTTGCGGCCCAGCCACTGCGTGAGCATCTTCTTCTCGGTCTGCGCGGCGAACAGGGCGTCGACGCAGCCGGTCTCGCGGCTGGTGGCGTTGCCGTTGCCCCACAGGTCGTCCGGGCCGCTGAACGTGGTGTTGTTGGCCGCGTCCTGGCAGGAGACGTTGGTGAGGTTCGGGTCCTTCAGCGAGTACGTGCTGCCGGACACGGTCGTGTCGAGGTGCACCGGGTTCGGGCGGTTGTACGCGCTGGTGCCGTCACCGTTCATGACGTGCTCCTGCGTGCGGAGCACCTTGCCGGTGGCGGCGTCGACGATGACGTCGAGCCGGCTCGGGCCCTCGGCGTCGCGGCCGACGACGGTGGTCTTCCACGCCAGCGTCGGCGTGCCGAGCGCGTAGACGACCTGCTGGGCGGGGCTGATGCTCTCCACCGCGGACAGCTGCTGCCGCGCGGTCGTCTCGGCCGCGTCCTTCGAGACCTTCGCCGTGGTGGTGGCCAGGTTGATCGTCTGGTCCTGCGCGACGGAGGTGCCGAGCACCTGGCCCGTCGAGTCGGTGGCGACCACGAAGTCGCCGCCCACCACGGCCAGGCCCTTGTAGCTGCGCTCGTACGGGATGTACTTCAGGCCGTTGGTGGCGGAAATCGCCTTCTGGGCCAGGAAAACGTCGTCCGCGCTCGCGTGCAGCGCGGCGGGCCTGCTCGCCACGAGCCCGGCCGCCGCCGACACGGCCAGGGTCTGGGCGTCCGGGACGGCGTTCGGGGTCGTGGGCTGGGCCTGGGCGGTGGTGGTCGTGCACACCGCGGCGATGAGCGCGCCGCTCGCGGCCAAGACGAATGGACGTCTCAGGTGCATCGAAGGATCTCCTCCGGGCAGGGCGAACCGGCCCGGGGTCGAGCCGGGCCGAGAACGGGGACGACGGGGAAAAATGGTGCGGCTTAGCGGAAATCAGGATCCGGGGTCGAAGCCTCGTGAACAAGCGACGAACGTACGGTCTTATCTGCATGTCGCAATACATGCCAAATAGGACATTCGACGCTATTGGGACCCGGATTATGCACTGTCCATTGAGGACTTGATGGGGGTCACCGCCGTTCGGTCGATCTTCAGTGCGTCCGAGACGACGAAGGGCCCCTTCGCCGGAGATCGGCGAAGGGGCCCTTCGGTGGTACTGCGGTCAGGCGGTCTTCTCACGCTTCGGGAGCTTCCAGCCCGGGCGCACGAAGTGGCACGTGTACCCGTTCGGGATGCGCTGGAGGTAGTCCTGGTGCTCCGGCTCGGCCTCCCAGAAGTCACCCACCGGGGCGACCTCGGTGACGACCTTGCCCGGCCACAGCCCCGACGCGTCGACGTCGGCGATCGTGTCCTCGGCGACCCGCTTCTGCTCGTCGTTCTCGAAGAAGATCGCCGAGCGGTAGCTCAGGCCGATGTCGTTGCCCTGGCGGTTCTTCGTCGTCGGGTCGTGCACCTGGAAGAAGAACTCGAGCAGGTCGCGGAACGTCGTCTGCGCGGGGTCGTAGATCACCTCGATCGCCTCGGCGTGTGTGCCGTGGTTGCGGTAGGTGGCGCCTGCGACGTCGCCGCCGCTGTAACCGACCCGGGTCGAGATCACCCCGGGCTGACGGCGGAACAGCTCCTGCATGCCCCAGAAGCAGCCGCCGGCCAGGACGGCCCTTTCGGTTGACGTGGTCACGGCGTCACTCCTTCTCCTCGTGCGGTGCTACCGCCCGTTACAACTGCTCCGGCCCCTCGATGATTCCACGCGGGTATTACGGAAGCCTGACGTGACGTGGGACGATGAGGCCCGGGACGGGATGACTCCCGGGAGGCGCGATGCGCGACGACGACGTCGCCTCGGAACGGCCTGGCGTGCTCGTCGTGGAGATGCTCGGCGAGCCGGGCATCTCGACGGTGCTGCGCTGGGCGTCGGTCCTCGAGACAGCCCTGTGCGAGCTGCCGTGGCCACGGCTGCTGGTGATCGACCTCGGCCGGCTCGACTTCCTGTCCGAACACGGCGTCCGCCGCCTGTGCGAGGCGCTCGAGCGCTGCCGGGACCGCGACCTGCCGGGGTGCCTGGTCGCCCCGCCCGGCACCGGCGTGGAACGGGTGGTCCGCCGCACCCGGCTCGGCGACCGCGTGCCGGTGTTCCCGGACCGCCTGGCGACGATCGTCGCCTACCAGCCGCTCGAGGTGCGCTGGCTGCCGTGCTGAGCGTCAGGCGGGCTCGCGGACGAGGTCCGCCGCGGCCTCGGCGAAGGCCCGCACCCGCGCGGACGCCGTTCCGGACGGCCACACGAGCCCCCATTCGAGGAGCGGAGCGCCGCTGAGCGGCACGTACGCGACGTCGGGCCGCGGGTAGTAGCGGCGGATGTGGGCGCCGACCGGCAGCACACCCTCGCCGGCGCCGGCCAGGGTGAGCAGCTCCTGCAGGCCGGCTCGCGGCCGCGGCTCGGCGCCGGGCGCGTGTTCGTCGAGCCACAGGTCCGGCAGCGCGCAGCGCAGCACGGTGACCCGGGCCAGGTCGGCGACCGGCACCGCGTCCCGGCGGGCGAACGGGTGCGTGGGCGCGACGGCGAGGAACCGCAGCTCTCGCACGAGGACCGGGCCGGCGACGAGGTCCGGGGCGGGCAGCGGGAGCCCGGTGAGCACGACGTCGACCTCGCCTGCGCGCAGCCAGGGCAGGACCTCGGCCGGGCGCACCTCCCGGAACTCGACAGTGCAGCCGGGGTCGCGCCGCCGGAACCGTTCGGCCACCCCGGCGAGCAGCTGCCCGCCCGCCGCGTCGCCGAACGCCACGCGCAGCGTGCCGGTGACCCCGCGGCCGGCCTCCACCGCCTTCGCCACCGCCGCCCCGACCGCCGTGAAGGCCGGCTCCAGGTCGGCGCGGAACCGCCGCCCCGACGGCGTCAGCTCGACGCGGCGGCTGGTCCGGGTGAACAGGGGCACGCCGATCCGGCGTTCGAGCTTGCGGATCGTCTGGCTGACCTGCGCGGTGGAGACGTGCAGGCGCTCGGCCGTGCGGCCGAAGTGCAGTTCCTCGGCCAGCGTCAGGAACGTTTCGAGCTCCCGCCAGTCCGGCATGCCCGCCCCCATCGTCAACTCGTGCTTAACGATCGTGGCACAGAAGCGCGTTGATCGGCTTCCCAGGGCTCAGCAGGCTGGAGCGCACAAGCCACCTCGAAAGGGAGCCCCGATGCCGGACCTGCACGACCGCCTGGAGATCGTCGACGCGCTGTACCGCTTCGCGCTCGGCCAGGACCTCAAGGACCGCGAGCTGTTCGCGTCGTCGTTCGCCGCCGACGCCGAGGTGGACTTCCGGCCCGCGGCCGCGCGGTGGGGCGCGTCGCCGCCGGTGCTGACCGGGCGCGACGGCATCGTGGACACGATCCTGGGGATGTTCACCGGCCGCGTCGACACCACCCACCAGGTGACCAACCCGCGGGTGACGGTCGACGGCGACACGGCCCACCTGACGGCGCTGGTCGAAGCCCAGCACCTGCTGAGCCCGCACCACCGCACGCACGCGCTGCTGAAGAACCGCTACGACGTCGACCTGGTCCGCGACGGCGACCGCTGGGTGATGCGCCGCGTCGTCATCGACAACGCCTGGTTCACCGGCGATCCGGTGGCCATCTTCGGGTGAGCGTCAGCCGAGCCCGTAGGTCTGCGGGTAGTCCACCGTGCACACGAGCGCGTCGCGGCGGGCGCGGCCGCCGGGCGGGGCGATCAGCGGGCTGGCCGTGTGCAGGAACCGGGCGTCCTCGAACACGATGAGCTGCCCCGGTTCCAGCCGCTGCCGGTGGACCGCGGTGTCCGGGGCGTCCGGGCGGAAGAGCGTCGTCTGGGCGCCGGTGCCGTCGCGGTCCACGACGTAGACGAAGACGAATTCCTCGCCGTCGGCATGCGGGCGCGTCACGACGTTGGTGAAGGTGCGGAAGATGTTGACGCCGAACGTGCCCCGCGACCGGCGGCGGTGTTCGGGCAGCAGGCCGAGCGCGGCGCGGATCCAGGCCGCGAACAGCGGGTCGCCGGCGACCGGGGTGCGGGCGTACTCGCGGCGCTCGGGGCGGCCACCGCGGTCTTCGATGGCGATCTCGGGGTGCTCGGCCAGTGCCACTTCCTCGCCGTGCCACCGGTATTCGACGACGTCCCGGGCCCGTTCCCGGTCGGCGGGGATGTCGCCGGGGTAGCAGCGGAGCACCTGCGGGGTGAAGTACGTGCGCAGGAGGTGCTCGCGCAGGCGCGCGCCGGGCAGGCCCAGTTCGTCGTCGGACACCACGAGGTAGCCGTCGGTGTCGAGCCGCTTCCGGTGCAGGCGGAGTTCTTCGGGAACGGGAAAATCGAAGGCCATGCGTGGGTCCCAACGTGGAGGGAAGGGGATCAGCCGAACTGCGCGGCCTGGATCTCGCGGATCAGGGCACGGCTCTGGTCGGGTTCGAGGGACGCGGCGACGAGGGCGTCGTGGTAGCCGCGGTAGTACTCGACCGTCTTGGCGGTCTCGATGTGCCGGAACCCGGCGTGGGTTTCGATGTGGACGATGTCGCGGTCGAGCTCGTTTTCGAACTCGAAGTAGGCGTACATGCAGCTCATCGAGAACAGCGGGGGATGGGCGAACGGGAAGACGCGCAGCTCGATGTTCGGCGCGGTGGAGCGTTCGACCAGGTGGTCGAGCTGGGCGTGCATGATCTCGCGCGAGCCGACGAACTGCCGCAGCGCGGACTCGTGGGTGACCGCGACCAGCCGCAGCGGCTCCATGTCCTCGCGCTCGGCGAGGACGTGCTTGCGGTGCTCGCGCAGGTCGACGAGCCGGTCGACCTCCTCGGCCGACCACCACGGCTCGTGCGTCGAGTACTGGGCGCGGGCGTAGTCCGGGGTCTGCAGGAGCACCGGCAGCAGCGGGATCGTGTAGATCCGGGCCACGGTCGCTTCGGACTCGTACGCGAGGTGGGCGTCGAGCCCCGGGGTCGCCGTGGTCTGCGAGTAGTCGGTCCACCAGCCCTGCCGCCCGGACGCTTTCACCCAGCGCATCAGCTGCTCGGCCAGCTGCGTGTTCTCGATGCCGTAGAAGCGGATCAGGTCCCGGACGTCCCTGGCCTGCGGGCTGCCCTGGGCGTTCTCGAGGCGGGACAGCTTCGACGTCGAGATCAGCAGCGCTTCGGCGACCTCTTCGAGAGTCCGGCCGGATTCGTCACGCAGGCTCCGGAGCGTGTCCGCGATCCGCCGGCGCGGCACGATCGGACCTTGCGTGGTGGCCATGGGACCTTCGTTCTGGCGGTGGGCCGTGGGGGATGGGAACGTGTTTCGTGGGTTTCCCATCGCGCCGCGACCATACTCCTTTCGGCTCCGCTCGTGGTGATGCCACCCCTCAAGTCTTGATTTTCGCTGGTCGGCGGCGTGTTGCGCCGAACGGGTACAGCATCCTGGGATCTCTCCGTGGGAATTGCAAAACAGGCTGTCCCGGAGTGACACTTGCAGGGCAAGGCCGGAGACCGAGAGACTGTGAGGACGCGCGAGGACGACGAGCAGCACCGGACCCGGCCCGGAGGACGGCAGCGAGGGGAAGGAACCGCCATGTTCGTCGTGCTGAGACCGGGTGTGCTCGTCCGGGTGCTGGCCGCCACCGCCTTCGCGGCCGTCCTGCTCTTCCTGCTGCTCGGCGGCCTCGCCTCGGGCCCGGCGGGCACATCGGGCACGTCACCGCCATCGTCTGCCGGGGGCGGTGGCGACCCGCTCGCCCGCACGGCGCCGGCGCCGTACGTCGTCGCCGGGACGGGCAAGAGCGGTCTCAACATCCGGTCGTGCGCGGCTGCCACGTGCCGCCGGGTCGGCTGGGTCGCCGAGGGCGGGACCTTCCAGGCGGAGTGCTGGACGCACGGCACACCGGCCTCCGGGGACGACCGGTGGCTGCGCGGCAGTGCCGCGGGGCGCACCGGCTACGCGGCCGGGCATTTTCTGCGCGGCGATGGGGTGCCGGAGTGCGGGACGAGCGCGGCGCGCCGGACGTGACGTTCGTTGCGGCGTGGCGGGATCGTGGCCGCGCCGGCGGCGTGGCTCGCCGGGGGCTCGCTTGTTGCGGGCGTGCGGGCGGGCCTCGCTCGCCGTGACCAGCGGACGCTCGCTTCCCGCGAACCCGCCTACCCCGGCTCGTGCCGAGGCTTGCGAGCGGCCCTACTCGCCGCGCATCGAGCGGCGGATCTCGGCCAGCCTGTCCTTGGCCGCCTGGTCGCGGTCGGCGATCTTCTTGTCGAGGGCCTCGGCCGTGTTCTCGGTGCCGAGGCCGGCGACGTCGACCGAACCGAGCGACGTCGTGTACCGGTTCTCGATCTTGTCGCGGACGAAGTCGAAGCTGGGCACGCCGCCTTCGCTGTAGTCCGCCTCCGGCAGCGGCGGCGTCGGAATCGCCGGCGCCGCGGTGGGGGTGTCGTCGACGATCTCGCCCTCGACCACGTTCGGGTCGCCGTCGGGTTTGCTCATCTCCCGACCTTAGCGCCGTTGTGGGCACTCCGGCCGCGACCAGTGGGTAATTCGGCCGTGGGCCCGGCTGTCGCCGTGGGGAATTCTCGACGCGCACAGCCGGTGTCCGGAGGGAGCAGACCATGAGTGCCGGGGCCTACCGCGCCGAAACGGCGGAGATGGGAACGGTCGTCAGGACGGTCGAAGACGTCGGGTCGTCCTTCCTGTCGGCCACGCGCGACCTGGAAGGCCTGGTGCTCGACGCGATGTCGTTCGCCGGGATCGGCAGCGGCGTCGCGGCCGCGAACGCCGCGCTGCACTCGACGCTGGGCAGCGCGCTGCAGAAACTCCTGCGCCTGCTGGTGAACGTGAACCAGAACGTCCAGACGGCCGCGGACGGCTACCGCGCCGCCGACTCCGACGTCGCGCAGGCGTATGGCGGCGGGCAGGGCGGCGGGGGTGGCGCCGCGGCCGCCGCGCCGCAGCAGCTCGACCCGCGGGTCGTCGACTCGATCATGCGCTCCGAAGGCGCGACCGGCGAGCAGGGCGGGGTGCCCGAGGCCTACGGTTTCCGGCAGAACATGCACAACGGCTACGACCGGATCATCGCCGCGCGCGAGCAGTACGGCATCGGCAGCGCCGAAGAACGCGCGGTCGTCGCCGACCTGATGACCGCGAACGCGCGCACCGCCGGCGCGCTCAACTTCACCGATCCCGGCACGCAGGCGGCGATCATGTCCGGCGCCCACATGCGCGGCGCCGGCGGCGTCCGCGCGATCCTCAACCACATGGCGGGCGAGGACATCGTGCGCAGTTCGCGCACGCTGAGCGACGCGGCCGTCCAGCACGTCCAGGGGCTGACTCCGGAGCAGTTCCAGCAGGAGTTCCGGGACGCGCGCATCGAGTACGACCGCCAGGTCTACGGCGGCACGACGACCACCCAGGGCGGGCACACGCAGAACTGGTGGGACCGCTACGGCAACGGCCTGACCCGCCGCTACGACCGCGAGCAGGCCGAGTTCTTCGGGCTTTCGCAGCCGCAGAACTGACCCGGTTCGAAGATCGCCCGGCTGGGCACTCTCTTTGGGTAGCCGAACGACAACGGGAGGCACACGATGAACCGGAGGATGATCGCAGTTCTGGGCGGGGTCGCCGCGATGGCGGGGACCGTGGCGTTCGCGGGACCGGCCGAAGCGGCGTCGACGCCGTGCAGTGCCGAAGCGAAGGCCTGCGTCCAGCGCAGTTCGAATACCGCGTGGCTGACCGACGGCGCCGGGAACGTCACCTACGGCGGCGTCCCGATCACCGTGGGGCTGCCGAAGTACCCGACTCCGCTGGGCAAGTTCCACGTGCAGTACAAGGACATCGACCACTACAGCAAGCAGTACAACGGGCCGATGCCGTACTCGGTGTTCTTCACCACCACCGGAGTCGCGTTCCACCAGGGCAGCCTGAAGGTCAAGTCGCACGGGTGCGTGCACCTTTCGAAGGCCGCCGCGGTGAAGTTCTATAACTCGCTCCACCCCGGTGACGTCGTCGAGGTCGTGCGCTGATCTGTCTCTTGTGGACGGTCGAGGAGCGCGCCGGTGACGGCGCCGAACACCAGGTGGTCCAGGATCTGCGGCCCGCGCGGCAACGCCCGCACGGCGGGGTACGCGCGGGCCGCGATCCCGAGGTCCAGCGCCGCGATGACCAGCCCGGCGACCGCGCCGCCGCCGGCGCCGAGCCGGTGACGCCGCGAGACCGCGGCGAGCACGCCGGTCCACACGGCGGAAACGACGACGTGCGCGAGCAGCCCGGCGGCGACGCCGGGCCGGTCGCGTCGTCCCGGCAGCAGCGTGCCCGCCGCGCGGGTGGCCGCCAGGACGTCACCGCCGGTGAGCAGAGCGTGTGCAGTCGACGGTATCCCGCTGACCACGGCGGCGACGACGCCCGCCCGCGCCGGTTTCACCCGTTTCGGGGGAACAGGTACGCCGCCACCCGGATCCGCAGGCCGCGGACGTGGGGGAGCGCGACGGTGAACGCCGGCGTCGGCCGGTAGCCGGGCCACGGGCCGCCGTGGGTGCACGGGCCGGCGAAATAGACGAAGCCGTCTTCGTCGTCGTAGCGGCCGGGTGACCAGATCGCCGCATCACCCGCTCGGGGGTCGCGGGCGAGCCAGTAGGCCTTGTGTTTCATGACGCGACGCAGCTGCTCGGCGAAGTCCGTCAGCTCGGCCTCGGGCAGGCCGAGACCGCGTCCGCTCCAGACTCGCGGAGTGCGTTCCGACGTGCGGGCGGGGCAGCCGAAGGTGACCGCACCGACGGTGTACTGCCGGGTCCAGCGGGCGGTTTCTGGTGCCTGCGCGGCGAAATCGGGTCCGCCGGTGAGTTCCAGCGTCATGGGGGAACGATAGTCGATCAAGCGGCGAGGGGTACCGCCGCGCGGGTGCCGATCATAGCCGACATAGTGTATACAGTATCCAGTAGGCTGGCAGAGGAGGCCGCTTTGTATACAGTCACCAACCCGGCGACGGGTGAGCTGGTCGACGAAATCCCGAACGCGGCCGACGAGGAGGTCCGGGCGGCGATCGAGCGGGTGCACCGCGGGTACGCGGCATGGCGCTCCCGGCCGGTCGCCGAACGCGCGGCGATCGTGCTGCGCGCGGCGGAGCTGTTCGCCGAGCGCGCCGGCGAGCTCGCGGCGATCATGACCCTGGAGATGGGGAAGCGGATCAACGAAGGCCGCGGCGAGGTCGGCGTCGTGGCCGACATCTTTCGCTACTACGGCGAGCGCGGCCCGGACCTGCTGGCCGACGAGCCCCTGGCGATCCGCGGCGGCGAGGCGGTGCTGACGAAGGAGCCGATCGGGGCGCTGCTGGGGGTGATGCCGTGGAACTTCCCGTGCTACCAGGTGGCCCGGTTCGTGGCGCCGAACCTGGTGCTGGGCAACACGATCCTCCTCAAGCACGCCTCGATCTGCCCCCGTTCGGCGGCGGCGATCGAGGGGGTGCTGCACGACGCCGGCGTGCCGTCGGACGCCTACGTGAACGTGTTCGCCTCGAGCAGGCAGGTGCCGTGGATGCTGGCGGACCCGCGGCTGGTCGGGGTGTCGCTGACGGGCAGCGAGCAGGCGGGTGTGGCGGTGGCGGCCGAAGCCGGCCGCAACCTGAAGAAGTGCGTCCTGGAGCTGGGCGGTTCCGACCCGCTGATCGTCCTGGACACCGACGACCTGGACGAGACGGTCAAGGTGACGGCCACGGCCCGGATGCGCAACTGCGGCCAGTCGTGCAACGCGCCGAAGCGCATCATCGTGCTGGCCGAGCTGTACGAGGAGTTCGTCGACCGGTTCGCCAAGCGCGTGACGGAGTACTACGTCCCAGGCGACCCGGCGAACCCGGCGACAACACTGCCCCCACTGGCCTCGAAAGCGGCGGCGGACGAGGTGGCGACCCAGATAGAGACGGCGATCCGGGCGGGCGCAACGCTGCGCGCGGGCGGACACCGGGTCCCGGGCCCGGGGGCGTACGTGGAGGCCACGGTCCTGACGGACGTGACACCGGACATGGCGGCGTACCACGAGGAGATCTTCGGCCCGGTGGCGTTGGTGTTCCGGGCATCATCGGAAGCAGAGGCGGTGAAGCTGGCGAACGACACGCCGTTCGGCTTGGGCGCAAGCGTGTTCGCCACCGACCGAACCAGAGCGGCCCGCGTAGCCCGGGGGATCGAGGCGGGGATGGTGTACGTGAACAAGGCGGGCGGTTCGGAGGCGGACCTGCCGTTCGGCGGGATCAAGCGGTCGGGGATCGGGCGGGAGCTGGGGGCGCTGGGGATCGAGGAGTTCATGAACAAGAAGCCCATCCGCCTCTGAGCCCGTCCGGGCGGCTCGGTGACCGGCCGGTTTGTCAGAACTCTGATAATCCGGCTGGATGACCTTCCTGCCTCGGGGTGGTGTCGTTCAACGGCGCCGCTCTGACCTGGAGTTTACCGTCCGTTAGCCTGTTCGGTCGATTGCGGTGGAGTCGATCACGGTGTCGAATAATCGCCTACAAGGATTAATCGCCGTGAGGAGCTGGCTGTGCACTGGGGGACCGCGCTCGAAGACGGAGGGGCGGCTGGGCTCGTGCGGCCGTACTTCCGTACCCACGGCCGGACGCGTCCGACGCGTGACCTTCCCGTCGAGACGCTCGTCTCCACCACTCCGCGCGGCCGGGCCATGACACGCAACAGCACGGCGGAAGAGTCGGAAATCTGCGTGCTGTGCTGCACGTCGCAGTCGGTGGCCGAGGTCGCCGCGCGGCGGCGGCTGCCGCTCGGGGTGGCGCGCGTCCTGCTCTCCGACCTGGCCGACCGGGGGCTCGTCGCCGTGCACACCACCAAGAAGAGCAACGGCAACCGGCCGAGCATGGACCTGATGAAGCGCATCCTGCACGGCCTCAGCCGGCTCTGATCACCTGGCCGTAGCGTGTCCCCGAACGGGGAGGGCGGCGATGCGGGTACGGGGTGACCGGGGCAACGCGGGATCGGGTACAGGCGGGATCCCGCGAAGGCGGAGGCTGCGACCGCGTCGATCCGCTCGCGGGTTCCCGGGGCGAAGGTGGGGCACACCCAGCTGGACCTGGCCGACCCGCGCTCGCTCGAACGGACGTGGGCGTGCTGGACGCCGTCCTGTGCAACGCCGGTGTCGCGCTCGACGCCCCGCCGCGGCTCATGCCGGTGCTGGCGCCGACCGCGCGGATCGTCACCACCGGCAGCTTCGCGGCGAAGTCGGCTCACCTCGACTTCGCCGACCTCCAGAGCTCGCGCAAATACGCCCCGAAGCGTGCCTACGAGCGGTCCAAGCTGGCCCAGACGCTCTTCGCGCTCGAACTCGACCGGCGGCTGCGTGTGGCGGGTCCGCGCGTGTTCGGCCTGCGCGGCCGGCCGCGGCTCGAGGCCCGGTGGGCGAACCTGACCGACGACGCGGCCGCCGCGCGGCTGTGGCCGGACAGCGTGGCGCTGGCCGGGCTGGACCCGCTCGGCTAGTTCTCGTCCTCCCCGCCGGTGACGTTGCCGACGCTGGCCGGCACGCCCTTGATCATGTCGACGACCGTCTTGCCCGCCAGTCCCGACTTGCCGAACCACGGGTCCGTCATGACCTTGATCGCCGACTCGAACTTTTCGGCGCCCTCCTTGCCGAAGAGCTTGCCGAGCTCGTGCACGGAGAAGTTGCTGATCTTGTCGAACTTCTGCATGATCTCGGGCGTCACACCGTCGACCTGGGACAGCTTGGTCTTGATGACGTCGGTCATCTGATCGGTGAACGGCTTGTGCGGCTTGGGATCCGGAGTGGACTGGGTGGTGTCCGGCTTCGGGTCGGGCGTGGTGTCGGGCTTGGGTTCCGGGGTGGTGTCCGGCTTGGGCTCCGGGGTCGCCGACGAGGGCGCGGCGTCCGGCTTGGGCTCGGGGGTGGTGTCCGGTTTGGGCTCGGGCTTGGGGTCCGGGGTGCTCGACGAGGACGAGGGTGCCGGTTCCGGTTTCGGCTCGGGCTTGGGCTCGGGAGTGGTGTCCGGCTTGGGCTCGGGTTTCGGTTCCGGGGTGGCCGAGGAAGGTGTGGTGTCCGGCTTGGGGTCCGGGGTGGAGGACGAGGGCGTCGGTTCCGGTTTCGGCTCGGGCTTGGGGTCCGGGGTCGTGTCCGGCTTGGGCTCCGGGGTGGCCGACGAAGGCGTGGTGTCCGGCTTCGGCGCCGGTGCCGGCTCGGGTTTGGGTGCCGGCTTCGGGGTGGGCGTCGGTGTCAGGCTGCTCGTCGAGGGCTTGGCTGCCACCAGGTCGTCGCCCGCTTTGCCCATCTTCGTCAGGGCCTGGAGCAGGTCGCCGAGCTTCTTCGCCAGCTGGGCCAGCTTGGCGCCGATCTTGCCCAGTGCCGTGGCCACCGTGCCGATCGTCGTGCCGATGAAGATCGCGATCGAGGCGCCGAACGTCACCGGGGCCAGGGCCGCCGCGATCAGGGCGCCCTTCACGATCGTGGCCAGGAGCATCGCGATCAGGTCGCGGAGGATGCCGCGGAACGCGCCCACGATGCCGCCGGCGATCTTCATGTTCTTGCCGGCCTGGTCGAGGTAGCCGCCGAGGGAGGCCAGCTGCTCGGTGACCGCGTCCATGTCCTTCTTGAACTGGTCCGCGGCGCTCCCGCTCCACTCCTTCAGCAGCGTGTCGAGCGCACCCTGGTGGTCGGCCGACCACTGCTCCAGTTTCTTCTTCTCCGCCGTGAGCGCCTCGCTGGCCGCCGCGATGCCGATCGGGTCGCCCATCAGGATGTCCAGCGGCCACCGCAGGATCGTGATGTGCTCGATGAGCCAGCCGATCCCGGCCGTGAGCAGGCTGCCGATCGGGTCCAGCACGAGCCCGATCGTCTCCAGCGCCATGCCCGCGGAGCCGATGCCGATGGCGACCTTGTCGTTCTCCTTGACGGCCTTGTCCAGGCCGATCGCGGCCTCGAAGAAGCCCGCGCCGGCGGACGCGTTGTCGCTGTTGAACAGTTCCGAACCGTGGAGGCTGACGTCCTTGCTCTTGTAGTCGTCGCCCACTATTCGAACCTCACGATCGAGTTCACGGCGTCTTCCTCGCCCGACTGGTAACGCTTCGCGGCCTCCGCGACCTTGTCGGCGAGGTCGCCGACGGTCTTGGCGTACTCCCCGAACTGGTGGTGCGCCTTGTCCGTCCAGGTGCTCGCGCCGGCGGCCATCAGCTGGCACGCCGGGTTGATGCCGAACATGCCGGGGTCGCAGACCATGCCGCCGACGAGGTCCGCGGTGCTCTGCAGGTTCTTCTGCAGCTCGTCGAGGTGCTTGCCGAAGTTCGCCAGCGGCTCCGAAGAGACGCGGAAGCCGCCGCTCACCAGGGGTTCGATTCGTCGTCGGGCCGGTCGTCGGCCACCGGACGGCGGCGCGGCGCGGACGGCGGCGCCGGGGGAGCGGGCGGCGCGGGCCGGGTGGACGGAGGCGGCGGCGTGGGCTCGGCGCTCTCCGGGGCCGCGAAGTCCCCGTCCGGCGGCGGGTCCGGCGGCAGGAAGGACCGGACCATTTCGGTCGACTCGCCGTCGCCGTTGATGGTCGCGAAGGAATCCGCGACGGCGCGGGCGGTCTGCCGCTGCGCGTCGCGCACCGCGCCCATGATCGCCGCGGTCAGCCGCGCCGGGCCCAGCTCGCACGCCCGGTGCCCGAGCTCGAGGTTCGTGAGCGCGCCGTTCGGGGCGAGCGTCACCGTGACCGAGCCGTCGCGGGTGCGGACCGTCGCCCCGGCCGCCGAGATGGCCTCGTTCAGCGCCGCGGCCTTCGACTGCATCTCCCGGACCTGCCGTTCGAGCAGGAGCTGGAAGTCTTCGCCTGGCCCCAGGTTCGGTTGCACGAAATCGACTCCTCGACGTGGTGGTCCGCTCCCCTGAGCGGCAGGTTAGCGCACGCGAGGCGGCGGTTCGGCGAGAGCCGGGAATGTGCCTGGTTGTCTCCCCGAAGCTGCCCTCGGACACCCACGGCGGATGTCTACTGTGGATCCGCCACGGCCTTCGCCGCGCGCTCGACCGCCGCGCGTCGCACCGCCCAGAACTCCGCGTCGCGGTGACCATCGGTGGCCACGGCGCCGTCGAGCTGCTCGCGCAGGATGTCGGCGTGCCCCGCGTGGCGGTTCGTCTCGGTCAGGACGTGGACCAGGATGTTGAACAGCTTCACGTCCGGACGCGGCCACCAGGGCACGTGGCCCGGTGCGTCCACCGCCAGCTCGGTGATCGTCGCGTCGGCGTGCTCCCACGCCCGCCGGTAGGCCGCGACGATGTCCTCGCGGGTCTCGTGCTCGGTCGCCCACATGTCCGTGCCGCGCACCGAGAGGTCGTCCCAGCGGAGCAGCGGCTCGGGGTACGGGCGGCCGAAGATCTCGCCGAAGTACCGGGCCTCGGTCAGCGTCAGGTGCTTGACCAGGCCGAGCAGGTTGGTGCCGGTGGCCGTCAGCGGACGGCGGATGTCGTACTCGCCGAGGCCGTCCAGCTTCCCGACCATTTCCTCGCGGACCTCGCGCAGGTCGCCGTGCAGATACTGCTTCGCGAACTCGTCGATCATGGCCTCCAGGGTGTCAGCCCAGGGGCACCCCGCGCACCCGAACCGGTCCGAGCGTCGGGTCCAGCTCCAGCTTCTGGTCCACTCCGGACGGAGTCAGCACGTCGAACGCCTTCGGGGCGGTGGCCGGGTCCGCCGTGCAGATCGGGGCCGTCCCGCCCGCCGCGCAGAGGCCGAACGTGTACTGGCCCGCCGTCGGCGTGAACGGGCGGGCCTGGTCCGGCGAGTTGCCGTCCTGGCCCGTCAGCACCACGGCGAACGTCCAGCCCGGCCCCGGCGTCCCGAACGCGGCCTTGGGCACGCTGACCGTGATGTACCGCGTTGCCTGCGACGCCTGCACGGACGGCGTTGCCAGCGAAGCTCCCGAAGCGTCGACCAGCGCCGGCTCGGCGAAGCCCTGGACCTCGATGCGCCGGCTCCACGCGTCCTGCGGCGCGATCGTGTACGCGCGGCTCGGGAACGGCGCCGCCGTCGAGGTCGCCGTCGCGGCCGGGTCGTGGCCGTAGACCGTCAGCAGCTGGGCACCCAGCGGGGAGCCGAAGGTCGGCGACAGGTCGCGGACCTGCGCCCGGAAGACCAGGGTGGTGCCGGAGTCGATGAGCTGGAAGCGCTGCAGGTCGAACGCGCCCGCGTGGAAGTCGCCCGCCGTCGGGTACGTGTACGTGCCCGGGCCGTTGTCGTCGCCGTCCGGGTCGGTCGTGTCCAGCAGGACCGTGCCCGTGACGAAGTCCGAGCTGATCGTCTTCTGCGCGTACCCGGTTCCCGTGCCGGTCGCGGCCGCGGTGACGACGTTCGCGCCCAACGGCGTCGGGACGGTGGCGCCGAACGTCCCCGCCGCCGACGCCCGCGTCGACAGCACCGTGGTCGTGCCCGCGTCGGTGGCCGAGACCGCGATGTCGACCCGGCTGCCGGCGGGCGCGGTGCCGGTGACCTCGGCGGTCGTCGTGGACACCGACGCGGGCGCGTCGAGCGTGACCGCCAGGGCAGGCGGGGCGGCGGCGTACCGCGCACGGACCTCGGCGGGCTGCTCGGGCAGCCGTCCGTCGTCCAGGGCACGGGCCAGCCGGACCGACTGCGCCTGCGCCCAGCTCAGCGGCGCCACCGAGCCCACCGACTGACCCGGGGTGAAGCCGATCGACGCCGTCTTCGGGTCCGACCCGTACGGCGACGCCGGCAGCGCCGGGTTCTCCCAGATCTGCTCCGGGATCAGGCCGGTGCCGTTCGTCTGGGCCCGCATCGCGCGCAGCAGCGCCGCCGCGCCGGCCCGGTCGCCCGTCTGCACCGCCTGCTCGCCGCGTTCGCCGGCGAGCACCGGCCACAGGTGCCCGGACCCGCTGTTCGTCGACGGCCACGGCGCGCCCGTGGGACCGCAGTTAGTCGGGTCCGGTTCGTAGCAGTCGCCGTAGCCGTCCTCGCTGCCCGGTGCCGAGGTGCCGTAGCGGTACCAGCCCGGCCCGGCAGGGGTGTCCCGCTTGATCACGCGATCGACCACGGCGAGCGACGCGGCGACGTCCGGGTCGTTCGCGGGCAGCACGCCCAGGCGGGTCAGCTCGAGGAACCCGGCGTCGACGACCGCGCGCTGGTCGGCGTCGACCGAGCCGTTGCCCAGGTTGTAGAACCACTCGGAGTTCGGGTCGCCGTTCTTGGTCAGCCGAAGGAAGTACCGGCCGCCGTACGGCCCGTTCTGCGTCACCGTCCAGCCCTTGATGCTGCGCTGGAAGTGGTCGGCGGTGGCGCGGTAGATGTTCGCGCGCGCCCGGTCGCCGTTGCGGTCCGCGGTCACGCCCGCGGCGACGAGCCCGGCGATCTCCGCGGCGATCGTCGAGGGGGAGTAGCCGCCCTGTTCCTCCCAGCGCTCCGAGCCGAACGCGGGCCCGTGCGCGACGACGAAGTCCGCGGCCGCCCGGATGTGGCCGGTGTAGAGCGCGCGGTCGCGGTCCAGGCCGGCCTGCAGCGCCATCAGGATCGGGTACGCGCTCTCGTCGAGCTGGTCACCGCCGGAGTCGGGGGCCTTCTTGCCGTTGAGCAGCGAGTTCCGTGGGAAGCGGCCGTCCGGCTGCTGCTGACGGGTGAACAGCCAGCGGACGCTCGCCCGTGCTGTCTCGCGGTCGCCGGCGGCCAGCAGGCCGGAGAAGCTTTCGTAGAGGTCGCGGGCGAAGATCTCGCGGTAGGAGCCGAAGTAGACCGGCTTGCCGCCGGGTGCGTCACCCGCCGAGACCGCCTGGCCCCACGGGCTGCCGAGTGAGGCGACGACCGCGCCCGGGAACGTCTTGTCCTCACTGGCCTTGAGCACGTTGACCGACTGGTAGTACGCGTCCGAGTCCTTGCCCCGCACCGGGATCAGCCCGTTGTCGTAGTCACGCCACTCGCGCGCGTACTGGCGGTGGCTCACCTCGAACGGCGTGCGCAGGCTCGCGCCGGCCGTGGCGACGGCGGCCCGCGCGTCCGCGCCGAACCCGAGCGCCAGTACCGCGGGCCGGCGCGGCTGGAGGTCCAGCTGCGCGGTCTGGACGACGTTGCCGTTCACCGCCGTCGGCGTCGTGTCGGTGAGCCGGTGGTCGCGGTCCAGCTGGGCCAGCCCGTCGCCCGGCGTGCCCACGAAGCCGCTGCCGGTGGCCAGGAACCGGCGGTCGGCGCGCAGCGCGGCGGCCAGCGGGGTGCCGTAGTCGCGGGCCGGCGCGCTCGACACCGTGTTGCTGTCGCTGCTGACCAGCGCCGACGTCGCCGCGTCGACGGTGGCCGTGTCGCCGCCGCCGTTGGCCGGGCCGCCCCCGCCGTTGCCGTTGACGCTCGCGTCGAACCGCACGTACACCTTCAAGTCACGGCCGGAGTCCTTCAGCGGTTCCAGCCGGGTGCGGATGAGCACGCCGGTCCGGGCCGGGTCGGCCAGGTACTCGGTGACCAGCCGGTACTTGCCGCTGCGCGCGGTCGACGTCACCTCGCAGGCCATCCCGCCCGCGCTCGTGCGGACCGTGTAGGTCATGTCCCGCGCCTGCAGGTCGGTGAAGCTGCGGCCGTCCGTGACGGCGAACTGCAGCGTCTCGACGTTCGTGTTGTCGATCACCGGCGCGTAGACGTCGGACAGCACGCCGTCCGCCACGGTGAACCACGCCTTGCTGGTGGTGTTCCGGGCGGTGCCCAGGCAGTCCTTGCGGGCCAGGCCGAAGTGCGAGACGGCGCCCGGCCCCGGTGCCGGCGCCGCGGCAGCCGAAGGAGCGGGCAGGAGGGTCGCGGCGAGCACCGCGCACAGCACCACGGACGACGTCGACCGAATCATCCGCCCATCCGATCACGGCCGCCCGGGGGTGCACCAGGTCCGAACGGCGCCAGGGATGTCATTACCGGTGATTGAGAATCCGAACCCGTGGGTAGCAAACCTGATGTCCCCCGAGGAGGTGAACGTGGAAGAGCTGGGATCGGACGGATGGCGGTACCGCGGCACGATTTCGCCACGGACGCTGCCGAGCCTGCGCCGGCACCTGGTGTCCTGGTTGCGGCGGCGTGCCGGTGACGAGGTCGGGCGGCAGGCCGACGACGTCGTGCTGGCCTGCTGGGAAGCGATGGCCAACGTGCTCGACCACGCCTACCACGGCCGGCCGGGGCTGATCGACGTCCGCGCCCGGATCGACCAGGAGGTGCTGATCGTCACGGTCGCCGACCAGGGCCGCTGGGCGACGCTGGCCGAGCGCGCCGACGGCGGCCGCGGGCTGCGCCTGATCCAGGCCCTCGTCGACGGCCTCGACCTCCGCTCGACCGACGGCGGCACGGTCATCACGCTCACCTGGCCGTTCCCGGCCCGCCACACCGCCTGAGCGGTCCTCAGGGCCTCGTCGAGGACAGCTCCTCGACGAACCGGGTCGCGACGTCCCGCAGCTTCACGTTGGTCCGCTGCGATTCCGTGACCAGCTTCTTCATGGCGTCGTCGGCGCTGATCCGGTGCACCGCCATCAGGATGCCCTTGGCCTGCTCGATCACCGCCCGCGACCGCATCGCCGTCTCGAGTTCGACGGTGCGCTGCCGGGCCTGGTGGTAGCGCCGCGTGGTGCGCAGCCCGAACGAGACGACCGTGGTGTACAGCTTCAGCAGCTGCGAATCGGTTTCCGCGAAGCCGTGGTCGCCGTAGCCGAAGAGGTTCAGCGCGCCGGACAGGTGGCCGTCGACGCGCAGCGGCGCGGCCAGGTAGCTGCCGACGCCGAGTTCCTGGGCGCGGGCGGTGAATTCGGGCCAGGCCGCCCCGGCCGTCGCCAGCGGCACCCGGACGATCTCGCCGGTCCGCGCGGCCTCCAGGCAAGGACCGGCGCCCGCCGCGTACTGGGCCCGGTCGATCTCGACGGCGCGCTCGTCCGTGCAGGCCGCCGTCGTCGGCTCGCCGTCGCGGATCGCCGTGATGCTCGCCATGTCGGCGCCCGGCACGGCCCGGACGGCTTCGGCGCAGACGGCGTCGAGGATCTCCGCTTCGGCTGGTTCGGTCTCCAGGGCACCCGTGAGGTCCGCCATCGCGGCGGTCAGCTCGTCGAGGTGCTCGGGCAGGATCGGCTCACCGGTCACTCGGTCATCTCCGTCCCGGACGCTGCGGCTCGTGCCGAACCGCTGCTGCTTCAACGGAACGGCAAAACCTTACTCGCGTCCAGGGCGTCTTCCGCAACACCAGGGCGGTGGCTCCGGCCCGGCGCTCGCTGTTGAACGTCGTGGGTTGGGCGCCGGGGCCACCTGGCGACGGACGGCAGCACAACCCACCCGACGCACCGTCGCTGCGGCCCGCTTACCCGGTGTACCCCGGGTCAACCGTTCAGCGGATCACGACCTTCGTGACCTGGGTGAGCCCGGACACCCGCAGGACCCGCTCGAGCAGCCGGGGCGCGACCAGCCGCAGGTCGCGTTCGCCCGCGCGGTCGAACAGCACCGCGACGCCCGCGCTGTCGAGGTAGGCCACCCCGGTGAGGTCCACGGTGACGGCGGGGCCCGCCGCCAGCTCGCGGTCCAGCGCGGCGCCGAACTCGGCGGCGTTGCTCATGTCGATTTCACCCGTGACGGACAGGACCCGGGCGCCGTCGTCGCCCGGGCCGCTGACCAGCGTGAGTGCCGTCGTCACGAACCGATCCTCCATTCCAGCGTGACGGTGGTCCCGGCCGCGTCGCGCCGGATGTCGACCGCGTCGGCCAGCGCTTCCATCATCGGCACGCCGCGGCCGCGCAGCACGTGGTTGTCCGGCGGCGGCTGCTTCCAGTGGCCCCGGTCGGTCACCGTGACCACCAGGTGCGCGCCGGTGAGCCGGGCCGCCAGGTGCGCGGTCGCCCCGGAGCCGTCGCGGTAGGCGTGTTCGACGGCGTTGGCGCAGGCCTCGCCCGCGGCGACGAGCACGTCCTGGGCGAGGTCGGGGTCGAGGGCCGCGTTCTCCAGCCACCCGCGCAGCCAGCGGCGGGTCGAGGCGAGGTGGTCCGGGTGCGCCGCGAACTCGAAGTCCAGCGGCGGGATCGACCGGCGGTAGAGCAGCAGCGCGACGTCGTCCTCGTAGCCGTCGGCGGGGCGGAGCCGGTTCATCAGGGCCGCCGCCAGCTCGCCGAGCTCGGCGTCCCGCGTGTCGTGGGCGACGGAGGTGGCCCGGTCCATGCCGTCGTCGAGGGCTTCGCGGCGGCGTTCGACGAGCCCGTCGGTGTAGAGCATCAGCAGGGAACCGATCGGCACGACCGCGGTGGCCTCCGGCCGCGGTTCCGAGGCGCGGACGGCGAGCGGCAGGCTGCCGCCGGAGTCGAGGAACTCCGCCGTGCCGTCGCGGTGCACGAGGGTGGCGGGTGGGTGCCCGGCGCTGCTGTAGGTGAGCGTGCCGGTCGCCGGGTCGAGCACCCCGCAGAACACGGTGGTGCACAAGGCACCCGGCAGCCGTCCGGCGAAGCGGTCGAGCGCGCGGAGCGTCTGCGCCGGGCTGCTGGCTTCCAGCAGCAACGCCCGGCAGGCGCTGCGCAGCTGGCCCATCACCGCGGCCGCGGCGAGCCCCCGGCCGACGCAGTCGCCGACGACGATGCCGATCCGGTCGCCGGCCAGCGGGACGACGTCGTACCAGTCGCCACCGACTTCCAGCGGGGGGTTCGCCGGCTCGTAGCGCACCGCGAAGCCGTGGGGGAGCCGGGCCGGGCCGAGGATCGAGCGCTGCAGCGCGAGAGCCACCTCCCGCTGCCGGTCGTCGCGGTGGGCGCGGCGCAGGGCGTGTGCGAGCGTCCCGGCCAGCAGCGCCAGCAGCGTCCGGTCTTCGGTGCCGAGCGGACGGCCCGGCGCGGGCTCGACCCACAGCGTCAGCCGGCCGCCGGGGTGGTCGACGGTGGTGCCCGCGCCGCCGTCGGCCGGGGCCGCGTGCAACGCCGGGAGCGAGCGGACGTGGTCGAGGGTCGCGCGCAGCGGCGCGGCGAGGTCCGCCCAGCGCCGGTCGGCGGGATCGGTGGACGCGAGCTCCGGTTCGCCGTCCCGCGGCCAGGTCACCGCGAGCGCACGCCGGCCGTCCCACAGTTCGCGCAGCAGCTCCAGCCCGGTGCGCAGCACCTCGGGGACGCCGCTGATGCCGGCCAGGCTCTGGTTCATCGCGGCGAGCGCGCTTTCGCGCTGCACGGCGTACCGCTCGGCCGTGACGTCGCGGATCGTGCCCACCACCCGGCGGCTGCCCTCGTCGTCGCGCAGCTGGTTGTAGGAGAGCGCGATCCACACCCGGTGCCCGTCCCGGTGCCGCATCGGCAGGACCAGGCTGCCGGTGGGCTCGCCCCACGCACGCTCGGACGCCTCGGTGACCTGGCGGTGGGCGACGGCGTCGGTCTCGGGGTCCGGCCACCACGGGAACGGCGGGGCGTAGGGCAGCCCGCCGGTGCCGAAGCCCAGCAGTTCGCCGAACGCCGCGTTGACCTCGACGACCCGGCCCTCGTCGTCGCAGACGAAGAACCCTTCCTGCAGGGATTCGATCATCGCCGTGCGCCACCGGGAATGCTGCGTCCGCAGTCGCGCCAGCTGGACGGTCGTGCGGACGCGGGCGAGCAGCTCCCGCGCCGAGAACGGCTTCACGAGGTAGTCGTCGGCGCCGGCGGCCAGCCCGTCGACGGCGGCCTCCTGCCCGGCCCGCGCCGACAGCAGCAGCACGGGCACGGCGGCGGTGCGCGGGTCGGCGCGCAGCTCGGCGAGCAGGCCGAGGCCGTCCAGCCGCGGCATCATGACGTCGCTGATGATCAGTTCGGGCGGGTCGGCGCAGGCGGCGGCGAACGCTTCGACGCCGTCGCGCACCGCGGTCACCGCGTAGTCGTCGCGCAGCAGCCGGACGAGGTAGTCGCGCATGTCGGCGTTGTCGTCGGCGACCAGCACGCGGGTGCCCGCGGGCGCGGGCCGCGCGGCCTGCTCCTCGTCCGGCAGCCAGCGCAGGGCCTCCTGCACGTACGGTTCCGCGGCCTCGCCGTAAGGCACGCCACTGCCGAGCCCGCCTGCCGTGGGCTCGGTGACGGTGGGTTCGGTGACGACGTGCTCGGCGGGCAGGTGCCGGGTGCCCACCGGCAGCCGGACCCGGAACGTCGTCCCGGCGCCCGGCGCGCTCTCCACGGCGACGCTGCCGCCGTGCATGCCGACGAGCTCGCGCACCAGCGCCAGGCCGATGCCGCTGCCCTCGTTCGACCGCGCCCGGGCCGACGGGATCCGGTGGAACCGCTCGAACAGGCGCGGCAGTTCGGCGGCGTCGATGCCGATCCCGGTGTCGGACACGGCGACCACGGCGTCTCCGCCGTCGACCGTGCTCGTCACCCGGATCGCGCCGTCGAAGGTGAACTTGACCGCGTTGGACAGCAGGTTGAAGACGACCTTCTCCCACATCCCGCGGTCGACGTGCACCGGCTCGGCCGACGGGCGGCAGTCGACCTCGAACACGAGACCGGCCCGTTCGACGGCGGCCCGGAAGACACTCGCCAGCTCTCCGGTGAACGTCCCGAGGTCCACCGGTTCGAAGCGCGCCTGCATCCGGCCGGCTTCGATCCGGGAGAAGTCGAGCAGGTTGTTGACCAGCCGCCCGAGCCGCAGTGCGTTGCGCTGGATGACGTCGACCTCTTCGCGCACCCGCTCGCCGGCGCCGTCGAGGGTTTCCCGCAGCTCGGCGGCCGGGCCCAGGATCAGCGTGAGCGGGGTCCGGAACTCGTGGCTGATGTTGGCGAAGAACGTGGTCTTCGCCGCGTCCAGCGCGGTCAGCTCCTCGGCGCGCCGCTGCTGGACCTGGTAGGCGATGGCGCCGTTGACCAGCGCCGCCGTCTGCTGGGCGACCAGGCCGAGGAAGGTCCGGTAGGACTCGTCGAGCGCGCGCCCGGCGCTCGCGGCCAGCACGATCACGCCGGTGGCCGCGTCCCCGGCGTCACCGCGCAGCGGCAGCACCACCGCCTCGGCGGGTGGGGTGGACCAGCCACCCGACGGCAGCTCGCCCAGCGCCTCGCCCGACACCGTCCGCGCGACGCCGTCGGCGAGCACGTCCTTCAGCGGCCAGGCGGCCGCGTCGGCCGCGCCTTCGCCGCCGGGGGTGACGGCCGCGAGCGTGAGCGCGCCGTCGCCGTCGCGGATGTGGATCGTGGCGTAGGGGACGTCGGCGCCGGCCTGGCCCAGCACGCCCGCGACCAGCTCGCAGGCCTCGTCGACGGTGCGGGCGACGCCGGCTCGGGCGCCGAGCTCGCGCAGCGTCGCCAGCCGGCGTTCGCCGATCACACGCTCGGTCGTGTCGGAGACCGCGGTGAACACCGCCCGCACGGTGCCTTCGTCGTCGTGCACCGGGCTGTAGGAGTACGTCCAGTAGGTCTCTTCCCAGTAGCCGTGCCGATTCATCGGCAGCAGCAGGTCCTCCGACCAGGTCGCCTCGCCGGTGGTCATCACGCTGTCGAGCATCGGCCCGATGATGTGCCAGATCTCGCTCCAGACCTCCGCGCCCGGCTTGTCCAGGGCCGGGTGCTTGGTGCCCAGCAGCGGCAGGTAGGCGTCGTTGTAGAGGAACCGCAGCTCCGGGCCCCACCAGACGATCATCGGGAAGCGGGAGGTGAGGCAGATCCGGACCGCCGTCGTCAGGCTGGCCGGCCAGTCCCGCGGCTCGCCGAGCGGGGACGACGCCCAGTCGAAGTCCCGCATCCGGGCGGCCATCCTGCTGGTCCCGGGAAACACGGCACGCTGGCCGGCCTCTTCCCCGACGCTCATCACACTCCAGGTTCACGCGGCCCCGGCCGAGCCTACTCGACCGGGCACGGCCCCGCCGGGCGCGCGAGCTTCACGCGCCCGGGTGAGTCAGCCACGTCATGGTGACGGTGGTGCCGTCGTCGCGGTGCACCTGCGCGCAGTGGTCGGCGAGGGTGTCGATGAGCAGCAGGCCGCGGCCGCGCAGCCCGTTCGAGGCCGCCGGGGGCCGCCAGGTGCCGTAGTCGGTGACCGTCACGATCACCCGCCCGGGCAGCGCTTCGGCCCGGACGTCGATCGGACCCTCCGCCCCGCCGGGGTAGGCGTGCTCGGCCGAGTTGGCCATCGCCTCGTAGCCCGCGAGGACGATGTCCTCCCGTCGTTCGAGATCCAGGCCGAGCGCGGCCAGCCACCGGGCCAGCGCTTCCCGCAGTTCCGGCAGCCGGCCGGCCACCGCGGCCGTGCGCCGGTGGAACGAGGCCGGGGGAGCGGGCGCGCCCGGCGGGTGCGAGTCCGTCATGGGGCGTCCTCTCCGCGGTGGCGCACGTGGATCACGGCGATGTCGTCGTCGTGCCGGCCGCGCGTCAGTTCGTCGACGAGCTTGTCCCACGCCGTCTCGAGGTCGGTCGCGGTCAGCAGCCCCGGGATACCCGCCAGGAGCCATTCGACGCCCAGGGTGAGGTCGCGGGTGCGGCTTTCGACGAGCCCGTCGGTGTAGAGGACCAGGTCCGCGCCCACCGGGAAGCCCGCGGTGCGCTGCGGGAAGACCGAGCCGACGCCCAGCGGCTGGGCCAGCGCCTCGCCGATCTGCTCGGGCGGCTCGCCCGGCCGGATCAGGATGGCCGGCAGGTGGCCGGCGTTCGCGTAGGCGAGCGTCCCGTCGGCCGGCCGGTGGACCGCGTAGAAGCAGGTCACGAAGCTCTCGCCGAACAGCCCGACGGCCAGCTCGGAGACGTTGCGCAGGACCTCCGACGGCGGCAGCTCCAGCAGGGCGTAGCTGCGGATGGCCGTCCGGACCTGGCCCATCACGGTCGCGGCGGTGACGCCGTGGCCGACGACGTCCCCGATGACGAACGCGGTGGCGCCCGAGGGCAGCCGGATCACGTCGAACCAGTCGCCGCCGACCTTGCTCCCGGTGGCCGCGGGCAGGTACCGGGTGAACACGTCGAGGCCCGGGGTGGGCGGGGCGACCGGCAGCATGCTGCGGGACAGCTCCGAGGCGAGGGTGCGTTCGCGTTCGTAGAGCCGGGCGTTGTCCAGCGCGATGGCCGAGTAGGCGGCGATGCCCTCGGCCAGGTACTCGTGCCGCGCGGTGAACCGGTCCGGTTCGGGGTGGCCGAAGAAGAACCCGCCCAGCACCTCGCCGGAGGTCGGGCTGAGCACCGGGACGGCCAGGTAGCTGCACACCGGCAGGTGCCCTTCCGGCATCCCGTGGTGCGGCGCGTTCTTCCCGAACCGGTGGTCCTTCGTGATGTCGGGGCTGCGGACGGTGCCGGCGCCGTCGAAGGTCGGCGCGAACACCTCGGTGTTGCGCGGCATCGGGAACGCGGCGAACGCCTCGCGCGGGACACCCGAGATCGTATACAGCGTGTACGACTCGCCGAACTCGTCGACGAGGTTGTAGAAGAACGCGCCGAAGCCGGCGCCGGTCGCTTCCGTGGCCGCGTCGGTCGCGTCCTGCACGATCCGGTCGATGTCGAGCTGCGCGGTCAGCTCGCGGCCGGTGGAGTGCAGCGCGTCCAGGACGACGGCTTCGCCGCGCAGCCGCCGGACGGTGGCGGCCAGGCCGGCGGTGGCGGCGTCGATGGCGGCGGCGACGTCCACGGGCAGCGCGGCGACCTTCTCGGTGGTATAGACCAAAGTGCCGCGCTCGCCGCCGTCGGCCGCGACGGCGATCGCGCGGGTGATCTCCTTGCCGGGCACCAGTTCCGCGAGCACCGCGGGGTCGGTCACGGCGACCGCGACGTGGTCGCCGAGCGTCGCCCGCACCTCGGCCGGGCCGAGCGGCCGGACCTCCGTGGCCGCCGGAATCCCGGCGCCGTCGACGAAAGTCCCGCGCACGGCGGCGAGGACGGCGTCGAACTCCGGCGGGGACGTCATCGGGGAGCCAGTGCTTCCGACAGCGACGGGTAGATGGCGAGCTCGTCGACCAGCCGGGTCAGCTCCAGCGGCCGCAGGGTGATCCGGCCGGTGGCCACCACCCGCAGCGGCGCCACGGCGGCGGGCCCGCGGTGCGCCCGGACGAGCTCGGCCATGCCCGCCGAGGCCAGGAAGGTGACGCCGGTGAGGTCGATGACGAGCAGGGCGGGCCGCAGGCGGCCCGCCCGTTCGGCCAATCGGCGCAGTTTCGGGGCGAGCGCGAGGTCGAGGGCGCCGTCGACGCGCAGCACCGCCACGCCGTCCCGGTTCTCCAACGCCACCGATCCGGCGGAACTGGCGGCGTCTTCGAGTGAGTCCCCGGTCACGTCCCGTTCACCCATGGCGCCCATCCTGCCTGCTCGCGGGCGCGGCGGGAAGCGCGAGGGGTGCTGACGCGGCGGCGTGTCGTCCGGGCAGGCATGATTGACAGCGGTTGAGCAGACAGCCTTCGTGATCACGCACGCCCGCCGGGTTGCCCGGCGGTGCTGCCGAAGGCGAGGAGAAATCGTCATGACCGAGCCCACCCACTTCGAAAGCTCGGCCACCGCTGTGCCGTTCGGGGAGTTCCGGATCGCCCGGACGGAGCAAGAAGGAGCGGTCGTCGTCGAGGTCGCCGGAGACGTGGACACGACCACCGCACCGGCGCTCGTGCAGGCGGCGGACGAAGCACTGGCGGAGCAGCCGCCGGTGCTGGTGGTCGACCTGAGCCGCGTGGAGTTCCTCGCCTCGCCCGGCCTGACCGCGTTGCTGACGATCCACCGCAACGCCGGCACCGGCACCGCGGTCCGGATCGTCGCGTCCGGCCGGGCGACCCTGCGCCCGATCCAGCTGACCGGTCTGGAGGAGAGCCTTTCGCTCTTCCCGACCCGGGAAGCGGCACTGGCCGGATCCTGAGCGTGTCGTCCCGGCCGCGTCAGCCGCCGGCCGGGACGGTGCGGCGCCGGAGGGCCAGCACGGCGACGTCGTCCTGGGCCGCCCGGTTGCCGATCATCGCGGCCATGACCTGCGCGCAGACCCGCTCGGGGTCCGCGGCGCGCGTGGCGGCCGCCAGCTGCTGCATCCCCACGTCCACCGGCCGGTCCCGGCGCTCGACCAGCCCGTCGGTGTAGAACACCAGCACCCCGTCCGCCGGCAGCTCGACCACCGTGGTGCGGCGTTCGGGAGCGCCGATGGTCAACCCGATCGGGGGATCCGGGGGTGCGTCCACCAGCTGCCCCGCCCTGCCTGCCCGGGCGAGCACGGGGGGCAGGTGACCTGCCAGCGACAGCGTCAGCGCTTCGCGGTCGGGACCGATGATCCCGTAGGCCACCGTGGCCATCGCCCCGTGCTCGAAGTGGTTCGCCTTGCGGTCGAGCTTGGCGAGGACTTCGGCGGGGCTTTCGCAGTCGAGGGCGTAGGCCCGCAGCGCGCTGCGCAGCCGCCCCATGATGACGGCCGCGTCGAGGCCGTGGCCGGAGACGTCGCCCATCACGACGCCGAGCCGGTCACCCGGCAGCGAGAACAGGTCGTACCAGTCGCCGCCGAGCCCGGTCTCCGCGCCGGGCACGTACCGGGCGCCGAAGTCCAGGCCGGGCACGGCGGGCAGGCTGGCGGGCAGCAGGCTGCGCTGCAGCGCCATGGTGGCGGTGCGGTTCTCCTCCAGCGCCTCCACCTGCACGGCCAGCGCGAGGCGGTCGGCGACCAGCTGGAGGGTGGCCACTTCGGACTCGTCGAACGCCTTGGGCATCACCGAACCGATGTGCAGCACGCCGACGAGCTCGGTCCCGGCGAGCATGGGCACGCCGAGCATCGAGTGCAGACCGCGTTCCCACAGCAGGGAGTTCACGACGGTGGTGTCGTCGACGTGGTCGATGATGACGGGCGCCCGCTCGAGGGCGACCCGGCCGGCGAACCCGCTGCCCACCGGCACCCGGACGCCCTGGTGGACCTCCTCCTCGATGCCGGCCGCCGCGAAGGCCACCAGCTGGCGGCCACTGTGCTGGTACCGCAGCACGGTCGCGGTGTCGACCGCCATGACCTCGCGCAGCCGCTGGAGGGTCTCGGCGAGCATCTCGGCCAGCCCGAGGTGCGCGGCCGGGGCACCGAGGATCGCCTCCAGCTGCTGCAGCCGGTCGTGGGCGTCGAGACTTCGCGACATGCGACGACCCTAGCCGCAACTCCTTTGCGGGCCTAACCATCCCGGGTTTCGACGGCGGGTCTCCCGGGGTAACCAGAGCGGCGTGAACGTCGACTTGGACTGGGTGGGTGTGCTGCGGCACGGCCAGAGCACCGGGAACGTGGCCAGGGAGGAAGCGGAGTCGGCCGGCGCGGACGTGATCGACATCGCCGAACGCGACGCCGACGTGCCGCTGACGGACCTGGGGCGGGAACAGGCTGCGGCGGCGGGGAAGTTCCTCGCCGAGGCGCCCCCGGACGTCGTCGTCACCTCCACCTACCGCCGGGCCTGGGACACCGCCCGGCTGGCCGCGCCCGAGGGCGTGCCGATCATCCCGGACGAACGGCTGCGCGACCGCGAGCTCGGCGTCCTGGACCTGCTGACCTCGCACGGCGTCCGCGAGCGCTGGCCCGACGAGCTGCGGCGCAAGCGGCGGCTGGGCAAGTTCTACTACCGGCCGCCGGGCGGGGAGTCCTGGGCGGACGTCGTGCTGCGGCTGCGTTCCCTGCTCGCCGAGCTGAGCGTGGAGCACGCCGGAAAGCGCGTTCTGCTGGCCGCGCACGAGATGACCGTCTTCGCCCTGCGCTACCTGCTCGAAGGGCTGCCCGAACCCGACCTGCTGCGCGCCGCGAACGCCACCGAGGTCCCGAACGGCTCGGTGACGGCCTGGGAACGCGACGCCGACGGCGGGTTCACCATGGTGCTGGCCCAGGAGGTCGGCCACCTGCACGCCACCGACACCCCGCCGACGGCGGACGACGATGCCGCGCAGCAGCTCTCCTGACCCGGCGCCGATCAGCCCGGCCCTGCTGCGGGACTGGCGGATCGGCGCGGACGACCGCGGCACGGTGCTCGTCGTCGGCGGCGCCCGGACGGTGCCGGGCGCACCGGCGCTGTCCGGCACGGCCGCCCTGCGCGCCGGAGCGGGCACGCTGCAGGTGGCGGTCGCCGAACGGCACGCGACGGCACTCGGCGTCTCGGTCCCCGAGTCGTCGGTGTTCGGACTGCCGGAGACGCCGTCCGGGGCGATCGCCGCCGACGCCGTCGACCGGCTGGCCGAGGTGCTGCCCGGCGCGGGCACGGTCGTGGTCGGCCCCGGCCTGACCGGCGCCGAGGAGACCGAAGACCTGCTGCGGCGCCTGGTGCCTGCCATCGCCCCGGACGCGCGGGTGGTGCTCGACGCGTTCGCGCTCGGCGCGCTGAGCCGGGACCCGTCCCTGGCGGAACCCCTGGCCGGCCGGCTCCTCCTCACGCCGAACCGGGTCGAAGCCGCATACCTCGACGGCTGCGAGGAGAAGGACGTCGACGACCTGGAGACGGCCGTGCGCATCGCCGGCCGCTACGGCGGCGCGGTGCTCCTGATGGGAGTGGTCGCCGCCCCGGACGGCCGCGCATGGCGCGACGGCAGCGGCCACGTCGGCCTGGCGACGTCCGGCAGCGGCGACGTCCTGGCGGGCTTGACCGGCGGCTTCCTGGCCCGCGGCGCGGCGGTCGAGCAGGCGGCCTGCTGGGCCACGCACGTCCACGCGGTCGCCGGCCAGCGGCTGATCCCGGACACCGGCAGCACCGGCCTGCTGGCCCGCGAGCTGGTGGCGGAGATCCCGCGGGTCATCGCCGAGCTGGAGCGCTGACCCGTGTCGACCCTTCAATCACGCGTGTCGACCTCCTGATCACGCGTGTTGGCTCCCTGATCACGCCGGCCGCTCCGGCCGCCGTGCCGGAAGGGTCGACACGCGTGAGGAGTAGGTCCACTCGAACTCGAGTTCCCCGACGGCGGCGACGGCCGCGGGTGATGTCGAGCCGCGCGGTCCCGGCTCCCGCTTCCTCGAGCCGTTCGGCGTCGAAGCGGCCGAGGTCCCTGAACGCCGCCACCGGCCGGGACGCCGGCATTTCCGCCTTCCCGCGGTGCCGCAACGTGCCGGAAGGGTCGACACGCGTGATCAGAGGGTCGACACGCGTGATCCGGGGGACGACACGGCGTCAGCGCTGGGCGGTCGGCCGGACGATGATCTCGTTGACGTCGACGTCCTCCGGCTGCCCGAGCGCGTAGGCCACCGCCCCGGCGATCGCGTCCGCCGGGAGGGTGACCGCGCGGTAGGTGCGCATCGCTTCCCGGGCACCCGGTTCGGTGATCGTGTCCGCGAGTTCGGACTCGGTGACGCCGGGGGAGACGGTCGTCACGCGGATGCCCGGGTCGGCTTCGAGCCGCAGGCCTTCGGTGATCGCCCGGGCCGCGTACTTGGTGCCGCAGTAGACCGCGGCCGTCGGGACGACCTCGTGCGCGCCCGTGGAGGCGATCGTCACGAAGTGGCCGCCGCCCTGCCGGCGGAAGTGCGGGAGGACCGCCGCGATCGAGTGCAGCAGGCCGCGGACGTTGACGTCGATCATCCGGTCCCACTCGTCGACGTGCAGGGAGTCCAACCGCGACAACGGCATCACGCCGGCGTTGGCGACGAAGGCGTCGAGCCGTCCGTGCGCTTCGACGGCGGCGCCGGCGAACGCGGCGACGTTCGCGCGGTCGGTGACGTCGAGGCGGTGCACGTCGGCGGTCCCGCCGGCGTCGTGGATTTCCTTCGCCAGCGCGGTCAGCCGGTCTTCGCGGCGGGCGCCGAGCACGACGTGGTGGCCTTCGCGGGCCAGGCGCAGGGCGGTGGCGCGGCCGATGCCGCTGCTGGCTCCGGTGATGAGGACGGTCTTCACGGGGTTCCTTCCGGGAAGTCGGTGGCGAGGGTGGTTTCGCGCCAGGTGTCGAAGGTGGCGCGGAGGGTGTCGAGGCGGGCGGTGGCGATGTCGTAGGCGGCCCGGCCGAGGAGCAGGCGCAGTGGCGGTTCGTCGCTGCCGACGGCGGCGAGGATCGCTTCGGCCGCGCGGGCCGGGTCGCCCGGCTGCCGTCCGTACGTCGCGAGGGTCGCTTTGCGGCGGGCGCCCGCGGTCTCGGCGTAGTCGTCGATGCGGATCGCCGACTGCCGCATCGACGGGCCGGACCAGTGGGTGCGGAACGCGGCGGGCTCCACGATGGTCACCTTGATGCCCAGCGGCGCCACTTCCGCGGCCAGGGACTCCGAAAGTCCCTCCACGGCGAACTTCGTCGCGTGGTAGTAACCGGTGGCGCCGAAAGCCGCCAACCCGCCGAGGGACGACACCGTGACGATGTGGCCGCTGCGCCGCGCCCGCATGCCCGGCAGCACTGCCCTGGTGACGTCGGCGAGGCCGAACACGTTGGTGTCGAACAGCTTTCGGATCTCCTCGTCCTCGCCTTCCTCGACCGCGGCGAGGTAGCCGTAGCCGGCGTTGCCGACCAGGACGTCGATCCGGCCGAACGCCGTTTCGGCCCGCTTCACCGCGTCGACGACCTGGGCGTGGTCGGTGACGTCGAGCGGCAGGGCCGGCGCGCGGTCGCCGTGGGCCGCGACGAGGTCGGCGACCCGCGCCGGATCGCGGGCGGTGACAACAGCGCGCAGGCCGCGGTCGAGGACCGCTTCGGCCAGCGCGCGGCCGAGGCCGCTGGAGCAGCCGGTGATGAAAAATACCGGGTTTTCGGGCACGACGAAGTACTCCGTCCATTGTGGATGGATTCGAAAAAGAGGTTTTCAGGAGGCGGCGAGACTGCCCAGCAGGGCCAGCGCGGCTTCCGACGCGCTGCCCGGCTCGGCCTGGTAGACGATCAGCTGCTGGCCGGGAGCGCTGTTGACGGTCAGCGCCTCGTAGCTCAGCACCAGCTCGCCGACCAGCCGGTGGCAGAACCGTTTGGTCTCGTGGGTCTTCTGCCGGATGTCGTGGCGCGCCCACAGCCGGCGGAAGTCCGCGCTCTTGACCGACAGCTCGCCGACGGTGTCGATGAGCTGCGGGTCGTCGGGGTCGAGCCCGGCGGCCGCCCGCAGGCCGCCGACCGTGTTGACGGCCACGCGCTCCCAGTCCGGGTAGAACTCGCGGGCGTCCGGGTCGAGGAACACCAGGCGGACCAGGTCACCGCTGTGGGCGTGCCCGGCGAACAGCGCCTCGCCCAGCGCGTTGTGCGCGAGCACGTCGAGACACCGGCCCAGTACCACCGCGGGCGTCGACGGCCAGCCGTCCAGCAGGCGCAGCAGGTTCGGGCTGACCGCCTCCCGCCGCCGGGCGCGCCGACGGCGTTCCGGGGCCGGCCGGGCGAGCCGGTGCAGGTGGGCCGCGGCGTCGTCGTCCAGCGCCAGCCCGCGGGCGAGCGCGTCGACGACCTGCGCCGACGGGTTCCGCTCCCGGCCCTGCTCGAGCCGGATGTAGTAGTCGGTGCTGACGCCGGCCAGCACCGCCACCTCCTCGCGGCGCAGGCCAGCCACCCGGCGCGACCCGCCCGCGGGCAGGCCCAGCTCTTCCGGGCCCACCTGCTGACGGCGGGCCCGGAGGAACTCTCCGAGGGTGTTCTCCTTGACCACGTTCCCGAGGCTAGCCCGGATCCGGCGAGCGAGGGTGGCCGTGGCGCACCCACCCTCAGACCAGCCGGACGGGCCGCTCGTCGGCGTCCGGCCGCAGCAGCGTCGCCGTGGCGGTGCGCCCGTCGACGTCCAGCGTCATCACGGCGTTCCCGAAATGCGGCCCGGACACGCAGTGCCACGACAGCGGCGCGGGCCGGACGCCGGTGCGGCGCGCCAGCCACTCGCCGGCCCTGGTCAGCGGCCGCCACCAGCCGGCCCGGAACAGCCGGTTCATGTACCACGGCACGGTGTTGTGCACCGGCGAGCAGGTCAGCTGGTGGACCGGCGCCGCGGTCCCGCCGGGAAACTCGGCCTTGGCGACGTAGGCGTGGTGCACGTCGCCCGACAGCACGGTGACCGACGCCGGTCCGTCGTCGGCGACCCGGGCGACGAGCTTCGCCAGCCGCTCGAACGACGCGCGGAACGCCGGCCAGTGCTCCAGGTCCACCAGCTGCCGGAACCACTCGCTGACCCGCCCGACGAGCCCCGGCCGGGCGCAGAGCCGCTCGTTGACCGACTGCGCGGCCGACAGCGCGGTGGGCAGCAGCCACGGCAGCGACGTGCCGATCAGCAGGTGGTCGAACTCGCCCGACGCCTGCTCCTCGATCCAGCGGAACTCGGCCTCGCCGATCATCGACCGCTGCCCGTCCTCGAGGATCCGCCCGGCCCGCGAGTCGATCACCAGCAGCCGGACCGGGCCGAAGTCGCGCCGGTAGGACCACCGGGTGCCCTTGGCGCCGTCGGCCTCCCGGTCGGCCCGGTCGGCGAACTCGCGCAGCAGCTCGGCGTTGTCCGTGCCGGACTTGATCACCTGTTGGTAGACGTCGTCTTCGGCCAGCTCGGCCGTCCCCAGGTTGCCCAGGTGCTGGTAGACCCAGTACGAGACCAGCGCGCCGCGGATCCGCTCCGGCCACCAGGACGTCCGCGCCATCTTCTCGCGCCAGGCCTGCGAGGTGTTCCAGTCGTCGCGCACGTCGTGGTCGTCGAAGATCATCGACGTCGGCACGGTCGAGAGCAGCCAGCGCACCGCCGGATCGCACCACGCCTCGAAGTACAGGTGGCAGTACTCCTCGAAGTCGGCGACCTCGGTGCCGGGCGGCTGCTTGGTGTCACGCCGGGTGGCGAGCCACTCCTGCGTCGCGTCGGTGGTCTCGTCGGCGTAGACCTGATCGCCGAGCAGCAGCAGCGATTCCGGCCATTCGGCCTCGTCGAGGCCGGCGATCCGGTGGGCGTAGCCGGCGAGCGCGTCCGGGCCCAGCGCGTCCTCCTCCCGCGGCTTGCGGCAGGACCCGAACACCAGCCGGAACCGCGGGTCGCCGGGGGCCAGCGTCCGGATCCGGCTCGGCGGCAGCTCGCTGTCGGGCTCGGGCCAGACGACCTCGCCGTCGAGCTTGACTTCGTACGGCGTGCTCCGCCCGGGGGCCAGCCCGGTGAGCACGACCAGCGCGTAGTGGTGGCCGGCGACCTCGAACGTCCCGGCGGCGGCGTCGCCGACACGCACTTCGCACGGGCCGTCGGTCTCGACCCAGATCGTCGCCGAGGTCGCGTCGACGTGCCGCAGCAGCGGGCCCAGGAGCAGCTCGGTCATCCGGGAATCCTGTCAGAACCTCGCCGGTACGGCCGATCGGTGAAGCGTTCGAAAGTTCCCGAAAGGTTTCGATAATCGTTGACCGGCCGGGCCGCGCGACGAACCATCGTCCCAGCTGCGTTCCCGTCCCCGGAAAGGATTTCCTCGAGTGCGAAGAATCCTCACTGCCCTTTCCGCTGCCCTGCTGGCGATCGCCGCGTCGATCGTGCTGGTCGTGGCGGCGCAGCCGGCGTCCGCGGCCACGTTGACGCGGGTCACCGACTTCGGCAGCAACCCCAGCAACCTCAACATGTACACCTACGTCCCGGACCGCGTCGCCGCGCGCCCGGCGCTGCTGGTGGCCGTCCACTACTGCACCGGCTCGGCGTCGGCGATCTTCAACGGCTACGCCCGCGACTACGTCACCGCGGCCGACCAGTACGGGTACGTCATCGTGTTCCCGGAGGCCACCCGCAGCGGGCAGTGCTTCGACGTCTCCTCGCCGCAGGCCCTCACCCGCGGCGGCGGCAGCGACCCGGTCGGCATCCTCTCGATGGTCAACTGGGCCAAGCAGCGCTACAACGTCGACTCCTCCCGCGTGTACGTCACCGGGTTCTCCTCCGGCGCGATGATGACGAACGTGCTCGCCGCGGAGTACCCGGACGTGTTCGCCGCCGGCTCGGCGTTCATGGGCGTGCCGGCCGGGTGCTTCGCGACCACGGACGGGTCGAGCTGGAACAGCCAGTGCTCGGGTGGTCAGCTCGTCAAGACCGCGCAGCAGTGGGGCGACCAGGCACGCCAGATGAGCGGCGGGCGCACCGGCCCGTTCCCGCGGATGCAGCTGTGGCACGGCACGGCGGACGACACCCTGCGCTACCCGAACTTCGGCGAGGAGATCAAGCAGTGGACGAACCTGCACGGGCTCTCGCAGACGCCGTCGTCGAGTGACTCCCCGCAGTCGAGCTGGACGCGCACCCGCTACGGCGCGACCGGCACGCAGGCGCCGGTCGAGGGCATCAGCGTCCAGGGTGCCGGGCATTCGCTGCCGCAGAACGGGATGATCGCGTACGCGATCGCGTTCCTCGGCCTGAACAGCGGTGGTACCACGACGACGACGCCCACGTCGTCCACGCCGCCCACCGGCGGCACGCTGGGCAGCGCGGCGGCGCGGACCGGGCGCTACTTCGGGACGGCGGTCTCGGCGAGCAAGCTGTCGGACAGCGTGTACACCGGGATCCTGAGCCGCGAGTTCTCCATGATCACCGCGGAGAACGAGATGAAGATCGACGCGACCGAGCCGTCGCAGAACCAGTTCTCGTACGCCAACGCGGACCGGATCGTGAACCAGGCGACGAGCCAGGGCGCCCGGCTGCGCGGGCACACGCTGGCCTGGCACCAGCAGCAGCCGGGCTGGATGCAGGGCATGGAGGGCACGGCGCTGCGGCAGGCGATGCTCAACCACGTCACCCAGGTCGCCACGCACTACCGAGGCAAGATCTACGCGTGGGACGTGGTGAACGAGGCCTTTGAGGACGGCGGTTCCGGCGCCCGGCGCAATTCCAACCTGCAGCGCACGGGCAACGACTGGATCGAGGCGGCGTTCACCGCGGCGCGCGCGGCCGACCCGGGCGCGAAGCTGTGCTACAACGACTACAACACCGACGACTGGACTCACGCGAAGACGCAGGCCGTGTACCGGATGGTGCAGGACTTCAAGGCCCGCGGCGTGCCGATCGACTGCGTCGGGTTCCAGTCGCACTTCAACCCCAACAGCCCGGTGCCGTCGAACTACCAGACCACGCTGCAGAACTTCGCGAACCTGGGCGTGGACGTGCAGATCACCGAGCTGGACATCGAGGGCTCGGGGACGGCCCAGGCGAACAACTTCCGCACGGTGACGTCCGCGTGCCTCGCGGTCTCGCGCTGCACCGGAATCACGGTGTGGGGCATCCGCGACACGGATTCGTGGCGGGCGTCGGGAACACCGTTGCTGTTCGACGGCAACGGCCAGAAGAAGGCGGCGTACACGGCGACCCTCGAGGCGCTGAACGGCGACCCGGCTCCGCCGACTTCTTCCACCGTGCCCACTTCACCCGGCGGCTGTGCGGCGGCGTACGTCAAGACGGCGGAGTGGAACGTCGGGTTCAACGGCCAGGTGACGGTGACGGGCACGAACAACTGGGTGCTGACGATCACGTTCCAGGCACCGCAGAAGGTGATCGGCAGCTGGAACTACACGGGAACGTGGGACAGCACGGGCTACGTCCTGACGGCAAGGCCCAACGGCAGCGGCAACGTCATCGGCTTCACGGTCCAGCACGGCGGCAACCTGACACCGCCCACGGTGACCTGCGCGAGTGGGTAGTGGTCGTGATCACAGGGTTCGAGGCGCTGCGAAAACTGTCGGTGGTGACGGATAGCCTCAGCGCATGAAAACGGACGACGCAGCAGTCCCGGCGCACCAGCTCACCAAGGGCCAGTGGTTCTGGCACGAGCCGGCGCCGGGGCTGCCCGCGTGGCAGCTGCAGGTGAACTCCGCCGAGCTGCTGGAGGATTCGGTGGAGATCTTCACAACGGACGAGGAGCGGGAGCTGGTTTCTTACCCGCGGAACCGGTTGGTGCGGTTGGCCGACGTGGCTTGAGGGAGGGAACTGGGGGTGTGGAGGGGAAACACCCGCTGGCACGCATGAAGCGCGCGCCGGCGGTTGTGGGGTGAGCCGGCAATCGGTTGGCGGAGCCGATCGCCGCTTTCGCCGGGTCGGCTTGGCAGTGGCCTGGGAGGGCCGGGCCGCGGGCGCGCCTTTGTGTGGCCGGGTCGGCGGGCGCCGTGTGACTGGGTCGTCGGGTGCAGTGCGGCCGGGGTTGGCAGGCGCGATGCTGTGCGTCGGCGGGCGTCGCGCGACCGGATCGGTAGGCGCGGTGTAACCGGGCTGGCGGGCGCCGCGCGGCCGGCTCGGTAAGCGCCGCGTGGCCCGGGTTGGCGGGCGCGTCGTGACCGGGCCGGCGGGCGCAGGCGCCTGCGTGCAGTGTCGTGCGTGCCGTGCCTAACCTGCGTTGCGGAGAGCCGGTGGGCGCCAGGTCATGCGGACCGTGGTTCCCTTGGCGTCCGAGTCGATGTCGGACTGGTCCGTCACCTGGTCGATCAACAGCAGGCCGCGGCCTCCCGAAGTGCGCAGTCCCGCCACGCGGGGGCGGGTCGCCGGGATTCCGCAGCCGGTGTCCGTCACCGTCACCGTGATCGCGTCATCCGCCCGGCGGGCCTGCAAGCGGGCCCAGCCGTGGCCGTCCGGGTAGGCGTGTGCCGCCACGTTGGCCAGTGCTTCGTACGTCGCCAGCGTGATGTCGTGCGTGCTGTCCGGGTCGAGCGAAAACTCGCCCAGCCAGTGGATCAGCTTGCGGCGCAGGCCGGCCATCTCGTTGGGCAGGGCCGGCGCCAGCTCTTCGAAGGTCGAGGCGACCACGGCTCCGGCGGCGAAGCGCTCCGGGGCCGTGGTCCCGGCTTGGTCGGCGTCGGTGCTCTCGCCCGTATCGACGCCAGTTTCCGGGGTATGTCGATACACGATTCGCTCCCATCGTTCAGCCGCGGTTCCCCCGTTTCAGCGGGCTTCTCTGGTGGACTACCCACCGCCACGGAGTCTTACCCGTTGTGCTTCGTGAGATGTGTCGCTACAGTGGAGACGCTCCTCGCGGATGCCGGCCCCTCGGCCGCCCGGAGGCAGCTCCCCGGATCCAGGCCACTCGGCCTCTTTCCTTTTCCCGGCCTCGCCGTCCGTGCGCAGGCCCCCTCACCACACCAGGAGACACCCATGTCTTTTCACGGAATTCTCGACCTGTCCGGCAAAACCGCGTTCGCCCGGCCCGGTTACCGACCGGCGCCCGACGACGTCGCCGTCCCGCTTGCCCTGGTCCGCAAGCACAACCTGCGGCCCGGCGACGAAATCACCGGCATCGCCGACAAGATCACCAGCGTCAACGGTGCCGACCCGGACGAACCGCGCCCGCGGTTCGCCGACCTCGTCCCGGTGCACCCGGACCGGCGGCTGCTGCTCGAAACCACGCCGACGCGGCTGCTGCCCCGCGTCATCGACCTCGTCACCCCGCTGGGCCGGGGGCAGCGCGCGCTGGTCGTCTCGCCGCCCAAAGCGGGGAAAACCACTGTGCTGCAGGAAATCGGCCACGGGCTGTCGGTCAACCACCCCGACTGCCGGCTGCTGGTGCTGCTCGCCGACGAGCGTCCGGAAGAGGTCACCGAGCTGAGCCGGACCGTGCGCGGCGAGGTGATCGCGTCCACTTTCGACCGTCCGCCCGCGGAACACGTTGCGGTGGCGGAACTCACGGTCGAGCGCGCGAAACGCTTGGTGGAGCGCGGCGAAGACGTCGTGCTGCTGCTCGACTCGCTCACCCGGCTCGGCCGCGCGTACAACCTTTCGGCGCGCCAGTCCGGCCGGACGCTGTCCGGCGGCGTCGACGCGGCCGCGTTGCAGCCGATGAAACGGATCCTCGGCGCGGCAAGGAACGTCGAAGGCGGCGGTTCGCTCACGATCATCGCGACGGCCCTGGTGGAGACGGGTTCGCTCGCCGACACGGTGTTCTTCGAGGAGCTGAAGAGTACCGGCAACGCCGAACTCAAGCTCGACCGCAAGGCGGCCGAGCGCCGCATCTTCCCGGCGGTCGACGTGGTGGCCTCCGGCACCCGCCGCGAAGAACTCCTGGTCACGCCGGGCGAACTGGCGGCCATGCGCGAAGTCCGGCGGGCGCTGCCGGGACCGAACGCGATCGAGCAGCTGCTGGAGCAGCTCCGCAAGACCGGCTCCAACGCCGAGTTCCTGCTCCGCGTGACGGGCGCGGCAGCGCTGCCGGAAGCGGCCTAGTCGTTGCGCCGCTCCCGCAGCTCACCGATCACTTTCGCGCCGGCACCGCGAGCCTCTTCGGGACTGTCCGGCGGTTCCCCCTCACCGGCGCGGTAGAGCGGGTCTTCGGCGCGCCCGGGATCGGGAGTGCCGGGCCCGCGCGATCTCGGGCTGCTGTTCGTTCGGCTGCGACATGCCCCTGAGGTACCCGGCGCGCGAGCGATCACTCATCGCGGCGGCTGGTAGGGCGTCGAACGCGGATAGGACGGGCGTTCGGGCCCCCGGTTCAGGGCGGCAACGAGAAAGCCGAACCCGACAACGGCGACAACGAGCGCCGCAGCCCCGGGCGCAACCACCCACCACCCGAACCCGCAGGCGGCAACCAGCCAGCCCGCAACGAGGGTCCGCTTGGCGGTGACCGGATAGGCCTTCGGCAGCTCCCGGACGGCCACGGCGCCGAGCACGAGCAGCCCGGCGAGGATGGCGAGCAGCACGGTCAGGTACACGGGATGTCCTCCTTCGGGAGTCGGGCATCAGGTGGGTGATTACCCGCGTGGGCGAGGGACAAGCCGTGGTGTCGGGCACACCGCCGGGGAGGCGGAGGCAGGCTCCGGACGGGCAGGGCACGACCCGGCAGAGCGAGGTCGCGGGCCGACGGCCGGTGGCGGGATGCGCTCGGCTGGAGCGGTGATCGGCGCGCCATGGCAGCCGGCGGGGCCTGGGAAGCCCGCGAGAAGGCCCCGACCGGCAGCCGGGGCTTCTGCCCTGCCTCGGGCTGCAGCCAGGCAGCCGGCGTGCAGGCGGCCCTTACGGCCGGGCTGCGGCGCGGCAGCCGCCCACCGCGTCTGGCTCAGCGGGTGCGGACCTGCGGAAACCGGGGCACAGTAACCTCCATGACCCTTCCGCCCGCTCGGCCCGCGACCGCCACCGCCCGGCCACGCCGGGTCTGGCTGCGGATGTTCCTCACCGGTGCCCTCCTGTGGGTGCTCGCCGTTGTCGTCACCTTCGTCACCGGCAACCCCAACCTCGTGCCCACCGTTGTGCTGCTCGGGAGCTTTCTCGTGCCCGTCACCTTCGTCGCCTGGGCGTTCGGGCGGCGGCGGAGCGGGGAAGTCACCTCCGAACTGCTCTTCAGCACCTTCGTCGCCGGTGGGGTGCTCGGTGTGCTTGCCGCCTCGCTGCTCGAGTCCTACCTGCTGCACCCCTCCGCTTGGCTCTTCGCCGGGGTCGGGCTGATCGAAGAAGCCGTCAAGCTCGCCGTGCTGGCCGTGCTCACGCGGCACCTTCGGGTCAAGTTCGCCACCGACGGGCTCGTGCTCGGCGCCACCGTCGGGTTCGGGTTCGCCGCCTTCGAATCCGCCGGCTACGCCTTCACCGCGCTGTTCACCGAACGCGGGCTCTCGCTCATGGACCTCGTCCAGACCGAGCTGCTCCGCGGCGTGCTCGCCCCCGTCGGCCACGGCCTGTGGACCGCGATCCTCGGCGGCGTGCTCTTCTCCGCCAGTGACCACCGCCACTTCGCCCTGACGCTCCGCCTGCTCCTCAGCTACCTCGGTGTCGCCCTCCTCCACGCGCTCTGGGACGCCATGCACGGCATCGCCCTCGTGCTCACCCTGCTGCTCACCGGCACGCCGTGGCAGTACGTGCAGCTGGAACAGGGCTACCAGCCGCAGCCCACCGCGCTGCAGGCCGACGTCTTCACCGTGCTCTCCTGGGGTGGCCTCGCCCTGGTGTCGGTGATCGGCGTCGGCTGGCTGCTCGCCGTGCGGGCCCGGGCCCGGCGCGGTGAGCGGCAGGCGGCCGTGCTGTGGCGGATCCCCGCCGGACGGCCGCCGCGCTGACCCCTCACGTGCCGCGGCCGGTCGCCTTCTGCAGGGCGTCGATCCGCTCGGACGCCTGCGCCTTCGTCAGGTCGTCCGGCACCTCCTCGCCGGCTTCCTGCGCCAGCGTCTGCAGGTACGACTTCTGCGGCCCGGTCATCGGCTCGTCGCCGGTGGTCCAGTCGCTCGGGTCCTTCTCGGGGTTCGGCTCCACCTGGTCGGTCATGTCAGCTCCCATCGAACGTTTGTTCGTTTGCGGTCGACTGTAGCGCGGGGGTCCGACAAAATCCGGTCACGCACCGGCGGAGGGTGTGCTCGGGGCGCCCGCCTCGTGGCCCGGTCGCCCGTGCGTCCGGCGGTCGTCCTTCATCTGCTGTTCGTGCAGGTGGCGGCGCCCTCTGGTGAGCGAAGCAAGCAGCTCGCGCTCGAGGTCGCGGCACGCCTTGTAGTAGCCGTCGTCGTACTCCTCGACGACCTGAAAAGTCCACCGATCGGGTAATACGTTGAGCCCGATGAGCTCTTCGGAGATCCGCCGCGCCCAGTCGCCGTGGCCGGCCTTCTCGAGCTGCGTCACGGCCTCGCCGAGGGCCAGGTCCGCGCTCCCGGTCAGCTGGTGGAAGGAGTAGAGGTGGCCACGGGCGCGCTCGATCGTCTCGAGCGCCTCGGTCACCTTGCCGACGGCTTCGACGGTGGCGGCGTCAGGGGTCTCGTTCATGTGCGAAAAGTGCCCCGTTCCGCGATTTCTACACCTCGCGGAACGGGACACCGGGCCCGGAAACTCACGCCGTGGGGCGCGTGGCTCCCGCGTACTCGCTCATCAGCGGCGAGATCTTGACGACGTCGCCGCTCGTCGGCGCGTGCACCATCTTGCCGTCGCCGATGTACATCCCGATGTGGGACACGGGGGAGTAGTAGGCGACCAGGTCGCCGGGCTGCAGCTGGCTGCGCGACACCGGGGTGCCGAACCCGGCCTGCGCCGCGGAGTTCCGCGGCAGGGTGATGCCGGCCTGCTTGTACGCCCACTGCATCAGGCCGGAGCAGTCGAACGTGCTCGGCCCGGTGGCGCCCCAGACGTAGGCGCTGCCGAGCTTGCTCAGCGCCGCGTTGACCGCGGCCTGCGCGGCGGCGGTGGGCGCCTTGACGTTCGGCGCCGCCCCGCCGGTGTCCTTCTGGGCGGCCCGGTCGGCGTTGCTGAGGCTCCGGCTCTGGGCCTCGATCTGGTCGATCTGGCCCTGCAGGTCCTTCTTCTTGGCTTCGATGTCCGACGCCAGCTTCGCCGCCGCGTCCCGGGCGTCCTGCGCCCGCTTCGCCGCGTCGGCGGCCGTGCGCTCGGCTGCCTCGGCCTTGGCCGCCGCGTCGCTGAGGTTGTCCATCGCGGCGTTCTTGTCGGTCGCGATGACTTCCAGGGCCGCGGACCGGTCCAGGAAGTCCTGAGTGGACGTTCCGGCCAGCAGCGCCGACAGCTTGTTCATCTGGACGCCGCTGGTGAACGACGCGCCGGCGAACTTGTCCACTTCGGACTGGTACTTCTGCTTGGCTTCGACGGCCTGGGCGCCGGCGTTCTTCGCGGCGTCGACGTCGGCGTTGGCCTTGTCGAGCTGGCCTTGCTTCGCGGTCAGGTCGGCCTGGGCCGCGAGCAGGTCTTCGTTGAGCTTTTCCGCCTGCGCCGCGAGGTCGCGGTACTTGGCGAGGGCGTCGGAGCCGGTGGGCGGCGCCTGGAGGACGGGGACGGGGGCGGCGGTGGCCGGCTGGGCCATGGTGACGACGGTGATCACCGAGGCCGCGGCGAGGGCACCTGACACCACGCGCTTCACGGGATGCGAACGCATTCTCGCGCGGGTCTCCTTTGCTGATCGGCCGCCGGACGGGTACCGGGACGGCGAGTCGGGGGCCTCGCCCGTGCCCAGGGCGCGCTCGACCGCAACAGGGAGAGCCCGCGGTGGGGTCCGGTACCCGGCAGGGGGTGTCGGCGGCGATCTCGCGTCGCCGTCTTGGGGACGACCGGGGGCCGCGAGATCTCGAACAGGTTACGAAACGAGCACGGGGGGAGTCCAGTCGGGGGTGCCGGAAACTCTGCGTGACGATCGACAACACGGCTGGACCAGTGCAAACGCACTCGGATGTGGCTGGGATTACACGTAGTCACGCGGGATTGAGGGCGGATTCGGCGTGTCTGGAGGCGGATCTCGCGTGATTGGGGGCGGATTCGGCGTGTCTGGAGGCGGATCTCGCGTGATTGGAGGGACGACACCCGTGATTGGAGGGACGACACCCGTGATTGGAGGGGCGACACGCGTGATTGGAGGGGCGACACGGCGTCCGTTGTGGACCTTTGCCGTGTCCGGTTGTGTCCAAGCCGGGGGAAACCGGTTTGTACGTCCCTTGTATCCGGTTGCTTGATCCTCATGGCCGTTGGAACTGACGAACCATGGAGGACAAGGATGTTCACGAAGGCCGCCGTACTCACGGCGCTCACCGCCGCGACGTTCGCCGTGGCCGCACCGGCTCAGGCCGAGACTGCGGCCACGACGGTTCTGCCGGGCGCGAACATGGAAGCCGTGCTGAAGGCGGCCCAGATCGACCCGCGCCGGGCCGACAGCACCCAGACCCCGGGTGCGCACGACAGCGTCCTGCTCGTCGAGCAGGCGCTGCAGGCGAAGGGCCTGCTCGACAGCCAGTACGTCGACGGCTACTTCGGCACCACCACGATCTCGGCGTACTCGCAGTACCAGAAGTCGCTGGGCTACACCGGTCTCGACGCTTCCGGCCTGCCGGGCAAGACCTCGCTGGAGAAGCTGGGCGAAGGCCGCTACACGGTCACGAACCCGGTCTCCGCCGGCAGCCAGGTGACTTACCACAGCAAGACCCTCAACACCCGCACCAAGGCGATGCTCGTCGAGGCGGAGCGGCTCTACGGCGCGCAGGTGACCCTCACCCAGGGCTCGTACAACGCGGGCGGCGTCGACGCTTCGGCAGGCACCCACGACGGCGGCGGCGCGATGGACATCTCGGTCCTGAACATCTCCTCGGCGAACCGGACGAAGCTGCTGACCGCGCTGCGCAAGGTCGGGTTCGCGGCCTGGCTGCGCACGCCGGCGCAGGGCTTCGACTACCACATCCACGCGATGGCGGTCTCCGACCCGGACCTGTCCTCGGGGGCGCAGCACCAGACCGGTGACTACTACCTGGGCATGAACGGCCTCGCCGGCCGCGGCGCCGACGACGGCCCCCAGGTCACCAAGGTCACCTGGGAGGAGTACCAGCGCAGCTGACGCCGGGGGTGCGCCCGGCCGTGGTGGCACGGCCGGGCGCACCGGTGGTTTGATCGAAGGACCGACGACCTTGGGGGTACTTCGATGCCGCAGAAGGCATTCCGGTTCGGTGTGGTCGCGGGCGCGACCGAGGGCGGCGCGCAGTGGCTCGCCACCGCCCGCCGGGCCGAAGAGCTCGGCTATTCGACGCTGCTGTGCCCGGACAACCTGAACATGCCGTCGCCGACGGCGGCCCTCGCGGCGGCCGCCGCGGCGACGACCGAGCTGCGCGTCGGCTCGTTCGTGCTGGCCAGCCCGCTGCGCACCGCGCGGGCGGCGGCCTGGGAGGCGCACAGCCTGACCGTCGTCACCGGTGGCCGGTTCGAGCTCGGCCTCGGCACCGGACGGCCGGAAATGCGGCAGCAGGCCGAAGAACTCGGGCTGCCCTACGGCTCGGGCCAGGACCGCCTGGACTCGGTTTCCGAGACGGTCGACCACGTGCGAAGGCTCGACGGCGACGCGCACACGCCGGTGATGATCGCCGCGGGCGGGCCGAAGGCGCGCCGCCTCGCCGGGTTGAAGGCCGACATCATCGCGCTGGCGGGCAGTCCGCTGACGACCCGCGAGGAAACCGCCGAGTACGTCGGGGAGATCCAGGACGCCGCCGGTGCTCGCGACGTCGAGCTGGCCATGAACATCCTGGTCGTCGGCGAGGAGATGCCGCCGTGGATGCGCGGCTTCTTCGGTGTCGACGCCGAGACCCTCGTCGAGCACGACTCCCTGGCCATGCTCCGCGGCAATGCCGACGACATGGCGGCGGAGCTCCAGCGGCGGCGGGACGAACTCGGCGTGTCCTACATCAGCGTCAACGGCGCGTTTCTCGAGGACTTCGCCCCGGTGGTGGCGCTGCTGTCGGGGAAGTGAGCGTCGCCGGGTCGGTGTTGGCCCCGCAGAGCAGGACGGCGACCCGCTCGCCCGGCGCGGGCCGGTAGGCGCCGGAGCGCAGCGCGGCGAACGCCGTCGCGCCACCGGGTTCGACGGCGAGGCGGTAGTGGTCCCACAACGCAGCCCTGGCCTCGACGATCGCGGTGTCGTCCACCAGCACCGACCCCGCGTCCGTGCGGGTGGCGACCGCGAAGGCGATGTCGCCGAGCCGGGTCGCGCCGAGGGAGTCGGCGGCGACGCCCGAGACGTCGACCGCGACCGGCTCGCCGGCGGCCAGCGCCGCGTGCAGCGTCGGGATCGTGCGCGGCTCGACGCCGACCACGCGCGCCCGGCCTTCGACCGCGGCGGCGACCCCGGCCAGCAACCCGCCCCCGCCGACCGCGACGAGGATCGTGTCCAGGTCGCCGGCCTGCGCCAGCAGTTCCAGGCCGAGCGTGCCCTGCCCGGCGCAGATGTCCGGCTGGTCGTAGGCGTGGCAGAAGAGCTCGCCGGTGTCCGCGGCGTGCTTCACGGCCGCGTCGTAGGCGTCGGCGTACTTCTCGCCGACCAGCTCCACCGCCGCGCCGAGCTGCCGCAGCTTCGCGACCTTCACCGCGGGCGCGGTCGCCGGGACGTACACCCGGGCCGGCAGGCCGAATTCGCGGGCGGCGTAGGCGACGGCGAGACCGGCGTTGCCGCCCGAAGCGGCCACCACGCCGGTCTGCTCGCCCGAGGCGATGATCCGGTTGAACGCGCCCCTGGCCTTGAACGATCCCGTGTGCTGCAGGTGTTCCAGCTTGAACCACACGCCCTCGTCCGCGGCGAGCACCGGCGTCCGGCGGACCCGGCCCTCGATGCGCGCGGCCGCCCGTTCGACATCCGCAGTGCTGATCATGTCCCCAGCATGCGCGGGGTCGGCCGTAAGCACCAGTGACGTCTCCTATGCTGGCGTTAGCGACGCTTAAGGCTGGAGGTTGCCGTGCTCGACGCCCACCGCCTGGCCGTGCTGGCCGAGGTCGCGCACGCCGGCTCGATCGCCGCGGCCGCCCAGGCGCTTTCCTTCACGCCGTCCGCCGTCTCGCAGCAGGTGGCCAAGCTGGAACGCGACGTCGGCGCCCGCCTGCTGCACCGCCACGCCCGCGGCGTCACGCTCACCCCGGCCGGGGAGGCGCTGCTCGTCCACGCCGAGGCGATCGTCGGGGAGCTGCGCTTGGCCGAGCGGACGGTCCGGGCGCTGCTCGACGAGGAGCTGACGGTGGGCACGTTCGCGAGCGCGGGCATGACCCTGGTGCCTGCCGCGCTCGCCGAGTTCCGCCGCGACCACCCCGGGGTGGCGCTGCGGCTGCTGGACCTCGAGCCGCCCGACGGGTACGGCCTGGTCAGCTCCCGCGACCTCGACCTGCTGATCACCCACCGCTATCCCGGCGCGCCGCTGCCGGACCCGCGCGGTCTCGAACGCACGCTGCTGCGCTCGGAACGCTTCCGGCTGATCCTGCCGCAGGGCCACCCGAAGGCCCGCGCCCGCCGGCTCACGCTGCGGGAGCTGGCCGCGGAGGACTGGATTTCCGGCAGCCCCGGCGTGCCCAACCGCGCCTGCCTGGAGGAGCTCGCCGGCACTGCGGGCGTCCGGCTGCGGGTGGCGTACGAAACCCGGGACTACCAGGTGATCGTGGCGCTGGTCGAGGCCGGGCTGGGCATCGCGTTCGTGCCGGAGAGCGTGCTCGACCGGGTGGGCCCGGAACGCGTCGAGGTGCGTGACGCGGCGGACGCGCGGCCGGCGCGGGAGATCTTCCTGGTGCACCACCGGCGGCCGGGAACGCTGGTGACCGAGATGGTGGCGCGGCTCAGCCGGTGACCCGTCCCGCGCTCTCGAACCGCGCCGACGCGGCCCGCAACGCGTCCAGGCACGCCCGCACGGCCCCGCGGTCCTCCTCGCCGGCCCGGCAGATCGCGTGGATCGTGCGAGTCAGCGCCGGGCGCGTGGTCAGGATGCGGACGCCGTCGGGCAGCCGGTCGCGGGCCAGCCGGGGCACCAGCGCCGCGCCGACGTTGCCGGCCACCAGGGCCAGCTGGGTCGGGTACCCGCCGACGGTGCAGCTGATCCGCGGCTCCAGCCGCTGCTTGCGCAGCACCTGCACCAGCCACTCGTAACAGCCGGACCCGGCGCTCCAGCCGATCCACGGCAGGTCGTCCACTTCGGACAGATCGACCGCCTTGCGGTGGGCCAGCCGGTGCCCGGCGGGCAGGGCGAGGTCGGCGACGTCGGAGAACAGCTCGATCCGCGTCGTCGACGGCGGGAGCACCGTCGGGCGGTCGTTCCAGCTCTCCAGCACGGCGACGTCGAGGTCGCCTGCCAGCACGCGGGGCATCGTCTGCTCGGCCTCGCCCTCGTGCAGGGTCACCGCCAGCCGCGGGTGCTGGGCGGCGAGGGCGGCCAGCGCGGGCGGCAGCAGCGCGTGCACCGTCGTCGGGATCGCGCCGATCCGCAGCGGCCCGATGACGTCCTCGCGCAGCAGCTCCAGGTCCGCCTTCGCCGCGGCGACCTGGGCGAGGATCCGCTCCGCGTGCCCGGCCAGCACCTGGCCCGCCTTCGTCAGCCGGACGCCGCGCCCGCGCGGCTCCAGCAGTGGCTGGCCGGCCTCCCGCTCCAGCTTCGCCAGCTGCTGCGACACCCCGGACGGCGTGACGTGCAGGGCGCCGGCCGCCGCGGCGACCGAGCCGTGGGTCGCGACGGCGTGCAGCGCCCGCATCCGCTCGAGTCCGAACACGGTAGGAATGCTACCGGGTTCCAGGCAGAAACATTCGCTTGTTCTTGACAGTCGGCGCTCGCACGCTGGAGATGTGCTCACGACCGTCCCCGCGCCGACGTCCACCCACCGCTTCGACCCGCGGCTGCTCGCCGCGCTCGGCAGCTTCTGCATCTCGCTGTCGTCGGTTTTCATCAAGGTTTCGCACGTCAGCGGCAGCACGAGCGCGTTCTGGCGCTGCCTGTTCGCGCTGCCGGTGCTGCTCCTGCTCGCCGGGAGGGAACGGCGCCGGAGCCCGGTGTCCCGTCGCCGCGTGCTCTTCCCGCTGCTGGCCGGCGCCGGACTCGGCCTGGACTTCGTGCTCTGGGGCGAGGCGATCCCGCGGGTCGGCGCCGGTATCGCGACCGTGCTCCTCGCCGTGCAGGTGGTGATCGTGCCGCTGCTGGCGTTCGCGTTCCTGGCCGAACGGCCGTCGAAGCGGTTCCTCGCCGCGGTGCCCGTGCTGCTCGGCGGGATCGTGCTGGCCGGCGGGTTCGCCGGCACCGGCTCGTTCGGCCCGGACCCGGTCACCGGCGCCGTCGCGGCCCTGCTCGCCGGCGCCGGGTACGCCGGTTACCTCTTCCTGATCCGGCTCAGCGGCCGCACCGGCACGCAGGCGCACTCGCTGGTGCTGGCCACGGTGTCCGCCGGGGTGGTCGCGGTCGTGCTCGGCGTCCCGACCGGCACGCTCGACCTGACGCCGGGCTGGCCGGAGCTCGGCTGGCTGCTCGCGCTGGCCGGGATCGGCCAGCTGGCGGGCTGGCTGCTCATCTCCGCCGCACTGCCGCGGATGTCCGCCACCACCGGGGCGACGCTGATGCTGCTGCAGCCGGTCGGCGCCGTGCTGCTCGGCATCGGCCTGCTCGGCGAGACGCCCGGGTGGGCGCAGCTGATCGGGTGCGCGGGAGTCGTCGCCGCGGTCTGCTTCGCCGGCGGCGGAAGATCTGCGCGCACCGACCTTCCCGGCTAACGTCGCGGGCATGCGGGTGCTGGTGGCGGGGGCGTCGGGGTTCGTCGGCAGCCGCCTGTGCCCGGCGCTGGAGGCGGCCGGCCACGAGGTGCTCGCGATGACCCGCCACCCCGCGAAGTACCGTGGCGCCGGGAAAGCCGTCCGCGGCGACGTCGCCGACGTCGGTTCCCTGCGTGACGCGCTCAAGGGCGTCGAAGCCGCCTACTACCTCGTGCATTCACTCGACAGTGCGGACTTCAAGCGCCGTGACGCCGACGCCGCGCGGGCCTTCGCGAGAGCCGGAGCGGGCCTGCGCCGGATCGTCTACCTCGGCGGGCTCGGCGACGACGACGATGCGCTGTCGGAGCACCTGGCCAGCCGCCGCGAGGTCGAGCGGCTGCTGGGGGAGACCGGCGTGCCGGTGACGGTGCTGCGCGCCGGCATCGTGATCGGCCACGGCGGCACGTCGTGGGAGCTCACCCGGCAGCTGGTCGAGCACCTGCCGGCGATGGTGACCCCGCGCTGGGTGGACACGCGCACCCAGCCGATCGCCGTCGCCGACGTCGTCCGCTACCTGGTCGGCGTCCTCGACCACCCGGAGGCCGCCGGGCGGACGTTCGACATCGGCGGCCCGGAAGTGCTGGCGTACCGGGACATGCTGCAGCGGGTGGCGGCGATCGAGGGCAGGCCGTTGCTCATCCTGCCGGTGCCGCTGCTGTCGCCGCGCCTGTCGTCGTACTGGCTTTCGCTGGTGACGGACATCGACGTCACCACCGGCCGGGCGCTGATCGACTCGATGACCAACGAGGTCGTCGTCCGCGACGACGCGATCCGCCGGATCGTCGAGTTCGAGCCGATGGGGTACGACGAAGCGGTTCTGCAGGCACTCGGCGAGCGGGCGAAGAGCAGGCGGCCGGCGTGAAGCCGGTCCTCGCCGCGGTGACCGCCGCCGGGTCCGGGCTGCTCGGCGCGTCACTGGCCAGCCGCCCCGGATCACGCCGGTTCCACGCGCTCACGGCGTCGGTCGCGGCGACGTGGCTCGCCGGGGCCCGGGCGGCCGGACCGGTGCCGCGGGGCCGCCGGGACGTCGTCCAGCCGGTGGCCGCGGGCGCCGCCGCGTTCGGCGTGTTCCACGGGTGCGCGCTGGTGGCCCGCCGCATCCCGCCGCTGCGCCGGGCGATCACCGGCGTGCTCGACCACGCCCACCGCGGGCCGACGGCCACGGTGGCGGCGACGACGTTGCTCACGGGCGCGGCGGAAGAGGTGTTCTTCCGCGGCGCGCTCTACGACGCGTCGGGCGCGAGGGTTTCCACGGCGGTGTACGTGCTTTCCACGACGGCGACCCGGAATCCCGCGCTGGTGCTGGCCTCGGCGGTGATGGGCACGCTGTTCGCGTGGCAGCGCGGCCGGTCGGGCGGGGTGCAGGCGCCGCTGCTGACGCACGTGGTGTGGTCGGCGCTGATGCTGGCGTTCATGCCGCGCCTCTTCCCGCCCGAAACGCTCGACTCGCCCGGTGTGGGCACGCCAGGATGACTCCTGTGCGGATCCTCCTCGCGGCTGTCGCCGCTCTCGTCCTCGCCGGGTGCCAGGCCGAGGTGCCCGGCCGAGCTTCCGCGGACGGATTCGTCGTGAAGGACGCGACGCGGCTGCGGTTCCGCCCGGTGCTGACCGAGCTGCCGCCCGGGCCGCCGGCCGGCGCGCCGGGGCAGCGGCAGAGCACGGACCCCGCCACGCAGGAGGCCGCGGCGCGCGCACTCGACTGCGAGCCGGGCACGCCGGACGCCCTCGACGGCCGTGACGACCCCGCCCTCCCGCTGGTCAGCTGCGACCCGACGCAGGGCGCGCGGTACGTCCTCGGCCCGGCCTTCCTCAGCGGCGCGGACGTCGGCTGGGTGGAGGCCCGGCTCGACCCGGCGACCGGAAGCGCCCTCGTGGCCTTGAACTTCACCGCCGCCGGGGCGCGGACCTGGGCGGAGTGGACCGGGGGCAACGTCGGCAAGCAGGTCGCGATGGTCGTGCGGAGCCGGGTCCTCACCGCGCCGCAGATCCAGTCCGCCATCACCGACGGCGTCACCCAGATCACCGGGAAGTTCACCATGCCGGAAGCACAGCAGCTGGCGAAGGACATCGCCGGCGCCTGACGGCTCAGCAGGGCCGCGTCTCCCGGCAGGCCTCCACGGCCGTCTTGCTGCTCGCCTGCTGCAACAGCGTGTAGAGCGTCTCCCGCTGCTCGTCGCTCAACCCGCTGAACACCTCGTCCTCGACCGCGGCCAGCGCGAATTCGGCGCGCGCCAGCAGCTTCGCGCCGACGTCGGTCAGCTCGACCAGGTGACGCCTTCGGTCGGCGGGTGACCGGCGGCGCTCGATCAGGTTCTCGGTCTCCAGCTCGTTGAGCAGGGTGACCACGTTCGTGCTGTCCATCTCGAGGATCTTCGCCAGGTCCTGCTGCGAGCTGCCGCCGGCGTCGCGCAGCACGGTGAGGGCGATCAGGTGGCGCGGCCGCAGGCCGAGCGGGGCCAGCACCGACTCGCTGCGCAGCCGCAGCCGGCGCGCGAGGTGGTCGACCAGCGCGCCGCAGCGGTGCGGGGGCTGGTTGACGACCGGGAGCGAGGTCATGTGCCCAGTATATGGGCAGACTGATGGTCGATGTGCTATCAATAGTTTGTCACACACCAACGATCTATGGACGGCTAACGACATGGCTCATCTCCTGCACATCGACTCGAGCATCCAGGGCGACGCCTCGGTGAGCCGGCGGCTCAGCGCGCGGGCGGCGGCCGCGTGGCGGTCGGCGCACCCCGACGGCACGGTCACCTACCGCGACCTGGGGGTGGATCCGCTCCCGCACTTCGACGCGGCGGGCGGCCTCGCCAGTCAGGTGGCCCCCGATCAGCACACGCCGGAGCAGGCGGCGACCTGGGCGCGGATCGTCGAGGTGGTCAACGAGGTGAAGGCGGCCGACACCGTGCTGCTGGGCCTGCCGCTGTACAACTTCGGCCCGCCGAGCAGCGTCAAGACGTGGGTCGACCACCTCATCGCCCCGGGGCTCTCCGTCGACCAGGAGACCTACACCGGCCTGCTCGGCGGCCGCGAGTTCGTCGTGCTGGCCAGCCGGGGCGGCGGCTACGGCGAAGGCACGCCCCGCGCGGGCTGGGACCACGCCCAGCCGTGGCTGCCGCACGGCCTTTCCCTGACCGGCCTCGAGCCGCGCTTCATCACCGCGGAGCTGACGCTCGCGCCGGTCCGGCCGCCGATGGCGGACCTCGTCCCGCTCGCCGAGGAGAGCCTCGCGGCCGCGGAACGCGCCATCGACGAGCTGTGGGCACCCGCCCGGGTCTGAAGCCGGGTCAGGAGTCCGCGGCGGCAGGCCCGATGTCGAGGAGCTGTTCGAAGAACCCGCCGATGCCCAGCTCCCGGTCCACGAGGTGCACCTCGAGGATCCAGTGCGACACCTGCCCGGTGCGGTCCGGCCGCCGCATCGGGCCGTCGCTGCCGGGGGCGATGTAGGAGTCGATGCGGGCGCCGTCGATCGTCTCGTGCGGGAACTGCCCCACGAGGTGACCGGCGATCTCGCCGCCGAACTCCCAGCCCGCCTCGCGCGCCAGCGCCACCATGTGCGCGTACAACTCGGCACCCGTGATGTCCGGCCGCGCGGCGAAGTACGCGCGGCCGGCGTCGAACACCGGCGGCAGGGTGTCGCGCAGCCGGTGCTTGACCGGGTCGTCGCCCAGCACGAACGTCCGCCCGAAGTCCGCCTCGAACTCCTCGAAGATCGGGCCGAAGTCGGCGAACACGATGTCGTCGGCGGCCAGGACCCGGTCCGGCGGGTTCTCGCGGTACGGCCGCAGCGTGTTGACCCCCGCCCGGACGATCCGCTTGTGCCAGTACCGGCGGATGCCCAGCAGGTCACCGGCCAGGTCGCGGATCGCGTCGCTCGCCTCGGTCTCCCGGACCCCCGGGGCGAGGATGCCGCGCTCGGCCACCGCCGCGAACAGCTCGACCGCCTTCGCCTGCGCGTCGAGCAGCCGTTCGACGCGCAGTGCCTCGTCCTCGAGCAGCTCACCCATGGCCCCGACGGTAGCAACGCCCGGGCCGGGCGGTACCGTGCCGCGGCGGGCGGACTGACGTGGTGCGGCACGGGCCGCGCCGGGGCGAGGAAGGTCGGGTTTGAGCGCGCACACCTCCCAGATGGACGACATCCGGCTCGTCGCGCAGCCCAGCGCGCTGCCGGTCACCGAGCTGTTCGTCCGCCTGATTCTCACCGACTGGTCCCTGCTGCCGATGCTGGAGCAGGTGACAGCCACCGCGAAACGGCTGGTCGGAGCCGTGATCGACGCCAGCGACCCGAAGGCGCCGGCCTTCGTCACGCTGCGGCTGCGGCTTCGCGCCGAAGTGCTTTCGATCGAGGTCGACGACGACGTGCCCGGCCGCCCGGACACCCCGGCCCGGCCCGGCGAGCGGCTGGGCGTCTCGCCCGCCGACGGCGGCGGCCGCACCACCTGGTGCGAACTGCCGCTGCCGGGCGGGATGACCGCGCGCCAGGTGCGCCTGCCGCGGCGCCAGGACCGCCGGACGCTCGTCGACGAGCCCGTCTCCGGCGATCCGGTGGCCGCCGACCCCGAGGTCCTGGAACGCCTGCTGACCCGGCTGAGCGGCTGGTCCGGCCAGAGCTGAACCCGGTCGCCCGCGCGTCCGTGCATCCAGGCAGGGGCCGACGTGGACGCGAGGAGGCAGCCGCCGTGCGGATCGTGATCGCGGAGGACGACACCCTGCTGCGCGAAGGGCTGGTCCTGCTCCTGGGCAGCGAGGGTTTCGAGGTCGTCGCCGCCGTCGACCACCCGGACGACCTGGTGACGTCGGTCGAGACCGTGGCACCGGACCTGGCCGTCGTCGACGTCCGGATGCCGCCGACGTTCACCGACGAAGGGCTCCGGGCCGCCCTCGAAGCCCGGCGCCGGGTGCCGGGACTGGCGATCCTCGCGCTGTCGGCGTTCGTCGAAGACGGCTACGCGGGCGACCTCCTGGCCGCGGGCGGCGGGGGCGCCGGATACCTGCTCAAGGAGCGCGTCGGCAAGCCCGAGGAGTTCCTCGACGCCCTCCGGCGCGTCGCCGCCGGCGGCACGGTCCTCGACCGGGACGTGGTCGCGGTCCAGTTGGCCCGGCCCCGGCCGGGCGACCCGGTGGCGACGCTCACCGCCCGCGAGCGCGAGGTCGTGGCGCTGCTGGCGGAAGGGCACTCGGTGCCGACGATCGGGCGGCTGCTCGGCATCGGCACCACCGCGGCCCGGCAGCACGCCGGGGACGTCAGCACGAAGCTGCGCGTCCCCGACGGCGCCCAGGCGATGCTCAGCTACCTGCGGGCGTGAGGACCTCGGCCTGCTTTTCGCGGTACTTGGCCACGTTGGCGAGCTTGACGTCCTCATAGCCGCGGACGAGGTCGGGCAGCTCGGCCAGGGCCCGCGTCTTCTCGACCTCCCCGGCCCGCAACGCCTCCAGGACCACGGTGCGGTAGTCCTCGATCAGCGCGCGCTCGACCTTGCGCACCTCGGCGCGGCCGAACGGGTCGAAGCGGGTGCCGCGCAGCCTCCGCAGTGCGTGGAGCAGCCGGAACGCCGGCCGGAACCACGGGCCGAGGCTGATCTTGCGGCGCATCCCGAGCGCTCGCAACACGGGCGGGTGCAGCCGGTAGGCGTACGGCGTCCCCACGCCGAACTGCTCCTCGAGGCCGTCGGTGAACGCCGGGTCCAGCGACAGCCGGGCGACCTCGTACTCGTCCTTGTACGCCATCAGCTTGTACAGGTGCTTCGCGACGGCTTCGGTGACCTCCGTCGGCCCGTCCTCCAGCACCCGCACCCGCTCGACGAACTCCGCGTACGCGCGGGCGTAGGCCTTGTCCTGGTAGGCCACCAGGTCGGGGATGCGGATGTCCAGCAGCCGCGCCAGCTCGGAGCCGGGCTCGGCGTGCACCAGGGCTCGCAGCGGGTGCGGCTTCGCCGTCGCGGGCTGCGGAGCCTCTGCCGGGGGCTCGGTGACGAGCAGGCGGCCGCGGCGGAACGCCTGGAGGTTCGCGGCGACCTGCGTGCCGTTCAGCTCGATGGCCCGTTCGATCACCGACGCGGGCAGCGGGATCGCGCCGGTCTGGAAGGCCGCGCCGAGCTGCAGGACGTTGGCGAACTGGTCGTCGTCGAAGAACTGCTCGGCCAGGCTGCGCGCGTCCAGCGACACCGTGCGCGTTGCCGCGGCTTCGATCGGCGCGAGCACGCTGCCGGGGTCCGGGAAGGACACCGTCGTGTCGACGACCATCCGGCCGGTGGGCACCTCGGTCGTCGAGACGACGGCGGTCGTGCGGGCCGGGTCGGCGACTTTCAGGTTCGCCGCGTCGGCGCCGACGAGGGCGTCGCAGGCGAGGTAGAGGTCGCATTCGCCGGCGGCGAGCTTCGGGGCCTGTTCGAGGAGTTCCGCCGTCACCTTCAGGTCGGAGACGACGGCGCCGCCCTTCTGCGCGAGGCCGGTCTGGTCGAGCGTGCGGACGTGCCGCCCGTCGAGGACCGCGGCGGTCGCGAGGATCTGCGTCACGGTGACCACGCCGGTGCCGCCGATCCCGGTGATCCGCACGGTGAAGTCGCGCTTTCCGGTGTTCGGCGCGGGGACGGCGTCGGCGGCCAGTTCGGCGGTCTTGCGGCGCCTCTTCTTCCCGGACGGCACCACGGTGACGAACGACGGGCAGTCCCCGGCCAGGCACGAGTAGTCGACGTTGCACGACGACTGGTGGATCGTGGTCTTGCGGCCGAACTCGGTGTCCACCGGCTGCACGGACAGGCAGTTCGACTTGGTGCCGCAGTCGCCGCAGCCCTCGCAGACGCGCTGGTTGACGACCACCCGCGTCGCGGGCGCGGTCTGCTTGCCCCGACGGCGTTTCCGGCGCTTTTCGGCCGCGCACTCCTGCTCGTGGATCAGCACGGTGACGCCCTTGATCGCGGCCAGTTCCGCCTGCGTGCGCAGGAGTTCGCCGCGGTCGCGGACCTCGACGCCGGCGGGCGGCTTCCGGTGCTTCGCGGGCGTGTCGCTGGTGATCACGACCCGCTTCGCGCCCTCCAGGAGCAGCAGCTGGGCGATCTTCTCGACGGGCAGCCCGCCGACCGCGTCCTGGCCGCCGGTCATCGCCACGGCGGAGTTGTAGAGCAGCTTGTAGGTGATGTTGACGCCGGCGGCGACCGCCGCGCGCACGGCGAGGCTGCCGGAGTGGGTGAAGGTGCCGTCACCGATATTCTGGACGAAGTGCTCGGCCTCGACGAACGGCGCCATGCCGATCCACTGCGTGCCCTCGCCGCCCATCTGCGTCACGCCGAGCACGGTGCCGACCTGGTCGGGCTCCATGAACAGGGCCATGGTGTGGCAGCCGATGCCGCCGCCGACCAGCGTGCCTTCCGGGACCTTCGTCGAGGAGTTGTGCGGGCAGCCCGAGCAGAAGTACGGCGTGCGGGCGAGCAGCGGCACGGCGATGCGTTCGCGACGGCGCCGGCTCCGGTAGGCGTCGACCTGCGGAATGCCCGCGGGCAGCCGTTTCGCCAGCCCGGTGGCGATGCCGTCCGGGTCCAGCTCGCCCAGCTCGGTGAACAGCGTGCGGCCGTCGAGGTCCTTCTTTCCGGTGATCTTCGGGGCGTTCGCTCGTCCGTACAGGATTTCCTTGAGTGCGAGTTCGACGAAGGCGCGCTTCTCCTCGACGACGATGATCTCGTCGAGGCCCTCGGCGAACTCACGGACGATCGTGGGCTCGACGGGGTGGATCGCGCCGAGCTTGAGGATGCGGATGCCGTGGGGTTCGGTGTCCAGGCCGAGGATGCGCAGGGCCTGCTGGAGGTCCAAGTAGGACTTGCCGGCGGTGACGATGCCGATCCGGTCGGCCGGTCCTCGGGCGGTGATCCGGTTGATCCCGCTCGCGCGCAGGTAGTCGAGGACCAGCGGGAGCCGGACGGTGAAGAGGCTGCGTTCCAGCTCGGCGAGGCTGGTGCCGAGCAGCCGTGACGTCGGCTGGTGCCGGTAGCCCTTCTCGATCCGGGGCGGGTTCCACTGTGGACTGACGGTGGCGGTGCCGGAGGCGTCGGCGACGTTGGCGACGATCTTCAGCGACGCCCACAGTCCGCTGGCCCGCGACAGCTCGACGGCGTGCATCCCGAGGTCGAGGACGTCCTGGGCGTCGGCGGGGAAGAGCACCGGGATGGCGAGGTCGGCGAGGGCGAGCTCGGACGCGCAGGGGACGGTGGAGGACTTCGCGTTCGGGTCGTCGCCGACGAGCGCGACCGCGCCGCCCCGCGGATCGGTCCCGGCCAGGTTGGCGTGGCGGAGGGCGTCGGAGGCGCGGTCGAGGCCGGGTGCCTTGCCGTACCAGAAGCCGGTGACGCCGCGGTTCGCGCCGGCCCCCGCGACGAGCTGGCTGCCCATGACCGACGTCGCGGCGAGTTCCTCGTTGAGCCCGGGCCGGTGGACGACGTCGTGCTTCTCCAGCAGTGTCGCGCGGCGCCCGAGCTCGAGGTCGTAGCCGGCCAATGGCGAGCCCTCGTAGCCCGAGACGAAGACGGCGGGGTCGCCCCCGCGGGCGCGGTCGTGGCGGACGCGGTCGAACAGCAGCCGGACCAGGGCCTGGACCCCGGTCAGGTGCACGGTCCCCGCTTCCCGCAGGTAACGGTCCTCCAGCGTGAACGTCTCCACGGCGCGCTCCCTTCGTCGGAGGCACGATGCGACGTGGGCCACAGTGGCGCAACAGGCATGCCTGTTGCGCGGTCTTGAACGCAAAATTCCCCGGGTTGTGTCGCTATTTGGCCTTCTTCTTTGCGTCTAGGCTGGGGCGCATGCCCGAAGAGCTGCTCGACGCCACCGACCACGAGATCCTCGGCCTGCTCCGCGAGGACGCCCGCCGCACGCTGTCCGACATCGCGGGCCGGGTGACGCTGTCGACGGCGGCGGTCAAGCGCCGCATCGACCGGCTGCGGGAGAGCGGGGTGATCACCGGGTTCACGGTCCAGGTCGACCACGCGAAGCTGGGCTGGGGCATCGAGGCGTTCACGGAACTGAGGTTCGTGGGGAATACGAAGGTGGCGGAGATCCTCCGCACGACAACGCGGATGCCCGAGGCCCAGGCGGTGTTCACGATCGCGGGCGACCCGGACGCGCTGGTGTGGCTGCGGGTCCGCGACATGGCGCACCTGCAGAAGACGATCGACGAGATCCGCCGGCACCACCAGGTGACGGGCACGAAGACGTTGATCGCCCTCGAGTCATGGTCCCGGTAGCCGTATCGCTGGCGCAGCGGCCCGATCTCGCCGATGCGGTGTACGCGATTCCTTATCCGCCGGGCTCGCCGCGGTTCATGGCGGGCAGCCTGACGAGCTTGCTGGTGCGCGGTCGTCGCGTGGCGCGGTTGTGGCCGCACTTGGTCGTGGCGTTGGTGGAAGACGCTGTGCCTGTCGCGCGGGGGATCATGGTGCCGTTCCGCAGCCGTTCGGTGTTGCCGGACCTCGGCTGGGACGCGGTCGCCGTCTGGGCGGCCGAGGACGCGCTCGACGGTGTTGCTCCGGATACCGCTTGTGGTTTGGAGATCGCCGTGCATCCCGCGTGGCAGGGACGGGGGCTGTCTTCCGTTGTCCTGGCGGCCATGCGGGACGCGGTTGCTGATTCCGGTCTTGCGTCGCTGGTGATTCCGGTGCGTCCGCCGGACAAGGCTTTGGTGCCTGGTTTGTCCATGAAGGAGTATGCGCGCTCGGTTCGTTCGGACGGGTTGCCTGAGGATCGGTGGTTGCGTACCCATGTCCGGGCTGGAGGGCGGATCGAGGGCGTTGCTTCGTGTTCCGCGACCGTGCAGGCGCCGTTGGCCGACTGGCGGCGGTGGACCGGGTTGCCCTTTGATCGTGGTGGTGGCGTTGTTGTTGCCGGGGCTCTTGCGCCGGTGCTTGTGTCTACTTTGGACGACTTTGCGGTGTACGTGGAGCCCAATGTGTGGGTGTCTCATCGGGTGACTCGGGATTCTTGCCCGATCGAGTGATGCCTGTGTGTTCGATGGTCGGTAGCTTGGAGGTATGACCGACAACGCGGCAGTGACTGCTCTCGGTGCCCGCATCCTCGCCCACCTGGCTCCCGACGGTTCCGCCCCGGATGACACCGAGCCGGTGGCGCCGGCGCGGGAGGTGTTCCTGCGCCGCAAAAGAACCGGGGTGTGGGAGCTGAGCGGCCGGTTCGACGACGAGACCGGCACCCGCGCCAGTGCGTTGCTCGATGCCTTGGCCGAGCGCCGCACTGGCGACGACGGCCCCGACTTCCGCGCCACCCCACAACGCTGCGGCGAAGCCGGAACCATGACCGCAGCCGAGGCCCGGGTGCATGCCTGTGATGCCATGGTCATCCCCGCAGTCCTGGGCGAGAACAGCGAACCCCTCAACCTCGGCCGGCCGACCGCCCCGCACTCACCGCAAGTCCAGCCGGCGCTACCGAAGCCGCTTCCTCGGAACAAACCCGCCCCGCAGCGAACCAGCACTTCCGGCGCCCTCGGTCAGCACGAGCCGCCCAGCGGGCCGGTCCCGCCCATCGAACTAGCCCCGCAACAGCACTCCCGAGCTGCGTTCGCGCTCGAAGAACGTCTCCGGCCACTCGATCGAATCCGGCGGCGCATCGATCGCCGATGCGCGACGTCGAAGCTCCGTCAGGTACTCCGTGTCCAACACCGCCCGAGCCGACAACGGCTCGCGCACCAACAGATCCGCCGGCCCCTCGTACATATACGCGTCCACGCCCGGATACCCCCGGGTGCCCGGCGGATAGTCCCGGTTCACCGGGAAGTACGTCGTCTCCAGCGAACCCAGCCACGAACCCTGCACCGGCACCAAAGCCGGCCACCGACCCAACCGCTGCTCCAGGCGCGCGTTGTCCGAGGTGAACCCCCGGTGGTCCGCGATCACATACGCCGCCCCCGGGTACTCGCGCTCCAGCTGGGCCACCGCCGCGCTTCCTCCGTTGTGCGTCAAATGACCCAAGCCGAACAGCATCAAGACCTTGCGATTTCGCTGCAGCACCTGGGTTTTCACCACCGACGTGATCGAGGCGTCGCGGTCCAGGAACGGCTCCAGGTCCGCCGGGGTGTGGACCCGGCTCCAGTCGATCGGCGGATCACCGGCCAGCACGCGGATCTTCCGCGAAGAAGGCAGTGTCGTGTTGACCTGCCGGATCAACGCGAACAGTTGCTCGTAAAACGTCGAGAAGCCGCAGCTCGGCTGCGTCGTGTCGCGCCACACGTGGCTGATCTCCGGGACCGCTGCCCCGAAAATGTACGCGTCCAGCAACGGCTGGAGGCGCGCGTTGCCGCACTCGACCGCCACGTCGTTCACCCGGCCCGGGAACCGGGGGTCGCGGATCAGGTCGAACACGAACGTTCCCACGTCCGGGCTGGACTTCGCCACTATCGCGTGGCTGTCGAACGCCGCGAGCAGCGCGCCCGCCGGGTCGGGGCGTTGCGGGGCCGCGTCCGCCGGTGAGACCAGCAGGGCCGCGGCCGCGAGCACGGCCATCAAGAGTCGCATCGAAGCTCCTCGGCTAGTTTCCCCACTGTCCTACGACTGTAAGACAACTCGGCCAGCATTCAGGGCCTGCTGGACCGTGTCAAGGCTGGGTCAGTGGCGGAACGCCTCCGCCAGCCACCACGATCCGCCGTCGTCGGCGATCTTGGCGTCGATCACCAGCGGCGCCGAACGCGGTCCCGCAAGCCATTCGCGCACCGCCGGCAGATCACCCGGCGACCGCACCGTGATGCCCGTGCAGCCGAAGCCGCGGGCGATCGCCGCCAGGTCCGAGTCCGGGAAGCGGACCGTCGTCATGTCCGCGTCGCCGAAGTGGTGGATCTCCGCTCCGTACGCCGCGTCGTTGTAGACGATCACCACCAGCGGCAGGCCCAGGCGGACCGCCGTGTCCAGTTCGGACAGTGCCATGTGGAAACCGCCGTCGCCCGTGCCCAGTACCGGCAGGCGGTCCGGGCGGGCCAGTGCCGCCCCGATCGCCGTGCCCAGGCCCAGGCCGATGCTCTGGAACGCCTGCGTGAAGCAGAACCCCTGCTCGTCGGGGACCGACAGGTACGCGCTCGGGTAGCCCATGAAGTTGCCCGAGTCGATCGAGACGATCCGCTCGGCCGGGAGCAGCTCGTCCAGGAGCCTGCTCAACGTCCGCGGGTCGATCCGGCCGTCGCCGGACAGGTCCTCGTACAAGACGTCGTTCCAGCGGCCGGCCGCGATCCGGGCCGCCACCTCGTCCGTGCGGTAGCCCGGGCGCGCGGGGGTCAGGGCGAGGACGTCCGACACGGTGCACGCGACGTCGCCGACCACGCCCAGGTCGTTCGGGCGGTGGGCGCCCAGCGCCGCCTGCTCGACGTCGACCTGGGCCAGCTTGGCGTGCGGGCTGAGCAGCTTGCCGTGGCGGGTCGTCCACATGTTCAGCGCGCACCCCCAGCCGACGACCAGGTCGGCGCCCACGATCAGCTCGGCCGCCGCCGGGGACGCGAAGCCGCCCGAGATGCCCAGCGCGAACGGGTCGCCTTGGAACAGGCCGTGCGCCACGGCGGACGTCGCCAGCAGCGCACCGCACCGCGCGGCCAGCTCCCGCAGCACGTCGCCACTCGAACGGGCGCCCCGGCCGGCGATGAACACCGGCCGCTCGGCAGCCGCCAGCAGGTCCGCCAACGCGGCCGCCGACGCGGCGTCCGGCCGCACCGCGGCGGGCCCGGCCAACTCGGCCGACAACGCGGCCGCCGAGGCGGCGTCCGGCCGCACCGGGGCGGCCCCGGCCACCACCGGCAGCGCGGGCAAGTCGGGCGCCGGCGCCGCCTGGACGTCGAGGGGCAGGTTCAGCACCACCGTCCGGCGCTGCTGGTGCGCCGTCCGGAACGCCCGGACCGTGTCGGCCACCGCGCTCGCGGCCGAGTGCACGCGCTCGGGCACCGCGCCGACCGCCGTGGCCAGGCCGTCCTGGTCGATGCGGAAGTTCGACAGCACCGACGCGCCCGCCGAGTCCGCCGTGAGCACCAGCAGCGGCGTCCGGCTCTTGGCCGCTTCGGTGATCCCGGTGACGGCGTTGGTCAGGCCGCAGCCCTGGTGCAGCGACAGCACCGACACCTTGCCGCTGATCCGGGCGTAGGCGTCGGCCATGCTCGCCGCGCCGCCCTCGTGGCGGGCCGCGACGAACCGGACGCCGCCCGCGCGCAGCGCGTTCGTCACCTCGAAGTTGCCGCTGCCCACCACGCCGAACGCCGGGCCGGCGCCGAGGCCGGCCAGTGTCCGGCCGACCAGTTCGGCGACGTTCACCGCTCCACCAGGGCCAGCACCCGGGCGGGACTGCCCGAGCCGCCGACGATCGGCAACGGGGAAACCACCAGCAGCACGCCGGTCGGCGGCAGGGTCGCGAGGTTCTGCAGCTGCGTCAGGCCGTGCTTGCCCGCGCCCAGCAGCAGTTCGTGGCAGGGGAACATCGGCTCCAGGCCGGGCGCCTGACCCGCGTCCGTGCCGACCGTCTCGACGCCGAGCCCGGTGATCGGCGTTTCCTCGGCGAGCCACCGCGCGCAGTCGGGGGACACGCCCGGGGTGTGCGAGCCGGTTTCGTCGGCGTTGAGGAACTCCTCCTGGTCGCCGCTGCGGGTGTCCCAGCCGGTGCGGTACAGCAGCCAGCCGCCGTCGGGCAGGGGCCCGTGCTCCGCCGTCCACGCCCGGACGTCGTCGACCGAGAGCAGGAAGTCCGGGTCCTCGGCCGCCCGCGCCGAGAAGTCGAGCACGACCGCGGGCGCCACCAGCGTCTCCAGCGGCACCTGCGAGACGTCGTGACCGTCCTTTCCGGACAGCCAGTGCACCGGGACGTCCAGGTGGGTGCCGGTGTGCTCGCCGGTGTGGATGTCGTTCCAGTACCACCGCGGGCCGCGCTCGTCGTAGCGGCTGATCTCCTCCAGCCGGAACGGGATCGTGTTGGCGAACGGTTCCGGCAGCCGCAGGATCGGCGTGCTCGAGCTCAGGGGCGCGGTGAGGTCGACGATCTCGACCGCCCCGCCCGCGATCGCCTTGCTCAGCCCGTCCAACAACGACATGCCTGCCTCCCGGTGCCGGTGTGCGTCTCGATCGAGAACTCTATGCCTTGACAGCCGGGCGCCGTCAGGTGTTGTCTTAATGTCGTAAGACAATAGGAGGGTGGGCAGGGTGATCGAGTTCGTGCTCGACGGCCGTTCCCGGGTGGCCACGTACATGCAGCTCGTCGTCCAGGTGAAGCAGGCGCTGCGCGTCGGCCTCCTGCGGCCCGGCGACCAGCTGCCGAAGGTGCGGGACGTGGCCGAGGCGCTGGCGATCAACCCGAACACCGTGCTCAAGGCCTACCGCGAGCTGGTGCTGGAGGGGCTCGCCGAAGGCCGCCCGGGGGTGGGCACGTTCGTCACCGGCAGCCTGGCCGGGCCCTCGCTGGGCCACCAGGGACAGCTGCGCGACGAGCTGAAGACCTGGCTGGAGCGCGCCGAAGCCGCGGGGATGTCGCCCGACGACATCGCCGCCCTCATCGAAACCACGATCCGCGGCACCCGGGTGCCGCACGACCTGTCGTAGGGAGTCCGGAATGGAACTGGCGGTGGAAGCCGCGGCGCTGGGCAAGCGCTACGGCCGCACCTGGGCGTTGCGCGACTGCGCGCTGGAGGTGCCTGCCGGGCGGATCGCCGCGCTCGTCGGCCCCAACGGCGCGGGCAAGACGACGCTGCTGCACCTGGCCGTCGGCCTGCTGAAACCCGACGCGGGCGAGGTGCGCGTCTTCGGGCGGGCGCCGGGGGAAGCGCTGCCGGACATCGGGTTCGTCGCGCAGGACACCCCGCTCTACCGCGACTTCACCGCGGCGGAGCTGGTCACCATGGGCGGCAAGCTCAACCGCCGCCGCTGGGACGCCGCGCTGGCCCGCGACCGGCTCGCCGCGCTCGGCATCCCGCCGGACAAGCCGGTCGGGAAGCTGTCCGGCGGGCAACGCGCCCAGGTCGCGCTGGCACTGGCACTGGCCAAGCGGCCCCGGCTGCTGCTGCTCGACGAACCCATCGCCAGCCTCGACCCCCTCGCGCGCCGGGAGTTCATGCAGACGCTGATGGGTGCCGTGGCCGACAGCGAGACGACCGTGCTGCTGTCCTCGCACCTGCTCGCCGACCTCGAACGCAGCTGCGACCACCTGATCGTCCTGCAGTGGTCCCGCGTCCGGCTGGCGGGCGCGGTCGACGAGCTGCTCGCCGGCCACCGCACGCTCACCGGGCCGCGGGCCGGCAGCGAATCCATCGCCGGGGTGGCGGAGGTCGTCCGGGCGAGCCACACCGAACGCCAGTCGACGCTGCTGGTCCGCCGCGGCGACGGGCCGATCGATCCACTGTGGACGGAGCATGAAGTGACCCTGGAAGACGTGGTGCTGGCCCACCTCGCCGAGGCCGACGCCGAGACCCGCGTCCCGGCGTCCGCGTGGGGGGTGCCGGCGTGATCTGGCTGATCTGGCGGCAGCACCGCAAGCAGGTGCTGTTCACCCTCGCCGCACTGGCCGCGCTCGGCGCGCTGATGGTGCCCACAGGCCTGGCGATGCACGCGAAGTACGACAGCATGGGGCTGGCCGCCTGCCGGGCCGCGCTCGGCGGTGCGTCGATGATCACGCAGACCGACGCGGTTGCCCGCTGCGAAAACCTCGGCCACGAGTTCCAGCAGGAGTTCGGCGGCATGGTGTTCGTCGCCATCCTGTTCGTGGTCCTGCCGGTGCTGGTCGGCGTGTTCTTCGGCGCGCCGCTGGTCGCCCGCGAGGTCGAACAGGGCACCCACCGTCTGGTGTGGACACAGGGGGTGACCCGCCTGCAGTGGGCGCTGGCGAAGTTCGGGCTGGTCGGGGCGATGACCGCCGTGCTGGCGATCGGGTACGCGCTGGGCGTGTCGTGGTGGTTCCGGCCGCTGGTCAGCGCGGGCAACGGCCGGCTGGGCTACTTCTCGTTCGACGTGCAGGGGATCGTCCCGGTCGCGTACACGCTGTTCGCATTGGCGCTGGGCGTCTTCGCCGGGACGTACTGGCGGAAAGTCCTGCCCGCCATGGGGATCTCCCTGGTCGGCTTCGCGGTGGTCCGCATCGCGGTCGAGGTGCTCGCCCGGCCGCGGTTCCTGCCCGCGCAGAACCTCACGTTCGCGCCGGCCGGCGGGCAGACGCCGAACCCCGGGGCCGGCAACTGGGTGATGGACGTCGGTGTCCGCAACGCGGCCGGTGACCTCGTCCTGCCGAACGCCCAGCTCGGCCCGTGCCCGCCCGATGGCTGCTTCGACACCGTCGCCGGTCCCGGCGCGCAGAACTGGGTGCAGTTCCAGCCGGGGGACCGGTTCTGGCTCTTCCAGGGCATCGAAGCCGGGATCTTCGTGCTCCTGGCGGCGGTGCTCGTGCTCTTCGCTCTCCACCGGGTGCGCACGATCGCCTGACCGGGCCGCGGGTTCGTGAGTTTTCCACGGTCGCCGGCCGTGCTGCGGCCGATCGGGTGATCTGCCCGGGTAAGCGGGCGAACCCGCCCCGGAGTGCCGGTGCCGGGTCGTAAGGTCGCTTGCGGTGAGGGAGCACAACGGTTCTGCCGAGGGGCGCGCGGGGGATCCGGAACCGTGGCGGGTGTGCCTGTCGGACTCGTCGGGCCGGGCACTGGGCGCCGGGATGCTGCTGGGCGAAGCCACGGTGCTCACCTGCGCGCACGTGGTGCAGGCAGCCGGGGAGGAAGCGCTTTCGGGCGGGCCCGTGCTGGTGCGGTTCGTCGGCCTGACGGGCATGCCGGAAGCGCAGGCCACCGTGCGGCCCGGCTGCTGGGTGCCGCAGACGGACGACGGCCGGGGTGACATCGCCCTGCTCGACCTCGCCGAAGCGTTCCCGCACGTGCCCGGCGCCCCGCTGGTGCGCCTGGGTGCGGTGCGCGACCGGGTGGTCCACACCTACGGCTTTCCGGCGCCGCACCGGTACGGCGTCTGGGTGAACAACGCCGAGCTGGCCGGTCCGGCCGGCGCCGCCGGGGAGTGGATCCAGCTCAACTCGCCGCTGCCCGGCGAGCGGGTCCGGCGCGGCTTCAGCGGTGCCGGCGTGATCGACAAGGCGACCGGTGCCGTGCTGGGCATGGTGGTCACCGAGTACACCGACGAACGGGCCGGGCTCGCCTACCTGATCCCGGTCGAGGTGATCGTCCGGCACGTGCCGGACGTCGCCCGGTGGGTGGGCGAGCCGCCGCGGCCGCCGGCGGGACCGCTGATCGTGGTCATCGGCGACCGCGACTCGGCCGTCCGGCAGGGTTTCCTGGCGCAGGTGCGGCGCGAGCGCCGGGGATCCCGGATCTCCGGCGAGCGGCTCGACGCGATCGTGGACGCGACCGGCAAGACCACCGGCGAGGTGGCCGAGCACGTCAGTGCGGGCATCAGCACCGGCGAGGTGCTCACCGTCCTGGAGACCAACCCCGAGGACGTCGCGGTGGCGGTGACCGGCGTCGAAGACGCGCGGGCACCGGAGGAAGTGCTCACCGACGTGGTGCGGCCGCTGGTCGACAAGGGCGCCACCGTGCTGGTCCAGTTCAGCACGCCGGACTCGCCCGGGGTGCGGCTGGCGCGGCGCTGGGAGATCGAGCGCAACGCGCGGCGCCTGGACCGGCTGGCGCTGCTGGTCGAAATGGTGGAGCACGAAGAGGAACGCACGCGGGAGCGGGCCGCCCGGCTCGGTTCGCCGGTGGCGGTGCCCGGCGGTTCCGCGGACCTGCGCCTGCGGCTGGCCGCGCTGCGTTCGGCGGGCGAGCGGATCGAGCCGGGGCGCGTGCGGCGCGCGCTGGCGGCGACCGAACGCGACGCGGAAGCGGCCCGGTGGGAGCTGGTCCGGCTGTACGGCAGGCTCGACGCGCTGGCCGACCGGCACGACGAACTGCGCGGACGGCTGCGCGGCTACAACGCCAAGGCGACCGGCGCGGGCCTGATGGAGGACGAAGAGCTGGGCGAGCTGTACCGCGCGGCCATGGCGGTGCTGACCACGCGGCCGGCCGAACCGGAGGCGGCGGCCGAGCCGGTCGAGCGGTACGTGCGCGCGGTGCGCCGCAGGCTGGAGGGCGCGTGACGACCACGTGGTGCCACGGGCGGCCGGTCGGGCCCATCGGGTTCTGCGAGGTGTGCGGGCGCCGCCGGGTGCCGGTGGCACCGTCCGCCCCGTCGGTGCCGGCGCCGGAGAGCACCCACCGCAGTATCGAATTCAAACGCAGTGTCGAACTCTGGAGCGGCGAAGCGGACTTCCAGTCCCTGCCTGCCATCGAGGTGCCGGACCCGGAGAAGCTCGTCCTCGCCGACCCGGACTACCCCGAGCAGCACCGGTTCTGCGGCCACTGCGGGGAACCCGTCGGCCGCGCCTACGCCGGTGAACCGGCGTTCGCCGAGGGGTTCTGCGAGAACTGCGGCGAGCGCTTCTCCTTCCTGCCCAAGCTGAAACGCGGCGAACGGGTCGGTGACCGCTACGACGTCCTCGGCTGCTTCGCCCGCGGCGGGCTCGGCTGGGTGTACCTGGCCGCCGACACCGCGCTCGCCGGCCAGCACGTCGCGCTCAAGGGCGTGATCAACAGCGGCAACGCCGTGCTGCGCGCGCTCGCGCGGGTCGAGCGCGACGTGCTCGTCCGGCTCGACCACCCGAACATCGTGCGCATCAGCGACTTCGTCGAGCACCCGCCGCCCGGCGGCGGCGAGCCGGACACCTACCTGGTGATGGAGTACGTCGGCGGGCGGTCGCTGCGCGATCTCCTGCGGCAGGGGCCGCCGCCGCGGGTCGAGCACGTGATCGTCTACGGCCGGGCGATCCTCGGCGCGCTCGACTACCTCCACGGCGAAGGCCTGCTCTACTGCGACATGAAGCCGGAGAACGTGATCCACGGCGACAAGCGGGTCAAGGTCATCGACCTCGGCGCGGCCCGCCCGATCGGCGACCGGACCGGGCCGAGCGTCGGCACCGAAGGCTTCCAGGCACCGGCGCACGAGCTGGCCCGGCACGGCCTGACCGTGCGCTCGGACCTGCACACCGTCGGCCGGACGCTGCAGGTGCTGCTCGAAGCCGCGAGCGAAGACGTCGCCCCGGACCGGATCGCCGGCGGGCTGGACTCGCTGCACCGGGTGCTCGAACGCGCGGTCGCGCCGTTCGAGCGGCGGTTCGCCACGGCGTCGGAGACGGCCGAGCAGCTCGACGGCGTGCGCCGGGAAATCCTGTCGCTGCGCGACGAACGGCCGCGGCCGGTGCCGTCGGCGCTGTTCGAGGACACGGCGGAGCTGCTCGACGACGGCCTCGGCGCGGTACCCGGCCTCGACCACTGGGTCGCCGGCGAAGGGGCCGCCGGCCCGCTGGACCTCGGCCTGCCGGGCGCCGCCGACGGCGCGGGCCGGCTGCCGATCCCGCGGGTGGCGGCCGACGACGCCGCGGCCGAGTTCATCGCCATCGCGGGCGCGCCCGGGCCGCACCGCTGGCTGGACAAGCTCGCGATGTTCGGCGAGAGCTCGGTGGAGATCGCGTTCGCCCGGACGCGGGCGCTGGTCGCGCTGGGCGACGCCGCGGCGGCGGCCGCGGCACTGGCGAACGCCGAAGAGCAGCTGGGGGCCGAGGCCGCGCGCGACTGGCGGGCGGCCTGGCACCACGGCCTGCTGGCGCTGGCCCGCGAAGACGCCGAGCAGGCCGCGGCCGCGTTCGACCGGGTGCACCGCAGCTGGCCCGGCGAGATCGCGCCGAAGCTGGCGCTCGGGTTCTGCGCCGAACTGCGCGGGCACACCGCGCAGGCGGAACGCTGGTACCGCTCGGTGTGGCACCGCGACCACAACCAGGCCAGCGCGGCCTTCGGCCTGGCCCGCTGCTACCTGCGGACCGCGGGCCGCGATGCCGCGGTCGCCCTGCTGGACGCCGTTCCGCCGATCTCGCGCCACTACGACGCGGCGCGGATCGCGGCCGTGCGGATCCGGGCCGGGCGCCTGTCGTACGGGGCACCGGACCGGGACGACTTCGCCGACGCGGCGCGGCGGCTGCCCGAGCTCTACCTCGACCGGGAGGCGCAGGACCGGCTGGAGGCGCTCGTGCGCGAGGCCGCACTGGCCGCGCTGCCCGCACTGGCCGGGGAAATCGGCCCGTACGGCTGGGACGGCGGCGCGCTCCTCGGCGAGCGCGTCTCCGAACGCGGCCTGCGGTCGCTGCTGGAGCAGTCCCTGCGCCGGCTCGCCGAGCAGGCGGCCGACCGCGACGCCCACGGCGTGCTCGTCGACCTCGCGAACTCCGTCCGGCCGAAGACGAGAAGGTGATCGGATGCCCGACCCGGACCGCCCGTCGTTCACCCTCCAGCTGAGCCAGAACAAGTACCTGGCGCCGAGCGACGACCGGATGGACGTCGTCCTCACGGTGCGGGTGGGCGACGCCGGTGTCGCCGCGGCCGGGCCGCCGGCCACCGCCGAGCTGCTGCTGGTGGACTGCTCCAGCTCGATGGACTGGCCGCCGACGAAGATCGAGGCCGCGCGGCACGCCTGCCGGGCGGCGATCGGCTCGCTGCGGGACGGCGTGCTGTTCGGGGTCGTCGAAGGCACCGGGCGCGCCCGGCTGGTGTACCCGGCCGAGCCGCCGCTGGCGGTGGCCGGCGAGCGGACCCGCCGGGCGGCGAAGGCGGCGGCCGCCGGCCTGATCGCCGGCGGCGGCACCGCGATGAGCACGTGGCTGGACCTGGCCAGGACCCTGTTCGAGCAGACCCCGGCCGCGATCCGGCACGCCGTGCTGCTCACCGACGGCCGCAACGAATCCGAGCGCACGGGGGCGCTGGACGCCGCGCTCGACCGGTGCCGGGGGCAGTTCGCCTGCGATGCCAGGGGAATCGGGGACGACTGGGAGCCGCGGGAGCTGCAGCGCATCGCGTCGGTCCTGCGCGGCAGCGCGGACGCCGTGCTGGAGGACAGCGAACTCGCCGGCGACTTCCGGCAGCTGGTCGAGCGGGCGATGGGCCGGACCGTGCCGGACCTGCGGCTGCGGCTGACCACGATGCCCTACAGCAGGCTGCGCTTCGTCAAGCAGGTGTTCCCGGCCGAGGTGGAGCTCACCGGGCAGTGCCGGACCCGGGATCGCCTGGTCGAGCTGCCCACCGGCGCGTGGGGCGACGAGCTGCGCGAGTACCACCTCTGCCTCGACGTCGAGGCGGGGGAGCTGACGCGGTACGAGGACAGGCTGCTGGGCACCGTCACGCTCTTCGCGGGCGAGCCGGTCGGCGAGCCGCAGGCCGTCGTGGGGTACCTGACCGACGACCTCGCGCTGTCCAGCGTCCCGGACGACAACGTCGCCCGCGTCACCGGGCAGGCCGAGCTGGGCTGCGCGGTCCGGGCGGGCTGGGACGCGTTCGAGCGCGAAGACCGGGCGGTGGCGGCGCGCGAATGGGGCACCGCGGTCCGGCTCGCGACCGAGCTGGGCAACGCGGAGATCCTCAAGCGCCTGGGCCGGCTCGTCGACGTGCGCGACGACGGCGCCGTCACGATCAAGGACGGCGTACGCCCGCGCGATGGCTTCTCCCTGGTGCTCGGCTCGACCATCTCGACCTACACCGGGGCGGTGGAACCCGCCGCCGTCGCCGTGCCACCCGAACCCGGCGGGGCACCGCGCCAGTGCGTCCACTGTGGACACAAAGCGCGGCCGTCGGCGAAGCGGTGCGGGCACTGTGGTGAACCGTTCGAAGGCTCGCCGTCGTGACCGCGGTCAGCACGACCCGGCAGACCCTGTGGTGGCTGCGGCTGGGCCTGGTGGCCGGCAGCGTGCTGGTGCTCGGGACCGCGCTGGCGACCTTCCTCGGCGTCCGGTCCAGCATCGCCGAGGTGCGGGAGCGGACCGCGCCCGCGGTGCTCGAGGTGTCGCTGGCCAAGGAGGCGCTCGTGCACGCGCACGACGCGGCGGTGCGGGCCTTCGACCACGGCCAGGCGAAACTGACCGGGCCCAGCGAGCAGTACGAAGACGGAATCGCCCTCGCCAGCCAGCAGCTCGCGCAGGTCGCGGAGCACAACGCGGCCGGGGCACAGGGCAGCCGGACGCTCCAGCTGATCGAAGGGCTGCTGCCGGCGTACAACAGCTTCATCGGGCAGGCCGACGCCCACTTCCGCCAGGACACGGGCGGGCCGCTCGGCGCGAGCTACCTGCTCTCGGCGTCGGATCTGCTGACCGCGCCGGAAAACGGCATCCTCGCGCGGCTCGACACGCTCGAAGCCGCCCAGCGCGCCGCCCTCGACGTCCAGCTGGGCGCCGACTGGCTGGACCCCGCGATCACGGTGCTCTGGGCGCTGCCGCTGGCCGTCCTGCTCGGCACGCTGGCGTGGACCCAGCGGTTCCTCGCCCGGCGGTTCCGGCGCACCGTGAACGCCGCGCTGCTGGCCGCCACGGCGGCGTGCGTGCTGCTGGGCACGGGAACCGCGCTGCTGCTGGGCGTCCAGGCCGACGCGCGCGACAGCGCCGCCGCGCTGGAACGGACCGTGGACACCCGCTCCGCCGCCACCGCGGCGGTCGCCGGGGTGACCCGGTGGACGCTCGTCCAGGTACTGGCCGTCCAGTGCCCGGGAGGCGTGGCCGCCTGTGGCGACACGGTCGCCGCGTTCGCCGCGGCCACGCCCGTGCCGCCGACCGTCGGGGCCCAGCCGCCTCCCGAGGTCGACGAGGCGGCCCTGCTGGGGCCGGGGCTCACCGAACCCGGCTGGAGCGGCGTCCTCGGGTACGGCATCCCCCTGCTGGCCGCCGGGATCGGCGTCCTGGCGGTGGGTGGCCTGCAACCCCGCCTCGACGAATACCGGTTCCGCACGAGGAGAGCGTCGTGAATCGCTGTGCCGGCCTGGTGCTGGTCGTCGTCCTGCTGCTGTCCGGGTGTGCCGCCGGGAGCGGCACGGAGGTCGTGACGGTGCTGGGGCCGTGGACCGGCGACGAGCAGAAGGCGTTCCGGCAGGTGCTCGACGGCTTCACCCGGGAGACCGGGATCCCGGTGGACTACCAGGGCACCCGCGCGCAGAACCAGGTGCTGCGCGGCGACCTGCAGCAGGGCACCCCGCCCCACGTGGCGGTGCTGTCCAACCCGGCCGAACTCGCGGGGTACGTGGGCTCCGGCGACGTGAAACCCCTGGACGCCGTTCTCGACGCGGAGGTCCGCGCGGCCTACAGCCCGCAGTGGCGGCGGCTGCAGCAGCTCGGCGGCAACGCCGTGTACGCGGTGGTGGTGAAGGCCGACCTGAAGAGCATCGTCTGGTACACGCCCAAGTCGTTCCCCGGGCCGGTTCCGTCCACTTGGGACGAACTGGTGGCCGTGTCGCGGCGGCTGGCCGCGGCCGGGCAGCGGCCGTGGTGCCTCGGCATGGGCGCCCCGCCGAACTCCGGGTTCCCCGGCACGGACTGGCTCGAGGACATCCTGCTGCACCGCGCCGGGCCGGGCGTCTACAGCAGCTGGGCGGCGGGCCGGCTGGCCTGGACCGACCCCGCGGTCGCCGACGCGTGGCAGAGCTGGGGCGCGCTGGTGCCGGCGCCCGGCGGCGGCAGCACGGCGGCCCTGCTCACCTCGTTCGCCGACGCCGGCCGAGCCATGTTCGCCGACCCGCCCGGGTGCGCGCTGGAGCACCTCGGCTCGTTCGCGATCGGCGGGTACGCCGCCGTCCCGCGGCCGGCCGGGCCACCGGTACCCGACCGGGACTTCCGGTTCTTCCCGTTCCCCGGCGCCGGCGGTACCGGGCCGTCGGAGGTCTCGGCCGACCTCGCCGGGATGTTCCGCGACACGCCCGCCGCGCGGCGGCTCATGGCCTACCTGGCCGGGGCGGCGGGCCAGCGGATCTGGCCGTCCGGCGGGACCACGTTCTCGGTGCACCAGCGCCTCGTCGACGAGGACGTCTACCGCAGCGACGTCACCCGGCGGATCGCGACGACCCTCGCCAAGGGCGGCAACCTGTGCTTCGACGCGTCGGACCTGATGCCCGCGGCGATGACCAGCGCCTTCTACCAGGCGGTGCTGGAGTACCTGGCCGACCCGGCCCGGCTGCCCACCCTGCTCGACCAGCTGGACCGGGTCCGCCGGGACATCGGCCGGGACCAGTGGCTCGACCTGCCGTGCTGAGAATCGTCACTACCGAAGGAGATTTCGTGCAGGAGTTCGTGCGGTTCCCGCTGGCCGACGGCGGAACGGTCGTCGTCGAGGTCGAAGGGGAGCCGGGCCTGGAACGAGCCTCGGTGCCCTCGGGCGTGCTGCGCAAGGCGTCCACGACGTTCGAGCACGCGCTGGGCGAGGTCCGCACGGCCGCGGCCGCGGCGCTGGCCCAGTTCCGCAACCTGGGCCCGGACGAGGTCGAGCTCAAGTTCGGCGTCAAGCTCGACGCCCAGGCCGGTGCGGTGATCGCGCGCACCGGTCTGCAGGGCCAGTTCGAGGTCAAGCTGAAGTGGGTGCGCGAAGGGGCGGCGCCGTCCGAAGAAGCGCCCGCGGAACCGGAAGGGTGACGCGCTACGGCTTGTAGCCGACGATCCCCGCGACGCACCGGGCCGAGTCGCTCAGCGGCGTGAGCCGGGGACCGTCCGGCCACCACTCGTCGCAGACCGCCATGCCCGGTGCGGACGTCGCGTTCGGCTGCACGATCTCGAGGCCGGTCATCATCGCTTCGATCTCCGCGCGGGTGCGGAACCGGCCGGCGCCGAGCGGGCCGGAGACGAGGATCTGCTCGATGCGCTTGGCGATCGCAGTCAGCTCGGGCACTTCGGGGTCGAAGAAGTGCGACAGCACCACGTACGAGCCCGACGGCAGCGCGTCGATGTACTCGCGCATGATGTCGAAGACGCCGTCGCCCTCGCAGTGGTGCATCGTGCCCACCTGCAGCAGGGCGACCGGCTCGGTGAAATCGACGTGCGCCAGGACTTCGGGGTGCCCCAGCACTTCCTGCGGCTTGAAGATGTCCGCCTCGACCATGTGCGTGAAGTCGTTCTCGACGAGCAGCGCGCGGCCGTGGGCGAGGACCACCGGGTCGTTGTCGAGGTAGACGACCGTGTTGTCCTTGTCGATGCGCTGCACGATCTGGTGGGTGTTCTCGGCCGTCGGCAGCCCGGACCCGCAGTCGACGTACTGGCGGATCTTCGTCTGGCCGGCCAGCATCCGCAGCGCGCGGTTGTGGAAGCCGCGGTTGCCGCGGGCGATGTCCACCGCCTCCGGGACCGCGGCGCGGATCTTGTCCATCACCACGCGGTCGACCTCGTAGAAGTTGTTGCCGCCGAGGAAGCCGTCGTAGATCCGCGCGATGCTCGGTCGGGTCGGGTCGACCCCCACCGGCGTCTGGCTCGGGGACACGGACATGGCGACCTCGCAGGACTTCGGCGTGGCGTGGGGCCACCCAGAGTAGTAGGTCGCGTCCGCGCGGTGAACGCGAGGTGGTCCGCTCAGCCGCTGGGCCGGAGCCGCTGGTCCGGGATGTCGGCGGCGCGCTGGGCGCGCTCCCGGCGCAGCCGTTCGAGGTGCTGTTCGATCCGCCGGTCGAGGTCGCGCGCGGCCTCGGACAGGTCCGTCAGGTCGCGACGGGACCTCGGGCGCCCGGTGGCGGCCCCCGTGTCCCTTTCGTCCCCTGCCCTGTCCACTCCCGGCACCTCCCGGATCCGCCCTGGCTGCCTGCTCTTGGCGTTACTGCCCCATCGGGCGCTTGCCAAAACACGGGTCGGCGTGAGTCGGGGCACGCGGGCGGCCGTCCGGAGGAAAGCCCTGGTCACAATTTTGACCAGGTGGTAGAAATTGAGGAGCCGTGGCGGACGGCCGCCACCGGAGCTGGAGGAGCCGGCGATGAGCGTGCCTTCCGTGCAGCTGTACTCGGTCCGAGACGCCTTCGCGGCCGACCCCGCCGACACCCTGCGGCGGCTCGCCGCGATCGGGTTCACGCAGGTCGAGCCGTACGGTGTCGTCGAAAACGTCGAAGCACTGCGAACCGGGCTGCCCGCCACCGGCCTGACCGCCCCGACCGCGCACGCGCAGCTGCTCGGCACCGACCAGCACGCCGTGTTCGCCGCCGCGGCCGAGCTGGGCATCGGCCTGGTGATCGACCCGTTCGTGCCGCCGGAGCGGTGGCAGGAGGCGGCCGACATCGCGGCCACCGCCGACGGGCTCAACGCCGCCGCGAAGCTCGCGGCCGAGCACGGCGTCCGCGTCGGCTACCACAACCACTGGTGGGAACTGGAATCCCGGATCGACGGCCGCAGCGCCTTCGAGGTGTTCGCCGACCAGCTCGACCCGGCGGTCGCCCTCGAGGTCGACGCCTACTGGGCCACCGCGGGCGGCGAGGACGCCCCCGCCCTGCTGCGACGGCTCGGCGAGCGCGTGCGCGCCATCCACGTCAAGGACGGCGGGCTCGCCACCGACGCCACCGGCCAGGTCCCGGCCGGCCAGGGCCGCGTGCCGCTCGCCGAGGTCCTGGCCGCCGCGCCGGACGCCCTGCGCGTGGTGGAGTTCGACGCCTTCGACGGCGACCTCTTCGAGGCCCTCGCCGCCAGCCACGCCTTCCTGACCGGCGCGGACCGGTGACCGGCGGGCCGGTCGGTGTCGGCATCATCGGCACCGGCGTCATCAGCGGCACCTACCTCGAGAACCTCACCGCGTTCCCGGACGTCCGCGTGGTGCGGGTCGCCGACCTCGACACCGCCCGCGCGGCGGCGCGCGCGGCCGAGTACGGCGTGCCGCGCTCGGGCACCGTGGCCGAGCTGCTCGCCGACCCGGACGTCGAGCTGGTCGTCAACCTGACCATCCCGGCCGCGCACGTCGAGGTCGGGCTCGCCGCGCTCGAAGCGGGCAAGCACGTGTGGACGGAGAAGCCCCTCGCGCTCGACCGCCAGACCGGCCGCAAGCTCCTCGACCGCGCCCGGGAAAAGAACCTGCGGGTGGCCTGCGCGCCCGACACCGTGCTCGGCGCCGCGCTGCAGACCGCGCGCCACGCCGTCGACACGGGCCGGATCGGCCGTCCGCTGACCGCGCTGGCGCTGTTCCAGGTGCCGGGCCCGGAGCTGTGGCACCCGGCGCCGGAGTTCTACTTCCAGCCCGGCGGCGGGCCGCTGCTCGACATGGGCCCGTACTACCTGACGGCGCTGGTGCACCTGCTCGGCCCGATCCGGCGCGTCACCGGGGCCGGCGGGCGGGCGCGGGACACCCGGGTCGTCGGGTCCGGGCCGCGGGCGGGCACCGAGTTCCCCGTGTCGGTGGCGACCACGGTCACCGCGCTCGTCGAGTTCGAACGCGCGTCGGCCCAGCTGGTCCTGAGCTTCGACTCGGCGCTCAAGCGGCCGGCGCTGGCCGAGCTCACCGGCACGCTCGGCACCGCCGTGCTGCCCGACCCCAACCGGTTCGACGAGCCGACCCGGCTGCACCTGCTCGACCGGGACGAGCCGGAAGAGCTGGCGCCGCAGGGACATCCGGCTTCCCGCGGCACCGGCGCGCTGGAACTCGCGCGGGCCATCCGGGCCGGGGTGCCGGAACGCGCGTCGGGGGAGCTGGCCTACCACGTGCTCGACGCGATGCTGGCCATCGACGAGTCCATGACCCGCGGGCAGAGCGTGGAGGTCGCGAGCACGGTCGACGTCCCGCCGCTGCTGCCGGCGGGCTGGGACCCGTACGCGAAGACGCTCTAGAGCGGGACGGTGAGCAGGTTCTGCAGGTAGAAGCGCAGCGAGCCGACCAGGTCGACGTCGCCGGGCACGGTCAGCCACTGCACCTGCAGGCCGTCCATCAGGGCGATGAACGTCAGCGCCGCCAGCGCGGGCTCGACGCCGTCCCGCAGTTCGCCGCGGGCCGCGAGGGCGGCGAACGACTCGTGGACGCCGTCGCGGGCGGCCCGGTAGTGGCGCACGAAGTACTCGTGCGCCGGGTGGTCCGGGGCGACCGCTTCGGCGGCGAGCCGCGAGTAGAGGTCGACGATCCCGGGGTGGCGGACGTTGTGCTCGGCGAGCGCGACGAAGTGGCGCAAGACCGCGAGCCCGGGTGGCACGGTGAGCTGCTCGCGCTCGGAGTCCTCGGCGTCCCGGCGTTCGAGCACGGCGGCGAGCAGGGCTTCCTTGGTGGGGAAGTAGTACAGGAGGCCCGCGTGCGAGATCCCGACGCGCTTGGCGATCTCCCGCAGCGACGAGCCGTGGTAGCCGAGTTCGCCGTACGCCGCGGCCGCCGCCGTGATGATGTCCTCGCGGCGGATCCGGCCCTTCAGGTAGCCCCCGGTCACGGGGTCGCGGTGGTCTCGGCGGCGTGCACGGCACCATCATGCCGCAGCGATAGTTCGCACAAACCGCGTGATCGAACGAACAAAGCGATTGTGCGAATTCTCGCGGCTTGGGAGGATCGGGGCGTGAAAAGCGCGGAACGGCACCGGATGATCGTGGAGCGGTTGCGTGACGCCGAGCAGGTGGGCGTCGCCGAACTGGCCGCGGCGACCGGCGCGTCGGAGATGACCGTCCGCCGTGACCTCGACCAGCTGGCGTCCCGTGGCCTGGTGCGCCGGGTGCACGGCGGCGCGGTCCCGGCCACGCCGTCCGGGGTCGAACCGCCGTTCGCCGCCCGGGCCGCGACCGCGGTCGCGGCGAAGCAGGCCATCGCCGCCGCCGCGGCCGAGCTGATCCGCGACGGCGAGACGGTCGTCCTCGACAGCGGCACGACGGCGCTGGAACTGGCGCGGCTGCTGCGCGGACGCTCGATCACCGTGGTGCCCCTGTCCCTGCACGCGGCCCACGAGCTGGCGGCGGAACCCGGCGTCCGGCTGCTGCTGCCCGGCGGCGAAGCGCGGCCGGGAGAGCAGGCCCTGGTGGGCCCGCTGACGTGCGCGTCGCTGCGGTCGCTGCGGTTCGACATCGCCGTGCTGAGCCCGTGCGCGGTCGGCGTCGACTCCGGGTTCACCGCCTTCGACCTGGACGACGCCGAGGTCAAGCGGACCGCGCTCGACGTCTCGGCGCGGGCGGTCGTGCTCGCCGACGGCGCCAAGTGGGGCCGCGCCACGCTCGCCTGCATCTGTCCCGCCGACCGCGCCGACGTGGTCATCACCGATCCCGGCGCCCCCGAAGACCAGCGTGCCGCGCTGACCGAGCGCGGCGTGCTGGTGCACGTTGCTGTCCCCACCCCCACGGAGAGCCGATGACGACCGTCCTGTCCCGCCTGCGTGCCGCCCGGTTCGCGACCTTCATGTTCTTCGGCCTCAACGGCTTCGCGATGGGCATGTGGGTGGTGCACATCCCGAACGTCGAGCGCGCGACGGGCATCTCGCACAGCACGCTGGGCGCGCTGCTGCTGGTGCTCGGCGGCGCCGCGTTCCTGGGCATGCAGGTGGCCGGCCCGCTCGTCGACCGGCTCGGGCAGCGGCGGCTGGTGCCGGCCGCCGGGATCCTGCTCGGCCTCGCGGTGTGCCTGCCCGGGTTCGCGGATTCGTGGTGGGCACTCGGGTTGGCGCTGATCGGCTTCGGGTTCGGCAACGGTGCCATCGACGTCGGGATGAACGCCCACGCGGTCGTGGTGGAACGGGCCTACCCGCGCCCGATCATGGCGGCCTTCCACGCGATGTGGTCGATCGGCGGCGCGATCGCCGCGGTGATCGGCGCGGCGACGCTCGGCGCGGGCGTGCCCACCGGGGTCACGCTCACCGGCACCGGCCTGGTGTGTGTGCTGCTTTCCCTGGTGTCGGCGCGGTTCCTGATGGAGCCGGCCGCCTCGGGGGCCGCTGCCACTGTCGCTTCTGCTGACGACGATGACACCGCCGACGAGCCGGCCGCGCGCCGCCGGACCCCGGGTCGCACGGTGTGGCTGCTCGGCCTGCTGGCGCTGGCGCTGATGCTGTCGGAGGGCGTCGCGAACGACTGGGCCGCCCTGCACATGGAGAAGGTGCTCGGCACCTCGGCGTCGACGGCCGCGCTGGCGTACGGCGCGTTCGCGGTGGCGATGACGACCGGCCGGTTCCTCACCGACCGTGTCGCCGCCTGGGCGGGCCCGGCCGCGATCGTCCGCTACGGCGCCGTGCTGGCCGCGGTGGGGCTGACCGTGGCCGCGGCGGCGCCGTGGGTGCCGGTGTCCCTGGTCGGCTGGGCGCTGTTCGGCCTGGGCCTTTCGGGTGGCGTCCCGCAGCTGTTCACCGCGGCAGGCAACCTGGACACGCGGGCGTCCGGCGCGCTGATGGCCCGGGTGGTCGGCCTCGGCTACGTCGGCCTGCTGGCCGGCCCGGCGCTCATCGGCGGGCTGACGCACTGGATGCCGCTGAACGTCGCCTTCGCGGTGCCCGTGGTGCTGTGCGTGCTGGCGGCCCTGTTCGCCGGGGTGCTGAGCCCGAAGCCGGAACCGGTGGAGCAGCCCGTCGGGTGATCAGCCAGGGGCGCCCTCCCGCATGCGCCGGGCGAACTCGCGGGCCTCGGCCACGTGTTCGCGGTGCTTTTCGGCGGCCGTGGGCCGGAAGTCGCGGTCGCCGCCCGTGCCGGTTTCCTGTTCGCTCAGCTCGAGGTGCGTGAGGAACGCGACCAGCTCGGGGCGGGTCGTCTCCGCCGTGGCGAGCTGTTCCCGGACGTGCGGCGGGAACCCGCTGGAGTACCGCGCGCCGTGGTATTCGTCGACGACGCCGAGAAAGATCGCGTCGAGGTTCGGGAACGACGCCGGATCGACGACTTCGGCCGGGAGCGGTTCGGCGAGCGGCCGGCGTGCGCTGTTCCAGCAGTCCTGCTGGAGATCCAGCTCGACCAGCAACTGCGCCGCCCGCGAAGTGGCCAGCGCGGTCAGGCCGTCGTCGCCGATGACGTTGTCGTACAGGTTCAGCTGCCACAGCCCGGGCAGCGCGTCCCACACCGCCAGCGCCTGGGCGCCCGCCGTGCCGATGGTGTTGTAGGCCAGTGAAATCGCGGTCAGCGCGGGTGTCGGCCCGGACGACGTCAGTGCTCGGATCGCGTTGTCGTCGAGACCGCAGTCGGAGACGTCCACCGTGCGCACGGTGGGTGGGAGCGGGACGTCCGCGGGCCAGCCGGCCAGCCTGTTGCCGGACAGGTCCAGCTCGGCGAGGCTTGCCAGGCGTGCGGAGTGCAGGAGGGCGAGCAGTCCCTCGCTCCCGAGCCCGGTGGCGGACAGGTTCAGCGACTTCAGGCCGGCCGCATGGGGAGAGCCGGCCCAGGCGCGGGCGCCGTCGTCGCCGATCGGCTGGACGGCGGGCCGCGAGTAGTACGGCGAGCTGGTCCAGCCGGACAGGTCGAGGTGTGCCAACGCGGGGAACCGGACCTCGGCCGCCAGGTGCCGCGCGCCGGCTCCGGTCAGCTGGTTCCGGCTCAGGTCGAGGCGGCGCAGCCGTGGGAAGGACCCGGGGAACGCCGCGGCCGTCACGTCGGTCGCCACGACGTCGACGAGAGCCAGCTTTTCGAGGCGCTCGGGGTCGAGCGCGCCGAGCACGCGCGTGAGCGGGCCGTCGCCGAGGGGCAGCTGGGTGAGCGTCAGCTCGGTCAGCTGGGGGAGCAGGCCGGCGGTGGCCGCGACGCCGCGCGCGCCGAGGCCTTCGCGCCCCAGCCCCATCGGAGTTCCCTGCAGCGTCAGCGCTTTCAGCCCGGAGAGGTCGGCCTGCCCGAAGAAGATTTCGGCGGCTTCGTCGTCTTCGGCGATGACGTTGCCGAAGAACGGCTCCCACAGCGGCTGGCTTCCGTTGCGGCCACAGCGGAAGCCGATCGCCAGCCGCTCGACGCCGGCGAGCTCCGGGCAGGCCGCGAGGTCACGCGCTTCGCCGGCGCTGCACACGAGGACGTCGGCCGAGCGCAGCCTGGGGACGAGGTCCGAGCGCAGCAGGGACACCAGGTCGGGCGCGCGCAGCCCGGCGTGCCGCAGCCGCAGCGGCCGCCCGGCGGGCGGGCGGAACGGCGGTTTCTCGAAGTGCCACATGTCTTCGTGGATGTCGATGAGGTTCAGCGCCTCGAACCGCGCGAGGCCGGGCGCCGCCGCGAAGTCCGCGACCAGCTCGCCGTCCATCTCCGTGAGGAAGCCGATGCGCAGCGAGCGCAGGCTTTCCCAGTGCGGCAGATCGCGGACGACCGCCGCGAGCTGGTCGGCGGCGAACGAGCCGAGGTCGAGACCGGTGATCGCGCGGAACTCCGGCTGGGTGAGGGGATCCGGGAACGGCGGGTCGACCGTGCTGTAGTGCAAGGACTTCAGCGCGATCGAGCGCGCGAGTCGCCAGCCCGGCCGCGAGTGGCCCGCGTGCAACGCCGCGAGCCACGACCACGGCGCTTCCCGGACCTCGTCGGGCCAGACCGCGAGCCGTTGTTCGCACCGCTCGACGAGGGGCCCCGGGCTGCCGGCCCGGCCGAGGACGCCGCACAGCGCCCGGAACGCGAGCCGGCCCGGCGGTCCGTCCAGGATCCGCTCGATCTCCGCTTCGTGGTCGATCACGGACCCGACGTTAGCGGCCGGCACCGACAAAAACCGGATCAGCGGTGGTGGGCAACGGTTTCGTGGGCCTGATCCGCCCCGCGGGCCGGTTCCGTGTGGACGACGACCGCGGTGAGGCGCGGGATCGTGTGCAGCAGCCGGTGTTCCACCTCGTGGGCCAGTGCGTGGGCGGCCTCGATGGTCAGGCCGGCGGCCACCGTCACCGCCAGCTCGGCCCGCAGGTGGTGCCCGATCCAGCGCATCCGCAGGTCCCGCGCCCCGAGTACGCCGTCGACCTCGCGGGCCGTCCGTTCGGCCAGCTCGACCGACGCCGGGTCGACGGCGTCCAGCAGCCGCCGGAAGACTTCTTTGGCCGTGTCGCGCAGGACGAACAGGATGGCGACCGTGATCCCGAGCCCGACGATCGGGTCGGCGGCGGGAAAGCCGAACGCGACGCCCGCGGCCCCGCCGACGACCGCCAGCGACGTGAAGCCGTCCGTGCGGGCGTGCACGCCGTCGGCGACCAGCGCGGCCGAGCCGATCTCGCGGCCGACCTTGATCCGGTACCGCGCCACGAGTTCGTTGCCGGCGAAGCCGATCACACCGGCCGCGGCGACCACCCACGGGTGCGCGACCGGCTGCGGGTCGAGCAGCCGCACCACCGATTCGTAGCCGGCGATCGCGGCCGAAGCGGCGACGACGAGCACGACGACCACGCCGGCCAGGTCTTCGGCGCGGCCGAAACCGTAGGTGTAGCGCCGGGTCGCCGCCCGACGGCCGAGCAGGAAGGCCACCCCGAGCGGGACGGCGGTCAGCGCGTCGGCGAAGTTGTGGACGGTGTCGCCCAGCAGCGCGACCGAGCCGGTGAGCAGCACGAGCACGAGCTGCGCGACGGCGGTGACGAAGAGCGCGGCGAACGACCACCCGAGCACCCGCAGGCCGCGCCGGCTGGTTTCGAGGGCGCGGTCGACCCGGTCGGCGCTGTCGTGGCTGTGCGGCCGCCACCGCGAGTGGCGGTGCCCGTGTCCGTGTCCGGTCATGGGGCTGAGTCTATCTGCGCAAGCACGCAGATACGCAAGTAGTAAGGTTGTGGTCATGCACGCGTCGCTGCCGGAGTTCGACATGCCCACCGAAGAGCAGGTCCACCTGGCGGCGGAGTCGTTCCGCCTGCTGGCCGACCCGACCCGCATCAAGGTGCTGTGGGCCCTGCTCCAGGGCGAATCGTCGGTGGCCTGCCTGGCCGAGCTGGCCGGCGCCGCCCCGACGGCGGTCAGCCAGCACCTGGCCAAGCTGCGCCTGGCGGGCCTGGTGAAGGGCCGCCGCGAAGGCACGTTCGTCTACTACTCGGCGGCCGACAACCACGTCCGCGGCCTGCTGGCCCAGGCCCTGCACCACGCGGACCACGTGGACCGCGACATCCCCGCGGGCGACCACGCCCACCACCCGTGAACCGCTGATCGGCGTTTCCCCGGCCCGCCGCAGGGGGTAGCCCCTCTGGTGATCGCCGCCCGAATCGCGGGCGGTGCAGCGTGGCGGAGGGGATGACCGATGTCGACCGCACCCCCGGTGTCGCCCGAACCCGTCCAGCCCGATCCCGGCCTGCCTGATCCCGTCGTGCCCGACCCTGGCTTGCCCCATCCTGCTGTCCCTGATCCGGGGCCGCCCGGGCCGGGTCCGGACCCACTCCCGGACCCCGGCGTGCCCGTGCCGGACCCGGTGCCGCCCGAACCGAAGCCGGGACCCGAGCGAGATTAACTACGAGAGTCAGATCATATGAGTTCCATACAAACTTGTGTACCGTCGAGGCATGACAACAGCGCAGAGCTACCGCCGGCTGGTCAACACCGGCAACAAGATCGTCGTCGGACTGCAGCGCCTCGGCGTCGCCTTCGGTCCGATGCAGCTGCTCACCGTGCCCGGGCGGCGCACCGGCGTTCCCCGCACCTTCCCGATCGCGGTCAACCCGATCGACGGGCACCACTACGTCGTCCAGGCCTATCCGAAGGCGGCCTGGGTGGCGAACGTGCGGGCCGCCGGCGAGGTGACGCTCACCCGGGGCCGCCGCTCGTCGGCCGCGCGGCTGGTCGAGCTGCCGGTGGAGGAGCGGGGCCCGGTGCTGCGCCGGCTGGTCGAGACGAGCCCGGCGAGCGTGGGGAAGCGGTTCGTGACGACCGGCCTGGCCGCGGCGCCGACACCGGACGCCGTCGCGGCGGCCGCCGGCCACATCGCGGTCTTCCGGGTGGAACAGGGCTGACTCAGCGGCGTCGTTCGAGGGCGCGCAGCAGCTGCCGGGCCGCGCGGCGGGCCTCCGGAGCCGGGTGGATCGTGCGCTCGCCGTCCGGCTGGGGTGCCGGTGCGCCGGCGAGCAGTTCCACCAGCGCGACGGCGAGCTCGCGGACCTTGACGTTGCGCTCCTGGCTCGCCCGGCGCAGCGTGTGCCAGGCTTCCTCGGGGTCGCAGCGGCGGAGGGCGATGACGATGCCCTTGGCCTCCTCCAGCGCCGCGCGCGACTGCAGGAGCTCCAGCATCTGGTCGGTCCGGTCCGGCCGGGTCGCCTCGGCGACGACCAGTGCCATCGCGGCGAGCCGCTCGTGGCGCCGCAGCACGTCCAGGGTCTCTTCGGTGGCGGGCCGGTCGAGCGCCACCGACAGGACCAGCGTCCCTTCGGTGTCCCACGTCGAGGGCAGGGCCGCGATCCCGCGCACGCGCGGCCAGTACGCGGCGTGGGCGGGGTGGTGCTCCAGCAGGCCGCTCAGCGTCAGGTGCGGCCAGCGGTCGTCGGCGTAGACGTCCGCGGTCACCACCGGCTCGCCGGTGCGGCCCGCGGTCGGGACCGGCCCGCCGAACCTGTCCAGCTGGGCCGGGACCAGAGCCGCGGAGAGCCCGTGTGCGGCCGCCACGAGCGGGGGGCCGCCGCGGTGGTGCACGGACAACGCGGCGCCGAGTGCGCCCGGCACGTCGTCGGCGATCCGCGCGAGGAGTTCCTCCAGCAAGGAGCTGATTCCGTGCGTCGTGGGAATGACAGTCACCGCAAACCCTCCTCGGCGCGGTGGAGGCGGGGCCGGTGCACGCCGGCCCCGCCTCGATCGGAGGTCAGGCCTTGATCTGCTGGTGGTCGCCGGTGCCGTCGACCGCGATGCGCCGCGGCTTCGCCTTCTCGACGATCGGGATGCGGACGGTCAGCACCCCGGCGTCGTAGCTCGCGGTGATGTGCTCGGTGTCCAGGGTGTCGCCGAGGAACAGCTGGCGGGAGAACACGCCCAGCCGCCGCTCGGAAACGTGCATCCGGACGTCGTCACCGGTCGGCAGGGGCCGTCGCTCGGCCTTGACCGTGAGGACATTGCGCTCGACGTCCAGCTCGACGGCATCGGGATCGACGCCGGGGAGGTCGAAGCACACCACGAACTCGTCGCCGGAGCGGTAGGCGTCCATCGGCATCGCGGCCGGTTTCGACCAGGTGCCGGCACCGAAGACCTGCTGGGCGAGCCGGTCGAAGTCGCGGAACGGATCGGTGCGCATCAACATCGGGATCCACCTCCTGGATTTGACAGCTCTGGTGTCAACACGCGGGTCTGTTCTAGCATGTCGTCAAAACGATGACAAGATATGGGTCGTCGAAAGGATGACGCGATGGACGTAATCGACCCCACCGGCACGGTGCGCCGGATCCAGGAGGTGGTCACGGCCGCCCGGGCCGGGGCCGGTGACCAGGACCAGGTGCTGGCGGCGCTGACCGGCCTGCGGCTGCTGCGGGAGGAGCTGGCGCGCTGGGAACCGGAGCTGATCACGGCGGCCAGGGCGGCCGGCGCCAGCTGGGTGGCGCTCGCGCCCGCGCTGGGCGTCGCCAGCCGCCAGGCCGCCGAACGGCGTTACCTGCGGCTGCAGCCGTCGCACACGGGCGAGAAGACCGGCGAGGCGCGGGTCGACGCGGAACGTGACCGGCGCGCGGGCGACCGGGCGGTCGCCGACTGGGCCCGGCGCAACTCCGCCATCCTGCGCCAGCTCGCCGGCCGGGTCAGCGCGCTCGACGGGCTGGGGCCCGCCGCGCAGGAGAGCGCCGACCGCCTCGGCGCGGCCCTCGGCGACGACGACCCGGCGACGCTGCTCCCGCCGCTGGCCGCCGCCCGGCCGCACCTGACCGGCGCGCTGGCCGAGCAGCTCGGGGAGATCTCCGCCCACACCGACCAGCTGCGCCGGGACGCCGCCGGCAACCGCCGCGCCCGGGAGTGACCGGGTTTGCCCGGCCGCGTGCCGGGCACCCGCGGCGGGAGCGACGGAAGGACGGTGCCGCCATGACCGCCGAACCCCCGGATCCGGATCCCCGCCGGACCCCGGACCTCGACCCCGGGGGCGGGGTGCCCCCGGGCAGCACGCCGCCCGACTCCGCCCAGACGTCGGGCCTGTCCCACCCGCAGCCGATGCCGTCGAAGGCGATGCCGGTGCTGTGGCTGGTCCTCACCGGCGTGCTCGTGCTGATGGTCGCCGGACTCGTGATCGCGCTGGCCGTCGGCTGGTTGCGTATCTGAGATCCGGGTACCCGCGAAGCATGGACGACACCCCTGACCGGACCGAAACCCGGGCCGAGCTGCTGCCCGAAGAACAGGCCGTCGACAGCGCGGACCCCGAGGGCCAGGCCCGCGAGGTCCTGCGCGACTCCGACCGCCGCACCGAGCACCCGGAGGCGACGCTGGGGCGCCGCAAGCCCGAGGACACGGTCTAGACGAGTAATGCGTAAGTCTGGGTGGTGGCTGGAGATGGGCGAAGGGTGTTCAAGATCGGTTTGTGACGACAGACCTGAACACCCTTCTCACCGCACTCTACGTCAAGATCGACGACCACCTCGCCGGCAGGCGGCGGGTGGGCAGGCCGCCGAAGCTGACCGACGCGGAGCTGGTGACCTTGGCCGTGGCCCAGGCGTTGCTGGGGTTCACCTCCGAGGCCCGCTGGCTGCGGTTCCTGCCCGCCCGGATGCCCGGCGCGTTCCGCTATCTGCCTGGCCAGTCCGGCTACAACCGTCGGCTGCGTGCCGCGTTGCCGCTGGTCAAGCAGGTCATGCGCTGGCTGGCGGCGGACACCGACCTGTGGACCGACACCACCTGGATCGTGGACTCCACCCCGGTCGAATGCGGTCGCTCCCGACCCACGGTCCAGCGTTCGGAGTTGGCCGGCTGGGCAAAGTATGGCTTCTGCCGCTCCCACTCGCGCTGGTTCTGGGGACTGCGGCTGCATCTGGTCTGCACCCCGGCCGGACTCCCGGTCGCCTGGGCGCTGGCCGACCCGAAGGTCGACGAGCGGCAGGTGCTCATGGCCATCTGCGACCACGAACCCCACCTGCTCACCGAACGTCCGGGGCTGCTGATCATCGCCGACAAGGGCTACGTCTCCGCGGAACTGGACCGCTTCCTGGCCGAGCGCGGGGTCCGGCTGATCCGGCCGTCCTACCGCAACCGCAAGCCGCATCCCGGTGAGCCGCTGCTCAAGTCCATCCGCCAGCTCATCGAGTCGGTCAACGACACCCTCAAGGGCCAGCTGAACCTGGAACAGCACGGTGGACGCACCATCGAAGGCGTCGGCGTCCGCGTCGCCCAACGCCTCCTGGCCCTCACCGCCGCCATCTGGCACAACCGCGCCACCGGCCAACCCATCACCCGATCACTGACCGCCTACGACCACTGACCGAGTTACGCATTACTCGTCTAGCCGCCGCCGCGGAAGTTCTCCTGCGCGCCCGGGTGTCCCGGCCGCGCCTTCGCGTCGTCGTCTTCCAACGGCCCGTCGGGTTCTTCGCGGGGCGGCTCGTCCACGGGATTCCCGCTCGAGTCGACTTCGCCGGTCTCGTCGTGCGGCTGCGACATCGCTCCTCCTTGCAGGTGGCCTTCCTTCGCGGCTACCCGGCGGACACCGGCGTCAACCGCTCCTCGCCGCGCAGCTGCAGGACCGCGACCAAGCCGAGCGCGGCCACGACGGCGAAGAACCAGAAGCCCCACGGGTAGGCGATACCGGCGGTGACCAGCGCCCCGGTGACGAACGGGCCGAGGATCGAGCCCAGCCTGCCGACCGCCGACGTCAGCCCGAGCGCGGTGCCCCGTGCCGACGCCGGGAACGCGTGGGCGACGTAGCCGTAGATCAGCACCTGCGCGGAGAACACGAACACGCCGGTGAGCAGCACGACCGCGTTGAGCAGGACGGCGTTGCCGATCTTCAGGCTCAGCGCGGCGAGCAGCACCGCGCCGGCGCCGAACCAGATCCGCGCGATCGGCCGGATGCCGAAGCGGTCGGCGATCGTGCCGGCCAGCACCAGCCCGAGCACCGCGCCGATGTTGAGCACCAGCAGCAGGGTGATCGACGTCGAGATCGGGTAGCCCGCCGTCCGCATCAGCTGCGGCAGCCACGTGTTGAGCCCGTAGACCAGCAGCAGGCCCATGAACGACCCGGTCCACACGGCGATGCTGATCCGCCGGAACCTCCCGCCCAGCAGGTCCTTCAGCGCCACGCGCTCGGGCTCCTCCCGGGCGGCGAGGTAGGCGGCGGACTCCGGCAGCCGCCACCACATCAGCGGCACGGCCAGCAGCCCGGCGATCCCGCCGCCGTAGAACAGCAGGTGCCAGTTCTCCTGCGCGGACAGCGCGAGGACCGACGTCAGCACCGCGCCGACGTGGTAACCGGTCATGGTGAACGTGCTCGCGCTGGCGCGCCGCCGGGCGGGCAGGTTCTCCGACATGACCGTGAGCGCCACCGGCATGCACGCGCCGAGGCCGAGCCCGGCGGCGAACCGGAACACGCCGAACGTCGCCACGTTCGGCGCGAGCGGCGTCAGCAGGGTGAACAGCGAGAACAGCAGGACCGAGCCGATCAGCAGCACGCGGCGGCCGAAGCGGTCGGTGAGCGGGCCGAGGAACGCCGCGCCGACGGCCACGCCGATCAGCGACACCGTGGCGACCGCGGTCGCGCCGGCCGCGGTGAAGCCGAGGTGGCCGCTCTTGAGCAGGGTCGGGATGGTGGCGCCGAGCGCGACCAGGTCGTAGCCCTCGAGCAGGACGGTCAGCCAGCAGAGGACCGCCGTCCATGCGGACGTCTTCATCGTCGTGCTCCTCAGAACGGGTAGGGCGCGATGTCCGCGCGGACGGTCAGCCACTGGGTCTCGGTGAAGGCCTCGATGTTGGCCTTCGCCCCGCCGAAGCGGGAGCCGTTGCCGGAGTCGCCGACGCCGCCGAAGGGCGCGGTCGGCTCGTCGCCGACGGTCTGCTCGTTGATGTGCACCTTGCCCGAGCGGACCTCCTCGGCCAGCTTCATCGCCGTGCCGACGTCGCCGAGGATGCCCACCGACAGGCCGTACTCGGAGTCGTTGACCAGCCGCGCGGCCTCGTCGAGGTCGCGGTAGGCGCGCACCGGCGCGACCGGGCCGAAGATCTCCTCGCGCCAAGCCGGGCTCGCGTCGTCGAGTCCGAAGAGGACGGTCGGCGGGTAGAACGGAGCGTCGGGCTTGCCGCCCGCCAGCACCTGCGCGCCGGCCGCGACGCTGCGGTCGACGACGTCGGTGACGTGCGCGAGCTGGCGGTCGTCGATGATCGGGCCGAGCGCGACGTCGCCCTCGGCCGGGTTCCCCACGGGCAGCAGGCGTGCCTTCTCCGCCAGGGCCGCGACGTATTCGTCCACCTGGGACTCGTGGACGAGGTGGCGGCCGGTGGTCATGCAGATCTGGCCCTGGTGCAGGAAGGACCCGAACGCGCCGGCGGAGGCCGCCTTGGCGACGTCGGCGCCCGGCAGCACGACGAGCGCGTTGTTCCCGCCCAGCTCCAGGTGCACGCGCTTGAGCGAGCGCGCGGCGGCCTCGCCGACCTTCCGCCCGGCCGCGGTCGAGCCGGTGAACGACACGACCGACACCTCCGGCGCGTCGACCACGGCGGCGCCGACTCCCGTGTCCCCGGGCAGCAGGTGCAGCAGCCCCTCGGGCAGCCCGGCCGCTTCGAAGACGCGCAGGATGCTCACGCCGCCGCACACCGCGGTCCGCAGGTCGGGCTTGAGCAGCACGGCGTTGCCGAGCGCGAGGGCGGGCGCGACCGAGCGGATGGCCAGGATCAGCGGGAAGTTGAACGGCGAGATCACCGAAACGACGCCGGCCGGCACCCGCCGGGCCAGCGACCAGCGGGGTTCGCCGGTGCTCAGCACCTCGCCGAGCGGATGGGCGGGCAGGGCGGCGGCCTCGAAGCAGATCCCGGCCGCCATCTCGGTCTCGATCCCGGCCTTGGGCCTCGTCGAACCGGCCTCGCGGACGATCCAGTCCTGCACCTCGGCGGCGTGCGTCTCCCACAGCTCGCCGGCGCGGCGCAGCACCGCGGCGCGTTCGGCGGGCTTGCGCCGGGCCCAGTCGCGCTGGGCCTTCGCGGCGATCGCGGCGGCTTCGGCGACGTCGCCCGGCGTCGCGATGCCCACCTGGCCCAGCACGGTGCCGGTGGCCGGTTCGACGACCTGGTGGGTCCCGCCGCTGCCGCCGCGGAATTCGTTCTCCAGCATGATCACTCCGGTGTGGTCGGTTCGGTGTCGACCTGGATCAGCCGCGGGCCGTCCGGGGTCGTCTTGAGCTGGGCGCGCAAGTCGTCTTCGCTGGTGACAGCCGTGGCTTCGACGCCGTATCCGGCGGCGATGGCCGTGAAGTCCATGCCGGGGATCTGCGTGCCGGGCACGTCCGGCGTCCCGAGCAGCTCGCCGAACCACTGCAGGGCGCCGTAGACGCCGTTGCGCAGGATCACGAAGGTGACCGGCACGCGGTAGTGCGCGGCGGTCCACAGCGCCGTGATGCCGTAGTTGGCCGAGCCGTCGCCGATGACGCCGACGACCGGGCGGTCCGGGTCGCCCATCGCCACGCCGACGGCGGCGGGCAGGCCGAACCCGAGCCCGCCGGCGGCCGGGAAGAAGTAGGAGCCTGCGCGCCGCAGGTCCATCTGCCGCCACCAGGCGGAATTCGTCGACGTCGACTCGACGACGTACCGCGTGTCGGCGGCCTGGGTGTCGCGCAGGGCGGCGAACACCTGCTCCGGGTGCAGCGCTTTCTCACCGGTCCGGGGCTGCGGGTTCTCGACGTAAGTGCGTTCTGTTCTGCGGGCGGGGACCTTCTCCAGCAGCGCTTCGATCACCGGCGCGGGGTCGGCGACCAGCGCCTCGCCCATCGGCGCGCGGGCCGCGGCGCCGACGTCGTCGGTGACCTGGACCAGCCGGGTGCCGTCGGGCAGGTAGGCGCCGGGAACGTGCTGGTGGTAGCGGAAGACCGGCGCGCCGAGCACCAGCACGAGGTCGTGCCCGGTCAGCGCGGCCGAAACCGGCGCGATGCCGGCGGGCAGCACGCCGCGGAAGAGCGGGTGCCGGTTGGGGAAGGGCAGCCGGTGCGGCGACGGCGCCACCCAGGTCGGCAGGCCGAGGTGCTCGGCCAGCGCGACGGCCCGGTCGAAGAGCCCGGTGGCGTCGATGTCGCCGCCCAGGACCAGTGCCGGGTTCTTCGCCCCGGCGACGCTCGCGGCGAGATCGTCGAGCTGGGCTGCGCTCGGCGTGAAGCCTCGCTGGACCTGCCGGTCGAGCGTCGCCGTCTCGGGCAGCTCGGCGGCCCAGTCGTCGTAGGGCACGGAGAGGTAGGTCGGACGCCGCTGCAGCTCGGCCTCGAACACGGCCTGCGCGAGCGAGCGCGGGACGTCCGCGGCGCAGCTCGGCTCGCCGGCCCAGCCGACCAGGGGCCGCATCAGCTGCGTCGCGTCGACGTTGGCGAGCATGGCCTCCGGCCCGATCGCGGTCCGGACCTGCTGGCCGGCGGTGAGCACCAGGGGAGAGCGCGAGTAGACGGCGTTGGTGAGCGCGCCCATCGCGTTGCCGGAGCCGGCGGCGGCGTGCAGGTTGACCAGCACCGGGCGGCCGGTCACCTGGGCGTAGCCGTCGGCCATCCCGACGACGGCGCCTTCGTGCAGGCCGAGGACGTACCGGAAGTTCCCGGGCAGCTCGGCGAGGAAGGGGAGCTCGTTGGACCCGGGGTTGCCGAAGACCGTGGTCAGGCCACGGCGGTCCAGGAACTCGTGGGCGAGGCGGCGGACAGTGGGCATGGGCGGACCCTATGGAGCACGGCGGCCTGTGTTCCAATAAATGTTGGCTCGGTCGTTCATAGATGGGATCGATGATGCGCGACTTCGACCTGAACCTGGTGCGCACGTTCGTGCTGCTGTACGAGACCCGCAGCGTCACGGCGACGGCCGAGTCCCTGCACGTCACGCAGCCGACGATCAGCTACAGCCTGCAGAAGCTGCGGCGCCGGTTCTCGGACGAGCTGTTCCGCCGCACCGGCGGCGGCCTGGTCCCGACGACGACGGCCCGCGCGCTGTACGAGCCCCTGCACAGCGCGCTGTCGGAGATCGAGACGGCGGTGAGCGGGGCGAAGTCGTTCTCGCCGTCGACGGCTCGGGCGGCGTTCACGCTGTGCCTGTCGGACCTGGGGGAGATCTCGTTGCTGCCGCGCCTGATGGCGGCGCTGCCGGCGCGGGCGCCCGGGGTGACGCTGACGGTCCGGCCGCTGGACGTCGACCGCGCGGCCGACCAGCTCGGCCGCGGCGAGATCGACGCGTTCATCGCGTCTTCGCTGATCAGTTCCCAGCGCGTCGCCCGGATCCCGCTGTTTTCCGAGGGCTACCTGGGCATGGTGGCGGCGGACCACCCGCGGCTTTCCTCGGCGGTCTCGGTGGAGCAGCTGGCGGCGGAGCGCCACGTGACGGTGTTCGGCCCGACCGGCCACGACGGCCCGCGTCGCGCGCTGGAGACGTCCGGCCTGCTCGACCGCGTGGTCCTCGAGGTGACGCGCTTCGCGGCCCTGCCGTACCTGGTCCAGGACGGCGAGCTGGTGGCGATGGTCCCGCGCCTGGTGGCGGAGATGTTCGCGGCCGACCACCGGGTCCGGCTGTTCGAGCTGCCGCTCGAGGTCGAGCCGGCCCAGGTGTCGGTGTACACGCGGCACACGCACGCCCGCAGCCCGGCCCAGCACTGGCTGGTGGGGTTCATGCGCGAGGTGCTGGGTTAGGTCGTGGTGCAGCGCGCGCCGGAGAGGGTGAACCCGACGGGCGTCGGGTTGCTGCGGTCGAAGGAGCCGTTGAAGCCGATGTTGACGGTCGCGCCGGGGGCGAGGCTCAGGTTGTAGGAAACCGCTTTCATGGTGACCCGCGAACCGCTCTGGGAGAAGTCGCCGTTCCAGCTGTGGGTGACCCGCTGCCCGGCGGTGAAGTTCCAGGTGGAGGTCCACGGGTTGAGCGTCTGGTTGCCGGTGTTGGTGACCCAGACGTTGGCGGTGAAGCCGTTGGGCCACTGATCGGTGACGGCATACCGAACGGTGCACGAGGCAACCGGAGCAGGCGGCGGCGGAGGGGCCTGCGTCGGGCTGGTGGAGCCGGCCGTGGTCTTGGGCGCGGAGGTGGTGGGGGAGGCGGAGGTCTGCCGGATGACGGTGGGCACCGGCGCCGGAGCGGAGGAGCTGGTCAGCGCCCGCGGAGTGGTGGTGGCGGGAGCAAGCGAGTCGGGCGCAACGGCGGCTTGCCGCCCGGGCGAGCTTTCGGAGGTGACGGCAATGATCACGAGGCTCCCGACGACAACAAGGCCCCCACAGAGAGCGGAAACCCACCGAATCCGCCGCCCGGCCCGCTGCTGAGCGGCGGCGGCCTCTTTGGCACGCTGCTCGAGCCGTTCCCGGTACCCGACCCCGGTGTCGTCTTCCCGCGGCCGAGTGAGGGGCGAGTAGGCCCCCAGCGACCGAGGCATGGCCCCGGTTTCCCGCAGCAGATCGTCAACGGAGACCTCATCATCAGGCCGCCACCCGGCGCGCGCCATAACCGGAACCTCCAGGTCCTGAGGGGCGCTCGAACGCGCTGGCTTGCCCGGCGAATCCTAGGAAGCGAAACCGGTCTTGTAAACCATGTGGACAAACGGGTTTCGCAGCCAGGTGACCATTTGACGGCCTGCATCACCAGGAGGTTCCCGGGTGACGGAGCGCAGCTGGATCGATGCAGGGAGTCGAAACCTGTCGATCATGCCAGAGGGGGTCGAGAGGTCGATGTGCACCCCCCTGAACGAGGGGCGCGGGGGGCCGTATACTCTTTCTTCAGCAGGTCCGAGTGGCGGAATGGCAGACGCGCTAGCTTGAGGTGCTAGTGCCCTTAACGGGCGTGGGGGTTCAAGTCCCCCCTCGGACACAGTATTACCCCACGGATCGCGAAACGCGATCTTGAAGCTGGGTCGATTCTAGCTCAGCTCGAATCGATCTCCTCCAGTTGCCAACCGGCGTTGTCGCAGACAACGAACCGCCCTGAGTTGCGCAAAGCTGATGCAACACGGCTGCTTCGTGTCCGATCAGACTCCAGCGTGGCGTGGCCGTCACCGTCTTGATCTCCAAGTCGGATACGGATCGCCTCGACGAGGTGGTCCTCGCGGATGTAGAGCGTCTTCGGTCGCGGGTGGCCGGCGAGTTGGGTGCTGGTGTGGCCGTGGCGGCAGCGGTAGGTCGGACGCCCGTGGTTCCAGTGCGAGTCCAGGCGGCGATCGCAAACGCCGCAGTGGATCAGACCCGCGAGCGCAAACCGGCGAGGTCCGCCGTCCGTGGTTGGTCGTGCGGCTCGGATTTGCTGAGCGGCGATGAAGTCCTGCTCCGTGACGAGTGCCGGATGTGCCGCCTTCGCCGAAGGCGCCGGCGATGAGGCTGGGCCGCTGGTGTGGGTAGCGCGCCGGTTCCAGGCCTGTCGGCCGGTATAGCGCGGGTTGGCAAGAATGACAGCGACGGTACGTAGGGTCCAGGTCCTACGGGTTCGATGGCGATTGCGGTCCGGGTCGGCGCTGGATGGACAGGGGACACCGCGTTCGTTGAGGTGTCGGGCGATGCTCGCGACGCTGTGTCCGGCCAGACGCTGCCGGAACATCCAAGTGACGTGTGGTGCTGTGCGTTCGTCGGGCGCGAGGCGCTGTAGTCGTCGGCCCCAGCGGGCGTTTGCGGGGTTGGGGTGCGGGCCGGCGTCGACGAGCCGGTAGCCGTAGGGCGGCCTTCCGCCGAGGTAGCGGCCCTGCTGGGTGACCTGGTTGTGCATCGCTGCCAGTACTCGGTGCCGGGCACGCAGCACCTCCCGTTGCGACTGGGTGGCCAGCAGCGCCAGCAGGACCCGGTGATCGCGGTTGCCGAGGTCGACCGGGCCTCCCGTCTCGGGCAGCCACAGCTGGAGGCCATGCCGAGTGCACCAGGTGTAGAGGGTGGCGAACTGGGTGCCGGTGAAGGCTCGCTCGTACTCGCCGACCACGATCGCATCGATCGTCTGATCTGACCTGACGATCTCGGCCATGAGCCGCGCTGCGTGCGGCCGTTGTGTCCATGGGACGCGGCGTGAGGTGCCGGCGTCGAAGTAGGTGGCGACGACCTGGCCGTGACCCGCGACCAACTCCTCAGCGATGTCGCGCTGCCAGCCCTGTGACGACACACGATCTTGATGGCGGGTGGTCGACGTGCGGCCGTAGAAGGCGAACCGTAGGCCGTTGACCGGAGAGTCTGTGGATCCTGCGCCAGCCTGGTTCTTACTGCTTATCCACTGCGCGAGCATGTCCGCGGCGTCGTCCGCTGGAGGGAACAGAGCTGGGTGTTGTTGATGCGGATGCACGTTGGACCGATGGCGAGGCGGGCACCTTATGACGGCGTGTTCGAGTTCGTTCGCCCGTTCGGCGCAACGGATCGGCTGAACGATCCCGTATAACGACGTACGCGGCGAGGCTGAAGCGATCAACGCATGGGTGAGGACGCTAAGTGCCCTTTCCAGATAGGTTCGCCGGGTTGGTCAGGCGGCTGGGGTGAGGTGTTGCCCGCCCCAGCGGATGCCCTTCTCGCTGCGGACTCGTGCGCGTTCACGACGTTGTGCGGTGAGCAGGTCAGGGTGGCGGGCGTTGGCGTTGCGCCAGGGCAGATAGTCGTGCAATCGACGAGCCAGCACCGGGTGGTTGGTGTGGTTCGATCCGGCGATGACGAACTTGCGCAGCGGCCCGAAGTGCGCCTCGATCGGGTTGGCCCATGACGAGTAGGTCGGGGGTGAAGCACAGCTCGACCTTGTTGCGGGCCGCCCGGGTGCGGATCGGCTGGCCGCGGTGGGCGGAGAGATTGTCCAGGATGATGTAGATCGACCCCTCGCCGCGGAGAAGTAGCACCGTGTCAGCGCGATGTCTTCTTCGCGTCAGCGCGTTCCGTGACCGTGGTTGTCGTGACGGCGAGCGACGACGAACGAGAGGTTCGGAACATGAGCAGGGTGAACAGGGCGCGGGTGTTGCGGCGCGTGGGGGTGACGGCGCTGGCCGTCACGCTGCTGGCCGGGGTGGTCGCCCCGGTCGCCGCTGCCGGGCCGGACCGGCCGGAGCTGCGGGCGGCGATCCAGGAGATCGTCGACTCCGGGTTCACCGGGGTGCAGCTGCGGGTGCACGACCGGCGCGGCGACTGGACCGGCAGCGCTGGGTCGCGCGCTGGGCGGGACCGCGCAACCGCCGACGGACGGGCGGTTCCGGATCGGCAGCACCACCAAGACCTTCACCGCGGTCCTGGTGCTACAGCTGGTGGCCGACGGCCGGATCGGGCTGGACGCCCCGGTCGCCGGATACCTGCCCGACTTCGGCTTCGACCGGCGGATCACGGTGCGGATGCTGCCGCAGCACACCAGTGGACTGTTCAACTACACCGGCGAGTACTACGACGACGGGACGGTCGCACCGGGGATCCCGTGGTCGGGTAAGGAGTGGGTGGACAACCGGTTCCACACCTACCCGCCGCAGGACCTCGTGCGGTACTCGCTGGCCAGGCCAGCGCGGTTCGCGCCGGGCACCGGCTGGAGCTACGCCAACACCAACTACGTCGTCGCCCGGCTGCTGATCGAGAAGGTCACCGGTCACTCCTACGCCGACGAGATGCAACGGCGGGTGCTGCGTCCGCTCGGGCTGCGTGACACGGTGGTGCCGGGCACCTCGCCGGAGCTGCCCGGGCCGCACGCCCACGCCTACTACCGGTACTCCGACGGCGGGCAGGAGAAGACGGTCGACATCAGCCGGCAGAACCCCTCCTGGATCTCCAGCGCCGGCGAGATGATCTCGACGACCAAGGACCTCGGCAGGTTCTTCTCCGCGCTGCTGGGCGGAAAGCTCCTCCCCGCCCCGCAGCTGGCCGAGATGCTGAAGCCGCACGCGACTCCCGACTCGACGAGCGACTACGGCCTCGGGATCTTCGAGCTGCACGCGGACGCGAACTGCAGCGGTGAAATGCTGCTGACGCACAACGGCAGCGTCCAAGGCTACGGAACCCTGGTGTACAGCACACCCGACGGCAGGAAGACGCTGCAGGCATCGGTGACCTACGTGGACACCGGGATCGCCCCCACGGCGGCTTACCAGAAGGCTGTGCAAAGCCTGCTGCAAAAAGAATTCTGTACCGCCTGAAGGCCGGCAGCGCCAGGTGTCATGGCGACGCCTGGCGCTGCATCGTGCCACCGATGTGAACGGATCTCGCGCTCAACCGGGGCGGCTCGCTCGGGAAAGGACCGGGCTGAGCAGGTAGCGCGCCCGGCCGGGGTGTGGGCCGTTCGCGGGCTGGGCGCGACCGCTGCGCACAGTTCGCCGGACCACAGGCACTCGGCCGGCAAACTTGTCGACCACGCGCCGGACCACGGCCTGAGCGGCGGTCCGGACGACCGGATCTTGCCTTCGGCGAACAGCACGCCGACCGATTCCGGAGCGTCTCGGCGACCGGCTGCCACGGCTGCTGAGCCGGCCGCGGCGGCCACCTGATCATCGAATCCGCACGAAATTCTGTTCGAAGGCGGTGACAACAAAACATCAATAACGGCCGCTGCCCCGTCCGGAACACGTATGCAGCATCGCCGCCACGCCCGCGACCGGCTGAACTTGCCGACATGCGCATAGCTCCGCCTGTCCCAGCGGGGTTCGGGATCGCGCTCGGAATGGCGCTTGGCGCGACCGCCACAGTGTTGTCGGTCGCCGCCGGTGCCAGGAGCGTTCCGATCATCTCGCTTGTCGCGATGGTGGCGGTGGTCGACGCGATCGCCATGGTCACGACCGTCTGGGCCACCTTGGCGACTGCGGCCGTCTGCTGGGCGCTCGACATCGGTTTCGTCCTCGACCGGAACGGCGAGCCGGTCTTCACGCCCCAAGCCGGCCATGCCGCGCTCGTGCTGGGCTTGTGCGCCCTCACCGCGCTGGGTTTCGCATCCACTCTGCGCGCGGCCCGCGTTCCGGCGCACGAACACAATCACGTCGGCCAGGTGACCATCCCGCTTCCGCGACAGGGTGACTCGATACCACACCCGAGCGGGTGAGCGGTCAGGATCGGCGCTGGGTGGTGACGCCGCGGCGGATGTCGCCGGGGAGGGGGCGGACGCGCTGGAGGTCGCGGCGGTTGGTGGAGCTGAGCTGCCACGGCACGCTCGTCACCATCACCCCGGGCTCGAACAGGAGACGTCCCTTGAGCCGCAGGGAGCTCTGGTTGTGGAGGACGTTCTCCCACCAGCGGCCGACGACGTATTCGGGGATGTAGATGCAGACCACGTCGCGGGGGCTGTCGCGGCGGAGGTTCTTGATGTACTGGACGATGGGGCGGGTGATCTCGCGGTAGGGGGATTCGATCACCTTGAGCGGGATCTTCATCGAGCGCTGTTCCCACTGTCGTTGCAGTTCGCGGGTGTCGGCATCGTCGACGTTGACGGTGATGGCGCTGAGCGTGTCGGGGCGGGTAGCACGGCCGAACGCGATCGCGCGCTGGCTGGGCTTGTGCAATGTGGACACGAGCACGATCGCGTGGACGCGGCTCGGGAGCAATTCGAACTCGTCGTCGGGCTGGAGTTCCTCGCGGACGTGGGTGTAGTGGCGGTGGATGCCCCGCATGAGGACATAGAGCACCGGGATGGCGATGACGACGAGGTAGGCGCCGTGGGTGAACTTGGTGATCATCACGACTACCAGGACCACGGCGGTGAGCACCGCACCGACGGCGTTGATCAGCCGGGAACGGTGGATCGACCGGCGTTCGCGGGCGTCGGTGCTGTCGGCCAGCGCGCGGTTCCAGTGCCGAACCATGCCGGCCTGGCACAGCGTGAACGACGTGAAGACGCCGAGGATGTAGAGCTGGATCAGGCGGGTGGTCGAGCCGTCGAAGGCGAAGATCAGGATCCCGGCGACGACCGCGAGCGCGACGATCCCGTTGGAGAAGGCGAGCCGGTCGCCGCGGGTGTGCAGCTGGCGGGGCAGGTAGCGGTCCTGGGCCAGGATCGAGGCCAGCAGCGGGAACCCGTTGAACGCGGTGTTCGCCGCGAGGATCAGGATCAGCGCGGTGGCGGCCTGGAGGAAGTAGAACAGCACCGAGTGGTCGCCGCCGAACACCGCGGCGGCGATCTGGCTGATCACCGTGCGCTGCGGGTCGGTGGTGCAGTCGCCGCGGAACCCGGTGAGGTCGCAGGTGTTCTCGGCGATCCGCACGTGGCTGATCATGGCCAGCGCGGTGATGCCGCCGAACATGGTGACGGCGATGACGCCCATCGCCGTCATGGTGCGCGCGGCGTTGGCGCTCTTGGGTTTGCGGAACGCGGGCACGCCGTTGGAGATCGCTTCGACACCGGTGAGCGCGGTGCAGCCGGAGGAGAACGACCGCAGCAGCAGGAACACCAGTGCCAGGCCGGTCAGTCCGACCTGTTCGGGGCGGACTTCGTAGCCGGCGCTCTCGGCGACCGGCGCGTGGCCGGCGACGGCCTGGCCGAGGCCGAGCGCGATCATCAGCACGACCCCGCCGATGAACAGGTAGGTCGGGATGGCGAACGCGCGGCCGGACTCCCGGATGCCGCGCAGGTTCATCGCCATCAGCACCACGATGAAGCCCAGGTTCAAGGCGATGCGGTGGTCGTTGAGCTCGGGCACCGCGGAGATGATGTTGTCCACACCGGACGCCACCGATACCGCGACCGTCATGATGTAGTCGACCATCAGGGCGCCGGCGACGACGAGTCCCGCGGAGCTCCCGAGGTTGCGTGAAGCGACTTCGTAGGAGCCACCGCCACTGGGGTAGGCCTTCACGACCTGGCGGTAGGAGATCACGACGACGGTCAGCAGCACAGCGACCGCGAGGCCGATCCACGGCGCGAGTGTGAGGTACGCCAGGCCGCCGATGCTCAGGATGAGCAGGATCTCCTGGGTCGCGTAGGCGACCGACGACAGCGGGTCACTGGCGAAGATCGGCAGCGCGAGCCATTTGGGCAGCAGGGTCTCGCCGAGGGTGTCGCTCCGGAACGGCCGTCCGAGTACCAGCCGTTTGAGCCATGACGTGGGTGCTGGCACACATCGCAGCGTGCCTGGTGCCGCGGCGGATCGGCGTAGAGAAACCGTCAAGATGCGAGCATCGGCGTAGGGAAATCGTAAGTGTCGCCCGGGTGATCGTCAGGTTCTCGTCAACGGCGCTGGTCCTCCGCGGTCACCTGCCTACGGTTCCGGCACATCGTCCCCGGGAGCTGCCATGGCCGAAGCTGGTCTCACGCGCGTGATCCGCTGCCCCGGTGCGGTGGAGCTGCTCGACGAACTCGCGTCCGGCGCCCGTACCGTCGCCGCGCTGCGCCGGGCGGTCCCGCGGCGAGTGCTCGCCCCCGCGTTGCGGGCGCTGGCGGCCGAAGGCGCGATCCGACGTTCAGTGGTGGGTACCTGGGACGGCCGGCCGGGCGATGAGGTGATGTTCTCCCTCACCGCCGTCGGCCACCGGTTTGTTGCCGGATTGTCTGAATTGGACGTGTGGGTCGAGGTGTACGAGCGCTACCTCAACGGGTAGCCGGGCCCAGGTCGAACAAGGCCTGCGCGTCGTGGATGCACTCGAGGATGTCGCGCGCCAGCTGGGCCGCCGGGCGGGTGGACACGGTGTCGGCCAGTTGCAGATCGCGCACCTGGCCGTCGAGGGTCACGACGACCGAGATAGCGCCGTCGTGACTGCTGTGGCTCACCTGGACGCTGCTCTGGCGGGGAAGGGACGTGCGGAGCTCGGGGTCGGCTGCCAAGGAGAACTCCCGGGATGAGATCCGGATCGGGCTGAAGACGTGATCGTTCAAGAGTGGCCCCGAATTCCCCGCGATGCGAGCCGTTCACCCCGTCGACGCCGAGTTGTGACCAAGTCCGGAATGGACATCCGGCGCTCCGTCAAGAACGCGTCAACGCGCCGTGGCAAGGCATCAAGACTCTGTCAGGTGACATCCGAACGGGAGATCCGGGAGGCAGGCTTCCGCAAGCCCGGTCACCATTCTGGTCGACCTCGGGTTTGTCGTGCGTGAGAAAGGAGCAGTGCGATGGCCGATCTGGCCTATGTGCTGCTGGCGATCGTGGTGTTCGCCGTGCTGGCCTTGACCCTGCGTGGATTGGAGCGGTTGTGAGCGGCACCGGCGTGGTCGCCAACGTCGTCGGCGGCGTCCTGGCGTTGGCCCTGATCGTCTACCTGTTCATCGCGCTGATCAAACCGGAGAAGTTCTGATGTCCTCGACGTGGGCCGGCCTGGGACAGGTCGGCCTCCTCCTGCTCGCCCTGGCGCTGGTGTACCGGCCGCTGGGCGACTACATGCACCGCGTGTTCACGAGCACGAAACATTGGCGGCTGGAGAAGGCCGTTTACAAGATCGTGCGCGCGGATCCGGAGTCCGAGCAGCACTGGAAGACCTATGCCTCGGGCGTGCTGGGCTTCTCGTTCGTCTCGGTGCTGTTCCTCTACCTGCTGCAGCGCATTCAGCCGCTGCTGCCGCTGAACTTCGGCCGCACCGTCGACCCCGGGGTCGCCTTCAACACCGCGATCAGTTTCGTCACCAACACGAACTGGCAGTCCTACGTCCCCGAGGGCGTCATGGGCCACGTGGTCCAGATGGCCGGGCTGACCGTGCAGAACTTCGTCTCCGCCGGCGTCGGCCTGGCGGTGGCGATCGCGCTGACCCGTGCGTTCGTCCGCTCGCAGAGCGACCGGCTCGGCAACTTCTGGGTCGACCTGACCCGCGGCACGGTCCGGATCCTGCTGCCGCTGTCGTTCCTCTTCGCGATCGTGCTGGTCGCGCTCGGCGTGGTGCAGAGCCTCAAGTCCGGCGTCTCGGTGCTCAACCCGGACGGCTCGGCCAGCACCATCGCGCTCGCGCCGGCGGCGAGCCAGGAGGCGATCAAGGAGATCGGCACCAACGGCGGCGGCATCTTCAACGCCAACTCCGCCCACCCGTTCGAGAACCCGAACTCGTGGTCCAACCTGATCGAGATCTTCCTGCTGCTGGTGATCCCGGTCGCCCTGACCCGCACCTTCGGCAAGCTGGTGGGCAACACCAAGCAGGGTTACGTCCTCCTCAGCGTCATGGGTGCGTTGTGGGCTGGGATGCTCGCGGTGATCTGGTGGGGCGAGACGCACGCGAACGGTGCGGCTGCCAGGCTGGCCGGCGCGGCCCTGGAGGGCAAGGAAACCCGCTTCGGGATCGCGGGGTCGGCGTTGTTCGCCGACTCGACGACCGGCACGTCGACCGGTGCGGTGAACTCGATGCACGACAGCTTCACCGGGCTCGGCGGCTTCGGGACGCTGCTGAACATGATGTTCGGCGAGCTCTCGCCCGGCGGTGTCGGCACCGGCCTCTACAGCATCCTGGTGATGGCGATCATCGCCATGTTCCTGGCCGGCCTGATGGTCGGGCGCACGCCGGAGTACCTGGGCAAGAAGCTCGGCAAGCGTGAGGTCACCTGCGCCTCGATCGCGATGCTGGCCATGCCTGCCGTGGTGCTGATCGGCGCGGGCGCAGCCCTGCTGATCCCGGGCAACACCGCCGCGTTCAACAACCCGGGCGCGCACGGCTTCTCCGAGCTGCTCTACGCCTACACCTCGGCCAGCAACAACAACGGCAGCGCCTTCGCCGGAATCACCGTGACCAACGACTGGTACCAGTCGACTCTCGGTGTCTGCATGGCGCTGGGCCGGTTCATCCCCATCCTCGCTGTGCTCTGCTTGGCCGGTTCGCTGGCCGCGCAGAAGAAGGTGCCGGAGACCGCCGGCACGCTGCCGACCACCAGCCCGCTGTTCGCGACGATGCTCGCCGGCACGGTTGTGCTGGTCGCGGCCCTGACCTTCATCCCCGCCCTGGCCCTCGGGCCGATTGCCGAGGCTCTCGCATGACCATGACCACCGACCGCACCCCCGAGGAAGCCACCCAGCACCACGTCGAGAACGCCGGCCGGGTCGGCGCGGGCGTGTTCAACCCCCGCCAGCTCTGGACGTCCCTGCCGGACGCCTTCCGCAAGCTCAGCCCGCGCCACCAGCTGCGCAACCCCGTCATGTTCGTGGTCTGGGTCGGGTCGGTGCTGGTGACCGTCTTCGCGATCACCGACCCGGGCGTGTTCAACATCGGCGTCGCGCTGTGGCTGTGGTTCACCGTCCTGTTCGCCAACCTCGCCGAAGCTGTCGCCGAAGGCCGTGGCAAGGCCCAAGCCGAGTCCCTCCGCAAGACCAAGAAGGAGACCGTCGCCCGCCGCCTGACCGAGGACGGTTCCGAGGAGCGTGTACCGGGCGTCGACCTGCGGATCGGTGACCTGGTGGTCGTCGAGGCGGGCGAGGTGATCCCGGGTGACGGCGACGTCGTCGAGGGCATCGCGACCGTCGACGAGTCGGCCATCACGGGTGAGTCGGCCCCGGTCATCCGCGAGTCCGGCGGCGACCGGTCCGCGGTCACCGGCGGCACGACCGTGCTGAGCGACCGGATCGTCGTCAAGATCACGACCAAGCCGGGCGAGTCCTTCGTGGACCGCATGATCGCCTTGGTGGAGGGCGCTTCGCGGCAGAAGACGCCGAACGAGATCGCGCTGACCATCCTGCTGGCCGTGCTGACGATCATCTTCGTCCTCGCGGTCGTGGCGCTGCAGCCGATGGCCGGCTACTCGGGCGGCCTGGTCTCGGTGATCGTGCTGACCGCACTGCTGGTTTGCCTGATCCCCACGACGATCGGCGCCCTGCTGAGCGCCATCGGCATCGCGGGCATGGACCGCCTGGTCCAGCGCAACGTGCTGGCGACCAGCGGCCGCGCGGTCGAGGCCGCCGGCGACGTATCGACGCTGCTGCTGGACAAGACCGGCACGATCACCTTCGGCAACCGCCAGGCGACCGAGTTGCTGCCCGCCGGATCGTCCACGGTGGAGGACCTGGCGATCGCGGCGCGGCTCTCGAGCCTGGCCGACGGCACGCCCGAAGGCCGCAGCATCGTCGACCTGTGCGGCCGCGAGCACGACCTCGCGGCCGAGCCGAACGAAGCGGAGAAGTCCGGCGAATTCGTGCCGTTCACCGCGCAGACCCGGATGTCCGGCATCGACCTGAACGGCCGGATCGTCCGCAAGGGCGCCGCCAGCGCCGTGCGGGCCTGGGTCGCGGAGCACGGTGGCACCGTGCCGGACGAGGTGCACACCATCGTCGACACGATCAGCGCCGAAGGTGGTACCCCGCTCGTCGTCGCCGAACAAGTCGAAGGCGTCGCCGCCGTGCGAGGGGTGATCCGGCTGTCCGACGTCGTCAAGCCCGGCATGAAGGAGCGCTTCGCCGAGCTGCGCACGATGGGCATCAAGACCGTCATGATCACCGGGGACAACCCGCTCACCGCGCGGGCGATCGCCGCGGAGGCCGGCGTCGACGACTTCCTGGCCGAGGCCAAGCCCGAAGACAAGATGGCGCTGATCAAGAAGGAGCAGGAGGGTGGCCGGCTGGTCGCGATGACCGGCGACGGCACCAACGACGCCCCCGCCCTCGCGCAAGCGGACGTCGGGGTGGCGATGAACACCGGGACCATGGCGGCCAAGGAGGCCGGCAACATGGTCGACCTCGACTCCAACCCGACGAAGCTGATCGAGATCGTCGAGATCGGCAAGCAGCTGCTCATCACCCGCGGTGCGCTGACGACGTTCTCCATCGCCAACGACCTGGCGAAGTACTTCGCGATCCTGCCCGCGATGTTCGCGGCGATCTACCCGCAGCTCGACACGCTCAACATCATGCGGCTGCACTCGCCGAACTCGGCGATCCTGTCCGCGGTCATCTTCAACGCGCTGATCATCGTGGCGCTGATCCCGCTGGCGCTGCGTGGCGTGCGGTACAAGCCCTCCACCGCGAAGGCGCTGCTGCGACGCAACCTGCTGATCTACGGCCTCGGCGGCATCGTGACGCCGTTCGCCGGGATCTGGCTGATCGACCTGCTCGTCCGACTGATTCCGGGAATGTGATCATGAAGGTGCTGTACAAGCAGACCGTCGCCGGCCTGAAGATGCTGCTGGTGCTGACCGTGCTGCTGGGCGTCGTCTACCCCCTGGCCGTCTGGGCGGTGGCCCGGATCCCCGGCCTCTCGGACCAGGCCGAAGGCTCGATCGTCACGCAGAACGGGCAAGCCGTCGGGTCGTCGCTGATCGGCGTCGACCCGGTGGCGAAGGACCCGGCCCACGACCCGTACTTCCACAACCGGCCCTCGGCGGGGTCGAAGGACCCGCTCGGCCCGGGTGACCCGTCCACCTCGGGTGCGTCGAACAAGGGCACCGGCAACGACGACCTGCTCGCGCTGGTCAAGCAGCGGCAGGAGCTGATCGCCAAGCGCGAAGGCGTCGACGTCTCGAAGATCCCGGCCGACGCCGTCACCGCGTCGGCCTCGGGCCTCGATCCGCAGATCAGCCCGGCCTACGCCGAGCTGCAGGTGCCGCGGGTCGCACGGGAGAACGGCCTGAGCGAGGACGAGGTCCGCAAGCTCGTCGCCGAGAACACGACCGGGCGTGGGCTCGGCGTGCTCGGCGACCCGGCGGTCACCGTGCTGCAGCTCAACCTCGCCGTCGCGGCGGCCAGGCACTGACCGGTGACGACAGCGGACGCGGGCAAGCGCCGTCGCGGTGAGCTGCGGATCTACCTGGGGGCCGCCCCGGGCGTGGGGAAGACCTTCGCCATGCTCGGGGAGGCCCGCCGCCGGCTCGGCCGCGGCACCGACGTCGTCGTCGGCCTGGTGGAGACGCACGGCCGGCGCAAGACCGCTGAGCTCCTGGACGGGCTCGAAGCTGTCCCGCGGCACACGCTGGCCTACCGCGGGCACGACTTTGAGGAGATGGACGTCGATGCGATCCTCGCCCGCGCCCCGGAAGTCGCGGTCGTGGACGAGCTGGCGCACACCAACGTGGCCGGCTCGCGCAACGAGAAGCGCTGGCAGGACATCGAGGAACTCCTGGACGCCGGGATCGACGTGCTCTCGACGGTGAACGTGCAGCACCTGGAGAGTCTCAACGACGTCGTCGAGCGGATCACCGGCATCGCCCAGCAGGAGACCGTCCCGGACGAGGTCGTCCGCCGCGCCGAGCAACTCGAACTGGTCGACATCACGCCCGAGGCGCTGCGGCGGCGGCTCGCGCACGGCAACGTCTACCCGGCCAACCGGATCGACGCCGCGCTGGGCAACTACTTCCGGCCCGGCAACCTCACCGCACTGCGGGAGCTCGCCCTGCTGTGGGTGGCCGATCAGGTCGACGTCGCGCTGCAGCGCTATCGCAGCGAGCGCGACATCACCGACACGTGGGAGGCGCGGGAGCGGGTGGTCGTGGCGATCAGCGGCGGCCGGGAGAGCGAGACGCTGATCCGGCGGGCCCGCCGCATCGCCAAACGGGCCGGCGCCGAACTGTTGGTGCTCCAGATCCTGCGCGGCGACGGCCTGGCTGGGGCATCCCCGCAGGCGATCGCCGAGTACCGCAAGCTCGCCGAAGACGTCGGCGCCACCTTCCACACCGTGGTTGGCGACGACGTCCCGACCGCGCTGCTCGACTTCGCCCGCGGCGTGAACGCGACGCAGGTCGTCGTGGGCACGTCCCGGCGCTCCCGGGTGGCGCGGCTGTTCGACGAGGGCATCGGCGCCACGGTGGTGCAGGAGTCCGGGCCGATCGACGTGCACATGGTCACCCACGACGAGTCCGGCGGGCGCCTGCGCGCGAAGCTGTTCCCGCGCAGCTCTCTGGCCCGGCGGCGGCAGGTGCTCGGCTGGGCGCTCGCGCTGCTCCTGCCTGCGGTGGCGACGCTGATCGGCGTGGTGCTGCGGCAGACGCTGATTCTGTCCACCAACGTGATCGACTACTTCCTCGCGACGATCATCGTGGCCCTCGTCGGCGGGCTCGGGCCCGCGCTGTTCGCGTCGATCGCGAGCGCGTTGCTGCTGAACTTCTTCTTCACCCCGCCGCTGTACACGCTGACCGTCGACGCCCAGCAGAACATCATCACGCTGATCGCGATGGTCGTCGTCGCGGTGGCCTTCGCGCTCGTCGTCGACCGGGCCTCCCGCCGGGCCGACGCCGCCGCGCGGGCCCGGACCGAGGCCGCGCTGCTGGCCTCCTACGCACGGACCGTGCTCGGCGACGGCGACCCACTGCAGCGGCTGCTGGAAAAGGTGCGGGAGAACTTCGGGCTCGAATCCGTCTCGCTGCTGGAGAAACAGGACGACGAATGGGTCCGCGCGGCCTGCACGGGGGAACGGCCGTGCGACGACCCGGACGAAGCCGACGTCGACGTCCCGGTCACCGACGACGTCCACCTCGCGTTGCGCGGCCGGACGCTGCCGGCACACGACCAGCGGGTGCTCGAGGCCGCGGCGGGTCAGGCCCTGCTCGCCCTGCGGCAGCAGCGGATGGCCGCGCAGACGCAGGAGGCACAGCGGCGGGCGGAAACCACCGAGCTGCGGACGGCCTTGCTCTCGGCCATCGGCCACGACCTGCGCACCCCGCTCACGTCCATCAAGGCCGTCTTCGGCGGGCTGCGCGCCCACGACATCAGCTTGTCCGAAGAGGACACCGAGGAACTGCTGAGTGCCGGTGAAGAGTCGACGGACCGGCTTTCCGGGCTGGTCGACAACCTCCTGGATTCGTCGCGCCTGGCGACCGGCGCGGTGCAGCCGCTGCTCCGGCCGGTCGGGTACGACGAGGTCGTCGCGACGGCGCTGGCCGCGGTGGACGGCGGCGCGAAGATCGCGGTCGACATCGACGACCGGCTGCCCGCGGTCACCGCTGATCCCGGCCTGCTGGAACGGGCGATCGCCAACGTGATCGACAACGCGCTCCGCCACGGCGGCGGCGAGGTCGCCGTGCGCGCGAGCGCGTACGGGGGCCGCGTCGAGCTGCGGATCGTCGACCACGGCCCCGGCTTGCCGAAAGGCACGGCCGATTCGGCGTTCGCGCCGTTCCAGCGGCTCGGCGACCGCAACACAACTCCCGGTGTCGGGCTGGGGCTGTCGGTCGCGAAGGGGTTCGTGGAGGCGATGGACGGGGACATCCGGGCCGAGGACACCCCGGGTGGCGGCCTGACGATCGTGGTGTCCCTGCCGGAGGTGACGCGATGACGTCTGTGCTCGTGGTCGACGACGAAACCGCGCTCGTGCGGGCGCTGCGGATCAACCTCACCGCCCGCGGCTACTCCGTGGTCACGGCCACCGACGGTGCCTCGGCGCTGCTGACCGCGGCGACCGAGCACCCGGACCTGGTGCTGCTCGACCTCGGGTTGCCCGACATCGACGGCATCGAGGTGATCCGCGAGCTGCGGACCTGGAGCGCGATGCCGATCATCGTGCTCTCGGCCCGGGACCGGTCCGCGGACAAGATCCGGGCCCTCGACACCGGTGCCGACACCTACGTCACCAAGCCGTTCGGGATGGACGAGCTGTTCGCGTGCCTGCGCGTCGCGGAACGGCGGCTGGCCCTCGGCGCGCCGCCCGAACCGGACCTCGTCGTCGAGACCGCCGCGTTCACCGTGGACGTCTCATCGAAGACTGTCCGCCGGGGTGACGTGGCGGTGCACCTGACCCGCACGGAATGGGCCATCCTCGAACAGCTCGTCCGCAACCCCGACTCGCTGATCAGTGGTAAACATCTGCTGACCAAGGTCTGGGGACCGGACTACGCGGACCGTGGGCACTATCTGCGCGTCTACATGGCACAGCTGCGGCGCAAGCTCGAACCCGAGCCGTCCCACCCGCGGTACCTGATCACCGAGACCGGCATCGGGTACCGCTTCGTCCCGGAGGAGTCACCGTGATCGATCCCAGCGAAGCCATCGAGCTGGCGGCCGCGCGCGGCGACACCGCCGAACTGCGCAGGTGGGCTGCCGCCGGGCATTCCGACGCCGTCGACCTGCTCATCGAGCTCGCCACCGAACGAGAAGACCTCGACGAACTCCGCCGGCTCGCCGACGAAGGCAGCCAGACCGCGGCCGAGGTGCTCGCCGAGATCGAAGGCGAATAGCCAGGAACCGTACGTAGCTAGTACCGCTCGTCCCGGCGCGGGTGCTCCTGGCACCAGCGTTCCGCCACACGGAGCACCACAGCCAGTGCAACGAAACCGCCGATCAGCATCAGCGTGTAGGCCAGGTCGCTCATCGAAATCCTTCGGATCGCCGGAACTTCGTCACCGAACGATGGCGTGCCGTGGCCGCCCGCACACGTCGCACCGGCATGTCTTTCACGCTGTGCTCTCGGATTTTGACGTTGGATTGATCCGCTTTCGCCCCCGGAAGAACGCACGCGACGCCGGTAGCGCCAGCAGGACGATCACCAGCAGGGAACCGGCCGTGGTCAGGACCAGCTTCGCGCCGTCGACGACCGGAAGCCAGCTCGGCATGGCCTCGCGAGCGGCGTCGACCAGCTTCGGGACGTCGACCTGCCGGAGCACCGGATCGCCGGAGTCCCGGAAGCTCGTGGCGAGGAACGTGGCCGTGAACAGCTGAGCCGGCACGATCAGCGCCCCGGCCACCGCCAGCAACGGATGGAAGACCCAGGACAGCACCTGACCGGCCCGCCGCCCGGTCAGGTTCAACCGTGCCAGCACGACGAGGACGGTGATGATCGCCGCCGGCAACGGCGTCTCGGCGGTGTTCGAGCCGAAGCTGACCCCGTGCTCGGCGAGCAAGGACGCGGGCAGTCCCTGCCGGGCGAGTTCGGCTTCTGCTGCGGCCTGTGCATCGGCTCCGGAGGTCCAGACGACGATGATCGACAGCACGAACGACAGCGCGGTCAGCAGCTGAATCCAGACGGCGAGGACGACGGCGCGTGATCTCGTGAGCGGTCGAAGCATGGCAACACCCCTGGTCAGGTCGCCCGATCGTCGGAGAAGGCGAGGGTTTGCGGTTCGGAAGTGTTCCGAGATCAGGGGAAAACTCAGGGTTGGCCACCTGCCGGAGCCCGTGTCAGAGCGGAGTCAGGGGCATGTCAGGCGAACCGCCGACAGTAGCGGCATGACGAACAGCAACGCTTCCTCCACCGGCTCGGCCTGGACCGGCATGCTCCCGGTCGACGACACGGCCCTCGCCGTCACTGACACCGGTGGCACCGGCATCCCGGTGCTCTACTGCAACGGCCAGTTCGCCACCCAGGGCTACTGGCGACGGGTGCTGGCCGAACTCGGCGGCGAATTCCGGCACATCACCTTCGACGAGCGGGCCCGCGGCAAGTCGAAGCGGTCGGCGGACTACTCCTTCGAAGCCGCTGTCCGGGACGTCGACGCCGTGCTGGCGGCGCGAGGTGTGGAGCGGGCGTTGGTGGTGGGCTGGTCCTACGGGGCGGTGGTCGCGGCGCACTGGGCCGAGCGGAACCCGCAGCGGGCGATGGGGGCGGTCCTGGTGGACGGGGCGTACCCGTACGACTGGCTCGACGAGGCGATGGAGCAGCGCATCCGGAAGCTGTTCAAGCGGCTGAACCTGGTCATGCCCTTGCTGCGCCCGACCGGCCTGACCCCGCGGATGAGCGCCGAGCAGCAGGCCGAGAGCAACATCGAACTGGGAGTGCTGTCGCGCGAGCGCGAGCTGGGCCCGGTGCTGGACGGGATCACCGTTCCAGTGCGGTACGTGGTCGCTTCGGGCACGTCCTTCGGAAGCAAGGATGATGAACAGGAACGTCTGCGTGTCAGCCTCGACGGGGTGACCGACCGCAACTCGAACATCAAGGTGAGCTCGAAGGTCAAGAGCAACCACGGGGCGATCCTGAAGAAAGATGCGCCGGCCGTCGCCGCGGCTGTCCGCGAGGTCACGACTCTTGGCCGTGCCGACGGCTGAGGGCGCGACCAGGGAGCCCGCCGGGGCCGTAGGATCGGGACGCCTGCAAACATACGAAAAGTTCAATTTGGCCAGATCGATTCAAGCGTTTTCAATACCCTGGTAAAGAAAGCTCTTGGTGACTTTTAATGCTTTTCTTACGGTCGGCTTGCCATATTCCCCCGAATGGTCGATCCCATTTTTGGTCACCTGTGCGTAGTTTTCGCTGAGCGGCCCGGATTGCGGGCACGCGCGAGCTGGACGGCTGTTGAAGCCGTACTGGGGTGGGAAGGCTTGTGCTGTGCGCAATGCGCGGAGATCTCTGCTGTCCGGAAGAACATTCGTCGCTCTCTTGGTGATCGTCGGCTTGGCCGCCACTGTCGTGACGGCTGTCCCGATCGTTGCGCCGGCCGAGGCGGCCTCAGCGAAGACGGCAACCGTCGCCGGGCCGGGTGACTTCGGTCCGGACGCTGTGCGATCCGGCGATCTCGCCGTGGACGGGTGGGGCGACCAGGCGGGCTACCACGTCCGGGTAGCCAAGGAGAATGCCGGGTTCGCGTGGCAGGAGATCGCTCTGATCAGCCCGGCCGGCTTCGATGAGGCGTCCTGGACCGGGTATCAGTGCTTGTCCGGGGACGGGCGTTTCGTCGCGGTTGCGGTGCTGCCCGGTTCGGCCGTCAATCAGCAGGCTGCCCGGGACCACGGTGCGTTCGCCTATGCGATCGATGTCGCTTCGGGTGTGGTCAAGCCGATCGCCACCGGGGTCGGGCTCAAGTACTACTCGCCCGGCTGTGGTATGGGCGATCAAGCGGTCTTCACCCTGGAGGTCGGCGCGAATGATCAGAACACCCAGCTGCTGACCGCGAACCTGGCCATGGGCAAGGTCGACGGCTCGATCACTGCATCCGGGCAGATCACCTCCGCCGTACCGGTCGGCAACGGGATCGTCGGGGTGGCAGGCAACCGGCTCGTGTCCGTGGCCACCGATCGGACCACCATTCTCGCCACCGCCGACGGCGACGTCTTCGACGTCCGTCCGTCCGTGGACGGCGGCGTCAATTTCCTCGCCACCAAGGCAGGTGCCGCCACGGCGACCGCCGGACACGAGAACAACGGAAAGATCACCGCCTTCGCGACCGGTGACCGCACGCGCCTGCAGCTGTTTCCCGGCCGGGCCGGCCGCGCTGTCCTGACTGGTGCTCAGCACACCGAGCCCGCGTTGCTCAAGACCCTGAGTGTCCGTGACGTGCCTGACACCGGTCTCGCCCATGCTGCGGCGACATCGTCGCTCGACGGTGATGCGCTGCTCGGCGCGGATGCCGACGGCACGAAGAGTGATCTGCTAGCGCGATCATCGCGGACCGGCAAGGTGCTCACGCCTGCTGCGACCAAGCGCTCAGCCACACCCACGACTGCGTTGCCGTCTTATCACGCGTCGGAACCGGCCGTGCCGAATGCTGCGCCGTCGGGACGCACCCAGCCCAAGGCCGACGCCGCACCGGTGCAGGTTTCACCGAACACGCAAGCCACGACAACCGCGCAGACTCCGACTTGCGCGGTGCCTCGGCTCGACACGGCGAAGCAGGTCATGCAGCCTGCCCCGGCTCAGGTCGACTGGGCGGCGCAGATGGCCGAACAGGGCCTGCTCACTGGCAGTGCCTACACCCGGCCCGCCGGTTTCGACAACCTGGGCCTCGTCGCCTACGCGCCGAACAGCGACTTTCCGCTGATCCCGCTCCAACACCCGACAGGCGGCTGGAGCACGGTTCCCCGATCCGTGTTCGAGGGCATCATGGCCCAGGAGTCGAACTGGTCGCAGGCCTCGTGGCACGCACCCGCCGGCACCGCCGGTGACCCGTTGATCGCCGACTACTACGGCGCCGGCGGCGACATCCGTTCGATCAACTACGCCGGCGCCGACTGCGGCTACGGCATCGGCCAGGTCACCTCCGGCATGCACGTCGGCGACCATGCGCTGTCCGCCCACGGCCAGATCAAGGTCGCGGTCGACTACCAGGAAAACATCGCTGCGGCGCTGCAGATCCTCGAGGACACGTGGAACCAGCTCTACACCGACGGCATCGTCGCCAACAACGGCGACCCGAAGTACCTGGAGAACTGGTACTTCGCGATCTGGGCCTACAACTCGGGCATCCAGCCGAACGCGGCCAATGGCAACACCACAGGGTGCACGCCTGGGCCGACCTGCACCGGGCCACACGGGACGTGGGGACTGGGCTGGACGAACAACCCGGACAACCTGGACTACCCGCCCAACCGTGATCCGTACCTGAAGGACACTTACGCCGACGCAGCGCACCCGGCGAGCTGGCCGTACCAGGAACGTGTGCTCGGCTGGATGGCCAGCCCGCTCATCCGCTACGGCAGCCGGGCCTACGCCAAGCCGACCTACAACGGCGGGGCGAGCTGGATCCAGCCCGCGCCGTTCGCCACTTTCTGCACGCTGACGGACAACCAGTGCGACCCGAACAACACGAACCCGAGCAACCCCGGCGCCAGCCACTGCATGCTCAACGACTTCCAGTGTTGGTGGCACAAGCCGGTCACTTGGATCCCGACGTGCGCCACGACCTGCGCCACGAGCGCCTACGCGGTCGGTACCGGCTCGTCCGAACCCGCCAATCCCACGCGCAATCCGCCGACGTGCACGCTCGACACCGCGAAGGTAGCGGCCAACGCCATCATCGTGGACGACGAACCGTCCCTGCCGCTGAACCTGCAGGGCTGTGGCAGCTCGAATTGGTCCAGTAACGGCTCGTTCTCGTTCCATTACGGCGCGAACTCCGCCGGCGACCCGATCGGCGCGATCGACACCCACCAGCTCGGCACGGGCTTGGGCGGCCACATCCTGTTCAGCCACACCGAATCCGGTTCCGAGCCCAGCCTGATCAACACCGGAACCTGGACGCCGAACCTGCCGTCGCTGCAGTACTACAAGATGAAGCTCCACATCCCCGGCCTCGGCGCGGACGCCACGAACGTCGTCTACACCATCAACCCCGGCGGCGGCGCGTCGCCGTGGCGTTTCCGGGTCAACCAGGCATGGAACTCCGAACAGTGGGTCACCATCGGCACATTCGCGATGCAGAACGGCGCGAACGTCGTCCTGACCAACCAGAGCGCCAACGTGAACACCGGCAACACCAACCTCGCCGACTTCGACGTCGCCTGGGACGCGATCGCCTTCATCCCGATGGGCGGCACCCCGGGGCAGCCCATCGGTGGCCCGCCTGGCATCCAGGACGCGCCCAAGGGATCGAACCCGGCGTTCATCGCCTGCGGCTGCGCCCGCCGCACGGCCGGTGATCCGGTCGACACCTCGACCGGCTACTTCGGCCAGGATTTCACCGACCTGGCCACCCCGGGCCGCGGGATGACCCTGAAGTTCACCCGCAGCTACGCCGAAAGCATCGCCGACCCCGGGGGCCCGAACGGCACCCTCGCCGCGGACGGTCCGTTCGGCTACGGCTGGACCGACTCCTACAACCTCGCCGCCGGCACCGACGCGGGCACCGGGAACGTCACGGTCCATCAAGAGGACGGTTCCGCCGTGTCCTTCGTCGACACCGCGGGGACCTACACCCCGGCTGCGCCACGCTACGATGCGTCTCTGACCAAGAACGGCACCAGCTACGTCTACGCCCGCCGCGGCAGCCAGTTCTTCACCTTCGACGCGGCCAGCTGATTTCGGCAAGTTGATTTGGCCCCGGTTCGGCATTCTGATTTGGCCCCGGCGGCTGGGTTGCGGGATCGGTCGGCATCTTGATGTGGCCCCACCTGCCGCCGTTGGCGTCGGGGCGGCATTCTGATTTGGCCCCACCTCGTTCGGGTGTTTCTGCTGGTCGAGTCGAGTGCTGGCTGGTCACGATGGCGTGGTGAGCGAGCGTGAGCCCGGCCCAGTGGTGACGTTGGTGTGGGCGCTGGACGAGGTGTTCATCGGGTTCGCGGGCCGGCCGGTCGCGGTGGTCCGCCGCGAGTTGGAGGCCGCCTGCGAGACGTGGGACTGCCGGCTGGATGAGGACACGTTGGACGTGTTCGCGGCCGAGATCGCCGCCGGCGACCGGGTCGAGATCGACGCGGGAACGATCCGTGTCCCGCCGACCGGGCCGGTCGAGGTGGACTGGCGCGACGCGCCGTTCTGACCCGGGTATTCAGCTGGCCCGGGTGCTGCTGCGGCGGCGTTTGGTGGTGCGCAGCCGGAACGACTCGGTGCCGGTCTCGATGATCGAGGCGTCGAACGTCAAGCGGTCGACGATCGCGGCGCAGAGCCGCGGGTCGGTGAAGGTGCGAGCCCACTCGCTGAACGCCGAGTTGCTGGCGATGGCGATGCTGGAGCGTTCCTCCCGCTCGGTGAACACCTGGAACAGCAGCTCCGCGCCGCGCCGATCGAGCTCGAGATACCCCAGTTCGTCGAGGCAAAGCAGGTCGACTCGGCCGTAGCGGGCGATGGTCTTGGACAGGTGCTTGTCGTCGGCGGCCTCGACGAGCTCGTTAACCAGCGCGGCGGCGGTGACATAACGGACCTTGAACCCGGCTTCCGCGGCGGCGGTGCCGAGCCCGATCAGCAGGTGGGACTTGCCGGTGCCGGAGTCGCCGATCAGGCAGACCGGTTGCCCGGCGCGGATCCAGGCGCCCTTGGCGAGGGTGTGCACGAGGGCGGGCGGGACGTTCGGGTTCGCGGCGAAGTCGAAGTCCTCGATGCGTTTGGTGCGCGGGAAACCGGCCTGCTTGACCAGGCGGGCCTTGCGGCGGACCTCGCGGTCCTCGCACTCGATGAACAGCAGCTCGGACAGGAAGCTCTTGTAGGTGGCCTGCTGGCGGGCCGCGGCGGCGGCCTGGTCGCCGAAGCGGTCGCGGATCGTCGGCAGCCGCAGGATCCGGCAGGCCTGCTCGATCGCGGCGTCGGCGGCTTCCTCGGTGAGCTGGTCCCGGCCGCGGCTGGTGGTGCGGGTCATGACGCGTTCCCCTTCTTCGGAGTATTGCTGAGTAACTGGTCGTAGGCGGCGACCGACGGGGCGGGGCGGGAGTCCGGTGGCAGGTCGGAGTCGCGGCGGCGTTCGGGCAGCGAGACGACTTTGCTGCGGCTGCGCTGCGGCCCCGGAGGCTCAACTTCGACATCGCCGGCGGTGCTTCCTGCTGCGGCGGCGTGTTTGCGGGCCTCGATCGCGACCACGTCCGGCGAGACCGACCCGGCCTCCAGCGTGACGCGGATCCCAGCGATCACATGCGCGTGGGCCATCCGCCGGTGCAGCAGCAGAACCTCGATTAGCAGCCGGGTGCCGGCCTGGTCGCCGTGTTTGGCGCGGGCGGCGGCCCAGAACGCGTCGTGGGTGGCGGTGAACCAGCCCTTCTGCCGTGCGTGGACCAACGCAGTCGCCCCGCGCAGCGCACCCGGTTTGCCGGCCAGGACTTCGAGGTAGTGATCGAGCACCAGGTGCTGGCCGCCCTTGGTGGTCAGCCGCGGGTGCCGGGCGACCTCGGCGGATCCGTGCAATACCACCAGTTCCTCCGCGTCGAGCTTTGCCCGGACCGTCTGCCCGATCAGCCGCGCGGGAACTGAGTAGAGCGCTTGGCGGACGGTGATCCTGGCGTAGCGGTCGACGCGCGGTGTCGTGGTCAGCGCGATGTCGAACTCGTCGACCGGCAACGCCGCCAGCAGCGGTGCTTCGAGCGCGAAGTCCTGCCCGATCGTGGCCGTCCGCTGGTCGATGTGCCGGGCGTCCTCCGCATGGTCGGCTGCGGCGAGCCGGTCGTTGATGCCGGCCAGGCCGGAGATGTCGGCGATTTTCGGGACCGGGACGAACCAGCGTCGCCGGAACCGCCCGCCTTCGCCTTCGACACCACCCTTCTCGTGGGCGCCTTCTTTGCCTGGCATGCAATAGAAACTGGTGACACCGTAGGCGGACTTGAACAGCACCCACTTCTCGGTTTCCACTCGTGATCGTCCGAAGCAGACCCGCCGGACCGCCGAGGACAGGTTGTCGTAACGGATCTCCCCGGCCGGGACACCGCCAAGTTCGGTGAACGCTGCGACATGCCCGGCAAAGAACGCTTCCTGCCCTTGCGAGGAGTAGACGCGATGAATTGCCTTACCAGAAAAGGACATTCGCAGCGTGAAGAGGAAGCACTTGGTGTCGACACCGCCGACGTTGACCCAGACCTCGGCGAAGTCGACCTCAGCGTCCTGGCCCGGAAGATGCGTCTGTGGAACAAATCCGTCCATCACTCCTGCCCGGTTTCTGGCTTCCAGCAGGATCTCCGGGCGGCGGCGGGCGACGTACTTCGACACGGTGCGGTAGGCGATCTCGGCGTCGTGCTCGTCGACCAGCCGCTCCCAGATCCGGTGCGCGGTATGCCGCTGCTTGCGCGGCGCGTCCAGATCCGCTCGCAGGATCTCGTCCATCGCCTCACGCAGCGGACCCGTCACCGGCGAGGACCGGGCTGGTGTCTTCCGCGGCGGCGGGACGGCCGAGCCGAGCGCCTGACGCACCGTCCGGCGATGCACCCCATGCCGGTCAGCCAGCGCCCGGACAGACAGGCCTTCCACCCGGGCATCTCGCCGGATCAGCGCGAACAACTCCACCCTGGACACCATCCCGGCTCCCACGCGGACGGCCCCTCCCCGGCACTGTCCACCCAGGACCCTCTCCTCGACCCACCGACTCGCACACCACGAGCAGGAATTCGCCCGATCGGTGGGGCCCGCTAACGGTGCCGAACCGGGGCCAAATCACGATGCCACGGCCAGCCAGCGGCCACCTCACCGCCGAAACCGACTTGGCCGGCACCAAAGCCACTCCGCCGTACCAAACCACCTTCACGTACGACACCAGCGGGCACCTGGCGACCATCACCGACCCGGCACAACGCAAGTACACCCTCGCCTGGACCGGGAACCACATCACCGCCCTCAGCGACGACGCCGGCCGCACCGTCACCTACGGCTACGATGCGGCCGGCAACCTCACCGACGTCTACGGAGTGGGCACCACGCGGACACCGACGCGCAAGGACGACGACCACGCGCAGTACACCTACGACGCCCACCACCTGATGACGTCGATGCGTACCCCGCGCAACTTCGGCGGCGCGGCTGCCGCGGTCACCGCGATGGCCTACGACTCCGCTGAACGGGTCCACACCCAGACCGACGCCGACGGCAACACCACCACCTTCACCTACGGCCCCGACGGAGGGCTCGCCGCCGGGCAGACGCTGGTAACGGACCCCTCCGGGCACAAAACACTCGACACCTACCAGAACGGCCTGCTGACCAGCGAGGCCAAGGGATACGGAACGGCGGACGCGGGGACCACCTCCTACACCTACGACCCGGTCACCCTCGGCGTGTCGACCCAGACCGACCCGGACGGATACGTCGAGACCTTCGCCTACGACGACCACGGCAACAAGACCTCCGAGTCCGACGCACTGGGGTACACGACGAACTACGCCTACGACGACGCAGGCGACGTTGTCGAGACGATCGACGCGAACGGTGTCGCCACGGTCAACCAGTTCGACCAGGCCGGGCAGATCCCGAGCGGCGCGGCGGGACTGCGTGACCTCACGTCCACGACCACCACGCTGGTGAACAACGTCGTCGAGTCGACCACGGGGAACTTCGGCCCGGAACCGACGCGCAGCGTCAGCTACTTCTACGACGATGCGGCGCACCCGGCCGACCGCACCCGCACGACCGATCCCAAGGGACACACCACCACCGAAACCTACGACGCCTTCGGCGACAGCACCTCGGTGACCGATCCCGCCGGGGACAAGACGCAATACGGCTACGACACGGCGACCGGCCTGCGAACCTCCACCGTGGACGCGGTCGGTACCGCCGCCGGCGTCACGCCCGGCTGCACGCCACCGGCAACGGGCTGCACCACCTACCGCTATGACGTCAAGGGGCAGCTGCTGCAGACCACCGACGCGCTCGGCAACTCCACCAGCAACACCTACGACGCCGACGGGAACAAGAGCTCCTCCGTCGACGCGAACGGCCAGACCACCGGATACACCTTCGACTCCGCGGCCAGGTTGGTGAAGACGACACTGCCGGACACGACCACCCGCGTCACCGACTACAACCCGGACGGGACGGCTGCGGACACCATCGACGGTCTCGGAAAGCAGACCGTCTTCGGCTACGACGGCCAAGGTCGTCCCCAGCGTCGCACCGATCCCGACAACCGCAGCACGACCAGGCACCTCGACCCAGCCGGCCGGCCACTCACCCTGACCGACCCGGACAACCGCACAACGACCATGGGCTACGACGCCGCCGGGAAACTCACCTCGATCACCTACTCCGACGGCGTCACCCCGCCGGTCGGCTACGGCTACGACCCGGTCGGCCACCGGACCACGATGACCGACGGCACGGGGACCTCGTCCTGGACCTACGACACCTTCGGTGAGCTCACGAGCAGCAAGCAAGGCTCCGGGGCCACGGTCGCCTACGGCTACGACGACAACGGCAACCAGACCTCGATCACCTACCCGGCGCAGACCACCGCGGTCGCCCGGCAGTTCGACCTCGCCGACCGCATGTCCAGCGTCACCGACGCCGGAGGCAACACGACCGGATTCGGTTACACCCGGGACGGTGACGTCCAGACCACCACCTACCCGAACGGCGTCGTCGTCACCAACGGCTACGACCCGGCAGCGCGGTTGCACAGCACGAACGCCGTCACGGGAACAGTCACCGACGTCTCCCTGACCTACGACCGCGATCCGCTCGGTCAGGTCACCACGCGCACCACCGACGGTGTCGGCCAGGGCTTCGGGTACACTCCGCGCGAACAGCTGTCCACGGTCACCGTCGGGAGCGCCAGTACCGGCTACGACAACGACGCCGCCGACAACCCGGTCCGCGTCGGAACCGCCACCCAGACGTTCGATGCCGCCGGCCAGCTGTGCTGGACCCTGCCCACGGGCACGCTCACCAACCCGGCTTGCGCGACGACACCCGCGGGGGCCACGACCTACACGTTCAACTCCGAAGCCCAGCGCACCGGTGCCATCCCGGCCACCGGGCCCCACAGCACGCTCGGCTACGACCAGGCCGGCCGGCTCACCACCTTCACCGGCCCCGGCGGCACGGCGGCCTACCAGTACGACGGCCTCGGGCGGCGCACCGGCAAGACCATCGGGACCGCGACGACGTCGTTCGTCTGGGACAACTCCGAGAATGCCAACCTGCTCAGCGACGGCACCACGAGCTACCTCTACGGCCCGGACGGTCTGCCGCTCGAGCAAACCGGGGCGAGCGGCAGCTTCTGGTACGTCCACGACAACGTCGGCTCGACCATCGCGCTGACGAACAACACAGGTGCCAACGCGGCAAGATACAGCTACGACGCCTACGGCACGCCGATCTACAGCGGCACTGCGGTGACACCGTTGCAGTACACCGGCCAGTACGCCGATGCCGAATCGGGTTTCCTGTACCTGCGGGCCCGCTACTACGACCCCTCGACCGCGGAGTTCCTCACCGTCGACCCGCAGGTCGACACGACGCACGCGCCCTATTCGTACGCGGGCGGAAACCCTGCCAACGCCACTGATCCCAGCGGGCTGGCCAGCCTGTGTACCGGCGCACAGGAAAAACACGACACGGCGATGATGGACCGCTACTGCAAGCCGCCGGCCTACACCGCCAACCCGGACCGCTGCCCCCGGTTCAACACCGACGGGCCAGGCTGTGCCGATGCCGCCTGGAATGCCGCCCACCCCTTCAGTACCGGTACCGCCGGGATCTGCATCGGTGGCACAATCGCCGTCGGCGAGGGAATCACCGGCAGCGTCTGCCTCACCGCGAGCGGATCCAGCTATGGCATCACCGCGACCGGCGGGCGTATCTGCGGAGCCGGCGGCGAGATCGGGATCACGGGCTTCTCGTCGAACGCCCGCAAACCGGATGACCTCGGCGGCCCGTTCACGGGCGGGTCGGCGTCCGGTCTGGGCCCGTTCGGGGCGTCGTACTTCGGTGGCCCGTCCGACGACGGCTTCGTCAGCGTGTTCGGCATCGCGTTCGGGCTCGGGATGGGCTTGTGGGGTGGCACCACCTACACGAAGGCGTGGAACCTCGGCTCGGTACACGCACAGTGACCACAAACACGTCAATTTCTCTATGTTCGGGCTGTTTCAGTGAATGGTAACTTTAACCGTGCGTGCAATGCTGATCTGGTGCAGCTTGGCTACAGTAGGCTGCCTGGCCGGAATCATCGACTCGTTCACCGAATGGGCCCCGCATCTTCCTAGTGTGCTGTGGGTGGTCCCGTTGGTCGGTGTGTTTCCGATCGTGCTCGTCGTCGCGGCGGCACTGGCGCTCCGACGTGAGCGTGAGTCGCCAGTGCACGCGGTGTTCGGAGCGGGCAGATCGTTGTCGTCGGGGGAGCGGTGGGCTGCTGCGATTCTTGTTCTCGCGGCAGGTGTGGTTGCGGCGATAGCTGCTGCGGGGCTCCGCAACGGAACACCCGAGGTGACTGCCACTGGCTATCAGCTTTACACCCGGCTCGGCAGCACACCGATCACCCGCACCGAGTACCTGCACGAGCTCGCCGGCAGTCAAAGGTTGTTCGCGGCGCTCGGTTTCGGTCTCAATGTCTTGTTCGCAGCCTTCGCCAGGGGAACGATGCGGCGAGGATCGGCTCAATGAGGATCAGCCCGCCACGGCTCTGAGAATGTCGTGGCGGCACCGACCGCGACATCGGAGTCGTCGAAGTCGTGCGGTGATCCCTTCTGCTTCGAAACTCAGGAGACCTTGCGGCGGTACGCCGCGGTGGCGAAGACGTAGGCGACGACGAGGATCCCGGCGCACCAGGCGAGGGCGATCCAGATGTCGGTGCCGACCGGCGCTTGGGTGAACAGGGCGCGGATGGTGTTGACGATGGACGTCACCGGCTGGTGTTCGGCGAACCAGCGCACCGGGCCGGGCATCGTGGCGGTGGGGACGAAGGCCGAGCTGAGGAATGGCAGGAAGATGAGCGGGTAGGAGAACGCGCCGCCGCCTTCCGCGGTCTTCGCGGTGAGGCCGGCGATCAACGCGACCCAGGTCAGGGCCAGGGTGAACAGGAGCAGGATGCCGGTGATCGCGAGCCACGCCAGTGGTCCCGCTCCGGAGCGGAAGCCCATGACCAGTGCGACGCCCACGACGATCACGAGCGAGATCAGGTTGGCGACCAGCGAGGTCAGCACGTGCGCCCACAGCACGGCCGAGCGGGTGATCGGCATGGAGTGGAAGCGTTCGAAGATCCCGCTTTTGAGGTCGGTGAACAGGCGCAGCGCGGTGTAGGCGATGCCGGAGGCGATGGTGATCAGCAGGATGCCGGGCAGCATGTAGTCGATATAGGAGCCCGATCCGGTGTCGATCGCGCCGCCGAAGACGTAGACGAACATCAGCATCATGGCGACCGGCGTGATGACGGTCGTAATGATCGTGTCCAGGCTGCGGGTGATGTGACGCAGCGACCGTCCCAAAAGGATGGTGGTGTCCGTGGTCATCGGGTCTCGCTTTCCGTGCGATTGCTGACGACGGCGAAGAATGATCCGGCCCTCGTGCAGGATCGTGATCCGGTCGGCGAGCTGCTCGGCCTCGTCCAGGTACTGGGTGGTCAGCAGCACCGTCGTGCCGCGCGCGGCGAGGCCCTTCACCGCGTCCCACACCTCGACGCGGGCTTCGGGGTCGAGGCCGGTGGTCGGCTCGTCCAGGAAGATCACCGGGGATCGCCGATGAGGCTCATGGCGATGTCCAGACGCCGTCGCATGCCCCCGGAGTACGTCGACACCTTCCGCGTGGCCGCCTCGGTCAGGGAGAAGCGCGCCAGCAGGTCGTCGGCGATCTTGCCGGGGTGCTTCAGGCGGCGCAGCCTGGCGATGAGGACGAGGTTTTCCCGGCCGCTGAGGATTTCGTCGACTGCGGCGAACTGCCCGGTGAGGCTGATCGCCGCGCGCACGTCGTCGGCCTGAGTGACGACGTCGAAGCCGTTGACGGTGGCGGTCCCCGCGTCCGGCTTCAGCAGCGTAGCCAGGATTCGTACGACGGTGGTCTTGCCGGCGCCGTTCGAGCCGAGCAAGGCGAAGATGCTGCCCCGTGCCACGTCGAAGTCCACGCCGCGCAAGACGTGCAGCTGTTTGTACGACTTCTCGAGGCCACGAACTCGTATCGCTGTCATCGGTCATCCCCTCATCCAGCTAGTCAGTACTGCTGAGTACTGGTATACAGTGCTACTGGGTAGTGGTGCCAGGGTGAGCTCGGAGGAGCGATGGACGACCTGACGGAGATGTTGAAGGGCACCCTTGAAGGCTGTGTGCTCGAGATCATCGGCAAGGAGGAGACCTACGGCTACGCCATCACGCGTCGGCTGAACGACCTCGGCTTCGGCGACGTCGTCGAGGGAACGGTGTACACGATCCTGTTGCGGCTGGAGAAGAACAAGCTGGTCCAGGTGACGAAGCGGCCGTCGGAGAAGGGGCCGCCGCGCAAGTTCTACGCGCTCAACGACGCCGGTCGCGAAGAGCTTGGGCGGTTCTGGGCGAAGTGGCAGTACGTCTCTTCGCGCATCGACAAACTGAAGGAAGGTGGGGAATGAACTTCTGGGAGACCATCACCGGCAGCGACATGACCCGGGAGTACCAGGCTTTCGAGGCCAGGGCCGGGGCGTTGCCGGAGGACTACCGGGCGGCGTGGGAACAGATCAAGGCACACCTCTTCCCGTACGGGGATTTCTCGGGCCGCAATCTGATGCCGATCCTCGACGGCGCGCTGGGACTGCTCGAAGAAACCGCGGCGGAGGGGCAGAGCGTCCACGACGTGCTGGGAGATGACGTCGAGGGTTTCTGTGCGGCGCTCGCCGGCGGTGAAGGCGCCAAGAACTTCCGTGACCGGTGGCGGAAGCAGTTGAACCGGAATGTCGCGAAAAAACTGGGTCGGCTGGGAGGCTGAGATGGGCATCCAGGACGTCATCGAAGGCAAGAAGCAGTGGCGGGCGCACATGGCCCGGGTCAAAGCCCTGCCGCCGGACTACCAGATCGTCTACAAGGAGATGCAGAAGTACCTGTTCAAGGTCGGCCCGGTCGACCTGCTCGAGGGAAACCTGCTCTCGGGGATCGTCGACTTCTTCGCCGAAAGCGCCACGACCGGCCGGGGAGTCCTCGAAGTGATCGGCGAGGACGTCGCCGCGTTCTGCGACGAGCTGATCAAGGACTCGCCGACCTACGCCGACCGCTACCAGGAGTCGCTCAAGGACAAGGGTGAGAAGCAGCCGGAAAGCGGCGTGAAACCGGACTGAAACCCGGGTCACGCACTCTCGTCGCAGCCGTGGCCGCCGAGGTCACGGCGGACGAGAGGAGAACCGTGACCACCCCCGCGATAGCGGCCAGCGGGCTGCGCAAAACCTTCCGCGACCAGGTCGTGCTCGACGGCATCGATCTGCAGGTCGCCGAGGGCACGATCTTCGCCCTGCTCGGGCCCAACGGCGCGGGCAAGACGACCGCGGTGCGGATCCTGTCCACCCTGATCCGCGCGGACGGCGGGCAGGCTTCCGTCGCGGGGCACGACGTGGCCGCCGACCCGGACGCAGTTCGGGCCGCGATCGGCGTCACCGGGCAGTTCTCGGCGGTCGACAATCTGCTGACCGGCGAGGAGAACCTGCTGCTGATGGCGGACCTGCACCACCTCGGCCGCACCGAGGGGCGGCGGAAGGCGGCCGACTTGCTCGAGCGGTTCGACCTCGTCGAGTCCGCGGGCAAACTGGTGTCCGCCTACTCCGGTGGGATGCGGCGGCGGCTCGACCTGGCGATGACCCTCACCGGTGCGCCGCGCGTGCTTTTCCTCGACGAGCCGACGACCGGGCTCGACCCGCGCAGTCGGCACACGATGTGGCGGATCATCCGGGACCTCGTCGCCGGCGGTGTCACCGTCTTCCTGACGACGCAGTACCTGGAGGAGGCCGACGAGCTGGCCGGCCGGGTCGCGGTGCTCGACCACGGGCGGGTGGTCGCCGAGGGCACACCGGACGAGCTCAAGCGGCGGGTCCCGGGCGGGCACGTCCGGCTGCAGTTTGCCGACGCCGCCAGTCTCGACGTCGCCGCCCGGGCGCTCGGCGAAGGGACGCGCGACGAGTCCGCGTTCACGCTGTCGGTGCCCGGCGACGGCGGGGTCCGCTCGTTGCGCGACCTCCTCGACCGCTTGGACGGTGCCGGGGTCGACGTCGACAGCCTGTCGGTGCACACCCCGGACCTCGACGACGTCTTCTTCGCCCTCACGACCGAGAAGGAGGCCGTCCGATGAGCTACGCGGTGCGCGATTCGGCGACCATGCTGCGGCGCAACCTGAAGCACCTGCGCCGGTACCCCGGGATGATGATCATGGCGCTGGGCATGCCGGTGCTGCTCCTGCTGCTGTTCGTCGGGGTGTTCGGCGGCGCGATGCAGGCGGGTGTCCGCACCGGGGCGTACGTCGACTATCTGGTGCCGGGAATCCTGCTGATGACCGTGGGGTACGGGGCGTCGATGACGGCGCTGGCGGTGAACCGGGACATGACCGAGGGGATCATCTCGCGGTTCCGGACCATGGCGATCGCCCGGGTGTCGGTGCTGACCGGCCACGTCCTGGGCGCGCTGCTCCGCACCGTGGTCAGCGCGGTCCTCGTCGTCGGCGTGGCGCTGCTGTTCGGGTTCCGGCCCGCCGCGGGGCCGGCCGGCTGGTTGGCGACGCTGGGGCTGGTGGTCCTGCTGGCGTTGGCGCTGACCTGGTTGGCGGTCGCTGTCGGGCTGGCGGCGAAGAACGCCGAAGGCGCGAACCTGTTCATCCTCCTCGTGCAGGTGCTGCCCTTTGTCAGCAGCGCGTTCGTGCCCACGGACACGATGTCGGGAGCCGTGCGCTGGTTCGCCCGAAACGAGCCGTTCACCCCGGTGATCGACACCCTGCGCGGGTTGCTGCTGGGCACGCCGGTCGGGAGCAGTGCGTGGATCGCCGTGGCGTGGTGCGCCGGGTTCGCGCTCGCGGGGTACGTCTGGGCGCGGGCGTTGTTCAGGCGCGATCCCGCGGCCTGACCGTCAGCGCCGCGAGTGCCGTGGCGCGTAGCTCTTCGCGGGCGAGGCCGGCGTATTCCGACAGCGCGTCGGTGTACGCCGGCTCGTCGGCCTGCTCGGCCAGGGCGCGGATGCGGGCCGAAGACATCGTCGGGTGGAAGCCCCGCACGTACCGGAAGCGCTCAGCCAGGGCGATCATTCGTACTGCCGTGGCGCGCTCGGCGGCCGTCTGCGCGCGGTCGAGGTCGGTCAGGGCCAGCGCCAGCAGCAGGGCACCGCAGACCGGGACCGACGTCCCCGGGTCTTCGAGGAGGCCGGGCAGTGCGCGGAGGAGGTCGTCGGTGATCTCGGTGACGAGGTCGAGGCGTCCGTGGTGGGCGTGGGCCACCACAGTGACGGCCTGGGTTTCCCACGCCCAGCCGTCGGCGCCGGGCCCAGTATCCTTTGTGGACCGGAGTCGTTCTGCGGCCTGCCGCCACAGGCGCAGGCCCGTCTCGATGTCGCCGCGGGCGAGCAGGATCTCCGCGCGGGCGCCGACGTCCACCATGGACGCCCCGGCGACCTCGCTGCCGCCGGTCAGCATGGCCTGTTCGAGCCAGTGTTCCGCTTCGTCGATCGCGCCGCTCTGCAGGTTGGCGAGCACCAGCGCGCCCCGGATGCGGGCGCCGCCGGACCAGGTGCCGGTCTCGTCGAGTACCGCGAGCACCGTGCCGATCGACCGCCGTGCTTCTTCGCCGCGTTCCAGTTCGAGGCACAGCTCGCCGACCCGGGCGTGGGCGACGGCGCGCAGCCACGGCGACTCCCGGCCGTCGAACACCGCGACCATGCGCTCGGCCGCGGCCAGCGCGCGCTCGGGATCATCGAGTGCCGACCACGCATAGCTGGCGACGCCCTCGGCCAGCCCGGCGACGAGCGGGTCGTCGTCACCGCACAACGCGAACAACGGAGCGAAGTCCGGCGCGGCCACAGTGAGGAGCACCGTCTCGACGGCGTGCACCAAAGTGCCAGGTGCGGCGGGCGGAAGACGGCGGAGGGCGATCAGCGCGCGAGCGGGCCGCGGCCCTTGCAACAGGAAGCTGTTCACGGCGCTCAACACCAGCGCCGCCCGGGTCGCGGCCACGAAGCCGGGCTCGGGTCGGTAGTGCGAGAGCAGCCAGGCGGTGTCCTCGACGAGGGCGGCCGTGCGGCCGAAATTCGACTCGAACGTCCACAACCCGGCCAGGACGGCGGTCGTCGCCGCCACGAGCGCGCCGTCCTCGTGGTCGATACCGAGCCGCAGCGCGTGCACCAAGTTGTCCTGCTCGGCACAGACCCGGCGCATGGCCGGCACGAGGTCGGCGGCGAAGAGGGATTCACGGTGGGCCAGCGCGAAGTCGACCACCCAGGCCAGGAAGCCGGTGGTGGCCTTTTCGGTCTCGCCCGCTTCCTCGCGGCGAGCGGCGCTGAACTCGCGGACCGTCTCCAGCATCCGGAACCGCGTCCCCACCGGGGTGTTCTGAACCTTGAGCAGCGAGTGGCCGGCGAGCTGGTCGAGCAGGTCGACCAGCTCGCCGGCCAAGAGCAGCGGCCGGGCGGCCTCGGCGGTGAAGCCGTCGGGAAAGACCGACAGGGCCCGCATGGCGGCCTGCCCCCGCTGGTCCAGAAGGGACCAGCTCCAGTCGATGACGGCGTGCAGCGTGTGGTGACGCGGCGGGGCGTCGCGGGCGCCGCCCCGCAGCAGCGCGAACCGGTCGTCGAGGTGGCGGGCGATCTCGGGGACCGACATGACCCGGCTGCGGGCCGCGGCCAGCTCGATGGCAAGGGGCAGGCCGTCAAGGTGCGCACACAGCTCCCGGACGGCCTCCTCCGGCAGCTCGACGTCCGGACGGACAGCGCGGGCCCGCTGCCGGAACAGCTCCGCGGCGGCCGTCGCAGTCAGCTCTGGCAGGGCGTGGACCGCTTCGGAGGAGAGGGCGAGGGGAGTCCGGCTGGTCGTGAGCACCCGCAGGTCGGCGCTGAGCGCGACCAGCGTCCGGACCAAGTCGGCCGCGCCGCGCACGACGTGTTCGCAGTTGTCGAGCACCAGCAGCGCCGGGCCAGGGCCGAGCCCGTCGAGGACGGCGGTCACGGCGTCGCGCGGGGCGGCCGGACGGCTGCCCCGCGGGCCTCCCACCTCGGCGCCACCGACCGCCGAAGCGACTTCCGCGGCGACCTCGTCGTCACGGGTGATGCCGGCGAGCGGCACGAAGTGCACGATCCGCTGCTCGGCACGGCGGCTGACGGCATGGGCCAGCCGGGTCTTGCCCAGCCCGCCCGCACCGACGATCGACGTGACCCGGGACGTCCGGAGCAGCCCGGCGACGGCGGCCAGGTCGGCGTCCCGGCCCAGCAGCGGGTTCGGCTCATGGGCGACACCGTGGCGCACTACGGGTGCTTCGCCCTGCAGGAGCTGTTGGTGCAGCTCACGCAGCGCCGGTCCGGGATCACTGCCGAGCTCGTCGCGGACCCGGCGCCGGTAGTCCTCGTAGCGGGCCAGCGCGGCGGCGGCCCCGGCCGTCGCGGCTTCGCTGCGCAGCAGTTCCAGGAGCAGTTCCTCGTCGCGCGGTCGTTCGGCCACCAGCTCGGTCAGCTCGTCGATCGCCTCCGCGGCCCGGCCCAGCTGCGAGCGGGACAGCGCGCGGGCCCGGACCAGCCACCGGCCGGTCGACGCACGGGCCGCCCGCAGCGCGCCGAGCGGATCGGCGCGGCCCGGGTCGTCGTGCGCCGTCCAGAGCGCCAAGCCCGCCTCGGCGTGGGCGAGCGCGGCTTCGTGGTCGCCGGCGCGGGAGAGCCGGGCGCAGGCCGTCGCGCTGAGCACCAGGGCGGCGGCGTCGACCTGATCGTCGGCCAGGGCGAGCCGGTAGCCGGACGGCGTGGCCTCGATGACGTCGGGGCCGAGCTGCGCTCGAGCGCGGGACACCAGGACCTGCAGCGCCTTGGCCGGGTGTTTCGGTCGCTCGTCGGGCCAGAGCCCTTCGATGAGACGGGCGGTGCTCGCGCCGGTCCGGAGGTCGTCAGCGAGCAGGGCAAGCAGCCCGCCCAGGCGGGGGCTGGTGATCTCCCGGCCGCGGTAGGCCACTCGCGGCAGCAGGACCAGCTCGATCGTCACCGCCTCAGGCTAGTGGCGGGTGCACCGTGTTCGCCCGGACGAGGCAAGAGGCCGAACCCAGCGGCCGGCGACCGCCGGACCGGAGCGGCGGCTGCGGTCGGCTGATACGGGTTCAGCGCGGCGGGCGGCTCATCGCACGGTGTGTTCGGCTCCGGCGCGTGCGTGTCTTTCAGCGGCGCGGAGGACGTCGTCGCCGAATTGTTCGAGGAACCGGCTGGCGGCAGCGAGGCGGGTTCCGACGGTCGTGTCGGCGAAGATGCCGGCGCCGCGCAGCACCGTGGTGGCGAGCTGCTGGTTGGCGCGGGCGCCGGTCACCGCTGAGCGGATGCCCGCGTTCTCGTCGAGGAAGTAGCGGTGTCGCCGGCCGTCGCGGCCGCGGCGGATCAGGCCGTGGTCGTCCAGCACGGTGACCGCGTGCGAGATGGTCGCCGCGCTGACCCGCAGGTGCTGCGCCAATTCGGCGGCCGTGTGGCTGCCGCTATCGGAGGTGAACAGGCAGGCCAGCACGCCGGCGGCGGTGCGCGGCATGCCGGTATGGACGAGAGCCGTGGTGAGTTCGGTGACGAACGCCGTTGCCGCGTCGAGATCCGGGCCGGGGTGGTCGCCGGTTTCCCGCGTGCCGGGCGGGCGCGGCCGGCGCCGGGCGCGGTGGGTGGTCGCGAGCTGCGCCAGCTCGGCGCGGTAGCGGCCCGGCCCACCGTTGCGCGCGACCTCGCGGCTCACTGTCGAGGTCGGACGGCCGAGGCCGCGCGCGATCTCCGCGTAATCCAGGTCCTTGGCCAGCCCCTCGGCGATCCGCTGCCGGTCAGTGCTGGTCAGCCTCAGTCCTGGCATCTGGTCGGCTCCCCCGTTCCCGTGGTGGTGCGGCCAGTATTCGTGCCGCTCTTCGATCTTTGCAACGCGTCGGCGTTCGCGTGCATTAGCCGGCAAGGTCATTGCAATGATCACTTCGGCCCTGAACTGCGCAAATCGCGTCGATCACCGGCTGTTCTCGTTGATCGGAGTTCGGCTCACTCCTAACGTTCCGGCTCGACAGTTGTCCGGCAACCCTGTGGGGAAATCCGATGAGAGCTCGAGGTATCACGTACGACACCGGCTTCACGCCCGGCGGGCGGTGTTCGCGGCCCGTTTTCGACGCCGAGGCAGTGCGACGGGAGATCCACGTGATCGCCGAAGACCTGCACTGCGACGCGGTGCGGATCACCGGCGGCGACCCCGAGCGGCTGGCCGTCGCGGCCCGGTACGCCGCCGACGCCGGGCTGGAGGTCTGGTTCTCCCCGTTCCCCTGCGAACTGTCCGAGGCGGAGCTGGTGCCGTACTTCGCCGACTGCGCGGACCGTGCCGAAGAGGTGGGGGCGGAGGTCTTCGTCGCCGGCTGCGAGCTGAGCCTGTTCGCCCCCGGTTTCTTCTTGGGCGGCGACAGCCTGGCCAGGATCGACGCCCTGGTTGGCGGCGCCCCCGAGGCATTGGCTCAGGTCGCCGAGGTGCCCGCGAAGCTGGACACGTTGCTGGCCGGCATCGCGGACGCGGTGCGTACCCGGTTCCGCGGCAAGCTCACCTACGCCTCCGGAACGTGGGAGCAGATCGACTGGACGCCCTTCGACATCGTGAGCGCCGACGCCTATGGCGATCCCGGTGACGCGTTCCGCCAGGGCCTGCGGGAATACCGACGGCACGGAAAGCCGCATGCGGCGACCGAGTTCGGCTGCTGCACCTACCGGGGCGCCGCCGAGCGCGGCGGCATGGGCTGGCTGGGCGTCGTCGACCACGACGCCGATCCGCCCCACGTCACCGGAAATTACCTGCGCGACGAGGACGAACAGGCCCGCTACCTGCGCGAGATGATCGCGCTCTTCGACGAGGAAGGCGTGGACACCGCGTTCTGGTTCACCTTCGCCGGCTACGAATACCCACATCACGCCGACCCGCGTCTCGACCTCGACGTGGCCTCCTACGGGGTCTGCAAGGTGATGCCCGATGGCAGCCTCGCGCCGAAGAAGTCCTTCCATGCCATGGCCGAGACGTACCTTCGGTGACGCGTGTGTCGCCGATGGGGTGGCTCACGTAGGCTGAGCGCGGCGCGCCGGGAAGTCTGGTCGGCATCCGGATTCGGATCGGAAGGACCGGCTGATGCGCGGGGTCGAAACTGTCCTGTTCCTCGTGGTCGTGGCGACCGTGGTGGCCACGTTCGCCCGGCGGCTGCGGGTGCCGGCGCCGTCGCTGCTGGTCGTCGTCGGCGTGGTGGTCGGACTGCTGCCCGGCGTGCCCGTCGTGCAGGTGACGCCCGAGGTGATCAGCCTGATCGTGCTCCCGCCGTTGCTGTTCGCGGCGGGGGAGGAGTTGCCGTGGCGGGACCTGCGGGCGGTCGGGCGGCCGGTCGCGGTGCTGTCGGTCGGGCTGGTGCTGCTGTCGGCCGCGGCGGTGATCGGGGTCGCGGTCGTGGTGACGCCGTTGCCGGTCGGGATGGCGTTCGTGCTGGGTGCGGTGCTGGCGAGCACCGACCCGGTCGCGGTGACGGCGCTGGCGCGGCGGCTGGCCCTGCCGCCGCGGGTGCAGGCACTGATCCAGGCCGAGAGCCTCTTCAACGACGCGACCAGCCTGCTGCTGTTCCGGGTGGCGCTGTTCCTCGCCGTCGCCGGCGGGGCCGCGTCGTGGGGCCGGACGCTGGCCGAGTTCGGGGTGCTCGCGGGCGGCGGCGTCGCCGTCGGCGTGCTGACCGCGCTCGGCGCGTTCCTGATCCGGCGACGTACCGAAGATCCAGTGCTGGAGACGGTGATCTCCCTGGTCACGCCGTACGCGGGGTACGTCGTGGCGGAGTCGTTCGGTGGATCGGGGGTGACCGCGGTCGTGGTGGCGAGCGTGATCCTCGGGACCCAGGCCGAGCGGCTGACGACGGCACGCATCCGGCTGCAGGTCGGCGCGGTGTACCAGACCGTGGTGTTCCTGCTGGAGAGCGTCGTGTTCGGCCTGATCGGCCTGCAGCTGCCCGCCCTGATGCGCCGGGTGGCGGGCGGCGGGCCGTGGTGGCTGTTGCAGGCGCTCGCCATCGCGGCGACTCTGGTCGTGGCGCGGCTGCTGCTGGTGTTCGTGCTCTCGGCGGTGCGGCAGCGGCGGGAGGACGGCCGGATCTCCTGGCAGGTGCCGGCGGTCGTGTCGTGGGCTGGCGCGCGGGGCGTGGTGCCGCTGGCGGCGGCGCTGTCCCTGCCAGTGGCCACCTTGGACGGTTCCGAGCTGCCCGCGCGTGACCTCGTCCTGTTGCTGACGACGGCGGTGATCGTGCTGACGCTGGTGGTCCAGGGCTTCACGCTGGCCCCGCTGGTGCGCCGGGCGGGCATCGCGCTCGATCCGGCCGACCTGCGCACCGAATACGCCACCGCGCGCCGGAAGCTCGCCGAAGCCGGTCTCTCGCACGTGGACCACCTGGCCGAAACCGAGTCGGCGTCAGCGTTTGTGGTCGACCAGCTGCGGGCGGGCTGGCAGGCCCGGCTCGACCACATTCGCGGCGACACCGGCGAGGAGGCGGAGGACTGGGTGCGCGGGATCGACTACCGCGCCTTGAAGCGCGAGCTGATCGACGTGGAAGCGGCCGAGCTGACGAGGCTGTTCGAGGCGGGCGAGATCACCGATGGCACCCGGCGACGCATCCAGCGGTTGCTGGACCTGGAACACGCGGGGCTGGAGGACTGAGCGGGGCCCACCGGGGATCGTCGTCGGGGGTTCCGAGCCACGTGCCGGCGAGCCGCAGGAGGATGGCCACCAGCGTGAAGCCGCCCATCAGCGTCAACGCCCACCAGAAATCGCTCATGGAACAGAGGGATGGACCCGGCCTGCCGGCCGGGCGAGCCCGTCGGCGCAACTTTGACGCCGCCTTGACCACGGAACGCGTCTGGGTGGACCGTGGTGGTCATGGCCGATACCGACGACGACGGCAAGCGGCCGGTCGAGCCGCCTCAAGGCCGTGCGGCCGGGCTGCCCTACGACTGGCGCTCACCCACCGCGGAGCGAATCCGGGCCCGGGTGTGGAACGCCGGCGATCCGCGGTTGTGGACGCCGAAGACGTTCGGCTGGGGGTACAACCTGAACTTCTACTGGGTCGTTCATCCGATCCGGTACGTTCGCGCGCGTCGGCGCTAAAGTTTCGTAAAGACGCGTAAAGGCCGCCTCGGACCCGCCACGATGACCGGCGTCCGGCCACAGTGGACCGGTAGGGTCCGCGTCGTGACCGGCGAGGCAGGGGGAAGTGCGTGAGTCAGGCGACGACCAGCAAGACACCGGCGACGTCGCCCGCGCATGACGTCGTGCGACTCGGGCTCGTGGTCGGCGCGCTCGGCGTCGTCTTCGGGGACATCGGGACCAGCCCGATCTACACGCTGCAGACGGTGTTCAATCCGGCCGATCCGCACCCGGTGCCGGTGAGCACGGACAACGTGTTCGGGGTGGTGTCGCTGATCTTTTGGTCGGTGATGATCATCGTCACCGTCACGTACGTGCTGCTCGCCATGCGCGCCGACAACGACGGTGAGGGCGGCATCATGGCCCTGATCACCCTGCTGCGTCGCTGGGGTGCGCAACGCGGCAAACGCGCCGCCGTCGTGCTGGCCGGGCTGGGCATCTTCGGCGCCGCGTTGTTCTTCGGCGACAGCATGATCACCCCGGCGATCTCCGTGCTCTCCGCGGTCGAGGGGCTCAAGGTCGTCTCCGACGGTCTCGAGGACTGGATCGTGCCGATCACCGCGGTGATCATCGTCGGGTTGTTCCTGGTGCAGCGGCGGGGGACGGCCGCGGTCGGGCGGGTGTTCGGGCCGGTGATGATCGCCTGGTTCGTCACCGTCGGCGGGTTCGGCGTGGTCGGCATCGCCGGGCACCCGGACATCCTCAAGGCGCTCTCGCCGACCTATGCGATCGGGTTCATGGCAGGTCATTTCGACATCGCGTTCTTCGCGCTGGCCGCGGTGGTGCTGTCGGTGACCGGTGCCGAAGCCCTTTACGCCGACATGGGCCACTTCGGCCGGCGGGCGATCACCCGTGGCTGGCTGCTGCTGGTGCTGCCCGCCTGTGTGCTCAGCTACCTCGGCCAGGGCGCGCTGATCCTGGAGAACCCGGCGAACGTCAGCAGCCCGTTCTTCCTGCTCGTACCCTCCTGGGCGCGGCTGCCCCTGGTGGTGCTGGCGACGGCGGCGACGGTGATCGCGTCCCAGGCGGTGATCACCGGCGCGTACTCGGTCGCCGCCCAGGCCGCCCAGCTCGGCTACCTGCCGCGGCTGCGGATCGCGCACACCTCCGAGACCGAGCGGGGCCAGATCTACGTGCCGTGGATCAACTGGCTGCTGATGGTCTCGGTGCTCACGCTGGTGTTCGCCTTCCGCAGCTCCGCCGCGCTGGCCTTCGCGTTCGGCATGGCGGTGACCGGCACGATCACGATCACGACCCTGCTGTTCTTCTACATCGCCCGGTCTCGGTGGGGAACACCGCGCTGGCTGATCGGGGTCGGCGCGACCGTGCTATTGGGCGTGGATTTGCTGTTCGTGGCGGCCAACCTGACGAAGCTGGTGCACGGTGCGTGGTTGCCGTTGCTGATCGGCTTGACGGCGTTCACGATCATGACGACCTGGCAGCGTGGCCGCCGGATCGTCACCGCCGAGCGGGAGCGCCGGGAGGGTTCGCTGCCGGAGTTCGTCGAGGGACTGCGCGAGGCCCCGGTGCAGCGGGTTCCGGGGACGGCTGTGTTCCTCAACCGCGGCGGGCAGACCGCGCCCTTGGCGTTGCGGGCGAACGCCGAGCACAACCACGTGCGGCACGAGCACGTCGTGATCCTGTCGCTGGAGACCGAGCCGGTGCCGCGGGTACCGGTCGAGCAGCGGGTGACCGTCGAAGACCTGGGCCACGCCGACGACGGGATCGTCTTCGTCACCGCTCGCTACGGCTACATGGAGACCCCGGACGTCCCGGGCGCGCTCGCCCGGCTGGACCCGGCGCAGACCGAAGGCCGGCTGCAGCTGGACGAGGCGTCGTACTTCCTGTCCAAGATCGAGCTGCAGCGCGGTCCGGAACCGACCATGGCGAGCTGGCGCAAACGGCTGTTCATCGCCACCTCCTACATCACAGCCGACGCCGCCGAGTACTTCGGCCTGCCGCGCGACCGCACGGTCATCATGGGCTCGCACATCGACGTGTGAACCCGGTCGCGTCCGATGCGGATGGTCACAGCCAGTTATTGCGCCGGAAGGTCCGGTACAGCAGGAGGCAGGCGAGCAGGACCACGCCCATCACGAGCGGGTAGCCGAACGTCCAGTGCAGCTCGGGCATGTGGTCGAAGTTCATCCCGTAGATGCCGACCACCATTGTCGGCACCGCGACGATCGCCGCCCACGCGGTGATCTTGCGCATGTCGCCGTTCTGTTGCAGCGACACCTTCGCCGCCGTCACGTTCACCAGCGTGGTCAGCAGGTCGTCGAAGCCGGCCACCCGCTCGGCCACGACCGTCAGGTGGTCTTCGGCATTGCGGAAGTACGAGCGGATCTGGTCGGGCACCACTCGGTCCGCCCCTTCGGCCAGCCGGCGCAGCGGTGCCTGCAGCGGGGCCACCGCGCGGCGTAGCTCGAGGATCTCCCGTTTCATCAGGTACATCTGCTCGACTTCGACAGGGCTGCGCGGGGCGAACACCAACGCCTCGATCTGGTCGATGTCGCTCTCGAAGGCCTCGGTCACGGCCAGGTAGTTGTCGATGACGTGGTCGGTGAGCCCGTACAGGACCGCGGCGGGCCCGGCTTGCAGCCGCTCCGGAGCGCCTTCGAGGTCGGCGCGCAGCACGCCCAGCTGGGAGTGGTCGCCGTGGCGGACGGTGACGACGAAGTCGTGGCCGACGAACGCCATGATTTCGCCGCTTTCCACGATCTCGTTCGCCGTGGTGGGTGACTCGTGCTCGACGTACCGGACGGTTTTGAGCACCATGAAGAGCGTCTCGCCGTAGCGGTCCAGCTTCGGCCGCTGGTGCGCGCACACCGCGTCTTCGACGGCCAGCTCGTGCAGGCCGAACGTCGCGGCTATGCCCTGGATCTGGTCGGCGCCGGGCTCGAACAACCCGATCCACACGAAGCCGGTGCCGCGCCGGCGGACTTCGGCGATGGCTTCGTCGTGGGTCCAGCGCCCGGGCTGCCGGACGCCGTCGACGTAGACCGCGCAGTCGACCACCGAGGTCAGTGACGGCCTCTCGCGGCTCGCCGAGGGGTCAGTGGCCGGGGACGTCATTCACGCCACCTTGCCAGGTGTGGTGCTCACGGTGCCCGGTGGCCTTGGTAGCCGATGACGGTTCCGGCGAAGCGGTCGGCTTCGCCGCAGGGGTCGGCGTGGGCGGACAGCTGCGGGTCGGTGGCGTCGACGGTGACGGCGAGAATGGTGTCGTTCGCGACGCCGACGTCGACGGTGCAGCGGCCGGTGCCGGTGTCGCGGTGGATGCCCGGGTAGCTGTGGACGTCGGTGGGGTCGAAGCCGGCGATGGTGGCGCGGTGCTGGTAGAGGTTCTCGAGCCCGCCGGAGGTGACGTGGACCGCGGCCTGGTAGGTGAGCGCCTGGGTGTCGCTCGGGGTCCAGACGCAGGCCGGTGGGTGCACGACGCCGGGAGCGGTGACGAAGTAGTGCGCGAGCTGTTGGGCCGGCAGTAGTCCACACGGGGCCGCCGCGAACGAGGTGAGGTCGATGGGGTCTGCGGCGATGGGAGGCGAGAGACGCTGCGGCCCGGCCGGGGCGGAGGTGCAGGCGGTGAGCACGCCGAGCAAAACAGCGATGATCGATACAGCGTTGATCGACACAGCGTTGATCGACACAGCGGCGGCTGCTCGCATACCCCGGTCTCCTTCTCCTCGGCGCGGGTTCAGGATGGCACAGCGGCGGCCGGACGGTCCGGCGTTCACCGGACCGTCCGGACTGGTGATCAGGCTGGAGCGCGCTCGGCCGTGGCCCGGTGGGCGGGGTCGAGGGCGATTTGCCCGGTGTCGGTGTCGAAGTCGAACAGCTCTCCGTAGCGTCCCCAGTCGATCGCGGTGTCGAGCTGTTGCTGGGCGTCCTCGGCGGAGAAGCCGCGGCGGAGCAGGTCGAGGAAGAACCCGGCGCGCAGGCTGCCGTCGGCGCTGGCCGCGAGGGCCTTGTAGATGGTGCGGACCAGCGGGGCGCGGTCGCGGGCCTGTTCGGCGAAAATCTTCTTGCTCTGCTGGATGTCGGCGGTGGTGAACGCCTGCCCGATCGGGGTGAGGTGGAGGTCGGCGCCGGCGACGAACAGCAGGCCGAGCTGCGCGGCTGCGTCGACGAGGGGCAGCAGGTCGTCGACCTCGAAGTTGAGTTCGGCGGCGAGGTCGGGCAGGTCGGCGCGGCCACCGCGGGCGTGGACGATCTCGGCGAGCCCGGCCAGGCCGCCGACCGACGCGGCGGGCAGCGGCCGGGCGGTGGGCGTGGCCTCGGTCGGCTCGGGCTCGGTGAGGTCGGGTTTGCGGCCGGTGAGCAGGTCGTAGAGCCGGTCGACCAGCGCGGCGAACGCGGGTGATTTGCGGTCGCGGGGCCGGGCGAGGTCGATGGTGACTTCGGCGCGGAGGTGGCCGGGGTTGGCGCCGAGCACGAGGACCCGGTCGGCGAGCTGGACGGCTTCTTCGATGTTGTGGGTGACGATGCAGATTGCCTTGGTGGGGAACCGCTGTCCGGTCCACAGGCTCATCAGCTCGGTGCGCAGGTTCTCCGAGGTGAGGACGTCGAGGGCGGAGAAGGGCTCGTCCATGAGCAGCAGGTCGGGTTCGAGCACGAGGGCGCGGGCGAACCCGACGCGCTGGCGCATGCCGCCGGAGAGTTCTTTGGGGTAGGCGGATTCGAAGCCGTCGAGCCCGATCAGGTCGATCGCGGCCAGCGCCCGCTCGCGGCGTTCGGCCGGGGGGACGCCGCGAGCGGCGAGACCGAGTTCGACGTTGTCCTGCACGGTCAGCCACGGCATCAGCGCGAACGACTGGAACACCATCGCGGTGCCGGGGTTGGCGCCGTTGAGCTCCTCCCCGCGGTAGCGGACCGAGCCGCCGGTGAGGGCGATCAGCCCGGCGATCGTGCGCAGGAGGGTGGACTTGCCGGAGCCGGAGCGGCCGAGCAGCGCGACGATCTCCCCGGCGCGCAGTTCGAGGGTGATGTCGTCGAGGACGCGCAGTTCGTCGCCTTCCGAGCCGGTGAAGCTCTTGCTCACCTTCTCGACGGTGATCAACGGGGTCATGGGAGTGCCCTTCGCAATTCGGGGTTTCAGAGGGAGAAGCGGCGTTCGGCCAGGGTGTAGAGGCGGCGCCAGAACAGGCGGTTGAGGCCGACGACGTAGAGGCTCATCACGGCGACGCCGATCAGGATCCGGGCGGCGTCGCCGGTGCTGGTGGCGTCCTTGATGTAGGCGCCGAGGCCGGTGGCGGTCAGGGTGGTGGTGCCGTAGCTGACGATTTCGGCGACGATCGAGGCGTTCCAGGCGCCGCCGGCGGCGGTGATGCCGCCGGTGACGTAGCTGGGGAAGATCGCGGGCAGGATCAGCCTGCGCCACCACAGGGCGCGCGGGAGCCGCAGGTTGGCGGCGGCTTCGCGCAGGTCGTGGGGGATGGCCGAGGCGCCGGCGATGACGTTGAACAGGATGTACCACTGCGCGCCCAGTGCCATGAGCAGGATCCCGCCCCAGTTCAGCGAAATCCCGGTGGCGACCAGCACGCCGGTGATCAGCGGGAACAGGAAGTTCGCCGGAAACGATGCGAGGACCTGCACGACCGGCTGCGCCAGCCGGGACACGCGCGGGTTGAGCCCGATCCACACCCCGACCGGCACCCAGACCACCGTCGCGACGAGCACCAGGACGACGACCCGGCCGAAGGTGACCAGGCCGAGCAGCAGCGCGTGCCCGACTTCGCCGAACCCGGCGGTGCCGGCGATGAACCCGAGCATCCGGGCCACGCCGTACCCGATCAAGGCGAGCACGACCACCGCGAACACGACGTCACCGACCCGGCGCCGGACCGGAGACGTCCGAAGCGGGTACTCCGCGCGCCCGAACACCGCCATCACCCGGTCGAGCGGGAACACCAGCCTCCCCAGCAGCCGGCCCAGGAAAGCCGGAATGCGGGAACGGCGCAGCAGGGTGAGCGTGACGCTGCGAGGTGTCTCGGCGGCCTCGGACTCCTCGACCCGGAACCGTTCGGCCCACGCGGTCAGCGGCCGCCAGAACAGCACGTTCACCCCGACCACCATGACGATCATCACCGCGATCGCGAGCAGCACCTTGCCCAGGTCGCCCTCGCCGGTGGCGGCGGCGACATAGGCGCCGACGCCGGGCAGCGCCCAGTTGTGGTTGTTGACGCTCAGGGCTTCGGAGGCGACGAGGAAGAACCAGCCGCCGCCGAAGCTCATCATCCCGTTCCAAGTCAGCGGGATCATCCCGCCCGGCACGTCCAGCCGCCAGAACCGCTGCCACTTCGACAGCCGCAGCAGCCGCGCCGCCTCGTCCAGCTCCCGCGGCTGGGACACCAGCGAGTGGTAGAAGGCGAAGGTCATGTTCCAGGCCTGGGAAGTGAAGATCGCGAAAACCGAGGCGCACTCCAAGCCGAGCTGCGAACCCGGGAACAGCGCGATGAACCCGGTGATCGTCACCGACAGGAACCCGAGGATCGGTACCGACTGCAGGATGTCCAGCAACGGGATCAGGACCTTCTCCGCCCGGCGCAGCCGGGCCGCGGCGGTGGCGTAGACGAAGGTGAACAGCACCGACACCACGAGTGCGGCGAACATCCGCAGCAGCGATCGCGCCGCGTAGTAAGGCAGTTCCGCCGGGTCGGTGGACACTGTGGACGGTGCGGTGACCTCGTCCCACGGCACCGTGACGCCGTGGGCGAGCCGCACGATCAGCCACAGCAGCGCCGCGGCGCCGAGGAACACCACGACGTCGGCGGCGGTCCGCCGGGGCCGGGCCAGCACCCCGCGGCTGGGAAAATCGCGCAGCAAAGACATCAGTTTTCTTCTCCGTGTCGAGAGACGGCTACAGCCAGGTGGCCGTGCGGCGCACGTACAGTCGTTTGATCAGCTGCGCGGCGAGCGCATAGGTGAGCAGGATCGTTGCCAGCCAGGGGAAATAGCTCATGGGTAACGGGGTCAGGTGCAGGAACCCGGCCAGCGGGGACACCGGCAGCGCCAGCGCCGTCAGGGCCGCGATCGGGGCCGCGAGCAGCACCGGCCGGGACGGCCGCGAACCGCGCCCTGAAGCCGCGCGGCTGCGCAGAGCGAGGACGATCAGCAGCTGGGAGAGCAGGCTTTCGACGAACCAGCCGGTCTGGAACGCAAGCGGATCGGTGCTCGCGTCGAACGCCCACCACAGGACCGCGAACGTCGACAGGTCGAACAGCGAGGACAGCGGCCCGAACACGAGCATGAACCGGGCCAGGCCGCGCGCGTCCCAGCGTCGCGGCGCGCGCAGATAGTGCTCGTCGACCCGGTCCCAGGCCAGCGCGAGCTGCGCGGCGTCGTAGAGCAGGTTGGCCACCATCAGCTGGACCGGCAGCATCGGCAGGAACGGCAGGAAGGCGCCCGCGGCCAGCACCGTCAACACGTTCCCGAAGTTCGAGCTCGCGGTGATGTGCACGTACTTGAGCGTGTTGCCCAGCGTCCGCCGGCCCTCGACGACCCCGCGGGCCAGTACCCCGAGGTCCCGTTCGAGCAGCACGAGGTCCGCGGCGTCCTTCGCGACGTCGGTCGCGGTGTCCGGGGCTATCCCGACGTCGGCGGCCCGCAGCGCGGTGACGTCGTTGACGCCGTCGCCGACGAATCCGACCGCGTGCCCGTTCTCCCGCAACGCGGTGACCAGCCGGGCCTTGTGGGCCGGGGTGAGCTTGGCGAACACGGTCGTGCGCTCGGCGAGTTCCCGCAGTTCGGCGTCGTCGGTGACGTCGATCCGGTGGCCTGGCACGATCTCGCCGACCGGGACGCCGACATCCTGGGCGACGCGGGCGGCGACGTGCCGGTTGTCCCCGGTGAGGATCTTGACCCCGACACCGTGCTCGGCCAGCGCGCGGACGGCCGCGGCGGCGCCGTCGCGCACGGGGTCGACGAACCCGACGAACCCGACCAGCACCAGTCCACGTTCGTCGTCCTCGCCGTAGCCGCCGGGGCGGGCGGGCAGTTCCCGGGCCGCGACGGCGAGGATTCGCATCCCGTGCTCGGCGTAGCCGCGGACCAGCTCTTCGGTGTCGCGGCGGAGGTCGTCGGCCAGCGCGACCACGGCGCCGAGGCGGTGGGCGTGGCCGCAGCGCGGCAGGATCTCGTCCGGATCGCCCTTGGTGATCAGCAGGTGCTCGTCGCCGCGGCGGACGACGACGGTGGCGCGGCGGCGGGTGTGGTCGAAGCCGATCTCGTCGACCTTGCTGAACACTGCCTCGGTCGCCGGCGCGTCGTCGTCGGCGAGCTGCGCGAGGATCGCCTCGTCCAGGCGGTCGCGCCGGTCGGCCTGGAAGTGCACGGCCAGGTGGGCGTACTCGGCGGCCTCGCCGTCCGGGCGGCCGGCCAGGTCGATGCTGTGGGCGTAGGCGGCCCGGTCCTCGGTGAGCGTGCCGGTCTTGTCCACGCACAGCACGTCCATCGCGGCGAGGTCCTGGATCGCGTTGAGCCGCTTGACGATCACCCGCTGCCGGGAGAGCCGCACCGCGCCGCGCGCCAGGTTCGTCGTCACGACGACCGGCAGCATCTCCGGCGTCAGCCCGACCGCGACGGCGAGGGCGAACGTCGCCGCCTGCGCCCAGTCGCCCGTGACCGTGCCGTTGACGACCAGCACGATCGGCACCATCACCAGCATGAACCGGACCAGCGTCCAGCCGACCCGCCGCACGCCGGCGTCGAAGCTCGACTCCGCCCGCGGTGCGGCGGCCTGCGCGGCCAGCATGCCGCCGTATGTCCCGGCGCCGGTGGCGGCGACCACCGCGGTCGCGGTCCCGCCCACCACGGACGTCCCCGCGAACACCAGACCGGGCGCGTCCACCAGCTCCGGCCGCGGCGCCGCGTGCCGAGGCCGGGTGGGGACGCGCTTCACCACCGGCAGCGCCTCGCCCGACAAGGCCGACTGGTCCACTATCAGGTCCGCGGCGGCCACCACCCGCAAGTCGGCCGGCACGACGTCACCGGGACCCAGCAGCACCACGTCGCCGGGCACGAGGTCGGCCACCGGCACCTCACGCTCGACACCGGGAAACCGCTCACCGGCCCGGCGCCGCACCGTCACCGTCGTGCTGACCCGCGCCCGCAACGCGGAGACCGCGCGCTCGGAGCGCGTCTGCTGCCAGAACCGCAAGACGACGCTCAGCAGCACCATCACGCCGGTGGTCAGCGCCCCCCGCGCGTCACCGACCACCACGAACACGACCCCGAGCCCGGTCAGCAGCGCGACGAACGGGCTGCGCGCGGCCGCCCAACCCCGCCGCAGCCGCCCCGGGGCACCAGCCGGTCCGGCGTCGTTGTCAGCGCACCGGCCGAGCCGCTCGGCGGCGTCCGTCTCGGTCAGCCCCTTGGGCGAGCTCTCGAGCTGCTGGAAGACGGTGAGCACGGGGGCTTCACCCAGCCCGGCCAGCAGGTTGTCACCGATCGTGCGCTGGGCACGTACGGCAGGAAAACGGGTCATCGGGGGAGGTCCTGTCCATCGAGGTCGGAGCCACCAGAACGGCGGCGGGCCCGGACCACACGGACGTGCCCGGCCTACCCCGGCTCGGCGGGAAAGGACCGGATCGCCGCGCGGCCGCGGCAACTACTTCCTTCGCCGGTCACCCGGCTCACCTCCTTCCCCGGACACGCGCCACCACCCGGCAGGGCGGCGGCCGGGACCCAGTACAGCGCACCAGGACCGGAACAGTCAAACACTTGTCCAAGTGACGGGGGGTGAGTCACACTGCCCGGACACCCGGAAGGATGAACCCGTGACCGCCCCACCTGATCCGCTGCCACCCGACGTGCTCCAGGACGCGGCCGCCACCTTCGGCCTGCTGTCCGGAACGGTCAGGCTGCACCTGCTCTGGCTGCTCACCCGGTCCGAACACGACGTCGGCACCCTCGCCGAGGAAACCGGGCAGAGCGTCGCCACGGTCAGCCACCACCTCGGCAAGCTCAAACTCGCCGGCCTGGTCCGCTCCCGGCGCAAGGGCAAGCACCAGATCTACATCCTCGACGACCCCCACGTCGCCGACATCGTCCGGCTCGCCGTCGAGCACCAGCAGGAACTCCACGCGAGACCGGGGCAGAGGCGGCAAAGTCGAGACGTTCGGCTCGCGTAGCAACGCCGTCGGCCGGGAGGTTGGGCGAAGCCGAGTTGATTGGCGTCAGGCGAAGCATGCCGAAAATAGAGGGCTTCCCGATCGTCACGATCAGGTCACCCTGACGAGCTGCCTTCGTCGCTTGATGATCAAAAACGAGGGAGTATTCATGCTCCATGAACGGTGTCGATTGACACCGAATCAGGGTAAGGGCGAATGCAAACATCCCAGCTTGATCGACTGACGCCGCCCCACCTCTGGAACCTCCAGTCAACCGGAGGGTTCTTGGTTCGGGTCCAAGCGGGGAGCAGCGGCCCAGGCCGTCGTCGCGCAGGCGACGGGCGACGCCTCTGACCGGTGGTCGACGTCCCCGGTCAGCCGGTCGTTTGAACTTCAACACGCTGATCAAGCGAGCATTTGATCGCTGCGCTCCGGTGCATGTACCGGCACGCTGTCGCCGATCAGCTGATCGCCGAGGCGGACAACCCGGCGACACGCGTTCCCAAGCCTCGGCGGCCGGCCAGCACCCGACGAGCCTTGCCGAACGATCGGCTCGCCGAGATCAACGACGTCGCCGCGGCGACCGGAAACGACCCGGAACTCGACCTGCTCATCCTGCGGCTGCACACCGAGAAGTGGACGCGCTTGGGCAAGCACCTGCCGTGGGTCGCGAGGCAGGGGGTCACCACGCACTGGCTACGGCACACGACCCTGACCTGGGTCGAGCGGAACTTCGGGTACGGGATCGTGCGGGAGTATGCGGGACATACCGGTAAAAGCGACGCCGGCACCACGACCACCTACGTCCGCGCCGATCTCCACGAAGTCGGTGCTGCTCTTGCAGCCATGACGGGGGAGCCCCACCCGCTCGCGGCACGCCGCCAGCGAGACCTGTCCAGTGCGCGGCAATATCAGCGGGCCGCATAGGTTCGGGCCTCGATCAGCGGCAGACTCGACCATCTCAGGAGTGGCCTGACACGAGGGATCACCGACCGGTCGCGGTGACGATCGTGTTCGCGAGCTCCACCGAGGAGAAGGGGTTCTGCCCGGTGTAGAGGTTGCGGTCGACGACGACGTGCGACGACCACGGCGCCGCCGCGACGAAATCCGCTCCGAGGGCTCGGAGGCGGTCCTCGACCAGCCATGGGGCTTTGGCCGCGAAGCCGTTCGCCGCTTCTTCGGCGTTGGTGAACGAAGTCATGCGGTAGCCCGCGAAGGGCCACGAGCCGTCCGGGCGCTCGGCTGCGAGCAGGGCGGCGGGTGCGTGGCAAAGGACTCCGAGGATCTTGCCGGCGTCGAGGGTGGAGGTCAGGAGCCGGCCGGTGGCGGGGGAGACGGCGAGGTCTTCCATGGGGCCGTGTCCGCCGGGGACGAACACCAGGTCGTAGTCCTCCGGGTTCACCTCTTCGAGCCGGGCGGGGTGGTCGAGTTCGGCCTTGATGCCGTCGAGGTACTCGCCGAGCCGGTGGGCGCGCTGCTCGTCGCCGCCGTTGCCCGCCGCGGACCGGCTGGTGCCGTCCACCGTGGGCGCTACGCCACCCGGGGTGACGACCGTGATCGTGAAACCCGCTTCGCGGAAGATCCGGTGCGGCTCCGCCAGCTCCTCGGCCCAGTAGCCGGTCGGGTGCTTCGTGCCGTCGGTCAAGGTCCAGTGGTCCGCTCCGGTGACCACGAAGAGTGCCTCGGTCATACGTCCAGCCTTTCCCGCCGGTGTCGATCTTGCTCCCGCATCGTACGAGGCCACTCGGGCGCACGCAGGACTGTCGATCGAACTTTCGGAAAACGCGTTCCGAACCGATGGCCGGGTCAGCTGCACTTCGATCGAGGTAGATCAGTCGAAGGGGTGTTGCCGGTCGGAGTTTTGCGGCATCATGGGCCGACAGGTCGGAAAACGCTTTCCAAGGCATCGGAGCCACCGGACGGGCGGGAGAACCATGACAGGCATGCGACGCTTCACCGGAAGAACCTCCGTCTGGCCGGCGCTGGCCGCCGCGGTGCTGGCCTGCGTCGGGTTCGCCCCCGCCGCCCAGGGGGCGGACACGCCGCCGAACCCGCTGGACAAGCCCGGGTGGGTACTCGACCGGCACGACGAGTTCAACGGGAGTCTCGACCCAAACCTCTGGGTCACGCACTACCTGGAATCGCGCACGCCGGAATGGCGTTCGCGTGCACGGTACGGGTTCCGCAACGGCGCCCTCGTGCTGCGGATCGACGACGACCAGCCGACCTACTACGCCGGCGATCCGATGAAGGTCTCCAGCATCCAGACCGGGCAGCGGACCGGACTGCACAAGACCTCCCCGCAGGACCACACGATCCCCGCCGTCTGGAAGTACGCGCCCAAGTACGGGTACTTCGAGATCCGCGGCAGGACCTCCGCGAGAAGCGGTCTCCACGCCGCGTTCTGGACGGTCGGGAAGCAGGACACGGCGACCCAGAACGCCGAAATCGACATCATGGAGCACCCGGGCCGCACGCCGCGCAACTTCAACTTCAGCCTGCACAAGTGGTCGGATCCGGCTGTCCCGGAGGTCAACAACTCGATCGGGACCGGCTTCGACCTGGCGGGCGGGATGCACATCTACGGGCTCGAGTGGACGCCGACGCAGCTCAAGCTCTACGTCGACAACAAGCTCACGAAGACGATCAATGCCTCCCCGGCCTACGCCTCGGTGTTCCTGCTGGGCATCTACGAGAACGCGGGCTGGACGGGCACCGTGGACCCGAAGGACCCGAGGCCGAAGGAGTTCGTGGTCGACTACTTCCGGGCCTACCACAAGGCCTAGCCGCGCCGAGGAGTGCTTTCCCGCAGGACGACGCTCGTCGGCAGCCACACGAGCTCGGGCTCGTCCGCCCCGGCCAGTGCGAGTTCGATTGCGCGCAGGCCCATCGCCCGCGTGGGCACGGTGACGGTGGTCAGGGCGGGGTCGACGTCGACGGCCGCGGCGACGTCGTCGAACCCCGCCACGGCGAGGTCGCGTCCGGGAACCAGGCCCGCGTCGCGCAGTGCTCGCATGGCGCCGATCGCCATGACATCGTTGACCGCGAACACGAGCTCGATGTCGTCGCTGCCGCGGCCGAGCAGGCCGGTCATGGCAGCGTGGCCACCGTCTTCGGTGAATTCGGCTTCGACCGCGTCGAGCGCCTCGATCCCGGCCCGGGCCAGCCCGGCGGCGAACCCGTCCGCTCGGTCGCGGGAGGTGTGGAGGGCGTCCGGCCCACGCAGGATGGCGAATCGCCGGTACCCGTGCGCGACCAGCGCGTCCGCCAGTGCCTCGGCCCCCGCGCGGTTGTCGATCGTGACGGTTCCGTGCGGCAGTCCCGGCTGGCTCACTACCGCCACGCGTCCGCCCGCGGTCCGGTACGCGCGCAGCTCCCCGGCGAGGGTTTCCTGGTCGTCCCCGATCCGGCTGCCGGCGAGCACGATGGCGTGCGGCCGGTGGCCACGCAGGATCGAAACGATCTCCAGTTCCCGGTCCGGTGACCGGCCGGTGACCGCCATGGTCACGGTCAGCCCCGCGGCCTCGGCGCCTTCCACGATCCCCGCGGCGATGGAGGAGAAGTACGGGTCGGCGATGTCGTGCACGATCAGCGCCACCGTCTTCGTCGAGCCCCGGGCGGTGGCCTGCGCGGAAAGGTTCGGCGCGTAGCCGAGCCGCTCCGCGGCCTGGAGCACCAGGGCCAGCTTCTCCGCACTGACGGTGCGGGTACTGCCGTTGAGCGCGCGCGAGGCCGTGGCCGCCGACACGCCTGCTTCCCTGGCGACGTCCAGCAGGGTGGGGGAGGAGCCGGTGCCTTGCTCTGTCATACGGGGCGAACTCTTTCCCTTGCTTCGCGAGGTTCTTGTCAAGCCCGACGATAGGTGATGGAATACGTTTTCCGACAGTGACTCGACGATGACAGGCAATTCCCCGGCGGCTGCCCGGAGCTTATGGTGTCCGGACGTCGGCGCGTTCGAAGTGGGGTGGGGATGCCGCATCCGGCACGGGACACGGTGACGCTGCACGACGTGGCGGCGGCGGCCGGGGTGTCGCTGGCCACCGCCTCGCGGGTGCTGGGCGCCAGCTCACGGACCGTTGCGCCCGAGTACCGGGAGCGCGTGCTGGCTGCGGCCGAGCGGCTGCGGTACACCGCGGACGCGTCCGCGCGGGCGATGCGGGGGACGAGCGGGTCGCTGGCGCTGGTTGCCGATGACCTCACCACGCCGTCGATGGCGATCGTGGTGTCGGCGATGGAGCGGGCGGCCAGTACGACCGGCGCGTTCGTCACGGTGTCGGCGACCCACGGCGATCCCGGGCGGCAGCTGGAGACCATCCGCAACGTCCGGGCGCTGCGGCCGCGGGCGCTGGTCCTGACCTCGGGCCGGGTGGAGGCCGGCGCGCTGGCCGGCCGGCTCCTCGAAGAACTGCGCGCCTACGAGCGCGACGGGGGGCGGGTGGTGGTCGTCGGCGACACGGACCTGCCGTTCCACTCGGTCGGGTTCGACAACCGGGGCGCCGCCCGCCGGCTCGGCGAGTTCGTGGCCGGGACGGGACACCGGCGCGTCACGATCATCGCGGGCGCCCGTGACCAGGCCGCTCCGGCCGCCCGGACCGCCGGGTTCCTCGACGGGCTCCGGGCGGGCGGTGTCACGGAGGCCGAGGTGCGGATCGTGCACTGCGCGGTGAGCCGGGAGGGCGGTATCGAGGCGGGCCGCCGGCTGGTCGCCGAGGGGCTGGCCGGGACCGACGCCGTGGTGGCGGCCAACGACCTGATCGCGGTCGGCGTGCTCCGGGCCTTCCGCGAGGCGGGGGTGTCGGTGCCGGCCGACGTGTCGCTGACCGGGTTCGACGACATCCGGCTGGCGGTCAACGTCACGCCGAGGCTCACCACCGTGGCGCTGCCACTGGCCTACGCCGGCACCGAGGCGATCCGCCTCGCGCTGGGCGACCCCGGAGCGATCACCCACGTGACCGTCGAAGGACGCCTGGTGGTCCGGGACAGCACCGCCGAACGCACCCGCTGATCGGCTCTTGACGGTCGGGGTGTCGCGCGCCACACTCCAGGAATGCGTTTTCCGAGACTCGCCGAAGAGTCGACGGGGTGAGCAGCCTCGACGAACTCCGTGGACTGCGGCGCCGCGGCGTGCGGTCCTCCGGGCGGAACAACAAGGCCGCGTTCTGGTTCCTGCTGCCGTGGTTCGCCGGCCTGGTGTTCTTCACCGCCGGGCCGATCGCGGCGTCACTCGGGCTCGGGTTCACCAAGTACAACCTGATCCAGCCGCCCCGGTTCATCGGGCTGGGCAACTTCGCCCGGATCTTCACCGACGAACGGCTGCACAACGCATTGGGCGTGACCTTCACCTACGTCCTGGTGTCCGTGCCTTTGCAGCTGGCGTGCGCACTGGGGATCGCGATGCTGCTGGACCGGGGTATGCGCGGGCTGGCGTTCTACCGATCGGCGTTCTACCTGCCGTCGCTGCTGGGCTCGAGCGTCGCGATCGCGGTGCTGTGGCGGCAGATCTTCGGCACCGAGGGACTGGTCAACCGCGCGCTCGGCCTTGTCGGGATCAGCGGGCACGGCTGGATCTCCGACCCGTCTTCCGCGCTGTCCACCCTGATCGTGCTCAACGTGTGGACGTTCGGCGCGCCGATGGTCATCTTCCTGGCCGGGCTGCGGCAGATCCCGGCGATGTACTACGAGGCCGCCGCCATCGACGGTGCGGGCCGGTGGACGCGATTCCGGCGGATTACGCTGCCGCTGCTGTCACCGATCGTCTTCTTCAACGTGGTGCTGCAGATCATCCACGCGTTCCAGTCGTTCACCCAGGCGTTCGTCGTCTCCGGCGGCACCGGCGGTCCCTCGGACTCCACCATGCTCTACACGCTTTACCTGTACCAGCAGGGTTTCGCGCGCTTCGACATGGGTTACGCCTCGGCGCTGGCGTGGTCGCTGCTGCTGATGATCGCCGGGATCACCGGTCTCAACTTCTGGGCGTCGAGGTTCTGGGTGTTCTATGACAACTGAGCTCACGCGCCTGCGGGCCGCCGGCAAGCACCTCGGCCTGGTGCTGCTCGCCGTGGTCATGCTCTACCCCGTGCTGTGGATGGTCGTCAGCTCGCTGCGGCCGAACGACGAGATCTTCCGCAGCCCCGGCCTGGTGCTGGACCACCTGCGGGTGCAGAACTACGCCGACGGCTGGAACGCGCTCGCGTCGCCGTTCGGCCACTACCTGATCAACTCGGCGATCGTCGTCCTGGGCTGCATCCTCGGCAACCTGGTGTCCTGCTCCATGGCGGCTTATGCGTTCGCGCGCTTGGAATTCACCGGCAAGCGCTGGTGGTTCGCCGTCATGCTCGGCACCATCATGCTGCCGATCCACGTGATCATCGTGCCGCAGTACATCCTGTTCTCCCAGCTGGGCTGGGTGAACACGTTCCTGCCGCTGATCGTGCCGAAGGTGCTGGCCACCGACGCGTTCTTCGTCTTCCTCATGGTGCAGTTCATCCGCGGGCTGCCGCGGGAGCTGGACGAGGCGGCCCGCATCGACGGCTGCGGGCACCCGAGGATTTTCCTGCGCGTCATCCTGCCGCTGATGAAGCCGGCGCTGGCCACCACGACGATCTTCACGTTCATCTGGACGTGGAACGACTTCTTCAGCCAGCTGATCTACCTGACCGACCCGCAGATGTACACCGTGCCGGTCGCCCTGCGCTCGTTCGTCGACGCCACGTCGACCACCTCGTGGGGCTCGCTGTTCGCGATGAGCGTGCTCTCACTCCTCCCGATCTTCCTGGCCTTCCTCTTCGGACAGCGCTACCTCGTCCGCGGAATCGCCACGACCGGGGGCAAGTAGCCCCGGAAAGGAAACAAGGCCATGCGGACGAGACACCTCGTGTGGGCGGTCCTGCTGTCGATGACCGCGTCCTTGGCGGTCGCTTGTTCGTCCTCCTCAGGCGGGGGTGACGAGCTCTCGGCGGGGCCGGTGACGCTGCGCTTCTCCTGGTGGGGCGCCGACGACCGGCACAAGCGGACCCAGCAGGTGATCGAGCTGTTCCAGAAGAAGCACCCGAACATCACCGTGCGCGGGGAGTTCAAGGACTGGAACAGCTACTGGGACAGCCTGGCGACCACCGTCGCGGCGAACGATGCGCCGGACGTCATCCAGATGGACGAGCTCTACCTGGCTTCCTACGCCCAGCGCGGCGCGTTGCTGGACCTGAACACCGAGAAGTCGCACCTGAACACGGCCGACTTCGACGCCAAGGCGCTGGCCACCGGTGCGATCGACGGACAGCAGTACGGCTTGCCGGTGGGCCTCGGCTCGTACGCCATCGTGGCCAACACCGACCTGCTGGCCAAATACCACGTCCCGCTTCCGAACGACAACACCTGGACGTGGGACGACCTGAAGCGGGTCGGGGAACAGGTGTCGAAGGCCGGCGGCGGCTCGGTGTGGGGCGTGCAGTCGCCCGGGTTCAGCGACGCAGGCGGGCTGCAGGTCTGGGCCCGGCAGGCGGGCGGGTCACTGTTCGACGACAAGGGCAACGTCGCCGTCAAACCCGAAGTCCTCACCCGCTACTTCGCCTACCTGCTCGACCTGGCCCACGGTGGGGCCGCACCGCCGCCTTCGGTCACCATCGAGAAGGCGGGCGGCACGCTCGCCCAGACGGCCGTGGCCACCCACGCGACCGCGTTCGGCTTCTGCTGGAACACCCAGCTGACCGCGCTATCGGCGGCCAGCGGCCAGAAACTGAAGCTGCTCAGGATGCCCGGTGAGGCCACGACGCCCGCCGCGTACTACAAGCCCTCGATGTTCTGGTCCGTCTCGGCTCGTTCGAAGCACCCGGCGGAAGCCGCGCTGCTGCTGGACTTCCTCGCCAACGACCCGGACGCGGCGAAGATCATGCTGACCGACCGCGGCGTCCCGGCCAACCCGAAGATCCGCGCGGGCATCGACGGCAGTCTCAAGCCCACCGACAAGGCCGCGGCCGACTTCCTGAACCAGCTCAAGGTCAGTGACCCGCCACGGGTGACGCCCAACGGCGCCAGCACCGTCGAGACGATCCTCAAGCGGCACGCCGAGGACGTCCTGTTCGCCCGGGCCACGCCGGACGCGGCCGCGAAGGCGTTCCGCACCGAACTGCAGGCCGACGTCGACGCCGCCAAGTAGGTCTCCGGACCGGAGAAGGGAGCGCCATGCCGGCGCGGATCCACCGCACCGCGATCGTCGGAACCGGGGCGATCGCGAACGCCCACGCCTCGGCCGTACGCGCCGCGGGCGAGCGGGCCCGCCTGGTCGCGGTCGTCGACCTCGACCTCGGCCGGGCCCGGGCCTTCGCCGCCGAGCACGGCGTTCCCCGCAAGTACCCGAACCTGACCGAGCAGCTCGCGCACGAGGACGTGGACCTGGTGCACCTGTGCACCCCGCCGGGGCAGCACGCGCCACTGGCGATCGAGTGCCTGGACGCGGGGGTCACCGTGCTGGTGGAGAAGCCGCCGGCGCGGTCCCTGGCGGAGATGGACGAACTGGTCGCGGCGGAGCGGCGTTCGAGTGCCCAGGTCGCCACCGTCTTCCAGCACCGTTTCGGGGCCGCGGCCGTCCGGCTGCGCGCGTTGACCGAAGCGGGACAGCTGGGCAGGCCCTTGCTGGCCACCTGCGCCACTCTCTGGTACCGCGACGACGACTACTTCGCGGTGCCGTGGCGAGGGTCCTGGGACAGCGAGGGCGGCGGCCCGACGATGGGCCACGGCATCCACCAGTTCGACCTGCTGCTGTCCGTGCTCGGCCCCTGGCGGGAGGTCCGGGCGCTCGCCGCGCGGCAGGCGCGCGCGGTGAGTACCGAGGACGTGTCGATGGCGCTGGTCACCTTCGCGTGCGGAGCGGTGGCGACGGTCGTGAACTCCGTGCTCTCGCCGAGAGAGACGTCCTCGCTGAGATTCGACTACGAGCACGCCACGGTGGAGGTGGAGCACTTGTACGGCTACACCGACGAGGACTGGACGGTGACCCCGGCCCGCGGGCACGAGGACGCCCTGGCGCGGTGGCCCCACGGCAAGCCGAGTTCACCCAGCAGCCACGAAAGCCAGGTGGTGGCGGTGCTCGACGCGCTCGACCGGGGCGACCCGCCGCCGGTGACGAGTGCGGACGCGCGGAACACCATGGAATTCATCGCGGCGCTGTACGCCTCCGCGTTCACCGGGCAACCGGTCCAGTGTGGAGAGATAACTCCGGAGAGCCCGTTCTACCAGCGGATGGACGGCACCGGAGCACCGTGGGCGGTGGTGGCCCGATGAACCTCGCCATCGACCGGGTGGATGACGTCCTGACGGTGCGCGCCGGGGATGCCGAGCTGTTCCGCTACGTGTACCGGCCGGAGGGATCGGCGTTCGAAGGCCCGAAGCCGTACCTACACCCCGTGCGCACGCTGGCGGGCGACGTCGTGACGGCCTACCGGCCGAACGACCACCGGTGGCACAAGGGGATCCAGATGACCGCCACGGACGTGTCCGGGCAGAACTTCTGGGGCGGGGTGACCTATGTGCGGGACCGCGGCTACCTGGAACTGGCGAACGTCGGCACCATGCGGCACGAGGAGCTGGTGCCGCACGCCACCGGCTTCGCCGAACGGCTGACCTGGCACACCCAGGCCGGCGAGCACTGGGTGGACGAGATCCGGGAGCTCGCCGTTCAGGACGTCGAAAGCGACTCGTGGGCCTTGCGGTTCAGCACCGAGCTGACGAACGTCCGCGGCGAGCCGCTTGTCTTCGGCAGCCCGACGACGAGCGGGCGGGACCTGGCCGGGTACACGGGACTGTTCTGGCGCGGGCCGCGGGCGTTCACCGGTGGGGAGGTCATCGCCGCGGACGGGCAGGGTGGTCCGGAGATGATGGGCAAGGGGGCGTCCTGGCTCGCCTATGTCGGGCAGCACGACGAGGTGGACCGGGCGTCGACGCTGGTGTTCCTCGACCACCCGGGCAACGAGGTCACGCGCTGGTTCGTGCGCACCGACCCGTTCCCCGCGGTGAACCCTTCCTTCGCGTTCTTCGACAAGCTCGTCCTCGAGCCGGGGGAAACCTTGCGACTGTGTTACCGCGTCGTGGTGGGGAACGGAGCGTGGGACCGGGCACGCATCGAGTCCTATGTGGATAGCCATCAGTGGCAGCGGCGCGATTCGATGAATTCGACCGACGGGAACGAATAACTCCAATCAATGGAGTCTTGTCAGGACGGCGCATATGAGGTTCCATTATCACCAATACCGCGCATAGGTTTTGAACGTTCAATTCGGACCCGCGCGGCTTGTCGTCGATCAAGGGAGATCGAATGACCGGTTGTGGAACTCCGGACGAAAAGCCAGGAATCGGCTCGACCCGGCTGGCGCGCCGCAGCGTGCTCCTCGGCGCGGCCGCCGGCGTGGGCGCGCTCGCCTTGGGAGCGCATACCGCGAATGCCGCGGCCGCCTTCTTCAAAGGCGCCGACATCAGCTGGGCGCCGCAGATGGAAGCCCGTGGCTACACTTGGAAGAACGCCGCCGGGCAGAGCCAGGACCTGCTGACCATCCTCAAGGGCTACGGCATCAACGCCATCCGGTTGCGCACGTTCGTCAACCCGCCCGGCGACCCGGCCAACGGCCACTGCAGCATCACCGAAGTCGCCACCTTCGCCAAGCGGATCAAGGCTGCGGGTATGGCCATCATGCTGGACTACATGTTCGGCGACACCTGGAACTCCGTCGGCGTGCAGAACCCGCCAGGGGCGTGGAAGAACATGAACTACAACCAGATGTTGTCGGCCATGAACTCCTACGTCAACCAGACGATGAACGTCATGAAGAGCAACGACGTGCTCCCCACGTGGGTTCAGATCGGCAATGAGATCAACAGTGGCATCTGCCGCCCGATCGGCGGCGTTTCGAACCCAGGTCAGATGACCGGCCTGCTGAATGCGGCCTACAACCAGGTCAAGCAGGTCTCGCCGTACACGACCGTGTGCATCCACCTCGCCCAGCCCCAGAAGTACGATTCGATGCAGACCTTCTTCAGCCGGTACGCGGGCAACGGCGGCAAGTGGGACATGTCCGTGTTCTCCTCCTACGGCAGCGCGAGCCTGGCTGCCGGGATCGTCGGGAACATGAAGAAGATCTCCGACGCCTACCGCAAGCCGTTCATGCAGAGCGAGTTCGGCGGTCCCGTCAGCAAGGTCTCCGCCACCAAGGCCTCATTGGTCGCCTACCTCAACGCGCTCAAGAGCAACGGCGGGCAGGGCCTCTTCTACTGGGAACCCGAGGGCTACTCGCCGTTCACCGGCTACGCCAACGTCGCCTGGGACGCCGCCACCCGCCGGCCCACCGCCATCATGGACGGGTTCCGGTGAGCCGGGTGCGGCGCACTGCCGGAGCCGCCGTGCTGCTCGTGGCCGGGCTCGCCGTGACCGAGGGGGCTGCCGGCGCCGCCACGCCGACCGCTGTCGACTACTCCTTCAACGTCGCGCCCGGCGACTACGAGGTCACGGTGAACTTGGGCAGCGCGAGCCAGGCCGCGCAGACCGGTGTGCAGGTCGAAGCGCGCCGCACGATGCTCGCGCCGGTGAGCACCCGCGCCGGGGAGTTCCGCCGGGAGGTGCTGGCGGTGAACGTGCGCAGCCCGGAAAGCATGCCCACCGGCGAGGAGGGAACGGGGAAGCCCGGCCTGCAGGTCCACCTCACCGGAAGCCGGCCTGCCGCGTCGAACGTCTCCGTGACACCCGTGCGCCGGCCCCGGCTGTTCGTGATCAGCGACTCCACCGCGTCGGACTGGCTCAACGGCCCGAAGCGGGGCTGGGCGCAGAAACTGCCGCAGCTGCTCAAGCCGGGGACCGTGGTCGCCAACTACGCGGACTCGGGGGAGAGCACCGTGAGCTGGCTGAGCAACCCGCGGCTGTTCGCCACCGTGCAGCCGTTGATCCGGGCCGGCGACCAAGTGCTGATCCAGCTGGCGCACAACGACAAGACCACGCCCGAAAGCACGTTCCGGGCCAACCTGGGCAAGCTCGTCGACGGCGTCCGTCAGCGTGGTGGGCTGCCCGTCCTGGTCACCCCGCCGGTGCGGCACCTGTTCGGGGCGAACGGCAAGCTCACCCCGACCGGACTGGTAGTCAACACCCTCGGTGTCGACCTGCCCGCGGTCATCCGCGACGTCGCCGGCAAGCTCGGCACGCCGTTGGTCGACCTCACCGCGCGCAGCCGGGCCCTGCTGGAAAAGCTCGGAGAAAGCGCTTCCTGGCCGATCTACCTGACCACTCAGCACGACGGGGTCCAGGACTCGACGCATTTCTCCGAGCACGGCGGAACGGTCATGGCCGGCCTCGTCACCCAGGGCATGGCCGACGCTCACCTGCCCGCCGCGGCGTTTCTGCGGACGGGCGCCGCACCGGCCTGTGCGGCGCGGCCGGCGAGGCCGGCCGCGGCGGCAGCGTCCACGGTCAAGGTCTGGCTCGCTGGTGACTCGACGATGGCAGATCCGAGGTCGTCGTGCCCGGTCGGCTGGGGCAACCGGTTCGACGCGCTGTTCACCGACCAGGTGAGCGTGGTCAACAAGGCCGTGTCGGGCCGCAGCATCCAAACGTGGCTGTACGAGTCGAACGTGACCGGCACCAAGAACTCCGCCGGTGAATGCGTGGTGAGCCCGAACGCGTTCGCCCAGCGGTGGCGGGACATGCTCGATCCGGTGAACGGGATGCACGCGGGCGACTACCTGTTCATCCAGTTCGGCATCAACGACGGCGATGCGAACTGTCCGCGGCACGTCGGCTCGGCACGCTACCAGAGCCTGCTCACCATGATGGCCGACGCGGCGAAGAGCCGTGGCGCGCACCCGGTCCTGCTGACCCCCGTCGCGGCCATCACCTGCAGCGGCAGCACGGCCGTCGGGAACCGGGGGTTCCTCACTCCGACCACGGCCGCGGGCACCGCCACCGGCGCGCCCGTGATCGACCTGCACAAGCTGAGCTACACCCTCTACAACGCCCTCAAGCTGTGCCCGAACGACGGTGACTACAGCAAGGGTGCCGTAGGTGCGTTCTTCTGCAACGACCACACGCACTTCGAGGCCGCGGGCGCGGACCGGATCGCGCGGGTCGTGGCGAAGGCGCTGCGCGACCAGAAGATCGGCCTCGCCGGCTACCTCAAGTAGCCGCCCACCCCTCACCCCGGGAGTCAGTCATGACCATGCAACGCCGGACGTTCCTCAGCATGACCGCCGCCGGCGCGGCGGGCTGACCCCGGTCGAGCGCCGCCACTTCGGCAGCGCGGGCGTCATCGCCCCGTCGCACGGAGCCTACCCGGGGGCGATGCGCGAACTCGCGGCGGCCAAGCGGGTGCCGTTGGTCGACCTGACCGTGCTGAGCACGGCGCTGTGGAACCGCGCGGGCGTCGAAGGGACGAAGAACTACTTCATGATCTTCCCGGCGGGCAAGTACCCGAACTACCCCAGTGGCAGCGCGGACAACACGCACTTCCAGGCGCTCGGGGCGATCGAGGTGGCCCGGCTCGTCGCCACCGCCCTGCGCGACCAGGGAGCGGTGCCCGCCGCCGACTTCCGGCAGCTCACCGCGAACATTCCCACCAGCGCGATCGTCTGGCCCACGACCGCACCCTACCGAGTACCGCGGCTGCGGTAGCGAGATGACCGCGCGGGGTTGACGATTTCCGGGGCCGCGCCGCCGAGCATGGATCCGTGATCGACACCCGAAATGCTGCTTGCCCGCCCGCGAAACGCCGGATCACGGCCAACTTGCTGATCCGTGTCGCGGCCGTCGTGGTCGTCGTGGTGGCGTTGGTGTCCTTCGTCCGCACGGCCGGCGTCGCCGACCTCGGTGCGGTCTTCGGGACCGCCGACCCCGCCTGGGTTTTCGCGGCGGTGGCGGTGTTCCTCGTGCCGTTGCTCGGCAACGTGCTGGCCTTGCGGGCCGTCGCGCCGGTGCGGCTGCCGTGGGGGCTGACGACGGCCGCGCAGCTGGCGGGCGCGTTCGGGAACCTGGTCGCGCCCGCCAACCTCGGCGGGATGGCCACCAACGTCCGGTTCCTGCACCGGCGCGGGGTCGCGACCACCGGCGCGGCGGGCGCGGTCGGGGCGGCACAGGCCGCCGCGGTGGCCGTGACGGTGTCGCTGGCGCTGCCGGGCCTGATCGCCTCGGGGCGGCTGGCCGGTGCCGGTGCGCTGGTTTCGGTTCCGGTGGTGACGATCGTCGTGCTGGTGCTGCTCGCCGCCGCCGCGGCGGCGCTGCGGTGCACGGCGACCGGCCGCCGGTGGACGGGCCGGGTGCGGTCGGTCGCCGCCGCCACGCTCACGGCGTTCCGGCTCGCGCTGGCCACGCCGGGCCGAGCCGGGCTCGCGCTGGCCGGGAACCTCCTGGTGACCCTGGGCACGACGGCGGCACTGGCCGCGGCCGTCCAGGCGTTCGGCGCCACGCGGTCGTTCGGCGACCTCCTGCTCGTCGTGGCGGGCAGCGCGCTCGCCGGCGTCCTGCCCGTCCCCGGCGGAGCGGGTGGGGCGGAGGTGATCCTGGCGGCCCAGCTGACCGCGCTGGGGCTCCAGCCCCCGGTCGCGCTCGCGGCGGCCGTGCTGCACCGCGTGGTCACCTTCTGGTCCCGGGTCCCGGTGGGCTGGTTCGCCTTCGCCCGGCTGCGGCGAGCCGGTCACCTCTGACCGGGGGAGTCAGTCGAGGACGAGCCCCTTCGCGGCCAGGACGGGCGCGAGACCGCTGACCTCGATGACCGATTTCCCGGCGTGGTAGGCCGCGATGTACGCGGCTTCGGCGGCTTCGCGAGCCTGAGACGCGTCGATGACTTCGGCGAGCTCTTCCTGCCGGACCACGACGACCCCGTCGGCGTCGCCGCGGACGACGTCCCCCGGGCGGACCAGTTCGCCGCCGATCAGCACCGGTTCCGCCAGCGGGCTGACCGTCTCCTTGACCGTTCCCTTGATCGACACGCTGCGGGAGAACACCGGGAACCCGAGTTCCCGCAGCTCGGCTGTGTCCCGCACACCGGTGTCGGTGACGAGGCCGGCGATGCCCTTCGCGAGGCACGCGTTGGCCAGCACGTCGCCGAACGAGCCGGCCTCGGGGTATTCGCCGGCCGATACCACGATGACGTCGCCCGGCTGCGCGCAGGAGATCGCCACTTGCAGCATGAGGTAGTCGCGCGGGGCGCAGCGCACCGGGAAAGCCGGGCCGCACAGCGCCATGCGGTGGTCCACCGGCTTGATCGACGACGCCAGCGCGCCGCGACGGCCCTGTGCTTCGTGGATCGTCGCCGCGGAGAACCGGCTCAGGTCCTTGACCAGGGCCGGGTCGGGGCGGGTGAACGGGGTCATGACGGCTCCTCGGTGAGGGCGGCGCAGGCGCGCGCGATGCGGGTGCCCGCTTCGGCGAGCACGTCGTCGGAGGTGGCGAAGGAGATGCGGAAGTAGCCGGGCGAGCCGTAGATCACGGCTACCTGCTCGGCTTCCAGCTGGCGCGAACATCCTTCGTCACGATCACACCGTGCCCGCGGACCGTCTCCTCGGCGACCTCCCGCTGCCACCCCGACGACGTCTCCCGATCTTGGAACTCGGTTCTCCGAGACCGGTGGCGACAGCGAATTCTTCAAGCTTCGCCACGATGTCAGGCGTCGGCGAATGCTGGGATGCCGTCGAGCAGCGCCGGGTGTCCGGCGAACGCACGGTGGGTGGGCGCGGGGGCCGTTTTCAGCGTTGAGCCGGAGGCGTGGCGTCGCCGAGGGGGCCGGGCGTGTCCGGGTGGGTGAACCGATGGCGACCGGCACCGACCACGACGGGCGTCCACTCCGGCACGGGGAGGTGGATCGTCGCTTGGCTCCCGAACGGCACGGTCACGTCGACCTCCCACCTGCCGTCCGCACGGCGCCAGGACACCTCGGCCAGCCCGTAGGGGGTCTCGTGGGCGGTGCGCGCCCAGTTCAGGCCGCCGCCCGGTTGCGGGGTGACGTCGAAGGTGCGGAAGCCGGGCGCTGTCGATCGAAGCCCACCGACGACGCGGTGCAGCCAGTCGGCCACCGCCCCCAGTGCGTAGTGGTTGAAGGACGTCATCTCGCCCGGATTGATGCGGCCGTCGGGCAGCATGCTGTCCCAACGTTCCCAGATCGTGGTCGCCCCCATCGAGACGGGGTAGAGCCACGACGGGCACTCGGTTTGCAGCAGCATGCGGTAGGCGTCATCCAGTGCGCCGGCCTGGGTCAACGCGTCACAGATCAGCGGCGTCCCGAGGAAACCGGTACTGATGCGGTGACCCTTTGCGCGGACCAGCTCGACCAATCGCTCGGCGGCGTGCGGCGTGCGGTCGGCGGAGAGCAGGCCGAAGCTCAGCGCGAGGGCGTAGGCGGTTTGGGAGTCGCTCACGAGACGGCCGTTCGGCGTGACGTACTCGTCGTTGAACCGCGCGCAAAGGCAGTCGGCCAGGTCGTCGTACTTGCCGGAGTCGGCCTCCTGGTCGAGGAGCCCGGCGATGCGGGCGAGCAGACGGGCGACGTGTACTCGGTAAGCCGTGGCGACCAGGATGGGGTCGGTCTCGGCGTGTGCCGGATCATCCGGTGGCGCGTTCGGGTCGAGCCAGTCCCCCAGCTGGAATTGGTTGTCGCCGCCGTGCCCGGACGGATCGCCGGTGTGAAAGCGATCGACCCAGGCACACATGCTGCCGTAGTGCGTGCGCAGCACTTCCAGGTCGCCGAACCGCTGGTAGAGCACCCACGGGACGATGACCGCGGCATCACCCCAACCCGCTTGGCCGGCCAACGCGCCGGCGGTCTGTCCGGGGATGGGCACGAAGGGGATGAACACCGGCACGTCGCCGTCGGCTCGCTGGTCGGCCGCCAGGTCCTTGAGCCACGAGATGAGGAAGCCCGCGCAGTCGTAGAGGTAGCTCGCCGTGGGCGCGAACACCTGGATGTCGCCCGTCCAGCCGAGTCTCTCGTCACGCTGTGGGCAGTCGGTCGGCAGGTCGACGAAGTTGCCTCGCATGCTCCAGACGACGTTGTCGTGCAACTGGTTGACCCGCTCATCGGAGCATTCGAACCATCCGGTGCGTCGCAGGTCGGTGTGCAGCACGACGGCGACGACGTCCGCGGGGTTCAACGCGGTCGGCCAACCGGTGACCTCGGCGTAGCGAAACCCGTGGTAGGTGAACTCCGGCTCCCACACCTCACCCTCGACGTCGCCGCGCAGGACGTAGGTGTCGGTGGCCTTGGCGCTGCGCAGTGGGCGAACGCCGAGTTCTCCGTTCTCCAGGACCTCGGCGTGCCGCAGCGTGATCTCGGTCCCCGCAGGCCCCGTTACCCGGATGCGGAGGCGACCGACGAGGTTCTGACCGAAGTCGAGGACGGTCGCGCCCGACGGTGTCGTGATCACCTGCCTGGCCGGGATCTCTTCGGTCCGGCGTACGGGGGGCCCATCCGGCGCGCAGAGCAGCTCGGTCGGCGCGGCTGTCGCTTCAACCGGTTTCCAGCCGGTTTCGTCGTAGCCCGGCTCGGCCCATCCGGGCCGCGCCAGACGGGCGTCGTGGGTTTCCCCGTCGTACAGGTCAGCGGTCTGCACGGGCCCGGTCGACCAGTGCCAGGCGCTGTTGCTGACGAGCGTCGTCTTCGATCCGTCGTCGTGGGTGATGACGAGCTGCGCCAGCAGCCCGAGGCGGTCGCCGAAGACGTTGCGCAGGCCGGTCCAGCCGAGGCGCCCGCGCCACCAACCATCGGCCACGGTGACCCCGATGGCGTTGTCGCCGGTGCGCAGCGCATCGGTGACGTCATAGGTCTGGTAGCGCAAGCGGCTGCCGTAGCTCGTCCAGCCGGGCGCCAGCGTATCTTCGCCGACTCGGGTGCCGTTGAGCCTCACCGAGTACACGCCCTGGGCCGTGATGTAGAGGCGAGCAGCGACGATCGGGTGCCGGGCGGTGAACTCGCGCCGGAACAAGACGGGGGATGGGTGGACGCCCCCGGGCCGGATGAGGTCGGCCGACCAGTCGCCCGGTTCGAGCAAGCCGGCCTCGACGGAACTGGGGCGGCTCCAGCGTGAACACTCACCGCTCGTTCCCCGTACGCGCACCCGGACGGTCAGACGTTGACCGGAAAGGAGGTCCGGACCGGGCCACGGCACCAGCACGCTGGCTTCGGAATCCCGTACGTGCCTGGAGACCGTCGCCGTGTCCGGGTCGCTGATCTCGATCTCGTAGCCCGCTTGCCGCCACGCGATGCCCGCCGGCGGTACCTGCCACGACAGGCGCGGCCGGACGTCGCCGATCCCGAACGCGTCCCGGTGATGCTCGAACGTCGGGGGACTGGGTGCGACGTCGACGTCGCTGACGGTGTGGGTCACGGTGCGCCTTTCGCAGGACGAACCGCCGCCGTGCTGCGGCGTTCGACGAGCCGGGTCGAGACGGAGAAGGTGACCGGTTTGTCACGGCCGTCCAGGCGTTCGCGCAGCAACCGGGCACTCATCGATCCGGTGAGCTCTCCCGACTGGTCGACGGTGGTCAGCGAGATCTGCGGCAAGCCCGAGATGGCAACGTTGTCGTAGCCCACCACACTCACGTCCCCCGGTACGTCCAACCCCAGCTCCGCGGCTGCGCGCAGCACGCCGAAGGCGGCGACGTCGGCTCCGGCGAAGATGGCGGTCGGCGGACGCTCGGAACGGAGGGCCGCCATCGCGCCGGTGTAGCCACCTTCCTCGGTGTAGGACGTCGTGACGACGTGCGGGACCAGCCCGCGGTCGGTCATGGCCCGGCAGTAACCGTCCTCACGCGCCGTGTGCGATAACACCGAAGGTCGCCGCAGCTTGCCGATCGGATGCGCGATGTGGGTGATGTGCTCGTGGCCGAGTTCGCTCAAGTGCTTGACGACCAGCTCGGCGCCCGCGACGTCGTCGTCCACCACGCTGTCGTAGTTGCGCCCCGTGCCGTGCCGTGCGATGACGACGACCGGGATCTCCTCGGCCAGCGTTTCCAGCCAGGTGGTGGGCACGTTCGGGGCGATGAGGATCAGCCCGTCCATCTGGCGGTCGACCATCGCTTCGATGCTTCGCTGCTGCCGCTCGGGCGACGCGCCGCCCGGGCCGAGGAGGACCTGCAGGCCGGTGTCGTCGATCTCGCGTTGAATCCCGTCGACGATCATCGGCGCGAACGGCGAAGCCACGTCGGCCAGCAGTACGCCGATCGTGTAGGAACGGCCTCGCATCGCCCGCGCGGCGGGCTTGGGGCGATATCCCAGCTTCCGGGTCGCTGCGGTGACCCGCTCACGCATGGCGTCGCTGACCCCGTAGGCGTTGTTGAGCACCTTGGAGACCGCTGCCGGCGACACGCCGGCCTCGCGCGCGACATCGCGAATGGTGATACTGCGCGGATCGGTGGCCCTCATGGTCTCCTCGTCGAGGTCGCGACAAACGATTGTGTACCGTTTTACAGGATCGCAGGCACCTCCACAACCGCCAACCGTCTGCCGCTGCTCCAGGGTTGGTGATTCGCATTCGCAGGTCACCGCGCCGTCACCGGAAGACACCGGGTCAGTTGGCGCTCGACCATGACCGGGTTTCCGACGCTTGACGACCGCGCGGGGGCGGACCTAGCATCTGCCGATGTAAACCGGTCCACAACTTTTCACGGTACGCCGGTTGCGCCCGGACGACGAAGGAGTCGAACCAGCCATGAAACTGTTGCTTCGTGCCGTGAGCGTGCTCGCCGCATTCGGGCTCGCGCTGTCGGCCTGCTCGGCCCACAACGGCAGTTCGGGGGGCTCGACGCCGGGCGTCGCCGCCGACGGCTCGGCCACTGTCAAGGCCAAGAGCCTCACGGTGTGGACGAACGCGGCCGACCCGGCCTACGTGACCGACGCATACACCGACTTCGGGAAGAAGTTCGGTGTCACGATGAACATCGTCAAGATCCCGGCTGACTCGTTCGAGAGCCAGGTTCAGACCAAGTGGGCCAGCGGCGACCGCCCCGACCTCCTCGAGTACCACGCCACGTCGCTCTTCTGGGCGTTGAACCCGGCCTCGAACATGATCGACATGTCCAAGATGCCGTACGTGGCCAAGTCGGGCGACGTGTACCAGAGCGGCGGCTCGTACCAGGGGAAGGTCTACGCCGCGATCACCTCGGCTCCAGTGCTTTTCGGTCTCTACTACAACAAGAAGACACTGGCCGACGCCGGCCTGTCGGCGCCCAAGACCTTCGCGGACATCGAGAACATCTGCACCACGTTGAAGCAGAAGAACCCGACGGTCACGCCGCTCTGGGAGAGCGGCGGCTCGGGCTGGCCGACACAGATCCTGAGTCTGCTGTACGTCGCCGACGCGGAGAAGGCGAAGGGCTACTCGACCGAACTGCTGAACAAGAAGACCACGATGGACGACCCGTCCGGCCCGTTCACCGCCGCGATGGCCGAGTACAAGAAGCTGCATTCCATGGGGTGCTACAACAAGGACGCCACCACCGCCAAGTTCGAGGACTCGATCAAGGCCGTCGCCAGCGGGACCACGGCGATGACCGCGCTGCACAGCGATTTGGTGTCGATGTTCGCCGCCCAGTTCGGCGATGACCTCGCCAAGGCCAGTGACGCCATCGGCTGGGCGTCACCCTCCGCTTCCGACGCCACCGCGGCGTGGGCACCGTCGGTCAGCGGCACCTGGTACATCCCCCGGACCGGCGACACCGACAAGGAGAGCTCGGCGTTGGCCTTCGTGCAGTGGATCACCGGCGCCGGCTACCAGGACTACGTCAACGCGCAGCAGTCGTTCCCGATCCTCACCGGGGCGAAGGGGCCCGACAACACGCCGGGAATCCAGCAGGAGATCCATGCGGCCTATGAGGCGAACCGGTCCCTCGCGTTCAACACGAACCTGGTCGGCTTCAACTCGCAGTCCGTCGCCTGGATGACCGGGCTGCTCAGCGGTCAGTATTCGCCGGAGCAGGTCGGTGCGCTCGCGCAGAAAGCACTGGCCCAGGGCGCCAAGACGGCCAAGCTTCCCGGCTGGTAGGCGACCGTGCGTGGAGATGCTGCGATGACCCGATTCGACGACGACTCGACGGCCGGCCGCACGGGCGTCACCGCCATCGACCCCGGCACCGGACCCGGGGCCGGTGGGCGCACGGTCCGCCCGCCTCGGCGCCGGGGATCACCCAGGCCAGGTCCGGCTCGGCGGTGGTGGCCCTTCGCGCTGCCGGCCTTCGTCCTGGTCGCCGGGTTCTTCGTCGTGCCGTTCGTGCTGAACATCCGCTTCGCCTTCACCGACTGGAGCGGCTACTCGGATGCCATCACCGCGAACGGACTCGACAACTTCCGGACGCTGGCGGACCAGGACCTGCTCTGGAACGCCATTCGCGCAACCTTGATCTACGCCGTGATCGCGATGCTGGTGCAGAACGTCTTCAGCCTGTCGGCGGCCCTGCTCCTCCAGCGCCGCACACGGGTCAACGGGTTCTTCCGTTCCCTGTTCTTCATCCCGGTCCTGATCGCACCGGTCGCGGCCGGCTACATCTGGAGCGCGATCCTGGCGCCGTCCGGCCCGCTCAACAAGGCGATCGGGATCGTCAAGCCGGGCTTCGAATACGCCTGGCTGGGCCACTCCGGCAGCGCATTGGCGTCCGTCGCCTTCATCGACGCCTGGAAGTGGAGCGGGCTGATCACGCTGGTCTACATCGCGGGCCTGAACGCCATTCCCGCGTCGCTGATCGAGGCGGCCACCCTCGACGGCGCCAACGGCTGGAAACGCTTCTGGAAGATCCGGTTCCCGCTCCTCGCCCCGGCGTTCACCTTCACCGTCGTGGTGACGCTGCTCGGTGCCCTGAACGCCTTCGACATCGCCATGGCGACGACGCACGGCGGCCCCGGCACCGCGACGACCGTCCTCAACGTCGCCATGTTCAACCAGTACGCCAGCGGTTTCTTCGGCACGTCCAGCGCCCTGAGCCTCATCGTCACGATCCTGGTGCTGGTGATCGGCGTGCCCCTCATCTTCTTCCTGCGCCGACGGGAGATCGAAGGATGACCAGCATCAGCAAGACGTCCCGCCGCCTGATCCGTCCCCTCGTCCTGCTGCTGGTCGCGTTGCCCTGGGTGGTACTGCCGCTGTGGCTCCTGCTCGTCAACTCGGCCAAGCCACTGAGTGAAGCGAGTTCGCTCTCGCTGTCACTGCCCGCCAAGTGGGCGTTGGGGGACAACTACTCCACCGTGCTCGGCGAGGGCCACTACGGCCGGGCCTTGACGAACAGCCTCCTGGTCATCGTCCCCACCCTGGTCGTCGTGGTCGTGCTCGGCTCCATGGCCGCATGGGCCTACGCGCGCTCGTCCTCGCTGCCGATGAAGATCGCGTACAGCCTGACCGTGCTCTCCATCCTCTTGCCGCCGGCGATCCTGCCCACGGTCTACGAGCTGCAGACCCTGCACATCGACGGCACCCGGCTGGGCTACTTCCTCGTCATGACCGGCACCCGGATAGGCACGGTCGTCTTCCTGGCCACCGGCTTCATCAAGGCCCTGCCACGGGACCTCGAGGAAGCAGCGTTGACCGACGGCGCGAACCGCCTGCAGGTCTACCGGATCATCATCCTGCCGCTGCTGGTTCCCGTGCTGCTGGTCGGCTGCGTCATCCTGATCATCTCCACCTGGAACGATTTCTTCTTCGCGTCCTTCTTGCTCCAAGGTTCCGATCGGGCCACCCTGCCTCTCGCGCTGTACCAGTTCGCCTCGGCATCGACAGACGTCTCCGCGATGCGCTGGAACCTGATCTTCGCCCACATCGTCCTCACCAGCTTGCCGTTGATCCTCCTCTACCTGCTGGTCCAGCGGCGGGTGGTCGGTGGTTTGGCCGAAGGCGGCATAAAGGGCTGAGCACCATCCCTGTCCCACCCGCGCGATCCCGGAGTCGCGAACTCGCGAGATCCACTCAAGGAGGTAGGGCCGCATGAGCGGTGTGAAGGGCGTGACGGTTGCCGGGTTCGAGTCCATCGCGGACGCCCTCGAGGCACTCGGCGATGCCGACCCCACGTACAGCGCTCACGTCTGCGCCGTCCACGAGGGCGAAACGGTCGTCGACCTCGTCGTCGGCGACGACTTGGCCGCGGACAGCCTCATCAGCGTGTTCTCCTGCAGCAAGGGCATCGCCGCGTTGAGCCTGTCGTTGCTCCTCGGCTCCGGAGACCTCGACCCGGACGCCCCGGTCGCGCGCTACTGGCCCGAGTTCGCCGCCGCCGGCAAGGAAGCGGTCACCGTCCGCACGGCGTTGTCGCACCAAGCCGGGCTCATCGGAGTCGCCGGCGGGTTCACCATCGAGGACGTCGTCGAACACCACGACCTCGCCGCTCGGCTCGCCGCAGCCTCACCGCTGTGGGTGCCCGGGGCAGCGCACGGCTACCACGGCGTCACCATCGGCACCATCATGGCCGAGCTCGTCGCCCGCATCACCGGCACGTCGTTGCAGACGTTCTTCCGCACCAACGTGATCGACGCCATCGGAGCCGACTTCCACTTCGGCGTCCCCGAAGCCGACCAGGCACGCATCGTGGAGGCGCTGCCCCCGAAGGCGGACGAGGAGCAACCGGAAGAGCCGGAGCCGATGAGCCTGGTCGAATTGGCCTTCGGAGGTGGCCTCATGCCGCCGATGCGCGAGCTCGTCCGTCACCCGCTCGTGGTCGCGAACGGACCGGTCGGGTTCGGAGGGTTCGGGAACGCACGAAGCATGGCTCACCTATACGCCCAGGGCCTCGGTGACGGTCTCTTCCCGGTCGGCGCGCTCCGGAGGATGAGCCAGATCCAAGCCAACGGCACCGACCTCGTCCTCGGTATCGAGACCCGGTTCGGACTCGTGTTCCAGGTCCCCGACGCCCGCCTCGACTACGGAAGCCCGTGGGCGTTCGGCCACGACGGCGCCGGCGGCGCCATCGGCTTCGCCGACCCCGCCCGCGACCTCGCGTTCGGCTACACCACCAGCCGCGTCCCCACCCCCGCCGGTGCCCACCAGCCCGGACTCGAGCTCGCCCGGAAAGTCCGGGCCTGCCTCAGGAGCGCGCTGTCCCCCATGGAGAACCGATGACGATCAAGATGCCGCTGCGTGTGCCCATCGACGGCGTGCCTCCCGCGTTCGTCGACCCCGCGGTCCTCACGCCCGTCGAGGCCGACGGTGTCCGGTGGTGGCGGGACGTCGAATACGCCCTCGTCGCCGGGTACCGGCCGCTGCTTCTCGACCTCAGCATCCCCGACGCGCACGGACCGGTTCCCCTGGTCGTGCTCATCCACGGTGGCGCCTGGCTGGGCGGAACCAAGAACATCCAGCTCGGCGGCCTCGACGACTTCGGCGCTGTGCGGGTGCGACTGCACGAGGAGGGGTTCGCGGTCGCCGCCGTCCAGTACCGGCTCTCGGGGGAGGCGGCCTTCCCCGCCCAGCTGCACGACATCAAGGCCGCGATCCGGTGGTTGCGCACCGCGGCGCCCGCCGTCGGCATCGACCCCGGCCGGATCGCGAGCCTCGGCGCCTCCGCCGGCGGCCACCTCGCCGTCTTCCTCGGCACCAACACGACCGTGCCGGAGCTCGAGGGCACCGTCGGCCTGACCGGCACCTCCTCGGCGGTAACGGCAAGCGTCGGCTGGTACCCGCCCACCCGGCTGGACACGATGGAGGCCGAAAGCATCCCCGGGACGCCCTTCACCGCGCACAGCGCTGCGGGCTCGCCGGAATCGCGCCTGATCGGTCACACCGTCGGCGAGCGCCCCGAACTCGCCCGGCACGCCAGCCCGATCGCGCACATCAACGACGCGACCGCCCCGACCCTGCTCGTCCACGGCACCCTCGACCAGGTGGTCCCGCACCAGCAGAGCATTGCGTACCACGGTGCGCTCGACGAGGCCGGCGTCCCCAGCAAGCTCGAGCTCGTCGAGGGAGCCGACCACGGCTTCTTCGGCGGCGACATCGACGCCGTCATCGATACCACCGTTGCGTTCCTGCTCGACCAGCTCGCCACCGTCCAGGCAGCTTCGCAGGCCCTGAAGTCGGCAACCGACAAGGCTTAGGAGTGTCGTGTCCGAAGGGCCTCGTGTGTCTCCCGTGCGGTTCGAAGCGCACCGATCGGCGCTGGGCGTCGCTGAAACGGCACCGCGGCTGTCGTGGCGTGTCACCGCGGGCCCGTCGTGGCGCCAGGCTGGTTATGAGCTGATGATCGACGCAGATGTGCGTCGGGTGGACTCGGCTGAGTCGGTGCTGGTGCCTTGGCCGGCTCCACCGTTGACATCGCGAGAGCGGAAAACCGTTCGGGTGCGCGTCCGGGGCGTCGATGGCACGAAGTCGTCCTGGAGCGAGCCGTCGGTCGTCGAGGCGGGCTTGGTGCGTCCTGCCGACTGGCAGGCGTGGATGATCACGCCGCACGGGGACCCGGCGCCCTTGGTGCGGCGTGCGTTCCGGCTGCCGAGTGGGGCCGTGTCGGCACGGCTCTACGTCACGGCGCACGGGCTGTACCGGGCCGAGATCAACGGCCGCCCGGTCGGCGACGAGGCGTTCACGCCCGGCTGGACCACCTACCGCCGCCGCCTTCGCTACCAGACTTATGACGTGACCGACCTGCTTCGCGACGGTGACAACGTCCTTGGCGCGAGGATGGCCGACGGATGGTTCCGCGGCCGGCTGACCTTCCTTGAAGGCAAGCGAAACGTCTACGGCAATCGGCTTGGTCTGCTCGCGCAGCTCGAGGTGGTGCTCGAGGATGGAGAGCGAGTCGTCGTGGCCACCGACGGGTCGTGGCGCTCCGCTACGGGCCCGATCCTGAAGGCGGACTTGTACGAGGGCGAGCACCACGACGCGAGGCTCGAGCCACCCGGGTGGTCGCTTCCCGGATTCGACGACACCGACTGGCTTCCTTGTTCCCCGAACGAGTTCGACGCCGGCATCCTGGTGGCACCCGACGGTCCGCCCGTGCGTGCCGTCGAGGAAGTGGCGGTGCGAGAGGTGATCACCTCGCCTTCCGGGCGGACGCTGCTCGATTTCGGACAGAACCTCGTCGGGAAGCTGCGCATCAAGGTACGTGGCCCCGCGGGCACGGTCGTTACTCTCCGGCACGCCGAAGTCCTTGAGGATGGAGAGCCGGCGGTGCGACCGCTGCGTACCGCTACCGCGACGGACAGCTACACGCTCCGAGGGGACGAGGCTCCGGAGTCGTGGGAGCCCATGTTCACCTTCCACGGCTTCCGGTACGCCGAAGTGACCGGCTGGCCCGGAAAACTGGATCCGGACGCGGTCAAGGCGGTCGTCCACCACTCGGACATGGAGCGCACCGGCTGGTTCGAGTGCTCGGACCCGTTGCTCACGAGGTTGCACGAGAACGTGGTGTGGGGGATGCGGGGCAACTTCCTGGACGTCCCCACCGACTGTCCGCAGCGTGACGAGCGGCTCGGCTGGACCGGGGACATCCAGGTGTTCGCGCCGACCGCGGCCTACCTGTACGACTGTGCCGGATTCCTCTCGTCCTGGCTCAAGGACCTGGCTGCCGACCAGACTCCCGAAGGCATCGTGCCCATGTTCGTCCCATGGGTCGACATAAACCGGTCCCGGGGCGAGGTCACGCCCTACGCGGGCTGGGGCGACGCTGCGGTGATGGTGCCGTGGGTCATGTACCAGCGGTTCGGGGACCGGGAATTCCTGCGCCGGCAGTACTCGAGCATGCGCGGCTGGGTGGACGGGGTGACCAGCATCCTGGGAACCCGGGGGTTGTTCGACGAGCCGGCCGCGCAGCTGGGAGACTGGCTCGACCCGGCGGCGCCTCCCGAGGACCCCGCCGCCGGAGCGACCGATCCGATTCTCGTCGCCACGGCCTACCGCGCGCGCTCGGCCGATCTCCTCTCGCGAGTGGCAACCCTGCTCGGCGAGGAGGCCGATGCGGCCAAATACGCCGACCTGGCCGAAACGGTGCGACAGGCCTTTCGGGACAAGTACGTCAGGCAGGACGGCAGCCTCCTCGGTGACTCACAAACCGGGTATGCCTTGGCCCTGGAGTTCGCACTGCTCGCCGACGACCGTGAGCGGCGCGTGGCTGCACAACGGCTCGTGGAAGCGGTCCGGAGCAAAGGGCACCGGATCGCCACCGGATTCCTGGGGACGCCACTGATCCTCGACGCGCTCACTAGAGTTGGCGCGGTTGACGACGCGTACGGCATGTTGACCCAGACGGAGCCTCCCTCGTGGCTCTATGCGGTCACCATGGGCGCCACCACCATCTGGGAGCGCTGGGACGCACTCTTGCCGAACGGACGTATCAACCCAGGCGAGATGACCTCGTTCAACCACTACGCGTTTGGAGCCGTGGCCGACTGGATGCACCGCGTGGTCGGCGGGCTCGCTCCCGGTGCCCCCGGCTATCGCGTGCTCGATGTCGCGCCACACCCCGGCGGCGGCCTCACGTCCGCAAGGACCGCCCACGTGACGCCGTATGGCCGCGCAGAGGTTTCGTGGCGTCGTGTCGACGAGGTGTTGTTCGTGGATGTCGTGGTCCCCACCGGCACACTCGCGCGGGTCCGGCTCCCCGGCCGCGCCGAAGTCGAGGTCGGTCCTGGCCGGCACTCTTTCGAGTGTCCCTTCCGTGCCCCAGCCGATGACCCGGGAGTTCTCGATGCCACTCGATGACACGACGATGCGCGAGCCTGTGGGAGGCGCGCTGAACGGCCGGACCGGAGCATGGTCGGACCGGAGCCTGTCTGCGGAGGACCGCGTGGCCGCGATCATGGAGGACTTGCATTACGACGAGCTGGTATCCATCGTCTGCAACGACTTCCGCCCGTTCGTGCAACGGGGAGTCCCGGCCCCGGCGTACACCGATGGCCCCTGCGGTCTGCGAGACGTGGAAGGCGCGACGGCATTGCCGGTCGCGGTTGCCCTTGCGGCCACGTTCGATCCGGCAGAGGCCTACGGCTACGGACAGGTCCTCGCCGCGGAGGCCAAGCACGCGCAGCACAACTGTCTCCTGGGACCGAGTCTGGACATCGCACGTGACCCGTCGGGCGGACGGCTTCCCGAAGGCTACGGCGAGGCCCCCGAGCTGGTCGCTGGTATCGGCGAGGCGTACGTGCGCGGAGTGCAGGACAATGGCGTCCTCGTCATGGTCAAGCACTTCGTGGCCAACAACTTCGAGTCCCGCCGCACCGGCTGGGGACCAGTCCTCGAGCGTGGCGACAGCGTCGACATCCGGCTCGGGAGGGCTGCCCTCTGGGAGACCTACCTCTGGCCGTTCCGCCGGGTCGCTCAGGCCGGCGCCTGGGCCTTCATGGGGTCCTACAACCGGTTGAACGGCCATTACACCTGCGAGTCGAGCGACCTCTTGGACATCCCGAGACGGCGCTGGGGCTGGCTGGGATTCTTCGCGCCCGACTACATCTTCGCGGTCCGCGACGTCGAGTCGGCCTGGCGCGCGGGGCTGGACCTGCCCGGGATCGAAGGAGACTCCGGCCGAACGGCCGAGATCGTCCGTCGAAGCGGCATCGATCCTGCTCCCTCGGTCCGTCGAGTCGCCCGAGCCATGATCGCGAGCGGGATGATGGACCGCGTGACGGCGGACGGCGATGGTTCCCCATCCACCGCGGCACATCGCGATCTCGCCCGTCGGGTGGCAACTCGTGGAGCCGTGCTGCTCAAGAACGTCGAAGGTTTGCTTCCGCTCGACGGAAACGTCGGCTCGATCGCCGTCGTCGGCCCATCCGGTCTCGACGCGATCTATGTCATGGGCGGCTCCGCCTCGGTCTCTCTCGAAGCGCAACGAGTCGTCACGCCTCTCGCCGGTCTTCAAGCGCGCGCCGGCGAACAGGTACGGCTGGCAGTCGCGCAGGGCAGCCTCGGAGACGCACCGCTGCCCGACGTCCCGGCGGAGCTCTTCACGACACCGGACGGTGCCGGTGCCGGCGTCGAGCTCGTGCTGTCGTACCGGGACGAGAGGGGAGTCGAGCAAGAGCGTCGAGACGTCCTCCCGATGATGTCGTTCATCGGTGCGCCCGAGGGAGTGGCGGGTGCCTGGAAGGCCACCCTGCGCACGTTCCTGACCGTCGAGCAGGGTGGTGACTATCGGCTCTCGCTGCTGGTGGGCGGCCACGCCGAACTGTCAGTGAACGGAACGAAAGTCATGGCCGGGGCGCGGGAAGCTTCCCGATTTCTCGGCGGTCCGGCTTACCCGTTGCAGGCTGTTGTCACCCTGCCCGCGCACCAAGGCGTGCTGCTCGAGTTGACCTACGAGCCCGGGCCCGCGATCGAGATGGCCGAGGTGGACCTCGTTCCCGGGGTCCGGCTCGGGTGGCAGCACCCGGCGGCCATGCACGAGGAGGCGGCCGCCGTGGCGGCCGGGTGCGACGCGGCGATCGTCCTCGTGAACGCGGCATCGGGCGAGGGGATGGATCGCGCGGGCCTGGGCCTGCCTGGTGATCAGGACGTCCTCGTCGAGCGGATCGCGGCGGTGAACGCCCGGACGATCGTGGTGCTCAACACGCCGGGGCCGGTCTTGATGCCCTGGATCGACGAAGTCGGGGCAGTGCTCGAGATGTGGTATCCGGGCGAGCAGTTCGGCAACGCGCTCGCGGACATCGTCTTCGGCGACGTCGCGCCCGGTGGGCGTCTTCCGGTGACCTTCCCGGTGGCGGCCTCTGATCTCCCGGGTCGCCCGGACACCGGTTCGTTCCCCGAAGTCGTCGCCTACGACGAGGGCACCCTGGTCGGGTACCGCCACCTCGCCGCCGCCGGCAAGCCGGCGCTCTTCCCCTTCGGTCATGGTCTTTCGTACGGCGTCCATGCGAACGAGCTGATCGGGACGGACGTCGAAGGAGCCTCGGTCCGGCTTCGCTTGCGGGTCAGCGAAACGTCGGGCCGGGCAACGGAAGCCGTGATCCAGGTCTACGTGCGGCCGGAGACGACCGCCACCGAGCCTCGGCGGCTCGTCGCGTTCCGGCGCGTGTCGCTGGCGCCGGGGGAGAGCGTGGAAGTTCCCGTGGTGGTCGAGCCGCAGGCTTGGCTGTCGTACGACGAAGGTGCCGACGATCTGGTCGAGAAGGACGGGGTCTACGAGCTGACGATCGCCGACGATGCCGAAGATCGCGGGATCGCGATCTCAGTACGGCTCGCCGACGGTGCACTGTCCGTCCTTCCCTAGTGATGAAAGTAGGTTGCTGTGCCGCTTGACTCCTTTCTCGCCGCGAAAGTCCATCTGCTCGAGGGCCTGAGCTGGGCCGATCGTGACGACCCGGCCGTGGCCCACCGCTTTGCCGAGTTCGAAGTCGACCCGGCCGCGTGGGTGACGCCACCAGGCGTCTCGATCGAGGACCGCACGATCGACGGTCCGCGCGGTCGCATTCCCATCCGCAGCTACCGATCGTCCGCAGGCCAGGAGGCCGTGCTGGTCTGGCTGCACGGAGGCGGGTTCTCCGGCGGGGACGTCGACATGCCCGAGTCGCACGTCGTCGCGGTCGAACTGGCGGCCCGAGCGGGCGTCACCGTGGTGACTGTCGGGTACCGGCTCGCGCGGGACGGCGTGCGATACCCGGTACCCGTCGACGACGCGGAAGCAGCGTGGTGCTGGGTGGTCGACCAGGGCTGTCCGGATGCCGGCTCCTACGCACTCGGTGGTGCGAGCGCCGGCGCCACGCTCGCGCTCTCGACGGCTCTTCGCCACCGCGCCTCGCCTCGCCGGCCGGACCGGTTGCTGCTGGCGTACCCCTTCGCGCACTTCCCGGTCCCTGCGCTCGACAGCAGCACCGCGGCCGACATGCAGCTGCTGCCGCTGGCGATGCGTTTCGAGCCGGCAACGATCGCGGAGACGGTGCGCAACTACGTCGGGCGCATCTCCGACCTGCCTGCCGACGCGATACCTGGTGCAGGTGACCTCTCGGGCTTGCCGCCGACCAGCGTGGTGCTCAGTGAGCTGGACGACCTGCGAGGCTCCGGGGAGCTGCTCCTCGAGCAGCTGGCCGAGGTGGGGGTGGCGGCGGACGCGTACCTCGCCACCGGCATGCCTCACGGTCACCTCAACCGGACCCCGTCGCTGCGAGAGGTGGACCTGTCCCTCGAGTACCTCGCCGATGCCCTCAGGGACATGGCGCGCACCGGCCGAGATCGCACCGCGTGACCCTCCGGCCCGGGCTGGAAGATCGGGTGACGCAGACGCACGTCACAGCCGGCGATCATGCCCGGCCTGGAGCCCGAAGATCGCGGCTGCGTTGGTGTCCAGGATGGCGGTCGCCTGCTCGGCGCTCAGGCCCGGCTGATGTAGCCTCGTCGGCCTCTCAGGCTGGTGCTGCGATGGCGTCGCGGTGGCGTTGGGCGGCTGCGGGGAAGAGGTCGAAGGCTCGGCGGCCGAGTTCCTCGACTTCTTGCGGTGCGAGGACGTGGGAGTTCCGGAGCGCGTCGATGTTGCGTTTCATGTTGTTCTCGTTCGAGCAGGGGACTCCGGCGTCGGCCCCGTAGACGATGTGGTCGCGGGGCACCATCGTGACTGCTGCGGCAAGGTTGGCGTCGGTGCCGGACGCGGCGGTGTCGAGGTAGAGCTTCGCCAGGTCGGTGCGGATGTCCTCGGCGGTCAAGCCCAGTGGGTTGAACACGTACTCCTCCGCCCCCAGCAGCCCGAGGCGGCCGGAGAGTGCGGGCAGGGCGCCGCCGCAGTGGGCGAGGACGACCGTGAGCCGGGGGTACCGGCGGAAGAATCCTGCGTAGAGCAGGTCCACGACGGTCCGGGTGGTCTCGAACGGAAACTCGACCAGGACGGCGGTCTGCCGGAACACGGGCGCTACGGCGCTCGGGTGGACGAACAGCACGGCCGAGCGCCGGTCGAGCTCCTCCCACATCGGCGCCAGACGTGGGTCCCCGAGCGCGACACCTGCCCAGCGGGTGAACAGGATGTAGCCGTCAGGGTGTGTTTCGGTGTCGCCACGCGCGATCTCGGCCAGAGCTGCGTCGGGGTCGTCCGTGGGCAAGGCGGCGAGCAGGCCGAAGCGGCCGGGGTGGTCGGCCACGAGCTGGGCGCCGTAGTCGTTCCAGGCGCGCAGTTGCGGAAGCGGGGCATCGAGTAGCGCCGGGCTGAGCAGCTGCGTCGCGATGCCGAGGCGATCCATGGTGGCGAGCATCATCTCGGGTCGCCAGTGGTGGGGCTCGGGCGTCAGGAGGTGTGCGTCCCTCAGTTGACGCCACTGGGTTTCCCGGGCCTCTGCCGTGGTCGGCGGGGTGAAATGTGCGTGGATGTCCACCCAGCCGTTGATCTTGTCCATGACGCGTTCTCCTCACATCAAATTGCACTCAGGTGCAACAAGTTCGATGGTTGCACTGGAGTGCAATAATGTCAACATGAGGCAGGCGGATGGTGGGAAGCAGGACGGCAGGACGCGCAACGCCCAGATCAACCGGGAGCGCGTCTATGCGGCAGCGATCAAGGTGTTCGCCTCGCGCGGCTACGACGCCGCCACGATGGACGAGATCGCGGCAGAGGCCGGCGTGGTCCGGCGGACCGCGTTCAATCACTTCCCCGCGAAGTCGGACATCGCCACCGAGTGGGCCGTACGAGTCGGGGAGGCGGTGTTCGCGCTGGTCTGCGACGTCGGCCACATCGCCTCGGCCGCAGGCCGGGTGCGGGCGTATTTCCACGAGCTGGCCCTGCGGGCGGAGCGGGACTGGGATGAGACCCGGCAGATGACAACCGGGCTGCTGCGCGGACACGGCGCACCGGCCCACCGCTCGCAGCTTTCCGCGGAACTGCGCGACTGGCTGCTCGCCTCTCAACGGGAGCGGCCGGGCAACGGACCGGCACCCGCTGCCGATCCCGCCCTGACCGTGGACGTGCTCTACGACGTCTTCCAGGGCGCAGTCGTGCGACGGCTCTCCCAAGAGGCTCCGCCGCGCGGGGCGCTCACGGCCGAGGTGGACGCCGCAATCGCGCTCGTGCTGGCCGGGTTCGCGAGTGGTGCCGGATACCCGGGCGCGTCTGGTGTCCAGCCTCACAATAATTTACTTGACTAGACTGTAAATTAATCGCATGCTGGGGGCATGAAGACGATCACCCTTGAAGAACACTTCGGAGTTCCGGCAGCCAGCAAGTGGGTCCCTGAGATGCAGGGGGACTGGCTGGCCGGCCAACTCGACGACCTCGGCGAAGGGCGGCTCCAGGAGATGGACGCCCACGGAATCGACATCCAGGTCCTTTCCCTCCTCTCGCCCGGCGTGCAACTGCTCACCGGTCAGGAGGCGGTGCAGACCGCCCGGAACTCCAACGACCTGCTGGCCAAGGCCGTGCGGGAACACCCGACGCGATTCATGGGATGGGCCGCGCTGCCCACGGACGACCCCCGGGCCGCCGCGGACGAACTGGACCGGGCCGTGAGCGAGCTCGGCCTCGCCGGGGCACTGGTGAACAGCACGTTCGGCACCAACGGCGCCTTCCTGGACGACCCCCGGTTCGAGCCGCTGCTCGCCCGGATCGAACAGCTCGGCGTGCCGCTCTACCTCCACCCTGCCGCACCGCCGCAGGCCCTGCGGAACCTGCTGTTCGACGGCTTCACGCCGGTCGTCGGCCACCTCCTCGAGACGGCCGCCTGGGGCTGGCACTCCGAACTCGGGCTCCACAGCCTGCGCATGGTCCTGGCCGGCGTCTTCGAGCGCCACCCGGATCTGCGCGTGGTCCTGGGGCACGGCGGGGAAATGCTGCCGTTCATGATGGCCCGCATCGACGAATTCCTGCTCCCGGAACGGACCGGGCTCGCGGAACTGCCGTCCGCCTACTTCCTGCGGAACTTCTGGGTGACCACCAGCGCCCTCACCGCGCTGCCGCCCGTCCTGTGCGCCCTGCAGGTCTTCGGCGTCGACCGCGTCCTGTTCAGCGTCGACTACCCGCTCACTCAGATGGGTCCGGTCCGCGCCGTGCTCGACGCGCTGCCGCTCGCCCCCGCCGACAAACAGAAGGTGGCCGGCGGCAACGCCGCCGCACTGCTCGGTCTCGGGTCCTAGCCCGGGCAGCAGTGCCGCCGCGTCATCGCTGGGGAGGGTTTCAGTCGTCGGTGCTGATCAACGGCCACAGGGTGTCGATCACCCGGTCGGCCTCGGCGGGATCGAGCTCGCCGGTGCGCAGGAAGGTCGCGAGGTAGCTGCCCAGGCACAGGTCGGCGAGGACCTCGACGTCGACGTCCGCCTTGACCGAGCCGTGGTCCTGCAACTGCCGCATCGTGTCGATCAGGATGTTCAGCTGCGGAGCGATCGTCCGTTCCCGGAAGATCTCGAGCAGGTCCGGGTGGCGTCCGGCGTCAGCCAGGATGTGGCCCATCAGGCCCAGGCCCCGCTCCCGCACCTCTGCCGGCATCACCGCGCGCAGGGCTGCCTTGAGGGCGTCCTGCGGGTCGAGTCCGTCCACATCGGCACCGGCCGCGCCCGGTGCGATCAGGCCGAGCGCATCGACCACGAGCTCGTGCAGGTTCGCCCAGCGCAGGTAGATCGTCGGACGCGTGACGCCGGCCGCCTTGGCGATGTCTCCGAGGGACGTGCGCGCGTATCCGTCCGCCGCCAGCCGCTCCAACGTCGCCCTGAGGATCGCGCTCTCCACCGCGGGGTCTCTCGGCCTGCCCCGGGACGCCGCCCCGGACCGGGCGGTCTGCTCGCTGGTCATGGGCGCGAGGTTAGGTGCGCGGCTCGGCTACCGGCAACCCGGCCGGGTCAGCGAGGCACCCGGGACGGGGCGTCGGCCGGCCGGCACAGCGGATACTGCCCCCGGTCGCCGTCGAGGGCGACCAGGCGGCACCACGGCGGTTCATCCCGGCGCTTTCTCAAGATGTCGGAATGTGCTGCTGGGAAGTCTTGTATTCGTCCACGATCGTGTTGAGCACCGAGCTGTCGTCGGGTGGGTCGATCTCCAGCTGGAAGACGGTGCTCACGCGGGCAATGAGGAAGTAGAAACCGACCATGATGACGGTCTCGACCAGTTGTCGGTCGGTGTAGTGGCCGCGCGCCGCCTCGAAGATCTCGTCCGGCACTTCGGGTGATCGTGCGGCGCTGTCGGCGAACGCGAGCAGGGTGCGCTGGGCCTCGGTGAACTCGCTGGAAGTGAGGTCGCGGGCGGCCAGCGCGTCGCGCTGGGCGTCGGTGACTCCCACCGATCGCGAGATGGAGATGTGTTGCTCCCATTCGTACGGGGCCGAGAACGCTACGCCGCTGTTCATGATGACCAGCTCACGGTCGACCGCGGGCAGTGCCCCCGCGGCGAACTGGGCTGCGCCCAGCTTGCTGACGGCGGAGCCGATATCGGGTGAATGCCCGAGCATGCGGACGATGTTGACTGTCCTTTCGTCCGCGGGAAGTTCCGGATAGCCGATACGAGCCATGGTTGCCCGCCCTTCGATTCGTGTGTGGTCGATGTGGTTCGGACCGGTCCGCCAGGAGATCAGTAATAGATCGGACCGAGATCACCGCCGCCGGCGATGATCGGATCGCCGTTGAGCGCGACACTGCGCGGGCTGGCCAGAAACGCGACCACGGCGGCGACCTCGTCCGGGGTGACGATCCGGCCGATCGAGATCGTCGCGCTGAACTCGCGTTCGACCTCCTCCGGCGTCAGCCCGCGGGACTCGGCTTTGGCGGCGAGCGCCTTGGTTGCGGTGTCGGTGCTGGTGGCGCCGGGGTGTACGACGGTGACGTTCACGCCACGGGGGCCCAGTTCGTCGGCGAGGTTCTTGGTCAGCGCGGCAACGGCGATGTTGCGTACCGAGCCGGTTACCAAGCCGGTGCGCCGCGCGGCGATGCCGCCGACGTTGATGATCCGGCCCCAGCCGCGCTCGACCATGCCGGGCGCGAACGCCCTGGCACAACGCAGATAGCCCCGTACTTTGACGTTGATCTCCGCTTCCAGCGCCGACTCCGCGATCACGCCGGGGTTGGTCATGGCCGCGTTGTTGACCAGGATGTCGACGCCGCCCAGTTGCTCGATGGCGGTGGTGGCCATGGCGGCTACCGAGGCGTCGTCACCGGTGTCCGCGCCGATCCCGATCACGCGTGTCCCGGTGTCGGCGGCGAGCAGAGTGGCCTGCTCGACCGCCGCCTGCGCATTGCGGCCGACGAGTGCGACATCGGCGCCTTCCTGGGCGAGAGCCCGGCCCACTGCCAGGCCGATGCCCCGGCTGCCGCCGGTGACCACCGCGCGTTTGTCCTTCAGCCTCAAATCCATGACAGGTTCTCCTCAGTTGATCGACACCGCAGCGCGATGAGAGTGGCACTGTCCCGTTAGGACGGTCAATTCAGGGGCGATGGCATAGCGCCTGTAGCACCATGTCCCCATATCGGCGCCAGACCGCGGGGTCACGTTCTCCGAACCGCACCAGCTGCAGTGCCGCGCCGCACAAGAGCACACGCACGTCCCGCGGTGTGGCGTCCGCACGCAGCTTCCCGGTCGCCCGAGCGGTCTCCATGACCTCGATCAGCGGCTCCAGGAGTGGCAGGGCGGTCTGGGAAACAGCGTCCGCGAGCCGTTCGGCCAGCAGGCGATCGTGGGCCAGGACATCGAAAAGTTCGAAAACATAGACGCGGAACCCCTCGTAGGGGTCGGCCTCGCGCCGTGCCTTCGCTGTGCGTCGTGCGAGCTCGTCCAAGCCCAGCTGCGTGATCGACTCGAGCAAGTCCTCCTTGGTGGGAAAGCCTCGGTACACCGTTGCTTTGCCGACCTGAGCTTTCGCGGCGACCTGGGGAATCGTGACCAACGCCCCGTGTTCGCGGAACAGGTCGATCGCGGCGGTGATCACCCGTTCGTGGTTGCGGCGGGCGTCTGCCCGCCCCGGCGAGGCAGTCGCGTGTCGAGCCGGTCCGGGATTTTTCGGCGAATTCACAGGACGAAACCCCTGCCCATCAAGGAGCCTGGTCAGGTCGATCGATGTCGAAGCCGCTCTCGCTCAGACGCCGGAAGCGACCGTCCTCGGCGAAGGTGCCGAAGACCGCGATCTCCCGGTGGTGAAGTGAACCGTCCGCGAGACTCAGGCAGATGGTGTGCCGCTCGGCGTAGGTGACACCATCGCAGAGCTCGTCGAGCACGGTGACCGCGCCTCCGGTGACCTCGCTGCGCACGCGACGGATCACCTTGGCGAACTCGTCGCGGTTCAGCGTCTTTCCGTCGCTGCGGTGTGTGTAGTCGGGTGCGTAGTACTGATCGAGGACCTGGTGCAGTTCGAGGTCGGGCTCGAAGAGCAGGGCCTGAAGGGCTTCGCTGATACAGGCATGACTCATTGCGGGAATCCTCACGCCGGGAGCTCAAGTGGACCCGTGGGTCCGGTTCGATGGTAGCGGACCCACGGGTCCGTTTTGGCGAGGGTTCCCGTGTTGCTCGTCACGTGGGGTCGTTCGCGAGTGACGCATGCGGCGAATTATTGACATTAACGTCAAACGGCGGTACTCCTGGACCATGACAGCTCGACGTGTGCACGTGCTCGGCGGTGGTCCCGCAGGCCTCTTCGTGGCCCGGCTGCTGGCCCTCCGATGCCCCGGCTGGCACGTCCACGTGTACGAGCGGAACCCTCCCGAGGAGACCTTCGGTTTCGCGATCGGCCTCACCGGCGGCCTGCTCAGGGCGTTGGAGGAGGCCGACCCGGACATGCACCGGAGCATCACGGATGCCGCGTACCGGTTCTCTTCCAGCGGCTTCCGGCTTCCGCAGGGCGAGGCGCGGCTCGGCCGGTTCCACAGTGGCGCGATCGCCCGCACGCACTTGCTCCGGCTGCTGCTGAAGGGAGCACGCGAAGCGGGCGTCCGGGTGGAGATCGGCCGGTCGTGCACGGTCACCGAAGTACTCGGAGACGCGGACCTCGTGATCGCCGCCGACGGGGTCTCCAGCGCCACCCGTAACCACTTCCGTCAGGAGTTCGGTGCCCAGGTCACCCCGGGGCGCGGCAGGCTCATCTGGTGCGGCGCCGAAGTGCCGCTCGACGGCGGGATCTTCATGCCGGTGACCACACCGGACGGACTCTTCGTCGCCCACGGCTATCCCTACGGTGAGGGGCTGTCCAGCTTCGTCATCGACGCGTCTGCTTCGACTTTGGCGAGAGCCGGCCTCGGTGGCCGGCAATGGGCCGGCGAGGGTGAGTCGGACGAGGCGGCCCTGGAGTACCTGTCCAGGGCATTCTCCGAGTTGCTCGGCGGTGGCTCCTTCATCGGCAACCGGTCACGGTGGGGGTGGTTCAACACCGTCCGCTGCACCCGCTGGCACCACGGCAAGACCGTGTTGCTGGGCGACGCGGCGGCCACCGCCCACCCCTCCCTGGGTTCCGGCACGAAGATCGCCATGGAGAGCGCGATCGCCCTCGTCGATGCGGTGACGACCCTCACGGACGAACCTGTGTCCGGTGCCCTCGAGCGCTTCGAGGCCGCCCGGCGCCCCGAGGTCGAACGGCTCCAGGAACGCGCCACCCGCAGCCAGCTGTGGTGGGAGTCCTTCGAAGTTCGGCGGCACCTCGCTCCCGCCCGCATGGCCGTGTCCTACCTCAGCCGCTCCGGAGCCGTCTCCCTCGACGACCTGGCCGTCTCGGACCCGCAGCTGGTGAGGCTGGCCCTCGTGGACTTCGCCGACGTGGCGCCGAGCGAGGTGCCCGGCTCGGGGATCACCGACTGGGTGCTCGACCGGCCGTTGGCGGCACAGCGGCACAGGCAGTCCGGGACTGCCGAGCCCACGGCGTCCATCGAGGTGACCTCCGGGGACGCCTGGGGACTCGCCGCCGACGAAGTTTTGGCGCAGGCAAGGGAGTTCCTGCGTCAAGGCGTCCACGCCATCCGCCTCACCGGCGTGGACTCACGCAGTGGTCTCCTCGACCGCCTGGCCATCGGGGAGCGGATCAAGACGGAGCTCTCCGCCGTCGTCGAGGTCACGGCGAGCCCGGAACACCTGCGGCACGCCGCGGACGGCATCGTGGCCGGCCGCGCGGACCTCGTCCGCACAGGCGACGGGTCGTGAGCGCGCAGTCGCAGGAGAAATTCTTCGGATATTCGCGAAGGGAGACGTCGTGCTTCCCCAGAAGTTCTTCACCGGCAAGGGCGAGGTGAGCGGCGCCGGGACCGTCGGGGCCAACCACACCGCGTTCGCCTGCTGGGACCCGGTTGCGACAATGCGGTTCTACGGGGAGATCCTCGGATTCCCCCTCGTTCACGCCGTGCCCGCGCTCGGCTGGGGCAAGGACGACAACCCCGATATGGTCCACTTCTTCTTCGACATCGGGAACGGCGACACCCTGGCTTTCTTCTACTACTTCGGCTGGCCGCGGCCGGAGCCGGTCCACCAGGTGCTCCGGCAGTCCAACCACATCGCCGTCGAAGTGCCGGACGAGGCGGGCCTGCGGGCGTTCCGGGACAAACTCCAGGCCGCCGGATACGAGGTCATGACGGTGGAGCACGAGACCATCGAATCGATCTACGTGGATGACCCCAACGGGATCTTCTTCGAGCTCACCCGTCCCCTGCGCGACCTCACCGGGCTCGACGCCGACGACGCGAGGCGCACGATGGACGGGCTGACCGCGGCCCTGGACGCGGGCGGCACGTCCATCCAGGACGTCTGGCGGGCAAAGGCCCTGGCGAACTCCCCGGTCGGCGGCCCCGCGATCCACGTGGTGGATCAACCCGAGTGGCAGGGCGCGGTGGACTTCGCGCGCAAGACCGGTCTCGAGACCGAGCAGCGCGACGGCTATGTCGTCATCCACGGTGGGCCCTTCGAGATCCGGCGCCGGGAAACCGGGCTCAACCTGGCGGTGTGGTTCACGCTGCCCGCGGGTGGACTGGAAGGCCGGATCACGAGATTCGACCGCGAGGTGCTGAGGGTGGAGGAGTGAGCGCGGCCCCCGCCAGGGTGCCGTCCGGCCGTGGCAGGGCAGCGCTGGCGACGGACTGGTACCCGGCGTCCCTGCTGGAAAAGACCGCTGTCGGCCCGCGCACCCTGATCACTCACGACGGAGAGGTGTCCCGAGGCGTCCTCTACGAGCCCGGCACGGCGAGCCGGACAGTCTTCTGCCTCATGCATCCCCGGCAGGACCTCCAACGGCACCCGTTGATCCCCGGGCTGCTGGCGGCCGGGCACGCGGTCTGGGCGCAGACCGGACGTGAAGGGGGCAATGACCTGCGGCTGGTCCACGAGACCGCGCTGCTGGACGTGGCCGCCGGAACGGAGTTCCTGCGCGAGCGCGGCTTCGAGCACATCGTGCTCATCGGTCACTCGGGCGGAGCGGGCCTCTACTCGTTCTACACGGAGCAGTCGCTCGCCGCCCCCTTCGACCGCGTCGCCCGGACGCCGGGCGGGACGCCGGTCAGGCTGGCCGAGGCGGAAATGCCGGCGCCGGACGGGCTCGTTCTCGTCGCGCCGCACCCCGGCCAGGGGCGTCTGCTGCTGTCGATGATCGATCCCTCGGTCACGGATGAGAACGATCCGTTCTCGGTGGAGCTGGATCTCGACCCGTACCACCCGGCGAACGGCTTCGGCGAGGCGCCGGAGGGGTCGCACTACCCGGCCGAGTTCGTCGAGCGGTACCGCCGGGCCCAGCACGAGCGGGTCGCGCGGATCGACGAGCGGGCGCGTGACCTGATCGACGGGCAGCTCGCGGCCCGGAAGCGGTTCAAGAGTGGCTCGGGCGACCCCGCCGACCGGCGTCGCGGTGTCCTGACGCCGATCATCACCACGTATCGGACGGACGCCGACCCACGCTGCACCGACCTGCGCCTGGATCCGTCCGACCGTCCCTACGGTTCGGTGATCGGCGCGCGGCCGTCCGTGTCGAACTACGGCGTCACCGGCTTCGGCCGCCTCACCACGCCGGAGTCCTGGCTGTCGACCTGGTCCGGCCTCTCGTCGAACGCCGCTCTCGTCCGTTCTCTCGGCGGAGTGGCGATCCCGACGCTGACCATCGAGTTCACCGGGGACTGCTCGGTGTTCCCCGGCGACGTCCAAGACGCCCTCGCCGCCTTGAAGGCCGAGGACTCCACTCATCTGCGCATCTGGGCCGACCACTTCGGCAGGCCGCTCGCCGGAGGCGACGAGTCCGGGATCGCGGTGACCGTACGAGAAGTGGTTGCCTGGACCGAGGAGCGCATGAGCCGATGAAGACCACATCCGAGTCAGCGTCGACACCGGAAACCCTGGTCCCATTTCCCCCGGAGGTCATCCGCCGCTACCGCGCGGCCGGCATGTGGTCCGACCGGACCCTGGCACAGGAATTCCGCGCGATCGCCGACTACCACCCCGGCCATCTAGCGGTCATCACCCCCGATGCCCGGCTGACCTACGCCGAGCTGGACCGGCGCACTGATCGGCTGGCTCTCGGGCTGCGCGATCTCGGGCTGCGGCCCGGCGAGCGGGTGCTGCTGCAGGTGACCAACGGCGTCTGGGCGGTGCTGGCCTGGTACGGGCTTCTCAAGGCCGGACTGGTGCCGATCGCCACCCTGGCCCTGCACCGCCGCCACGAAATCCTCGAGATCGCCCGCCAGGCCGAACCCGTGGCCCATCTCATCGAACCCGGCTTCCGCGGCCACGACCTGGTCGCCCTCGCCGCCGAGGTGACCAAGGCGCAGCCGACACTGCGCCGGCTGCTCACGATCGGTACGGCAACACCGCCCGCGGCCGCCATCACCCTGGAGTCGCTCGAGTCGGCGGATCGTCCGGCGGCACCACGAACACGCCCAAGCTGATTCCTCGGTTGCACACCGAGTACTGGTACAATGCGCGGACCTATGCCGAGGCCATCGACCTCGACTCCACCGGCACCGTCGCCCATCTCCTGCCCATGGTGCACAACGCGGGCATCGTGTGCGCGCTGCACGCCGCGCACTCCGTGGGCGGCTGTGTCGCGCTCGCCGCACCGGAGCCGGCCCAGCTCAAGGTGATCGCCCCGCAGGTCACGCACGCCATGCTCTCGCCGGCGCTGGCCGCCATGGTGACGCAGGACCCCGGGCTCTTCGACGCTCTGGCCGGCCTGCGCCGGCTCGTGTGGGTGAACGGTCCTCTGCCTGCCGACATCGTGGCGAGGTTCGAGACGCCGTCGCGCACCATCATCCAGATGTTCGGGATGGGCGAGGGGATGTGCATGGCCACCCCGGCCGCGGCGCCCGCCGAGATCAGGCACCGGACGGTGGGCACTCCGCTCAGCCCGTTCGACGAGATCCGCGTGTACGCGCCGGGAACCGAGGACCCGGTACCGCCGGGCACGCCGGGGGAGCTCTGTGCCCGTGGCCCGGTGACCATCCGCGGGTACTTCCGGGCGCCGGAGCGCAACACGGAAGCCTTCACCTCCGACGGCTTCTACCGCACCGGCGACATCGTCGTCGAGGTCCCGCACGGCGGCCGCAGCTTCTATCGCCTCCAGGACCGCATCAAGGACCTCATCAACCGGGGCGGCGAGAAGGTCAACGCGGCCGAGGTGGAGAACCTCCTCGTCCGTCATCCCGCCGTGGAGCGTGCGGCTTTGGTGGCCATGCCCGACGAACGGCTCGGGGAACGCGCCTGTGCCTTCATCGTCCCGAAGGATGGTGCGCAGGTCCCCGGCCTCGGCGAGGTGCAGCGGTACCTCGACGGGATCGGGGTCGCGAAGTTCAAGTGGCCGGAGCGCATCGAGCCGCTCGGCGAGTTCCCGCTCACCAACGTCTCCAAGGTCGACAAGCGCGCCCTGCGGGCCAGGATCACGGAGATCCTTGCGGCCGAGGAAACCAGCGACGCGTAGGAATGCACCGTCATGGGCGCCGAAGTCGATTGCCGAGTGCGGCGGCGGCACGTTCACCGGACTCGGCCGAGCCATTGGTGCTGGGGTTCCCGAGGTAGTCCCCGGCGAGCTGGACGACGTCCTCCGGGTCCATCAGCCGGCGCAGTTCCGCGACCGTCCGGTAGAACCCGACGGACCGTGAGTTCGCCGCGGCGTCCCAGCGCTCGAGCTGTGCGAACTCCACTTCACCGGAGAATCCTGGGACGACGGCGTCCATGTGCCGCAGCATCTCGGCCAGCAGCTCGTCGTCCGGCCGTCCGGCGGCCGCCGTGAGGTAGCTGTCCACCCAGTGCCCGGAGACGACCGCTTTGCCGGCCGGCGCGGACTCGGGCATGGACCGGGAGTCGTAGGTCACGATGCCCAGGCTCAGACCCGCCTTGCTGGGGACGGCGATGAGGCCGGGCAGGTTCGCCGGAGCACGGCGGAGCGCGAAGATGCCTTTGAGGATACCGGCGTACGGGATCGACTCGATCAATTTGCGCTGGCCATCGGGCAGGTCCGGATAGATGTCCAGCACCGCCGGACCGTTGACGGCGAGCACGCAGCCACGGGTCTCGACCGTGTGGTCGCCGTCGGCGTCGTGCCAGCGGGTCCGGACCCCGGCCTCGGTGCGCCGGACCTCCTGGACCGTGGCTCCCGTGCGCGCGTCGAGCAGGGAGGCGAGGTGCCTGGCCAAGAAGTCGATACCGGTCGGATATCGCATCGGGCCGCCCTGGGTGAACTTGCCGAGCGTCACGAAGAGGTCGACGACGGACATCTTCGCCGGGTCCTCCAGGTAGACGCCCCGGAGCAAGGGGTCGATCAGGTAGTCGTAGATCTCCTGGTTCAGCCGGCGCCGCGCGTACGTCGGCACCGTCTCGGTGTCCAGCCGGGCCGCCGCCTCGTAGTCGTCGTGCCCCAGCCGGCGCTTCCACCGCCTCAGGTCGACGAGAAGCCGGCCCAGCAACAACTTGCTCCGCGAGGACAACAGGTCGGTGCGGACACTTTCCATGACGGCGCCGAGGCCCTCCCCGCCCAGCGACCGCAGCCTGCCGTCACGGGGAATGCCGACGCTGAGGGGCAGCGGCCGGAAGGGGTTGCCGAGGCCGGCGTCAGCGCAGAGGCGGATGACGGCGGCATGGCCACCCGGGAGGAGCGTCGCCGCGCGGTTCAGCACGAAGCCGTCGCGCCGGGTGCTCCGCATCATCCCGCCGACGGAGTCCGCTGCCTCGAACACGGTGACCGTCCGGCCCTGCTGCTGGAGGCGGAACGCCGCGGCGAGACCGGCGATTCCCCCACCCACGACCACGACGTCGGGTTCGGGCTTGTTCATGATCGACCTTCCGGAAATCTTGCTGACTTGCCTGTCCATGTTTTGCCGATGGAGTCAATAATGGGAAACGGCGGCTGCGCTGACCAGCACTCGAGCCGATGTGTGCCCGGCGTGCCGAACTCAGGCCGGTCGCTAGTATCAAGACATGACGGAACGCTCGGGGAACGCCTCCAAGAGTGCCAAGCCGGAGAGCCAGCGCCGAGCACGGCCCAAGAGCGAGGCGGGACGCCGCTCTCCGAAAAAGCCGGCGGACACCACCACGCGCCCCACGTCGCGGCGGGAACTGGTGGAGAACGAGATCTTCGAGCAGGCCGCCCGTCTCTTCGCGGAGCGCGGGTTCGCCGGCACGAACCTCCAGGACATCGCCGACGCAATGGGCATCACCCGGCCTGCGCTCTACTACTACGTGAAGAGCAAGGACGACCTGCTCGCCAAGCTCGTGGCCCAGATGACCGAAGCTCCCGCCGCGGAGATCGAGGCACTTGCCCAGGACGGCTCCCTCGACCCGGTCACGAGGCTGCGCAAGATCGCTCATCTCATCGCCTTCCAGCGGGCCGGCAACCCCAGCCGGTTCCAGTTGCTGCTCCGGTCCGAGGCGGACCTCCCGCCTGCCGCCGCCAAAGCGAACAGAGCCGGCCAGCGCGCCGCCCTGACCGGTCTCATGCACGTGATGGAACAGGGAGTCCTGCAGGGCCGGTTTCGGCCCGTCGACACCCGGGCGGCGGCGCTCGCCGTGGCCGGGATGTGCAACTGGGTGGCGTGGTGGCACCATCCCGGCGGCTCTCTGCACACCGACGAAGAAGCCGCCGAGCTGGTGGCCGACATGGCCGTGGCCATGGTGATCCGGCCGGACGACCGGATCCCCGAGGTCTCCGGTCCGAAAGCCGCGCTGGCCCTGCTCCGCCAGGACCTCGACTACCTGGAAAGGGTCCTCGACGCCTGACGCTCCGGCCGGTCGCACTGTGCGGTCACCGCGCCCCGTACCTGGTCCAGCAGGGCGCCGGGGTCGGGCGGCAGTGCCGCCCCACGCCAGGCGACGTGCTGGTCGGGGCGGGCGAGCACGAGAGCGTGCCGGTATCCCAGGTCCGCGAGATCGATGCCCTTCTCGACATCCTCGGCCGGGTCGACATTGATGACCCGGAGCGGCACGCTCCGCTCCGCGGCCGCGGCTGCCAACGGCGCGACGTCGACGTTATCGTCGAAGCGCAACAGTGTGAAGCCGTCCGGCAGGGCGTCGTACAGCGACTCTCCGTCGGCGAACCAGAAGTGGGGCAGCCGGGCGCCCGGCGCCGTGGAGGGCTGGTAGTCGCCCATCGTGAACGGCGGGGGTTCCTCACCGTCGTGCACGACGATCGGTGAAGTGCCGTACGCGTAGCCGAAGTTGAGCCCGGTGGGCACCATCGACCGGATGTTCGCGTCGCGCAATCGCTGCCCGAAGGCCCGGCGTGCCGCAGCACCGGCCGCGCTGTCCTCCTCGATGACCTCCGACTCGGTCTCCTGGAGCACCTCGACGAAGTTCGAGGCGAAGGCCGACACCTGTTCGGTGACCGGCCGCCGTTCGGCGTCGTGTGCGGTGAGGAGTGATTCCGGCGCCCACCCCTGGAGCACGGCGTCCATCATCCAGGCGAGGTTGGCCACGTCCGCGATGCCGGCGTTCATGCCGTAGCCCCCGTAGGGCACCCAGAGGTGGGCGGCATCCCCGCTGAGGAACACCCGGCCCACCTGGAAGGTGCCGGCGACCAGTCGGCGGCCGATCCAGTCCTCGTCGCGCACGGTCTCGTAGGTGAAGTCCGGACCCACTCCCAGCGCGTCGCGTAGCGCCTTGTCCAAGTCGAGGTCCGCGAACTCGCGCGTCGGCGGCATGAAGCAGTGGAAGTTCCACAGTTCCTCGCCGTCGATGGCGATGAGCGAGGACCAGATGTCGTCGACGATGAACCAGTTCATCCACGCCCGTGGGTAGTTGAAGCGGGACAGCAGATCCGGCGCCCGGAACAACCGGGTACGGGCCCGGGTGAGGTTGTCGTCACCGCGCAGGCGCAGTCCGAGCGCCTTGCGCACGCTGCTGGACGCGCCGTCCGCTCCGATCACGTACCGGCTGCGGATCTCGAGCTCCTCGCCGGTGTCCTCGCGCACGGCGTGCGAGATCACGTGGTCGTCGTGCTGCTCGAACCCGGTGAACCGGGTCTCGTGCAGCACCGGCACCTGGCTGAACCGCTCGCGCAGGTGACGGCGCAGGACCGGCTCGAGGTAGAGCTGGCTGACCCGTGCCGCGCGCTCGGGCGAAGGCAGGTCGCCGTCGTCGTAGCCGTGGTCGTCGAAGCGGTCACGGCGACAGGGCATCCGGAACCGGGTGAGTTCGTAGCCGGTGAGGCGGGTGGCGTAGACGCCGTCGTTCGGGAAGTCGTCGGGCAGGCCCTCGGCCCGGATGGCGTCGGCCACGTCGAGCCGGCGGTAGATCTCCATCGTCCGGGCGCTGATGTGGTTGCACTTGGCGCTGGCCGGGACGTCGGCGCCGCGCTGCTCGATCACCACGACGTCGTTGCCCCGGTGAGCGAGTTGCATCGCGGCGGTCAGGCCCACCGGGCCAGCGCCCACGACCAGGACCGCGGTCTCGATCGCCCTCGGCGCGTGGCCCGCGGCAGCGGGGGTGTCGCCGTTCATCGCGGAGTTCCTCACTTCCGGGCCTGCGCGACGAGCTCGGTGAGCGCCTCGTCGATTCCGGCGTCGCCGGTCACGACGCCGCCCTTGCCCACGAACTCGGGCTTGGGCTTGGCCTGCCACAGATCGGCGTCCTCCGGGGCAGCCGACATGAAGCGCGGCCCGCGGTAACCGGTCTCCGGGAACTGCTCCATGCCGAGCGTGTACTCCCAGAGCATCCCGTCGGGATCGGTGATGTAGAGGTGGACGCTGCCCGAGGTGGGATGCCGGCCGATGCCGAACGCGCGTCCCACGGCGTGCTCCTCGATCCGGTTGAACAGTTTGCCGATGTCGTCGATGGAGTCGACGAGGAACGCGAGGTGGTGGAACGCGGGGGCGCCGGTGCGGGTGGGCAGGTATCCGAAGCCGTGGTGGTCGCTCACCGGCCACGGCCGCATGAAGACGGAGGTGTAGTCGCCGACGATGTCGGATGCGAGAAAGCCCATGTTGTCCAGCAGGAACTGGGTGGAGCGCTGCACGTCCGGCACACCGATGCCGACGTGCGCGAACCGCTTGAAGGTCGTCAGGTCGCCCTCGAGCGGGCGGCTCAGGTACTCCATGCGCGAGTAGTACTCGAACTCGACGCCGTTGACGGGCTCGCGCACTCGGAAGGCGTCGCTGATCGACAGGCCCAGCGCGGCACGCTCCTCCGCCGGGACACGGCGAGGCTTCAGGCCGAGCTGCAGGAAGTGGTGGAACGCGCGCGTGACGTCGTCCTCGGTCTCCAGCTCCCATCCGGCCCGCACGAAGCCGGGCTCGGCCGCGGGCTGGAGCATCACCTCGTGGTGCCGGGGGCCGGATCGGTAGAACCTTTCCCCCGATGGACCCTCACCGGTGAAGGTGAGGCCGTAGATGCCGGTGGCGAAGTCGTGGGTGCGGGCGAGGTCGGTGACGTTGAGCGCGACGTACCCGGCTCGCTGGTAACGGAAGTCGGCGGTGGTCATGCGGAAGCCTCCTCGGGCGTGGTGTCGGAGTTGTTCTCGGTGTCGGCGCGGGTATCGCCGTACCGGGCGACCCCTGCGTAGAAGTCGAGGAGCGCGCGGTTGAAGTCCGCGGGGTTCTCGATGGTCGGGTAGTGGCCGGTGCCGGGCAGCAGCAGCACGTGGGTGCCGGGATAGTCGGCGCGCATCTCGTCGATGAACAGCTTCCGCTCGTGCGGGGTCTCGTCCTCGCCGAGCAGCAGCATCAGGGGCAGCCCCCGGTCGGACAGCTTCGCGGCGATGCCGGCGCGCCGCTCGCGGGACAGCTGAGGGATGGTGACGAACGCGGTGGGGGAGGTGAGCCGGTGGGCGGCGGCGAACGCCTCGAGGATGTCGGGGCTGCCCAGCACCTTCGGGCCCCAGAACTGCCCGGAAGCCAGCCGGTCCTGGTAGACCGTCATCATCCCCTCGGTGCGCGCCTGTTCGTGCATGCGCCGGAAGTTCTGCTGCGCCTTCTCCCCGAGGGCGTCGTAGGCCTTCTCGCGATCATCGTTGATGATCATGTACGTCGACGAGATCACGAGGCCCTTGACCCGGTCCGGGACCCGGTCGAACAGGTGCAGGGCGACGTTCGCGCCCCAGAAGGCCTGGCCGAATAGGTAGAACCGCTCGATGCCCAGCTTGTCGAGCAGGGCCAGCTGGTCGTCGACCATGTTGTCGAACGTGTAGAAGCCCGCCGCGGCGGCCTCGTTCTCCTCGTGCGTGGTCAGGCCGTGTCCGCGCAGGTCGGCCGCGACTGTGCGGTAGTGCCGGGACAACTCCGGGAAGTTGCGATCGAAACCCGTGATGTTCGACGTCAGGTTGTGGACCAGCAGCAGGTCTTCGCCCCGGCCCTCGTCCCGGTAGTTGATCTCGATTCCGTTGAGGGGTACGAGCGGCATCAGCGGTCTCCGATCCGGACTTCGGCACGCGTCACCGAGGCCGCGTACTCCTGGTATTCCTCCTGCAGCGCGGCCCAGGCTTCGCCGCCGAGCCGGCCGAGCTCGGCGATGTGGTCCGGCACGAGGTGGTGCGGTGGGCGGTGCGGGCCGGCGCGGAGGAAGCCGGCCACGTTCATCCGCCCCTTCTCCAGGGCGATGTTGTGCGTCTGGAACGTGTCCATGTCGCCGTAGGCGATCGTGGGCAGTACCGCCGCACCGATCTGGTCGTTCAACCTCCGGGCCAGGGTCCAGTCGCCGGTGCGCTTCGCCTCGGCCACCCGCTCCCGCAGGGCGATGGCCGGCGCCGGCCCGCACGAGGCGCTGCTCGACCAGAACGCGACGGCCGAGTCCGGGTCGATCCGGGCGGCGGAGTAGAACTCCGCGTCGATCGGCATCAACCGGATCCGGCCGGCACTGGCCTCGAGGTCACGCAGGTAGGTCGCGGCCCCGGCGGTCTTGGCCATGACGACCTGGGGGATGTCGGCGACCTGGGCCCAGAACGTGGGCGAGAAGCCGAACTTGAAGACGCCGGGGTTGGCATAGACGCAGATCGAGATTTCGGGCACGGCCTCGGCCACGTCACGGAAGAACTGCGCGGCCGTGGCGGTGTCCGGCCTGTTCCACATCGGCGGGCCGATCATGGTTCCGTCGACACCGAGATCGCTTGCTTCCCGTGTTTGCCGGATGGTCTCGCGCGTGCTCAGACTCGACGTCCCGGCGAACACCGGTACCCGGCCCGCGGCGGCCTCGACCATCGTGGTGATGAAGGTGCGCTTCTCGTCCCAGGTGAGTGTGGCGGTCTCGCCGAGCGTGCCGAGACTGAGAATGCCGTCGATCCCGGCCTCGACGAGGGCGTCGACCGCCCGTGCCGTCTCGTCCACGTCCACCGTGTTGCTCGCGCGCCAATCGGAAGCGTCGTCCGTGGCGGGTGTCGGGATGATCGCCCACGCACCGCGGATGTCCGCGGCCGTGAGGCGATCTCTGAGTTTCGTCATCTTCGACCAGGTCTTCCTGTACGCAGGCGCGGGGTCCGCACCACAAATTTGTCGTCTATGTAGAAAGTTAGACGCGTGAGTTGAGCGCGTCAACGATGATCACCGTGCCGACCGCCACACTCGTTTGACGCTTGGTACGAAAAATTGACGGTAAGGTTGAACTCGGGTCTGTGCTGTGTCTACACTCCGAGCGCCGAGGCGGCCGATCAGAACGGAGTGAGCCCATGACGACGGAGTCCGAGGTGCTGACCAGGACCGAACGCGCACAGCGGTACTTCCGTGCGGAGTACGGCCACTTCATCGGCGGCCAATGGACGGAGGGCAACAGCGGACGAACGATTCCCGTCACCAACCCGGCCGATGGAACGTTGCTGTCGACGATCCAGGCAGGCGACGCGGCGGACGTCAACCGCGCGGTGGCGGCCGCCAAGGCCGCCTTCCCCTCCTGGTCACGTTCTCATCCGATGCAGCGCCAGGCCGTGCTGGCGGAGATGGCGCGCCGGTTGACGGCCCGCATCGACGACTTCGCGATGATGGAGACCCTCGACAACGGGAAACCGATCCGCGACTCCGCCGGGTTCGACCTGCCCGGCACGGCGGCCGTCTACGACTTCTACTCGACGACGCCGCTGCACCTGCGCGGCGAGACCATGGACTTCCCGGACGCCGTCTCGCTCGTCCACCGTGAGCCCCTCGGCGTGTGCGCCGCGATCGTGCCGTGGAACATCCCGATGTACTGCACGGCGCTGAAGCTCGCGCCGGCGCTCGCCGCCGGCAACACGGTGGTTCTCAAGCCCGCCGAGTCGACCTGTCTGGCTGTCCTCGAGTTCTTCGCCGAATGTGCCGACATCCTGCCTCCCGGCGTCGTCAACATCGTGACCGGTTACGGTCCCGAAACCGGCGAGCCACTGGTGACCCACCCCGACGTCCGCAAGGTGTCGTTCACCGGCTCCAAGCCAACGGCCCGCAAGATTATGGGGTACGCGGCGGTGAACATCGCCCCGCAGACCATGGAACTCGGCGGCAAGTCGGCGAACATCATCTGCGCGGACGCGGATCTCGACGCGGCGGTCGAGGGTGTCGTGATGTCCACGGTCTTCAACAAAGGCGAGGTCTGCATCGCCGGTACCCGCACCTTCGTGCAGCAACTGGTCATGGAAGAGTTCCTGGAGAAGCTGAAGACCGTCCTCCACGGCGTGTCGCAGGGCGATCCGACCCTGCCGGAGACCCAGCTGGGCCCGCAGGCCAGTCAGGTGCAATTCGACAAGGTCAAGTCCTACCTCGAACTCGGTCCGCAGGAGGGCGCGAAGGTGCTGACGGGTGGGGCTCCGGCGAGGATTCCTGGGCTGGAAAAGGGGCTCTTCATCGAACCGACCATCTTCACCGAGGTCGAGAACGACATGCGGATCGCGCAGGAGGAGATCTTCGGACCGGTCACCTGCGTCCAGGCCTGGACCGACGAGGAGGAGGTCCTCCGCCTGGCCAACGAGACGCCGTACGGCCTCGGAGGCGGAGTCTGGACCCGTGACCTCGGCCGGGCCCACAGGTTCGCCCGCGAAATGCAGACGGGCTCGGTCTGGATCAACCGGTACTACAACTTCGTACCGGGCCAACCTCTCGGCGGCTACAAGGAAAGCGGCTTCGGGCGGGAGAACTCCTTCGAGACGCTCCTCCACTACACCCAAGTCAAGGCAGTCGTCATCAACCTCGCCGAAGGACCGCTGGGAATCTACGGTTCAGCACCAGCGGCGATCTGACGCGAAGTTGTCCGCGCAGCGCTTTCGGGTACGGCGCAGGCACAGTTGGTGTCGTTTGCCGCTGCGCCTGGACATCAGGCGACGCGGGGTGTGGTCGGGCCGAGATCCACGACCTGCTGGTGTTGCCGGTGTTCTTCGGCCAGGCCGCAGGCAAGCGGATCGAGAAACTGCCAGATCGACACGTTCCTGGCCCATGCCTCCGAGCGCGGGCATGCGCTGATCGACCGGGTTGACGCCCCAGGCGACGCAGAGCGCGAACCGCTTCTCGAACGCCGCGGCGCGGGGTGCGTAGTAGTCGCCGAGGAACCAGGGCTACGATTCCGATCCGGCTGGTGTCCACTTCGGACCATGTTTCGCGTGTCGAGCCGATGCCCCGTCGTCGTTCGCGATCAATGTACGCATATGTAGTGTCGGATTTCGGTGCGGCTCGGCAACCCTCGGCGGACGCCGGCGTGTGCCGGCTGGCGTACAGCCGCCGTGCGGCGCTATGGTCATCATTGCCCCATGGACGATTGGTGGGACGACAGGGCCGACCTCATCCGCCCGTGACCCACACCCGGTGCCCGCCGCGCTTCCACCCGGCGGGCACCGGGTCACTTCCCTCGCTGTCGTCCGGCTGCTGATCAAGGTGATGCGGTGAAGGGAGCAGGCGGACCGCGCGAGATTCCCGCTGCGCTCGTCACAGTGCGCTCTTGTCACCGTGAGGCCGGGCGGTCGTCCCGTGCTCCACGATCGCGCCCACCCCGGATGTCGTGGTCGTCGGACGACTGTCAGGGTCACTCGCGGGTGGGAATGCTCGGCTTGGCCGATCTTCGGCTGACCCGGTGGGCACGACGGATCTCCCCAGGGCAGGCCCCCTGGGGAGATCTGTTCGTTGTCACTGCCGGCGACCGGGGAAGCCCTTGACGAGGTTGAACACCAGCCCGTAGTCGGCCATGGTGATCAGGAGCCGGCTGGCGATGGAGCCGTCCGGGTTCCGCCAGAACCCGGTGAACGCGTTGCCAGGGCTGTCCTGCGCGTTGTTCTCCAGCATCCAGTCGAAGCGCTCACTCAGCTGCCCCCAGTTGTTCTCCATGTCGACGAGCTGCGACGGGATGTTGGTGTTGAACTGCCAGTTGTCCGCCGACCGGTCGGCGAACCCGCCCCAGCCGATCGTGTCCGAGATGCCACGGAACCGCGTGGCTTCCGAGATGAACTGCACCAGCACGAGCAGCGCCTGCCCGATGAGTTCCGGGTGGTTGAAATCGGCGTTCCAGAGGTTGTCCGCGGAAGCGCTGACGACGTCCTGGTTGAACCGCGCTGTGTAGCGCGAGCGCCACTGGCCGGGGTTGCCGAGGTTCGCCATCCGTTCGATTCCGTCGTAGGACGGCGTGTCCAGGGCCTGGTGGATGTTGCTGCCGCCCGGGCCGTTGGCTTCGGTCCAGTTCCCGAGGTACTGGTACGTGCCATTCCGGTCGAACCAGCCGAGGACGTACATGTCGGAGCGGCGCAGCCGGATGCGAACCTGATGGCCGTTCCGGGACCCGACGACGACGTCCAAGGAGCCGCTGCGGTTCCACGGGTCGGTGTGATCGATGGTGTTGCTGGAACCCGGCACATAGTTGTTGTAGACGTTCATGGAACGACGGATCGCGTTGATGAAGCCGAAGTAGTCCCACCGGCTTCCGTTCCACCAGAAGATCGGGGTCTGGTCCTGGACCAGCTTGATGCTCGGGCTGCTCTGGCTGCTACCGGGGACACCGCCGGCCTGCACCGTGGGTGTGGCCGGGATGTGGACCTCGGAGACGAGGGTCGCTACGGCGAGCGTCGCCGCCAGGAACGTCGTGGGGAGGAGCCTGCGGAACGCCCTCGCGGGCGCGGGCTTCTTGACGGAGGTGACCGCCGGTTCGGCGGCCGTCGTGACGTCGGGGTGGGACATGGTTCTCCGAACTCTCCAGCTGTTTGGGACCAGAGACCGATGTCTGCCTCTGGAAGCGTCCGGGACTGACGCTTGTGGACGGCATTGACGATGCGAGCCTGGGCAGGTCGAAACAATGGGGACGCATTTCAGTGGGTAGCTGCGCCCAATAGATGGGCAGAACCGATGACGCCTGCCCAGCCCCGATTACTGCACGTGACCGACCGGGGGCAGGGTGCCCGCAAAGGACGGTGATGCGGAGGCCGACCGGCAGTTCCTCGTCGAGAACTCCCGCATGCCGCTGCTCAGCCGAGCACCAGCGCACCAGGTCACAGCTCACCGACGGTGACAAGTCGTATCCGGCCTCTTTCAGTCCATTGAGGATTTCGGTGCGGCCGCGACCGTCGTGGGGGCGGATGCCGTGCATGAGCACGATGTCGCCGGGTTTTGACCCGATCAGGGACGGATTGGGCCACTTCCCACTGTCGCGGATCCTCCAGCCGAGGGTGTCCACACTCCGCATTGCCGCCGGCCGGTCCACGACGCCGCGTACCGTGTCGTTGATGGCTCCGTACGGGGCCGGACGAGCGCGGGTTTCCGTCCGACTCCGGACCTGCCTGCGCGGGGCAGGGTGAATCGTCTCCGTCGCCGTGTCCTCCGGCTTCCGGCCAAGGTAGCTCGCCACCTTGCTGCCGACGAGTACCTGAAGTCTCGCCGACCGTCTACACCAGTTGGCCGGACTTCCGGACCTGGATCTACGACACGGCTCGCGGCGTGGCTGCGGGCGTGTAGTGCAGGTGCGCCGCGCCCGGTCCGCACCGCCCGGGCCTGGTGGTGCTCCTATGAGGCAGCAAGCGCCGTCGGCCTCTGGAACGATCCAGACGATGCGGGTCATGCGCAGGCCGAAGGCAATGGGAAACGGATTTGAGTGGGTAGTATGCGCAAAAGATGGGTATGCGGGAGGGCGGTGACACGGTGGATCGGAATGCCGGATTTGGCCGGGGTTTCGCATTCGTCGGCCGCCGTCACGAACTGGGGCAGCTGGTCGACGCCGTCCGGCGCGCGCCGGCCGTGGTCGTGGTCGAAGGCGATGCCGGCATGGGTAAGTCCCGGCTGGTGCGTGAGGCCACCACGATCCTGGGGCGGGAGGGGTGGCGGGTGGTGACCGGCTTCTGCCACCCGCTGCGCGAGCCGTTGCCCTACGGGCCCGTGGTGGAGGCGCTGCGCAAGGTCGGCCCCTGGCTGCCGGGTGCCGAGCTGCCGCCCACAGCCGGTGCGCTGGCACCGCTGCTCCCGGACCTCGCCGGCCTGCTGCCGCCCGCACCGTCGACACCGGACGATCCGGGCGTCGCCCGGCACCAGCTGATCCAGGCCGTGCGGTCGGTGCTCGCCTCGCTCGGCCGGGTGATTGTGGTCGTCGAGGACCTGCACTGGGTCGACGACGCCACCCGCGAGCTGCTCGTGATGCTCGCCCGCGACCTACCCGACCACCTCGCCCTGGTGCTGACCTGGCGCGCCGAGGAGCGGTCCTGTGTGCTCGGTGGCGCCTGCCGCCCCACGGTGATCCGGCTGGCGCCGCTGACCGAGAACGACGTCGCCGAGCTGGCCGGGGCCGTGCTGGGTGCCAGGGCCACACCGGAGCTTTGCGCTGTGCTGCACCGCCGCAGCGAGGGGTTGCCGCTGGTCGCCGAGGAAGATCTGCTGACCTTCCGCCACCAGGCGCGCCAGGACGCCGCCGCGCTGGAGCACGCCGACGTGCCACTAGGACTGCGCGCGGCGATCACCGAGCGGCTCGTCGCCCTGTCACCGGCCGGGGCGGCGGTGGTCGACGCGGCGGCCGTGCTCGCCGTCCCCGCCACCGAAGCCCTGCTGGCGGAGATCGCCGGGCTGGATCCCGAGCAGGGCGCTCAGGGCATCATCGACGTACTGGACGCCGCCGTGCTGAGGGAGGTCGGCACGGGCCGATACGGCTTCCGGCACGTGCTGGCGCAGCAGGTCGCCTACCGGCACATCCCCGGCCCGCGTCGCATCCGCCTGCACCGGCGGGCCGTCGAGGTGTTCGAGACCCACGATCCGGCACCGCTGGTGCAGGTCGCGCACCACACGCTCGCCGCGGGTGACCACGAAACCTGGCTCGTGCGCGTGGAACAAGCGGCCGACCAGGCCGTGGCGCTCGGTGACACCGGCACCACCGCCACCCTCCTGCGCCAGATCCTGAACCGGCAGGACATCGGCGCCGACCGGCGGTCCAGGGCCGCGCTCGGGCTCGCCAGGATTGCCAGTGCCGGCGTCGACTACGCCGCGACCGCCTCCGTGCTCACCGCCGTGCTCGCCGACTACCGGCTGCCGGAGGAGGTCCGCGGCGAGATCCGCCTCGGTCTGGGGCTGATCATGCTCAACCTTGCGGGCGACCCGGCGGGTTTTTGCGAGCTCGAACGCGCCGTCGACGAGCTGGGCACGCTCCCGCACAAAGCGGCCAGAGCCATGATCGCGCTGGCACTGAACGAGTACGACGGTGCCGCCGCGCACGCGTGGGAGTGGCTCGACCGGGCCGAGCAAGCCGTGTGTGACAGCACTGATGAGCTGGCCCGGACAGACGTCCAGGTCACCCGGCTCATGCTGATGGCCAGGGCCGGCGATCCGGCCGTGTGGCCGCTGGTGGACGGGCTGCCGCGCCGGGACGCGGCCGAGCCCGTGCTGCGTCGGATGTGCCAAGCGCTGTACAACCTCAGCGAGGCGGCCCTCCAGCTCGGCCACGACCGGCGCGCCCGCGCCCTGATGCTGGAGAGCCAGGAGCTGGCCGCCCGCACGGAGAACGCCCCGCTCGAGTGCCTCACTCGGGTCAGGCTGCTGCGCGCGGACTGGCTGGCGGGTCGCTGGGCCGGTCTGGACGAGCAGTACGACGTGCTGTGCCGGGCCTACCCCGACGTCCGGCAGGCCGACCTCGACCGCGTCCTGTATCGGGGACATCTCGCGCTCGCCCAGGGCAGACACTCCCAGGCGCTTGAGCACTTCGCCGCCGCCGGGCGTGGACGTGAGACGTCCGAGGCGGACGTGAGCATGAGCATCGCCGCCGGCCTCACCGCGGTGCGACTCGCACAGAAGGACCCGCGGGCGGCATGGGCGAGCGCCGAACCAGCGGTGACCATGCTGCGCCGGCTCGGCAGCTGGACGCGAACCACGGGCCTGGTCTCGGTCGCGGTCGAAGCCGCACTGGCCGATGGACACCGCGAGGAAGCCGAGCGGCTCGTGGCCGATGCCGCACGCGGTGTACGGGGCCGGGACGCTCCCGCTGCCACGGCCGAACTCGAGCTCGCCACCGGACTGCTCGTGCGGGACAGCGCACCGGCCACCGCCGCCGAGCACTTCGCCGCGGCCCGCGCCACATGGCAGGACATCGGCAGGCCCTACCACGCGGCACAGGCCGCGGAACACCTCGCGAACGCCTTGGCGCCCTCCTGCCCCGAGGACGCGGCCACGCATCTCACCGACGCCGCACGTGTCCACACCGGACTCGGCGCGATCGCGGATGCCTTGCGCTGCCAGCACACTCTGCGTGCGCTGGGGGTCGAGGAATCAGGCCGGCGCGGACGCCGGGGGTACGGCGACGAGCTGTCACCCCGCGAGCTGGAGGTCGCCGAACTCCTCAGCCGCAGTGCCACCAACTCCGACATCGCCGAGACCCTGTTCCTCTCGCCCCGCACGGTCGAGAAACACGTGGCTCGAATCCTGGCGAAGCTGGGCACGGACCGCAAGGGCGTCCGCACCTCCCTGTCTCGTCCGGACGACCCCGCCCACGCCTGAATGGTGTCAAGCGAGTACCTCGCGGGTTTCGGACTTCCGGCAGGGTGTCAAACTGGTGGCCGTGGACAGTTCCGTTGTCGAGTGGTTCGGGGCCCGGTGGCACGGTCTCGGCGGACGCAGCCGGGAGCTGATCGTCGATGCGGCGGTCACCGGGATCTGCGTCACGCTGGGTGTCGTGCTGACGGCCGGGACCGAAGAGGCGTGGTGGAACGCCGGCGCGGCCGCCTTGCTCGGGGCACGGCGGAAGGCGCCCTCGGCGGCGCTGCTCGCGATCACGGGGAGAAAAATAAGGGCTGTCGCGGACGGTGTTTCGGCGAATCCCGGCTCGGGGAGCGCGGGTAAGTCGAACTTTATCGGCCGGTGCGGGTGGTGGTACTCGACGAAGGTAGGAGCCCGTGCGCAGGTCTCAGCGTCTTCTCAGTCGTGGCGATTCCGCCGTATCCGGTCCTACGCGAGATCCGCATCGGCCTGGTGGCTACGGCTTTCCAGCCAGGTGACTGGAAAGCATGAGACGCCGGGCTCGTTTCTTGGTCCCCTGCTTTGCTCGGTCATCGGAAGTCCTTTCAGGAATGCGGCAGGAAGTTGAGCAGGACGCCGGAGAGCAGGACGACGTAGGCCAGCAGCGTGACGATGTGGGGGGGGGGCAACCAGGATCCGTTCCCGTGGACGTCCGCAGACGTCGCCCACGCCATCGATACATTGGGTGCTCTTGGCGAGCAGTGGTCCACATTGGACCCGAGGCCGTCTCCGACGAAGAAACGCGGCCCCACTTCGAGCAGACAGAACCAGCCGTGGCCGCCGCGCTGACGACCTGTCCGATCGCCTACGCCGCGGGGGCCACGTCACCGGCTCAGCCGGCAGGCATCGGGAACGTGCGACGTCTCCGAGCCAATACGCGCTCTCCTTCGGCCGGCGAGCGAAGGTCTGACGGTCGACCGCGACGAGACCGAAGGTCGGCTCGAATCCGCCTGACCACTCGTAGTTGTCGAGAAGTGACCAGTGGAGGTAGCCGCGCACGTCGATACCGTCTGCCAGGCACGTGTGCACGGCGCGCAGCGCCCGGTCCATGAACGCCACCCGTTTCGGATCGTGGGTGGTGGCGATGCCGTTCTCGGTGAGCAGGATCGGCTTGCCGCCGCTGACTCGGTGAACCCGCCGGATCGTCCCCGTCGAGAGCTTCGGGGTAGAACTCCCAGCCGACTTGCGTCGTGTCGTCGGTTTCCGCAAGGCCGTTCTTGCTCTCGGGGTGCAGGCCCGGTCCGCGTTCCCCTTCGGGGCCGAACCGGATGCGCGTGTAGGTCTGCAGCCCGACGAAGTCGTCCTCCTGGGCGGCTTCGATGTACCGTTCGCTGATCAGTGCGTTGAGCTCCCACTCGGTTTTGCCGGGTGTCGCGCCGTCTTCGTACTGCATGTCCTGAAGGGCGAGGGAGACTCCCACCGGCATCGAACCGTGGTCGTGAATGGCCTTGACTCCCAAGTGGTGGGCGGTCAGCACGTTGTCCGCGACGCGGTGAGCTAGCTCGCGGTCGCCCACGATGCCGGGTGGGTGGATGCCGAGGACGTATCCGGCATCACCGGCTCCCTCCGGTTCGTTGATCGTGACCGCCCAGCCGATGAGATCGCCCAGAGTCCGCGTGATGTGGGTGCAGAAGCGCTGAAAGAGCTGTGGGAAATCGTCGGCCGCGAAACCGCCGCGCCGCTGCAACCAGAGTGGCAGCGTGAAGTGGTTGTAGGTCACTACGGGCACGATGCCGTGCTCGTGGCAGGCGGCAAGCACGCGGCGGTAATGTGCCGTCTCGGCCCTGGAGAACATCCCTTCGGCCGGCTCGAGCCGCGGCCACTCGACGCTGAACCGGTAGGCGTTCAGCCCGGAGCCCGCGGCCAGACCGATGTCCTCGGGGTAGCGATGGTAGGAGTCGCAGGCGTCTCCCGACGGCTCGTGCACCGGGGAACCCGGGCGGTGCTCGAACTCCCACCAGTCCGAGTTGGTGTTGTTGCCCTCGGTCTGGTGTCCCGCGGTCGACGCCCCGATGAGGAAGCCGTCCGGGAAGCGAAGCGGGCGCTTTCCCTGTGCGGGTGCGCCCGGGTTGTCGGACATCCGGTGAGTGCCTTTCCATCCGGCGACTGATCGGAGCTTTCCGAGTTCGAGGTAACGCTAGCTACCTCTGTACGTACGTCAACTACTGTTGCACATTCGTTCGTCGAGAGGCGGGGCCGTAATCGCCGCTGGTGATGCTACGGCTGCCCGCTGAGGTCGGTCGCGACAACCCGGTTGCGAAGCTCACCGAGACCGCTCACGAAGGTGACGACCTCGTCCCCGGACGCGAGGAACACTTGCGGTTCGCGGGCGTTGCCGATCCCGCTGGGGGTTCCGGTGAGGATCACGTCGCCGGCCCGCAGGGTCATGCCCCAGCTCAGTTCGGCGATGATGCGCTCGAAGCGGAACGCGACCTGGCGCGTGGAGGCCTCCTGCAGGACCTCGCCGTTCAGGGTGCAGCGCACAGTGAGGTCGTACGGGTCCGCGACCTCGTCGGACGTCGTGATCCAGGGGCCCAGCGGCATGGTCGCGTCGATGCTCTTGCCCTTGAGCCATTGGCCGCCGTGGCGGCGCTGCAGGTCGCGCTGGGACACGTCGTTGGCGACGCACAGGCCGAACACGTGCTCCCAGGCCCGCTCTTCCGGGATGGACCGGCCGTCCTTGCCGATGATCAGCGCGACTTCGGCTTCGTAGTCCCACTTGGCCGAGATCGCCGGGTCGAACGCGATGTCGTCGTGCGGGCCGATCACCGTGTCCGGGCCCTTGGTGAAGAACGTCGGGTGCTGCGGCCGGTCGACCGGGTCCTGGCCCTCGCGTTTGCCCCGGGATTCCTCGAAGTGGTCCCAGTAGTTCCAGCCCGTGCACAGGATGTCGCGGTTGAACCGGCGCAGCGGTGCGACGATCTCGACCGCGTCCAACGTGACGCGCGTGCCGTGGCGCAGGTCCACCAGGTCGCCGCGGACGACGTCGTCGAGCGTCGGGGCCGCGGCGGGCAGGATCGTCACCGTGCCTTCCTCCGGCTCCACCGCGCCGAGGTGGTCCCTGCCGTCGACGCGGACCGTGGCCAGCTTCATCGCGCGTCCTCCGGGAGGACGGCGATCGCGTTGATCTCGATCAGGTAGTCCTTGTTCACGAACTTCGAGACTTCGACCATGGTCGACGCGGGGGCCACGCCGGTGAAGTACTGCCGGCGCACGGCGTGGATGGCGTCGAAGTCCTCCATGTTGCGGACGTAGACGTCGACACGCGCGATGTCGTCGAGCGTGCCGCCGGCGGCCTTGACCGCGGCTTCGAGGTTCTGGCACACCTGGTGGGTCTGGGCGCTGACGTCGCCGACGCCGGTGACGCCGCCGGTGGCGTTGCGAGCGGTCATGCCGGAGATGAAGACCAGCCGGCCCGCGCGGGTCGCCTGCGCGAAGTGTCCATTGGGGACGGCCAGGTCCGGGGAGACGATTTCCTGTTTGGGCATGGGAGTTCCTTCAGCGGGCGTCGGCGGGGTCGTCATACCAGTCGGGCTGGGCCGGGTAGTGCGGGCCGTCGTAGATCTCGAGCAGCACGGACTCCTCGTCGGCGTGCGTCGGGCCGTGCTCGGATCCCTTGGGGTTCCAGTAGAAGGCGCCTTCGGTGAGGGTGATGCCGGTCGGCACGTACGTGTAGCGGCCCTTGAGGCAGAACATGAACTGGTTCGACGCGTGGGCGTGCCGGGACGGAATGCCCGCGCCCTTCCGGAACCGGACGAGCGCGATCGACGCGCCGGTCTCGTCGTCGCGCCAGAGCATCTTGTGGGACAGGCCGTCCAGGGTCTTGTCGATCCAGTCCAGGTCGTGGGTCTGGACGAGGATCTCCCGGAAGCGGCTGAGCGCGCCAGGCTCACCCACGCGGGCGCGGTCGGCGGCCTCGCCGGAGTACGCGGCGGGGGTCGAGAGGTTGGTCGTCATCGGTTCTCTCCCAGGTATTTCAGCTCGATCAGGCGGCTGCGGTAACGCGTCGGCCCGACGTTGACGAGGGTCTGGACGCCGCCGGGCTCGCGGTACCGGACGTCGCCGGGTGCCTCGGTCTCCACCGGGCCCGGCCCGTCGGTGGTGTCGATGCGGGTGTCGGAACCATCGAGGGTGATCACGACGTGCGGGTGCCGGTGCCGGTGGCCCGCGAGCGAGGCGCCCGGGTCGAGGACGATTTCCCACGCCCGCACCAGGTCGGTTTCGAACACGACGTGGTGGCCGACCGGCTCGGCGGGCACCGGGGCGACTCGTTCGCCGAGGTCGAGCAGCTCGACGAGCCGGTTGCGGTACCGTGTCGGGCCGATGTTGGTGAGCATGTGGACGGGCGAGGTCGGCCGGAAGATCACGCCGCCGACGTACTCGTTCACGAACCGGGGTGGCGAGCCGTCGAGCCAGTCCATCCGCCCCGGCGAGGCTTCGAGATTCACGACCAGGTACGGGTGGTGGTGCAGGTGCCACGGCTGCGACTCGCCGGGCTCCAGGGCCACTTCCCAGACGCGCACGTGGTCGTTGGCCAGGAGTTCGGTTTGGCCGATTTCGGCGAGCACGACCGGCGTTCCGTCCGGTGCGTGCACGGTGGTTCCCGCGGTCACGTCAGGGCTCCTTCCGCCGGGACCCGGCCGGTGATCCGCGCGTGGGCGGCACCGAGCGGGTCGACGTCGATGGTGGGGTCGAAGGCGGCGATCGCCGCCACGTGGCCGTCCGGCCGCAGCAGCACCGCCGTGTCCGGCCCGACGCCCAGCCGCCGCATGGCTCGTGAACCGGGGTCGAACAGGGCGCGGTCGCGCAGGGGCGAGTCCAGCGGGGCGTCCCACCGGCTGACCACGAGGCGGCGCAGTCCGGGCGTGTCGTCGGCGGGTAGCCGCGGGTTGCGGCGCGCGTCGGTGAAGTACAGGCCGACGAACGTGTCGGCGCAGAGGTCGTGCGCGTGGACGGCGCCGTCCGGGCCGAACAGGCGGACGTCCGGCAGCCGGTCGCCGGCCCGCAGCGGGCGGGGTGTCTCGCCGGTGGCGATCATCGACCAGTCCCCGGTGCCGTCGACGTCGAGGCGGACGCCGAGCAGGGAGCGGGTCACCGCGACGCCCCAGCCGCCGCCGGCCATCGCGGACACGCCGTCGTCGCGGCGGTCCATGTAGGCGCGGGCCGCTTCGGCCATCTCGCCGGAGCCGCGGACCGCGACCGGGGCCTGCTCGCGCTCGTAGCCGTCCAAGAGGGACTCGTCGGCCCAGCCGCGGAGCACCCACGCCAGCCGCCAGGGCAGGTTCGACGCGTCGAGCACGCCGGTGTTGAGGCCGAGCGCCCACATCGGGGTGATGAGGTGGGCGGCGTCGCCCATCAGGAAGACACGGCCGGCGCGCCAGCGGTCGGCGACCCGGTGGTGCACCGGGTAGATGTTGGTGCCGAGCACGCGCAGCCCGTCGACGTCGCCGATGAACCGCTTCGCCTTCGCGGCGAGTTCGGCCCGGTCCGGCTCGGGCGCGCCGGGTTCGAGGGGATACAGGAACCGCCAGCAGTGCGGCTGCCGGACGAGGATCATCCACTCGGCGGGGTCACCGAAGTAGGCGAGGTACGGGTAGTCGCGCGGATTGGCGACGTCGAGGTCGGCCTCCAGGTCGACGAGCATGTACCGCTGGTCCAGCGTGTGGCCTTCGACGGTGATGCCGAGCTGTTCGCGGGTCTGGGACCGGCCGCCGTCGCAGGCCAGCAGGTACCGCGCGGCCACTCGCCGCTCACCCGTGGGCGTGTCCAGGCGGAGCGAGACGTGGTCGTCGTGCTGGTCGAAGCCGGTCATCCGGTGTCCCATGTGGACAATACCGGGGGCGAGTTCCTCCAGCCTGCGGCGGAGCACGGGTTCGAGGTGGTGCTGCGGGATGTTGACCACGAACGGGAAGCGCGTGTCGTCGCCGAGAAGTCCGGTGTGGACGCTTGCGCGGGCGGTACCGGTGGCGCGGTCGATGTCGCCGATCTCGTCGATCCGCAGTGACGCGCGCAGCACGTCGTCCACGGCGTCGTAGCGGTGCAGGACTTCGAGGGTGCGGGTGAGCACGGTGCCCGCCTTGGTGTCCAGCGAGAGCGTCTCGTCTTCTTCGAACACCACGACCGGGATGCCGTAACGGACCAGCCCCAGCGCCGTGATGAGACCGATCGGACCGCCGCCGACGACAGCGACCGGCAGGGATTCCTGTCCGCTCACAATTCCTCCTGCGCGAATGCCCGGTCGCGGGTCAGCGTGGAACCGGTCATCGTGGCCGCGTCCGAGAGCAGGAAGAGCAGGCAGCCGACGACGTCCTCGGGGGTGCCGATCCCGGTCGTCGCGGCCCAGTGCTCGCGCTCGCCGCCGGCCGGGTTGGCGGCGCGGAACTGGGGTGTGTCGATCACGCCGGGGAAGATCGTGTTGACCCGCACGCGGTAGTCGGCGACCTCGGCGGCCAGGGACTTCGCGAACGACGTCAACGCGCCCTTGCTCGCCGCGTAGGCGGAAGCCTGGGCGCGGCCGGCGTGGGCGAGCCCGGAGGAGAACACCACGATGCTGCCGGCCCGGCGGGCGATCATGCCGGGCAGCACGGCCTGCGCGCTCCAGACGACGCCGTCGAGGTTCACGGCCAGGGTCTGCCGCCACGTGTAGGGGTCCATGCCGACGACGTCGCAGCGCGGCTGGATCGCGGCGCCCGCCACCAGTGCGTCGATCCGGCCGTGCCGGAGCAGGACGGTGTCGACCGCGTCCCGCACGCGCTCCCGGTCGGAGACGTCGACGCGGTGCTGTTCGATCCGGTCATGGCCGTCGAGGTCCGGGGCGTGGACGACGTCGAAGACGATGGCGGTGCCGCCGCGCTCGGCGAAGGCGCGGGCGGTGGCGGCACCGATGCCGTGGGCGCCACCGGTCACGACCAGGACCTCGTCCTGGGCGTCGAAGGTGGATTCATGGCTCCTCCTGAAGGGGTCAGCGGTGGCGGAGCAGGCGCTGGGCGACCAGGTGACCCGAGCCGCCGCCGAGGCCAGGACCGGGGTGGGTCGAGGCGCCGATGTGCCAGAGGCCGGGCACCGGCGTGGCGTGCCGGGCGCCGGCAGGCGTCGGGCGCCAGAGGAAGTTCTGGTCGAGCTCGGCCGAGCCGCCGTACGGATCGCCGTGGACGGCGTTGACGTTCTGGGCGGCCAGGTCCACCGGCGTGACGACGTCGATCGCGCGGACGAGGTCCGTCAGCCCGGGGGAGTGGGCGGCGACCCGGTCGAGCACGCGCCGCGCGAACGCCCGGGCCAGCTCGGGCGTCCAGCCGCCGGTCGTGTCCAGCTCGCCGGCGGCGTCCCCGGCCGGGGCGAACGGCACCTCCTGCAGCTGGAGCCACAGGGCGGCCGCGCCGTCCGGGACGCGGGCCGGGTCGAGGACGTCCTGCCTGCCCACCACGACCGTCGGTTTCGCCGGCAGCAGCCCGGCTTCGGCCTGGGCGCAGGCGATCCCGGTGCTCGCCGAGCCGTCGGAGAGATGGATCAGCGGGACCTCGGCGAGCCGGTCCTCCCGCCACCGCGGCGGACCGGACAGAGCGACGTGGATCTGCATCGCGCCACGTCCGTAGCGGAACCGCTCGGCCTCGCCGGTGAACCGGACGTCGACCGCGCCGGGTGGCAGCAGGTCGCGGACCAGCGCGGTCGGGGTGCACGACGCCAGCACCGTCTTGGCCTTCAGCCGGCGGCCGCCGGCGATGACGCCGACGGCGCGCTTGCCCTCGACGAGGATGTGCTCGACCTCCGTGCCGGTGTGGACTTCGACGCCGAGTTCGGCGAACAGCTTGCCGAACGCGTCGACCAGCCGGGCCGAGCCGCCCGCGACCACCGGCAGGCCGAAGCCGTGCATGGTCGCGGCGAGCACCGGGACCATCAGCCCGCCCCCGGCGTGGTCGGGGGACAGCCCGGCGTGCAGCAGCCACGGCGTCCACAGGTGGTCGACCTCGGGCCCGCGGAACTCGCGGCGGCAGAACGACCGCCCGCTCGTCACCGCGTCACGGAGCAGCCGCGTCCGGCGGGCCAGCTTCGCCCCGGCCCGCAACGCCGCCACGGACTTGAGCTCGGACGCCATCAGCGTGCCGAAGGGTTCCGCGATCTCCAGGAATCCGTTCAGCGCGGCCAGGTACGTGTCCCGGTCGCGGCCGTCGGCGAAGCGGGCGGCGGTGCGCTCGGGGTCGCGGTGGGCGTAGGTCGTGCGGCCGTCGTCGGCGACGCTGGCGGTCACCCAGCCGTCGGTGTTGCGGTACTCGAGGCCCAGCCGGTGCAGGTCGTCGCCGAGCGCCGCGTAGGCGGGGCCGGAGACGAACAGCGGGTGCCACGACGAATACGTGTCGTGCACGTAGCCGGGCAGGGTGCGTTCCTCCGACGCGATGAAGCCGCCGAGCGTGTCGTTGCGCTCGGCCACCGCGACCGACCAGCCCTCCCGGGCCAGCTCGGCGGCGGCGACCAGGCCGTTGATGCCGGAGCCGATGACGACGGCGTCGTACTCGTTCATCGCGCCCCCACCTCCTCCGCCAGCGCGGCCCGGACCGCCGGGGTCAGCCGGATGCCTTCGGCCCGCGCCTGCTCGTGCCGCAGGGCCTCCAGCTCACCGGGCAGGTAGACGCGGTCGTGCCCCGGCGCGACCGGCGAGGCCGCGAGCCGGTCGGCGAACGTCCGGATCCGCTCGGGGAAGCCGTCGCCGAAACAGGCGGGGTCGAGCGCGAGGAAGAAGTGCGCGCAGTCGTTGGGTACGGCCGTGTCGGCGTAGAGCCCGGCCACCTCCGGGCCCGACGCGCCGCCGGACAGGACGCCGGTGAGGACGTCGACCAGCACGGCGAGGCCGTAGCCCTTGGGGCCGGCTGCGGGCAGGAGCATCCCGGCGAGCGCGGCGGCCGGGTCGGTGGTGGGGACGCCGTCGGCGTCGGTGCTCCAGGTCGCGGGGATCGTCCGGCCGTCGGCCGCGGCGAGCCGGATCTTGCCGAGCGCGGCTTCGGACAGGGCCATGTCGAGGACGATCGGCGCGCGACCGGGAACCGGGGCGGCCAGGGCCAAGGGGTTGTTGCCGACGACCGGCGCCGCGCCACCCGGGGCGGGCATCAGCGGCCGGGTGTTCGCGGCGGCGATCCCGATGCAGCCCTGCTCGGCGGCGGCGAGGACGTACCGGAAGGCGCCGCCGAAATGGAACGCGTGCCGGACGGTGACGGCGCCGATGCCGTACCGTTTTGCCTTTTCCACCGCCAGCCGCATCGCCTGGTCGCCGGTGAGCTGCCCGAGCGCGTTACGACCGTCCAAAGTGGCCACCGCACCGACGTCGGAGACGACGACCGCGGTTTCCTCCGTGCTGACCGAGCCGCGGCGGATCCGCTCGAGGTACATCGGGACGAGCATCGTGCCGTGCGAGGGGATCCCGCGGGCATCGGCGTCCACAAGGGACTCCGCGACGACGCGGGCGGCGTTCGCGGACAGTCCCGCGGCGGCGAAGGTCCGGCCGATCTCGCCGGTCAGCTCCTCGATCGGCACCGGGTCGGTTGCGTCCACCGTGCACCTCGCTCCTTCGTCGGCCGGGTCGTTCCGGCAAACGGTAGGAGCGCGGAGAACGGGCGGCTATCCGCTCAGCGAGGCCGTTAGCCGCGCAGCGTGGCCGACGGCGATTCGCCGAACCGCTGCCGGTACTGCACCGAGAACCGGCCCGCGTGCAGGAAACCCCACCGCACGGCGACCTCCGTGACGTTCGTCCGGGCCGGGTCGGCGAGCCGCAGCTCCTCGTGGACGCGCCGCAGCCGCACCTCGCGCAGGTGGTTCATCGGCGTCGTGTCGAGGAACCGCCGGAACCCCTCCTGCAGCGCCCGCACGCCGAGCCCGACCGCCTCCGCGACGTCCTCCACGGTCAGCGGCTCGGCCGCGTGCGCCTCGATCAGCTCGACGGCCTGCTTGATCACCTTGGGCGCGCTCGGCAACGGCTCGCGGTGCAGCACCGAGCTGTAGTTGTTCGGCTGGGCGAGCAGGAGCTGGCTGAACAGCAGCCGCTGCAGCTCGGTCATCGCCAGCGGCTCGGCGGGGATGCCGCCCTCGGTGTCGACCTCGCGGCGCAGCAGGTCGACGACGTTGCGCCACGACCGCACGGCCTGCTGGGACATGTCCATCCCGAGGTCGAACCGCAGCGGCCGGACCAGGGGCCTGCCGAGCATCCGGCTCAGGTGCTCTTCGAGACCGGCGCGGTCGATCCAGACGATGAGCTGCGGATTGTCCGCGCCCCACCGCATGACGAGGTCCTCGTCGGGCGCCGGGACCGACGCGGTCAGCGGGTCGGATACCACGGACTCCTTGCCGCAGGTGATCTCGGCGCGGCCGGCCAGGGGCATCTGGACGAGGAAGAAGTCCTGCAACTGCCCGGGCGCGATGCGGACCTCGGCGCCGTAGTCGAGGTAGTGCAGCCCGACCTGCCCGAGCCGCACGGAGTGGAAGCGCGCGTCGACGCTGCGGTGGCCGTCGAGCGGCACGAGCTGGTGCGAGCAGAAGGCACGGGCCACCAGCTCGCGCGCTTCGTCGACGTCGCGGGTGCTGAGGTGCTCGCCGTGCGCGAGGGGCAGGGCGGCACCCGGTTCCGCCTGGTCGGTCATGGGTCACCTCCGCTGACCCGTAACTATCCGCTTTCCGGGCGCCCGACGCGACAGGTGACCGCGCAAAACGCACAGTGGCCGCGCCGGACGGATAGCTGAGGCCGTCGTCACAGACCTACCTTCCCTGGCAACCCGGACACAGGGAGGTGCCATGCAGGGACTCGCCGGACGGACCGCCGTCGTCACCGGCGGCGCGACGATCATCGGCCAGGCCGTGGTGCGCGCGCTGCACACCGCCGGCGCCAGGGTCGTCATCGCCGACATCGACGACGCCGGCGCCAAGGCCGTCGCCGACGAACTGGGTGACGACGTCGTCGCCGTGCCCACCGACATCACCGACGACACGGCGATCGGCCGGTGCGTCGAAACCGCGGTCGACCGGTTCAGCGGCATCGACATCCTGGTCAACCTCGCCTGTTCCTACGTCGACGAGGGTGCGGACTCGACCCGCGCGCAGTGGGCGCAGGCCCTGGACGTCAACGTCGTGAGCGCGGCGATGTTCGCCCAGGCCGTCCGCCCGCACCTGGCCACCCGCGGCGGCGCGATCGTCAACTTCACGTCCATCTCCGCCAAGGTCGCCCAAACCGGGCGCTGGCTCTACCCGGTGAGCAAGGCCGCGATGGTCCAGCTGACCCGGAACATGGCCCTCGACCTGGCCGGCGACGGCATCCGGGTGAACTCGGTCAGCCCCGGCTGGACCTGGTCGAAGGTCATGGACGAGCTCACCGGCTCCGACCGCGCCCGGACCGACCGGGTCGCGGCCCCCTTCCACGTCCTGCGCCGGGTCGGCGACCCGGAAGAGGTCGCGAACGTCGTGGCCTTCCTCTGCTCCGACGCGGCGTCCTTCGTCACCGGAGCCGACTGGGCCGTCGACGGCGGCTACTCGGCGATGGGCCCCGAACAGGCCGTCCCGGCCATCCCCCAGCTCAGCGACCCACGGAGGTAGCGATGCGCACGATCACCATCGTCGGCGCCGGCCAGGCCGGGCTCCAGCTCGGCATCGGCCTGCTCGACCACGGCTACGACGTCACGATCGTCTCGAACCGGACCCCGGACGAGATCCGGGCCGGCAAGGTCATGTCCAGCCAGTGCATGTTCGGCGGCGCCCTCGCCCGCGAACGCAGCCTGGGCCTCAACCGCTGGGACGACGCCTGCCCACCGGTCGAGGGCATCTCGTTCACCGTGCCCGACGGCAGCGGCGGCAAGGCGATCTCGTGGGCCTCGCGGCTCGACGTGCCCGCGCAGTCGGTCGACCAGCGCGTGAAGATGCCCGCCTGGATGAACGAGTTCGAGCTGCGCGGCGGCAAGCTCGACTTCACCGACGCCGGCGTCGAGCACCTGGAGAGCTACGCACGGTCGTCCGACCTGGTGATCGTGGCCGCGGGCAAGGGCGACATCGCGCGCCTCTTCGAGCGCGACACCGAGCGGTCGACGTACGACGCTCCGCAGCGGTCGCTCGCGCTCACCTACGTCACCGGGATGCGCCCGCGCGAGGAACACTCCGCCGTCTCGTTCAACCTCATCCCCGGCGTCGGCGAGTACTTCGTCTTCCCGGCACTGACCACGAGCGGGCCGTGCGAAATCATGGTCTTCGAAGGCGTCCCGGGCGGCCCGCTGGACTGCTGGCGCGACGTCCGTTCCCCCGCCGAGCACCTCGAGACGTCCTTGCGGCTGGTCCGGCAGTTCCTGCCGTGGGAGGCCGAACGCTGCGGCGACCTCGCCCTGACCGACGACAACGGCGTGCTCGCCGGCCGCTTCCCGCCCACCGTCCGCAAGCCCGTCGGCGTGCTGCCGTCGGGCGCCACCGTGCTGGGGCTGGCCGACGTCGTCGTGCTCAACGACCCGATCACCGGCCAGGGCTCCAACAACGCGAGCAAATGCGCCACGTCCTACCTGTCCAGCATCCTCGAACACGGCGACCGGCCGTTCGACCGCGAGTTCCAGCGGCAGACCTTCGAGCGGTACTGGGACTACGCGCAGTACGTCGCCGGATGGACGAACGCCCTGCTGGCCCCGCCCCCGCCGCACGCGCTGGAGCTGCTCGGCGCCGCCGGGGCGCACCCGCGGATCGCGCGCCGGTTCGTCAACGGCTTCGACGACCCGCGCGACTTCTTCCACTGGTTCATGGACCCCGCGCTCGCGCAGGGCTACCTGGCCACCGTCGCGGCCTGACCCGGAGGACTGCCATGACCGCCATGACGGAGCTGCCCGTGACCCGCGAGTTCGGCCCCCGCGAACTGCGTTCGGCCCTCGGCCGGTACGCCACCGGTGTCACCGTGATCACCGCCTGCGCGCCGGGCGGGCGCCGGATCGGCGTCACCGCGAACTCGTTCACGTCGGTGTCGCTGGAGCCGCCGCTCGTTTCGTGGTGCCCGGCCAAGCGCGCACCGAGCCTGCCCGACCTGCAGCAGGCGACGCACTTCGCCGTCAACGTGCTCGCCGCCGACCAGCACCACCTGTCCGGGCAGTTCGCGACCGGCGCTCCGGACAAGTTCGCCGGCGTGGTGGTGCAGGAGGGCCTCGGCGGCGTGCCGCTGATCGACGGCGCGCTGGTCCGGTTCGAATGCCGGACCGTGCGCTGGGTCGACGCCGGCGACCACCTGATCTGCCTCGGCGAGGTCGAGCGCTTCGACACCGGCGACGGCGAGCCCCTGGTGTTCCACGCCGGGGCGTACCACGTGGCCGCGCGTCACCCCGAGTTCTGAGGCGGTCCCCGTGATCCTCCCGCCCCTGCAATACCTGCGCCCCGCCAGCCCGGCCGAGGCCGTCACCATGCTGTCCGACGTGGCCGGAAGCGTCGTGCTCGCCGGCGGGCAGACGTTGCTCAACATGCTGAAGCTCGACCTCGCCCAGCCGTCGGCGCTGGTCGACGTCCACCGCATCGACGGGCTCCGCGGTGTCCGGACCGCCGACGACGGCACGCTCGTCATCGGCGCGGCGACGACCTACGCCTCGCTGGCTGCCGTGCACGGCCATCCCGTGGCCGACATGGCGGCGGGCCTGGTCGACCGGCAGGTGCGCAACCGCGGCACGATCGGCGGCAACTGTTGTCTCAACGACCCGACGAACAACTTCCCGCCGCTGCTGTCGGCGCTCGGCGCCCGGTTCCGGATTCTCGGCGTGGCGGGGGAGCGGGTGCTGCCCGCGGACGAGTTCTTCCTCGGCACTCTGGCCACGGCGGTGCGTCCCGGCGAACTGCTGACGGCGATCGAAATCCCGCCACTGCCGGACAACGCCGTCGTCACGCACGAGCATCTGCAGGTCGGGGCCGATTCGTGGGCACTCGCGCGGGCGGTCGTCCGGCTCGACGTCGTCGACGGCGTCGTCATCGACGCGCGCGTCTTCCTCGGCGCTGTCTACGGTTCGCCGCTGCGGCTGCCCGAGGTCGAACGGCACCTGGTCGGAGCGGCGGTGGCGCCGTCCCTGGCGGACGTGGCCGGCGTGCTCCGAGACGTCGACGCCGCCGACGACGTGCACTGCTCGGCGGCCTACCGCCGGGAGATGGCCGAAGTCCAGCTGCGGCGGGCCCTGCTCGCCGCCGTGCAGAGGAGCACCCGATGACCAGGGAGATCACCGTCACGGTGGACGGCAAGCCCGAGACCGCCGCGGTCCAGGACCGCACGCTGCTGGTGCACTGGCTGCGTGACGCGCTCGACAAACGCGGCCCGAAGATCGGCTGCGACACCGGCAACTGCGGCGCCTGCACGGTGCGCTGGGACGACACGCTCGTCAAGTCGTGCATGGTGCTCGCCGTGCAGGCCGACGGCGGTACGGTCGAGACGGCCGCGTCACTGTCCGACGAGGACGGCTCGCTCAACCCGCTGCAGCAGTCGTTCAAGGACCACCACGCCCTGCAGTGCGGCTACTGCACATCCGGAATGCTCATGACGGCCACCGACTTCCTCGACTCCGGCGAGGAAGTCACCGAGGAGACCACCCGCCGGGCGCTCAAGGGCAACATCTGCCGCTGCACCGGCTACCACAACATCGTGTGCGCCGTCCGCGCCGCCGCCGGGGAGCGCCCGTGACCACCGAACAGATCGCGCGGCCGGCCACCCGGCGGTTCACCGGGAAGCCGATGCCGCGCAAGGAGGACGACCGGCTGCTCAAGGCCCAGGGCGAGTTCGGCGACGACACCCCGGTCGCGCACCTCGGCTACCTCGCCTTCGTCCGGTCCCCGTACGCGCACGCCCGGATCACCGCGATCGACGTCTCGGCGGCCGAGCAGGTCGACGGCTACCTCGGCTGCCTGCTGCCGGAAGAGGTCGAGACGCTCACCGACCCGTACATGGAACTGCAGGGCCCGCCCGGCGACGCCGAAGTGGACCGCTGCCTGGCCTCCGGCGGCAGCGTGCGGTTCTCCGGCGAGCCGGTCGTCGCGGTGGCGGGCGACTCCCGCGAGGCCGCACGGGATGCCGCCGCCGCGGTCGTCGTCGAGTACGAGCCGCTGCCGCACGTCGTCGACGCGCGTGAAGCCGTCCGTGAAGACGCGCCGCTCGTCCACCCGCAAATCGGGTCGAACATCGCCTTCGACACGCTCTACGACTGGGGCGACATCGAGTTCGCACTGGCGAACGCCGACCACGTCGTCGAGGTCGGCGAGCTGCACTTCCACCGGTTCTCCTCGACACCCCTGGAATGCAGCGCGATCACCGTCGAGTACGACGCCGGCGTCGACACCTTCACCTTCACCGGCGGATTCGCGACCCCGCAGCTCGCGACGTTCAACCTGGCCGTCGCCCTGCGGCACCCGGCGAACAGGCTGCGCGTGCTGAGCAAGGACTTCGGCGGCTCGTTCGGCGTCAAGCTCAACACCCACATCCCGGCCACCGCGGCGGCGCTGCTGTCGCGCAAGCTCGGCCGGCCGGTCCGCTGGACCGAGACCCGCTCCGAGCAGCACCTGATGGGCGGGCACGGCAACGAACGCTGGTTCCGGAACGTCAAGATGGCGCTCCAGGCCGACGGCACCGTCCTCGGCCTGACCTACGACGCGCTCGACGACGTCGGCGCCTACACCCGCTACGAACCGCTCGGCGGCGTGATCTGGACCCAGGTCGCCAACGCCTGCTACCAGCTCAAGCACCTCAAGGTGCGCTACCGATCGGTGTACACGAACAAGGGCCCGGTGCACCCGAACCGGGGCTACTCCCGGATGCAGCACCTGTGGCTGGTCGAGCGGATGATGGACATCGCCGCGCACCGGCTCGGCTTCGACCCGGTCGAGTTCCGCCTGCACAACTACGTCCAGCCGGACCAGTACCCGTACACCACGGTCAACGGCTGCGTCTACGACTCCGGCGACCTCCCGCTGTCGCTGCGCAAGGCCCTCGACCTCATCGACTACCGCTCGGCTCGGAAGCTGCAACAGGAGGTCGCCGGTACGGGCAAGCGGATCGGGATCGGCATCGGGTCCACATTGGACTCCGGGACGAACAACTTCGGCCAGGCTCGGCTGATCAACGCGCACCTGCCCTTCGGCGGCAACACCGAAGGCGGCCTGGTGAAACTTGGCGCGGACGGGTCCGTCTACGCCACCACCGGCGGCGTCGCGTTCGGCCAGGGCCACGAAACGACCGTCGCGCAGGTCGTCGCGGACATGCTGGGCGTCGGCTACGACGACGTCCACGTGCAGCGTGGCAGCGACTCGGCGTTGTCCGCGCAGACCGGTTTCTCGGGCTCGTACGCGTCCCAGTTCGCGGTCACCGGCATCGGCGCGATCCTCAACGCCACCAAACGGCTGATCCGGGAGATCTCCCTGGTCGCCGCGGCCACGCTCGGCTGCACCCCGGAGGAGATCGAACTCGCCGACGGCACCGCGCGAGTCGCCGGTGACCCCGAACGCGCGCTGCCGCTCGCGGCCGTCGCCGGGATCGTCCACTTTTCCCCGGCCGACCTGCCCGCCGACGTCGCCGAAGAGGTCGGCCTGGTGGCCCGGTCGGTGTACCGGGCGCCGTTCGAACTGCCCGACCTCGACCGGAAGTACGGCAACCTCACCCTCACCTATGCCACCCAGATCCACGTCTGCGTCGTCGAGATCGATGAGGCAACCGGACACACGAAGCTGCTGCGGTACGCGATGGTCGACGACTGCGGCACCCCGATCAACCCGATGGTGATCGAGGGCCAGGTCCACGGCGCGACCGTGCACGGCATCTCCGCCGCCCTGTTCGAGCACTTCGCTTACGACGGCGACGGGCAGCTCGCCGCCGGCAACTTCTACGACTACCACGCCGCCACCGCGCTCGACCTGCCCAGCTTCGCCTACGGCAGCGTCGTGAGCCCGTCGCCGTTCACCCCGATCGGCGCCAAGGGCATGGGGGAGGGCGGCGGCGCCCCGCTGCACGCGCTGAGTGCCGCCATCCAGGACGCCGTCGGTGACCACGGCATGGTGCTCGAATCGTTCAACCCGCCCGAACGCGTCCTGGCGCTGCTGCGGGGCCTCGACGCGGAGAAGGTCAAGGTGTCCCGATGAAACTGACCGGCCGGTTCGAAACGACGGCGAGTGCCGCCGCGCTGCTCTCCCTGCACGGCGGGACCGAGGCGCTGGCCGCGGTGCCGAGCCTGAGGGAGGTCCGCCTGGACACCTCGGGCACGCTGCGCGCCGTCTTCACCCCGCGCAGCACGTTCGTGCCCATGCCGTTCGCGGTCACCATCGCGGTCCAGCGAACCGGCTCGGCGGCCGCGGTGCTGTCCGTGCACGGCACCCGGGGCCCGACCGCCCTGGACGTCCTGCTGCGGCTCGAGTTCACGCGTTCCGGCACGGCCACGGTCGTGTCCTGGGCCGCCGATGTCGCCGTCCGCGGCCCGGGCGCGACCGTCGGCCAGCGGGTCGTCCGCGACCTCGTCGCGGCGGCTCTCGACGAAGTCCTGCGCGACACCGCGGCGGTGGCCTGATGACGTCGATCGACCTGCACGTCCACCTCGCTCCTCGCGGCCTGGATCCGCTGGGGCCGCCGTTGCTCCAGCAGCCCGGCGAGGCCGTGGCCCACCTCGACCGCGCGGGCCTGGACGAGGGCGTCGTGTCCATCCCGCCGCCGTACTTCCGGCAGCCCGCCACGGCGGAGTGGGTGCGCGCGGTCAACGACGGGATCCTGCGCGCGGTCGACGGGCGGCCGCGCCTGCGACCGCTGGCCTACCTTCCGCTGGAGGAACCGGAACTCGCGGCCGCCGAGTACGACCGCGTCCGGACCGAACCGCGGTTCGCCGGGGTCTGCGGTGCCGCGGGCGGCCGGTCCCTGTCTCTCGCGGACGCCCGTTTCGGTCCACTGTGGAAAGTCCTGGACACGGACTCGCGGCTGCTCCTGCTGCATCCCGGCACGTCGCCGGACGAGCGGCTTTCCCCGTTCTACCTGCACAACCTGCTCGGCAACCCGGTCGAGACGGCAGTCGCGGCCGCGCAGCTCGTCTTCGGCGACGTCCTCGCCACCCACCCGGGACTGCGGGTGCTGCTCGTGCACTGCGGCGGCGCCGTGCCCACGGTCGCGGGACGCTGGCAACGCGGCGTCGACACAGCCCGGCCGGGCGTCGCGCCGCTGACCGAGAACCCCCTCGTCGCGTTGCGACGCGTGTTCGTCGACTGCCTCGCCCACGACCCCGCGCTCGTGGACCAGGCCGTCGCGGTGTTCGGGGAGGACCGGATGGTGCTCGGCAGCGACTGGCCGTTCACGATGGGCGCCGACGACCCGCGTGGTCAAGTTTCCCACCGCGGCACGGAGTTCGTGCGGAAGGTCGCCTCGGCGAACGCGGCTTCCGCGCTGGCGTCGCACAACGGACAGCCGGACGCGCTCAGCGGATATCGGCAGTGACCCCGGTCACCTAACGTCGGTGGGGTCAGCAGCCCAGCGGACGAACCGAGTGGTGATCCACCATGACGAACCCCCAGCTCACGCACCGAGCCCACGCCATCCTCCGCGCGACGGCGTGCGGCCGCGTCCACGTGTCGCTCAGCTGCGAACCGGACATCTTCGTCGACGGCCTGGCCTTCAGCGACCAACCCGGCGCCCGCGCCCTGATCCACGCCGGGCTGATCAGCCCGGCCAGGCCCGGCCGGATCGGCGAGCAGGTCCCGGCGAGATTGACCGACACCGGCCGGGGCGTCCTGGCCGCCGCCGGCTTCGGCGCCCGGGGCACCGCTGCCTGAAGGCGGGCCGTGGCACGGTCCTCACACCTTCGGGTTGTGTCAGATGGCTTGCCCCGGGAGGTGCACCCCGGGAACTTATGATCTTCCCGTTCAACGGGGATGATCGCCCGGGGAGGAATGGCCTTCTTGACCGCACGCTCGAGCGCGCCTCAATCGCGCATTGCCCGCTTTGGGGCCCTCGCTGCCGGGGCCGCGCTGTTGTCCGCTTGCCTCGTGGGGTGCGAGAGCGCAGGGCCGGACTCGGCGCCCAAAGGGGGGAAGGTGCCGGCTGCCGAGGAGCAGGCGTCCGGCATGGTTCCCGGCGCCGCGCTGGCGGATCCGCCCGACCTCAATCCGGCAGCCCCGGGGGACCTGACGGTCGAGCTGACGGCGGTTCAGCAGGAGGTGATGATCTCGGGCAAGAAGGTGATGGCGGAGACCTACAACGGGAGCCTCGTCGGGCCGACGCTGCACGTGGTGCCCGGCCAGCGGGTCACCCTGAACCTGGTCAACAAGCTGGGCACGTCGACCAACCTGCACTTCCACGGGCTGCACCTGTCCCCGGAGGGGAACGCGGACAACATCTTCCTGTCCGGCAAGCCCGGCCGGACTCTGACCTACCAGCTCGACATTCCCGCGAACCAGCCGCCGGGGACGTACTGGTACCACGACCACGACATGTGCCCCAAGAGCGGCCAGTCGATGCCCGGGATGACGATGCCCGCCGACCCGGCGAACGGCCGCTGCGACGGAACCGAGAGCCAGATCGGGGCCGGGCTGTCGGGAACCATCATCGTCGGGGACAACCGCGAATCGCTGCCGCCCGCCTACCGCGGCGTCACCGCGCACACCCTGGCACTCAAGGACGCCCAGCTCAAAGACGGCAGTTCGATCGTCTACCCGGACGGGGTCCTCGAGCCCGCCTCGGCGACGGTTCGCCTGGTCAACGGCCAATACCAGCCGACGCTGACCATGGCGGCCGGGGAAACCCAGTTGTGGCGGATCGCCAACGAGGGCTACGCCATCGCCTACGACCTCCAGCTCGACGGCGGCAGCTTCACGATCGTCGGCCAGGACGGAAACCCGTCCGCGGCACCGGCTCAGGTGAACCACCTCCTGCTGCCACCCGGCGGACGTTTCGACGTCCTGGTGACGGCCGGAGCCCCCGGATCGACCTGGCTGCGAACCCTGGCCTACTCGACCGGCCCGACCGCCGACAACTACCCCGACACGACCCTGATGAAGGTCGACGTCCAACAGGGCGGTGGTGCTGGACTCGCGGGCATGAGCGCCTCGCCCCAGGTCGCCGGGCCGCTTCCGGGAGCCCTGCCCGATCTGTCCGGGGAACCGGTCGCCCGGTCTCGCAGCGTGGAACTCAACGACGACGGCGGCAACAACTTCTCCATCAACGGCAAGCTGTTCGACATGCAGCCGACGTTCGCGGAACCGGCCACCCTCGGCACGGTCGAAGAATGGACGCTCACGAACACCAGTGGACAGAACCACCCGTTCCACATCCACACCGCACCGTTCCAGGTCCTCAGCGTGAACGGTGTGGCCCAGCCGCCGGCCGACTACATGGACGGCGTGACCGTTCCCCACGCGGTCGACGGCGTGGCCGGAAAAGTGGTGATCCGGATCCGCTTCACCGACTTCACCGGGAAGTGGATGTTCCACTGCCACATCACCGGCCACGAGGACAACGGCATGATGGGGTACGTGAACGTGAGTGCCGCCGGCGGCACTGGATAGGCTTCCTGAAGGTGGCCGCGGGGTCGTCGGTGGCGCGCTGCTGTTCCAGGGGCTGAGCAACGCGTTCGGCGACCACTGCTACGGCGACCCGGACCCCGGCGGCTGGAACGACGGCGACGTGTGGTGACGGGTCTGCCTGGCGAGGCGCCGGTAGACAAGGTACTCGATCGCGGAGCGTACGCGGCAGGCCGCCGCCGTGATCGGGACGACCTCCTACAGGTGTCGGAGAACTCCTCGGCAAGCTTCGGCAGCGACCTGAAGCCGGTCGTGTGACGGGTCGTGACACTGCAAGGACGACCGGTGGGAAGGAAGTCGAGCATGGGCGCGGACGTCGTGGTGATCGGGGCGGGGGTGGTGGGCGCGTCGGTCGCCTTCGAGTTGGCCAAGGCCGGATACGGTGTGGTCGTCGTGGACAAGGCGGCCGGTGTCGGGCACGGCTCGACCAGCGCGTCGAGCGCGGTGGTGCGCTTCAACTTCTCGACCGCGGCCGGTGTCGATGCTGCTTGGGAGTCGCGGGCCTGTTGGGAGAGCTGGGCGGATCACCTCGAGCTGCCGGCCGGCCACGACCTCGCCCGGTACGTCCGGACCGGGCTGGCGATGCTCGACGTCGACCTCGCGCCGCGGAAGACCTACCTCCCCCTGTTCGACGCGGCCGGGATCCCTTATGAGGAATGGGATTCCGTCACGCTGGCCGCGCGGGTGCCGGGGATCGACGTCGGCAAGTACTGGCCGCCGAAACGCGTCGACGACGACGCTTTCTGGAAGGACGCCGAGGCGACGCTGGGCGCGGTGTACACGCCCGACGGTGGTTACGTGAACGATCCGCAGCTCGCCGCGCGGAACCTCGCGGACGCGGCCGCCACGCGCGGCGCCGAGTTCCGGCTGGGCCGCGAGGTCATCGGCATCGACCGGGGCGAGCGGGTCACCGGTGTCCGGCTCGCCGGCGGGGAACGGCTCGCGTGCGCCATCGTGGTGAACGCGGCCGGGCCGTGGTCGAGCCGGGTGAACGCGCTCGCCGGGGTCGGCGGGGACTTCACCGTGGGGCTGCGGCCGATGCGGCAGGAGGTGCACCACGTGCCGGCGCCGGAGCCGTTGCGCACCAAGGGGATGTGCTTCGCCGACATGGATCTCGGCACCTACGTCCGCCCCGAGACCGGCGGCGGTCTCCTGGTGGGCGGGACCGAGCCGGAGTGCGACCCGGTGCAGTGGCTCGACGACCCGGACGCGCTGAACCCGAACCCGACGCAAGCGGTGTTCGACGCGCAGGTGACCCGGGCCGCGCGGCGGCTGCCGGAGCTGGCGGTGCCGAACCGGGCCAGGGGAGTGGCCGGTGTCTACGACGTCGCCGACGACTGGACGCCGATCTACGACCAGACCGATCTCCCCGGGTTCTACGTGGCGATCGGGACCAGTGGCAACCAGTTCAAGAACGCGCCGGTCGTGGGCCGGTTCCTCGCCGCGATCGTCGAGCAGGTCGAGAACGGCCGCAGCCACGACGAGTTCCCGGTGCGGTTCCGCGCCCCGCACACCGGCGCGGAGATCGAGCTGGCGGCTTTCTCACGCCGGCGGCCGCTCAACTCCGGCAGCTCCGGCACGGTGATGGGTTAGAGCGCGAAGACCGGCGTGAACGACGGGTCGGTGAGCGCCGGCCGGTCGGCCGCGAAGGGGGCGATCGGGTAGCGGGACCGGCCCGCGACGACGAGTTCGGAGAGGATCTCCCCGAACAGCCCGGCGAACTTCCCGGCGTGTCCGGCGCCGATCCCGACGACGACCCGGGGGTGGCCGGGCATGGTGCCGAGGACGAAGTTGCGGTCCGGGGGCATGTCGTAGACGCACGTCTTGCTGTACAGCTCGAACCCGGCCGCATCCGGCAGCCGCTCGCGCAAAAACCCTTCCAGCAAAGCGGTTTCCTCGGGTACGGGGTCGAACGACCGGGTCGAGGTGGTGACGAACCGGCCGGACATGTCGCGGGCGATCTTGACCGCGACCTCGCCGTGGATCGGGAAACCGTAGAACAGCGTCGGACCGTACCAGCCCCACACCGGGAACACGTCGGGAGTGAACTGCCGCAGTGCCTTGGGGACGAAGTAGGCGACCTGTTCCTGGCTGACGGTGGTCCGCCAGGTCTGGCCGGCCCCGGCGAGGACCGAGTCGGTCCAGGCTCCGGCCGTGACGACCACGTGCCGGGCCAGCAGCGAACCGGAGCCGGTGTGGACCCGCACGGCGGCGTCGAGGCTTTCGAGGCGGGTCACGGTGGTGCGCGGCCGGAACGTCACGCCGGACGCGGCGGCGAGCGCGCGGTGGGTCTGCCCGGCCTTGCCGATGTCGACGAGTCCCATGTCGGGCTGGAAGGTCACCGTGGCGGGCTCGTCCACCCGGAACTGCGGATACCGCTCGGCGAGCAGGGCGTTGTCGCCCGCCTCGAAAGGGTGGCCCTGGTCGGCGAGGATCTTCCGGTACCGGCCGATCATCTCTTCGCCGACGGTCCCGCGCAGCCCGATCTCGACGCCGCCGGTCCGCAGCAGGACGGCTTGGCCGCTCTCCGTCGCGAGCCGGTCCCAGTTGTCGTACGCCGCCTGGGTCAGGCGGCCGTAGGCGTTGTCGTGGTAGCTGTGCCGGATGGCTCGCGAATGGTCCTGCGAGGCGCCGTTGCCGTGGCCGAGGTCGAACTGTTCGAGCACGACGACGTCGGTCTGGCCGCGCTCGGCGAGCCAGTAGGCCGCGGCGCTGCCGAGGGCACCGGCTCCGATGACGACGGTCTGCGCGTCCGCTGTGGTCATCGGCTGACCCTAGGCCGACGGCGTCGCGTGCCGACTCGGGCGATCGTCGGGGTCCGGGGCGGCGCCGTGCGACAGATGTCGGATCGGCACGAGGTCGGCGAACGTCAGGGCCATGTGCAGGCGCAGGCGGTCGTCGCCGCGGGCGAGGTCGAGGCCCAGGAGGCGTTCGGCGTTGGCGAGCCGCCAGTAGAGCGTCGTGCGGTGGATGTGCAACGCGGTCGCCGTCTTCTGGGCGTTCGCGCCGTGGTCCAGGTACGCGCGGATGGTGGACTCGTACATTTCGTGGCTGCCGTCCCAGAGCGCCGACACGCCCGGGGCAGAGCCGCTCCAGGCCGTCCGCGGTCCGCGCCAGGTGCTGAAAAGCGGCGTACGGACCGAGATCGGCCCAGTCGGCCAGGCCGTCGAAGGTCGTGACTGCTTCGGCGACCTCCGCGGCGTATCGCGCGTCCGCACCGGCGTCCCGGACCAGCCCGAGGGATCCGACGCCGCCGCGGAGGCCGATGACGGACCCGGGCGCGGCCGACCGCAGGGCGCGGACCACGAGGTCACGCCGGGATTCGCGGGTGATCAGCACGAGCTCGGTGCGGGCGGAGCCGCACACCACGGTCCGCCGTCCCGCCCGGCGCCGCACGTCGCCCGCCAGCCGGCGGAGGTCTCCGGGCGCGCGGACCACCCCGACGACGTAGGGTGCGGTGCCGTCGAGGACGTCACGCATCCGCTCGGCAGCGCGTTCGCGCACCCCGGCGTCGGGTCGCAGAAGGTCATCGACCAACCGGCGCGTCGACTCCGTCTCCTCGGTTTCCTGCGCGAGCCGTTCGCCGAGCAGCCCGCCCACCTCCGCCGCGCACGTGACCGCTTCGCCGACCTGCTCCTCGGTGAGAGCGGGGTCGTCGATGAGCCACAGGTAGCCGACGTGGTACCCCTTGTCCACCAAAGGAATCGCCAGCCGGGGGAGCGTGCCGAGCTCGGCGTTGGCCGGGATGCGGACCGGGCCGCGGGCCTGGCTGAGCCCGTGTTCGGTGATCATCGCCCGGATCGGGTCGCTCGTGCGCCGCTGGAGCACGGCGTCGATCCGCGACTGGTCGACCTGCCCCAGCTGGGCGCTGACGGCCAGGGGGCGCAGCGCCGGGTCGTCGACGATGACCGACCGCCCGAGGCGCTCGGCCAGCTGTTCGACGACGAGCTGCAGGCCGTCTTCCAGCATCGTCCGCTCCTCACTCCTACATCTGTCGAAGCTACGACAGCGACGGACGGGTGGCCAGCCGGGCGCCGTCACGAAACCGTCTCGGCGCGCGCTCCTACATCTGTCGATGCCGGGGGCGGGAACTCCCGACTTCTGCCGGACGTGCGTGAATTCGCGCCCTGCCTACCGTTTCCGGGTCGTCCACAGAACGGGAGACACCGTGTCCACCACCCGAGATTCCGTCCTCATGCCGACGCTGGGCAGCCACTACTACACCGACGACGCGGTGTTCGAGGCGGAGAACGAGCTGATCTTCGAGAGCCAGTGGTACTACGTCGGCCGCGCCGACGAGATCCCGGCGCCCGGCCGGTTCCTCCGCCGCCGGGTCGGCCGCGAGACCGTCCTGCTGGTGCGCGGGCGAGACCAGGTGATCCGCGGGTTCCTCAACGTCTGCCGGCATCGCGGGGCGCAGCTGTGCCTGACCGAAACGGGGGACACCGGAAAGGCGATCCGGTGCCCTTACCACGCCTGGACCTACGGGCTGGACGGCCGGCTGATCACCGCGCCGAACTGGCAGGCGATGGACAGCCTCGACCGGGACGGGTACGGCCTGCACGACGTGCACGTCGAGCAGTGGGAAGGCCTGTTGTGGGTCAGCCTCGCCGAGCGGCCCGAGCCCCTGCGGGACCAGCTTCGTCCGCAGATCGAGGCCCGGCTGGCCGACTACGCGAAGTTCGAGCGGTACGACCTGGGCGGACTGAAGGTCGGCGGGCGCGTCGAGTACGACGTCGCGGCGAACTGGAAGCTCATCTACGAGAACTTCCAGGAGTGCTACCACTGCGGGACGATCCACCCGGAGCTGGTGCACACGATCCCGGAGTTCCAGTCCCCGGCCATGGGCACCGGCGGATATGACCCGACCGGCTACGCCATCGCGGCCGAACTGGACTCCTTCTCGCTCAGCGGCCGCACCGTGCTGCCGACGCTGCCCCACCTGCTGCCGGAGGACGACCGGCTCTACTACGGCATGGTCGTCCGGCCGAACTGCTTCATCTCCCTGGTGTCCGACCACGTCATCGTCCACCGCTTCGAGCCGCTCGCCCCGGACCGGACCAAGGCCGTCTGCGAGTGGCTGTTCCCGGCCGAGGTCATCGACTCGGGCGGCTACGACGTCAGCGACGCGATCGCGCTGTTCGGCAAGGTCAACGAGCAGGACTTCGCGGCCGCGCAGTGGTGCCAGCCGAACATGTCCTCGCGCGCCTACCGCGACGGTGGCGTGCTCGTGCCCAGCGAGCAGACCCAGATCGGCGTCTTCTACCAGTGGTACCTGGCTTCGCTCGGAGAAGTCGCATGACGCGGGCGGCCGTCTTCGCCGGGCGGGCGGCGGACATCCCCGAGGGCGCCGCCGTCGTCGTGGAACTCGACGCCCGGGTCGCGGTGTTCAATGTGGCCGGAGAGTTCCTCGCCGTCGAAGACCGGTGCAGCCACCAGGAAGCGTTCCTGTCCAAAGGCTTCGTCGACGGTCGCACGGTCGAATGCCCGCTCCACGCCTCCTGTTTCGACCTGCGGACCGGGCGTCCGTCCGGGCCGCCCGCCGTGCGTCCGGTCCGGACGTACCCGGTGGTCGTCCGGGACGGCTCCGTCTTCGTCACCCGGCCGGCGCCGTGATCGGCTCGGTCGCCGTCGTCGGCGCGTCCCTGGCCGGTACCGGCACGGCCCGCGCGCTGCGCGAACTCGGCTTCGACGGACGCGTCACGTTGATCGGCGCGGAGCCCCACCGGCCTTACGACCGGCCACCGCTGTCCAAGGACCTCTTGGCGGGCAAGGTGACCGCCGCGGACATCGCCCTCGACGAAGACCTCGACGTCGAATGGCGACTCGGCCGCCGGGCCGTGTCGCTGGTGCCCGGCGACCGCGCGGTCCGGCTCGACGACGGTTCGGACGTCCGCGCGGATGCCGTGGTCGTCGCGACCGGCGCGCGAGCCAGGAGCATCCCGGCGCCGCGCGGGGTGCACGTCCTGAGGACGCTGGAGGACGCCCGCCGGCTCGCCGCCGTGCTGCTGCCGGGTGCCCGCCTGGTCGTGGTCGGGGGCGGGTTCATCGGGTGCGAAGTCGCCGCGACCGGCCGCGGCCTCGGCGTCGAGGTGACCATCGTGGAAGCGGGGCCGGCGGTGCTCGCGCCGCTCGGACCGGCCGTGGCCGGCCGCCTGCTGCGGACCCACCGCGAACACGGCGTCCGGGTCGTCTGCGGGGCTCCGGTCTCGGCGATCACGCCGCACGCGGTGGTCCTCGGCGACGGGACCGAGCTGCCTGCCGACGTCGTGCTGGTCGCGGTGGGCGCGGTCCCGGAGACGGACTGGTTGCGGGGCTCCGGCGTCGCGCTCGCCGCGGACGGCGGAGTGGCCGCCGACCGGTACTGCCGCACCACGGTCCCGTCGGTGTTCACGGCCGGCGACGTCGCCACGGCCGAGTTCCCGTGCGGTCCGGCCAGGGTCGAGCACTGGACGAACGCCGTCGACCAGGCACAGGTCGCGGCCGCGGCGCTGCTCGGCTCGCCGGGCCCCGCGGTCGGGGACCGGCCGCCGTACTTCTGGTCCGACCAGTACGGGAGCCGGCTGCAGCTGGCGGGCCGCCCCGGTCCGGGCGACACGTTCCGCGTCGTCGAAGGGGAACTGGACGGCGAGAGCTTCGCAGGGGTCTACGAAGACGAAACCCGGGTGACGGCCGTCGCCGCGCTCGATCGGCCGAGAGCGTTCGGTGCGCTGCGCCGCCGGCTTCGACAGCTGTAGCAGCGCCGGCCACCAGGTTCCGACATCGGCACGACGTCCCGGCGGGTCCGGACTTGCCACGATTCCCGCACCCCACGCCAGAGCGGAGGGCATCATGCAGGACAGCACCCCAGCCCGGACGGCCCTCGACGCCGTCCAGACCACGCCCGGCGCGGTCCTGCGGCTGTCAGGCCTGACCAAGACCTTCCACCCGCACCGCCACGCGGAGGTTCCGGTGCTGCGCGGGGTCGACCTCGACGTCCGCCGCGGCGAAGTCGTCGCGATGATCGGCCCGAGCGGCTCGGGCAAGAGCACCGCGCTGCGGTGCACCAACCTGCTCGAACGCCCCGATGCCGGCTCGGTCCGGCTGGACGGCGACCTCGTCTTCGAGGCCGTCGACGGCGCTGCCACCGTGTGCCCGTCGGTGCGCGAGCTGCGGGAGCTGCGCCGCCGGATCGGGATGGTGTTCCAGGGCTTCCACCTGTTCCCCACGATGTCCGTCCTGGACAACGTGGCCATGTCGCAGGTCCGCAGCCTCGGCCGCAGCCGGGACGCGGCCGTGCGCCGGGCCCGCGAACTGCTCGAGTCGGTGGGCCTGGCGGACAAGGCCGGCGCGCGGCCGCTGACGCTGTCCGGCGGGCAGCAGCAGCGCGTCGCGATCGCCCGCGCACTCGCGCTCGACCCGGAGATCATGCTGTTCGACGAGCCGACCTCGGCGATCGACCCGGAGCTGCGGATCGAGGTCCTCCGCGTCATGCGCGGCCTCGCCGACGCCGGCATGACGATGATCGTCGTGACCCACGAGCTCGGCTTCGCGCGGCAGGTCGCCGACCGGATCGTGTTCTTCGACGCCGGCACCGTCCTCGAGTGCGGCCCGCCGGGCCAGGTGCTCGACGACCCGAGGCACGACCGGGTGCGGAACTTCCTGGCCGCGGTGGAAGGGACACTGGGATGATCGACTTTCTCGCCCGCGGCATCCTCGCGACCGTCCAGGTGACACTCGGCGCGTTCGCCGTCGCCGCGGTCCTCGGCGCCCTCGTCACGATCGCCAGGCGCAGCCCGCTCGCCGTGCTGCGGCTCGCCGGGGGAGCGTACGTGGCGGTGCTCCGGGGAGTTCCGCCGGTTGCCTGGCTGCTGGCCGTCTACTATGGACTGGGAAATGTGGTCGAGCTGCCGACGATCGCGGCCGCCGTCGTGGCACTCGGGCTGGTCGGCGCCGCCTACATGGCGGAGATCTACCGGGCGGCGCTGGAGGCCGTGCCGCAGGGGCAGATCGACGCGGCTGACGCGCTCGCACTGTCCATTTGGGACAAGTACCGGCGCGTGATGCTGCCGAACACGGCCGCTTTGCTGGCCGCGTCCACGGCGTCGTACGCGATCTCGTTGCTGAAGGACAGCTCGCTGGCCTCCCTGCTCGCCCTGTCGGAGCTGACCTTCCGCGCGAACCAGTACCGGCAGGCCCTCGGCGAGCCGATCCAGGTGTTCGCGGTGGCCGCGGCGTTCTACATCGTTCTGAGCGTCCTTGTCGCCGTGCCCGCGCGCCGGGTCGAACAGCGCATCCTGCAGGGGCGGTCATGACCGGCGTGCCGCACGACCTCGCGCTGCTTCTCCCGGGGTTCGTGACCACGCTCGGGCTGACCGCGCTGACCCTGGCGATGGGACTGCCCCTTGCGGTCGTCGCCGCCGTCTGCCTCCGCAGCGGCCGCCGCTGGGGTGACGGTCCCCGTGATCGTCGTGATCGAAGTGCTCCGCGGTATGCCCGCGCTGGTCACCCTCTACTTCGTCTACTACGGACTACCTGCGGCAGATTTCGTCCTGACCGACACCTTGAGCATCTGTGTCGCGTTCGGGCTGACGTTCGTCGCCTACACGGCACCGATCCTGGCCGCGGCCATCGCCACCGTGCCCCACGCCCACGTCGAGGCGGGGGACGCGCTGGGGCTGTCCCGCTGGACCGTGCACACCAAGGTGGTGCTGCCGCAGGCGATCCGGGCCGCGGCGCCCCCGCTGATCTCCTGGACGGTGATCCTGTTCCAGGGTACTTCCCTGGCGAGCGTGGTCGGCGCGTCCGACCTGTTCGCCCGCGCGACGAGCCTGGGCGCGCAGCAGTTCGCCTACACCTACTACATCCTGCTCGCCGCCGTCTTCTACGCCGCGCTCAGCATCCCGTTCCTCGCGCTCGCGGCCCGGTTGCACCGGCGCCGTCCCGCTCTCTGAAAGGCAGACGCACCATGGCTCGACGCACGATGGCCGCCGTGGCCGTCCTCGGCACCCTGTCGCTGGCCGCTTGTTCCGGTGCCGACGCCGGAACGTCGCCCGCCGTCGCCGCCGACTGCAAACCGGCTCACACTTTTCCGACGGTCAAGCCGAAGACGCTGACCGTCGGGGTGATCTCGTCGCTGCCGTACTCCGCGGTCAACCCGGTCTCCCAGACGTGGGAAGGTATCGACGCCGAATTCGGAGCGGCCATCGCGGCCAAGGAATGCCTGACCGTGACCGCGGTCGCGGTCGGCGGCGCCGACGCGATCCAGAGCCTGAACGCGGGCAAGATCGACCTGCTGTCCGCGGGCGCCTACATCACCCCGGCGCGCGGCGAGGTCGTCGGGCAGACGGATCCGTTGTACTACCAGTACACCGTGACGGTGTCCGCGACGCCGGCCGCCACGATCGACGCCCTGCGCGGACGCCGGGTCGGTGCACTGTCGGGCGCCGCGTACGTCGAACCGCTGCGTGCCGCACTCGGTGCCGACCGCGTCCGCGAGTATCCGTCCACATCGGACCTGCTCGCCGACGTGAAGAACAACCGGGTGGAAGCCGCGGTCGCCGCGTCCGCCGAAGCGCGGTACCAGATCGACAAGTCCGGCTACTCGGGACTGCAGGTGACCCGCCTCGTGCCCGGTGCCGCGACGCCGGACCTGCAGCCGATCTACGGCGTCGACATGCCCTTCGCCAAGACCAACACCGAGTTCGGGAAGGCCCTGAACGCCGACATCGCGGCGCTGCGGGCGGACGGCACCACACAGAAGATCCTGGCGAACTGGAAGCAGGACGACAGCTTGACCCTCAACGGGAAGTAGCTGCGAACATCGACGTATGATGGCCTACCTGCTGCTGGCGGCGGCCGTGCTCTGCGGCGTCGCGGGAACCGTGCTCGTCAAGCTTTCCCGGGGATTCCGCCGGTGGCGCCCGGCCCTCGGGTCACTTGTCGCGTACACCGGCGCCACCGTGCTGCTGGCCCGATTGCTGGAAGTGCTGCCGGTCGGTGTGGTCTATGCCGTGTGGAGCGGCGTCGCGGCCGTGGTGCTGCTCATCATCGACCGCGTGTTCTTCGGGGAACGGCTGACCTGGCGCCATGCACTCGGCGCCGGCCTGGTCGTCAGCGGCATCGCGCTGGTCCACGTCGGCGGCGCCCTGTGACGAAGGCACGGAGCCGGCTGCTCCTGGGACTCACGATCGCCGCCGAAGTCACCGCCACTTTGCTGCTGAAGGTCTCGGACGGCTTCGCCCGGCCACTGCCGTCGCTCGGCGCGCTCGCCGGCTACCTCGCCGCGGTGGTGCTGCTCGCCCGGACCGTCACGACGATTCCGGCGAGCATCGCCTACATCGTCTGGACCGGAACGGGGTCCGCACTGGTCGTCGTGGCGGGCGCGGTGCTGTTCTCGGAGGTCGTCACCGTCCCGCACTCGCCGGGATCGTCCTGATCGTGTGCGGCGTGATCGTGCTCAACGCGCGGACGTAGCGTCAGCCAGCCGGGTTGTCGAGCACCGCCAGCCGCTCCAACGTCGCACTGAGGATCGCTCGGCGGAAGATCGTGCTGACCGGGCTCGCGGAGTTCCTGCGCCTCGATCGAAGTGCGTGCGTGCCTCGACGTGGCCGAGCGCCCGGGGGCGTACCGGTCCGGATGAGAGCGTCCGAAGACGACGTCGACGAAGTGCTCCGAGGCTCTGGCGGCGAGGCCGACGTCCTGCTGGTCGATCTCAACCTGCTGCATCGACGTTGCACTCACCGCGAGCGTGGCTCGCTTGTCGTTGAAGATCGGGACGGGCATCATCGATCGGTGGAGTGGACCGACGACCTGACTGTGCGCGTTGCCCGTGGAACGTCAACGGGCGGCCTTGTCTCGTATCTGCGAGCGGCGCCCGCGGAGGGGGCGTCCCGTCGCGATGTCCTTGCCGTCTTGACCGAACGGTTCGCGCTGCCGTTCGACGATGCGCGGCTCGCCATGGACCGCGTCGCGGGCGGAGCCGTTCGGGCTGCGTCCGGCAACCCCGCCAACGAGCCGGACCCCGTCAAGGACCCGCTGGCCTGGATGTCCTACCGCCTCGAGCTCGGCCTGCCCGTCGACGACGATGCGGCTGGGCCGTCCTTGGCAGAGCAAGCGGCCGCGGAGGCGCTCCTGGAGCGAGCGCGCCGTGGCGAGCCCACGCATGGCACGGAGGACGTCGCCGTGGCGCTCGAGGTCGCGCGCTTGGCGGTCGCGTCGCAGGAGTCGGGGCGCACACGCTTCCATCTCCTCCTTGAAGCGGCGACATCACTGTCGGTCGCAGCCGAAGCGTGCATCGCCCGGCTGGGGCAGCGGCCCTGTGCCCCGGAGGGTTCCCAGGAGTGGGTCGACGGTGTCGCACTCGCCGCGGCCGCCCGTCAGGTCACCGCGAAGTTCGCTGCCCAGCCCGACCCGCAGCTCGAAGAGAGCGGCCTCGGACTGGTGGGACGCATCGTCACCGGGCTGCTGGGCCAATGTCACGCCTTCGTCGGGCGAGTGATGATCGAGTCGGCCCGCTGCATCCAGCGCAACGGCGATCCCGACCGAGCCGCCACTCACGTCGAGGCGGTACTGGACGACTTCCAGGTCCTGCTCGATGAGTTCGAGGTCGACGCTCCCTTCGACGAGCACGTCATCGCCCTCGAGTACCTGGTGGCCGCCGTCGAGCTCATCATCGAGGTGAGAGGCGGTTCCCCCGAACTCGACGCCCTTCGCGACCGGACCAGGCTCGTGCTTGGCCGCTCATCGACGGACTGAGCCGGACAAGAGGCGGGTTGCGGGCAGCCAAGGGCGGCCAGCCTGGGTTGCCCCCGGTGATCACGGGGCCGACGCCCGCGCGCATCGCCGGCTCTTCGTAGGACGCGCCGGGCACGAACTCGGAGTAGCGCATCCCGGGGAGGTCGGGGCGTAGCCGGTGTACCGGTCGCGACCAGCGGAATCAGGGCGCGGAAGTGCTCGGCCTGCGTGCGGACGGTGTGCAGCAGGACGCGGGGAGCGCCGGTGCCCGCTTTGAGGTTTCCGGTCGCAAGTGGACCCGTGTCCGGTCGGTTCGGCACACCGCCCGGGCGTCGGCACCGTCGAAGACCAGGATGAGCTGCCGGGCGAACTGGCCTGGAACCTGGTGCGGGGCGGTTTCAGCGTTGTCGGTGCCGGCGTTCGGCGCTGTCCGGCAGCACCGGCAGGGTCAGCCACGAACGGCCGCCGACGTGGACGCGGTTGGTGGCCACGACCTTCCGGCGGTCGCCCACCTCCCGGGCGCCGGTGTTGGTGTTGACGTCGAATCGGGGGAAGTTGCTCGAGCTGACGTCGAGCCGGATCCGGTGGCCGGCCCGGAACAGGTTGGCCGTGTCGGGTGCTTCGACGGTGATCTCGTACACCTCGCCCGGGACGAGGGGTTCCGGCTCGGCGAAGGAGTTCCGGTAGCGGCAGCGGAGGATGCCGTCGGTGAGGTTCATCGCGAAGCCCCGGGGATAGTCCGTGCTCGGTGGGTGGACGTCGATCAGCTTGATGGTGAAGTCGGTGTCCGCCGCGGTGGAAGAGACGGCCAGCCGCACGGTCACCGGCCCGGCGACCGCGACGTCGTGCGCCAGCGGCGGGGTTTGGAACACGAGCACGTCGGGCCGGCTGTCGAGGGGCAGGAACGGCGGCGCCGCACCGAAGAACCGCTCGTCGGGACACTGGTGGAAGGCGCCGCCGCTCATCACCGGTTCGCCGGAGGTGACCTGGCCGCCGAGGGTCGGCACCGGGTTCGCCGGGTCGTAGTCGTACTCCAGGCAGCCGCCGTCGGCCGGATTCGGGCCGTGGGTGAGACCGCCGTCGGCGTCCAGGTGGAACACCTGCTCTTCGGCTGTCTCCGGCGGCCACGTCGTGGCGGTGAGCCAGCGGCCGCCGTGGTCGAGCCGCCCGTCGGGCGTGCGGTGCCCGGAGCCGCCGCCCATCAGGAAGTACCGCACCGGAGGGGGCGGCTCGCCGGAGGAGGCCAGGTGCGCGTCGAACCAGCGGAGCCGCATCGTCACGTAGTCGTCGTCGAGGTTTCCCTCCAGCGGTGCTTCCTCGCCGAAGTCGACGTCGCCGGCGTGCTGCGCGCTGCGTGCGCCGTGGGTCCACGGCCCGAGCACGAGGTAGGCGGGGCTGTGCTTCTTGCGGCCGAGCTCGCGGAAGTTCTCGGTCGCGGTGCGGATGTAGGGGTCGTACCAGCTGGAGATGTGCAGGCTCGGGACGTCCGGGAAGCGGTCGTAGAAGCCGCGGGCGAAAATGCCGGGCTGCCGCCAGTAGTCGTCGAAGATGCCGTGTTCCCACTGCTGCAGCAGGTAGTCCTCGTAGTCGGGGACGAATCGCAACGGGGTCGCCCCGCGCCGCCACGGCATCCGGGTGAACCACGCCCGCAGGTCTTCGGAGTCCAGACTGGCCCGCAGGACCGGGTCGGCGAGCACCTTCGCGCTGCTGCGGGCACGGTGGAACGCCCACGTCACCTGCTTGAGCTCGAACGCCCCGCCCATCCGGGTGCCGGCTTCGTAGGCGCTGGCGAATCCACCGGAGTCGAGGAACATGGCCGCCAGGTGGGGCGCACCCAGTGACGCGAGGGCGGTCTGTGCGTGCGCCGAATAGGAGACGCCCATCGTCGCGACCCGGCCGTCGCACCAGTCTCGGCCCGCGATCCACTCGACGGTGTCGTAGCCGTCTTCGGGCTCGTTGAGGTACTTGGTGAACGTGCCGCCGGAGTCGCCCCGCCCGCGGCAGTCCTGGCGCACGACCAAGTACCCGCCCGCGACGAACCGCCGAGCGACCGCCTCGGGCGACGGCGGGCCGGCGCCGTCCGAGGGGCGCGCGAGCCGGCGTCCGTACGGCGTGCGCTCGAGGAGAACCGGCCCGGCGGGTGGATCCGGCCGGGGCGCGTAGAGGTCGGCGACGAGGATGGTGCCGTCGCGCGCGGGGACGTCGAGCACGAGCCGCCAGCAGTCCGGACCGAGCTGCTCCCAGCCGCCCATCAGAGCCCGCCCGCGAACTGCGCGCCGAGGTCGGGCCAGGCCGCCACGAGCTGGGGGAGCGGAGCGGTGGTGAAGTACTTCCGGTACAGCCGCGCGTAGGTGCCGTCGGCGACCATCGCGCCGAGCTGCTTGTCGAGCGCGGTGAGCAGTGCTCCGTGGTCCTTCGGCACGGCCATCGACGTCGGGTGCGCCACCGGCGCCGAGGCGGCTTGGCGCAGGACGGGGTACTGCTTGAGGAAGTGCTCGGCGTCGGGGCCGCCGACGACGAAGGCGTCGAGGCTGCCGTTGAGCAGCTGGCTCACGGCGGCGTTGGCGTTGGGGAACCCGATCGGGACCGCGCCGGGCAGCTTGGCCGGGACGAACGGTTCCTGCGTCGAGCCGGTCACCGCGCCGACCTTCTTGCCGGCGAAGTCCGTCAGCTTCGACGCACTGCTCTGCGCGGTGGTGAGCACCGCCGTGGTGCTCCAGAAGAGCGGTTTCGTGAAGGAGACACTCTTCTGCCGTTCCTCGGTGACGCCGAGTCCCGCGGCGGCCAGGTCGTACTGCCGGCTGGTCAGACCGGCCAGTGACGCCGTGACCGAGGTCGACTTGTACTCGACCTTCAGCCCGAGCCGTTTGGCGGCTTCGTCGGTGAGGTCGATGACGAACCCGGCCGGCTTGCCCGACGGGTCGCCGAAGGCGAACGGGGGCTGGCTCGTCTGCGTGGCGGCGCGGATGGTGCCCGGCTCGATCAGGCCGTAGGGGTTGCCGGCAGCGGAACCGCCGCCGCCGCAGCCGGCGAGCAGCAGCCCGCACGCGGCGGCGATCAGGAATGAGCGCATGGGTGATCCTTTCGGGGCTTCGTCAGAGAACGCGGGCGAGGAAGTCGCGCAGCCGCGCGGTTTCCGGGGCCTCGAGGGTCGTGCGAGCGGGACCGGCTTCGGCGATGCGGCCTTCGTCCATGAACACCACGCGATCGGCCACCTCGCGGGCGAAGCCGATCTCGTGCGTCACGACGAGCATGGTCATGCCGGACGTGGCCAGCGTGCGCATGACGTCGAGGACGTCCTTCACCAGTTCGGGGTCGAGCGCGGAGGTCGCCTCGTCGAAGAGCATCACCTCGGGTTCCATGGCGAGCGCGCGGGCGATCGCGACGCGCTGCTGCTGCCCGCCGGAGAGCCGGCCGGGCCGCTGGTGGGCCAGGTGCGCCAGGCCCAGCCGGTCGAGCTGGGTCATGGCGGCGGCTTCGGCCGCCTCTGTGCCGAGGCGGCGGACGTGCCGCAGCGCGGCGGTGACGTTCTTGAGCACGCTCAGGTGCGGGAAGAGGTTGAAGTGCTGGAACACCATGCCGACGCGGGTGCGGACGGCATCGACGTCCACGCCCTGGCCGGTGATCGCCGCGCCGGCGATGTGGATCTCCCCGGACGTCGGCTCCTCGAGCAGGTTGAGGCATTTGAGCAGGGTCGACTTGCCGGAGCCGGACCGCCCGATCACGCAGACGGTCTCCCCGGTGGCGACGTCGAGGTCGACGTCGCGGAGCACTTCGATCGGGCCGTACCGCTTGTGCAGGCCGCGCACGGACACCGCGGGCATCAGACGGCCGCCTTCGCCGGGGCGGCCGTCACCGGCGCCGCCGTGGTGAAGCGCCGGCCTTCGCGCATGCGCCGGTCGAGCCGGTTCACCGCGTAGGTGAGGGGAATGGTCAGCAGCAGGTAGCAGAGCCCTGCGGCGACGAGCGCCGACGAGTTGTACGTGGCCGCCTGCCGTTCCTGGGCGATGAAGTACAGCTCCCGCTGGCCGAAGCCGAGCCCGAGCAGGTACACCAGGGCGCTCTCCTTGACGTCGATGATGAACTGACCGGCCAGTGCGGGCAGGACGTTCCGCACGCCCTGCGGGACGACCACCACCCGCATGGCGGTGAGGTACGGCATGCCGAGGCTGCGTGCGGCGTGCAGCTGACCGGCCGGGACCGCCTGGATGCCGGAGCGGAAGATCTCGGCCGAGTACGCGGCGGAGATCAGCGCGATGGCGAACACGGCGTAGCCGAGCGGTTCGCGGCCGAACGGGCGCAGGCCCGCCGCGGGCAGGCCGACGCCGACCAGGCTGACGGTGACGATCGCCGGCAGCCCGCGGAAGACGTCGACGTAGATCCGGGCGGGCAGCCGGACCAGCCGTCGCCGGGACAGCAGGAGCATGGCCAGCAGCACGCCGCCGACGACGCCGGAGACGATCGCCAGTGCGGCGATCAGCAAGGTGTTGCGCAGCCCCTCGGTGAGCAGCGCGGGCAGCACGTCCAGGATCTCGCGGAGATCGAAGAAGGTGCGGAGGAAGTCGTCCATGACCTGGCCTCTCGTGTCGCGATCCCGGAAGGCTAGGTCCGATTCCCGCCCGCGCCGCGGATGCTTACCGCGACCGCGGTAAGCATCCGTCCTAAGCTGCGGTCATGTCCGTGGTGCTGACCGTTCAGGGAGCGCGGGCGGCCGACCTCGTCACGGGGGTGTCGCCGCTGGCCGAACTGCTCGCGTGCCTGCATTCGATCGCCGAGCCGGAACACCACTTCGAGGTCCGGCCGTGGCTCACCCGGATCCGCGCCGATACCTCGGCGGACCTGCAGGGCCGGTTGAAGACCTACGCGCCCCTGTGGGCCCGGCGCCGCTGCCGGCTGTTGCTGCCCTTCGAGCTGCCGCTCGGCCAGACCTTCGAGGCGGAGCTGCAGCGGATCGAAGCCTTGCCGCTCGGTCGATTCGCCGCGACCGCGGCGGAGGCGATCCACGGCGGCCTGGTCGAACTCGGGGACCTGCTGACCGACGCGGCGGCGAGGGACGCCTATGTCGTCTCGTGTGAGCGGCGGTCGTTCGGCCGTGGAGAGCTGGCCCGGCACCTCGTGGCCGATCCGGAGGCCTTCCGCGCGGACCTGCTGGACGTGCTGCGCGCCTGCGCCGGGGAGTTCTTCGCCGACGAGTGGGCGCGGGTGTCGCATCGGCTGGAAGCCGAGTGCACGGCGGTGCGGGCCCGGGCGGGTGCGCTGCCGGTGGCCGAGGTGCTGGCGTCACTGAGCCCGAACGCGTCGGTCCGGCACGATCCGGCGTCGGTGGTGTTCGACAAGCTGCAGTCGCTGCGCGCCGACCTGCGCGGTCGCCGCTGCCTGCTGGTGCCCTCCGTGCACGCCCGGCCGCACCTGATCGTCAAGGTCGACCCGGAGTACCCGGTGGTCGTGCACTTCCCGGTGGCGGGCGACGGCGCCCGCGACACCCTGGCACAGGTTCGCCTGCGCCTGGCGATCCTCGCCGACCCGGCCCGGCTGTCGCTGTGCCGCCACCTGGTCAACGAGCCGATCACGACCTCCGACCTCGCGGCCCGGACCGGTATGACGGTGCCGCAGGTGTCCCGCCACCTCGGCCGCCTGCGCGAGGCGGGCCTGCTGGTGTCCCGCCGGGACGGACGGATGATCCAGCACCGCCTGAACCTCCAGCGCCTGCTGCCGATGGGAGTCGACGTGCTCACCGCGATCATGCGGTGATCGGTGACGTTCGTCTTCAACGGCGGTCGTGGCTGCACTGTGGCCGGTGCTCGGCGATCGAGCAAGCACGTGAGCACGGTGCGCCGGCGACCCTGTGGGCTCCGTTCACCTATTTTGGGCGTGAGACCTGCAGGCGCGCGAGCTCGCCTCAGCGGTGCTTGCTCCGCTCTTCGTCCGGTAACGGCGCGGGCCGGTCCGCGAGCGGGCCGCCTTCGCGAAGCAGAGAGCCGAGGGATTCGAGAGGCTCAGGGACCAGGCGGTACCAGCTCCAGGTGCCGCGGCGCTCGCGCGTGAGGATGCCGGCGGTGACGAGGACCCGCAGGTGGTGGCTCAGCGACGGCTGAGGCATGGCGAAGTCCTCGGCGAGGTCGCAGAAGCACGCTTCGCCGCCGGGGGAGCGCCGGATCAGGGACACGAGCCGGATCCGGACCGGGTCGGACAGCGCTTTGAACAGTTTCGCGGCCGTCTCGGCCTCGGTGTCGGTGACGACGGCGGCGGGCCCGGCCGGCAGGAGCGCCACCGCGACCGGCTTCGACCGGACGTGACCGCTGTGCGTCGCCACGGCATCTCCTTGTCGACTCGGCGGCCTCGGCTTGTGGTCGAGCGTACCGCAGCTGGATTGACAAGAGTCGATCCAAACGTCTTCAATCGCAGCGGCGGACTTCGATCCAGGCCGGTTCGCGCGAGGAGTGCTTCATGGTGCTGCGCGCCCCGACGTGGACTGGGACATCCCGACCCGGCCGGCGAGCCGCGACGAAATCGACCGTCACGTGCGCGGGCTGCTCGACGAGCTCGGCGACCAACCGTGAAAGGAATTCCGATGACCCGCACTCCCGAGGTGCTGTTCGTCTGCGTGCACAACGCCGGCCGCTCGCAGCTGGCCGCCGCGCTGCTGCGGCACTACGCGCTCGGCCGGGTTGCCGTCCGCTCGGCCGGGTCCGAGCCGGCCGACAAGGTCAACCCGGCCGCTGCCGCGGCGCTCGCCGAGTGGGGCCTGGACATCGCCGCCGAGGTGCCGGCCAAGCTCTCGACCGAGGACGTCGAAGCCTCCGACGTCGTGATCACCATGGGCTGCGGCGACACCTGCCCGATCTTCCCCGGCAAGCGCTACCTGGACTGGCCGCTGGACGACCCGGCCGGCCAGGGCGTCGACGCCGTCCGCCCGATCCGGGACGAGATCGACCGCCGCGTCCGCGGCCTGCTCGCCGAGCTCCTCGACACCTGATCCACCCGATCCCGACCCTGGAGGCCCGGTCCGTGACGCAGACCGCCGGTCAGTTCGACGCGGCCGGCGGCGCCGACAGCGTCAGCAGCTCGGGCTCGTCGAACAGGCCGGCGCCGCCGCAGACACCCGTTTCGGCCATGATCAGCTCGACCCGCGCGGCGGCCTCGTGGTCACCGGCCAGCTCGGCGGCGATGCTGCGGACCTGCTCGTAGCCGGTCTGGGCCAGGAACGTCGGCGCGCGGCCGTAGCTCTTCATCCCGGCGAGGTAGAAGTTCCGCTCCGGGTGGGACAGCTCCTTCGCGCCGTGCGGGTAGACGGTGCCGCAGGAGTGGACGTTCGGGTCGACCAGCGGCGCCAGCGCGACCGGCGCCTGCAGCGTGGGGTCCAGTTCGAGGCGGATCTCCGACAGCCACGACAGCTCGGGCCGGAACCCGGTCAGGGCGATCACCTCGGCCACGTCTTCGAGCCGTCGGCCGTCCGCCGAGATCAGCGCGATCGATCCGCCGGTGCGCTCGACCGCTTCGGTGCGGAACCCGGTCACCACCGTGATCAGCCCCGCGTCCACCGCTTCCTTCGCGCGCAAGCCAAGAGCACCGCGGGCGGGCAGTTGGCCGGCCTCGCCGCCGCCGAAGGTGTTGCCGATCCCGCCTCGGCGCAGCACCCAGCTGATCCGCGTGCCACCGCCGAGCCTGGCCAGCGCGGCCAGCGCCGTCAGCGCGGAATGCCCGCTGCCCGCCACGACCACGTGCTTGCCCGTGTACCGGACTCGTTCGGCCGCGAGGTCAGGAACCCGGTACGAGATCCGGTCGGCCGCGGCCCGCTCTCCGATCGCGGGCAGGCCCTCGCCGCCGAGCGGGTTCGGGGTCGTCCACGTCCCCGACGCGTCGACCACCGCGCGGGCCAGGACCCGCTCCTCGCCCTCGGCGGAGCGGACGTGCACGGAGAACGGCTCGCCGTCGCGGCCGCTGTCGACGATCCGGTCCCGGCCGCGCCGGGCCACCCCCACCACTTCGGCGCCGAACCGCACGCGCTCGCCGAGTGCCTCAGCCAGCGGCTGGAGGTAGCGCCGCGCCCACTCGCCGCCCGTCGGGTGGACGCCTCCACTCGGCCGGGCCCAGCCGGTTGGCTCCAGCAGCCGCGCGGCCGCCGGGTCGACCAGCTCCGACCAGGGCGAGAACAGGCGGACGTGGTTCCACGCCGCCACGGCGGACCCGGCCTGGTCACCTCGTTCGAGCACGAGCGGTTCGAGGCCGCGTTCCAGCAGCTCAGCGGCCGCGGCGAGCCCTACCGGGCCGGCGCCGACGACGGCAACAGGCAACTCGTCCATCCCCAGGCCTTTCATCGACGTTGCTTGATGAAGCGATGGCGAGCAATGTATCGATCGGCATTGATTGACGCAACCATCGACCGCGGTCAATACTTGGCGGCATGACGACGACCCTGCCGGTCACGCCGCCGCTGCTGCCCGAAGCCGAGGCCGCCAGGTACGCCGAGTGGTTCGCCTGCCTGGCCGAACCGACCAGGGTCAAGATCCTGCACGTCGTGGCGACCGCGAATCGCGAGCTCACCATCGGCGGGCTGACCGAGATCATGGAGATCAGCCAGGGCAACGTGTCCCACCACGTCCGCAAGCTCGCCGACGTCGGGTTCCTGCACATGCGCAAGCGCGGCACCGCGACGGTCGTCACGGTCAACGAGTCCTGCTGCGCCGGCCTGCCGCACGCGGCCGACGCGGTCATGGGCCTGCTCGCTCCCCGCCCCTGCTGCCCCGAGGACGTCCCGGACGACGTCGCCGTGCGCCCTCTTCGCCGAGGCGACTGGGCTGCGGTCCGGCGCATCTACGCCGAAGGCATCGCGACCGGTATCGCCGCGTTCGAAACCGCGGTGCCCAGCCGTGACGAACTGGATGCGAAGTGGCTGCCCGGGCACCGCTGGGTCGCCGAGATCGACGGCGAGGTCGTCGGCTGGGCCGCTGCAGCGCCGGTGTCCACCCGGGAGTGCTACTCCGGGGTCGCCGAAACCTCGATCTACGTCGGCGAAGGCCATCGTGGCCGCGGCGTCGGCAAGGCGCTGATCCGCACGCAGGTCACCGAAGCCGATGCCGCCGGGCTCTGGACGCTGCAGACGTCAATCTTCAACGAGAACCGCGCCTCGATCGCGCTGCACCGCGCGGCCGGCTACCGCACCCTCGGCGTCCGCGAACGCATCGCCCAACGCGACGGCGTCTGGCACGACACCGTGTTCCTCGAACGCCGCAGCTCCACGAACTGACGCTACAGACGCTGGGAGAGCGATGACTGACGAGCAGTGGAGCAGGGTGCACGATCGCTACCGGGCAGCGGCGCGGCGGGTCGCGGCGGGGGAGGGGACCGGTCTGCTGACGGACGCCAAGGAAGCTGCTGAGCTCGGGCCGGCGCTGTATCACGACGTCGACGGCGTGCCGGCGCGTGCCGTCGAGGCCAGTCTCGGGTGCGGGAATCCGCTGGCGGTGGTGGACATCCGGCCGGGGGACGTCGTGCTGGACCTCGGTTCGGGTGGTGGCCTGGATGTGCTGCTGTCGGCGAAGCGTGCGGGGCCGGCGGGGCGGGCGATCGGGATCGACATGACCGACGAGATGCTGCAGCTCGCGCGTGAGCACGCCGCGAACGCGGGGGTGTCCAATGTGGAGTTCCGCAAAGGACGGATCGAGGACGTCCCGCTGCCGGAGGCGTCGGTCGACGTGGTGATCTCCAACTGCGTGATCGCGTTGTCGCCGGACAAGGCCGCGGTGTTCGGCGAGATCGCGCGGGTGTTGAAGCCCGGCGGCCGGGTGGGGATCGCCGACGTCGTCGTCGAGGAAGGGGCGGTCGCGTCGCCGTGCGACGAGGACTGCCTTGCCGGGGCGGTGACGGAAGCGCGGTACGCGGAGCTGCTCGAGCTCGCCGGGCTCGGCGACGTCAGTGTGACGCCGTCGGCAGGGATGGAAGGCGGGCGCCGGGCGGTGATCGTGCGGGCGAGGAAGCCGGTGGCGGTGCGGATCGTTCCGATGGAGACGCGCCACGCGGAGAGCGTGCTGAGGATCTACCAGGACGGGCTCGACACCGGTGACGCCAGTTTCCAGACCGAAGCGCCGTCGTGGGACGCATGGGATGAGGCCCACCTTGCCGAGCACCGGCTCGTCGCCGAGGACGTCGACGGGCGCGTCGTCGGCTGGGTCGCCGTCACCCGGGTTTCCTCGAGGCCGGTGTACGCCGGCGTTGTGGAGCACAGTGTCTACGTGGCCGCGGATGCGCGGGGCCGCGGTGTCGGGCCGGCGTTGTTGAGGGCTTTGGTCGCGTCGACGGAGGCGGCGGGCGTGTGGATGATCCAGAGCGGGATCTTCCCCGAGAACAAGGCGAGCCTCGTCGCGCACGAGCGAGCCGGGTTCCGTGTGCTGGGGACCCGCGAGCGGATCGGGCGCCACGGTGACCGGTGGCGCGACGTCGTGTTCATCGAACGCCGGAGTGCCGTCGCCGGCCTGGACTAGTGTGAGTTCGCGGTCAGCCGGTGCGTCGGCCGCGGGTAGCCGGGCTGGAACGCCGGTGAGGTCGATGACTCCGCAAGGACGGTGCCGGTCGCTGCGAGCGCGTGCTCGACCGCGGAGTTGACGGCGATGTCGAGCTGTTCGGGTGCGCAGGCGACCCGGGCGTTGATCGTCACGTTCGCGAGCGTCGTGAAGGTGACGGCGGCGGCGTCGATCGTCGGTTCGGCGCCGGCCTCGGTCACGCTCGACTTCGTCAGCCCTTCTGCGGTCTGCACGCCGGCCTTCGCGTGCCCGATCAGCCAGCTGTTCTCCGCGGACGTGGCCGACAGGTGGCCGAGCAGGGCTCTGGCCCAGGCAGCCGGATCGAAACCGCCGGCGGAGCCGACCACGAGCGACTGGTTGAGCCACGCGAGTGCCGCTTCAGCGTTGGCGTAGCGGTCGTAGTCGATGTCGATGACGCGGTCCGGCGATTCGTGGCCGCCGAGCCACTGCTCGGCCAGCGTTTCAACCCCCCGGCCCGTCGCCGCGGAGTAGCCGACGACCGTCGCCGACGGGTGCGAGGACTGCACCCGGTCCAGGATCGAGGCCGCCGCGCTGCCGGTCAGCAGGTCGAGCTTGTTCACCGCGATGATGTCGGCTTCCTGCAACTGCTTGCCGAAGAGATAGGACAGATCGGACTCCGCGTCGTCGAGGGCGAGCGACGTGCGCAGCGCGCTCAGGCGCTGCGGTTCGACGACGGTGACCAGCCGGCCGGCCGCGAACGTGTCGCCGTAGTAGGCGCGCAACGGACGGATCACCGTTGCCTGCAGGTCGGTGCAGCTGCCGACGGCCTCCGCCAGCAGTGTGTCGACGCCGTGCCTGTCGACCAGTTCCCGGGCGACGGTGAGCAGATCGTCGAAGCGGCAACAGAAGCACCCGCCGGTGACCTCGGCACCCCGTGCCGCACTGGACCGGACGAGCTGGGTGTCGACCAGATCGGCGGCCTGGTCGTTGGTGATGATCGCGACGCGGCGGCCTTGCGCCTCAAGGTGTTTCGCCGTGGCGATCAACGTCGTCGTCTTACCGGCTCCCAGAAATCCGCTCACGGCAAGAAAAGTGATCATCGCTCTGCGTCCCTTCGCTCGGGAGTGCGCAACGCGGTGGGAAAACAGAACCCCCGTTCAGGCAGGGTAGCGAGCGCCTGCCCCGCCATCAAGAGCGAAGACAGCCGTAACCGCGGGGAAACGTGACGGCGTGATCATCACCTGAACGCCGTATTGATGACCATCGATTTGATCAGTACAGTGCGGAAATACCGTCAGGGGACGTGGGGGCTTTCTTGTTGTTCTGGCAGCCTTGTTGTTCCGGCAGTGCCGAATTTGTCAGCGGGCCGGCAGTGGAATACCGATGACGCCGGTCAGTGCCGTCACGGCTTCGGGCACGAGGCGGTAGTACACCCACGTCCCGCGGCGGGTCGACTCGACGAGTCCGGCGTCGCGCAGGATCTTGAGGTGGTGGCTGATGGTCGGCTGGGTCAGGTCGAACGCGCCGACGAGGTCGCAGACGCACGCCTCTCCGTCGAGATGCGAGGCGACCAGGGAGAGCAGCCGGAGGCGCACCGGGTCGGCCAACGCCTTGAAGCCCGCGGCAAGCGTGGCGCTGCGAGCGCTGTCCATCGGCTCCGCGATCCGGGGCGGGCGGGGCACCTCCGGCTCCACGGGCGGCAGCTTTTCGCCCGGCTTCAGCTCGGCGTCGTCGCAGCTCGCCCTACGCTTCGCCATGTCGAAGTCGGTTCCTTCCGCTCCGGCCCGTGTCGTCTCGGACGAACGAGCACCAGGTGTCCAGTCTAGGCGATCAGGCGGCGATCCTTCAGGATCCAGGAGGTGAACGGCCTCCCGCTCACCCGCGCCGAGGCAGCCCGGCGCGCGAGCGAAGTCACGGTAGGTGACTACCGAATCTCGCTCGACCTCGGCGCCGACGGCTTCTGGTCGCGGTCGGTGATCAGATTCACGTGCCGTTCACCGGGCTCGGCCGGCTGGGTGGATCTGGTGGCACGGCAGGTCGCGTCCGTCGAGCTCAACGGCCGCCCGCTCCAGGACGCTCACGAGGAAAACCGCCTGGTCCTGCCCGGTCTTGACGTCGACAACCTGCTGATCGTCGAGAGCAGTCACGACTACTCGACGTCGTCGCAGGGCCTGCACCGGTTCGTGGACCCGGCCGACGGCGAGACCTACGTCTACAGCCACCTCCAGCCGGCCTACGCCCCGCACGTCTTCGCCTGCTTCGACCAACCTGATCTGAAGGCGCCGTTCTCGCTGACCGTGACCACGCCGCGTGGCTGGACCGCTGTCTCGAACGGTCCGGTCGTGGCGAGCACCGGGACCCGGCACACCTTCGCGCCGACTCCGCCGATCAGTCCCTATCTCGTCGCGTTGGCGGCCGGCCCGTTCGCGAGCTGGGGGTTCACCGGGAACCCGCCGCTCGCGGTGCACGCCAGGAAGTCACTGCGTGAGCACGTCGATGCCGATCACCTGGCCGGTCAGCTGCGTGACGGGCTCGATTTCTTCGCCGGAAGGTTCGGCATCGGCTACCCGTTCGCCAAGCTCGACCTGTGTTTCGTCCCGGAGTTCAGCTTCGGCGCCATGGAGAACGCCGGGTGTGTCATGGCGGGCGAAAGTTTCGTTTTCGACCGGAAAGTGACGCGCGCGGCATTTCGGCAGCGGTCGGAAATGCTGCTGCACGAAGTTTCCCATCAATGGTTCGGCAACCTGGTTACTTTCCGTTGGTGGGACGACCTGTGGCTGAACGAGGCGTTCGCCACCTGGGCCGCATTGCACGCCCAGACGCAGATCACCGAGTTCACCGACGCCTGGGCCGGCTTCGCCGCGCGGAAGAAGAGCCTCGCGTACGAACTCGACCAGGCCCCGTCGGCGCACCCGGTCATCGCGGACGTCCCCGACGTCGAGCACGCGATGGTCACTTTCGACGCGCTGACCTACCACAAGGGTGCGAGTGTCCTGTCGCAGCTGGTCACCCGCCTCGGCACGGCCGGATTCTTCGACGGGATCCGGAAGTACCTCGCCGAACACGCCTACGGCGTTGCCGAGTTCGCCGACCTGGTCAGGGCCCTCGGCGCGGACGGCGACTGGGCCCGGAGCTGGCTGACCACCACCGGGACGACGACGTTGCGCGCCTGCATCGGCATCGACGCCGAAGGCCGGTACACCTCGGCTGCCGTCACACAGGAACCCGCGGCGTCCGGCGACACCGGGTTGCTCGACCACCGCGTCACCGTCGGCGTCTACGACGAAAGCGGAACAGGTTCGCTCGTCCGCGTACGCGGCATCGACCTCGACGTCTCCGGCACGGTCACGGACCTGCCGCAGCTCGCCGGTGAGCGTGCCGGGCTGCTCGTCCTGCCCAACGACGACGACCTGACCTACGCACAGGTGGACCTGGACAGCCGGTCGCTGGCCACGGTGATCGAGCGGGTCGCCGACATCCCGGACCCACTGGCGCGGTCGCTGTGCTGGTCCGCGGCCTGGGGCATGACCCGCCGAGGCCGGCTGACCGCGGCGGGGTTCCTGAGGATGGCGGCCCGCGGACTCGCGAAGGAGCCGCAGATCGCGGTGGTGCAACGGGTGCTGCGCCAGACGGCGACCGTGTTGTCTGCCTATGCCGATCCCGGGTGGTCCGACCGGGTCGGCTGGCCGCGGTTCGTCGACACGCTGGTCGCGGCGGTCGAAGACCCGGCGACCGGCGCCGATCACCGGCTCGTGTTCGCGCGGGCGGTCGCCGCCGCGGCCTTGACCACGGAACAGCAGGGCGTCGTCCGGGAGTGGCTGGGCGGCGCGCTCCCGATGGACGCCGACCTCCGGTGGCGGTTGCTGCGCGCGCTCGTCGCCCACGGCCACGCGCCGCCCGAAGACCGGTCGCCGCGGACCGCCGCGGACGAACGGACGCGAGCGCAGCTCGACGCCTCGGTGCCGACCCTCGCGGCGAAGACCGGAGCCTGGCGCGAGATCGTGGATCCCGGGACACCGGCCGGGCGTTTCACCGCACTCGTCGCCGGGTTCCGCCATCCGGCTCAGCGAAAGCTGCTCGAGTCCTTCGTGGAGGACTACGTCCGTGACATCCCGGGCCTGTGGCGCAAGCGGCCGCACCAGATCACCCGAGCGGCGGTGACCGGTCTCTTCCCGCACACCGCGGTCTCGCCGGACACAGTGGACACCATCGACCGGATGCTCGCCACCGACCTGCCGGCGGCCCTGCGAGTGCTGGTGCGGGACGAACGCGCGGAGCTCCTGCTCGCCCTCACCCTCCGGAATCCGGCCCGATGACATCGTCGGGCCGGACCCGGTCGAGCAGGTCCAGCACCGACCGGACCGCTTGCCCGCCCCGGCGTGAGGTGTACCACCGCTCACCCGCCAGCCTCACCGCCTCGGTCCACAGCCGGTCCCGGGTCGTGAACGCCTGGTGGTACACCAGCGGATAGCAGGGCTGCCCTTCCAGATATGTCTGCAGCCGATCCCACGCGGCGCCGCCGTCGACGGAGACCCCGAATTCGCGCTCGTACAGCCGGCGATACTCGCCGGCCGGGTCGGTGCCGCCGTCGTGCACGGTCATCTCGAAACACAGGCTGGCCGCGACGACCCGCCGGACGTGCTCGCGGCCGAACCGCGTCCGCTCGACGTCCTCCTCACCCAGCGCCGCGCCGAGCTGCTGCTCCTGCCAGGCGGGTTCGCGGACCAGCCGTTCCAGCAGGAAGCCGAACGCCTCGCTCATGGCGGTGGGCAGCCGCCACAGGTCGAGCGGCCGCGTCATGCCGGCACTGAAGTGCAGCGCGTGGCCGAATTCGTGCAGGAGGGTGGCGTAGTGCCCGAGTGACCGGCCGTCGACGACGGACACCCGGATGTCCGACGGCGGGGACACCGGCGAGCAGAACGCGAACCCGAGCTTGCCCGGACGGTCGGCGTCGTCGACGAGCACGTGCCGGGTGTGCTCCGCCAGCTCCCAGGTGCGGATGGTCGACAGGACGGCCGCCAGCGCGGGCGGGGCGCCGGCCGGGACGACGGCTCGCGCCGCGACGAGCCGGGGGTCGCTCAACGCCGGTGCCGTCAGCCCGTCGCGCTCCCGCCACGACCGCGCCTCCTCGAGGTAGCCGTCGCGAGTGTCGGACAGCCAGTGCCGGGCATGCTCGATCCACCGGTCGACGCTCGGGTGGAGGGCCCGGATCAGCGAACCGTGGGTGTCGAACCCGAGCCGGTGCACGGCGGCGGCATGCGCTTTGAGCCAGGCCTGGCGAGCTGCCCGAAGCTCGCCGCCGAGCCGGCGGAGGGCCTCGGCGGCCTGCGATCGTCCGGTCGCCGACGTGGCGGACCTGGTCAACGCGGTCAGCTCGCCCATCGAGCGTCGCACGCCGCCGATTTCCACGGTCGTCGACCGTTGTGCGCGGCGGAGTTCGGACGTCGCGTCGACCAGATTTTCCCGGAAGTACCACGCGGCGAGCTCGCGCGCGTAGCCGAGGTCGCCGTGGTCGAGCGCGGCGTGCACCAGCGTGCCGTCGGCCAGTGGCGGGCAGGAACCCGGTCGGTGCCCGAGGGTTTCGGCTTGGCCGGTGTTGACCAGCCAGCGCTCGGCGGCGAGCGAGGTCTGCAGTGTCGTCAGGGCGTCGGCGTGGTCGCCGAGGTACGCCGGGACGGTGCCGCGGCTCATCGCGGAGTGTCGATGCGTGCGGGGGCGGGCAGGTCGAGCAGGTCTGCCGTGCTGTCCGCGACGGCCTGCCAGAACGTCCGGCGCTCCGGCGGGAGCGCGGCGAACAGCTCGGAGCACTGCTGGACCAGCTCGAGTGCCAGCGCCGGGTGCGCGAGCACACCGCGGACCCAGGCGCGTTGCTCGGGGCGGATCCGGTCGAGGTCCAGCCCCTCGATGCCCGATCGGACCCGGGCGCCCACCCGTGCGTCCAGCGCGTCGGCGTACCTCGTCTCCGCCTCCGCCCAGGGGAGTTCCCCCTGTACCGCACCGGGAACCGTGTCCGCGAGCACGCGGGCGGCCGCGAAACCGTCCGCGATTCCCGCACCGAACAGGGGATCCTTGTGGCAGTACGCGTCACCGGCGAGCCGCCAGCCGGGGCCGGCCGGAGCACGGGAGAAGTTCCGCAGCGTCCCGGATCCGAACACCGGCGACATCCGCTCGGCGTCCGCCAGCCGGGTCCGCATGGCGGGGATGGCCGCGAGCCGGTGTTCGTATCCGCTGACGCCGTCGCGATCCGTGCCACGCAACGCGGCGAATCCGGCGACCGGGGCGGACAGCATGACGACCCAGAGCCCACCGTCGCACGGGCCCAGCTGGACCAGCGATCCGTCGTGGTGCCACAACTCCAGGGACGCTGCCGGAAGGGGGGCCACGCCGCGCCAGTAGGCGTGGAACGTGCACCGCAGGGCGCCGGCGTCGAACGTGGTCTCGGCGCCGGCCTGTCGCGCTGTCGCCGATCCCCGGCCGTCGGCGCCGATGACGACGTGGCTCTTCTCCTGCCACCCGGCACCGGCCACGCCGATGACGCGGTCGCCGTCTCGAAGCAGGGTTCGCACCGCGCAGCGCTCGCGGACCTCGGCGCCCGCCCGCACCGCGGCGTCCAGCAGGATGCCGCTGAGCGTTTCCCGTCGGACGCAGAGGTTGTAGGGGTGGGCGGACCGCGGCAGCATCGGGCCGCCGTAGTAACCGTCCTCGACCTCGAGGTGCCAGCGCCGCAACGGCGGCGCGCCGGTGGCGAGGACCTGGTCGAGCAGCCCGAGCTCGTCGAGCGCCGTCAGCACGGTCGGCCCGAAGAAGTGCGTGGACACCGCCGGCGCGGGCAGCGGGGTTCGATCGGTGACCAGGACACGGAGCCCGCGTCGCGCGAGCAGTGTCGCGCTTGCCGCCCCGGCGACCCCGCCGCCGATGATGATCGCGTCGTACATCACGGCCTCCGTGCGGCGGCGAGGACGAAGGGCAATCGGCCCGTCCAGGTACGGCTGACCGCCCAGTGGCGCGCCGAGACGGCGGCGAGCCGGGAGCCGAGGATCTCCCGGAAGTCGAGCGCGACCGCGGCCGGGGTCATCGTGCCGACCACTTTGCCGTGCTCGACGACGAAACCGAGCCGGATCCGCCCTTCCACCACGGGGGAGAGCCCCGCCCGCTGGTGTCCGCCCAGCAGGGAGTCGATGAACACGCCGGAGTCCAGTTCGGTGATCAGGTCGCCGAGGCCGGCGGCGGGGACGCCGTCGGTGTGGAAGGTGGCGTTGTTGAGCACCGGCGTCACCGGTTGCCGAGGCTTCCTGCGGACGGCACTGCCCCGGAATCCGTGGCCGGTGGGGGCGACGCCGAGGTCGGCGGCGGTGCGGACGCTGTGGTAGAGCCGGGCGGGCGCGCCGTTCTCCACCACCGTCAGCGCAGCGGTGGGGACTCCGTTGTCGTCCGCGGCCGGGTAGCTCAGCCCGCAGCCGGTGCCGGCCGGCACGGGTTCGTCGCGGATGTCGATCCCGCGGTGCAGCAGGGGCGTGCCGAGGTCGTCGGCGGCAAAAGAGCGGCCGCTCGCCGCGGTCGTGGCGCTGAGGCCGACGATCAGCGGCGTCAGGAGGCTGTGTACGGCCGCCGGGCCGAGCAGGACGCCCATCGGCGAAGGCGGGGCCACGTCGGCGGGCAGGTCGTCCCAGGCGGCCGCGGTGGTCAGCCACTCGCGCAGCGCGTCCGGCAGCCGGGCGGCGCGGGTCCAGCCGGTCCAGGGCAGCTGCAGCTGCGGATTCCGCCTGCCTTCGGCGACGACGGCGAGGTGGAAGAAGGTCTCGTCGTCTCCTGAGCAGTGGTGCCGGTCCGCGCGCCGGACCCGCTGCCGGGTCCGGGTGACGGTGCCGTGGACGGCGAGACCGGTGGACCGCTGCAGACCGCAGACCTGCCGGGCCAGCTCGGCGGCGCTCTCGGTGGATGCCTCGCCGTGCCGCGGGGCGGGTGCGTCGGGCGGTCGGTCCGGCCATCGCGTCCGCGGGCCGAACCGCGCACTGAGGACGGCGTCGTCGATGAGCTCCCGGGGCCGGTCGAGCCGGGTGGTGGTCGCGGTGCCGACACGGCCGGCGACGTGGACCCGGACACACACGCTGGTTTCGCGGGACGCACGGGAAGCGTCGGGTGTTCCGGAACCGAACTCGACGACCGAGTCGGCCCGGTCGATCGCGAGGACCTCCCAGCGGTCACACCGGCGGCCGGCGTCCTCGCCGATCGCGTCGACGTACTCAGCCAGTGCGGACATGGATACCTCGCAGCCGGATCGACGGCGCCCACGAGCTGACGGCCAACGGGTACTGGCCCTGTTTCCCGCAGCCGGCCGAGGTGTCTCCCCGCCACTGGTCCCGGCCGACCCCGTCGACGGCCCGGAACGCGTCGAGGACTCCGCCGGAGAGCACGACACCGCGGACCAGGCGGCCGACCTGACCGTCACGGATCTCCCGGCATTCGGCCGGCAGGAAGGTGAAGCCGGCCCGGTCGGTCTGCCCGCCCAGGACGCCGCGGGCGAGCAGCCCGCGCCCGATCCCGCCGACGAGGTCGGCGTCGGAGGAGTCGCCGGCGGCGATGGCGATCGTTCGGACGCGGGGGAGCGGGGGATGGCGATAGCCGAGGGATCGGGCGTTGCCGGTCGGCTCGTCGCGGAAAGCGCCGGCCGTGGCGCGGTCGTGGAGCCGCGCGGCCGCGACGACGCCGTCACGCAGGAGGTGGATCGGGCGGCCGGCGGTTCCTTCGTCGTCGACCGGTACGTAGCCGCGTGCGCCGGGAAGCCCGGGACCGTCGGTGATGGTGAGCAGGGGCGAGCCGAGTTCGCGGCCCGGGCGCAGGGCGCGCTGGAGCTCGGCGTCCCCGAGGTGGTGATCGGCTTCGCAGAGATGACCGATGGTTTCGTGGGCCCAGACGCCGGCCAGCGGGCCGTCGCAGACGACGTCGTAGCCGCCGCTCTCCACCACCGGAGCGCGCGCGAGGCCGACCGCCGTCTCGGCGGCGGCCTGGATCCGCTCGTCGAGCTTCCGGAGCACGGAGAAGTCCCCGCCGCTGCCCACCGAAACCGAGCCGGCCGTCCGGTCGCCGGCTGCACTGGCGTAGACGGTGAGCTGGAGGGTGAGGTCGCGACGGCGCCACGTCAGCGCGAGGCCCTCGCTGGTCACGAGGTCGATGTCCGACACGGCTTCGCGGTAGTAGAGCAGGGCGCCCGCCACGTTCGCGTGGGCGTTGAGCGCGGCATCGTAGTAGCCGCCGAGCAGAGCGGCCTTCTCCTCGACCGGGACGGACTCGACGACGTCGGCACCAGGCACGTCATCCGAAGACACGCCGGGCCGCGCGGGCGCGAAGGCACCGGCGGGCACGGCGATCTGCGCGGCGTTCGCCTTGGCCAGCCGGACGAGCTCCGTCGCACTGTCCTCAGTGGACGATACGAACGACGAACCGGCGGCACCGACGACCCGCGCACACCGGCCCTCGTCCCGGCTGAGGGTGACGCTCTCGACGTCGCCGCCACGCCAGACCATGTCGAGAATCCGGGTCCGTTCGGTCCGGACCTCGGCGTAGTCCCCGGATGCGAGCCCGGCGTGGCGGAACACGCCGGGCTCACCGCCGGTCAGCAGCACGGCCGCGCGGGCTCGCCGGTCCCGCGGTGCGCGAAGATCATCGCGCTGGTGACCTGCGCGCCGTCCCGGTAGGGGACGAGGCCGTCGCTGCGGAAGTCGACCCGGTCGAAGCCCGCACCGAGGACCATGTCCCGGTACTCGGTTTCGGTCATGCCGACCACGCACCGGGCGAAGTCGTCCGCGGTGGCCGCGTCCCCGGTGGTGACGTCGACCGGCGGGGTGCCGTCGGCGTAGACGACGTCGGAGATCACGGCCATCCCGCCGGGACGCAGGACTGTCGCGATGGCGCCGAGCACCTCGGGCTTGTCGGGGAACATGCCCAGCACGCAGTTGCTGAGCAGGACGTCCACCGTCTCCGCGCGGACCGGGGGACGGCGGATGTCACCGACCCGGACGTCGATGTTCCGCAGCCCCATCTCGGCGGCCGCGCGCCGGGCCGTCTTCACCATGTTCATCGAGCCGTCGATCCCGATCACGCGGCCGGCCGGGCCGACGCGGCGCGCCGCGATCAGCAGGTCGAGCCCGGCGCCGCAGCCGAAGTCCACGACGGTTTGCCCGGGTTCGAGGGCGATCGCGTCGAGCGGCGACCCACAGCCGCTCGAGAGCTCCAGCACCCACGACGGGATCCCGGCCAGCTCTTCGTCGGTGTAGACCGCCTGAGGTGAGCAGCAGAGTGTGCTCGCGCCCTGCCCGGCCAGTTCGTCGTAGCGGGCCTTCACCTGGATCTCGACCGGGACCGAGGCGATCGCGACGACGGTGGGTTCGGTGGCGCAGCAGGCCCCGGCGCCGGCCTCGCCGGACGAGCAGCAGCCACCGGCGTCGGTCGTCGGCGTCTGCGGCTTCATCACGTCATCCAGGGAAACGAACCCACGGTGGTCATCTGATCCCATGTTCCCATTCCTTTCTCCGGCGACCCCGACGCCGTCCGGGACTGCCTGCGCTGCAGGGCCATCGGCAGGAGGTAGGCCAGTTCGCTCTCGACGCGGGTCTTGATCGTCGAGACCTTCGGGCAGTAGCAGGTGTTGAAGTCGCCGCCGCTGGCCGCCCACGCCTTGATCGGGCAGCCGCCACCCCCGCAGAACAGCTTCACGTTGCACTCGCGGCACATCTCCACGGTGTCGACGTGCCGGTGCCGCCACGGTTCGCGGTAGCCGCCGGAGTACCGGAAGCCGGGGAAGTAGTCGCCGCAGGCGTGCTGCGGCCGTCCGACCGTTTCCGGGCAGCCGTAGACCTTCCCGTTGGGGTCGAACGCGACGACGCTGGTGCCGGCGCTGCAGCCTTGCAGATTGGGCCGGACCCGGTCGCCTTCGAGCACCGCCGCGCGGATCCGGGCGGGGTCGGGTTCGAGCATCCGGTCCACCAGTGGGTTGTCCCGCAGCATCCGGTAGAAGGCTTCCTGCAGGCTGGGTTTGACGTCCCCGCGCACCATTTTCTCGCGCTTCTCCGGGGGGTGGTCCGGGGTGACGTAGAGGAACGAGGTCTGCTTGGTGAACCCGTAGAACAGGCGGATCTTCGGGTTGTCGATCCAGCCTTTGGCCAGTGCGAACTCGGCGAACTCGGGCATCTGCCCGACGCTGTCCAGGTCGACCAGCACGCGGATCAGGACCCGCAGGCCGGCCGCGGCGGCGACGTCGATGCTGTGCTCGATCAGCTTGAACGTCGGCTTCCCGTTGCGGAACACCCGGCGGGTGTCGTGGACTTCCGGCGTCCCGTCCAGGCTGACCTGCACCTCTTCGCAGCCGTACTCGAGCAGCATCGGCACATACGCGTCCAGTGCGACGCCGTTGGTGATGGCGGTGACCGGGTAGCCGCGGTCGTAGGCGCGGCTCAGGATCTGCTCGATCGACTCCCGTTGTGGCGCGGTGTCGAGCAGTGGTTCCCCGCCGAACAGCGTGATGTAGGGCGGGCCGGAGTTCTCGTGCAGCTCCTGGATCATCGGGATGGAATCGAACGCCGCGTCGATCATCTCTTCGGTCATGCGCGGGCTCTTCCTGGTCAGCTCGCCCTCGAAGCAGTACGGGCAGGCCAGGTTGCACACGAACGACGGGATGAACATGAACTGGAACGGGGCTTCCTTGATCGCTTCGAAGTAGCCGTCGACGACGCCGCGGTAGTTGGCGTCTTCGACCACGGGGTCGTCGAAGACGTAGCCGCGGTCGCGCAGGCCGGCCAGCGTGGTCGAATCCTCGGCGACCGAGGCGCCGGCGCGGAGCCGTTCGAGCGCGGTGACTTCGGCGCGGCTGACGATGTCCATGGTGCCGGCGACGGCGTTGGCGAGCACGCTGACCTTGCCGGACTCGTCGAGGTACTCGGGCGGGAGTGCCCCGTCGGGCAAGGCCACCGAGAAGGTGACGGTGTTGGCACTGACTTGCATTCAGTTCACCCCTGTCAGTGGAGGCCGGTGCGGGCAGCAGGAGAGAGGGCGCGGCGGGGGATGCCGGTCGGACCGGCCAGGTGCTGTTCGCGGTGCGCGAGGATCACTCGCAGCCGTCCGGGTCGGCGGCCATCACGTTGGTCTGCACGTCGAGGTTCTTGCGGCCCCGCATGGCGGTGCAGCAGTCGGGCTCCTTCTCGGAAACCTCGGCCAGCTCGATGTTGGCGATTTCGATCATCTTTATCACCTCCTCCGCAGGGGTCTCCGCCGTGCCCTCCTACTGCCTCCCCGCTTGGCCAGTGCGAGGAGAGTTCCGGTGCCGGCCCGTCGCGGGCGGGCTGCGTCGCGGTCTTCACAGGACCTCGCGCGCGATGAGGACCACGACCATGATCAGGCCCTCGCCGATGATCAGGCCGGAGGCGACGATCTCCGTGGCGCTCTTGCGTTCGGGGTGCCGTCGCACGACGACCCACTGGGCCAGGCCGCCGGCGGCGATGGTGAGCGAATACGCGGGCGGCAGCAGGATGCCGAGTCCCAGCATGGTCGGCATCACGCTGGTGAACGTCAACGCCATCCCGATCGGTCCGGTGATCGCGAGCGCCAGCCCCACGGCGGCCGGGTACTCCGCCGAGCCGCGCACCGCGGTGTCGACGAACCTCACCGCGGTCGCAACCGGGGACGGGAACGCGTCGCCACCGATGACGCCGGCGTGCGCGAGCACGAGGACCACTCCGACACCCATCACGGAGCCGGCGATTCCGCCGCCGATCTGCGTCCGGCGCACGATCTTCGACGGTGGTTCGGGAAGCCCGGCGGGGCGCTCGTGGGCGACCTTGGCCGAGTAGGTGAAATACACCGAGGCGATCGCCGCGCAGCACAACGTCGACGCCGTCAGGACGGCGACCGATGTCGACCACCCGGTCACCGCGAACACCGCGACGCCGAAGTACAGCGCGGGCGCCAAGGGCACCAGCCCGATCTCGCCGCCCGCCCGGTTGAGGAACACCGTCAACACCAGCAACAGGACCAGTGCCAGCGCGCCGAGGCCGGCATACTTCAGGGTGGCCGGAACCAGCACGACCGTGACCGCGAGGGCCGCCAACCCGGCCGTGCCCGCCACGCGCAACGTTTTCGAGCCCCGGAAAGCCCGCCTGACAGCACGGGCGAGCGGTCCTCGAGCACGCACCAGGGAGCTGATCGAGTACCCCAGGATCAAGCCGACCCCGCACGCGAGGACCCACGGATACGCCAGATGTGCGGTGTAGGAGGTGGTTGTGGCCGCGCCGTTGTCCTGCGCGTACCAGACGATCAGCGAATAGACCGACCCGGCCGCGAGCCAGACGCACGCCCGACGTCCGATCAGGAACCCCACACCGAACAGCAGCGGCGACAAGGCCAGCGCAAGATGCGTCCCCGAGCCGAAGAGGTCCGGCGTGCTGTCGTGACCCCAGGCCGCGGCTCCGGCGGCGATCGCCGCGCCCGCGCCCGTCGCGATGGGCAGGGTCCTGCCGATCCGGTTGGTCCCGTCGGTGGATGGTGTGCTGAGCGACTTCATCAGGGTGATCGCGGGCTGGAGCGTCGGGTACGGCAGCCGGTCGGTGACGACAAGCCGTTTGGCCAGCAGTGACCCGAGTCCTGCGCCCAGCAGGTTCGCTATGACGGCAAGCGCGACGAGAAGTGCCCAGCTCGGCAGCACACCCGTTTGCAGCAGGATGGCGCCGATCCCCGTGTCGAGCGCCGCTGTGGCCATGTAGCCGCTCGAGGCGATGGAGAACACGACGAACAGGCCCTGCCAGTTCAGCTTTCCGGCCAGGCGGAGCAGGGCCGCGCCGAGTACGGCGACCAGTGCCGATCCGCCGAAGGACATGCCGGCCCTGAACAACACCAGGACGTTGAGGAGACAGAGCAGAACGCCGATCCCGATTCCCGCAGCGACCGCGACGGTGTGCCTGCCGCGCCACGCCGGCGGCGTCCGTGGTGACGACCGGGGTGCCTGCTCGGTGTCCGTCACGAGTTCTGCACCCCCTCGGTTCGGCATTGCATATTGACGTTCATCAATACAACGGTCGAAACGGTCGAATTCGGACTATTCGCCACGACTGCTCGTTCGGTCGAAAGAATCGATTTTGAGGTCGAGGAATGCGGTGGCCTGCCGCGCTGTCCGCGTGGGCGGACGTCTTCGCCGGCGTCGGTCCGTGATCATGTGGCGCCGGGCGTCACAAGATCAACCTCACCCCCCGTGGCCGGCCGGCGGAGCTTCAATGTGTATCGACAACTGCCTATGCAGCCTGTTGGGCAGTCTACGAATGCTGCTCTGGACCGTCAAGGAGGCGAGATCCATGCACTCGAACGGCCGAGTGGTCCCGATCTTGGAAATGGCACGCGGTTACGTGCGTGTTTCGTGCGATTGCCGTCTGGATTGGTTAGAGATACCTCGAATCAGGCGGCGGGCCGGGTTTGCTGGTCCAAGTGGGTCGCACGCTGGGTTCACTCGTTGACAGGCGCTGGTGCGGAAGGCAATCCTCTGTCTTTGTCACGTCTATGGGGCGGTCAGTGGGGGAATGGTGACTTTTGTGCCCGAGCCTCGAGCGCAATACGGCGTGCCCGCGCCTCCGTTCGGCCGAACGGCGTTGACGTCGGACCGGGCGGAGCGTCTCAGCGAAGTCCTCAAAGCCCTTGCCCATCCGATCCGCTTGCAGTTGGTGTCCCTGGTGGCGAACAGCCCTGACGGCGAGGCGTGCGTCTGCACCATCTCGGCCGGGTTCGCCGTGAGCGGTCCCACGATCAGTCACCACCTGCGGAAACTGCGGGAGGCCGGGGTGCTCGTCTGCGAACGACGTGGGACGTGGATCTACTACCGCGCCGTTCCTGGCGTGCTCGAGCCGCTGATCAGCGCGCTCACCGCGTCCGCTTCCGTGTGAAGGTCCGGCGGCTTGCCCCCCGGTGTCCGCTTTTCGTGAGGAGCCGAGCATGGTGGACGGTCATGGCATTTCCCGGCGGGGTTTCGTCCAGCAGGTGGTGATCAGTGGCGCCGCGCTGACCGTCGGCGCCCCCGGCGAAGCGGCGGCCGCCGGTGTGCCATCGCCGGAGGGCGGCGCCGCGGAACTCGGCTTCACCACGGACTCGGCTGCGCTCCAGCCGGACACGGTGGTCGCGACCGCCTGCCAGTTCTGCAACGCGAACTGCCGGCTGCACGTCGGGCTGCGAGCCAACCGGATCATCAGCGTGGCGGGAGAGCGCGACGACCCCGTGCAGGCTGGCAACGTCTGCGTGAAGGCGCCGATGATGACCGAGCTGGTGTACAACCCGCTCCGGCTGACCACCCCGCTGCGGCGGATCGGCGGCGCCAAAGGGGCCGAAGATTCCCGGTTCGAAGCAATCTCCTGGGACGAAGCGCTCGATCACATCGCCGGGCGGCTCCTTTCGCTGCGTGACAGTGGAGACGTCCGATCCATCGCCAACCGGACCACGGGCCGGCTCCCGCGAGGCGTCGGCTCGCTCGTCGGCCGGCTGTTCACCCTGCTGGGCAGTCCCAACAACACCGATGTGGGCCCGGTGTGCAACGACGCCGGCGGCAATGCGCTCGCCGCGACCTTCGGCTTGGGGAACTTCACCAACGGGTACGGGGTGGACGCCGCCACCGGTCGCGAAGACCTCGGCGCCGCGCGCTACCTGCTCTTCCTCGGGACGAACCAGGCCGAGACTCACCCCGTCACCTTCGGCTACCTGCTGCGCCGGCGCCGGCGAACCCGGGCGAAGCTCGTCGTGGTCGACCCGCGGCAGACCCCGACCAGCGCGGAGGCCGACCAGTGGATCGCCCCCAAACCGCACACGGACTACGCCCTGGTGCTCGGGATGCTGCAGCACATCATCGCGGCGGATCTGTACGACCACGCTTTCGTCCGGGACTGGGTCCTCGGCTTCGCCGAACTCCGTGACCACCTGAACCGCGCCGGCTACACCCCGGAATGGGCCGCCCGGATCTGCGACGTCCCGGCAGGCGTCATCCGCAGGCTCGCCGAGGAATACGCGCGCACCAAGCCGGCCGCCATCTTCTGCAACGCGGGCATTTCACACCAGCTCGGAGCATTCGACACCTACCGGGCGCTGACGTTCCTCGCGGCGGTGACCGGCAACATCGGCGTGCCGGGCGGTGGATGCAACTTCATGCACAACACCTGGCCGGGGGACCTGCACCTGCCGCCGCTGGCCAGGCCGACACCACCGCGCCCGAAGGCGCTGCCCGTCGGACCGGACTACTTCGCCGAGTCGATCCTCGAAGCCAAGCCCTACCGCTTGCGCGCCGTCATCACGCAAGGCAACCCGCTGCTGTCCTCGGCCAACACCGCACGCGTCAGGGAGGCGTTCAGGCAGCTCGAATTCTACGTCTACACCGGACTCTTCATGGAGGAGGCCGCCTACTACGCCGACATCATCCTCCCGGTCTGCAGCGGACTGGAGATGGACGGCGTCTACATGCGCCGCGACGATCGCGCGATCCGCTGGCAGCACCAGGCCGTACCCCGGGTGGGACAATCGCGGCCGGACTGGGAGATCTGGATCGACCTCGCGGCTGCGCTGGCCCGGCACGACCGGAAGCTTCCCGGCGCGTACTGGACCGACGCGTTTCCGCAGGACTGGAAGGACTATTCGAAGCTGTGGGCGCAGTTCGTCGCCCTGACACCGGGGATGGCGGGAATGTCGCAGCAGCGGCTGGAGTCGCGGGCGGAGCCCCTGCGGTGGCCTTGTCCCACCTCGAAACACCCAGGTGTCAGCACCCTGTACCTCGACCACCCCTCGTGGTATGAGGCCACGGAGGCGTTGGGAGCCAAGGGGAAACGGTTTCCGACACCGAGCGGGAAGGTCGAGATCTTCACCCCGGAGCTCGACCGGAGCCTCAAGTCCGCCGGGCACGGCGCACTGCCGGTGTTCTACACGCATCCCGAGGTGACGGGCGCCAACCCGACCATCGCGTACCAGACCGGGTTCGTCGACAACCCGGTGAACCCGCAGGCAGTCACCCACCCGGTCCATCTTGCCGTGCCGGGAAACACCGAGCTGCAGAGGGCCTACCCGTTGATGGGGATGACCGGCCGCCCCAGCGTCGCGCACTTCGCGTCGGTGACGCACTGGACGCAGACGGGGGAGCGGCTCAACGGTATCCGCCTCGTGCAGATCCACCCGGAGACCGCGCGTCGCTACGGCGTCGCCGATCGGGACACCATCGTCGTTCGCAGCCCTCGCGGCCAGGTGACCGGGACAGCGCTGGTGTGGGAGGGAATCCGCAAGGACACCATTTTCGTCCCGAACACCTTCGGGCCGATGCAGGAGGTCGGCGACCAGTTCGGTGATCCACGGTACGAGCCGGCGAACATCCTGCTGGACGACCACCTCTACGACAATCTCTCCGGCCAGCAGGCCTACAAGTGCTTCGCCTGCCGCATCGAGAAGGCGTGAAGCTCAGCGGAGGAGCAGAAAAGTCCCTGCGGCGACCAAGCCGGCGAACGGCGGGGTCACCAGCCAGGCGATGGCGAACTGGCGCAGCGTCTTGACGTTGATCCGGCCGACGGCGAGACCGGCGCTGCCCGCGATGGCGCCCGTCGAAACCTGCGTCGTCGACATCGGCAGCCCCGCCCATGCGCCCAGCCCGACCAGTGTCGCGGTGGTCAGGTTCGCGGTGAACCCTTCGTGATGGCTCATCCGGACCACGTCCTTCGCCAGCCGTTCGGCGACCCGGGTGCCCGCCACGAGGGAACCGGCCGCCATCGCAGCGGTGACGAGCAACAGGATCTGCCACGCCGCGAACCCGGCAGGCACCAGCGCGAACGCCCCGACCGCGACGATCTTCGGGGTATCGTTCAAGCCCCGGGCAAGGCAGGCGAGTCCGCTCGTCACCCAGTGCAGACCACCGACGATCCGCTCGGACGACAGTCGCCCGGTGCGTATCGAGCCGGCCGTCGCCGCTCCGGGTCCCTCGTTCCGCGTGCGTCGCTTCAGTGCGCGGACGGCTGACGCGAGCAGCACCGAAAGCCCGTAGGCGACGACGATGCTGAGCAGGAGGGGCTGAACGACCTTCGGGAGCAATGCCGACCAGCGCACCGAATCGGCGGCGTGCAGAATCCCGGCGCCGATCAAAGCTCCGACGAGGGCGTGGGTCGTGGACACCGGCAGCCGTAGCACAGTGGCGAGTGCGACCCAGCAAGCCGTGCCCAGCAGCACAGCGACCGCGAAAGTGGCCGTCGGTTGTGCGGTGATGATCCCGTTCGAGAACAATGCGGTCATCTTGGCGGCCAGCCACAACGAGAAGAGGCAGCCCACCAATGTTGTGCAGGTGCCCCAGACAATTGCGGTGCGGTACTTCGTCACACCTGCGCCTGCCAGGGTCGCGACTCCCTTGGGCACGTCGTTGCTGCCGTTGGCTGCGGCTAGGAACACGGTCAAAACCAGGACCACGGCTGTCGTCATGCGTCCCTCCAGGTCTTCCGTGGAGAGTAGCCGGACCGTGTGTTCACCTGCAATACATTCTCTGTTCATTCAGGTGATTAGAGAAATCTCGAAGTGCAATTATTAGAGGTTTCTCTAAGCTGGCGTGCCGGAAGAGGGTTCGGCCTACGCCGGAATAGCGATCCCGGGTGGACACCGGGCAGCTGTTCGAGGCCCCACCCCGGCCCGGCTGCCGGCGGTGGTCGACGCCGGCGCTCCCGCGGGCGACCCGTTCGCCGTGGTGCTCCCGCTGCGCGCGCACGGCAGCGGTGACCCGCGGCTCTGCCTGCCGCCGCCGACCGGGCTGACCGGGGGGTACGCCGGTCTGCTGCGCACGTTCGGCGGCCGTCCGGTGTACGGGCTGCAGTGCCGGGGGCTGCGCGGCGAGGGCGGGCTGCCCGGATCGCCGGCCGAGCTGGTGACCGCCGTGGCAGTCCCTCGCGGACGGGGATCGCACCGGGCGAGCTGATCGTGCACCCCATCGCGGTCTTCACGTGGCGGCCGGCGCGGTCCGGACCGCCCGCTCGACCAGAGGTCAGGATGCCGCCGAGGTGGGCACCGCGTACCGCGTCCGCTCCCCGGCAGCCGTCGGGGTCACGTCAAGCACTCCGGCGGCAGCTCGAACCAGTCGGGATCTTCGAAGCCTCGGGCCGCTCGCCCGGAATCCGCGTGCCTCGATCCGCTCGCCGCGGCGAAGATCCGGTCCGCGTCTTCGAGGTGTGCCGGCAAGGCGGCTTCCGTCAGTGTGCCCGGCGCGGGTGGCCGGCGCACGCCCTCCGGGGTGTAGCGCAGGTCGGACAAGCTCAGCCGGGGTGCGGAAGCGCGGCGGTGGCGCCAGCGTCCGGTCGCCGGGTCGAAGCGGTAGTCCGTCAGCAGGGTCCAGCCGCTTGCCGCGACGCGGTGCACCGCCTGGATCACGTAGTCGACCACCGCGTCGGACATCGTGTAGTCGAAGCTGATCCGCGTCCAGCCCGGTTTGCCGCCCTCCCGGCCGGCGAGGACCTCGTTCCACAGCTGCCGCGAGCGGGCCGGGCTGATGCCGAGCAGGCGGTGCCCGTAGGGGCCGGCACAGGAACAGCCGCCGCGGGCCTGGATGCCGAACAGGTCGTTGAGCAACGTCACCACGTAGTCGTGGTGCAGCCGCTTCCCGCTCGGCCCGCGCACCAGCAGGGACACGATGGCCACCCGGTCGGCGTCGGGGTTGCCGAGCACCTCGAGGTTCGGGTCGGCCGACCACGAGCCGAGCGCGCGCCGCAGGACAGCCTGCTCCCGTTCGTGGACGGCCGGGACGCCGACCGCTTGCTGCAGACCGAACACCAGCCCGGCCCGGACGGATTCGACGATCGCGGGAGTGCCGCCTTCTTCGCGGTGCGCGGCATCGCCGAGGTAGTGGTGGTCCGTCGTGCTGACGTAGTCCACGGTGCCGCCACCGGGCACGCTCGGCACCCGGTTCCGCAGCAGTTCCCGGCGCACCACCAGCACCCCCGGTGTGCCGGGGCCGCCGACGAACTTGTGCGGCGAAAGGAACATCGCGTCCTTGCGGGAACCACCCCGGTGGTCCATGCGCACACCTCCGTGCGGCGCGGCGGCCGCACAGTCCCAGAACGCGAGCGCGCCGTGCTGGTGCAGGAGGTCCGAGATCGCCGGGGTGTCGGAAACGATGCCGGTCACGTTCGACGCCGCGGAGAAGGACCCGATCTTCAGCGGCCGGGCGGTGTGGCGGGCCAGTTCGGCGCGGAGGGCGTTCCGGGAAACGCCGCCGTCGGCGTCCTCCGGGATGGTGACCACGTCGCAGATCGATTCCCGCCAGAGCAGTTCGTTGGAGTGGTGCTCGAAGGGACCCAGGAAGACGACCGGCCGGTCCTCCGGAGGGATCGCCGGCCGGTAGCGGTCCGGCAGCCGCAGGCCGAGGATGGTGATCAGCTTGTCGATGGCTCCCGTGGAGCCCGAGCCGGTGAAGATGACGACCGTGTCCTCGTCGCCGCCGACGGCGTCCCGGATCACCGAGCGGGCTTCCTCGCGCAGCGAGGTGGTCTGCGCCGCGGTGGCCGAGGACTCGCTGTGGGTGTTGGCGTACCAGGGGAGGACGTGGTCGCGGATGAAGTCCTCGACGAACGAGACCGCGCGCCCCGAAGCGGTGTAGTCGGCGTAGATCACGCGGCGAAGGCCGAAGGGACCGGTCATCGCGAGGTCGTTGCCGATGATCGACTGCCGCACCCGGTGCATCAGCGCGTTCTCCGCCACTCTTTCATTGGAGACCTCCCCGCGGCCGGGTGGCAGAGGAAAAGGGGCAGTTCTCGTGGCCTTTTGCTGCTGTGCCGCCGAGCCTTGAGCCGGATTTTCAGCTATGATGTCCTGCATGTCAGGACAGGGATCGAGCAGTGGGCCCGCGGCTCCGAGCCATTATCGCGAACGCAATTCGACGGCCGACCGAGCCTTGGACATCCTGGGGTTGTTCTGCGACACCCGGCTGTGCGTCAGTGCCCAGGAGGTCGCGCAGGCGCTGGGTACCGCGCGGTCGACGGCGTACCGTTACGTGCAGAGCCTGGTCGGAGCGGGTTTCCTCGAGGAAGCTCCGGCCGGCGGTTTCCGGCTGGGTCCGCGCGTGCTGGAGCTCGGCCGCCTCGCCCGGCGGAGCTACGGCCTCTCGGACGTGGCGCTGCCGGTCATGCTCGAGCTCTGCGAGAAGCTCGGCGAGACGGTGTTGCTCACCAGGCGTGCCGGGGCCCATGCGATCTGCCTGGAGCGGGTGGAGGCGGATCATCCGATCCGCATCTCGTACGAGCGGGGCAGCACGCTGCCGGTCAACGCGGGCGCGTCCGCGCTCGTCCTGATCGCCCAGCTGCCTCCCGCGGAAAGCAAGGCGCTGCTGAAGCGGGAGCGGCTGCAGCAGTTCACGCCGCGCACGCTCACCAAGGTCGAAGAGCTGCTGGCGCGGCTCGAGTCGATCCGGGCGGACGGCTACTGCGTCGCGCGCGGGGAGCTGGACGAGAACATCCTGGGCGTCGCGGCTCCGATCGTCGATGCGAGCGGCGCGGTGACCGCGGCCGTCAGTGTGGCAGCCCTCGAGACGCGGGTCCCCGACGAGCGGTTGCCCGAGGTGGTGGCTGCCGTGGTCGACGCCGCGGCCCGCGTCAGCGACCGGCTGGCCCTCGCCGGCTGAGCGACGGAGGCGGGCGCGGCTAGACCGTCTCCGCGACGACCCGGTTCTCGATCTTGCCGACGCCGGTGACCTCGACGCTGATCTTGTCGCCGTCCTCGAGGAACAGCTGGGGGTCGCGCCGGTATCCCACGCCGCCGGGTGTCCCGGTGAGGATGACGTCCCCCGGCTCGAGGCTCGTGAACTCCGAGACGGTGCTGATCAGCTCGGAGATCGAGAAGATCAGCAGGTCCAGCGAGGAGGACTGGACGACCTCTCCGTTGAGCGTGGTCGTCAGTGCCTGGGACTCGATCTCGACCTCGTCCGGGGTGACGACGACCGGGCCGAGCGGGGTCGAGTTGTCCCAGGCCTTGCCCTGCAGCCACTGGTGTGTCTTGTACTGGTAGTCGCGCATGGTGACGTCGTTGGCCACGCTGTAACCGAGGATGTGCGAGGCGGCGTCCTTCGCCGGGATGCGGCGGCCCGCCCGGCCGATCACCACGGCGAGTTCGCCCTCGTAGTCCACCTGCCCGGCTTCCGGCGGGAGCACGATGTCCTCGTGCGCACCGATCAGGGCGGAGGCGAACTTGGTGAACAGCACCGGGTAGGTCGGCAGCTCGCGCTTGGTCTCGTCGACGTGGGTCAGGTAGTTGAGGCCTACGCACACGACCCGCCGCGGTTCGGCGACAGGGGCGAGCACCCGCTCCTCGAGCGGGAACCGACCGGCCTCGTCGCGTGCCGTCGAAACCAGGCGGTCGATGCCGGTGGTGGCGTCGATCGTGGTGATGCCCTCCAGCGGAGTGACGATCCCGTCCGTCACCTCGCCGATGCGGGTGTTGCCGTTGTCGTCGTAGTAGCGGGTGAATCGCATTTCTTCTCCTTGTCGTCGATCCACTGGCCCAGCCACGCGCGGACGTCGTCCCCGTCGCCTGGGGTCCATGAGGCTGCGATGAGCCGGTCGGGGCGGATGAGCAGGAACCTGCCGCGGTAGGGCTCGAACTCGCGCACGAGGCCGCCGTCCACGTCGACGAGCACGCGCGCGTTCGCCATCGCGTGGGGGAGCGTCTGGCCGACCACGACGTGCAGGCGTCGGGCACCGGTCATGGCGCAGACGGGCTCGGCATCGCTCCACGCCGCCGCGGGGACGTCCACGCCGATCGTCGTCCAGCCGTGGCCTGCCGGCTCGTCCAGCATCCGGACCTTGCTCGTGGCGGCATCGAACGCGCGCGGTTGAGCCACGGCGGTGCCGGCGCCGAGGTCGCCGCTGCGCACCAGTCCGGCGGCGATGGTGTTGGCGGGCCGGTAGCGCATCTGCTCCAGGTAGTTGCGCCCGTCGTCCGTCTCGAGCATCCGGCGGATGATCCGGTCCCGGCCGGTCGCCAGCCGTTCCGAGGTGGTCATCACGACACGCCCGAGGCGCTCGGAGATCCGGATGGTGGCGTCCACGTGCGGTCGGCGCTCGGCTTCATACGTCGAGAGCACGCGCTCGGAGAGGGTGCCGCCGAGGACCCCGGCGAGCTTCCAGCAGAGGTTCGCCGCGTCCCGGATTCCCGAGTTGAGCCCCTGGCCGGCGAAGGGGGGCATCATGTGGGCCGCGTCGCCCATCAGGAAGACGTTGCCGCGCCGCCACTCGTCGGCGTTGACCGCGTTGAACCGGTAGACCACCGCCCGCTGCACCTGGTCCGGCCTGATGGTCCGATGGGGACCGAGCAGGCGCTCGATCAGGGCGAAACCGGGGTCGGGGCCGGGCTCTGCCTCTCCGGGGTGCAGGGCGAACTCGTAGCGGCACCGCCCGTCCAGGCCGGGCACGATGACGTGCGGCCGTTCGGGACAGCCGTGGTGCATCGCGTACCGCTCGGTGCGGGTGTCCTCGAGGGTGTCCACGACCAGCCAGTTGTCCTGATAGGACCGTCCGGTCATGCCGATCCCGAGCAGGGTGCGGACGGTCGAGCGCCCGCCGTCCGCCGCGATGAGGTAGCGCGCCCGGACGCTGCCCGCCACCTCGGTCACGGCGCAGACCCCGCGCCCGTCCTGGGCGACGTTCACGACGCGCGCCCCGAACCGCAGGTCCACGTGCGGGTTTTCGGCCAGCACGGTGCGCAGCACGTGCTCCAGTTCCGGCTGGGCGAACGGATTCTTGAAGGGGAAGCCGAGGCGGTACGGCGCCGGGCCGGAGGCCTGGAACAGCCGGCGCCCGTCGTGTCCGAAATAGACGGTGCCGGTGCCCGGCACGACGATGCGCATGATCCGGTCGGCGATCCCCGCCGCCTGGTAGGTCCTGAGCGACTCGTCGTCGATGCTGATCGCCTTGGGCTCGGCGACCGGTTCGGCCTGCGCCTCCAGGACGATGACCGACACGCCTCGCGCCGCCAGCAAGGCCGCGGCCGTCATGCCGACCGGCCCGGCCCCGACGACGATCACGTCGGCGTTCGGCTCTTCGCGCACTACGGCACTTCCTTGTCTTGATAAGCAGGATGCGTGTCTCTCATTACAGGACTTGCCCTCCCTCTGTGTCAAGCCGTACGTTCTGCTAGTCAGACCACATGTCCTGCAAAAGGAGACATCATGTCGATCGTCGAACTGGGCCACACCGGCTTCTGGGTGGAGGACCTCGCCAAGATGCGCGACTTCTACACCCGGGTGCTCGGCCTGACCGTGACGGACGAGGACGAGGAGCTCGGCATCGTCTTCTTCTCGTCCCGCCCGGAGGTCGAGCACCACGAGTTCGTCCTGGCGAACGGTCGTACCGCCCCCGCGGGATCGCTGCTCACCCACCAGGTCTCGTGGCGGGTGGACTCCCTGGAGGCCATCGTCGAGTTCCACCAGCGGTTCCGGGCCGAAGGCGTCCAGGTGCAGCAGGAGGTGACCCACGGCAACGCCATCGGCATCTACTTCTTCGACCCCGAGGGCAACCGCAACGAGGTCTACCTGCGCCTCGACAAGGACGTGCGCCAGCCGTTCCGGAAGTCGCTGAACCTCGACCAGGACCTCGAGGCGATCCTCGCCGAGGCCGAGCGGCTGCTGAGCGACGGCGGCGCCGCCTACCAGCCGGTGACCACGCAGCCGGATCCGGCCAGGTGACGTACCGACGGTTTGGGCCGGGCCGTGTTCCACGGCCCGGCCCGGTCAGTGCTGGTTTTGTTGTGTGATGGCGTGGTCGAGTACTGCGTGGTCGGCCCAGGAGCCGTGGAACCCGAAGGGAACCCGGCTGGGGAGCTTGACTCTGGCCAACGGTTGTCGGATGAGGTCCGCGGCGTCGTGGATGAGCAGTTCGGTCAGGTTCGTTTCGCGGTTCCACCACAGCGTGAGCAGGTAGCCGTCGTCCTCGGCGATGGTGTCGGCCCGGGGGACGAAGACCGGTTCGCTGGGGCTGGTGAGCGGACCGGGGCCGTCGACGACGACGGTGGTGTCGCGTAGGTAGTCGTGCTTGGCCAGGCCGTCGCTCATGATGTCGCGCGAGATGCCCCGTGTGGTGACGAAGTAGCCGTAGCGGTGGCGGCGTCCGGTGTAGTCGTCGTTGATTTTCGGGAACTCCCCGGCGAGCCCGCTGACCCTTTCTTCCTTCACCGTGCCGGTGGCCAGGTTGATGGTCCACCGGTGTGGGATCGCCGGCGGGAACCACGAGTGCGAGGAGGGTGGGGTGTCCAGCTGGTCGGCGGGTGTGCCGAGCCGCGTGATGCGGTGCCCGTCGATGATGAGGCGGCCGTTGTCTTCGTAGGCGTTGTAGAAGTGGGTGTTGGCCCAGTGCCCGCCCACCTCGTGCCACGTGACCGTGTGGGTGCGCCGGTCCAGCAGCACGATCTGCACGCCGTGCGGCAACGACTTCTCGTCCCACACCACCCCGGGCTTGCCCGCCATGATGTGGTCGAGCCGGAACTGCGCCGGGGTCACGAAAAAAACCGCATGATTGGCGGTGACCGCGAAGTCGTGCATCAACACCGGCACCGTGATGTCGAAGCTGTGACTGTCGATCACGGCCCCGGTCTTCGCCTCCGCCCGCAACCACGTGATAGTCGGCCCGGTCGCGGCGAAGAACAGCATGTCACCGGAGCCGGGGTCGATCTTGTAGTGGGCAGTGCACAGCACGTCGACACCGCCGTGAAAGTCATACGTGCCATACGTCTCCAGGGTTTCGGGATGCATCGAGTAGGGCAGCCCCCCTTCGAAATAGACCAGCAGGTGGTCGTCGAAGATGCCCACATTCGTGTTCGCGACGTTCTTGCCCGGCGGCGCGCCGGGCGGCAGCGGCCGCGGGGTCCCACCGCCGTTGGCGAATCCACTGTAGACGGCCTCACCCCGCTCGACCTCGACCCGCATCGAGTCGGTCTCGACCCAGCGGGTGCGATAGGCGGCCCGGCCCTCGCGCAGGTAGATGCCGCAGACCATGCCGTCACCCTCCCACCAGTGATACCGGTCCAGATCCAGCGGCACGAACCGCGGATTCGACGAGACCCGGAACAACGCCCCCGCGAGATCCTCGGGAATCCGGCCCTCGACGTCCAGGTCGTAGGCCTCGTTCTCCTCGGCCCAGGGCGCGAACGGCCCGGCCAGAAACTTGTTGTCGATGTCCACGTCAGTCCTCAGAAGGGGTAGGCAGGGATCTCGCCGTGCACGGTCACCCACTGCACCTCGGTGAACGCCTCCAGGTTCGCGGCGGCGCCGCCGTGCCGGGACCCGTTGCCGGACTCCCCGACACCCCCGAACGGAACGGTGGCCTCGTCGTTGACGGTCTGATCGTTGATGTGCACCAGCCCGGTCGGGATCCGCTCGGCCAGCGCCAGGCCCTTGGCCACGTCGCGGGTCAGGATGCCCAGAGACAGCCCGTACTCGGTGCCGGCGGCGAGCCGGGCCGCCTCGTCGAGGTCACCGAACGCGACCACCGGCGCGACCGGGCCGAAAATCTCCTCCGCGTAGGCGCGGGCCGTCAACGGGACGTCGGTCAGCACGGTCGGCCGGTAGAACAGGCCCTCGTAGGTCCCGCCGGCGGCCAGCCGCGCCCCGGCCGCCACACTGTCGGTCACGATCTCGTGTGCGGCCAGCAGCTGCCGCTCGTCGATCATCGGACCCACTGCCACCGGGCCGCCCGCCGGGTCACCCACCGGCGCACCGTTCGCCCGCTCCACCAGCAGTTCGGCGTACTGGCCGGCGACCGAGGCGTGGACCAGATGACGGCTGGAGGCCATGCACACCTGCCCGGCGTGGTGGAACGATCCGAACGCTCCGGCCGAAGCCGCCTTCTCCAGATCCGCATCCTCCAAAACGATCAACGCCGAGTTGCCACCGAGCTCGAGGTGCACCCGCTTGAGCCGCTGCGCCGCGGCCGCGGCGATCGCCTTACCCGCCCGCGTCGAGCCGGTGAACGCCAGCACCGGAACCCGCGGGTGCTCCACCAGCGCCGCGCCCACCTCCGCACCGCCCGGCAGCACGTGCAGCACACCTTCGGGCAGACCGGCCTCGGCGAACACCCGCGCGATGGTGACGCCGCCGCAGATCGCGGTGCGCGGGTCCGGCTTGAGGACGACCGCGTTGCCCAAGGCCAGCGCCGGAGCCAGCGCCCGCATCGCCAGCACCATCGGCGCGTTGAACGGGGAAATCACGCCCACCACACCCACCGGACGCCGGCGCGAGAACGACAGCCGCTGCTCCACCGAACGCAGCACCTCACCATACGGCGCCGCAGCCAGCGCCGCCGCCTCAAAGCACTCCTCGGCCGCACCATTGGACGTCTGGAACGCCGCGAAGCCCGGATGGGTGCCGGCCTCGCGCACGATCCACTCGGCGATCTCCTCCTGATACTCCTCGAAAAGCTGCCCCGCCCGGCGCAGCACCCGCGCCCGCCCCGCATACGGCAGCGCCGCCCATTCCGCCTGCGCCCGCAGCGCCGCCGCCACCGCACGGTCCACATCGGACGCAGCCGCCGCACCCACCCGCCCCAGAATCTTGCCGGTCGCCGGTTCCGTCGAGTCGTACACCTCACCGGAGCCTTCCACCCACCCGGAGGAGAAGATCCGCCCCTGCCAGTCACCGGAATCGAGAAGAGCCATGATATTCCTTTCACGTCGTTGTGCGGTTTGGCTGGCTGACGGTCAGTCGGTTCCGCCGTCGACCACCAGGTTCACGCCGGTGACGAAGTCGGCCCGCGGGCTGGCCAGGTAGCAGACGGCGGCGGCGATGTCCTCAGGGCGCCCGACTCGCCCGGTCGTTTGCTGGAACACGTCCACGGCGATGTGGCGCTCGTTGGCCCGCCATCCGCCGTCGAGCCGGAGTTCCGCGGCGATGTCGTCGAGCTCCGCGGCCGAGCCGGGGGTGTGGATGATTCCGGCGCTGATGCAGTTGGCCGTGACGCCGGTGCCGGCCAGGCTCCTGGAGAGGCTGCGCGTCAGGTTGATCTCCGCGGCCTTCGCCGCCTGGTAGTCCGGGAAGTGCGGCGGCTGGTGCAGGGCCACGGCGCTGGCGATCTGGATCACCCGCCCCCAGCCGCGCTCCGCCATAACCGGCGCGAGCCGGTTGATCAGGGTGGCGGTCGAGACGACGTTCAGCTTGTACGTCTCGAGCCAGTTGCCCGGCGGGGTCGCCAGCCAGCCGTTGCGTTCCCAGCCGCCGTACCGGCCGCCCGCGTTGTTCACCAGGATGTCCACGCCGCCCGAGGCGAGGATCTGCTCGCAGGCCGCCGCGGCTTCCGACTCGACCGTGAGGTCGCCGAGCACCTCGTCGGCCCGTCCGCCGTGGTCGCGGATCGTGGCGGCGGTCTCGGCGGTGCGCTCTTTGTCCCGGCCGTGCACGACGACGTGGGCGCCCTCGGCGGCCAGCATCAGGGCAACGCTGGCGCCGATGCCGGAGCTGCTGCCGGTGACGAGGGCGCGCTTACCGGAAAGTCCGAGGTCCATCTGGGTTCTCCTGCCCGGTTCAGGCGACGGGGACGGGGATGGCGGTCTGGGCGGTCTCGGCTGCCTTCGCCACACCCGGCACCGCCGCCATGCCGTCCGTGAAGGGCGGTTGCCCGAGCAGATGCCGCCCGCTGATCTCGGCGGACGGGTCGAGCCGGGTCGAGCCGTGCGTCAGGGCGACGCGGACGTCGCGGGCGAACCGCTGGATCGGGTTGCGCAGGCTGACGGTCGAGGACCCGAGGGTGAGCTGAAGGGTGTCGATGGCCGCACCGCACACGTTCCCGGCGTGGACGAGGTCCATCATGATCGCGGCCTCCTCGGCGGCCGTGAACGGCTCCCGGGCCCGCGCCTTCCGGTCGATGTGGTCCGCCCGGCCGAACAGCAGGCATTCCGCGGCGTTGATCATCGCGTGCGTCTTGCCCGCGGCGACCTGGACGGACGGGGTGGCGGCCAGCGTGTCGTAAGGCAGGTTGAACGGCTTTTTCCGGCGGGACTGGTCGAGGAAGCACTCGAAGGCGCCCTGGGCCATCCCCAGCGTGACGGCCATGGTCTCCAACGCGGGAATCAGCATCTGGCCGCGTCCGTCGAGCTGGTAGCCGAGCCCCTCGTAGTGCTCGTGAAGCTGATCGAGGCGCTCCGGCATCCGGGCCAGGTCGGCGACGCGCTGCTCGGGAACGAAGATCTCCTCCGTCGTCCTGACGCTGTTGCTCGACGAGCCCCGCAGGCCCATGACGTGCCAGTCGTCGACGATCTCGTACTGGCCCTTCTCCAGCAGCGCCATGGCCCGCAGCACCGAGCCGGGGCCGGCCGGCACCTCGATGCCGACGACGACGTACGCGGCGTGCTTGCAGCCGCTGCCGAAACCCCATTTGCCGCCGGCGGGGATCGCATAGCCGCCCGGGACGCGGCTCGCCTGCTGGATCCGCTCGGAGAACAGCGATGCGCTGGCCACGACCGGCCCCGGCCATTCGAGCGACCGTGCGTAGACCTCGCGTACCGCGTCCTCGGGGAACGTCAGCATGACCCGGGCGAACCCGCTGGCGATCATCGCCAGCCACGCCGCGGACCCGTCGCCGGCCGCGACCGCGGCCACGATCTCGGCGAGGTCACGGGCGCCGAGGGCGTAGCCGCCGAATTCCCGCGGTACCGAGGCGCGGAACAGACCCGTCCGGTGCAGCGCGTCGAGCGTCGCCGGGGGCAGGCAGCCGAGTTCCTCGCCTGCCGCGGCGTTCTCGCGGATCAACGGAACGAGTTCGCGTACCTCGTCGCGGATACGGCGCCCCTCAGGCGTGCTGAAAGGTGACTCGTGAATTGACGGTATCCCAACCATTTCTTGCCTTTCGAAGCCGCTTTTCTCTGATGCTAGAGTCGGGCTTCGCGGTAAAAAAGACGGTGGAATTCCGGCCGTGCAGTCAGAGATCGGCGTCGGGCAGGCCGTGCTCCGCAGTGAGCAGCATGTGGCGGCACTCGGCGAGCGTTTCCAGTTTCACCGCCTGGAGGCGCTCGGCCTCCGCGGGGTCGCCACGGCCGATGGCTCGCAGGACGTTCTCGGTGGACCTGGTGTACAAATCGATGACCCAGGACGGCGCGTACAGCTCATCGCGCATGCTCCACGACAGATACGCCTTGATGCCGTCCACGAAAAGGGACAGCAGAGCATTGTGGGCCAGCTGGTTCTGTAATCGCTCGATCGGCTGGACGGCGGAGATCGGCGCCGCCTGGGCCGGTTCGCGCAGCCGGTCGTAGGCCGCGTCGAGCAGGGCGGCGTCGGCCGGACCGGCCTTGCGCGCCGCGAGCTCCGCCAGCTCGATCATCAGGCCGCCCAGCGCCCGCGCGGTCTCATCCCACGGTTCGCCACGGGCGGCGAGGTGGATGCACAGCTGGCGGCTGAGCGGCCCCGAACCCGGGCAGCGGGTCATCAGGCCGCGCCCGCGCCCGGGCAGGGGCACCGCGGTCTCCGCGTCCTCCATGATGCGGATGGCCTGGCGGACCACGCTGCGGTCGACGCCGAGCCGCTCGGCGAGGTCGAACTCGTTGCCCAGCGGCCGGCCCTTGACCCACTCGGCCGGGGTGATTTCCGACATGAGTTCGCGCACGATCCGGAACGCCGGTATCCGGAGCTGGTCGAGCGGTGCCGGCACACCCGTGCCGGACCAGCTCGCCGATCGGTCCAGCGTTTCGCGCGCCGCGGCACGCAGCAGGACGCGGGTCCGCCGCGCGGCCTCGTCGCCGCGGCCGCGCTCGAGGTCGCCGATGATCAGCTCCGGAGCGGCATCGGCCTGGTCCAGGCGCATCGGCGGCAGCAGCGGGGCGATGATGTCGCGCAGGCGCCGGAGCAGGCCGCTTCCGCTCCACTCGATGACCTGGGCGGCGAACTGCTCGACGTCCGCGCCGGAGGGCGTCGCACCGGGTCGGTGCGCACCGATCAGGCGCACGGCCGTGACGTGGATGGCGACCCAGGCCTCGACGATTTCCGGTAGCTCGATGCCGGTGAGGTGCGCGTAGCCGCCGACCATGACCCGCAGGTGGGTTCCGGACGGCTTCGCGACCGCGAGGCCGCCGCGCGGGCCGCGCCGCACCTGGAGCGCTTGGCGCGCTTCGAGCACGCGCGCGGCTTCGCGCATCACGTCGCGGCCCACCCCGTAGTGCGCGGCCATCTCGGCCTCGCTGCCGTAGACCCGGCCCACCGGCCAGCCGTCCCGGATGAACCGCTCCTCGATGTCCCGGGCCACGAGCAGCGGCAGTTTCGTCTGCGCCTCCTCGGCGCCGACCACGCTGGAGTACAGGTCGGAGATCGTCGGCCCGGGCTTCGCGTCCGCACCCGGTCGGGAAGGGCGGCGAGAGATCTCGGTGCTGCTCATGGCCGCCTCCCTCCGTTCTGCGATCTACTCGGTGCTCACCGGAGCGCCGTCCCAATGTTCGGCGAGCTTGCCGTCCTCGACGCGCCACATGTCGAACCAGTAGGACCGGTAGGTCTTGCCCGGATCCCGCGGGTCGGGCACATCCCTGCTGATCATCATCACGACCTTGTCGCCTTCGGCCACCATAACCGGAGGTTCGGGTGCGGGACGCATCGATTCCCGCGCGTGCCGCGCCTCCTCGGTCTTCGTCCAGGCGATGATCGCGTCCGCGCCCGAGGTGATGTTCGGGTTGTGCTGGATGTAGGTCTCGGTGAGGTAGGCGCGTGCCTGCTCGGAGGTCGTGGGATCGGTCAAAAGCGACATCATGGTCAGCACGGTCTCCTTGTGCGCCGCGAGCTGGGCCGCGACGGGGTCGGTGACCGGTGCTTCGGTGTGGTCGATGGTCACGGTGTGCTACCTCCAGGTGGGGATTTCGGCGCCGTCGAACCACGTGGCGTGGATGCCGAGGCGCATGCGGACGGGGAGCCTCAGCCGGGCGACCGGCCCGCGCGCGAGTTCTAGGGTGTCGAGGATGACGAGCTCACTGCGCCGCTCCAACGGCCAGTTGAGCGTGGCGATCAGGTAGCCGTCGTGTTCGGGCGCGTCGGCGGACTTGGTGAAGTACACCGGGTCCTGGAACGTCGCGGCCGGCCCCGGGTACCAGTCCTCGCGGGTGCCCGCTTCCAGGTCGAAGTGGCTGAGCTGGTTGAACATCACCGGGTAGGGGCGGCCGTTGACGTCCGTGGCGAGCTTGCCGCGGTCCAGGGTCGGCACGAACACGTGCCGGTAGGGCTTCAGCTGGCGCCGGGGGTCGATGTGCGGCCCCTCGCCGTTGACGATGGCCAGTACCTCCCGCTCCACCAGGTGCTCGTCGTCGGCGCGGTAGTCGATGCGCCAGCGCACGTGGCGCGTGGTGAGGCCGTCCGGGGGCATCGGCGCGCCGTTCTTGTCGGGCACCACCGGGGCGAAGCCGTTGCCGTCGGTTTCCAGCAGGTCGAAGACGATCTTGCCATCCTGTTCGTAGGCGTTGATCGTGTGGCCGGGGAACGCGTGCGGTGCCCGGAACCAGCGCACCTCGTCGGCGCTCCCGTAGCGGGGCATGACGCCGAAGACCTGGGGGAGGTCCGCGTCGTAGACGAAGTGCGGGCCGCCGGCCTTCAGCCGGTCGAGGTCGCTGGTGATCGGCATGATCGGGAACAGCATGTAGTGCTCGGTCAACGCGCAGTCGTGGATCATGGCCGAGTACGGTGCCTCGAACCACGCCTCGTGGGTGACCTTGCCCGCGGCGTCGATCACGTAGTACGCGATGTCCCGGGTCGTCTCGCCCCGGGCCGCGTAGCCGAAGCCGAACATCTCGCCGGTGTCCGGGTCGAACTTGGGATGCGCGGTGAAGGTGTGGCTGGTGATGGCCCCGTACGCGTTCCAGACCCCGCGGGTCTCCAGCGTGACCGGGTCGACCTCGTAGGGCAGCCCGTCCTCTTTGGAGGCGAGCATCCGGCCCGCGTGCCAGTAGATGGCCGTGTTCGCGGTGGTCCGGTCCTTGCCGGCGACGCTGGGGTCGTCGGAGAACGGGTCCCGGTAGTTCCCGAACAGGGGCCGGCGCGCCTTGCGCTCCAGTTCGAACCGTTCCGTGCGCACGTAGCGTGTCCGGAAGTCCACGCAGCCGTCCTTGATCCGGAACGCCCGGACCGCGCCGTCCCCGCCCGCCGCGATGGTCATCGGGTAGAGCACCGGGACGTCCGGCAGGTACACCTGGTCCGGCACGGCCTGGACGAACAGCCCGTCGATGTCCGCCGGCACCTCGCCCTCCACGACCTCCAGGTCGAACACCTCGAGATCGAACCGGCACGGCTCGTCCATCCCCGAGGTGAGCTCCGGCGGGAAAGCCTTTGCCATGACGCCGTCTCCTTTGACTGACCTGGGCGGTACGTGCCGCTCCCTGCGGCTTGCGTCACGGTAGGACGCATCCTGGAGTCAAACCAGACGGCGGATTGGAGTCCTGGTGCCCCCGGCCACGGCCCAGGGTTTCGCCGCCTTGTTTGCGCGAGTAGCCCACCTACCATCGTGGAGCACGGTCGCCCCCACGACGAAGTGGCAGGAAAAACAATGGCGAAATCACTGCGTATTCAGGCTACGGTAGCCACGTTCATCTGCATGACATTCAGCATGTCCGGCATTTTCGTGGGCTCTTTCTCGGTCTTCCTGCCCGCGGTCTCGCAGGCGATGCACTGGGGACTGCCCGTCTTCACGCTCGTGTTCACCGTTTCCCAGTACGTCACCGCCGCGGCCTGCCCGCTCGGCGGCCGCATCACCAGACTCGTCGGGGTGCGCATCACGGCCACCACCGGCGTGGTGCTGTTCGCGGGCGGACTGCTCGCCCTGTCGCAAATGGACTCGGCCGGGCCGCTCTACTGGCTGGGCATCGTCTGCATCGGACTCGGCGCGGGCCTGTCCGGCCCGGTCGTCTACGCGCGGGTCGTCTCGTCCTGGTACGACGCCAACCGGGCGCTGATGCTGGCCCTGGTGACCGCCGTCGCGGTGCAGCTGTCACAGACGTGGGTCGCGCCGGTCGCCCGCTGGCTGATCGACACCCACGACTGGCGGTTCGCCCTGCGGGTGTTCGCCCTGGCGGTGCTCGTCTGCGCGGGCGGCGCGGCGGCGTTCCTGCTCCGGCTGAACCCGGCCGAGCCGCTCGGCGCCCCGGCCACGGACGAAGGGGCCGACGCGGGTGCTTCGGGGACGAAGGCGATGCGCACGCGGACCTACTGGGCCCTGACCTTGGCCGACTGCCTGGCGGCGGGGGCGCTGGTCGGCACCCAGACCCACCTGGTTCCCTGGCTGGGGGGCCGCGGGGTCTCGGCGGACCGCACCACCCTCCTGGCATCGGTGCTGGCGTTCTCGGGCATGGCCGGCGTGGTGCTCTGCGCGTTCTTCGCCGACCGCATCCAGTCGCAGCGCTTCATCGCCGCCCTGTACCTGATTCCCGTCGCCGGCACGATGCTCCTGTTCTTCTCCGGGACGTCGTTCGCTCTCCAGTTCCTCGGAGCCGTTCTCTCCGGGGTCGCGCTGAGTACCGTGACCATGCTGCTGCCGTACCTGGTGACCCGGTACTTCGGCCTCAAGGCGTCCGCGGAGATCTTCGGCTTCAGCCTCGGGCTCAACGTCGTGAGCATCGGGACGGCGACCCTGCTCATCAGCGACGGTTTCGACGCCACCGGCAGCTTCACGGTGCCCATGGCGCTGGTCATCGGCGCCACCGTGGTCGCCTTCCTGCTCATGGCGACGCTCAAGCCCTTCACCTACACGGTGTCGCGGACGCCGGCGCGCAGCGAGAGCGCCGTCCTGGCTTCCCAGGCCGAGGGATGAGCGCCGAGCGGATGCTCCGCGGACACGGTGATCGCTTCCTGGAGAGCCTGGTTCGCCACGACCCCGGCTTTGCCCGGTGGAACAGCTCCTTCCGGGTGACGGAGAACGCCGTCGAAATCAAGCCGGGCGAAGGGCTCTGGGAAGCCGCCGGCGACTTCCTCGGCTTGCAGACGTTCGTCGACGTCGAACAGGGGCAGCTCGCGACGACGGGGGTCGCGGTCTGCGCCGGGCAGCGCCGCCCGTTCGCGCTCCGGCTCAAGGTGGTGGACGACGCGGTGAGCGAAGCGGAGTTGCTCGTCAGCACCGACACGGCCGGGCACTTCGCCGACGTCGACCGGCTGCTGGCTCCCGACGTGCTCTACGACGCGCCGGTGCCACCCGAACGCGCCTGCGCGAGGGACGCACTCGCGGCGGTGGCCGGCGGCTACTGGACAGCCCTGAGTGAGAGCGACGGCAGCCTGGCGCGGATCGGCTACCGCTGCGACCGCTACGACAACGGCAAGAAGGTGACGAACACGCTCACGACGCTGCTGTCACCCGACGCGACGGTGCACACCGTCGCCAGCTGCCTCAACCAGACCCGAGGGGCCAGGCCGACGGTCCGCGGAGGTCACTTCCCCGTTCTCGATCCGGCCCGTGGCGTCGCCGTCAGCACGGTCATGGTCGATTTCCACCCGGTTCCGGACAGTCCGAGACCCGACAACGGGACGTTCTACATGGTGGCGGTCTTCAAAGTGGTCGACAACGAGATCCGCAGCATCGACGAGATCCGGGAGATCCTGCCGCTCGGAACGCCGCAGGCATGGTGACGAAGGAGAGGCCCATGGCAGTCAGTCCGAACGCGTCGCGCGAACTGCGCGACGCCTACGGCCACACCGCGTCCGGGGTGGTGGCGGTCTGCGGGCTCGTGGACGGCGAGCCGGTCGGGATGGTGGCGAGTTCATTCGTCCCGGTCTCCCTCGACCCGCCTTTGGTCTCGTTCTGCGCCATGCGCACTTCGCGCACGTGGAGTGTGCTGCGCGCGGCACCGGGCCTCGGCGTCAGCGTGCTGGGGGAGCACCACGGCGACCTGTGCCGCCAGCTGTCCGCTCCGGCGGGGGACCGCTTCGCGGGCATCCGATGGGAGGCAGGGGAGTCCGGTGCGGTCTTCCTGCACGAGACGGCGCTGTGGCTCGGCTGCTCGCTCGACGCCGAGGTGGATGCAGGCGACCACGTGATTGCCCTGCTGCGCCTCCGGCAGGTGACTCTGTTCCCCCGGATCCGGCCGCTGGTTTTCCACCGCGGGCGTTTCGGAAGGTTGGCGCCTGTGTAAGCGCTCTGATGCGTCCCGGGTTTCGGGGAGGCCCCTGATGCCAGGGATGATCTAGTGGTCGAAGGGAGCCAGGGAACTGATGGCCCATGTCCGTGAACTGGGGGGAGAGAGACTGGGTTGCGCCGATCATTCAAGCGACTACGACCTCGGCCCTGCTGCAGACCTGCGACTGGCTCAGTCTGAGGCTCGCCGGGGTGGGACCGGCCGAGTCCCGCGAAGTGCCCGCCCATCAGGTCGAACGGGTTCAGACGCCGAGATGGCCGAGGGCGTCTTCGGCCACGCGCGCGACGAATGCGGCGTCGAGCGGCTCGCGGGAGAACCAGCGACGGTAGAACAGCGGGCCGGCGACGGCGGCGGTGACGTCGGCCGGCCCACGATCCGCGGCGAGCTCGCCGCGGGCTCGCGCGCGTTCGGTCACCACACCGAACGGAGCCATCAACCGGGCGTGCAGATCCGCGTGGAGCCCGGCCAGCTCGGGCTCGCGCTCGGCGGCGTCCACGATGGAGGGCAAGACCGCCGCCCAGCGGGCGCTCCGCAGCTGCTCGGCCAGCGCCTCGGCCAAGGCGACGAGATCGCTGCCGAAGCTGCCCGTGTCGGGGACCGGAGGCGCCGACCCGATCGTCGAGCACGCCTCGATCAGCAGCGCGGCCCGTGACGGCCAGTGGCGGTAGATCGTGGTCTTGGAGACGCCCGAGCGTCGCGCGACCTCGTCGATGCTGACACCACCGATGCCGCCCGCCGAGAGCAACTCGTACGTCTGGGCGAGCACCGCCGCCTTGGACCGCTGCACTCGAACGTCGACGAAGTCCCCCGATCGGGCCACGTGGTGATCTCCGTTCCTTTTCCGCCGCGAAACAGTACGGTACTGTACCGTACTGTTTCATGGAGCCGGACGATCCGGCTCGCCGGGAGCAGCCAGGAGAACGCCATGAAGCTCGCCTCAGTACGCCTCGTCACCGACGACCTGCCCACCCTGACCGCGTTCTACTCCACGCTCACCAACACCGAGCCGGTGACCCCCTACGGGCCCGGCGACTACGCCGAACTGCACACCGAAGGCAGCATCATCGCGCTGGCCGGCAGCGCGGCGGTCAAGCGTTTCAACAACTACGCCGCCGTGGCCGCCGCCAACCGATCCGCCATCATCGAGTTCGAGGTCGACGACGTCGACGCCGAACGCGCCCGCCTCGGCGACCAGGTCACCGACTGGGTCCAAGAACCCACCAACCAGCCATGGGGAAACCGGTCGATGCTCCTGCGCGACCCCGACGGCAACCTCATCAACCTCTACTCCACCGGACACTGAACGGCACCGCCAGAGGAAATCAGCGGCAACACCGGCTTCATCGCAGGCGCCACCTCCGGCATCGGGCTCGGCCTCGCCCCACGGCTCCGAGGTGACACCGTCATCATCGGCGGCTGCCGCGCAGACCGGCTCGCCGAGCTTTGCGCCGAACACCCGGGCCTCAACGGCCTCGTCGCCGTGGTCGGCATCGTGTAGCCCGAGAACCTGCTCGCCCCGCATTCCTGGCCACCGCCGAAAGCACAGTGACCACCGATCTGCCCGGACCGCTGCAGGACGGCGTGGCCCGGTACCGGCCGGCGAGCAGGGCCGTCGTCCGGTGGGTGCTCCGACGCGTCCTCGCCGAGCAGTGGCTCCAGCCCGGGTCGGCGGCGGGCTCACCGCGGCGAGGCACTCGGCGAGGACGAGCTGCGACGGCGCGCGCACCCGCGACGGCCCCCGGTCAGCCGGCGGATCGCGGGCACCAGCACGCCGTCGGTGATCCCGGCCCGCGGCCGGCACGCTGACGTAGAGGCCCGCGACCGCGTGCAGCAGCACCCACAGGAGTCCGTCCACAGTGGTGTCCCGGCACCGCGGGCCGGACACCCGCCGCACCAGGTCCTCGATCCGTCCGTCGCGGTCGACGTCCATGACGCTCATCCGGAGGCTGTCGGACGGAACGGGCGAGGCCGCCGGCGCGATCGTCCGCCGGCTGCCGGGCGGTGAGGTGCCGGCCCGTCAGAGCCCGGGCGATCGCCGGCCCGGTCGTCCCGCCGTCGAGCACCACCGTCTGGCCGTCCCGGAGTTCGGCGGCGATGCCTTCGGCGATAGGCGTTCGTGCCGCGCCGCCGTGTTCACCGGATCAGGGGGCCTTGATGAACGCGGCGGCACGTTCGCCGATCATGATCGCCGGCGCGTTGGTGTTACCCGTCACGAGCGTCGGCATGATCGACGTGTCGGCGACGCGCACGTTGTCCAAGCCGTGCACGCGCAGCTCGGCGTCCACCACCTTGCCCATCATGCAGGTGCCGGACGGGTGGTAGAACGAGAACGACTGCGTGCGGATGTAGTCGTCGATGTCCTGGTCGAGGTCCGTCAGCGGGGCGAGCCCGGCCGCGGCGGCTTCGGCGAGGCCGCCGTCCAGGAGGTCGGTGAAACCGCGTTGCCGCGCGATCCGCAGGCAAAGGCGCACGCCCTCGCGCAGCCGGTCGCGGTCGCCCTGGTCGGCCAGGTAGTTGTGGAAGATGCGTGGCTTCGCGTAGGGGTGCGAGTGCCGCAGCCGCACGGAGCCGCGGCTTTCCGGGCGGGCGACGTACGGGCCGAACGACATGCCGGGCTCGAGCGGTGCGGCGAGTCCCTGGTCCCGCACGATGCCGAGCGCGGCGTGCAGCTGGATGTCCGGGGCGGGCTGGTCGTCGCCGGAATACAGGAAGCCGCCGACCTCGGTCCACGCCATCGGGCTGGTGCCGGTGGACCGGAGCTGGTCCTCCTCGGCGGTCGTGTCGGGGCCGAGCACCGGGGGCGTGCTGCTGACGAAGCTGATGAAGCACCCCGTGTGGTCCTGCATGTTGCGGCCGACGTCGGGCAGGTCGTGGAGCGGGCGCACGCCGGCCGCGGCCAGCTCGTCGGCCGGGCCGACGCCCGACTGCAGCAGCAGGTGCGGCGAGTTGTAGGCGCCCAGGGAGAGGACGATCTCGCGGTCGACGCCGATCGTCCGGACGGTCCCGAGGTGGTCCACCTCGACGCCGGTCGCCCGGCCGCCTTCGAACTTCAGGCGTAAGGCCAAAGTGGACGGCAGGACGGTCAGGTTGGCGCGCTCGGCGGCGGGCTCGAGGAAGGCGACCGCGCTGCTGCACCGCAGTCCCCGGCGCTGGGTGACCTGGTAGTAGCCGACGCCTTCCTGGTCGGCGCCGTTGAAGTCCGGGTTCGCCCGGTGGCCCGCGCGCTCGGCCGCCTCGACCCAGTTCCTCAGCAGGGGGTGGACGGCGACCGGGTCGCTGACGGTCAGGGGCCCGCCGACGGCGTGGTAGTCGTCGGCGCCGCGCTGGTTGTCCTCCGACTTCTTGAAGAACGGGAGGACGTCGTCGTAGGACCAGCCCTTGTTGCCCAGCCGCTCCCACGTGTCGTAGTCGTAGCGGTGCCCGCGCACGTACAGCATCGTGTTCATCGAGCTGGTCCCGCCGATCGCGCGGCCGCGCGGCAGGTAGGCGCGCCGGCCGCCGAGCCGGGGCTCCGGCTCGGTTTCGAAGTCCCAGTCGAAGACCGTCTTCAGCTGCTGGGAGAACAGGGCCGGGATCTCGAACAGGCGGCCGTTCGCCGCGGGGCCCGCTTCGATCAGGGCCACCCGCACGCCGGGGTCCTCGGACAGCCGTGCGGCCACGGCGCAGCCGGCGGATCCGGCTCCGACCACCACGTAGTCGTAGTTCTCGGCTCGTGTCATGGCTCCGACGCTAGCCAGACCGGAGACGGCAAACCATACACACAATGGGCAGCTGAACCATCGAGCGTTACGCAGGTTGTGCATGGCCGAGGCTCCACGCTCGTCTTAACCTCGCGAGCATGACCGACCTCAACGTCCCCGACGGACTGACCGCAGACGTCCTCGAGACGGCCACCGGAGTGGACGAAATCGACACCGACGTCCTGATCATCGGGTCCGGGATGGGGGGCTCGACGCTCGCGTGGGCACTGCGCGACTCGGGTGCGCGCGTCCTGGTCGTCGAGCGGGGCCGGTTCCTGCCCCGGGAACCGGAGAACTCGCAGCCGGAGCACATGTACCTGAAGGGCCGCTACAAGAACGCCGGCCAGTGGTACGACGGCGCCACCGGCAAGCCGTTCGCGCCCGGCGTCTACTACTGGGTGGGCGGCAACACCCGCTTCTACGGCGCGATGCTGCCCCGGTTCCGGCGCAGCGACTTCACCGAGGTGCAGCACCGCGAAGGGCGCTCGCGCGCGTGGCCGTTCGGCTACGACGACCTCGAACCGCACTACGGGACGATGGAACGGCTGCTGCAGGTGCACGGCCAGACCACCGAGGACCCCACCGAACCGCCGCACTCGACGCCGTACCCCCACCCGCCGCTGCCGCACGAGCCGACCATCGAACGGTTCGCCGGTGCCCTCCGCCGTCAGGGGCTGCACCCGCACCACACGCCGAACGCGCTGAACGTGGTCACCCAGGCCGACCGCGCGGCCGTGTGCACGGCGGACGGCTGCCCCGACGACACGGGGATGAAGTCGGACGCGGAGAACCGGATCCTCGTCCCGGCGCTCCAGGCCGGGGCCAAGCTGATGATCGAGGCGGTGGTCACCCGCCTGATCACCGCGCCGGACGGCCGGACGGTGGTCGCCGCGGAGGCGAGCCACGGCGACCGGACCATCCGGATCACCGCCCGGCAGTTCGTCGTCGCGGCGGGCGCGGTCAACTCGGCGGCACTGCTGCTGCGTTCGGCGAACGACCAGCACCCGGAGGGGCTGGGCAACTCCTCGGGCCTGCTCGGCCGCAACTACATGGTCCACAACAGCACGTTCTTCGTGGGCGTGAATCCTTTTCGGACCAATCCGACGAAGTGGCAGAAGACCCTGGGTGTCAACGACTTCTACGAAGAGACGCTGGGCAACCTGCAGATGCTCGGCAAGCTCCAGGCACCCATGCTCAAGCCCGCCCGCGCATGGGCGCCGATGTGGGCGTTGAAGTTCATGGCCACCCGGAGCATCGACATCTACCTGACGAGCGAAGACCTGCCGTCCCGCGACAACCGGGTCCGGGTCGACGGCGACCGCACGATCATCGACTGGACGCCGAACAACGTCAGCGCCCACCACGAACTGGTGAAACGCGTGACGAAGATCGTCCGGAAGGCCGGTTATCCGCTGATCTTCACCCAGCGGATGGGGATCGAGACCAACTCGCACATGTGCGGCACCGCCGTGGCCGGGACCGATCCCGCGGAGAGCGTGCTCGATCCCTTCTGCCGCAGCCACGACGTCGAGAACCTGTGGCTCGCGGACGCGTCGTTCTTCCCCTCGTCGGCGGCGCTCAACCCGGCGTTGACCATCGGGGCCAACGCGCTGCGCATCGCGCCCGCCATCGCCGCCGCGGTGTCGTGACCTACCAGGGCACGGTCCCGGCGTCGTCGAACAGGCCGCCGGTCGGGCCGTCGTCCGGCAGCGTGGCCAGCCGGAGGGCGATCCCGGCGCCGTCCGCGGGCGTGCTCGTCCCGTGGAAGCCGTTGAGGTCGGTGGCGACGTAACCGGGGCAGGCGCCGTTGACTTTGACGGCGGTGCCGGCCAGTTCCTTGGCGTACTGGATGGTGACGGCGTTCAGGAACGTCTTCGACGGTGCGTAGGCCCCGCTGGTCCCGCCGAGGTCGGCGCCGGGCGTGCTCTGCAGGGTCAGCGAGGCGACGTGGCTGGACTGGTTGACGATCCGCGGGTGCGCGGAGCGGCGCAGCAGCGGCAGCATCGCGTTGGTGACCCGGACGACGCCGATCACGTTGGTCTCCACGACGGCCCGCAGGCTCTCCGGCGTGACCGCCGAGGGTGTCTCCGGCCAGGCCCCGGCGATACCCGCGTTGTTGACCAGCGCGTCGAGCCGGCCCGCCCGGTCCTCGAGCAGTGCGGCGGCGGCCGTGACGCTCGCGTCGTCGGTCACGTCGAGCGGCACCCCGAACGCGTCGACGCCGGCCGCCCGCAGCTTGGCCACGGCGTCCGCACGGCGTTGTTCGTCCCGGGCACCGATTCCGACGCTCCAGCCCCGCGCGCCGAGCCCGGCCGCGATCGCGTACCCGATTCCCTTGTTCGCGCCGGTGACCAGCGCGATCGACTGTTCGCTCATGGGTTGATCGTGGCGCGGAACCGGCCGCGGACCAACACCGCTCGGGTCAGGCATCGATACCCGCACGACATGAATCGGCGGGTAGCCTGACCGGGTGGAGACACGGGAGCTGCGGTACTTCGCCGCCGTCGCCGAGGAGCTGCACTTCGGCCGGGCCGCCGAGCGGCTGGGGATCGCCCAGCCGCCGCTGTCGCGGACGATCGCCCGGCTCGAGCGGCGGCTCGGCGTCACGTTGCTGGAGCGCACCAGCCGCAAGGTCTCGCTCACCGAAGCCGGCGCGGTGCTGCTGACCGAAGGCCGGGCGATCCTCGGGGCGCTGGCCACGGCCGAGCGGCTCACCCGGCGGGCCGCCGTCGACCGGCCGTCGCTGGTCCTGGCCGCGAAGGCCGGTGCCGCCCGCGAGCTGCTGACGAAGCTGCTCGACGCGTACGCCGCCGAGCCGGGCGCGGTCGCGGTCGACCTGCTGCTGTGCGAAGCCCAGCCCCAGCAGACGCTGCACGACGGCCGGGCCGACGTGGCCCTGCTGCACCTGCCCTTCGACTCGGCGGCCGGGCTCGACACCGAAGTCCTGCACACCGAGGGCCAGGTCGCGATCGTGCCCCGCTCGCCGTCCGGACCGGAGTCCGGCTGGCGGAGGTCGGCGCCCTGCCGGACCTCCCGCCGGCTCGCTGGCCCGGGCCCGGCGGCCGCTCCCCCGAGGGCCCCGGCGCGGAAGTCCGCAACCTGACCCAGCTCTTCCAGCTGATCGCGCTCGGCCGCACCACCGTGGTGCTGCCCGAATCCAGCCGCGCGGACCTGCCGGAAGGCCTGGCCGCCGTGCCGGTCACCGACGCCCACGTCGTGACGACGGTCATCGCCTGGCCGCCGCACAGCCGCTCCCGGGCGCTCGCCGATCTGGTCCGCGTGGCCACCCGCGGCTGAGCGCCCGGTTCGCGACGTCAGAGGTGCTGCTCGGTCGCCCGGGTCCGGTGGTACTCGTCCTGGCGCTCGTCGGTGACGTAGGCCGGGATCGGGAAGTCCCACCAGCCGGGCACCCACGGGCCGGCCGCGTCCCGGTCGGTCGGCACCTCCACCAGCGCCGGCTCGCCCGACTGGACGGCCTTGCGCAGGATCGGCTCCAGCGACTCGGCGTCCGGCACCTTCCACGACTCGATCCCGAACGAGGCACCCAGCGCGGCGAAGTCCGGGCTGTACGGTGTCCCGTCCGGACGCGAGAACTCCGTGCCGATGTGGCGGGACGTCTGCTTGCGCTGCCCGCCCCGGATGGACATGTAGCCCGCGTTGTTCTGCACCACGAACACCACCGGCGCCCCGGTCGTGACGCTCAGCGCGATCTCCTGCGCCGTCATCAGGAAGTCGCCGTCGCCCAGGACACAGGCGACCGTGCGGTCGGGTGCGCCCAGCTTCGCGCCGACGGCGGCGGGGATCGCCCACCCCATCGACGAGAAGCCCCCGGACGTCAGGTGCGTGCGGGGCTCGTACACCGGGAACGTCTGTTTGACGGCGCCCTGGGTGTTGCCCGATCCGGCGACGATGATCGCGTCGCGGGGGAGTGCGGCGCGCAATGCCCCCAGCGGGCGCTGGGAGGTGAACGGGTAGCGGTCGCTGTCGCGGCGGGAGGCGAGTTTCTCTTCCCAGTCCTGCTTCAGCTGAGCCAGCTCGGCCAGGTACTCCGAACGGTCCGCGGCCGCGCGGGGCAGGGAGTCCACGATCGCGCCCACCGCGCGCTGCGCGTCCGCGACGATGCCCACCTCGGCGGGGTAGTTCTTGCCGATCTCGTGCGGGTCGATGTCGATGTGGATCAGCTTGGCAGGCGGGATGGAGAAGCTGATCCCCTTGGCGTAGCTGGAGGCGGACCAGTCGGTGAACCGGCACCCGACCGACACGACGACGTCCGCCGAGCTCGCGATCGCGTTGCCGACCAGCGTGCCGGTCTGCCCGACGCTGCCCGCGAACAGCTCGTGGTCCTCCGGGAACGCGCTCTTGCCGTTCCAGGTCGTCACGACCGGGATCGACCAGCGCTCGGCCAGCGCCTTGACCTGGTCGCCCGCCTCCGACGTGATCGCGCCGCCACCCACGACGATGACCGGCCGCCGGGCGCCGCGCAGCACCTCGACCGCGCGGTCGATGGCGAGCGGGTCCGGGTGCTGGCGGCCGACCGGGATCCGCCGCTCGAGGTCGTGCAGCTGGACGTCGGCGGCCTCGGCCTGGACGTCCATCGGGACCTCGAGGTGCACCGGGCCGGGCCGCCCGGTGAGCATCGAGTTGAAACACCGGTGCAGGACGAACGGCAGCTCCTCGACCCGGGTCACCACCCAGTGCCGCTTGCTCACGGCCTCGGCGACCTTGGGGAAGTCGTTGGCCGTGTAGCGGTCGAGCTCCTGGAGCAGGCCGTGGCCGCGCATGTGCGTCGGGGGCCCGCCGGTGATGACCAGCACGCTCGTCGAGTCGGTGAACGCGGTGCCCATGCCGATCACCGTGTTGCTGGCGCCGGCGCCGATCGAGGTGACCGCGGCGATCGGGCGGCCGGTGGCGCGGTAGTAGCCGTCCGCGAGGTGGACCGCGCTCTGCTCGTGGAACGTCTGGACGAACGGGATCTTCGACTCGTCGTCCAGGAAGGCGTCGGTCAGGGACCAGATGCCGTGACCGGGGATGCCGGCCACGTAGCCGACGCCGTAGTTGTGCAGGGTCCGCGCGACGATCTGGCCGCCGGTGAGGACAGGCATGTGACTCTCCGTTCTGTGTTCAGTGGCTGCGGCGCGCGGCCCAGGCGAAACCCTGCTTGCACAGCCGGGTCACGTCCGGGTTCTGCAGGTCGTCCAGGTCGTGGCCGACGGCGCTGTAGAAGACCCGCCCCCGGCCCCAGTTGCGGGTCCAGGCCTGGGGGATCGTCCGGCCGTCGAGCCAGGACAGGTGTTCGCCGGTGAACGTGCTCTCCGCCAGCACGTGGTTGTTCGGGTCGACCGACATGTAGTACTGCTCCGACGCCACGGCGAAGTCCTGCACCCCCGCGGTGACCTCGTGCGTGTGGTCCACAATGGACACGCGGTAGGGGTACTTCACGCCCTCGCCCGCCGGGTGCTCCAGGAAGCTCCCGCCCAGCAGCAGGTGGTATTTCAGGCTCAGCCGGAAGGCCGCCGCCGCGCCGTGCCAGGCGGCGATCCCGGTGCCCGCCTCGACCGCGCCGAGCAGGCTGTCCTCCTGCGCCGCCGAAAGGCCTTCGGACAGCAGCGCGTTGTTCCAGTTGAGCGCGATCAGGTCGTAGCCGGCGAGGTCGGCGTCGAGCGCGAAGACGTCGTTGGTCTCCGTGACCTCGAAACCGAGCTCGCCGAACAGCGGCAGGGCCCACTTGTCGGCGATGTCGTAGGGCTTGTGCCCCGGCCATCCGCCGTAGAGATACAGCACGCGGGTCACGCGGTCCTCCTTTCTGCCTCGGCGACCGAGGCGGCACGGTCCCGCAGCCGGGCGGCGATCTCGATCGCGTCGCCTTCCGGTGCGGTGGATTTCCGGTCGGGCTTGGCGGCCAGCAGGTAGACCAGCCCCACCGCCGAGACGATCAGGAAGCCGATCAACGCGATCCAGCGGTCCACGAAGGAGGTGCTCGCGTCGCCGGTGGGCGCGGCCAGCAGGATCATCGCGAGCACGCCGTAGACCAGTGCCGCGACGTTGACGACCAGGCCGTACCGGCCCAGCGTCCAGGCCCCGGCGGGCCGCCAGCCCTTCAGCCGCATCCGCAGCGCGGCGAGCACCACCATCTGGAACGCGAGGTAGCCGGCCAGCACCTGGAACGCCACGATCCGCACGAGCGAGTCCGGGGAGAAGTAGACGAACACGAAGATCAGCACCGGCAGGACGTTCACCGCGAGCAGCGCGTTCATCGGCACCCGGTGCCGGGCCGTCACCTTCGAGAAGATCCGCGCGCCCGGGAACATGTCGTCGCGGGCGAAGGAGAACACGATCCGGCTCGCCGCCGCCTGCTGGCTCAGCACGCCGGCGATGAACGACGTGAGCGCGACGATCAGGACGAGCTTGGTGCCGACGAGGCCGATCGAGCTCTGCAGGATCGCCGGGATCGGGTTGGTGTCCTGCCCCGAAAGGATCGAGCCGAGGTCCGGCGCGGCGAGCGCGTATCCGGCGAACGCGAACAGCGCGGCCACCCCGCCGACGACGACGGTCAGCTGCATGGCCCGTGGGATGCTGCGGGCCGGGTTCGGCACCTCCTCGGCGACCTCGCCGCAGGCCTCGAACCCGTAGAAGAGGAAGAGCCCGACGAGCGACGCGGCCAGGAACGCGCCGAGGTAGCTTCCCGGGTGGTTGACGCCCGAGGTCGAGAAGAAGATCGAAATCGAGTTGTGGCGCTGGAAGATCAGCAGGTAGAGACCGACCAGCACGATCCCGATGAGCTCCGCGGCGAGCCCGATCTTGGAGATGACCGCGAGCGTGCGGGTGCCGAAGCTGTTGCACAGCAAGCAGACCGCGGTCACCGCGATCGCGATGACCAGCCGCTGCCCGGGCGTCGAGGTCACGCCCGGCTCGGCCGAGGTGCCGCCGAAGAGGCTGGCCACGAAGTCCGAGCTGAACAACGCCGTGCTGGTGATCCCGATCGTGATGCAGGCGATGTAGATCCACGCGGTGAACCACGCGTAGCGCCCGTTCCACAGCCGGCGTGACCACTGGTAGAGCCCGCCGGCCAGTGGGAACTGGGACACGACCTCGCCGAACACCAGCGCGACGAGCAGCTGGCCGAGCCCGACGATGACGATCCAGAAGATCGACGGCCCCCCGGCCGTCGAAAGGCCCACGGCGAACAGCGACACCACGCCGACCAGCGGCGAGAGGTAGACGAAGCCGAGCGCGAAGTTCGCCCACAGGCTCACTTTGCGGTCGAAGCGCTGCTGGTAGCCGAGCGCGGCGAGGAGTTCGGCGTCCTCACGGGACGAAACGGGTGCGGTGCCGTCGGGAGATGCGGGTGCGGTGCGGGAAACCGCGGGGTTGTCGGTTGTCATGGCGACCTCCGGGGGCCGAAGTGATGATGCTCCTGGTGCAGTCGCGCGTCACCGTGGTCGACCGGCTCGGCGCGGAAGATCCCCCGCTCGCGCCGGTCAGGCGCGCCCGAAAGTGTGATCGGTCCACTCGAGCGGAGCCGAACCGAAGCGTGCGCTGCGAATGTCGCCCGAGCGCGCGTGTCCTTCGAAGTTCTCCAGCCGGGACGCGCGGCCGCAGATCTCGCCGAGCTCCGCGCTGGACGTGGCGTCCTGGATCTCCTGGTACGTCACGGTCTTCAGGTACTTGCCCACCCACAGCCCGCCGGTGTAGCGGGCCGCGCCCAGCGTCGGCAGCACGTGGTTGGTGCCGATCACCTTGTCCCCGTAGGCGACGCACGTCTTGTCGCCGAGGAACAGCGCGCCGTAGTTGCGCATCTTCCGCAGCGCGGCGCGGGGTTCGGCGGTGAGAATCTGGACGTGCTCGCTGGCGTACTCGTCGGCGAGCGCGTAGGCGGCGTCGAGGTTTTCGACGACGAGCACTTCGCCCTTGTCCCGCCACGCGCGGCCGGCGACGTCGCCGGTGGGCAGGCCGGGCAGCAGCTCTTCGATGTAGGCGATCGTGCGCGCCGCCACCTCCTCCGACGTGGTGATGAGAACGGCGGGGGAGTCCGGTCCGTGTTCGGCCTGCGACAGCAGGTCGGTCGCGACGACGAACGGGTCCGCGGTCTCGTCCGCGACGATCAGCACCTCGGTCGGGCCGGCGAACAGGTCGATGCCGACTTCGCCGAACAGCTGGCGCTTGGCCTCGGCCACGTAGGCGTTGCCCGGTCCGGCCAGCATGTCGACGGGGGCGATCGTCTCGGTGCCGAGCGCGAGCGCGGCCACGGCCTGCACGCCGCCGAGGACGTAGATCTCGTCCGCGCCGGCCAGGTGCATGGCCGCGATGCTGATCGGCGGCGGCGTTCCGCGGTCCGGCGGCGTCGTGGCGGCGACCCGGTCGACGCCGGCGACCTTGGCGGTCACCACTGTCATGTGCGCGGACGCCGTGAGCGGGTACCGGCCACCCGGGACGTAGGCACCGGCCGCGCCGACCGGGATGTTCCGCTGGCCCAAGTAGACGCCGGGCAGCGTCTCCACTTCGAAGTCGGCGAGGGACTCCCGCTGGGCCTGGGCGAACCCGCGCACCTGCCGCTGGACGAACCGCAGGTCGTCGAGGACGGTTTCGGGCACGGAGGCGACCACCGCGGCGATGTCGTCCGGCCCGAGCCGGTAGGAGTCCGGGGTCCACGAATCGAACTTCTCCGACCAGCGCCGGACGGCGGCGTCGCCGTTCCGGCGGACGTCGGCGATGATTTCGGAGACGGTGTCGGCGATCTCGGGCCGACTGGTCCGCGACGCCGTCTCCGCGACGGGCTTCTTCACGAGCTTGGCCGCTGTGGACACTGCACACTCCCTTACCGAACCGGTGACCCCTGGTGGCTTGAGGAAGAAGTCTGCGCATCGGCGGACCGGCCCGGCAGACACAATCCGTGTAATAGTGAGCCGATACGTTTCACACACTGGAGTCCACATGGCCGAGGTGCTCACTGTCCGCGACGCCCTGCAACTCGAGGTGTTCCAGCGGACCACGGTCCACGTGTTCGCCGGCGAAGACGGCCTCGACCAGCCGGTGCGCTGGGTGCACACCGGCGAAATCCCCGACATCCACCGGTTCCTGTCCGGGCAGGAGATGCTGCTGACCGCCGGGCTCGGGATGGGCCACACCGAGGCCGAGCAGCGCGCGTTCATCCGCCGCCTCGCCGACGCCCGCGCGGCCGTCCTCGTGGTCGAGCTGGCGGGCCGGATGTTCGGCTCGATGCCGCAGGCTGTCGTCGACGAGGCCCGCGCGGTCGGCCTGCCACTGGTCGGGCTCGCCGACGAGATCCCGTTCGTGGAGGCTTCCGCGCAGGTCCACGAGGTCCTGGTGGAGACGCGGGTCAGCCGGCTGATCGCCGAGGAGGCCACCGGCCAGGCGTTCATGGACCTGCTGCTGGCCGACGAGGACTACGTCGGCATGGTGCGCGAACTGGCCAGGCGCACCGGGCACGCGGTGGTGCTCGAGGACGTGGCGCACCGGATGCTCGCCTACAGTGGCTCGACACCGGCCGCGGACGACCTGGTCGCCGGGTGGGACACGCATTCGCGGGCGATCCACGAGCGTCACCACCCGATCCTGACCGGGGAATCCTCCCGCCCCCAGGCCCGGGCGGGCTCGTTCAGCCAGGTCGTGGCGTGCGCCCGGACGGCGGTGATCCTGCGCGGGGAGTCGTGGGGCTGGCTGCACCTGCTGCACGGCGGCGCGCAACCGAGCTCCGCCGACCTCCGGGCCATGGAACGCGCGGCCGCCGCGATCGCGATCACCCTCCTCAGCGAACGCGAGAGCGGGGCCCGCGCGGCCCAGCGTCAGGGCGCGCTCCTGAACCGGCTGCTGCTCGGGGACATTTCGGGCGAGAAGTTCGTCAGCCGCGGGCTCGCCCTCGGGCAGGACCTGCGCGACCGTGAGCTGATCGTCGTGGTCACGGCCCGGGAGGCGGGCGGGGAACCCTTCGGCGACCAGGACCTCGCCCGGCTGCTGCGCGAGGGGCGGTGGCCGGCGGTCGTCGGCGACATCGGGGACTTCGACCTCGCGGTGGTAGGTCTCGAGGAAGGTGCCGCCGCGTTGCTGGACGCGTTGACCCGCCACGGCGTCCGGGGCGGGGTCAGCCGGGTGGTCGCGCCGGCGGCGTTGCCCCAGGCCGTCCGGCAAGGCCGCAGTGCCGCGTCGGTCGCCGCGTCCGCGCCGGGGTGCGAGCTGCTGCGCTTCGACGACCTCGGCGCCCTGCGCCTGCTGGTCGCCCTGTCCGAAGGCCCCGAGCTCACCCGCTACGTCGAGGACGAACTGGGTGCCCTGCTCGAGCACGACGCCCACACGAGCAATCCGCTCCTGCCGACCCTGCGGACCTTCCTCACCTGCGGCGGCAACAAGGCGCGCGCCGCCGAGGCGCTGTTCGTCCAGCGGCGCACCCTGTACCACCGCCTCGACCGGCTGCGGGAGATCCTCGGGCTCGACCCGGCCGATGTGGACAACCAGCAACGGCTCCAGCTCGCCGTTCGGGGGTACGACCTGCTGCGCCGCCGGACCCCTCGGCACCCTTGACGGGTAACCGTGCCGATCTCACCGGCTACTTCGGCTCAGTGGATGTGTGAGCCTCCGTTGACGTCGTAGGTCGCGCCGGTGATGTAGCTCGACTCCGCACGGCACAGGTACGTGATGAGGTCGGCCACGTCGGCGGTACGGCCGTTGCGGCCGACCGGGATGCCCGCCAGCAAGGCGGCTTTCCGTTCGCCTTCGAGGAGCCCGCCGGTGATGTCGGTGTCGATGAGCCCGGGGGCGACGCTGTTCACCGTGACCCCGTGCGGGCCCAGTTCGCGGGCCAGCGCCCGGGCGAAGCCGAGCTGGGCCGCTTTGGCCGCGGAATAGGCGACTCCGCCGAACACGCCGCCGCCGCGTTCGGCCGAGACGGAGGACAGGAACACGATCCGGCCGAAGCCGCGCTCGGCCATGCCGGGCGCGAGGGCGCGGGTGATGTTGTAGGCGCCGCGGACGTTGACGGCGAAGATGCGGTCCCACTCGGCCGCGTCGACCTCGAGGAACGGAGTGGGGGAGGTGATCCCGGCGTTGTTGACCAGCGCGCCGATCGGGGGTGCGTCGGCGGTGAGGGTCGCCACGGCGGTTCCGACGGAGGTCTCGTCGGTGACGTCGCAGGCGAAGCCGACGGCCTGGACGCCGTGCGTGCCGGCGATTTCGTCGGCTGCCGCCTTGGCGCCGGCTTCGTCGAGGTCGAGGACGGCGATGTTCCAGCCCGCGGCGGCCAGGGCGTGCGAGGTCGCCCGGCCGATCCCGCGCCGGGAAGCGGCGCCGGTGACGACGGCGGTCTTGTCGGTGACAGTCATGAGTTCCTCTCGAGCTGGTCAGAGTTCGGCTTTGACGCGGGCGCACAGCGCGTCGGTGGACAGTCCGTAGCGGTCGTGCAGGGTGGGCAGGGCACCGGCGGCGAGGAACTCGTCGGGCAGCGCGGCGGCGATGATGCGGGACCCGGTGCGGCCGTAGGCGGCAGTGGCCGCGACGGCTTCGGACAACCCGCCGACCACCGTGTGGTTCTCGCAGGTGACGACGAGCCGGTCGGTGCGCAGTCGGGCGAGGATGGTTTCGGTGTCCAGCGGCTTGATCGTGGGCACGTGCAGCACGGCGGCGTCGATGTGGTCGGCTTCGAGCCGGGCCGCGGCCTGCAGGGCACGCATGGTCATCAGCCCGGTCGAGACGAACAGCACGTCGCGGCCGCCGCGCAGTTCCGCGGCCTTGCCGAGCTGGAACCGGTAGCCGTACTCGTCGAGCACGGTCGGCACCTTGCCGCGCAGCAGCCGCAGGTACGTCGGTCCGGGGTGCGCGGCCAGCGCGGGCACCGCCTGCTCGATGTCGACCGAGTCGCACGGGTCGACGATCGTCAGGCCCGGGCAGGCCCGCAGGATCGCCAGGTCCTCGGTGGCCTGGTGGCTGGGTCCGTAGCCGGTGGTCAACCCGGGCAGCGCACCGACGACGTTGACGTTCAGCCCGGGTTCGGCGATGTCGAGGCACAGGAAGTCATACGCCCGCCGCGTCGCGAAGACCGAGTACGTGGACGCGAAGGGGACGAGCCCGGCTTCGGCCATGCCGGCGGCCGCGCCGAGCATGACCTGCTCGGCCATGCCCATCTGGAAGAAGCGGTCCGGGTGCGCGTCGCGGAAGACGTGCATGTCGGTGTACTTGGCCAGGTCGGCCGACAGCCCGACGATCTCGGGCCGCTCCTCGGCCAGCCGGGTGAGGGCGTGCCCGAACGGCGCGGGGCTGGTGCGCTGGCCGGGGTCGGCGAACGAGGCGATCATCGCCGACGTCGTCAAGCGGGTGGTCACTGGTGCGCTCCTTCGAGCTGGTCGCGGGCGGCCTGCCATTCGTGCTCGGCCACGGGCATGAAGTGCGCCTTCTCCCGGCTCTCCAGGAACGGCACGCCGCGGCCGATGCGGGTGTCGCAGATCAGCACCGACGGGCCGCCGGTGTGCGCGCGGAGCTCGGCGAGGCCGTCGAGCAGGGCCGGGATGTCGTTGCCGTCGACGCGCACGGCGTGCCAGCCGAAGGCGCGCCACTTCTCGGTCACCGGCTCGGTCCGCAGGACGCCGGGGGTGGGTCCGTCGGCCTGGAGGCCGTTGACGTCGACGATCGCGGTGACGTTGCCGAGTTCGTGGTGGGCGCAGGCCATCGCGGCTTCCCACGTCGAGCCCTCGTCCAGTTCGCCGTCGGACAGAAGGGTGAACACGCGCGCCGGGTTGCCGCGGTGACGCAGGGCGAGTCCCATGCCGCACGCGACGCCGAGGCCGTGCCCGAGTGAGCCGCCGGAGATCTCCATGCCGGGTGTGTAGGAGGCCATCCCGGACATCGGCAGCCGCGACTCGTCGGCGCCGTAGGTTTCCAGCTCCTCGAGCGGGATCGTGCCTGCCTCGGCGAGCGCGGCGTACAGCGCGATGGCGTAGTGGCCGATCGAGAGGAGGAACCGGTCGCGGCCGTCCCAGCCGGGGTCTTCGGGACGCAGCCGCAGCTCGCCGTCGCCGCGGGCGTAGAACACGGCGAGGATGTCGGCGACGCCCAGCGCCTGGCCGATGTAGCCCTGGCCCTGCACTTCGCCCATCGTGAGTGCGTGGCGGCGGATCCGGGTGGCGGCCGCGCGCAGCCGCTGCTCGCGGGGTGGTGCCGAAATCATCGGTTTCTCCTTGCATACAACGGGTTTCAGCTGACCGGGGCAGGCTTGGCGGCGGTGAGTTCGCGTTCGAGAGCGTCGACCCGTTCGCGTTCGGCGCGGCCCCAGGTTTCGCGGGTCAGCAGCGTGGCGACCAGGCCGAGCAGGCCGAAGGCACTGAACAGCAGCGCCGGGCCGATCCAGCCGGTGGCGGTGAACAGGGCGGTGGCGATCAGCGGCGTGAAGCCGGACACGACGGCGGAGAGCTGGTAGGACAGCGAAGCGCCGCTGGTACGTGTTCGGGCGTTGAACAGCTCGGAGAACCAGGCCCCCTGCACCCCGGCGAGGCTGTTCTGGCAGACCGCGTAGCTGACGACGAACGCGAGCACGATCGCGGTCGCTTGGCCGGTGTTGAGGACCAGGAACAGCGGGATGCCCCAGAGCACGGTGATCACCGTGCCCAGCAGGTAGACCGGACGCCGGCCGATCCGGTCGGTGAGTGCGCCCCACAGCGTCGTCGCGGCGATGCCGAGCCCGGCGGCGAGCATGAGCGCGAACAGGGTGACGGAGCGGTCGGCGAGCTTCTGGGTCGAGAGGTAGGACAGCACGAACGTGACCGACAGGGCGTAGCCGGCGGTTTCGGTGATGCGCAGGCAGAAGGCCTTCACGACGTTGCGCCAGTCGGTGCGCAGCACTTCCAGCAGCGGGTTCTTCGCGACCTCGCCCTCGGCCTTGAGCTCCTCGAACGCCGGTGACTCCTCGACCTTCAGCCGGATGACGATGCCGACGACGATCAGCACGGCGCTGAGCAGGAAGGGGACCCGCCACGCCCACTGGTCGCCGAGCGGCACGCTGACCAGGAACGCCGTGTTCGCCAGCAACAGCCCGACGGGGAACCCGGCCTGGGTGAGGCCGGTGTAGAGGCCGCGTTTGCGCCACGGCGCGTGTTCGAAGGTCATCAGGATCGCGCCGCCCCATTCGGCGCCGAACGCCAGGCCCTGCACGACCCGCACGGCGACCAGCAGGACACCGGCCCACACCCCGACCTGGGAGTACGTCGGCAGCAGGCCGATCAGCACGGTCGCGATACCCATCACCAGCAGGGAGCCGACCAGGACCGGCTTGCGGCCGATCCGGTCGCCGAGGTGCCCGCCGAGGATCCCGCCGAGCGGGCGGACCGCGAACCCGACGCCGAGCGTCGCGAACGACAGCAGCGTGCCGGACAGGGGATTGCTCGACGGGAAGAACGCCTGGTTGAAGTACAGGGCCGCGGCGGTGCCGAAGCCGATGAAGTCGTAGGTCTCGATCGTCGCGCCGATCGAGGAGCCGAGCGCCACCCGGCGCCGGGCCGGGGTCCCGTCGAGGGTCGCGCGGATTTCCGGCTGGCTTGGTCGTCCGGACATGAGATCTCCAGTGATCCGTCAGGGTGGACGCGGAAGTAGGTCGAGAGTTGAGTGTTAACACTCAACAGTATGCGACCACGATGCGCTCCGATGGTGGACCTGTCAAGAGGGGTCAGTTCTCGGTGAAGTGCTCCGCGGCGGCCGCCATGTGCTCGTGCACCACTTCGAGGGCCTTGTCCAGGTCGCCGCGCTCGATGGCGTCGATGATCGGCGCGTGCCGGGTCGGGGTCATCATGGCCGGAGCGCCTTCGGGGCCGCGGTTCATGATGGTGATCCGGATCCGGCCTTCGAGGTGGCGCCACGACTCGACCAGCATCGTGTTGCCGGACAGCTCGCACAGCCGCAGGTGAAAGCCCAGATCGGCCTCGACGCGGGTGACGAAGTCGTCGCCGGCCCGCGCCAGGGTTTCGACGGCCGCGCGCAGGGCGGCCACAGCCTGCTCCCGGCCGGGCTGCTCGATGATTTCGGTGACCGCGAGCCCCTCCAGTGCGGCTCGCACCCGGAAAAGCCCCCGGATCTCTTCGGCGGACAGGGAGTTGACGCGCAGCATGCCCCGCATGCCGGCCCGCACGAGCCCCTCCTGCTGGAGGTGGCGCAGGGCCTCGCGCACGGTTCCGCGGCTGACGCCGAGCCGCTCGGCGAGTTCGACCTCGCCGAGGTGGTCACCCGGCCGGTAGGTGCCGGAGGTGACGGCCGACCGCAGTGCTTGCAGCACCCGCTCGCGCAGCGTGCTGCGGTCCATCACAGGCAGCGGGTCCACCGTCCCGGGTCTCCTCTCGTCTGTCGACAGTGTAACTGCCGACAGTCAACCCCCGCGTTGGGCGAGGGAAGCGGTCATGACCCGCCGGCTTGAGGTACTGGTCGACGCGAACCTGCAGTCGCACGCACCGTGTGCAGGCTGAAAGCCCGCGCGCGGACCGGACCCGCCGCCGGGTCAGCGCGGCGGCCGGCTGCGTGAAAACCCGGGCCGCGGCCGCGGCGACCGCGTCGCCGCTCGTTCTGCCATGCCTCCAGCAATGCCGGAGACGTCACGGGTCCGGCGTGGCTGCAAGGGTCGGTCGGGAGGGCGACGAGGAGGCGGCATGATCTCGAAGGGGCCGATCGCGGTGGTCGGGCTCTCCTGCCGGGTTCCGGGAGCCGCCGATCCCGGTGCGTTCTGGCGGCTGCTGCGGGATGGCACCGAGGCGATCACCGACGTCCCCGCCGGCCGCTGGGAAGCCGGTGCCGATCCGGCCGGCCGTGGGGGCTTCCTCGATGACGTGCGGGGCTTCGATCCCGGCTTCTTCGGCATTTCGCCGAGGGCGGCCGCCGCGCTGGATCCGCAGCAGCGGCTCGCGCTCGAACTCGGGTGGGAGGCCCTCGAAGACGCCGGAGTGGTGCCGGCGCGGCTTTCCGGCAGCGACACCGGGGTCTTCCTCGCGACCGGCGGGGACGACTACGCCCTGCTCACCCACCAGGCCGGGCGTTCCGCCATCACCTCGCACACGTTCGCCGGGCTCCACCGCGGGCTCGCCGCGAACCGCGTCTCGCACTTCCTCGGCCTGCACGGGCCCAGCCTGACCGTCGACACCGCCCAGTCGTCGTCGCTGGTCGCGGTGCACCTCGCGTGCGAAAGCCTCCGGCGCGGCGAGACCGCCGTGGCTCTCGCCGGTGGCGTGCACCTCAACCTGGTGCCGGACGGCGCGGTCGCCTTCGCGGAGTTCGGCGGCCTCTCCCCGGACGGCCGCTGCTACGCCTTCGACGCCCGCGCGAACGGAACGGTGCGGGGCGAGGGCGGCGCCGTCGTCGTCCTCAAGCGGCTCGCCGACGCGGAAGCGGACGGCGACCGGGTCTACGCGCTCGTCCACGGCGGCGCGATGAACCACGGGGGCGCGAGCGAGGCCCTGACCGTGCCGGACGAAGCCGCGCAACGGGCCGTCCTGCGCGCCGCCTACACCCGCGCCGGTGTCCGGCCCGAGGACGTCGGCTACGTCGAACTGCACGGCACCGGGACGCGGCGGGGCGATCCGGTCGAGGCCGCCGCACTGGGGTCGGTCCTCGGTGCCGCGCGGACCGGCGACCGGCCGCTGCTCGTCGGTTCCGTCAAGACGAACATCGGCCACCTCGACGCGGCCGCGGGCGTCGCCGGGCTGGTCAAGACGGTGCTCGCGCTGCACCACGGCGAAGTGCCCGCCAGCCTCAACCACGTGGCTCCGCCACCGGAAATCCCCTTGGCCGAGTTGAACCTCGCGGTCAACGGCCGGCACACGCCGTGGCCGGACACCGGCCGGTTCGCCGGGGTGAGCTCGTTCGGCATGGGCGGGACGAACTGCCACCTGGTGCTGTCGCGCCCCGCGCCGGACGGCGGCTCGCCGGTGGCCGCGCCGCCGGTACTGGCCTGGACCGTGTCCGCCCGGACCCGCGACGCCGTCCGCGGGCAGGCGGGGCGGCTCGCGGAATTCGTGGCGGCCGAGCCCGGCCGCACGCCGGCCGAGATCGCCGGTGCGCTCGCCGCGGGCCGGACCGCGTTTCCCGAACGGGCCGTCGTCGTCGGCACCGGCGACGGCGAACTCCGGGCCGGGCTGGCCGCGCTCGCGGCGGGCACCGACGCGGGGAACGTCCTGCGCGGCACGGCAACCGGCGGAACCACCGCGTTCCTCTTCGCCGGCCAGGGCAGCCAGCGCCCCGGCATGGGACGCGAGCTGTACTCGGCGTTCCCGGTCTACGCCGCCGCGTTCGACGAGGTCTGCGCCGCGTTCGACCCGCTGCTCGGCACTTCGCTGAAGGACGTCGTCTTCGCCGGGGGCGCGCTCCTGGACGAGACACGGTTCACCCAGCCCGCCGTGTTCGCCGTCGAGGTCGCGCTGGTCCGGCTGCTCGCGCACTGGGGCCTGCGCCCGGACCTGCTCGCCGGGCACTCGGCGGGTGAGCTCGTCGCCGCGCACGTGGCCGGGGTGCTGTCCCTGCCGGACGCGGCCACCCTCGTGGCGGAACGCGCCCGGCTCATGCAGACGGTCGCCGACGGCGGGGCGATGGCCGCCATCGAGGCGGGGGAAGACGAGGTACTCGGCGAGGGCGTCGAAGCGGGCGCCTGCGTCTCCGCCGTCAACGGCCCGCGGGCCACGGTCGTTTCCGGGGCGGAGGAAGCCGTTCTCGCGGTGGCCGCCCGGTGGCGCGAGCGCGGCCGCCGCGTGAGACGGCTCCCGATCGGCGTGGCCGGGCACTCCGCGCTGCTCGACCCGATCCTCGGCGAGTTCGCCCGCACGGCAGGGCGGCTGGCCTACGGCGAGCCCGCGATCCCGGTCGTCACCAACCTCACCGGCCGGCTCGCGGCGGACGGCGAACTGCGCGAGCCCGGCTACTGGGTGCGCCAGGTCCGCGAGCCCGTCCGGTTCGGCGACGCCCTCCGGACGCTGCACGAGCTCGGCGCCACCCGGTTCGTCGAGGTGAGCCCGGACCGGGTGCTGGCCGCGCTGGTGCGCGGCGCCCTGCCGGACGCGGCGGTGTCGGTCACGGCGGTGCTGCGGGCCGGCCGGCCCGAGCCGCGCACCCTGGTTTCCGGGGTGGCCCAGGCCTTCGCCGACGGCGCGCCGGTCGACTGGCCCGCGGTGTTCGGCGACCCGGCGCCGGCCAGGGCGATCGGACTGCCCGGCTACGCCTTCCAGCGCAAGCCGTACTGGGTCGGCACCACCCCGTCCACTATGGACGAACGACCGGAAGTGCCTGCCGACGGCGGGGACCCGCTCGACGTCGTCCGGTCCGCCACCGCGGTCGTGCTCGGGTACCCCGGCGCCGGCGACGTCGATCCGCGCCGGACCTTCCGCGACCTCGGCTTCGACTCGCTGGCCGCGGTCGAGCTGCGGGACCGGCTCACCGCGGCGACCGGCGTCGAGCTCCCGCCGACGCTGACGTTCAACCACCCCACCCCGCTGGCGCTCGCCGAGCACCTGCGTGGCGAGCGGCGCGCCCCCGCCGCCCCGGTGGCCGTCGCCGAACCCGGCGAGCCGATCGCGATCGTCGGCATGGGCTGCCGGTTCCCCGGTGGGGCCGGCTCGCCCGAAGACCTGTGGCGGCTGGTCGCGGACGGCGTCGACGCGATCACCGGGTTTCCCGGCGACCGCGGCTGGGACCTCGGCGCGGCGGGCGCGGAGATCCCGCGCCGCGGTGGCTTCCTGCCCGATGCCGCCCTGTTCGACCCGGAGTTCTTCGGCATCAGCCCGCGCGAGGCGCTCGCCATGGACCCGCAGCAGCGGTTGCTGCTCGAGACGGCGTGGGATGCGCTGGAGCGGGCCGGCCTCGACCCGGCGGCGCTGCGCGGCACCCCGGCGGGCGTGTTCGTCGGCGCCACGGCGAGCGACTACGGCCCCCGGCTGCACGAAGCCGGCCACGGCGCGGAGGGACACGTGCTCACCGGCAGTTCGGCGAGCCTGCTGTCCGGCCGGGTCGCCTACACGCTCGGGTTCGAGGGCCCGGCGGTGACCGTCGACACGGCGTGCTCGTCGTCGCTGGTCGCGCTGCACCTGGCCGCGCGGGCCCTGCGGGCCGGCGAGTGCACGCTCGCCCTGGCCGGCGGGGTCACGGTGCTGGCGACGCCGGGGATCTTCCTCGAGTTCGGCAGGCAGGGCGGGCTGGCCGCGGACGGCCGCTGCAAGGCGTTCGGCGCAGGCGCCGACGGCACGGCCTGGGCCGAAGGCGCCGGGCTCGTCCTGCTGGAGCGGCTTTCGGACGCGCGTCGCCACGGCCACCCCGTGCTGGCGCTGGTCGCCGGGTCGGCGATCAACTCCGACGGCGCCAGCAACGGACTGACCGCACCGAGCGGCCCCGCCCAGGAGCGCGTGATCCGCGCCGCGCTGGCCGGCGCTAGACTGTCCACATCGGACGTCGACGTGGTCGAGGCCCACGGCACGGGGACCGCGCTCGGCGACCCGATCGAGGCCGGTGCCCTGCTCGCGACGTACGGCCGCGACCGGGAAACGCCGCTGTGGCTGGGTTCGCTGAAGTCCAACATCGGCCACGCGCAGGCCGCCGCCGGCATCGGCGGCGTGGTGAAGATGGTGCAGGCGATGCACCACGGGGTCCTGCCGGCGACCCTGCACGCGCAGGAGCCGTCCCCGCACGTCGACTGGTCGGCCGGCCGGGTCCGGCTGCTCACCTCGGCGAGGGAGTGGCCGGAGGCCGGCCGCCCCCGCCGGGCGGCGGTGTCGTCGTTCGGGATCAGCGGCACGAACGCCCACGTGGTCCTGGAACAGGCCCCGGCCGAACCGGAAACCCCGGCCGGTCCGGCGCCCGAATCCCCCTTGCCCTACGTCCTTTCCGCCCGTGACACCACCGCCCTCCGGGCCCAGGCCCGGCGGCTGCGGGACCACCTCACCGACCACCCGGACGAGGCCCCGGCGGACATCGCCTACTCCCTGGCCACCACCCGCACCCGCTTCGACCTGCGGGCCGCGTTCGTCGCCACCGGACGGTCCGGCCTCCTCGATGCCCTCGACGCCATCGCGAGCGACGGCACCGACATCGTGCGCGCCACGACCGGCGGGACCGTCTTCGTCTTCCCCGGCCAGGGCTCGCAGTGGGCCGGGATGGCGGCCGGGCTCCTCGGCACCTCGCCGGTGTTCGCGGCCCGGTTCGCCGAGTGCGAGCGGGCGCTGGCGGAGCACCTCGACTGGTCTCCCGCCGACGTCCTGCGCGAGCGGCCCGCGGCACCCGCGCTGGACCGTGACGACGTGGTCCAGCCGGTGCTGTTCGCGGTGATGGTGTCGCTGGCCGCGCTCTGGCGCGCCCACGGCGTCGAGCCCGACGCGGTGATCGGCCACTCGCAGGGCGAGATCGCCGCCGCCTGCGTCGCCGGTGCGCTGTCGCTCGCGGACGCCGCCCGGGTCGTCGCCCTGCGCGCCCGGCTGCTGAGCGAGCTGGCCGGGCTCTCCGGGATGGTTTCGGTTCCGCTGCCCGAGGCCGAGGTCACCGAGCTGCTGACCGGCTGGGGTGACCGCGTCTCGGTCGCCGCCGTCAACGGGCCGCGCTCGGTCGCGGTGTCCGGCGACCCGGACGCGTTGCGGGAACTCGTCGCCGCGTGCGCGCTGCGCGACGTGCGGGCCCGGGAGATCCCGATCGACTACGCGTCCCACTCCCGGCACGTCGAACGTCTCCGCGACCGGCTACTGGCCGCGCTCGCGCCGATCACGCCGCGGCCGCCGGACATCCCGTTCTTCTCGACCGTCACCGGGGAACCGCACGCCGTCCTCGACGCCGCCTACTGGTACCGCAACCTGCGGGAGCCGGTGCGCTTCGAAGGCGGGGTGCGGCGGCTGCTGGCCGCCGGGCACCGCGTGTTCGCCGAGGTCGGCCCGCACCCCGTGCTCGCGCTCGGGATGCGGGAGACGTTCGACGACGCGGGCGTGGCCGCGGCGGCCGTCGGGACGCTGCGGCGCGGCGACGGCGGCCGGGACCGCTTCCTCCGGTCCCTGGCCGAGGCCCACGCCTGCGGCGCCGCCGTGCGCTGGGACGCCGTCTTCGCCGGGACCGGCGCCCGGCGCACCGGCCTGCCGACGTACCCGTTCCGGCGACGGCGGTTCTGGTGGCGCCCGCCTGCCGAGGCGCGCACCGGCACCGATCCCGCCGCCGGCCTGCGCTACGGGATCGCGTGGTGGCCGGCGACGGCCGAAGGCACCGCCCGGCTGTCCGGGACCTGGCTCGTCGCCGGCGGCCGCCGGTCGCCGTGGCGCCCGCTGATCGCCGCGGCACTGGCGGAGGCGGGCGCGGACGTCCGCGACGAGGACTTCACCGGGGAACCCGCCGGTGTCGTTTCCCTGCACGCCCTCGACGAAGAAGACGCGCTCACCGGGACGCTTTCGCTGCTGCGGCGGTTCGGCTGTCCGATGTGGAGTGTCACGTGCGGAGCGGTCGGCACCGGCGACGGCGACCCGGTCCGCGCGCCCCGGCAGGCCGCCGTCTGGGGTCTCGGCCAGGTGGCCGCGCTGGAGCAGCCCCGCCGCTGGGGCGGGCTCGCCGACCTGCCCGAGCAGCCGGCCGCGGAAGCCGCGCGGCGGCTGGCCGGGCTGCTGACCGGGACCGAGGACCAGGTGGCCGTCCGGCCGTCCGGCGTCTTCGCCCGGCGCCTGGTGCGCCCGGCCCCCTCGGCCCGGCCGGCCTGGCGGCCGCGGGGGACCGTCCTGGTCACCGGCGGGACCGGCGCGCTCGGCCGCCGGGTCGCGCGCTGGCTCGCCGCAAACGGAGCCGCGCACGTCGTGCTCGCCGGCCGGAGCGGCCCGGCGGCGCCGGAAGCCGCCGCGATCACCGAAGAACTGGGTGCGGACCGGGTCACCGTCGCCGCCTGCGACGTCACCGACGAGAGCGCGGTGGCCGCCCTGGTCGCGTCGGTCCCCGGCGAGCTGACGGCCGTGGTGCACGCCGCCGGGACGAACCGGTTCGGGCGGCTGGCCGACATCGGCCCGGCGCACCTGGCGGAGGTGCTCGGCGCGAAGGTGCGGGGAGCCGAGGTCCTCGACCGCGTGCTCGGCGACCGGCCGCTGGACGCGTTCGTGCTGTTCTCCTCGGCCGCCGGCGTCTGGGGCGGCGCCGAGCAGGGCGCGTACTCGGCCGCGAACGCCTGTCTCGACGCGCTCGCCCACCGGCGCCGGGCGCTCGGCCGGGTCGCGACGGCGGTGGCGTGGGGCCCCTGGTCCGGCGGCGGCATGGTCACGCGTGAGTTCGAGACGGCCCTGCGTGCCCGCGGGTTCACCCCGATCGATCCGGGTGTCGCGCTCGACGCGCTCGCGACGGCCGTCGGCGGTGGCGAAACCGCCACGGTCGTGGCCGACGTCGACTGGCCCCGCTTCGCCGCGCTCTACACGATGGCGCGGCCGAGCCCGCTGCTCGGCGAGCTCGCCGAAACCCGCCGCCCGGCCGAGCCGCGGCAGTCGGCTTCCGCGCTCGGGCAGCGCCTTCGCGAGTTGCCGGAGGCCGGGCAGCACGACCTGCTGCGGACGCTGGTCCGCACCCAGCTCGCGGCCGTTCTCGGGCACGACGGGCCGGCGGCGGTGGCCGCGGACCGGCCGTTCTCCGCGCTCGGGCTGGACTCGCTCACGGCGGTCGAGCTGCGCGACCGGCTGGCGGCCGCGACGGAGCTCGCGCTGCCGGTCACGATCGTCTTCGACCACCCGACCGCGACCGCGCTGGCCACGCACCTGCGTGACACCGCCCTCGGCACGCACGTGGCCGAAGCCGCCGCGCCTGCCGCCCCCGCGGACGAGCCGCTGGCCATCGTGGGCATGAGCTGCCGGCTGCCCGGCGGCATCGAAGACCCCGAGGACCTGTGGCGGTTGCTGGCCGAGGGCGGCGACGCCGTCGGCGGGCTCCCTGCCGACCGGGGCTGGGACCTCGGCGCGCTGTACGACCCGGACCCGGACCGGCCGGGCACCAGTTACGTCCGCGGCGGCGGCTACCTGAGCGGGATCGACCGGTTCGACGCCGACCTGTTCGGCATCGCGCCCCGCGAAGCGCTGGTGATGGACCCGCAGCAGCGGCTGCTGCTCGAGGCCACCTGGACGGCGCTGGAGCACGCGGGCATCGCGCCGGGCTCGCTGTCCGGCAGCGGCACCGCCGTGTTCGCGGGCATCCAGGTGCCCGACTACTGGACGCCGGACCGGATCCCCGGCGCCCTCGAGGCCTACCAGGTCACGGCGGGCGCGCCGAGCGTGGCGGCGGGCCGGATCGCCTACACCTTCGGGCTGGAAGGCCCGGCGATGACCGTGGACACCGCGTGTTCGTCGTCGCTGGTCGCGCTGCACCTGGCGGCGCGCTCGCTGCGCGCGGGGGAGTGCTCGCTGGCGATCGTGGGCGGCGCGACGGTGATGACCACCCCGGCGGCGCTGCGCAGCCTCAGCAGGCAGCGGGCCCTGTCCCCGGACGGCCGGTGCAAGGCGTTCTCGGACGACGCCGACGGGTTCGGCGCCGCCGAAGGGGTCGCGGCACTGGTCGTGGAGCGCCTCTCGGACGCGCGGCGGAACGGCCACCGCGTGCTGGCCGTGCTGCGGGGTTCGGCGGTCAACTCCGACGGCGCCAGCAACGGGCTCACCGCCCCGAACGGCCTGGCCCAGCAGCGCGTCATCCGCGCCGCCCTCGCGGACGCCGGACTGTCCGCTGCGGACGTCGACGCCGTCGAAGCGCACGGCACCGGCACCCGGCTGGGCGACCCGGTGGAAGCGCTGGCGCTGCAGGAGACCTACGGCCGTGACCGCCCGGCCGACCGGCCGGTCCTGGTGGGGTCGGTCAAGTCGAACCTCGGCCACACCCAGGCCGTGTCCGGTCTCGCCGGCGTGATCAAGACGGTCCTCGCGCTGCGCAACGGGGAGCTTCCGCGCACGCTGCACGCCGACCGGCCCTCGTCCCACGTGGACTGGACGCGCGGGGCGCTGGCCCTGCTGACCGAGCCGGCGCCGTGGCCGGCCACCGGGCGGCCGCGCCGGGCCGGGGTCTCGTCCTTCGGCATCTCCGGCACCAACGCGCACGTGGTCCTCGAGCAGGCACCGGCCGACCCGGAGCCGGCCGACGGCGGCCCGGCAGGTGTGGTGCCGTGGGTGCTGACCGGGGCGACCCCGGAGGCCGTCCACGACCTGGCGGACCGGGTGCGGTCGTTCGTCGCCGGGCGGCCGGAGCTGACCGCCCGGGACGTGGCCCGGACGCTGGCCGCGCGGTCCGCGCACGCCCACCGGGCCGTCGTCGTCGGCGAAGGACGCGAAGAACTGCTGGCCGCGCTCGCCGGCGTCCGGCCCGAGCGGGGGACCGGCGGGAAGCTGGCGTTCCTGTTCACCGGCCAGGGCAGCCAGTACGCCGGGATGGGCGGCGGCCTGCGTGCGCAGTTCCCGGTGTACGCCGAGGCTTTCGACGCCGCCTGCGCGGCGGCGGGTCTCGACCCGGCGGTCGTGGCCGACGGCGACGAGCTCGCCCGCACGGAGTTCGCGCAGCCGGCGCTGTTCGCGCTGCAGGTCGCGCTGTACCGGCTCGCCGAGTCGTGGGGGCTGCGCCCGGACGTCCTCATCGGACACTCCGTCGGGGAGATCGCGGCGGCGCACGTGGCCGGCGTGCTGTCACTCGCGGACGCGGGAACGCTGGTCGCGGCGCGCGGCCGGCTGATGCAGGACCTGCCCGCCGCCGGCGCGATGATCGCGGTCGAGGCGGGCGAAGCCGAAGTCCGTGCCGCGCTGACCGGCGAGGCCGCGATCGCGGCGGTCAACGGCCCGGCCGCCGTCGTGCTCTCGGGGGACGCGGCCGCCGTCGAGGCCGTCGCCGCGGAGTTCGCCGCCCGGGGCCGCCGGACGAAACGCCTGCCCGGCGGGCACGCGTTCCATTCGCCGCTGATGGCCCCGATGGTCGAGCGGTTCCGCGAAGTACTGGCCGGGCTGGAATTCGCCGAGCCCGCCATCCCGCTGTGGCCGGCCGCGGCCGGCGATCCGGCGACGGCGGAGTACTGGGCCGGCCACGTGCTCGGCACCGTGCGGTTCGCCGACGCGGTCGCGGGGCTCGGCGCCGACGGCGTCACCACGTGCCTGGAGATCGGGCCCGACGGGGTGCTGTCCGCGCTCGGCCCGGCGATCGACCCCGCCATCGACTTCGTCCCGGCGCAGCGCGCCGACCGCCCCGGCGCGCGCACGGCCGTCGAGGCCGCCGGCCGCCTGCACGTGCTGGGCCACGACGTCGCCCTGGCGAGCCTGTGCCCCGGTGGCCGGCTCGCCGACCTGCCCGCCTACCCGTTCCGGCACCGCAGCTTCTGGCTGGCCCCCGGCCAGGCGCCGGACCGGTCCGGGCACCCGCTGGCCGGAACGGCCGTCCGGCTGGCGGACGGCGATGGCGCGCTGGTCACCGGCACGCTCTCCGCGACCGCTCCCGGCTGGCTCGGTGACCACACGATCGGCGGGACGACGCTGGTGCCCGGCACCGCCCTCCTCGAACTGGCGCTGCAGGCCGCCGCCGCGGCGGGCTGCGCGACCGTCGGGGAACTCACCCTGGAGACCCCGCTCGTCCTGCCGGACCACGGATCGGTCCAGATCCAGGTCCGGGCCGGGGCGGCCGACGACGGCGGCCACCGGCCGCTGACCGTCCACTCCGGACGGAACGGCGAGTGGACCCGGCACGCCACCGGGCTCGCCGGTCCCGGTGCGCCGGCGGATTCCGGCCGTCCGCTTCCCGCCGACGCGGAACCCATTGCCGTCGAGCGGCTCTACGAGCAGCTGGCCGACGCGGGATACGGCTACGGACCGGCCTTCCGCGGCCTCACCGCCGCCTGGCGCCACGGCGAAGACGTCTACGCCGAGGCGGTCCTGCCCGAGGAACTCCGCGACGACGCCCGGAACTGCACGCTGCACCCGGCGTTGCTCGACTGCGCGTTGCACGCGCTCGGGTTCACCGGCAGGCTCGACGGCGGCACCCCGGTACCGTTCGCCTGGCGCGGGGTTTCCGTCACCGCACCGGGACCAACGGCCATCCGCGTCCGCCTCACCCCGGCTGCCGGGGACGCCGTGTCGCTGCACGTCACGGACCCCGAGGGCCGTCCGGTGGCCACGGTGGATTCGCTCGTCCTGCGTCCGGCCGCTCCGGCGCCGCGCGACGGCCTCCTCGAACCGGACTGGGTCCGCGTCCCCGCCCCGGAAGTCACCGCCCCGGAAGTCACTGCCCCGGAAGTCACCGGGCCGGACGTCGTGCCGGTCGGCGACCTCGCGGAACTGACCGGCGAGCCGGTGCCGGCGGCCGTGGTCGTCCCGGCCGGGGACCCGGCCCGCGCCCTCGCGTTGTGCCAGGCTTGGGTGGCCGACGACCGGTTCGCCGCCGCGCGGCTGGTCCTGCGCACCCGGAACGCGGTCACCGACCCGGACCAGGCCGCCGTCTGGGGGCTCGTGCGGTCGGCGCAGACCGAGCACCCCGGCCGGTTCGTGCTGCTCGACGCCGGCCCCGAAGACACCGCCGGGCTCGCCGCCGCGATCGCCACCGGCGAACCCGAAGTGGCCGTCCGGGCCGGGGAAGTGCTGGTGCCGCGCCTGAAGCGGGCGAGCACCGGCGACGACCTGACCCTGCCGGACGAACCGTGGCGGCTCGCCGTCGTCCACAAGGGACGACTCGACGGGCTCGCCCCGATCGCGCACCCGGCCGAGCCGCCCGGCCCCGGCCAGGTCCGGGTCGCCGTGCGGGCCGCGGGACTCAACTTCCGCGACGTGCTCAACACGCTCGGGCTCTACCCGGGTGAGGCCCCGCCGCTGGGCATCGAAGGCGCGGGCGTCGTCACCGAGACCGGTCCGGGGGTCACGGGGTTCGCGCCGGGCGACCGGGTGCTGGGCCTGCTCGACCACGCCTTCGGCCCGCTCGCCGTCACCGACCGCCGAAACCTGGTGCGCGTGCCGCCGGACTGGACGTTCGCCGAGGCGGCGGCCGTGCCCGTCGTGTTCCTCACGGCCTGGTACGGGCTGCGCGACCTGGCCGGGCTGCGGGCCGGGGAGAAGGTGCTCGTGCACGCCGGGGCCGGCGGGGTCGGGATGGCGGCGATCCAGCTGGCGCGGCACCTCGGCGCCGACGTCTACGCCACGGCGAGCCCGGCCAAGCACGACGTCCTGCGCGGACTCGGCCTGCCGGACACGCACATCGCCTCGTCGCGGACCCTGGACTTCGCGACGGCGTTCGCGGGCACCGGGTTCGACGTCGTGCTGAACTCGCTCGCCGGCGAGTTCGTCGACGCGTCGCTGGGCCTGCTGGGCGACGGCGGCAGGTTCGTCGAGCTCGGCAAGACGGACGTCCGCCCGGCCGCGGAGATCCCGGCCGGGGTGACCTACCGGACGTTCGACCTCACCGAGCCCGGCGCCGAGCGGATCCAGGAGATGCTCCGCGCCGTGGTCGACCTGTTCGCCGCCGGTGCGCTCCGGCCGCTGCCACTGTCCACATGGGACATCCGGCGGGCGGTCGAGGCGTTCCGGTTCGTCAGCCAGGCCAAGCACGTCGGCAAGGTCGTGCTGACCGTGCCGGCCGGGCCGTCGCCGGAGGGCACGGTGCTGGTCACCGGCGGCACCGGCGCACTCGGCAGCCTGGTCGCCCGGCACCTCGCCGGGCAGGGTGCGCGGCACCTGCTGCTGGCCGGACGGCGTGGCCCGGCCGCCCCCGGCGTGCGCGAACTGACCGCGGAGCTGGCCGGGCTCGGCGCGTCGGTGACCGTCGCCGCGTGCGACGTCGCCGACCGCGGCCGGCTCGCCGCCCTGCTGGCCGGGATCCCCGCCGAGCACCCGCTGACGGCGGTCGTCCACGCCGCGGGCGCGCTCGACGACGGCCTGGTGGCGGCGATGACGCCCGAGCGGCTGGAGCGCGTGCTGCGGCCCAAGGTCGCCGCCGCGCAGCACCTCGACGAGCTGACCCGCGGCGGCGACCTCGCCGAGTTCGTGCTGTTCTCGTCGGCGTCGGCGTTCTTCGGCGGCGCCGGCCAGTGCAACTACACCGCGGCCAACGCGGCCCTCGACGCCCTCGCGGCCCGCCGGCGCGCGGCCGGGCTGCCTGCCGTGTCGATCGCCTGGGGCGCGTGGGCGCACGAAGGCGGCATGACCGGGCAGCTCGGCGCGGCCGACCACGCCCGGCTGGCCAGGGCCGGCCTGGCGGCGCTGGCCGACGAGCGCGGGCTCGCCCTGTTCGACGCGGCCCGCCGGCTCGGCCGGCCGCTCGTCGTGGCGGCGGAACTGGACATCGCGGCCCTGCGCCGCGGCGGCGAGAACGTCCCGCCGTCGCTGCGCGGTCTCGCCGGGGCCACCGCGCGGCGGCCGGAGCCCGGGCGCGCCCGGCCCGAAGACGTGCTCGACCTGGTCCGCGACCGGGTCGCCGCGGTGCTCGGGCACGCCGGGGCCGCGGAGGTGGCGCCGGACCGGGCGTTCAAGGACCTCGGGTTCGACTCGCTGAGCTCGGTCGAACTCCGCAACGTGCTTGCGGCGGCAACCGGGCTGCGACTGCCCGCGACCGTCGTGTTCGACCAGCCGACCCCGGAAGCCCTCGCGGCCTACCTGCGGGCCGAGCTGTCCGGTGCGGCGGCCGCGCCCGTGGCCACCGTGGTCACCGAGGCCGGTGACGACCCGGTCGCGATCGTCGCGATGAGCTGCCGGCTGCCCGGCGGCGTCCGGTCGCCCGAAGACCTGTGGCGGCTGGTGCGCGACGGCGCCGACGCGGTCACCGGGCCGCCGGCCAACCGCGGCTGGGACCTCGACGCGCTCTACCACCCGGACCCCGAGCGCCCCGGCACCACCTACGCGCGGGCGGGCGGCTTCCTGCACGACGCGGACGAGTTCGACCCGGAGTTCTTCGGGATCAGCCCGCGCGAGGCGCTGGCCATGGACCCGCAGCAGCGGTTGCTCCTGGAGACCGCGTGGGAGGTCTTCGAAGCGGCGGGCGTCGACCCGGGTTCCGTGCGGGGACAACGGCTCGGCGTCTTCGTCGGCGGCGCGTCGCTCGGCTACGGCACCGACTCGCGCGAGTTCCCCGGCGAGCTGGAGGGCTACCGGCTGACCGGCAGCACGACCAGCGTCCTGTCCGGCCGGATCGCCTACACCTTCGGCCTGGAGGGCCCGGCCCTCACCGTGGACACGGCGTGTTCGTCGTCGCTGGTGGCGCTGCACCTGGCGGTGCAGGTGATCCGCCGCGGAGAGTGCTCGATGGCGCTGTCCGGCGGAGCGGCGATCATGGCGAACACGGACCTGTTCGTCGAGCTGAGCCGCCAGCGCGGACTGGCGCCGGACGGGCGGTGCAAGCCGTTCGCGGCGGCCGCCGACGGCACGGCGTGGGGCGAAGGCGTCGGGATGCTGCTGCTGGAACGGCTGTCCGACGCACGGCGCCGCGGGCACGAGGTACTGGCGGTGATCCGCGGCTCGGCGGTCAACTCCGACGGGGCGAGCAACGGCCTGACGGCGCCCAACGGGCCGTCGCAGCAGCGGGTGATCCGCGCCGCGCTGGCCGACGCCGGGCTGTCCCCGTCGGACGTCGACGCGGTCGAGGCCCACGGCACCGGCACCCGGCTCGGCGACCCGATCGAGGCACAGGCGCTGCTGGCGACGTACGGCCGTGACCGGACGGCGGACCACCCGCTGTGGCTCGGTTCGCTCAAGTCCAACATCGGCCACGCCCAGTCGGCGGCGGGGGTCGCCGCCGTGATCAAGATGGTGCTGGCGCTGCGGCACGGCGAACTGCCGCGCACGATCAACCTCGATGAGCCGACCCCGCACGTCGACTGGTCGCCCGGCACGGTCCGCCTGCTGACCGAGCACCGCGCCTGGCCGGAGACGAGCCGGGCGCCGCGGGCGGCCGTCTCCTCGTTCGGCATCAGCGGGACGAACGCGCACCTGATCCTGGAGCAGGCGGCCGAGGCGCCGCCCGCGGAGCCCGCCGGCCCCGCGGCGGAGCCGATGCCGCTGGTGCTTTCGGCCCGGTCCGACGAGGCGTTGCGGGCCCGTGCGGGGCAGATCGCCACCGTCCTGGCAGCCGAAGACCTCGCGGACGTGGCGCACAGCCTGGCCGCGTTGCCGCGGTTCGAGCACCGGGCCGTCGTCGTGGCCGCGGAAGCCTTGCCGGCGCTGGCCGAGGGCCGCCGCGATCCCGCCGTGGTGCGCGGGACCGCCGGGACCCCGGGCCGGACCGTCTTCGTGTTCCCCGGGCAGGGCGGCCAGTGGGCAGGCATGGGCGTCGAGCTGCTCGACAGCTCGCCCGTCTTCGCGCGGCGGATGCGGGAATGCGACGCGGCGCTGGCGGAGTTCACCGGCTGGTCCGTGCTCGACGTCCTGCGCGGCGCACCGGGCGCGCCCTCGCTCGACGACGTCGAGGTCGTCCAGCCCGCGCTGTTCGCCGTCATGGTTTCCCTGGCCGAGCTGTGGGCGGCCGCCGGCGTGCGGCCGGACGCGGTGGTCGGCCACAGCCAGGGCGAGATCGCCGCGGCCTGCGTCGCCGGCGCACTGTCCCTTGCGGACGCCGCCCGCGTGATCGCCATGCGCAGCGCCATTTCCCGGGTGCTCATCGGGCGCGGCAGCATGGCGCCGGTCGCGCTCGGCGAAGAAGCCGCGGCCGAGCTCGTCGCCGGCTGGGGTGACCGGCTTTCGATCGCGGCGGTGAACGGGCCGAACTCGGTCGCCGTCGCCGGTGACCTCGGCGCGCTGCACGAGCTGGTCGCCCGCTGCGAGGCGGAGGGCGTGCGGGCCCGGCTGATCCCGGCCGCGTTCGCGTCGCACTCCCCGGCGGTGGAACCGCTCCGTGCCGAGCTGCTCGCCGCGTTCGCCCCGGTCCGTCCCCGAACCGGCGAGGTGGCGTTCTACTCGACGGTCACCGGGGGCGTGCTCGACGGGAACGAGCTGGACGCCGGGTACTGGTACCGCAACCTGCGGCAGCCCGTGCGGTTCGACCGGGCGGTCCGGGCGCTGGCCGAGCAGAAGCACACGACGTTCGTCGAGATCGGCCCGCACCCGGTGCTGCCGGCGGCGATCCGGGAACTCCTCGACGAGCCCGGCGCCCCGGCCCCGGTCGTGACCGGCACGCTTCGCCGCGGCGAAGGCGGGCTCACCCAGTTCGTCACGTCGGCGGCCGAACTGCACGTCCGCGGCGTCGGGGTCGACTGGGCCGGGCTGCGGCCCGGCGGACGGCGGATCCCACTGCCCGCGTACCCGTTCCAGCGGCAGCGGTTCTGGCTGCGGTCGGGCACGGCCACGGCGGACGTGTCGTCGGCCGGGGTGAACCCGCTCGGGCACCCGCTGCTGGGCGCGGTCGTCGCGGTGCCGGGGTCGGAGGCGGTCGTGTTCACCGGCCGGATCACGGCGTCGGCCCCGGCGTGGCTGGGCGAGCACGCCCTGCGCGAGACGACGCTGCTGCCGGGCACTGCGGTGCTGGAACTCGCGTTCCGCGCGGGCGAGCACCTCGGCTGCGACCGCGTCGAGGACCTCGTCCTGGCCGCGCCGGTGGTCCTGCCCGGCCGCGGCGCCCTGCAGCTGCGGCTGGTCGCCGACGAGCCGGACGCGACCGGCCGTCACCCGTTCCGGGTGTTCACCCGGCCGGAGGGCGCGGACACGGCCTGGACCCAGCACGCCGAGGGCACCCTGACGGCGGCCGGGGACGTGCCGGCGCCGCGAACCGGGCCGTGGCCGCCGGACGGGGCCGAGCCACTGGACCTCGACGGCCTCCACGACGTGCTCGCCGACGCGGGTGTCCACTACGGACCGGCGTTCCGAGGTGCCGTCCGGGCCTGGCGGCACGGCGACGACGTGCTCGCGGAGGTCCGCCTGCCCGAGCGCGAGGCGGCCGACGCCGGCCGGTACGGCGTCCACCCGGCGCTGCTGGACGCGGCACTGCAGCCGATCGGCCCCGGCGGGCTGGTGTCCGGGCCGGACCTCATGCCGTTCGCGTGGTCCGGGGTGTCGCTGCACGCCGCCGGTGCGGCCGCGGCGCGGGTCCGGCTGCACCGGACGGGTGCGGACGCGCTGGCGGTGGAGCTGACCGATCCGGCCGGGTCGCCGGTGCTGTCGGCCGAGTCACTGACCCTGCGGCCGGTGCCGGCCGGGCCACCGGGCCAGGTCGCGCTCTTCCGGCTCGGGTGGGTGCCGTTGCCGGTCCTTTCCGGACCGCCGGAGGGTGCACTGCGGATCTGCGACGACCCCGCGGAAGCGCTCGAGTGGGTCCGCACGGCGGGTCCGGGCCCGGTGGTCGTGGCCACCCGCGCAGCGGTGGCGGTGTCCGACGCGGAGCTGCCCGACCCGGCGCGGGCCACGGTGTGGAGCGCGATCCGCGGTCTCGCGGAGAAGCGCATCGTCCTGGCCGACCTCGACGACTCACCGGACGCGGAGAACCTGGCCAAGGCGGCCGCGGCGCTCGGCGAGCCGGAACTGGCGGTCCGCGGGGGAGCGGTGCACGTCCCGCGGCTGGAGCGGGTGCAGCCGTCGACGGCGGAGCCGCAACCCTTCACCGGCACGGTCGTGGTGGTCGGAGAGGAGATCGAGGCACCCGGCGCCGCGGCGGGCGTGGTTGCCGGTTCCGGTGCCGCGGCGGGCGGGCCGGCTGATGCCGCAGGTGGTGCCGGGCCTGGCGAGGCGGCCGCTGGTGCCGCTGGGGCCGGCGAGGCAGCCGCCGGTGCCGCTGATGCCGCCGGTTCCGGTGCCGCGGCGGGTGGGCCGGCTGATGCCGCAGGTGGTGCCGGGTCTGGCGAGGCGGCCGCTGGGGCCGGCGAGGCAGCCGCCGGTGCCGCTGGTGCCGCCGGTTCCGGTGCCGCGGCGGGTGGGCCGGCTGATGCCGCAGGTGGCGCCGGGTCCGGCGAGGCAGCCGCTGATGCCGCCGGTTCCGGTGCCGCGGCGGGTGGGCCGGCTGATGCCGCAGGTGGCGCCGGGTCCGGCGAGGCAGCCGCTGCCGCCGCCGCGTCCGGCGAGCGGGCTGTCGGCCGTGCCGCAGCCGACCCCGGCTCTCCCGGCTGGCTGCGGATCGCTTCCCTGGCCGATCTTCCCCCGCTGCCGTCCTCGGGCGAGCTGATCCTGATCACCGGCCCGGCCGACAGCCCGCTCGCCGAGGCGCTGGCCGCCCACCGGCGGGCGCTGGGACACTCGACCCGGACCCTCACCTGGGGACTTCCCGAGGCACCGCCGCCGGAACGTGCGCCGGGTGACCTCGTCGAAGCCGTGCGGCGGGTCGCGGTCACCGGGCTCGTCGCCGCCGTGCTGCCTGCCTCGCCGTCCGGCGCGGTTCCCGCGGTGCTGCGGAAACTCGTGCGGCCCGCCAAGCGCACCGCGGCCGACCGCACCTGGGCCCAGCGGCTCGGCGCGCTGCCCGCGGAAGACCGCCCGGCCGCCGTGCTCGGGGTGGTGCGGGAACAGATCGCCGCCGTGCTCGGGCTGGCGAATCCCGCGCACGTGCGTGCCGATCGCGGACTGCTGCAGCTCGGCTTCGACTCGCTGACCGCCGTCGAACTGCGGACCCGGCTCGGGGAGCTGACCGGCCTTCGGCTGCCCGCGACGCTCGTCTTCGACCACCCGACCGCGGCCGACATCGCCGGCCACCTCACCACCTTGCTCGTCCCCGACGCGGGCAGGCCACCGGCGGACACCGAAGAACGGGACTTCCGCGCCGCCCTCTCCGCCCTCGGTTACGCGCGCCTGAAAGAAGCCGGGCTCGTGCGCACCGTCCTCGACCTGGCGGCGGCGCCCGCCGACGACGACCGGATCGACGCGATGGACGTCGCCGACCTGGTCCGGCTCGCCCTCGGCGACCCCGCCGACGCTCCCGACGAAAGGTGAGCCGACGATGACCACCACGCCCGAACAGGTCGTCGCGGCTCTGCGCGCCGCGCTGAAGGAGAACGAGCGGCTCAAGCACCGGAACCGGGAACTGACCGCCGGGGCCGCCGAGCCGATCGCCGTCGTCGGGATGAGCTGCCGGTTCCCCGGCGGCGTCCGGGAGCCGGCGGACCTGTGGCGGGTCGTCACCTCCGGCACCGACGTCATCTCCGGGTTCCCCGCCGACCGCGGCTGGGACCTCGACGCGCTCTACAGCGCCGACCGCGACCGGCCGGGCACCACCTACACGCGCTCGGGCGGCTTCCTCGACGGCGTCGCCGACTTCGACCCGGCCTTCTTCGGGATCAGCCCGCGCGAAGCCCTCGCGATGGACCCGCAGCAGCGGCTGCTGCTCGAAGCGTCGTGGGAGGCGATCGAGCACGCGCGGATCGACCCGCTTTCCCTGCGCGGCAGCCGGACCGGGGTGTTCGCGGGGCTCGTCTACCACGACTACGGGTCCTGGCTGAGCCGGGCGCCGGAGGACCTCGAGGGCTACCTCAGCACCGGGATCTCCGGCAGCGTCGCCTCGGGCCGGATCTCCTACACCCTCGGCCTGGCCGGTCCCGCGGTCACCGTCGACACGGCGTGCTCGTCGTCACTGGTGGCCCTGCACCTGGCCTGCGAATCCCTGCGCCGCGGCGAATGCGCGCTGGCGCTGGCCGGCGGGGTCGCCGTGCTGGCGACGCCGATGATGTTCGTCGAGTTCGCCCGGCAGGGTGCGCTGTCGGCCGACGGGCGGTGCCGCTCGTTCGCCGCCGGCGCCGACGGGACGGCGCTGAGCGAAGGCGTCGGCATGCTGCTGGTCGAGCGGCTGTCCGACGCGCGGCGGCTGGGGCACCCGGTGCTCGCGGTCGTCCGGGGCTCGGCAATCAACCAGGATGGCGCGAGCAGCGGCCTGACCGCCCCGAACGGACCGGCGCAGCAGCAGGTGATCCGGGCCGCCCTGGCGAACGCCGGACTGTCCACATCGGACGTCGACGTGGTGGAGGCCCACGGTACCGGCACCCGGCTGGGCGACCCGATCGAGGCGCAGGCGCTGCTGGCGACCTACGGCCAGGACCGGGAAACCCCGCTGTGGCTGGGCTCGGTGAAGTCCAACCTCGGCCACACCCAGGCCGCGGCGGGTGTCGCGAGCATCATCAAGCTGGTGCACGCGATGCGCCACGGCGTGCTGCCGAAGTCCCTGCACCTCGACGAGCCGACCCCGCAGGTGGACTGGAGCACGGGAGCGATCTCCCTGCTGTCCGAACCGGTGCCGTGGCCGGAGACCGGCCGCCCGCGCCGGGCGGGGGTGTCGTCGTTCGGGATCTCCGGGACCAACGCGCACGTCGTCCTCGAGCAGGCGCCGGAGGGCGACGAACCGGGCACGCACGAGGGTGTGGTGCCCTGGGTGGTCACCGGCGCCACCCCGGCCGCGGCCCGGGACCAGGCCGCGCGCCTGCGTGCCTTCGCGGCGGACCACCCGGAACTGTCTCCATCGGACATCGGGTTCTCCCTGCTCACCACCCGGTCCGCGTGGGAGCACCGGATCGTCTTTGCCGGTGAAGATCGGGACACGCTGCTGGCGGCGTTCGAGACCGCGCGGCCGCGGCGGGTCGCGGCCGGGAAGCCCGCGTTCCTCTTCACCGGCCAGGGCAGCCAGCGCCGGGGGATGGGGCGTGAGCTGCACGAGCGGTACCCGGTGTACGCGCGGGCCTTCGACGAAGCGTGCGCCGCCGCGGGGATCGACCGCGACCTCGTGCTCGGCGGCGCCGAGCTGACCCGGACGGACCTGGCCCAGCCGGCGATCTTCGCCCTGGAAGTGGCGCTCTACCGGCTGTTCGAGTCGTGGGGTGCCCGCCCGGACCGGCTGGCGGGCCATTCGGTCGGCGAGCTCGCGGCGGCCCACGCCGCCGGGGTGCTTTCCCTGGCCGACGCCGGAAAGCTGGTCGCCGCCCGTGGGCGGCTGCTGCAGGCCCTGCCGGAGACCGGCGCGATGGTCGCGATCCAGGCGGCCGAAGCCGAAGTGCGTCCGCGGTTGGCCGCCACCGCCGACATCGCCGCCGACATCGCCGCCGTGAACGGGCCCGAAGCCGTCGTCGTCTCCGGTGCCGAAGACGCCGTCGCCGCGATCGCCGCCCACTTCACCGGACTCGGGAGGCGGACCAAGCGGCTCGACGTGTCGCACGCCTTCCATTCGCCGCTGGTCGAGCCGATGCTCGAAGAATTCCGGGCGGTCGCCGCCGGGCTGTCCTACGCGCGGCCCCGGATTCCGCTCGTCTCGGCCGTCTCGCCGTCGGCCGACCCGGCCACCCCCGGCTACTGGGTCGAGCACGTGCGCGCGACCGTCCGCTTCGCCGACGCGATCGGCGCGCTGGCCGAGGCGGGCGTGACGACCTGCGTCGAACTCGGGCCGGACGCCGTGCTGTCCGCGATGGGTGCCGAGTGCGCCGAAGACCTCACCTTCGTCCCCGCCCTGCGAGCGGGGGAGTCCGAGACCGGCACCGCCGTGACCGCGCTCGGGCACGTCCGGGACGCCGACTGGCCGGCGTTCTTCGCCGGCGCGCGGACCGTCGACCTGCCTGCCTACGCCTTCCAGCGCGAGCGGTTCTGGCTCGAGCACGACCAGCCTGCCGGCGATCCGTGGCGCTACCGGATCACGTGGCCGGCCCTGCCGGAGCGGCCCGCGACCCCGCCAGCGGGCACCTGGCTGGTCCTGCTCCCGGCCGATGGCGCGTCCTGGGCCGGGGAAATCCGCCGGGCCCTCGATCCGGACGCCGTCACCGTCACGCTCGACACCGGTCTGGACCGCCACGCCGTCGCCGACCGCCTGCACTCCGCACTGGGCGGCACGACCCCCGCCGGTGTCCTTTCGCTCCTGGCCGCCGGGACCACGCCCCACCCCGGGCACCCGGAGGTCCCGGCCGGGCTCGCGCTCACCACCGTCGCGCTGCAAGCCCTGGCGGGGATCGACGCGCCGTGCTGGCTCGTCACGTGGTCCGGCGTCGCGGTGGACCCGGCCGAAACCCCCGACCCCGACCAGGCCCGGATCTGGGGCCTCGGCCAGGTGGCCGCGCTGGAGGCGCCGGAGCGCGAACTCCGGCTCGCCGACGTCGCCGACGGCGCGGTGCCGCGGTTCGCCGGCCTGCTCGGCACGACGGGCGAGGACCGGGTCGCGGTCCGCCGGGACGCCGTCCACGGCAGGCGGCTGGTCCGGGCGGCGGCCCCCGCCACCGCCCCCGAACGGCCGTGGCGCCCGCGCGGAACGGTCCTGGTGACCGGCGGCACCGGCGCGCTCGGCGCGCACGTCGCCCGGTGGCTCGCCGAGAACGGTGCCGAGCACCTGGTCCTCGGCAGCCGCCAAGGGCTCGAAGCGCCGGGCGCCGCGGACCTGCGAGACGAACTGACCGCACTCGGCGCCCGGGTGACCGTCGCCGCGTGCGACGTCGCCGACCGCGCCGCGCTCGCCGCGCTGCTGGCCGAGCACCCGCCGAACGCCGTCGTCCACGCCGCGGGCGTCGCGCAGTTCACCCCGCTCGACGGCACGAGCGCCGCCGAGCTGGCCCGGGTCGCCGCGCCCAAGGCCGCCGGCGCGGCCCACCTCGACGACCTGCTCGCCGGCACCGACCTGGACGCCTTCGTGCTGTTCTCCTCCGTTTCGGGGGTGTGGGGCGCCGACGGCCAGGCGGCCTACGCGGCCGCGAACGCCTACCTCGACGCCCTCGCGCAGCGCCGCCGCGCTCGCGGCCTGCCGGCCACGGCCATCGCCTGGGGCGCGTGGGGCGAAACCGGGATGTCGGCCCACGACGGCGTCGAGGAGCACCTGCGCCGTCGCGGTCTCGCCGCGATGCCGCCCCGGCGCGCGGTCGCCGCGGTGCAGCACGCCCTCGACCACGGCGAAACCGCCGTCGTCGTCGCCGACGTCGACTGGGCCGCCTTCGTGCCCGCCTTCACCGCCGGCCGGCCCGGCTTCCTCCTGGACGAACTCCCCGAAGCACGGCGGTTCGCGGCCCCCGCCCCGGCCGGGACCACGCCGCTCGCGGCCCGGCTGGCGCAGTTGCCCGAGGCCGACCGGCTGCCCTTCGTCACCGCGCTGGTCCGCGGGCACGTCGCCGCGGTGCTCGGGCACCACGAGCCGGGCGGCGTCGACCCCGGCCGTGCCTTCCGCGAACTCGGGTTCGACTCGCTCACCGCCGTCGACCTGCGCGACCGGCTCAACGGCGACACCGGGCTGCGGCTGACGGCGACCGTCGTGTTCGACCACCCGGACGTCACCGCGCTCGCCGCGGAACTGCACCGCGCGGCGCTGGGAACCGTCCTCGACGAAACCGCGGCCGCACCGGTCGCCGCCGACGAGCCGATCGCCGTCGTCGGCATCGCCTGCCGGTTCCCCGGGGGTGCCGACACACCGGAGGCGTTCTGGGACCTCGTCCACGAGGGCCGCGACGCCGTCTCGGGCTTTCCGGCCGACCGCGGCTGGGACCTCGGGGACCTGTACGACCCCGAGCCGGGACTCCCCGGCAAGACCTACACCCGCTCCGGCGGCTTCCTCGACGACGCCGCCGGGTTCGACGCCGCGTTCTTCGGCATCAGCCCGCGGGAGGCCAGGGCGATGGACCCGCAGCAGCGGCTGCTGCTGGAGACCTCGTGGGAGGCCGTCGAACGCGCCGGCCTGGATCCGCACGGCCTGCGCGGCAGCCGCACCGGCGTGTTCGCCGGCGTGACGCACCAGGGCTACGGCCCGCCGTGGGACTCGGCCGCCGGAGCCGCGGCCGGGCACCTGCTCACCGGCATCGCCGCCAGCGTCGTGGCCGGCCGGGTGGCCTACACCTTCGGCCTGGAAGGCCCGGCCCTGTCGATCGACACGTCGTGTTCGTCGTCCCTGGTGGCGCTGCACCTGGCGGCCGAGTCGCTGCGGCGCGGCGAATGCACCCTGGCACTGGCCGGCGGCGTGACCGTGATGAGCAACCCCGGCGCGTTCGTCGAGTTCGGGCGGCAGCGCGGGCTGGCCCCGGACGGGCGGTGCAAGCCGTTCTCGGCCGCCGCCGACGGGACGGCCTGGGGCGAAGGCGCGGGCGTGCTCCTGCTGGAACGGCTCTCCGACGCCGAGCGCCACGGCCACGAGGTGCTGGCGGTGATCCGCGGTTCCGCGGTCAACTCCGACGGCGCGAGCAACGGCCTCACCGCGCCGAACGGCCCTTCGCAGCAACGGGTGATCCGGGACGCGCTGGCGCGGGCCGGGCTCCGGCCGTCCGAAGTGGACGCCGTGGAAGCGCACGGCACCGGCACGACGCTCGGCGACCCGATCGAGGCGCAGGCGCTGCTGGCGACCTACGGCCAGGACCGGGAAACGCCGCTGTGGCTGGGTTCGGTGAAGTCGAACATCGGGCACACGCAGGCGGCGGCCGGGGTGGCCGGGGTGATCAAGATGGTGGCGGCGATGCGCCGTGGTGTGCTGCCGCGGACGTTGCACGCCGACGAGCCGACGCCGCAGGTGGACTGGACCGCGGGCGCGGTGCGGCTGCTCACCGAGGCCGTGACGTGGCCCGACGGCGGCCGGCCGCGCCGGGCCGGTGTCTCGTCGTTCGGCATGAGCGGCACCAACGCGCACGTCGTGCTCGAACAGGCACCGGTGCGCGAGCGCCCGCGCCCGGCCCCGGCCCCGGCGGCCGGGCCGCTGGTCCTGTCGGCGAAGACCGGGACCGCGCTGGCCGCGCAGGCCGCCCGCCTGCTGTCCCATGTGGATGGTGAAGCGGACGTCCGGTGGGCGGATCTGGGTGCGTCACTGGCCGCGCGCCCCCGGTTCGAGCACCGCGCCGTGGTGCTGCCGGCCGCGGACCCACGGGCGGCGCTGCAGGCACTCGCGGCGGGCCGCCCGGCGTCCTCGGTGGTCTCCGGCGCCGCGACGAGCCCCGGCCGGACCGTGTTCGTCTTTCCCGGCCAGGGCGGCCAGTGGGCGGGGATGGGGGCGCGGCTGCTGCGCGAGTCGGAGGTGTTCGCCAAGCGGATGGCCGAATGCGACGCCGCACTCGGCGAGTTCGCCGACTGGTCGGTGACCGGCGTGCTGCTCGGCGATCCCGGTGCACCGGTCCTGGACCGCGTCGACGTCGTGCAGCCGGCGTTGTTCGCGATGATGGTCTCCCTGGCCCGGCTCTGGCAGTCCGCCGGCGTCGAGCCGGACGCGGTCGTCGGGCACTCGCAGGGCGAGATCGCCGCGGCGTGCGTCTCCGGTGCACTGTCCCTTTCGGACGCTGCGCGCGTGGTCACCCTGCGCAGCAGGGCACTGGGCGAGCTGGCCGGGCAGGGCGGGATGGTCTCGGTCGCCCTGCCCGGGGCCGCGGCGGCGGACCTGCCGGCCCGCTGGGGCGGCCGGCTCGCGCTCGCCGCCGTCAACGGGCCTTCGTCCACAGTGGTCTCGGGCGATCCCGAAGCCCTGGGTGAGCTGATCGCGTACTGCGACGGCGAAGGCGTGCGGGCCCGGGCGGTGCCGGTGGACTACGCTTCGCACTCGGCGCACGTCGAGCGGATCCACGACCGGCTGCTGCGCGAGCTGGCCCCGATCCGGGCGCGGGTGCCCGAGATCGCGTTCTGGTCGACCGTCACCGGCGAACGGCTGGACGGCCCGGCGACGGACGCTGGCTACTGGTACCGGAACCTGCGGCAGACCGTGCTGCTCGAACCGGTCGTCGAGCGGCTGGCCGGGCTGGGGCACACGGCGTTCGTCGAGGTCGGGCCGCACCCGGTGCTGCTGAACGCGCTGCTGGAAACCGTCGAGAACCGGGGCACCGACGCGGTGGTGACCGGCACCCTGCGCCGCGACGACGGCGGCATGGACCGGTTCGCCGAATCGGTGGCCACCCTGCACGTGCGGGGTGTGCCCGCCGACTGGCGGCCGTTCTTCCCGGACGCGCGGCGCGTCCCGCTGCCCACCTACCCGTTCGAGCGCGAGCGGTTCTGGCTGGACCGCGGTGCGCCGTCCGGCGGTTCGCCGGACGGGCCACCCGGCTCCGGGCACCCGCTGCTCGGCGCGGTCGTCGCCGTCGCCGGGCGCGCGGAAGTCGCGTTCGCCGGACGGCTGGGCGTCGCGGGACGGCCGTGGCTCGCCGACCACGCCGTGCACGGCGTGATCCTGTTCCCCGGCACCGGTTTCCTCGAACTCGCGAGCGCCGCGGGCGAGCGGACCGGGTGCCCGGACGTCGACGAACTGACGCTCGAAGCACCGCTGGTGCTCGGGACGACCGGCACCGTCGAGACGCAGGTGCTGGTCGGCGAGCCGGACGAGTCGGGCCGGCGGGCCGTCACCGTCCACTCCCGGACCGGCGGCGAGGAGACCTGGACACGCCACGCCACCGGGGTGCTGTCGGCGGCCGCGCCGACCCCGACCGGACTGCCCGGATGGCCGCCGCCCGGCGCGGTTCCCGTCGACCTGGCCGGCTTCTACGACGACCTCGCCGACCGGGGCTACGGCTACGGCCCGGCCTTCCGCGGCCTGCACGCGGCCTGGGTGGCAGGCGACGACGTCTACGCCGAGGTCCGCCTCCCGGACGGCTGCGCACCGGACTCCTTCGGGCTGCACCCGGCGTTGCTGGACGCCGCGCTGCACGCGTCCGGCCTGCGGAACGCCCCGGACGGCCTGCCGTTCTCGTGGACCGGCTACACGCGGTTCGCGGCCGGGGCCACCGCGGTGCGCGTCCGGCTGTCCCCGGCCGGCGACGGGCTCGCGGTGACCGTCGCGAGCGAGACCGGGGAGCCGGTCGCCCGGATCGGCGCGCTGGTGACGCGGCCGCTCCCCGAACCGGCCCGCCCGGCCACCGACGGGCTGCACCGGCTCGACTGGGTGCCCGTCGCGGCCCTGGCCGAGCCGACGTCGAGCTGGACCGAGGTGTCCACAGTGGACGACGTGGCGGCCGCGAGCGGGATCCTGCTGGCCGGGTTCGCCGCCGAGGACGGCGATCCGGCGGCGACCGTCCGCCGGACGACGTTCCGGGCGCTGGAACTCGTGCAGGCCTTCCTCGGCGACGAGCACCGCGCCGGGACCGACCGGCTCGTGCTGCACACCCGCGGCGGCGTCGCGGCCGCGACCGGGGAGCTGCCGGACCCGGCGCAGGCCGCGCTCTGGGGCCTGGTGCGTTCCGCGCAGTCCGAGCACCCCGGCCGGTTCGTGCTCGTGGACGACCCGGCGGGCGACCACCTCGCGGCAGCTGTCGCCCTCGGCGAGCCGCAGGTGGCCGTCCGGGACGGCGAGTTCCGCGTCCCGCGCCTGACCCGGGCGGCCCCCGGCGCGGCGGCTCCGGCGTGGGGCGGCGGGACCGTGCTGGTCACCGGCGCCTCCGGGCTGATCGGCGGCCTGGTGGCCCGGCGGCTGGTCGGCCACCACGGCGTCACCCGGCTCGCGCTGCTCGGCAGGCGCGGGGCCGGTAGCCCGGAAGCCGCCGCCCTGCTGGCGGAGCTGCGCGACCGGGGTGCCGACGTCAGCTGGCACGCGTGCGACGCGGCGGACCGGGCCGCGCTGGCCGAGGTCGTGGCCGCCCTGCCGGACCTCACCGCGGTCGTGCACTCGGCGGGTGCGCTGGACGACGGCGTCGTCACGGCCCTGACCCCCGAGCGGATCGAGACGGTGCTGCGGCCCAAGCTCGACGCGGCACTGGCCCTGCACGAGGTGACGAAGGACCACGACCTGGCGGCGTTCCTGCTGTTCTCGTCGGCGTCGGGCTTGCTGGGGACGGCCGGGCAAGCCGGTTACGCGGCCTCGAACGCCTTCCTCGACGCGTTCGCCCGGCGGTTGCGCGCCGCGGGCGTGCCGGCGAAGGCGCTGGCCTGGGGCCTGTGGGCCGAGCCGAGCGGGATGAGCGGCGGCCTCGGCGACGTCTACCTCGCCCGCGGCGCCCGGATCGGCCTGCTCCCGCTGTCCTCGGACCAGGGCCTCGAACTGTTCGACGCGGCGCTGGCCGTGGACGACGCCGTCGTCGTCCCGGTGCGCGTCGACACGACCGTCCTGCGCTCGGCGGCGGATCCGGCCGAGGTCCCGGCGGTGCTGCGCGGCCTGGCCGGGCCGCGGCGGCGGGACACCGGCCGCGGCCCGGACCCGGCCGGCTTCGCGCGGCGGGTGCGCGGCGCGGCCCCGGCGGAGCGCGCCGAGGCCGTGCTCGGCCTGGTGCGGCAGCTGGCCGCGGACGCGCTGGGACTCGCGTCCGCCGCGGCGGTCCGCGACGACCGCGGGTTCCTGGAGATCGGCTTCGACTCGCTGATCGCCGTGGAGTTCCGCAACCGGCTCAGCGCCGCCACCGGCGTCAAGCTGCCGAGCACGCTGGTCTTCGACCACCCGTCGCCGGCCGCGGTGGCCGCGTTCACCGAGGCCCGGCTCGCCGGGGACGCCGACGACGCCACAGCCGCGGCCCTCGCCGGCCTGGACGGCGTGGCCGCCGCGCTCCGGACCGCCGGGCCGGACGCGCGGGCCCGGATCCTCACCCGCCTGCGGGCCCTCGCCGCCGATCCCGGCGCCGCGCCGGACGACGGCCCCCGTGACCTCGACGGGGCGTCCGACGAAGAACTCTTCGACCTCATCGACAACGACTTCGGGATGACGTGACATGGCCGAGCAGGACCAGCTCCGCACCTACCTCAAGCGCGCGGTCACCGAGGCACGCGACGCCCGGCGGAAACAGCGCGAACTCGAAGAGCGGGCCAGGGAGCCGATCGCGATCATCGGGACGGCCTGCCGTTTCCCCGGCGGGGCCGAGTCGCCGGAGCGGCTGTGGCGGCTGGTCGCCGACGGCGTCGACGCGGTCGGCGAGTTCCCGGCCGACCGGGGCTGGGACCTCGGCGGGCTGTTCGACCCCGACCCCGACCACCCCGGCACGTCCACCACCGCGGCGGGCGCGTTCCTGCCCGGCGCGGCCGAGTTCGACGCCGGGTTCTTCGGGATCAGCCCGCGCGAGGCACTGGCCACCGACCCGCAGCACCGGCTGCTGCTGGAGACCGCATGGGAGGCGGTGGAACGCGCCCGGATCGACCCGGCGTCGCTGCGCGGCACCCGCACGGGGGTGTTCGCCGGGGTCATCTACACCGAGTACGGCGCCCGCGTCTGGAACGGCAGGGCGCCGGAAGGACTCGAGGGCTTCCTCGGCACGGGCAGCGCCGGCGGTGTCGCCTCCGGCCGGATCGCCTACACCCTCGGTCTCGAAGGCCCGGCGATCACGGTGGACACGGCGTGCTCGTCGGCGCTGGTGGCGCTGCACCTGGCGAGCGAGTCGCTGCGGCGCGGGGAATGCACGCTCGCGCTGGCCGGCGGGGTCACCGTCCTGGCCACGCCGGCTGCGTTCCTCGAGTTCTCCCGGCAGCGCGGCCTCGCCCCGGACGGCCGGTGCAAGCCGTTCGCCGCCGCGGCGGACGGCACCGGCTGGGCCGAAGGGGCCGGGATCCTGCTGCTGGAACGGCTGTCCGAAGCCCGCCGCCGCGGTCACCCGGTGCTGGCGGTGATCCGCGGCTCGGCGGTCAACTCCGACGGCGCGAGCAGCGGCCTGACCGCCCCGAACGGACCCGCGCAGCAGCGCGTGATCCGGGCGGCACTGGCGAACGCCGGGCTGTCTGCTTCGGACGTCGACGCCGTCGAAGCGCACGGCACCGGCACGAAACTGGGCGACCCGATCGAAGCACAGGCGTTGCTGGCCACGTACGGCCGGGATCGGCCGGGGGACCGGCCGTTGTGGCTGGGTTCGGTGAAGTCGAACATCGGGCACACGCAGGCGGCGGCGGGGGTGGCCGGGGTCATCAAGATGGTCGAGGCGCTGCGCCGTGGTGTGCTGCCGCGGACGTTGCACGTCGACGAGCCGACCCCGCAGGTGGACTGGACCGCCGGCGCGGTGCGGCTGCTCACCGAGGCGGTGGCGTGGCCGGAGACCGGCCGCCCCCGCCGGGCCGGGGTGTCGGCGTTCGGGCTGTCCGGGACGAACGCGCACGTGATCGTCGAGCAGGTGCCTGCGGACGAGGAACCGGCGCCCGGCCCGGAAACCGGGGTGGTGCCCTGGGTGCTGTCCGGCCGGACCGCCCAGGCCGTGCGGGACCAGGCCGCCCGCTTGGCGTCCTTCGTGGCGGAGCGGCCGGAACTGTCCGTTGTGGACGTTGCGCGGTCACTGGCCGTCACGCGGTCCCGGTTCGGGTACCGGGCGGTGGCCGCCGGAGCGGACCGGACGGCGCTGCTCGACGCGCTCGCGCGGGCCCAGGCCGAACCGGCCGCCGAGGGCAAGGTGGCGTTCCTGTTCTCCGGCCAGGGCGCCCAGCGCGCCGGCATGGGCCGTGCGCTGTACGACCGGTTCCCGGTCTACGCCGAGGCCTTCGACGCGGTGTGCGCGCGGTTCCCGCTGCCGGTGCGGGAAGTCGTCTTCGAGGACGCCGAAGCCCTCGACCGCACCGAGTACGCGCAGCCGGCGTTGTTCGCCGTCGAGGTCGCGCTGTTCCGCCTGCTGGAGTCGTGGGGCCTGCTCCCGGACGCGCTGGCCGGGCATTCGATCGGCGAGATCGCGGCCGCGCACGCCGCCGGGGTCCTCTCGCTCGACGACGCCGCGACGCTGGTCGCCGCGCGCGGTGCGCTGATGCAGGCCCTGCCCGCGGGCGGGGCGATGACCGCCGTCGAGGCCGCCGAGGCCGAAGTGCGCCCGCACCTGGGGGACACGACCGGGATCGCCGCCGTCAACGGGCCGCGGGCGGTCGTGGTGTCCGGGGCGCGGGCGGACGTCGAGCGGATCGCGGAGACGTTCGCCCGGCAGGGCCGCCGGACGAAGGCCCTCGCCGTGTCGCACGCGTTCCACTCACCGCTGATGGAACCGATGCTGGCGGAGTTCCGCCGCGTCGTCGAAGGCCTCACCTTCGCCCAACCGCGGATCCCGGTGCACTCGACGGTGTCCCGCGCCGCCGACATGTCCACTGTGGACTACTGGGTGACGCACGTCCGCGCGACCGTGCGCTTCGCCGACGCCGTCGAGCAGCTGCGGACCGCGGGGGTGACGACCTGCCTGGAACTCGGGCCGGGCGGCGTGCTGTCCGGGATGGGCCCGGCCTGCACCGGCGACATCCGCTTCGTGCCCGGGCTGCGGGACGGGCGGCCGGAGCCGGAAACGCTCTTCGGTGCGCTCACGACGCTGGCGCCGGACTGGGCGGCGGTGGTCGCGGAGGGCCGCACTGTCGACTTGCCGACCTACGCCTTCCAGCGCGAGCACTTCTGGCTCCGGGAGCCGCCGCGGGCGGGGGACGTCGAAGCCGCCGGGCTCACCGCGATCGGGCACCCGCTGCTCACCGCGTGCGTGCCGGTGCCGTCGACCGGTGAACTGGTGCTGACCGGGCGGCTTCCGGCCGCGGCCGGGTCGTGGCCTGCCGACCACGAGGTGCTGGGCAAGCGGCTGCTGCCGGGTGCCGCCGTCGTGGAGCTGGTGCTGCGGGCCGCGGAGGAAGCCGGGTGCGGGCAGCTGGAGGAACTGACGCTCGAGGCCCCGCTGGTCCTGCCGGACGAGGCGACCCGCGTCCAGGTGGTGCTCGGCGCGCCCGAGCCGTCGGGCCGCCGCACGGTCGGCGTCCACGCGCAGACCGGCGAAGGGCCGTGGACGCGGCACGCGACGGGGTCCGTCGTCGTGGCGGCGGGCGAGGAGCCCGGCGAGGCACCGGACTGGCCACCGGCGGGCGAGGAGCTGTCCGTCCCGGAGCTGCACGACGACCTGGCGGCCGCGGGACTCGGCTACGGCCCGGCGTTCCAGGGCCTCGACGCCGCGTGGCGAGCGGGCGAGGAGGTGTTCGCCGAGGTGACGCTGCCGGTCGACGCCGACGGGTTCGGCATCCACCCGGCCCTGCTCGACGCGGCCCTGCACGCGGCGGCACGCCTCGCGTCGGCGGCGGAGCCGGGAGTACCCCGGCTGCCGTTCGCGTGGAGCGGCGTCCGCCTGCACGCGGTGGGGGCGACGAGCCTGCGGGTCCGGCTCGCCCCGGCCGGGGGAGAAGCGTTTTCGCTGGTGGCGTGGGATCCGGCAGGCCGGCCGGTGCTGACGGTGGAGTCGCTGGTCCTGCGCCCGGCCGGCGGGCTGGGCGACCGGCCACGGGCGGGCGAGCTCCTGCGGGTCGACTGGCCCCGGCTGCCACTCGCGGCGGCCGAGCAGGCGGCGTGGCCGGTGGTCGGCCCGGCACCGGAACACGTGACGGTATCGGCGAAGTACGGCGACCCGGCGGAGCTGGGCCGGGCCCTCGACGCGGGGGCGGCGGTGCCGCCGGTGGTGCTGGCCACGGTCCCTGCCGGCGGCACAGGAACGGGGACCGTGCGCGCCGCCGACGTTCGTGATGCCGTCCAGCGCACCCTCGCTCTCGCTCGTTCCTGGGTCGAAGACGCGCGGTTCGACGGCTCGAAACTCGTGCTCGTCACCGGCAACGCGGTCGCCACCCCCGCTCCCGATCTGGTCCAAGCACCGCTGTGGGGCCTGCTGCGGTCGGCGCAGGCGGAGCACCCGGACCGGTTCGTCCTCGTCGACAGCGACGCCACCGAAGCCTCCGCCGAAGCGCTCGCCGGTGCCGTGGCCACCGGTGAGCCACAGCTCGTGCTCCGCGACGGCGTCGCCCGCGTGCCCCGGCTGACCGCCGCCGTCCCCGGTGCCGGGCCGGTCGCCTTCGACCGCGACGGAACCGTTCTCCTCACCGGTGGCTCCGGGGACCTGGCCCGCGTGCTCGCCCGGCACCTCGTCCGCGGCCACGGGGTGCGGCACCTGCTGCTCGCCGCCCGGCGGCCGGAACGCGCCGCCGACCTCGCCGCCGAGCTGACCGGCGCGGGCGCCGACGTGACCGTCGCCGCCTGTGACGTCGCCGATCGGGAAGCCGTTCGCGCGCTGCTCGCCGGGGTGCCCGCCGCGCATCCGCTCAGCGCCGTGCTGCACACCGCCGGCGTGCTCGACGACGGCGTGCTCACCTCGCTGCGGCCCGGACAGCTCGACGCCGTCCTGCGGCCGAAGGTCGACGGCGGCCTCGTCCTCGACGAACTGACCCGGGACCTCGGCCTGGCGGCGTTCGTCCTGTTCTCCTCGGCCGCCGGCCAGGTCGGCGCGCCGGGACAGGCAGGCTACGCCGCCGCGAACGCCTTCGCCGACGCGCTGGCCCGGCGGCGCCGGGCCGACGGCCTGCCCGCCACGGCCCTCGCCTGGGGCCTGTGGCAGCAGGACGACGGCATGGCGGGCGGTCTCGGCGCCGCCGACCGGAACCGGATGGCCCGCGCCGGCGTCGTCGCACTGTCCGAAGAGGACGGTCTGCGGCTCTTCGACGCGGCGCTCGCCGGTGAAGAGGCGGTCGTGGTGCCGATCGGGCTCGACCGGGCCGCGCTCCGGAACTCCGGCGAGCGGGTGCCGGCGCTGCTGCGCGGGCTGGTCCGGGCCCCCGTCCGGCCGGCGGCGAAAACCGCGCCCGATTCCGCCGGGGCGTTCGCCGGACTGTCCGAAGAGGACCGCCGAGCCCGCGTCCTGGAGCTGGTGCGGCAGGAGGCCGCCGTCGTGCTCGGCCACGCGAGCGCGGACGCGATCACCGCCGGGCAGCCCTTCCTCGAAGCCGGGTTCGACTCGCTCACGGCGGTCGAACTGCGCAACCGCCTCGCCGCGGCGACCGGGACGCGGCTGCCCGTGTCGGTCGTCTTCGACCTGGCCACGCCCGCGGCGCTGGCCGCTCGCCTCGCCGGGGAGCTGGCGCCCGGCCACCCCGCCGCCCCGGCGGACGCGGGCGACACCGTCAACGCCCTGTACCGCCAGGCCTGGGAACGGCGGGACATCGCCGCCGGCAACGAGTTCCTCCGCGCGGCGGCGCGGCTGCGGCCCAAGTACGACGACGCGGCATACCTGGCGGAACTGCCGCCGCCGGTCACCCTGGCCACCGGCCCCGCCCGGCCGCGGCTGATCTGCATCCCCACGCTGGCGGCGTCGTCGAGCCCGCTGCACTACGCGCGGTTCGCGGCCGAACTGCAAGGCGTCAGGGACGTCTCGGTCGTGTACCTGCCGGGGTACGCCGACGCGCGGGAGAAGCTGCCGGCGTCGTTCGACGCGATGGCCGGTCTGCTGGCGGATTCGGTGGAGCGGGCCGCGGGCGCGGAGCCGTTCGCGCTGGTCGGCTATTCGGCGGGAGGCTGGCTGGCCACGGCGGCGGCACTGCGCCTGGAGGACCGCGGCCGCACCCCGGCGGGCGTGGTCCTCGTGGACACGTACTTCTTCGACGCGGACCTGCCGCTGATCGAGCCGACCCTGGCCGACGAGATGTTCGCGCGCGAGGACTTCTTCGGCCGCATCGGCCACGCCCGGCTCACCGGAATGGGCGGCCACCTCAACGTGCTGGACACGTTCACCCCGCGCGCGACGAAGGCGCCGATGCTGTTCGTCCGCGCGCTGGACCCCCTCCCCTCGGAGGCCGACGGCGTCGGTCCCGACCACCCCATCTGGCGGCACGAGATCCCCTTCGCCGACGAGACGGTCGAGGTGCCGGGGAACCACATGAACGTGATGGAACAGGAGAACGCGCGGGAGGTGGCACGCGTAGTGGACCGGTGGCTCGCCTGAGGCGGCCCGCGCTCGGCCCCAGCTCGAGGTGCAGGCGATGCCGTCCGGTGGTGCCGGCAGCGAGCACGCGGCGACGGCGATCTTCCGGATCGTGGCCGCCGCCGTGCCGGCCGGCAGCCGTGTCCTGCTCGACGATCAGCGGCGCAGGGCTGCCGCGAGCTCGGCCGCGGACTCCGGGCCGGCCCGATCGGTCTCGTCGAGCGCCGCGTCGATCACGTCGGCCAGGGCGGTGGGCACGGTGGGGAGGCGGTCGCGGATGGGGATCGGCGGCTGACGCAGCACCACGGCCACGGGGTCGGTGTCCGGCGGGAACTCGCGCGGCGGCAGGCCGGTGATCATCCAGTACAGGCATGCGGTGACGGCCCAGAGGTCGACCTCGGGGCGCGCGTACTTGTAGTCGAACACCTGCCGGCGTGGCATGAAGGCGACGGTGCCGCCGACGGCGCCGGTGCGGGTGCGGCCGGACAGGCCGGCCTGGTCGAACGCCTTGGCCAGCCCGAAGTCGGCGATCTTGAGCCTGCCGTCGGTGGTGAGCAGCAGGTTCGGGGGCTTGATGTCCCGGTGCACGAGGCCACGCCCGATCGTGGTGCTGCCATCGGCCAGCCGCACCGGGACGTCGGCCTCGTGGGCGTAGGCCAGGGCGTCGAGAGCCTGCTCCGCAAGGGAAACGGCCTGCTCGACCGGCAACCGGCTCCTGATGTGGCCACCGGCGCAGTACTCGTAGTGGATCCGGAGCACGCCGTTCTCGGTGTCGCTGCCGAGGCAGCTGACGATGTGCCGGTGCCGCAACGCCTTCGTGCAGTCCAGCTCGCGCTGGAAGGCGTCGCGGGCATCGGGGTCGACCCGACCTTGCTCGGTGAGCGTCTTGACGGCCGCGAATTCGCCCGGCGTCCGCTCGACCAGCTCCACCACCCCCTGGGCGCCCCGGCCGAGTTCCCCGACCACGTGGGGAAACAGGGACACCCGCACGGTGGTGTCGCCGATCCGCAGCTCGTCGCCGTCGTGCAGTTCGACGGTGTCGTGGGCGGTTCCGTTCACGAAGGTGCCGTTGCGGCTGCCCAGGTCGTGCACGGTCACCGACACCGGGCCGACGTCGACGCGGCAGTGCCGGCGGGAGACCTTGTGGTCGGCGGCGATCCGGAAGCCGCAGTCCGGAGCGCGGCCGATCGTGCAGGCGCCGGTGACCACCGTCGACAAGTCTCCGCAGGACAACCGGATCACGGGATGTCGTAGTCCCACACCAGTTCCCACGCGTGCATGGTCGAGCCGATGTCGGTGGTGAGCAACCTGCTGCCGTCGTCGCTCAGCATCATGCGGTAGAGGTCGGCGCGGTGCCCCTCCAGCTCCCGCAGGCAATTTCCCGTGCGCAGGTCCCACACCCGGATCAGCCGGTCCTGGTCGCCGGTGACCGCGAACGTGCCGTCGGCGCCGAGCGTGAAGGCGTGCACCCGGCCGGTCACCGGCAGCGACCGCTGCACCGCCCCGTCCTCGGTCCGCCACACGGTCAGCTCGTCCTTGCCCGGCGTCGCGGCGAGCCGGCCGTCGCCGCTCAACGCCAGGCCCTGCTCGAACCCGCGCATCATGGCGCCGCCCTGCACCGAGTACCGGAGCTCGCCGGTCGCCACGTCCCACGCACCGATCCACGGCTTGAGCGAGACGAACAGGATGCGGCCGTCCGGCGTGAAGCGCAGTTCCTCGTCGCCGGACCGCTCCTCGAGGGTCCACAGGGGAGTCCTCGCGTTGCTCCAGACGTGGATCTCGTTCTCCTGGTGGTCGATGCCCCGGCGGCCACCGCCCACCGCCGCCGCGTACCGGCCGTTCGGGCTCACGGCGACGGCGTGGACCGGTCCGCCGAGCGGGTCGAGCTCGGCCGTGATGTGGCCCCGCGGCAGGTTGCGCACGCGCAGCACGCCGTGCTCGTTGCCGATGACGATCGTCGTGCCGGCCGCATCGACGTCGAACGCGGTGAGCCGGCCGTCGTCCTTGGTGAAGATCCGCTTGCCGCCCTCGGCCAAGTCGAGCTGGCGGATGGTGCCGGCGGAGGTCAGCACCACCGCCAGCATGCCGTCGACGGCGAAGCGGACGTCTCTGGCCATGCCGCCCTCGCCGCGGTCGAACGTCAGCAGCCGTTCCCCGGCGCGGAAGTCCCACACGTCGACCTCGCCGGTCCACCGGCAGCTGAGCTGGTACCGGCCGTCCCGGCGCAGCAGCACCGACGGCGGCTGGGTGAACTCGCCGTCCGCTTCGTAGTGGTAGAGCGACCAGCCGCCGAGCAGGTTCGCCCGGGTGCCGTGGGCGCCGAGCCCGGCCCACGCCTCCCGCACCTCGAGGTTGCGGGCGTAACCGGCCACCTCTTGAACCGACCGCAGCACTCCGGCGGCCTCCGCGAACCGCTCGCGCTCGGTGAGGTCCCGCACCTGGTCCATGCGGTCGCGGAACACGTCTTCGGTGGTGACGAGCTCATCGACCGCACGGGGCCGCGCATAGCACCACGGGGCCCGGTAGCCGGCGGTCGGCAGGGACCGGAGCGCGATGCCGGCGTACTCGCTCGCCAGCGCCGCGACGCGCGCGTCGGCGGTCATCGCCGCCGCGTCCACGAACTGGGCGCGAGCGTCGAGGTCGCGGCCGAGCACGCGCAGGCAGCGGCCGGTCGGCGCGTCCCAGACCCGGACCGGCGGTTCGTAGGTGCTCATCATGGTCGTGCCGGCGAGCAGCACGGTGTGCGTTTCCGGCAGCCGGTTCGGCACCTCGCCCACCACGACGCCCCGCTGGGCGTCCCAGGTGGTGAGTGGCCCCTGCCACCACGCGACGACGGCGTGGCCGGCGTCCCCGGCCACCGCGCCGACGTCCAGTTCGGACGAATGCAGGGGCACCCCGTGCCGCGTTCCCCGTTGCGGGCCGGTCAGTTCCGCGACACAGGCCCCGGTGGCCACGTCCCAGGTCCGCACGGAACTGTCGCGGTCACGGAACGAGGCGGACACGACCCGGCGGCCGTCCGGGGTCAGGGCCAGCGAGTCGATCCGCCCGGAGTGCGCCGGCAGGGTCGCGACCGGGCGCTCGCCTTCGACCGACCAGACCGAAACGGTGCCGGAGACCTTCCCGGTGGCGTAGCAGCGGCCGTCGGCGCTCACGGCGATCGCGCACACACCGCCGGCCTCGCGCAGCCCGCGTCGCTGCCGGCCGCGGGCCAGGTCCCACAGCTCGACCGCGCCTCGGCGGAGGATCACGCCGACCGTGGCGTCGGCGCTCATCGCGACGGCGTCGACGGGCTGCCCGCGACGGTTCAGGACCTCGCGCGCCCGGCGGCCGGTGCCCTTGGCCGGCGTCCACAGCACCAGCCGGCCCTGCTTGTCGCCGAACAGCACCCGTGCGGCGTCCGGGGCGAGCGCGATCGCCTTGACACCTTCGTGTTCGAGGTCGGCGTGGACCCGCGGCGGACGGCGGCCCAACGCGGCCAGCGCCAGTCTGGCGTCCTCGGACGACGGATCGGCGGCCGCGGCCGCCCGCAGCAGCTCGCCGGCGCGCTCGTTCTCGTGCCGTTCCAGCTCGACGGCTCCCAGCAGCAGCGGCCCCAGGCTGCCGGACGGATCGGTGGCGCGGGCGGCCTCCAGGTCGGACACGAGCTCCTCGCCCGTCCGGGAACCGGTCCGCCACTTGTGCAGGCCCTGGTTGTACACGGCAGGCAGGTGGTACGGGTCCGCGCCGACCGCCCGCAGCCACAGCTCTTCCGCCTCCTCGGTGCGCCCGAGGTCGAGCAGCGAGAGGGCCTGGTTGGACAGGCCGTCGGCGAGCAGCCTCGCCGCCTTCGGCCGCGACCGCCGGTAGGCCGTGCCGACGACGTCCTCGTAGATGTCACTCAGCCTCGCGGCGGCGTCGAGCGCGGTCGGGCGCTGCGCGGGGTCGTCGGCGAAGCAGGCGCGCAGCAGCTCCGCCACCTCGCGCGGCAGCACCGGGGCCAGCGGGTCGTCGGGGCCCTCGGCCAGCAACACCGTGAGCGCCGCCCCGGCCGCCTGCCCGAAGCCGGTGGGCCGTTCGCCGTTGAACATCTCCAGCACCGTGACGCCCCACGACCACACGTCCGACGCCGCCGTGATGCGCACCCCGGTGCGGCCGGCCATGGCCTCGGCCTGTTCGGGTGAGCAGTACTCCCTCGTCATGCCGGCGAAACTGACACCGGCCGGGGCCTCGCCGTCGGAGCGCAGCGCCTTGGCCAGCCCGAAATCGGTGACCTTGGCCGTCCCGTCCGGCTCGAGCATCACGTTGGCCGGCTTGACGTCCTGGTGCACCAGACCCGACTCGTGCGCATGGGCCAGGCCCCACCCGGTCTGGATCGCGATGTCGAGGACCCGTGCCAGGCCGTCGCCGGACGGGGTGGCCCGGTGCACCGCTTCGGCGAGACTGCCGCCGTCCACCCATTCCGCGAACACCCGCGGCGTCGCGTCGATCGTGCGCACGTAGACGCAGTTGACGATGTGCGGGTGCAGGCCCAGGTTCACCCACGTGCCGGCTTCGAGCTCGAAGTGCCGGCGGTCGTCCGGCGTGGTGACCCACTCCGGTCGCGGTGTCTTGACCGCCAGGTCGACCTGCCAGCCGAGGTGCCGCACCCGGTGCACCACACCCATGCCGCCACTGCGCACGTCCTTGACCTCGTACAGGCCGAGGACGGTTTCCCCCGGCTGCCAGGCCATCAGTCGGCCAGCGCCACGAACAGGGGGCTGCCGACCAGCACCTGCACCGGCCGGCCGGCGTCCAGCTCCGGGTACGGGCTCGGTCCGTGCCGTAGCCGCTTCGCCACGAACTCCAGCTCCTGCTCGTCGCCGCGCCCGTTCCGGTGCGCCAGGTACGCCAGCTCCAGAGCGTCCTTCGGTGCCTCGTCGGCGGCCATCGCCGTCAGGCCCGCGACCATTCCGGGCAGCATCGACCGCGGGAACAACCCGTCCGGCTCCAGCGTGCCCCCGCCGACGAGGTGACCGCTGGAGCCACCCAGCCCGACCACCGTGTCCTCGGTCGCGCCGGCGAAGTAGCTGAAGCCCCGCCCCTGCTGCGTGCGCATGGCCAGCCTGCCCCGGAAGTACTGGCCGGGCTCGTCGATCGTGCCCACGTCGCAGAAGTCGTCGAGGTGCCGCACCACCCGCTCCAACCGTGCGACGCGGTCCGCCTCGGACTCCACCTTGCGCTTGCCGGCGACCAGCTTGAGGTCGACCCCGACCTCGGTGCTGCGCTTGCCGGCGAACTTCGGATCGACCTGCGGCAACAGCATGTCGACCTTCGCATCGCTGATGTAGATGTAGTACCGCAGCGCCAACCCGGCCCCCTCACCCGCTCGGTTGCTCCACCCGGTCCAGACTACAAGGAGTGCCGGACCCGTCACGGGCGTTTCCCGCAATCGGCGCTTGCGCCCGGCGAGGCGCGGCGCATGGTGGCCGCCCTGTCGCCCGTGGCGCCGGGCTGGCTCACCTTGGGCGCGACCGCGCTGCTCTGGATGATCGTGGTCGGCTTCGCCACCGGGATCCTGCAGTACCGGACCGCCCACCTGCGGCGGACGACCATGGTCCGCCAGTACGGCCCGCACCTGTCCGAACGCCACCACGACACCGAGGTGAACCCCCCGCTGCGCACCGGGTTCACTCCCGTGGTGCGGCTGCAGTCGGAGAAGATCCTCGGCATCGAAGGCAGTCTGCGCGGTACCCGCACCGGCGCCCCGGGGCGGTGGACAGGCACTTTCTCGGGCGATGCGCACGTGGTGGCCAAACTCTTCCAGCTCCAGCTGCCCCCGGAGTACCTGCTGGCTGCACTTCCTCCGGTGATGCGGCCTTGGCACTGCGCCACGCCCGCCGGCTGCCTGCCGCGGCGGGTGGTCGAGGTGCGGCCGTATTTCGGCCGGCGCCGGGTGCCGGCTCGTAACGCCTCAGATCCGGAACTCCGGGTGACGGACCCGCCGGATCGCGTCCGGCGGGAAGTGCTCGCGTGCCCCGTTGCTCTGGAGCGGGCAGGATGTCGGGCAGGGGAGTCGTGCTCGTCGGACGCGGGTTCCCGTTCCCGGCTCGAGGATTGGACGCAATGGGACGCTCGTCGGTGTTCACTTTCCAGTACATCGCCATCGACACCGAGGCTGGTGTCACGCCGGAGGAGTTCGAGACCTTCGTGCGTGGTGAAGGCGTTCACCTGCCCTTGTACCCGGGGTGGCGGTGGACTCTGCTGCGCGGGTTGCGGGGCGAGCGGACCGGGCAGTACCTGATGTTGTTCGAGATCGAGAGCGCCGAGCAGCGCGACCGCTACGTCACGGCCCGGGGCGAGCAGACCGAGCCGGCCCGGCAGTTCTGGGCGCGGCACCCGGAGGCGGAAGCGGTGCTGGCGCGGTGGCGGCAGCTGGGCACCTACGCTGAGCTGCCGACGTTGTTCACCGACTACCGGCTGCTGGCCGACAATCCGCGGAGCACGGTCACGCCCGGTCCCCGCTACCGCGACCGTCCGGGGGAGGAGTCCGTCGCCCGGGTCGTCGGGATCCACAACCTGGCGTTGCGCGCCGGGGTGACCGAGGAGGTGTTCGACCGCTTCATCGCCGAGAACCACCACCGGATCGACGACTACCCGGACTGGCGGTTCCACGTGCTCAAGGGCGAGCGGGGCAACCGCCTCGACCAGTACGTGATGATGATGGAGATCGCGAGCCTGGACGCGCTGGACGTCTTCTACCCCGAGCCCGACATCGCCACCGGCGAGGCCGCGGTGTTCGCGGCTGCCCACCGTGACACCAAGCAGATGTACGAGGAGTGGAAGCAGCTGGCTTCGTTCTCGGGCTCGCCGCAGATCTACACGGACTACCTCGCCGTCGCGGAGAACCCGGCGTAGTCCCGCACGATCGGGACGGGCGTCGTCGAGCTGACCCGCGCCACGTCAAGCTCTGCGGTCTTCGATGCGGTGCAGTTGAGGGTGTTTGGCCGTGCGCTGGTCCCCGGACGACTGGCCGCGCAGGCGCCTGCCGAGCCACGGGCCGAGAAAGGTGGCTGCCCACCGTAGTTCGGCGGTGGCGCGCCACCGCGTCGACGGGGGAACGGGCAACGGCGGTGCAGGTTCGTTCCAGGAATCGTCGCTGCCCGGCACCTGCAGGGCGTGCGCGACCGCGTCGGCGATCAGTTGATGCCCCAGGGGGCTGCAGTGCAACCGGTCCTCGCTCCAGAAGCGACGGTCGGCGACGGAGGGGTGGAGCGCGATCTCCGCGACGGCGACTCCGCGCCGGTCGGCCGCGACACGGATCCGGTCGTTGATGTCGAGGATGCGGGAACGAACCGGCCGGGCGAGGGGGATGATCCTGGTGAGGTCGGGGAAGGTCACGGTCGCCACGCGGGCTCCGGCGCCGGTGAGCGCGGCGAACATCGCGTCCAGGTGGGCGGCCACCGTGGCGGTTTCGACTCGGAGCCGGAGCAGGTCGTTGACTCCGGCGACCACGGTGGCCAGGTCGGGACGCAGCGCCAGAGCCGGCCCCAGTTGCCCGGCCCGGACTTCGTCCGCGCGGCGGCCGCGGACGGCGAGGTTGGCGTACTGGAGCTCGGGGTTGTCGACGGTGAGGCGTTCGGCGAGCCGGTCGGCCCAGCCCCGGAGGCCCACGATGTCGTCACCGTCACCGACGCCTTCGGTCTGGCTGTCACCCAAGGCGACGTAGCGCAGGTACTTGCCGCTGCCTGTCACGCCATCCTCCTAGTCATAATGATGACTAATCATAACCATGCTTATGATGGGCGTGTCCCCATGGTCGACGAGGAGGAGATGCGCCGGTGAGTCTGCGGCATGCTGTGCTCGCGGCGTTGCTGTCCGGCGAGTACAGCGGCTACGAGCTGGCCAAGGCGTTCGACGTGGGGGTGGCCAACTTCTGGTACGCCCGGCCGCAACAGCTCTACCTGGAGCTGTCCAAGCTCGAGAAGGACGGGTTGATCAGCGGCCGGGAGGTGGTCCAGCGAAGCCGTCCCAACAAGCGGCTGTTCATGGTCACCGAAGCCGGCCTCGCCGAACTGGCGCACTTCGCCGCCGCGGTGAGCAAGCCGTCGTTCATCCGCGACGAGCTGCTGGTCAAGGTCCAGGCCGTCGACCACGTCGACGCGGCACCGGTGATCGCCCAGCTGGATCACCGTGCCGCGGCCGCCGCGGCCAAGGTGGAGATCCTCGACAAGATCCTGCGGCGTTACCGCGGGGATCTCGACGAGGAGACCTACCTGCGTCACGGATCTCCGATCGGGCCCTACCTGACGTGCCTGCGCGGCCGGCGGTTCGAGCAGGAACACCACGACTGGTGTGTGCGGGCCGCCGCACTCCTGCGTGACCGGGCGGCGGGGCCGGGGGCCGCTGTCAGCCGGCGGTCTTGAGAAGTACGCGTAGCGCTCGTTCTTCGGGACAAGGTGAACCGCCTGCGGCGTCAGCCCGCATCGCTGCGCCAGCTGCCAGAAGCCGTCGATGGGGTAGGTGGTCATCTCCGCGAGTCCCGAGCGGTAGGCGCGGCGGCGGGGCTTGGTGCGCCGGCGTCCGGCGTCGTACTTGATCTGGATCAGGGCCAGTCCGCCCGGGCGGCGGCCACCTGCTTCGCGCACTCGCGCAGGGTTTCCGCCGAGACGTCGACGCCGATGAATGGACGACGTCGCGCGCCGGGTTACGCAGGTGCTCGCCGACCGGCTCGCCCGGCTGTCGCTGGCCGGCGGCCTCCGGATCGACAACCCGGAGATGGCGGCGACCCAGCTCGCCACCCTGCTCACCGGCAGCCTGGACACCCGATCCCGGCTCGGTACCCGCTGCCGCGGGGACGTTTCTCAAGGCGTTCGGGAGCTGAACTGGCCGGAATCGTCGGTGGCGGCTCTCCTACCGCTTGCGCGCGTCGTCCAGGCGGCGGGCCTCGGCGGCCTGCTCGAACGGCGTGTCGCCCGCCGGGTGGCGGTCGCCGAGCTCGGCGAACAGTGCCGCCACCTCCACCGAGTCGTGGTGTGACGACAGCTCCGCCAGTGCCGGGTCGGTGTCCGCCAGTACCTGGCGGAACCGCTGTTCGGCGAGCGGGCCGAGCCGGTCGTAGATCTGCAGGAACACCTTCTGGGCCCGGTCGCGCGCCCAGCCGGCCGGGAGCAGCTCGGCGGGGAGGTCGGGGTCCGTCTCCGGGAAGCGGCGCCAGTCCACCCGCAGCTCGGTGCGGGTCCGCAGCGCCTGCGCCGGGCTGATGAGACCGGCCTCCAGGCCGGAGAGCACCTGTTCGTAGCGGGTGACGAACTGCTCGTACTCGCGGGCGAGGGGTTCGAGGTCGAAAGCCGTGGCCGCCGGGGCCGAACCGGGGAGCTCGGTCGCGCGGAAGACCGTCGCGCTGCGCAGCCCGAGTTCGCGCAGTGCCGCCAGGGCGGCTTCGGCGAGGTCGTGCGGGCTGACCCAGACCCCGTCGTAGAGCGCGGCGAAGCGCAGGACCCGCAGCCGCGACCGCAGCGCCGTGCGCAGGCCGCGGTCCTGTTCCGGCACCGAGAACGTGACCACGGTCCACTGCCCGTCCCAGTCCGGCGGGGTCGTGCCGAAGGTCAGCATCCGGTGGGTGCGCTCGATGATCACCTCCGACGTGCGGGCCGGGATGCCGTACGCCGTCGTCCGGCCGCTGCGCGACACCGTGAGCAGGCCGCGGGCGGCGAGCCGGCGGATCGCCGCACGGGCGCTCGCCGGGCTGATGTCGAACTCGCCGAGCAACTGCACCAGCGCGGCCGACGGGATGTGCTCGTCACGCCAGTACCAGAAGTCGCCGAGCAGGGACGTCAGGAGCAGCTGGGGTTCGGCTCCCTGCTGGGAGCGGGGCAGCGGGTCCGTCATCGCGCGCCTGTCTCCTCCGGGATCGGCGGCCGGTGCGCCGCGGGGGTCCATGGTGGCAGTGCCGTCCGTGCGGGGTGGAGCGAGGGGTTGAAACACGCGACACATCATGCGACGATCGGCGCCCAGATAGCAACCAATCGTTCTCCCAGGTTTCCGCGCCCTCCGCTCCGGACGGCCTCCGCAGGAAGAAAACGACATGGGTCCCTCACTTCGTCAATGGCGTCGAAGCACGCTCGCCGCGGCCGTCGCCGGCCTGGCCCTGGCCGGCTGCACCGTCGACGACGGCGCGGCCTCCGCGCCCGGCGCCGCGGCCCTCACGGCCGTCCCGGCGCTGCACGACCAGCTGCCGCAGGCGGTCAAGGACGCCGGCGTCCTCCGCTTCGCCGGCGACTCGCACCCGCCGTACCGCACGGTCGGCCCGGACGGCAAGACGGTCACCGGCATCGACCACGACTTCCAGCAGGCACTCGGCCAGCTCCTGGGCGTCCGTACGGAAACCGCGATCGTCAGCGGTCTCCCGGCCGCGCTGCAGGGCATGCTGAGCGGCCGGTACGACGCGTTCAACGGCCCGGTGAAGGCCACCGCCGAACGCGAGAAGCAGTTCGACACCGTCACCTGGATGACCACGCGCACCTCCTACGTGGTCCCCGCGGACTCCGCCGCCGGCATCAAGCAGGCCGCCGACCTGTGCGGCAAGCGCGTCGCGGTGGTCGCGGCGAGCGTGGTGGAAGACCAGCTGGCCAAGCTGTCCGCCTTCTGTGAGCGTGAACATCGCCCGGCCGTGCAGGTCGTCGGCCTCGACGACACGAACGCGACGCTGCTGGCCGCGAAGTCCGGCCGCGCCGAAGCCGCCGGGATGACCCAGGCCGCCGCGATCGACGTGACCACCCAGCAGAAGGGCCAGTACGAGTACGTCACGCAGACCGAGGAGCAGGGCGCCACGAAGGACAACCTGGCGCTCTACACGCCGAAGTCCCTGAAGCTCGGCCCGGTGCTGCAGAAGGCCTTCGAGGAACTGTTCCGCAACGGCACCTACACCCGGATCATGCACCAGTGGGGCCTGGACGAGGTCACGGTCCCGCAGCCGCTGTTCGACGTGGCGTCCGCGAAATGACCGCCATGTCCACTGTGGAGGAATCGACCACGGCGCCCGACGACGTCGCCGCGTCGCGGACCCGCTTCCGGCCGCTGCGCTGGCTGTTCGTGCTCGCCCTGGCCCTGCTGGGCGCCCAGCTGGTCGTGTTCCTCGTCGGCAACTCCCGCTTCCAGTGGGACGTCGTGGCGAAGTACCTGTTCGAGAAGAGCGTCATGGCGGGCCTGGGCACGACCGTGCTGCTCGCGGTCGCGGCGATGGTCCTCGGTTCGCTGGCCGGCGGGGTGGTCGCGGCCATGCAGCTGAGCGGCTTCGGCCCGGCCCGGTGGGTGGCGACGCTGTGGGTGGGCCTGTTCCGCGGCATCCCGCCGCTGGTGCAGCTGATCTTCTGGTTCAACCTCGCCTACCTGCTCCCGAAGCTGTCCCTCGGCATCCCCTTCGGGCCGGTCTTCGGGACGTGGGACGCCAACAGCGTCATCACCCCGCTGACCGCCGCGGTGATCGGCCTGTCGCTGGTCGAGTCGGCGTACCTGGCGGAGATCTTCCGGGCCGGGGTGTCCTCGGTCGACCCCGGCCAGCGTGACGCGGCCCGCGCGATGGGCTACCCGCCGGGGCAGACGCTGGTCCGGATCGTGCTGCCGCAGGCCATGCGGGTGATCATCCCGCCCGCGGGCAGCCAGTTCATCAACGTCCTCAAGGGAACGGCGCTCGTGTCGGTCATCGCCATGGCGGACCTGCTGCACTCGGTGCAGGTGATCTACAACCGCACCTACGAGATCGTCCCGATGCTGCTGGTCGCCTGCTTCTGGTACCTGGTCGTGGTCACCCTCCTGACCGCCGGGCAGCGTCGCCTGGAACGCCGGTTCTCGCGCGGCCACCGGAGTGTCCGGTGAGCGCCCCGGTGCTGCGGATCAGCGACGTCCGCAAGGAGTTCGGCGCGGTGACCGCGCTGGCCGGGGTCAGCCTGGACGTGCACGAGGGGGAGACGGTCGTCGTGATCGGGCCGTCGGGGTCGGGCAAGTCGACGCTCGTCCGCTGCGCCCACCAGCTGGAGCCGATCGACGGCGGGGCCATGTACCTCGACGGGGTGCTGCTGGGCCACCGGCGGGCGCCGGGCGGCCTGCGTGCGCTGAACGAGCGCCGGATCGCCGCCCAGCGGCGCCGGATGAGCATGGTCTTCCAGCAGTTCAACCTGTTCCCGCAGTTCACCGTGCTGCGCAACGTGACCGACGCCGCGATCCGCGTCCACCGGCGCGATCGGTCCACTGTGGAGCGGGAAGCCCGGGAACTGCTGGCGCGCATCGGCCTGGCCGGCCGCGAGGACCACTACCCGCGGCAGCTGTCGGGCGGGCAGCAGCAGCGGGTCGCCATCGCGCGGGCCGTGCTGGTGCGGCCGCGGATCATGCTGTTCGACGAACCCACCAGCGCCCTGGACCCGGAGCTGGTCGACGAGGTGCTGGCCGTGCTCCGCGACCTCGCCGCGGCCGGGACCACGATGGTCGTCGTCACCCACGAGATGGCCTTCGCCCGCGAGGTGGCCGACCGGTGCGTGTTCATGGAGGCGGGCCGGATCGTCGAAGAAGGCCCGCCGGACGAGCTGTTCGCCCGGCCGCGAACCGACCGGCTGCGGGCTTTCCTGTCCCGTCACCGGTCCGAAAAGGAGAGTGCTTCGTGATCACTGTCGGCGCCGTCGGCGACCTCATCCTCGACGAGCCGGATCCGGAGTCGTTCCTCGCCCCGGCCGCGCCGGTGCTGCGCGGGCTGGACCTGGCCATCGGGCACGTCGAAGTGCCGCACTCGACGACGACCGTCCAGCGCAGCACGGACGTCCCCGCCCCGCCGGCCGACCCGGCCGCGCTGAAAGCGGTGGCGGACGCCGGGTTCGCGGTGGTCACCCTGGCGGGCAACCACATCTGCGACGCGGGCGACGAGGGCCTGGCCGACACGATCGCGCACGCCCGGGCGACGGGGCTGGCCACCGCCGGGGCCGGCGCGAACCTCGCCGAAGCACGGCGCCCGGCGATCGTCGAACGCGATGGC